>JAZJZT010000035.1:0-81771 GCA_040389645.1 Pseudomonadota bacterium | reverse complement strand
GGCCTGGGCAAGACCTGGGACGATCCGAACTACATGAAGTTCTTCAACGACGGCAGCGTGAACTTCCCCTACCTGTCGGACGGCATGTGGTTCCTCACGCAGCAGAAGCGCTGGGGCCTGCTCAAGGGCGAGCCCGATTACCTGGCCGTGGCCAACCAGGTCAGCCGCATCGACGTCTACAAGGATGCCGCCGCCATGGCCAAGGTCAGCCTGCCCAAGTCGCCGCTGCGCAGCGCCAAGCTGTTGGACGGCACGGTGTGGGATGGCAAGAACCCCAAGGCGTACGCGGACTCGTTCAAGATCAAGGCATAAGGAGGCAGCATGAGCGCAGTGTTGAATCAACTGAATCGGGGCGCGCTGCCGGGACCGGCGGCGACGCCAGTTCCGACGCCAGTTCCGGCGCCGGCTGCGGCCGCGGCGCCATCCATTCCAGCGCCGGTAGCGGAAGCGGCATCGTCGCCGGCGCCCCCGTCATCGGCCCCCTCGGCGGCCGCGTCACCGGTACCGGAAGCGGAGCGGCGCCGCCGCAGCGAACGCATCGCGGCGCAGGGCGTCAAGCTGCGCGGCGGCAGGTCGCGCCTGGCGCCGTTCGTGATGACCGTTCTGCCGCCGCTGATCGGACTGGCCCTGCTGGTGCTGGCGTGGCAGATCCTGGCCAGCCGTAACAGCAGCTTCCCCACGCCGCTGGCCACCTGGGACGAAGCGCTGCGCCTGTTCGCCGATCCCTTTTACCGCAAGGGGCCGAACGACCAGGGCATAGGCTGGAACATCCTGGCCTCGCTCAAGCGGGTGGGCATCGGCTTCGGGCTGGCGGCGGCCGTCGGCATTCCGCTCGGCTTCCTGGTGGGACGCTTCAAGTTCCTGGCGGGGATGTGCAATCCCATCGTCAGCCTGCTCAAACCCGTCTCGCCGCTGGCCTGGCTGCCGATCGGCCTGCTGGTGTTCAAGGCCGCCGATCCGGCAGCCATCTGGTCCATCTTCATCTGCTCGATCTGGCCCATGATCATCAACACGGCGGCCGGCGTGCAGCGCGTGCCGCAGGACTACCTGAACGTGGCGCGCGTGCTCAACCTGTCCGAATGGAAGATACTGACCCGTATCCTGCTGCCGGCCGTGCTGCCGCACATGCTGACGGGCGTGCGGCTGGCCATCGGCACGGCGTGGCTGGTGATCGTGGCGGCCGAGATGCTGACGGGCGGCGTGGGCATCGGCTTCTGGGTGTGGGACGAGTGGAACAACCTGAACGTGCCGCACATCCTGATCGCCATCGGCGTGATCGGCGTGGTGGGCCTGGCGCTGGAATGGCTGCTGGTGACGCTGGCCAAATCGTTTACCTACGAAGAAGTGGAGAGCTGACATGGGCACCGCAAAAATCATCGACATCAGCCACGCCGAGATGGTGTTCGACACGAAGAAGGGTAGCTTCCACGCCCTGGCCGACGTCAGCCTGACGGTGGAGAAGGGCGAGTTCATCACGCTGATCGGGCACTCAGGCTGCGGCAAGTCCACCCTGCTCAACCTGATCGCGGGCCTGACCCGCGCCACGGGCGGCGTGCTGCTGTACGGCGGGCGCGAGATCGCCGGGCCGTCGCCGGAGCGCGGCGTGGTGTTCCAGAACCACTCGCTGCTGCCGTGGCTGACTTGCAACGAGAACGTGTACCTGGCCGTGGAGCGCGTGTTCGGCGGCCAGGAGGGCAAGGCCAGGCTGCGCGAACGCACGCAGGCCGCGCTGGCCATGGTGGGCCTGAGCGCCGCCTCGACCAAGCGGCCGCACGAGATTTCGGGCGGCATGAAGCAGCGGGTCGGCATCGCGCGGGCGCTGTCGATGGAGCCCAAGGTGCTGCTGCTGGACGAACCGTTCGGCGCGCTCGACGCGCTCACCCGCGCCCACCTGCAGGACGAGCTGCTGCGCATCGTGGCGGAGACGCAATCGACGGTGGTGATGGTGACGCACGACGTGGACGAGGCGGTGCTGCTGTCGGACCGCATCGTCATGATGAGCAACGGCCCGGCCGCCACCATCGGCCAGATCCTGCAGGTGCGCCTGGCGCGCCCGCGCGAGCGGCTGGCGCTGGCGCAGGACCCGCTGTACATGGACTACCGGGCCAGCGTGCTGGAGTTCCTGTACCACCGCCAGGCGCGGCGCGCGGCCTGAATCGGGAAGGGCGGGCTCAGATGACCTTGAGTTCGTCCAGCGGCCAGCGCGGGCGCACGTTGAACGAGTAGTCGCGCTGGGCCGCCTGCGGGTTGATCTGCAGGCGCATGGCGCCGGCGAAGGCGATCATGGCGCCGTTGTCTGTGCAGAACTCCAGCTCGGGGTAGTAGACCTTGAAGCGCTTTTTTGCGGCGGCCGCGTTGAGTGAGGCGCGCAGCTGGGCGTTGGCGCCCACGCCGCCGGCGATCACCAGCCGCTTGAGGCCCGTGTGCTTGAGGGCCGACATGCACTTGGCCGTCAGCACGTCGACGATGGCGTCCACGAAGCCGCGCGCGATGTTGGCCTTGTCCTGCTCGCAGATGTTGGCGATATTGTTTTCCTGCTTCTTCACCACCGTCAGCACGGCCGTCTTCAGGCCCGAGAAGCTGAAGTTGAAGTCCTTGGTGTGCAGCATGGGACGGGGCAGCTTGTATGCTTCCGGATCGCCGAATTCGGCCAGGCGCGAAATGGCGGGGCCGCCCGGATAACCGAGGCCCAGCAGCTTGGCCGACTTGTCGAACGCTTCGCCGGCCGCGTCGTCCAGCGTCTCGCCCAACAGCGTGTACTGGCCCACGCCGTCCACCCGCATCAGCTGGGTGTGGCCGCCCGATACCAGCAGCGCCACGAACGGGAACTGGGGCGGCTCGGACGCCAGCAGCGGCGACAGCAAATGGCCTTCCAGGTGGTGCACGCCCAGCACCGGCTTGTCCAGCGCCAGGCCCAGGCTGCAGGCGATGGAGGAACCCACCAGCAGCGCGCCGGCCAGGCCGGGGCCCTGGGTGTAGGCGATGGCGTCGATCTCGGACATGGCGATGGCGGCGCCGTCCAGCGTCTGCTGCAGCAGCGGAATGGCGCGCCGGATATGGTCGCGCGAGGCCAGTTCCGGCACCACGCCGCCGTACTCCTCGTGCATGGCCACTTGGGAATAGAGGGCATGGGACAGCAGGCCGCGTTGCGTATCGTACAACGCAAGGCCGGTTTCGTCACAGGAGGATTCGACGCCGAGAACGATCATGAAGAGTGCGGATTTGAAGGAGTAATCCGCCATTGTAAAGGAAAGCGCCCGCCGGGGGCTGCGGCGCGGGGCCGCCGGCAGGCGCCCGGGGCCTTGCGGCCCGGGTCTCCTGCCGTGGTGCGGTACGGCTTACGGACGGTTGCGCAGCAGGGCGGCCGCGTCGCGCAGCATCTGCTCGGTGGTGTCCCAGTCGATGCAGGCGTCGGTCACGGAGCAGCCGTATTTCAGCTCGCTCAGGTCGGTCGGGATCTTCTGGTTGCCGGCCACGATGTTCGATTCGATCATCACGCCCACCAGCGAACGGTTGCCGTGCACGATCTGGTTGACCACGTCGGCCATCACCAGCGGCTGCAGTTCCGGCTTCTTGTAGCTGTTGGCGTGCGAGCAGTCTACCACCAGGTTGGCCGGCAGCTTGGCCTTGGCCAGGGCCTGTTCGGCAATGGCGATCGACACCGAGTCGTAGTTCGGGCGGCCGTCGCCGCCGCGCAGCACCACGTGGCCGTAGGCGTTGCCGCGGGTGCGCACGATGGACACGTTGCCCTGCATGTTAATTCCCAGGAAGGAGTGCGGATGGGCCGACGACAGGATGGCGTTGATGGCGATGCTGATGTCGCCGTCGGTGCCGTTCTTGAAGCCGACCGGGGTCGACAGGCCGGACGACATTTCGCGGTGCGTCTGCGATTCCGTGGTGCGCGCGCCGATCGCGGTCCAGGCGATCAGGTCGCCCAGGTATTGCGGAGAAATCGGGTCGAGCGCCTCGGTCGCGGTCGGCAAGCCCAGTTCGCACACGTCGAGCAGGAACTGGCGCGCCTTTTCCATGCCGACGTTGACGCGGAACGAGTCATCCATGTCCGGGTCGTTGATATAGCCCTTCCAGCCGGTGGTGGTGCGCGGCTTTTCGAAGTAAACGCGCATCACCAGCAGCATCGTGTCGGCCACTTCGGCCTGCAACGCTTGCAGGCGGCGCGCGTAATCGAGGCCGGCGACCGGGTCGTGGATCGAGCACGGGCCGACCACGACGAACAGGCGCTTGTCCTTGCGGTCGATGATGTTGCGCAGGTCGGCGCGGCCCTGCATCACGACGTTCGACGCGCGGTCGGTCAGCGGCAGTTTCGCGTGCAGCGCTTCCGGCGACGGCATCGGCGCGAAGTTGGTGACGTTGATGTTTTCAATATCGGGAGAGATCATGATTCGGTGCCTCTGCTCTACAGGTTGGATCGGGGGAGCCTGATAGTGTAGCTGAAATGACGCCTTGGCGCGGCTTGCCGGTGGCAAGCCGGGGCCGGGACGTGTAAGCTGTCGGGCATGACTACACATCTCGAACCATTCCCGGCGGCCCGCTTCATCAAGGAGATCGGCCGCGGCAAGAAGGGCGCGCGCAGCATGACGCGCGACGACGCCCGCGACCTGTACCAGGCCATCCTTGACGGCCGCGTCTCCGACCTGGAGCTGGGCGGCATCCTGCTGGCCATGCGCATCAAGGGAGAATCGGTCGATGAAATCGCCGGTTTCCTGGACGCGGCCGAAGCGTCGTTCATTGCGCTGGCCGCGCCGGCCGGAGAGTTCGCGCCGGTGCTGATCCCGAGCTACAACGGCGCGCGCAAGCTGGCCAACCTGACGGCGCTGCTGGCGCTGCTGCTGGCGCGCGAAGGCGTGCCGGTGCTGGTGCACGGCGTCGAGCACGATGCCGGGCGCGTGGCCACGGCCGAAGTGTTCGCGGCGCTCGGCATCCACCCGGCGCGCGACCATGCCGAGGCCGAGGCCATGCTGGCCGGCGGCCATGTCGGCTTCATCACCATCGACGCGCTGGCGCCGAAGCTGGCGCGGATGCTGTCGCTGCGGCGCGTGCTCGGCGTGCGCAATTCGACGCACACGCTGGTCAAGATCATGCAACCGTTTACAGGTCCGGCGCTGCGGCTGGTGTCGTACACGCACCCGGAATACCTGGAAATGCTCGGCGAATATTTCACCACGGCCGCATCGCACGCGCGCGGCGACGCCTTCCTGATGCGCGGCACCGAGGGAGAAACGGTCGCCAACGCCAACAAGGGCCAGCGCATCGACTGGTTTCACCAGGGCCAGCGCAGCGTGCTGGTCGAAAAACAGCTCGACGTCGACGAAGTGCCGACGCTGCCCGAAGATAAAAGCGCAGCGGCGACCGCCGCCTGGATCGGCGCCGTGCTGCGCGGAGACTTGCCGGTGCCAGCCTCGATCGCCGAGCAGGTCGCGCAGTGCGTGCAAGTATCGCGCGCACTGCGCTCCCGCTAACCCCGCTGGGGTCAGGCGTGACTTGTTGCGTTCTTCTCCAACAATTGTTGAAGAAGAAGTCAATAACGCAGGCCTGACCCCATGCAGTAACCCTGCTGGGGTCAGGCGTGACTTGTTGCGTTCTTTCCCAACAATTGTCGAGGAAGAAGTCAACAACGCAGGCCTGACCCCACGCAGCCGTTTACAATGATGGGTTTTGGGCGGAACCGGAGTTGTTATGGCTAAACAGTTTGATGTGGCAGTGATCGGCGCGGGCGCGGCGGGAATGATGTGCGCGGCCGAGGCGGCCAAGCGGGGCCGGCGCGTGGTGCTGATCGACCACGCGGCCAAGCTGGCCGAAAAGATCCGCATCTCCGGCGGCGGCCGTTGTAATTTTACAAATATCAATACCAGCCCGCAGAATTTTCTGTCGGAGAACCCGCATTTCTGCAAGAGCGCGCTGTCGCGCTATACGCCGCAGGATTTTTTGGCGCTGGTCAAGCGCCACCGCATCTCGTATCACGAGAAGCACAAGGGGCAACTGTTTTGCGATGACTCGGCCGAGCAGATCATCGACATGCTCAAGGATGAATGCGCGGTCGGCGGCGTGCACTGGCTGATGCCGTGCAAGGTCGACAGCGTCGCGCAGCGCGACGGGGGCGGCTTTTTGCTCGTCACCGATAATGGCGACATCGAAGCCGACAGTGTCGTCATCGCCAGCGGCGGCCTGTCGATCCCGAAGATTGGCGCGACCGATTTCGGCTACCGCATCGCGCAGCAGTTCGGCTTGAACATGGTCGAGCCGCGCCCGGCGCTGGTGCCGCTGACCTTCGATGCCGAAGCATGGGCGCCGTTCGCGCCGCTGTCCGGCATGTCGCTCGAAGTCGACGTGTCGACCGGCACCTTAAAGGGGCGCAACCCCGACGGCGCGCGCTTCCGCGAGGATTTGCTGTTCACACACCGCGGCCTGTCCGGCCCGGCGATCCTGCAGATTTCCAGTTTCTGGAAACCCGGAGCGCCGATTTTAATTAATCTGCTGCCGGAAATGGATGTCGCGCAAACCCTGATCGACGGTAAATCGACGATGAAAAAGCAGCTCGGCAACGTGCTGTCGCAATGGCTGCCGGCGCGCTTGGCCGAGGGACTGTTGCAGGCGCACGCGCTGGCCGCCGATGCGAGATTGGCCGACCTGCCCGATGCGCAATTGCGCAAGCTGGGCCAGGCGATCAACCAGTGGAGCGTGACGCCGAACGGTTCCGAAGGGTACCGCAAGGCCGAAGTCACGCGCGGCGGCGTCGATACGAAAGAGCTGTCGCAGCAGACGATGATGGCCAACAAGGTGCCCGGTTTGTACTTCATCGGTGAAGCCGTCGATGTCACGGGGTGGCTGGGAGGCTACAATTTCCAGTGGGCGTGGGCATCCGGTGTGGCGGCCGGGCTGTCTGTCTGATATGATGGCGATCCCGGCAAGCAATAGCGCCCGGGGTTAGATGTTGGCGGGACGAAAAGGTTGCTCAAAAACAGACAGTTTCCGTGCGAAATTGGCCTGTCGAGCCGGTTTTGCGTCCAAAGCTCTTCCAAATTTGGCCAAAAGCTGCTAATATCTCCTTCTTCCTAAAATCTAACGGTTTGAATTTTTACATGACCACTATTCGCCTTAAAGAAAACGAGCCGTTCGAAGTCGCAATGCGTCGCTTCAAACGCACCATTGAAAAAACCGGCCTGCTGACCGAACTGCGCGCTCGCGAGTTCTACGAAAAGCCAACGGCTGAGCGCAAGCGCAAGCTGGCAGCTGCTGTGAAGCGTCACTACAAGCGCATCCGCAGCCAACAACTGCCTAAGAAATTATTCTAAGACTGTAATTTCGGATGGCCCGGCAGTACGGCGTCGCCGCCGCGGGCTTTATCCTGTCCAGTCGTTTGCCCGCTCCGGTTCGCCGCGGCGGGTTTTCGCATTTTTGCGCCATTTTTTTTGAGTGAGAACACCATGGGTTTGAGAGAACAGGTTACCGAGGACATGAAAGCGGCGATGCGCGCCAAGGAAGCGGGCAAGCTGTCCACGATCCGCTTGTTGCTGGCCGAGATCAAGCGCAAGGAAGTCGACGAGCGCATCGAAGTCAACGATGCGCAAACCGTCGCCATCGTCGAAAAGATGATCAAGCAGCGCAAGGATTCGATCACGCAATTCGAAGCGGGCGGTCGCGCCGACCTGGCCGATATCGAAAAGGCGGAGCTGGCGGTATTGATCGCCTACATGCCGGCCGGCCTGTCGGACGATGAAATCGCGGCCGAAGTGAGCGCCGCCGTGGCCGCCTCCGGCGCCGCCGGCCCGCAAGACATGGGTAAAGTCATGGCCATCGTCAAGCCGAAACTGGCCGGGCGCGCCGACATGACCGTCGTCTCGGCGCTGGTCAAGAAGGCACTGACGCCGGCGTAACAGCCGCGATGGTCCGCACGTTGAGCCGGCGCAAGGCCGGCTCCGTGCGGCGGTATAGCCTGATGTAGAACAAGATCGAACGCCACGTGATACCTCAATCCTTCATTTCCGATCTGCTGAACCGCGTCGATATCGTCGACGTGGTCGGGCGCTACGTGCAGCTCAAAAAGGGCGGCGCCAATTTCATGGGGCTGTGCCCCTTCCACAACGAAAAATCGCCCAGCTTTACCGTCAGTCCGACCAAGCAGTTCTATCACTGCTTCGGCTGCGGCGCGCACGGTACCTCGATCGGCTTCATGATCGAATATTCCGGCATGGGTTTTGTCGACGCCGTCAAGGAACTGGCGCAAAACGTCGGCATGGTCGTGCCCGAGCAGGACGATAAAATCCCGCCGGCCCAGCGCGCGCAGATGCAGGCGCAGAGCATGGCCTTGTCCGAAGCGATGAGCCGCGCCTGCGATTATTACCGCGCCCAGCTGCGCAGCGCGCCGGACGCGATCGCCTACCTGAAAAGCCGGGGTTTAACCGGCGAAGTCGCCGCCCGCTTCGGCCTCGGCTTCGCGCCGAACGGGTGGGACAACCTGCGCACCGTGTTCCCGGATTACGAAGCGACGGCGCTGGTCGAGGCCGGCCTGGTGATCGACCGCGTCGACGAAGAGGGCAACCACCGCAAGCGCTACGACCGTTTCCGCGAGCGCGTGATGTTCCCGATCCGCAATACCAAGGGCCAGGTGATCGCCTTCGGCGGACGCATCATGGAACAGGGCGAACCCAAATACTTGAATTCCCCGGAAACGCCACTATTTTCCAAGGGACACGAATTATATGGCTTGTTCGAAGCGCGCCAGGCGATACGCGATGCCGGTTACGTGCTGGTGACGGAGGGATACATGGACGTGGTGGCGTTGGCCCAGATGGGCTTTCCGCAGGCGGTGGCGACACTGGGCACCGCCTGCACCACGTCGCACGTGCAGAAATTGTTGCGGCAAACGGACAACGTCATCTTCAGTTTCGATGGCGACAAGGCGGGACGCCGCGCCGCGCGGCGCGCCTTGGAAGCGTGTTTGCCGCAGGTGTCGGACAACAAGACGATCAAGTTTTTGTTCTTGCCGACCGAGCACGATCCGGACAGTTATATCCGGGAACACGGCGCGGCCGGATTCGAGCAGCAGGTGCACGAAGCGATGCCGCTGTCGCAATTCCTGTTGCGCGAAGTCTCGGCGGAACACGATTTGACGGAACCGGAAGGGCGCGCCCGCACCCAGTTCGATGCAAAACCGCTGTTGCAGGCGATGACGCCGTCGGCCTTGCGCTTGCAGATCGTGCGCGGGCTGGCGACGATGACGCAAAGCAGCCCGGGCGAGATCGAGGCCTTGTTCGAATTGAGCAAGCCGGTCGCCACCGTGCGCAAGGCGCCGCCGCGCAGCAGCCGCCAGCAACCGGTCGGGCTGGAATTGCAGATCGTGCGGCACCTGGTCGCGCACCCGCCGCTGGCGTTGCAGATCGACGATGCGGGACTGGCCGCGTTCGCCAGTTTCGGCTCCGAACCGGCCGAGCGCCTGGCGCAACTGATCGAGGCCGCGCGCGCGCTCGGGCCGCATGGCAGCTTCGCCGCGTTGGCCCAGCATCTGAAGGAGCAGGGGACGGAATACGATGCGATCATCGCAGAGATTGCGGCCGAGCCGGAATCGGATGTCGACGCGGTGCAGCAATACCTGGTCAGCGCGGTGCGCCAGATCAAGATGGATGCCTTGAAGGCCGAACTCGCACAATTGTTCGCCGCCGGTTTGTCGTCCGATGAAATTGGTGTACGCTACCGCGAAATTACATCCATGCAAGATCAATTGATGCGCGAGAGGGAAGCGGAGTTGTCGGCGCGCTAGGTAAAGGTGAGGGCGTACAGGGGGTGTGCGCCCGCGCCCGCTCTGGAAATTGCAAAGTGGCGTGCTATAATAAAAAGCCAAGTATTATATGTTTGCTCATGGTTATCAGTTCAGAATTGTTGTTTGTTTTCAGTAAGTTAGGCTCTTGATCGGCGCAGCGGGACAGTGTCGGCGGCCGGGGCCGACGTTGGTTGGGCAGGTATAAAAACCTGCCGCTCAGGCAGGTGATCTGCCTGAACCATTCTTGGCTCTAGCCCCCACGCGCTGTCTACAGTAGAATTTCTGCCGGGCACGACCTAGGGTTGAGGTCGTCGGCGGAAATGCCTGGTGCGTGTAGAACAGGCCTGAAGGTGTCCAGCATCGTAACATTGTTGCAAGAACTTTATCCTAACCCGTAAAGCAAGTCGTTGTGTAATCGAAAGCGCCTGTGCCAACAAAGAAACCTGAATCCCAAACGGCGGAAACGCCGAGCAAAGTGACCGCCAAGGCCGCCAAGTCGTCCGACAAGCCGGAAACGCGCGTCGCCAACGCGCCGCCGGTGGTCAGCCAGACGACGGATGCTGCCACGCTGGCCGCCATCGATACCTCCGGCTATGTGCTGCCGTCGGTCAAAGTGCCGGGGCGCCGCGGTCGCAAGCCTAAGGAATTTCAGCCGGAAAATGACGAAGTCGCGGCGCTGAACGCGGTCGAGCGCGCCGAGCTGAAAGCCGTCGACAAGGCCAAGGCCAAGGACCGCAAGGCGAAAGAAAAAGCCTTGCTCAAGGATGCGTTTTCGTCCGACACGGAAGCCACCGAGGAAGAGCTCGAGCGGCGCCGCCAGAAACTGAAAACCCTGATCAAGTTCGGCAAGGAACGCGGTTTCCTGACGTACGCCGAGATCAACGATCACTTGCCCGAAAACATCGTCGATCCGGAAGCGATCGAAGGCATCATCGGCACCTTCAACGACATGGGCATCGCCGTCTACGAGCACGCGCCGGACGCCGAGACGCTGCTGCTGTCGGACAATGTCGCCACCGTCACCAGCGACGATGAAGCCGAAGCGGCTGCCGAAGCGGCGCTGTCGACGGTCGATTCCGACTTCGGCCGCACCACCGACCCGGTGCGCATGTACATGCGCGAAATGGGTTCCGTGGAACTGCTGACGCGCGAAGGCGAGATCGAGATCGCCAAGCGCATCGAAGACGGTTTAAAAGACATGATCCAGGCCATTTCCGCCTGCCCGGTGACGATCGCCGAAATCATCGCCGCCGCCGAGCGCATCCGCAACGACGAAATCAAGATCGATGAAATCGTCGACGGCCTGGTCGACGACAGCGATGGCGAGCCGGCGCCGGTCGCCGCCGTCCCCGCCGAGGACGACGAAGAGGAAGAAGAGGAAGAGGAAGAGGAAGCCGAGGAAGAGGAAGAAGCCAGCCCGTCCGGCGCGGCAGGCTACTCGGCCGAACAGCTCGAACAGATGAAACTGGCCGCGCTGGAAAAATTCGACATGATCTCGCAGCAGTTCGACAAGATGCGGCGCGCCTTCGAAAAAGAGGGCTACAACTCGAAGTCGTACATCAAGGCGCAGGAAGCGATTTCATTCGAACTGCTCGGCATCCGTTTTACCGCCAAGGTCGTCGAAAAGCTGTGCGACACCCTGCGCGGCCAGGTCGACGAAGTGCGCCATATCGAGAAGCAGATTCTCGACGTGGCCGTCAACAAGTGCGGCATGCCGCGCGCGCATTTTATTAAGGTTTTCCCCGGCAATGAAACGAACCTGGACTGGGTCGATGGCGAAGTGGCCGCCGGGCACGCGTATAGCGCGATCCTGGGCCGCAACATCCCAACCATCAAGGAATTGCAGCAGCGTCTGATCGACCTGCAAATGCGCGTCGTGCTGCCGCTGCCGGACTTGCGCAACATCAACCGTCAGATGGCGGCCGGCGAAATGAAGGCGCGCAAGGCCAAGCGCGAAATGACGGAAGCGAACTTGCGGCTGGTGATTTCGATCGCCAAGAAATACACCAACCGCGGCCTGCAATTCCTCGACCTGATCCAGGAAGGCAATATCGGCCTGATGAAAGCGGTCGACAAGTTCGAATACCGTCGCGGCTACAAATTCTCGACCTATGCGACGTGGTGGATCCGCCAGGCGATCACCCGTTCGATCGCCGACCAGGCGCGGACGATCCGCATCCCGGTGCACATGATCGAGACGATCAACAAGATGAACAGGATCTCGCGCCAGATCCTGCAGGAAACGGGCGCCGAGCCGGACCCGGCGACCCTGGCGATCAAGATGGAAATGCCGGAAGATAAGATTCGCAAGATCATGAAGATCGCGAAGGAACCGATCTCGATGGAAACGCCGATCGGCGACGACGACGATTCCCACCTGGGCGACTTTATCGAGGACAACAACACCTTGGCGCCATCCGACGCGGCGCTGCACGCATCGATGCGCGGCGTCGTCAAAGACGTGCTGGATTCGCTGACGCCGCGCGAAGCGAAGGTATTGCGCATGCGTTTCGGCATCGAGATGTCGACCGACCACACGTTGGAAGAAGTCGGTAAGCAGTTCGACGTCACGCGCGAGCGGATCCGCCAGATCGAAGCGAAGGCGCTGCGCAAGCTGCGCCACCCATCCCGTTCCGACAAGCTGAAAAGCTTCCTGGAAGGTAACTAAGACTTGACTAGCGCCGGTGTTCCTTCTATCCTGCCGTGTTCGTTTTTATAACGTTCGCGTCAGAGGGTAGAGCCACACCGGCCCCAGCGCAGCAGTACACTGGGCCTCTAGCTCATGCTTGGTTAGAGCAGCGGACTCATAATCCGTTGGTGCCGTGTTCGACTCACGGGAGGCCCACCAGAATTAAGTAATAAAATCAAAGGGTTGCAGGCTTCGGCGTGTAACCCTTTTTGCTTTTCTTCGTTCGCTGGATGATCATGTAAGCGCTGTGTAGCCGATCTAGACCGCCAGCGGTGCCGGCTGAACCTGCATAGGGTTATTCACGAATTTTTGTGCAGCTTGCCACACATCGTATGCGCTTTGTTCCGCTAGCCACAGGCGCGCTTCGCCGCCGCGCTCTACGCCCAGCCAAGCCTCAATACGCAAAGCCATCTCGGGCGAAATAGCGGCGTGGCCATTGAGGACGCGGGACAGCGTGACACAGTTCACGCCCAACTGCTGCGCAGCTTCGGTAACGGATAAACCCAGCGCTGGAAGAACGTCATCGCGCAAGATCAGCCCCGGATGTGGTGGGTTAAACATGCGTGCCATGATATTTCTTTCTCCATGCGAAGCAATGGACTTCTGAGGTTGATTTTCTATATAATAAAAATTATATAGGAGGATCTATGCTCAAGTTCAAAGTTACCACTGTAGGCGCTTCCGAGGGCTTTATCCTCAACAAGGAAGCCAAAGCCAAGCTGGGAGTGCAAAAGGGCGACTCGCTCTTTCTGACTGATGCACCCGACGGCGGACTGCGGATCACGTCGTACGATCCTGATTTTGAGCGGCAGATGGCGTTGGCTGAGCAGATCATGCACGATGACCGTGAAATCTTGCGGGCGCTGGCTAAATGACGGCTTGGCGCTGGATCAGCGCTGATCTGGCTTATGCCATCCATGACAGCCAACTGGCGCGGCATGGCGGGCTCGATGGCGTCCGCGACAAGAATGCCGTCGAGTCGGCGTTAAAGCGGCCTGAACAACTAGATTCTTACGGCAATCCTAAACCGGACGCGGCGGACCTTGCGGCCGCGTATGCGCATGGCCTGGCTTCAAATCACGGCTTTAGTGATGGCAACAAGAGAACTGCCTGGGTGGTCGCTCGTGTGTTCCTGGCCGACAATGGCGTCGTCTTGAAATTCGATCCGCTCGATGCGATTCGAACCATGGAAATGGTGGCTGGCGGAACGCTTGAAATGGACGTTCTCGCAGCCTGGTTTCGTGCGCGTATTGTCAGCTAAAGGCCATTTCACTCCATGTCCGATCCCCATTCCGACCGTTTTGTCCGCTCCTACCTGAAGACCCGCCACCTGGTGTTGCTGGTCGAACTGGGGCGCCACCGCTCCATCCTGCACGCGGCGGAGGCGGCGAACCTGACGCAGCCGGCCGCGTCCAAATTGTTGGGCGAACTCGAACATGCGCTCGGCGTGCAATTGTTCGAGCGCATGCCGCGCGGCGTGGCGCCGACCTGGTACGGTAAAGTCTTGATACGCCGCGCCGGCGCCGCGCTGGCCGAGATGGACGCGGCGCACCAGGAAGTGATGGAACTGCTTTCCGGCCTGCGCGGACGGGTCGACGTCGGCACCGTGCTGACGCCGGCGACGACGCTCGTGCCGCCAGCCGTCACGCTGCTCAAGTCGCGCCACGCGCGCGTGCACGTGTCGATCAGCGTCGACACCAGCCTGCCGCTGGTCGAGCGCCTGCGCGCCGGCGACCTCGATCTCGTGGTCGGCCGCATCCTCGACACCGAGGCGAGCGACGAACTGCATTTCGAACCCGTCACCGACGAGCCGCACAGCCTGATCGCGCGCGCCGGCCATCCGTTCGCCGCCCGCGCGGATTTGCAACTCGACGAGCTGGCGCTGCAAGGGTGGATCTTGCCGCCGGCCGGCAGCATCGTGCGCGAGCGCATTGCCGCCTTATTCCTGTCGCAGGGCGTCGCGCAGCCGGCGGAAACGGTGTCGACCTTGGCGCTGCCGACCATCGCCAGCCTGCTGGCGGGCAGCGACATGGTGGCGCCGCTGCCGGCCGAACTGGCCCAGCCCTACGTCGACAGCGGCCTGCTGGCGGTGCTGCCGTTCGAGCTGAACCTGCGGATGGACATGTACGGCATCATCACGCGCAAACACCACCAGCTGTCGCCGGGCGCCGAGGCGATGCTGGCCGCGCTGCGCGAAGTGGTGGCGCAGCGCTATCCGGTACGCCCGCCGTTAAGTCAAGGTATATGAATAACATATACAAGTAGCTAAATATGCTATTGGATTGATATTGGTCGTTTCCGTACGATGTACCGGATACGAACTCGATAGGTCATTCCATGCACCAGCAACTTGTCGGCATCGACTGGGGAACCAGCAACCGCCGCGCCTACCTGATCGACCGGGACGGCGCCTGCTTGGCGACGCAGGAAGATAACCAGGGCATGCTCGCCGCGCGCGGCCGTTTCGCCGAATCGCTGGCGGAGCTGCTGGCGCGGATGCAGGTCGGCGCCGGTGTCCCCGTACTCATGTCCGGCATGGTCGGCAGCGCCAGTGGCTGGCGCGAAGTGCCCTATCTCGATACCGGCGTGGCGCTCGACGCGCTGCCGGCACACCTCGTGCGCGTCGATAATCACGACCTCGGGCGAGATTGCTTCATCGTGCCGGGATACTGCCAGAGAGAAGGCGGCATCGACGTCATGCGCGGTGAAGAAACTCAATTGTTTGGCGCGATGGCGCTTGGCCGGCGCACCGGCTGGGTGGTCTTGCCGGGCACCCACAGCAAATGGGTGCTGCTGCGCGACGGCGTCATCGAAAACATCTCGACTTACATGACCGGCGAACTGTTTGCGTCGCTGGCGGCGCAGGGCACGCTGGCACCGCTGATGGCCGACGGCGATGACGACGCGGCATTCGACGCTGGCGTCGCCGAGGCGTGGCTGCGCGCGCCCTTGACCAATTCCCTGTTCCGCGTGCGGGCTCGCGTCGTTTCCGGCGCCATGCCGGCGGCGCACGCGCGCGGCTTTATAAGCGGCCTGTTGATCGGCACCGAATTCATGGCCGCGATCGATGCCGGAGATGGAGCGCCATCGTCGGTCTCCCTGATCGCATCGGCCGCGCTGCATCAGCGCTACGTTCGCGCCGCCGCCCTGTTCGGCATCGATGCCACGCAACTCGACCCGCACCGCGTATATCTCGCGGCGCTCTCCCAATTTTTATCCAAGGCAGCCATATGAATCCTGCGCAGTTCGATCCACCCCTGGTCGCGATCCTGCGCGGCCTTGCACCGGGCGAGGCGCGCGCGGTCGGCGCCATCCTGTTCGATGCCGGTTTCCGTCTGCTCGAAGTACCCTTGAACCGCCCCGGCGCAATCGCCGCCATCGCGGAACTGGCGGCCATCGCGCCGCCGGACGCGATCGTCGGCGGCGGCACCATGCTCAGCGTGGCCGATGTCGACGCCGTGTACGAGGCGGGCGGGCGCCTGTTCGTCGCGCCGAACTGTGATCCGGCTGTCATTGCGCACGCGGCGCGGCGCGGCATGCTGTGCGCTCCGGGGATCGCGACGCCGACCGAGGCGTTCGCGGCGCTCGCGGCGGGTGCCGACGCCCTTAAACTGTTCCCTGCCGAGGCGATCGGCTGCGCGGGCCTGAAGGCGATCGCCACCGTGCTGCCGGCAGGGACGCCGCTCTGGCCGGTGGGCGGCGTCTCGCCGGTCTCGCTGGCGCAGTGGATCGGCGCCGGCGCGACTGGCGCCGGCATCGGCGGGCAACTGTATTCGCCGGGGATCGAACTGGCCGCGCTGGCGCAGCACGCCGCCGCCTTTGTCTCCGCCTGGCGCGCGGGAGTGGCGCAATGAGCGCAATAAGCGAAATGACCGTTTATCCGAGCCTGCATGGTAAACGTGTATTCGTGACCGGCGGCGGTTCCGGCATCGGCGCCGACATCGTCAGCGCGTATGCGCGGCAGGGCGCGCTGGTGGCGTTCGCCGACCGCGACGTCGAGGCTTCCGCCGCGCTGCTGCAATCGCTGCAGGGACGGGTGGCCAGCGTGCCGCTGTTCATCGCCTGCGACCTGGCGGACATGGATGCATTGCGCGCCGCGGTGGCGCGGGCGGTCGCGCAATTGGGCGATATCGACATCCTCGTCAACAATACCGCCAACGACGAGCGGCATGAATTCCTTGGCGTCGACGACTCTTATTTCGATGCGAAGATGACGATCAACCTGAAGGCCGCGTTCTTCGCTGCGCAGGCGGTCATGCCCGGTATGTTGCGGCGCGGCGGCGGCGCGATCATCAACCTCGGTTCGACCGGCTGGAAGAACAAGGTGTCAGGCTACGCCGTGTATGCCACCTGCAAATCGGCGGTGAACGGATTGACGCGCAGCCTGGCGCGCGAATTCGGCCAGCACCGGGTGCGCGTCAACACGCTGACGCCGGGATGGGTGATGACGGCCAGGCAGCTCGACAAGTGGGTCGATGCCGACGGCGAGCGGGAAATGGACCAGCACCAGTGCCTGCCGGGCCGCATCGTCGGCGCGGATATCGCCAGCATGGCGCTGTTTCTCGGTTCGAACGACAGCCGCATGGTGACGGCGCAGGAATTCGTCGTCGACGCCGGCTGGACCTGATTTCACAGGCTTTCTCAGCGCGGCGCCGCCTTGGCCACCATCCTTCTTTCCAGCCACTCCCTGCCGCCGGCGTCCAGTGCCGCGGCGATGACCGCCGGCGGCAGGCTGTACACGGTGGCCCAGGTGGCGCGCCCGTCGGCGGCGTTGGCCGGGAAGCTGTCGGCCTCGATCGGCCAGTGATATTTCCGTTTTAAAGTCTTGACGATGGCCGCCAGCGTGACGCGGCCTTGCAGCGGTTCCGCGCCGGTCTGGTCGCCGTCCGACAGCAGCACGGCCAGCACGGCCGCCCTTGCGGTCAACGGGCCGGGAAATTTGGGAGGTTTGCTTTGCATCGGCGCATTTTAGCCGGGTTTGCGCGGCGCCCGCTTTTGTTGCGCTGTCAGGAGGGCAGTCACCCGCGCGCAGGTGGCTGAATAACCGGTCAGACTGCGATAATCCGGTGCACGCCCAGTTTCAGGCCGGCGGCGTCCAGCACGGCCAGCAGCGTTTTGATGGTGGGATTGCCGTTAGGGGACAAGGCACGATATAGACTTTCACGCGGAATGCCGGCACGCTCGGCCACGGCGGCCATGCCTTGGGCTTCCGCGACGTGCCGCAGCGCCGCCAGCAAGGCTTCGCGGCCGCCGGCTTGGTCGGTTTCTTCCATTGCGGCGGCAAGATATTCGTCCGCAAAAGCGGGGTCTTCGCGCAACAGCTCAACCACTGCATCATCATGCGAACGATCTGCTTTACTCATGGCACATTTCTCCTGTTCCAGTCTTTCCAGTACGCAATGGCTGTAGCGATGTCGGCCTGCTGCTTGCGCTTGTCGCCACCGATTAACAGTAGCAAGAGTTTTTCGCCGGACCGCGCGTAGTACACGCGATATCCTGGCCCATGGTCGATACGCAATTCCCACACACCATTGGCAAGGGGCTTGCAATCGCCAAAATTCCCGGCGGCCATGCGTTGCACCCTCACCAGGATACGTGCCCGCGCCTGGCGGTCAGCCAGGTTCGCAAGCCATTCCTTCATGGGGTCGTGCCCATCCACGGCCAAATAGTCGCTTATTTGATACATGGTTATTGTGGATTATACGTTACAGGGTGGGAGATTCAAGGCGGATCCATTCGCCGTATAAACAGGCTGGCACCGGCAAGAATACCTTGGCAGCCTGGGTCTCTTTCCGTAATGAGAAGTCTCAACAAGGCGTCAAAGGCATGGCCGAATTTCCATGCCTTGAGCGGGGGCGAGATACCGGATCATACTGAATCCGGTACTCAATCATCTAGGCGCGCCGTTCTTCCACTTTTTCATCGGCATACAACTGTTCGGCACGCGCCTTCAGGCTGCGTGCGACGGCATCGAATCCCTGCCGGACCCATGGCCCGTGTTGTTCCATCACGGTCGCCGCGGTCGGTCCCAGGAACAGGTCGGTCGTGTAATAGGTGCAGCTTGCCTCGCCGGTCGCTTCGATATATTGATCGCGGCGCGCGGCGTCGGGCGAGCGTTCGGATGGCGACAATTCCCACGACAGCTGTTTCGGCGCATCGAACGTGGCCAGGTGTTCGATCACGTGGATCAACTCTCCGGGCTTGGTCGGATCGGGCAGGAACAGGTTGACCGGTTCTCCCATTTTCAGCGTCGATTCGACCTTGACGGTATAGGGATTCCACTGCGGATAGCGGTCGAGATCGACCAGGATTTCCCACACCAGCGCCGCGGGCGCATTGATCTGTACCGTGACCGAGGTCACCAGGTTTGCTGTATCGGACATGCCAGTCTCCTTGAAATAGCGGGTCTTCATCTTGCCAGCCGCGCCGCCAGCTGTCCTAGTCCGCTCGGACGAAGAATGCATCGGCTTGCCCTTGGTACTCTGCATCCATCCCGCCAGTGTGCGGATGACAGGAGCATCACCATGCAGACAGGCAGCATCGAATCGCAACTGCTGTCCGGGGAAACCTGGGCCGCGTTCTGCGACACTTTAAAACGCAGCGGGCAGCAGATTCTGCGCCCGGAAGCGCCGCAAGATCCGTTCAGCTGCGCCGAAGGCTACCGTTACCTGAGCCGGCTGCTGCGCATCGCGCTGGAAATGCACGTGGAATTCGCCGACCCCGCCTTTCCCGGCTTTTTCTCGCCGTCGCACGAAACGGCGAAGATCGGCGCCGACAATCCGGACAATTTTTATCAGTACGCGCGCCTCGACGGCCGTCACGATTACCGCGTCTCCGGCAACCGCGGCACGGTGTCTTACCTGAGTTTCGGCACCCAGAAGGGCGGCTACGAAACCGACGGCAAGATGACACAGACCGGCTTCATCGACGCCAAGCACTTGCAGGTCGATGAAGACGGCAATTTCAACATTACCCTCAGCCAGCAGCCATGCGACGGCAACTGGTTAAAGATGGAAGCGGCCACCAATGCGCTGGTCGTCAGGCAGACTTTCCTCGACCGCAAAGCGGAAAAAATCGCGCAACTGAAAATCGAGCGGATCGGCGCGGCGGGTTCGCCGGCACCATTGGCGCCGCAAGCGCTGCACCAGGGTTTGCAGCGCGCCGCGAATTTCGTCGAACAGACTTCGCGCATCTTCGCCGACTGGGCGGCCGGCTACCGCGCGCATCCGAATCAACTACCGCCGGCGGACCAGGCGCTGTGCCAGGCGGCCGGCGGCGATCCGAACATTTACTATTACCACTCGTACTGGGAACTGGCCGACGACGAGGCACTCGTCATCGACGTGGCGCGCGTGCCCGATTGCGATTTCTGGAATTTCCAGCTCAATAACTACTGGATGGAGTCGCTCGATTACCGTCATCACGCGATCTGCGTCAACCAGCACGGCGCCCGCTACAACGACACTGGCGGCGTCACATTGATCGTCGCGCACCGCGACCCGGGCCGGCCCAACTGGCTGGAAACGGCCGGACACCATAACGGCACCATGTGCCTGCGCTGGGTCGGCGCGGCGCAGCCGGTGCATCCGACCACCCGCGTCGTCAAACTCGCCACGTTGCTGGAGGCTGCATGAACGCCAATGCCAATTTAAACGCTGGATTCGATGTCGATCGCCTGCTGGCGCTGGCGGTCGAACGCGCCGGCGGCTTGAGCGATTTCGGCGGCGGCAATTACCGCGCCGCGCTGGACGTGCTGTTTGATTCGCTGGCGAGGGAAGCGAACCTGTCCGCGCAAGGCATCTCGCTGCTGCACGAAAAAATCGTCATGCAGCTGGTGAACCGCCTGATCATCGAAGATTACTGCAAGCGCTACCCGGAAATCCTGGCGCAACCGATCGACGATCCGCTCGTCATCGTCGGCCTGCCGCGCACCGGCACCACCTTGCTGCAGCGCGCGCTGGCGGTCGATCCACGCTTTTATTCGGCGGCGTGGTGGGAAACCCGCTATCCGGCGCCGTTGCCGGGCCAGCCGGCGCAGGACCCGGCGCAGCGCATCGCGCTGGCGCGCGGCGAAGTGGAGATGATGATCGAATACATCCCGCAAATCCTGGCGATCCACCCGCTCGACGCGATGCAGGCCGACGAAGAATTCATGCTGATGGAGCATTCCTTCATGTCGGCGATGGATTCGTATGTGAACGTGCCGAGCTACACCGCCTGGCTGGACCGGCAAGACCAGACGCCGGTCTACGAGTATTTGAAAAAAATGCTGCAATTCCTGCAGTGGCAAAAGGGCTTGCGCGGCGTGCCGGCCGCGCCGCGCTGGATTTTAAAAACGCCGCAGCACCTGCACACGCTGGAAGTGTTGTTCAAGGTATTCCCGCGAGCGCAAGTCGTGCTGACGCACCGCGACCCGGCGCACACGATTCCGTCGATGGCCAGCATGGCCCATACCCTGTGGCAGATGTACGCCGACGCGCCCGATCCGATAACGGTGGGGCGGCAGTGGAGCACGCGCATGCGGCGCGCCGTGCACCATGCGATGTCGGTACGCGACACACTGCCGGCCGAGCGCTTCCTCGACATCCGTTTTGAGGACACGGTCAGCGATCCCTTCGGCGTCATCGAATCCGTGTACCGCTTCGCCGGCATCGATTTCACGGAACCGGTACGCGCCGCGATGCGGGCCTGGTTAATGCAAAACCGGCGCGACCGGCGCGCTGCGCACGACTACACGCTGGAACAGTTCGGCCTGGACGAAGAACAATTGAAACGGGATTTCGCACCGTACCGTGCGCGGCATATCGAGCCGCCTGCCGTTCCGTGCGGACGGGAATCGATACGGAGCCAACATTCAAGTGACAGACCTTAATGCCGTCAAGTTGGCGCCAAATCTGTCATTCCCGCGAAGGCGGGAATCCCATTTCTGGTGCGATCCGAGACACAAAATTGGATTCCCGCTTGCGCGGGAATGACATTGCTACGGTCTGTGGCTTTAATTACAACCACACAGGAGACATTGCACATGCTGTTACGTAACAAGGTCGTGATCATATCCGGCATCGGCCCCGGACTTGGCGTCAAGCTGGCCATCGAGGCGGCGCGCGAAGGCGCCAGCGCCGTGATCCTCGCCGCTCGCACTGCCGCCAAATTGGACGACGCCGAACGGCGCATCGGAGAACTGGGCGCCGATTGCGCCGTATTAAAAGTCGTCACCGACATCACCGACCGCGCGCAGTGCAGGGAGCTGGTGGCGCAAACCGTCGAACGTTTCGGCCGCATCGACGCGCTGGTCAACAGCGCTTTCGTGCACGGCAATTTCCCGGAAGCGATCGCCGATGCCGACTTGCAGGGCTGGCGCGAAGTGTTCGACACCAATGTGTTCGGCACGATGACGCTGACCCAGGAAGTGGTGCCGCAGATGAAAAAGCAGGGCGGCGGCGCGATCGTCATGATCAACACGCAAGCCACACGCAAGCCGTTTCCCGGAGAAGGAGGATATGCGGCGTCGAAGGGCGCGCTGACGGTGGCCGTCAAGTACCTGGCGCGCGAACTCGGGCCGCACGGCATCCGCGCCAACAGCGTCTACATGGGCTGGATGTGGGGCGCGCCGGTGCAGGGTTACATGCGGCACATGGCGGCCGAACACCAGGTGCCGGAAGAACAGCTGGTCGCGCCGATCGCCGCCAATATCGCGCTCGGCAAGCTGCCGACCGACGACGATTGCGCCAAGGCCGCGCTGTTTCTTGTGTCCGACTATGCCAATGCGATCACCGGCGCGGCGCTCGATGCCAACGGCGGCGATTTCATGGCATAGTGGGAGGATCATCATGCAAGCATTTCCGGACAAGGAACAGGGCCTTATTTCATGAGCTGCTATTACGCTTTTAACGGCGACGCCGACGGCCTGTGCGCGTTGCAGCAATTGCGCCTGGCCGCGCCGCGCGGCATCGCGCCCGCCGCACCGGTTACGCTGGTCACCGGCGTCAAGCGCGACATCCAGCTGTTGCGCCGCATCGACGCCGGTCCCGGCGACGAAGTCACGGTGCTCGACGTCTCGCTCGACAGCAACCGCGCCGACTTGCTGCGGCTGCTCGACAGCGGCGCGCGGGTCCATTATTTTGACCACCATTACGCCGGCGACTTGCCGCTGCACACCGGCTTCACGCCGCACATCGACGAATCGCCCGAAGTCTGCACCAGCCTGCTGGTCGACCGCCATCTCGGCGGGCGTTACCGCGCCTGGGCCATCGTCGCGACATTTGGCGACGCGCTGGCCAAGGTCGGCCATGCGCTGGCGAGCGGTTTCAAGGCGGACGAGGTGGCGATCTTGCGGCAACTGGGCACCTATCTGAATTACAACGCCTACGGCGAGACGGTGGCCGATTTGCATTTCGATCCCGCCGACCTGGCGGCGCAGATGCTGCCGTTCGCCGAGCCGCTCGATTTCGTGCGCCATTCGCCGGCGTACGCGCAACTGGCCGCCGGCTATCACAGCGACATGGCGCAGGCGCGCCAGCTCGCGCCGATCCGCCAATTGCCGGGCGCGACCTTGATGCTGCTGCCGGACGCGTGCTGGGCGCGGCGCGTGACGGGGGTGTTCGCCAACGAACTCCGGCAGGCGCAGCCGGACCATGCGCTGGCGATCCTTTCTCCGAAAGCCTGTGGCGCTTTCAGCGTCAGCGTGCGCGTGCCGAATCTGAGCCCGGTCAGCGCCGAAGCGTTTTGCCGCACCTTCGATACTGGGGGCGGGCGCAAGCTCGCGGCCGGCATCAACCACCTGCCGCAAGCGGATGTCGAGCGGTTCATTGCCCGTTTCGAGGAGCGATTCGGTAGCGGTTCGTAGGGGGAGGTATTATGTCATTCGCGATGAGCAATGACAGGTTCAAGGCTGGTGGTCTTTTTAAGGCCAAATCAAGTGCAAGTGCCGGGGTCAGACCCATGGGTCTGACCCCAGATTCTGCATCTGATTTTTGTGCGCAATCCAATTTGGCGCCATGACTGCCAGACCTTAAGCCAGCGAAATCACGCTGCTCAGCAGGGTTTTCACCAGCGTGGCCTGGCGCGTCGCGCCGGTTTTCGTGAAGATGCCGCGCAGGTGCGCGCGCACCGTGTTTTTCATGATGCCAAGCTCGATCGCCGCCTGGTCCAGCGTCAAGCCGTCGACCAGCAGCAGGGCCAGTTCGGTTTCCGTGCGGGTCAGCTTGAACAACTTGCGCATGCAGTCGCGCGAGGTCTGCGAGGTGCTGACCGGATCGCGTATAAAAACCGCAACGGCGGGCCTGCGGTGGCTCTGTCTCGCATAGTAATTCAGCGGAATCGGGCGGATCAACACACTGAGCGGCGCCTTGCCGGAGTTGCGCGACAGGGTGCACACTTCGACCGGCGCGCTGCTGGCGGCCACGTGCCTGGCCAACGCCAGCCGGATCGTCTTCTGGAATTGCCGGTTCTCGACCGGGCAGCAGGCGCCCAGCACGCCGTGACCGAGCACGATGCCGTCGCCGGCCGCGATCAGGCCGTCCGCCGCATTGTTACTCTTTAAAACTTTACCCGCTTCGTCCAGGATCACGGTGCCGATCAACATGCTGTCGATCGTGCCGGCGTACAGCGCGCGTTCCGATTCCACCGCGTCGAGTTGAGCATGAAGACTCACCGCTCTTTTCAGGTGCGGCAGCAGCACCGCGACATAATCCCGTTCGGCGGCCGAATAATCCTGCATGCCGTGGCTGCGGCTGACGAAGAAGGCGCATTCGACGCCATCGTCGGTGCGGATGTTGGCCGCCAGGATGTAGCGCAGGTCGAGCGCCTGCAGGTATTGCCGGTAGAAGGGGCTGGCATGCCAGCCGTCGGCGCCGAACAGCTCGTCGGCGGTGCGCACCTGGTCGGCCGGCAGGTCGAGGAAGGGGCACAGCGCATAGTAATCGTTGCTGTACGCCGGTTCGCCCGGCAGCGACGCGCCGTAGATCGACGCGTTGACGATCAGTCCCGGGCGCGTACTGGCCGGCGTGCGCAACACCAGCGTGGCGAAGCTGGCGTCGAGTTGGCGGCGGATATACTCGAGCGCGCTGGCCCAGGGCGTTTCCTCCATCGGTCCCTGATAGATCAGGCCGAGCAGTGTACTCAAGTGGTCGGACGGCAGCGCCGCCGTGTCGAACAGGCGCGGCGCGGGGCAGTGGGCAACGGGCGTTCTCAACATGTTTCTCCTTCGCGCATGATCGCGGAGCGATCCCATGTTGTGCTTATACCTTCACGCAGAGGCGGGCGTATCGTCCGTTTGGCCTAATTCGTGGTTGGCTTATTCATGAACCAAATCAAGTGCAAAGGCCGGGGTCAGACCCACGGGTCTGACCCCAGATTTTGCACTTGATTTTCGCAAGCGCAGGCTCAGCCACCCAGCTCACTACCCAGCAAGTGCCCGACAATCCGTTCCGCCGCTTCCTGCGGCGACAGGGTCGTGGTATCGATGCGGATTTCCGGGTGCTCCGGCGCTTCGTATGGCGAATCGATGCCTGTAAAATTTTTCAGTTCGCCGCGCCGTGCCTTTTTATATAGCCCCTTCGGATCGCGCTCCTCGGCCACGCTGATCGGCGTGTCGATGAACACTTCGATGAATTCGTCCGCCTCGACCAGCCCGCGCGCCATGTCGCGTTCGGAACGGAACGGTGAAATGAAGGACACCACGACGATCAACCCGGCGTCGGCCATCAGCCTGGCGACCTCTCCGACTCGCCGGATATTCTCGACCCGGTCCGCTTCGGAAAAACCGAGATCCTTGTTCAAGCCGTGCCGCACATTGTCGCCGTCGAGTAGATAGGTATGCTTGCCCAGCGCATGCAGCTTTTTCTCGACCAGGTTGGCGATGGTCGACTTGCCGGAACCCGACAAGCCCGTCAGCCAGATCAGGCAAGGCTTTTGCCCTTTCAGTTGCGCGTGCGCCTGCTTGTTGACGTCGATCGCCTGCCAGTGGATGTTCTGCGCGCGCCGCAAGGCGAAGTGCAGCAGGCCGGCGCCGACCGTATTGTTACTGAGGCGGTCGATCAAAATAAAACCGCCGGTCTCGCGGTTGTCTGTATAAGCGTCGAACGCGATCGCCTGGTCCAGGTGCAAATTGCACACGCCGATGTCATTCAAGCCCAGCGTCCGGGCCGGCAACTGTTCCATCGTATTGACGTTGACCTTGTATTTCGGCGTCGCGCCGGTCGCCGTCACGGTCCTGGCGCCGATTTTCAATAAGTACGGACGTCCCGGCAGCATCGCTTCATCGCTCATCCAGATAATGGTCGCCTCGAACTGGTCGGCCACGCCGGCCGGCGCGTCTCTCGACACCAGCATGTCGCCGCGGCTGATGTCGATCTCGTCGGCCAAGGTGATCGTCACCGATTGCCCGGTGATGGCGCGATCGAGGTCGCCGTCGGCCGTGACGATGCGCGCGACGCTGCTTTCGCGCCCGGACGGCAACACGCGCACGCGGTCGCCCGGCTGCACGCTGCCACCGGCGACGATGCCGGCATAGCCGCGGAAATCCGCATGCGGCCGGTTGACCCACTGTACCGGCAGGCGGAAGGGCCCGGTGTTGCCGGCCGCAGTTTCGGGCTGCACGGTTTCCAGGTGGCCGATCAGGGTCGGGCCGGTGTACCACGGCGTGTTGGCGCTGGCCTGCGTGATGTTGTCGCCCTTCAGCGCCGACACGGGAATCGTCACGATATCGTGCAAGCCGATCGTGTGCGCAAACGCGCGGTAGTCGGCATCGATGCGTTCGACGACCGCCTGCGAATAATCGGCCATGTCGAGTTTATTGATGGCCAGCACGATATGGCGGATGCCGATCAGCGACGCCAGGTAACTGTGGCGCCGCGTCTGCGTCAGGATGCCCTTGCGCGCATCGACCAGGATGATGGCGACGTCGGCGGTCGAGGCGCCGGTCAGCATGTTGCGCGTGTACTGTTCGTGGCCCGGCGTGTCGGCCACGATGAATTTTCGTTTGTCGGTCGAAAAGAAGCGGTAGGCGACATCGATCGTGATGCCCTGTTCGCGCTCGGCCGACAGGCCGTCGACCAGCAGGGCGAAGTCCAGGTCTCCACCCTGCGTGCCAACCTTTTTGGAATCGATTTCGAGCTGATTTAACTGGTCTTCGAACAGCATCTTCGATTCGTACAGCAGGCGCCCGATCAGCGTGCTCTTGCCGTCGTCGACGCTGCCGCAGGTGATGAAGCGCAATAAACTTTTGTTTTCGTGGGCGTGCAGGTATTGATCGATGTCCTGTGCAATCATGTCGGATACGTGCGCCATCAGAAATAACCCTCCTGTTTTTTCTTTTCCATCGATCCGGCCGAATCGTGGTCGATCAGGCGGCCCTGCCGCTCGGATGTGCGGGCCAGCAGCATTTCCTGGATCACCGCCGTCAGCGTATCGGCCTCGCTTTCGATGGCGCCGGTCAGCGGATAGCAGCCGAGCGTGCGGAAACGTACCTTTTTCATCATCGGCACTTCTCCCTCCTTGAGCGGCATGCGCTCGTCGTCGACCATGATCAAGGTGCCGTCTCGCTCGACCACCGGGCGCTCCTTGGCGAGATACAGTGGCACGATCGGCACCTGGTTCAGGTGGATGTATTGCCAGATATCGAGTTCGGTCCAGTTCGAGATCGGGAAGACGCGGATGCTTTCGCCCTTGTGCTTGCGCGCGTTATACATGCGCCATAATTCGGGGCGCTGCTGTTTCGGGTCCCAGCGGTGCTGCGCCGAGCGGATCGAGAAGATGCGTTCCTTGGCGCGCGATTTTTCCTCGTCGCGCCGCGCGCCGCCGAAGGCCGCGTCGAAGCCGTACAGGTCGAGCGCCTGTTTCAAGCCGTCGGTCTTCCAGATGTCGGTATGGATGGCCGAGCCGTGTGTAAACGGATTGATATTCCTGGCCACGCCTTCCGGATTGACATGCACCAGCAAGTCGAGCCCGAGCTGGCGCGCGGTGCTGTCGCGAAATTCGATCATTTCGCGGAATTTCCAGGTCGTGTCGACATGCAGCAATTTGAATGGCGGCTTTGACGGATAAAACGCCTTCATCGCCAGGTGCAGCATCACCGCGCTATCCTTGCCGATCGAATACAGCATCACCGGGTTGTCGCATTCCGCCACCACCTCGCGCATGATGTGCATGCTCTCGGCCTCCAGGCCCTGCAAGTGGGTCAACATCAATCATCTCCTTTGGGTTCGCCGGTCTGATACGGCAGGCCGCGCGCATCAGCCTAGAGTACTGATGGCGCCAATTGAAATCTTCGTCCGAGCAGACTAAAACCGTGCGCCGCAAGCCCGTTGCCAGCACGGCGCCATGCGTCGCGATCATTGTAGCAAGATGTCGGCCGGCAGCGTAAGCGCCGGCGGCTGCCCGCAATCAGCAGCGGCCTGCCGCCGTGCCGCCTGCGTTTGCGGCGCCGCACCAGAGCCGGCAGCATGGAAATATTCACCGTCCACCGATTTGCGCAAACCTTGTTCATGTTGTGCCCGTAAAAATGCGAAGGCACGGTTATGATCAATTGCTGCAGTTGCACAATTTCCTGTTATCCAATGCTGGGGGAGGTGTCCATGAAGCTGGTCGTGGTGTCTTTGTATCTGATTTCGGTGTTCCACATTCATTTCCGGGGCAAGGTGCGCCTGCCCTGGATGCGGCAACTGTTCGACCATTCATCGTTCATGGCGCCGATCAACCTGTTCATGCACCTGTTTTCCCGGGTGCCGGCGCAACCGTTCCTCGGCGTGCAGGAATTTCCGGAACTGGCGCCGCTGCAGCAGCATTGGCAAACGATACGGGCCGAAGCGGAGCACTTGCTGGCGCTGCAAAAGATCAAGGCGGCCGAACAGAACGACGACGCCGGTTTCAATTCATTCTTTAAAAATGGCTGGAAGCGCTTTTATTTGAAATGGTACGACGCCAGCCACCCGTCGGCCGAGCGCCTGTGCCCGCAAACCTGTGCGCTGTTGCGCGCGATCCCGTCGGTCAAGGCGGCCATGTTCGCCGAATTGCCGCCCGGCGCGAAGCTCAATCTGCACCGCGACCCGTACGCCGGTTCGCTGCGCTACCACCTCGGCCTGGCCACGCCGAACGACGACCGCTGCTTCATCGATGTCGACGGCCAGCGCCACAGCTGGCGCGACGGCGCGGGCGTGGTGTTCGATGAAAGCTATCTGCACTGGGCCGTCAATGGCAGCGAGCACGGCCGCATCATCCTGTTTTGCGACATCGAGCGCCCCTTGCGTTTCCAATGGGCGCGGGCACTCAACCGCTGGCTGGGACGCACCTTGATGACGGCGGCCAGTTCGCCCAACGAACACGGCGACCAGACCGGCGCCGTCAGCAAGCTGTTTAAAATTTCCTGGGTGATGGGGCGCTACCGGCGCCGCTACAAGGCGTGGAATCCGGCCGCTTACCGCTTGACGAAGGTCGCGTTGATCGCCGCGCTCGGCGCGGCCGTCATCTGGCTTTAGCGGATGGCACCGGCTGGGCCGCCTCTTCGCGGGTCAGGATCCAGACCAGGTCGATCTGGCCGCTGGCGTCTTCCACGTAGTTGACGGGAATATCGCGCCCGCGCAGGCTGGCCGGCATTTCGATCAGGTTATCCTGGCTGAAGATGCGCGCGGCCGGCGTCAGCCGGCGCATCTGGCCGTCGATGACGATGTCCGGCGCGTAGGCTGGCGTCATCTTGCCGCGCTTGGCTTGCTGCGGGAAGGGGCGGCCGTCGGCCAGCGCCGGCAGCGTCAGGGCGGCGGCCAGCAGGGCGGCCAGGCTAGAGCGGATCCACATCGTGCGTTCCAGTACGGTAAGTAAAACGCCAGCTTATCCCATCGTGGCGAACATGGCGACCACGGCCAGCGCCATCACGCCGGTGCACAGCCAGCCCAGCACTTTTAAGCGCGTCGAAATCACCAGCTCTCCCATCACTTGCCGGCGCCCGGCCAGCAGCGTCAGCACCGCCATCACCGGCAGCGCGATGACGCCATTGACGACGGCGCTCCAGTACAGCGCCTTGATCGGGTCCAGCGGCAAAAAGCCGATGCCGATGCCGGCCAGCGTGGCGGCGGCGATGATCGCATAAAACTTGCGCGCGCCGGACGGCGCCAGTTCCAGGCTGTTTTTCCAGCGGAAGGTGCCTGCCATCGCATACGCGGCCGAACCGGCCAGCACGGGAATGGCCAGCAGGCCGGTGCCGATGATGCCCAGGCTGAACAGCATGAAGGCGAATTCGCCGGCCACCGGGCGCAGCGCCGAGGCGGCCTGCGCCGACGACGTGATTTCATGCACGCCGTGCGTGTTCAAGGTCACGGCCGTCGTCAGCATGATGCAGAACGCGACCATGTTCGAAAACCCCATGCCCAACAAGGTATCGAGCTGGATGCGGCGGTAGTGCTGTCCCACCTGTTCCGGTGCGCGTTTCAGCGCGTGCGCGTCCGGATCGGCGTGCAAGTCTTCGACTTCCTGCGACGATTGCCAGAAAAATAGATAAGGACTGATCGTCGTGCCGAACACGGCGACCACGGTCGTGATGTAATCGGGCCGCCACGACAGGCGCGGCAGCAGCGTCTCGTGCACGACTTCGCGCCACGGCACCTGCACCACCAGCACCGTGGCGACATAGGCCAGCAGCGCCAGCGTCAGCCATTTCAGGATGCGCACGTAGCGCTGGTAGGGAATGAACATTTGCAGCAGCAGCGACAGCAGGCCGAATCCGGCCGCATACAGCGGCGCCGGTCCCTTGATCAGCAATTGCAGCGCCTGCCCCATGGCCGCGATATCCGCTGCGATATTGATGGTGTTGGCAATTAGCAACAGTCCGACGATCGCGTACAGCAGTGGCGCTGGGCAATGGCGGCGGATATTGGTGGCCAGGCCGTGGCCGGTCACGCGGCCGATGCGCGCGCTGATCATCTGGATGGCGACCATCAGCGGGTACGTCAGCAGCACGGTCCACAGCAGGCCGAAGCCGAACTGGGCGCCGGCCTGCGAATAAGTGGCGATGCCGCTCGGGTCGTCGTCGGCCGCGCCGGTCACCAGGCCGGGGCCGAGCTGGCTGAGCCACGAGGCATCGCTTGGCTGCTGGTCGGGGGAAGCATTCATGCAGGCAGCGTAGCGGCGGCGGCGGCCCGGGTCGGTACGGCAACGAACTTAGCGGATGGCTTGAACAGTCCCTGACGGACCTTGCATTGTGGCGCGGCGCGGACCATGATGAAAGTTTGGCGGCACCATGTTCCTGGTACGCAGTGCACGCCGGGTTCTTATTATAAAAACGGGAGATGCCATGCAATGGTTTTATAACTTGAAGATCGCCACCAAACTGCTCGTCTCGTTCGCCGTCGTGCAAGTGCTGGCGCTGATCCTGGGTTCGAGCGCGATGCTGGCCATGGGCCGCATCAACCAGTCGACCGAAGACCTGGCGCAGAACTGGATGCCCAGCGTGCAGACGGTGATGACGCTGCGCGCCGACGTCGGAGATTTCCGGCGCTGGGAACTGGGACACATGCTGTCCGCCGACGATGCCGCCTACAGTACCTTTGAAAAGCGGATGGAAGAGTCGCTGGCCAAGCTGAAGAGCGACGGTGAGCGTTACAGCAAATTGATTTCCAGCCCGGAAGAAAAGGCGATGTACGAGGAATTCGGCCGCCAGTGGCAAGCTTTCCTGGTCGAGCATGTCAAGCTGATCGACCTGTCGCGCAAAAACCAGAAGGACGAGGCGCGCGCCGTAGCCACCGGCAATTCGGCCAAGCTGCTGGCCGACGTCACCAGCCAGCTCGACAAGCTGGTCAAGCTCAACGTGGACGGCGGCACGCAGGCCAGCGCCGTCGCCGATTCTGTCTATGACACGTCGCGCAGCGTCATCGTCGCGCTGCTGGTGGCCACCGTGGTGCTGGGCATGCTGCTCGCGCTGTGGGTCGCGCGCATCGTCGCGCGGCCGTTGCAGGAAGCGGTCGACGTCGCGCGGCAAGTGGCCGGCGGCGATCTGACGCGCGACATCGTCGTCAAGTCGCGCTGCGAAACGGGAGAGTTGATGCAGGCGCTCAAGGAAATGACGGGCAGTTTGCAAACGCTGGTGGCGCAGGTGCGCAGCGGCACCGACACCATCGCCACCGCGTCCGGCGAGATCGCGTCCGGGAACCAGGACTTGTCGGCGCGCACCGAGCAGCAAGCCAGCTCGCTGGAAGAAACCGCATCCTCGATGGAAGAGTTGACGTCGACCGTCAAGCAGAATGCCGACAATGCGCGCCAGGCGAATCAACTGGCCCGTTCCGCGTCCGGCATCGCCGTCAAGGGCGGCGACGTGGTGGGGCAGGTGGTTGGTACGATGGCGTCGATCAATGAATCGTCGCGCAAGATCGTCGACATCATCGCCGTCATCGACGGCATCGCCTTCCAGACCAATATTCTCGCTCTGAACGCGGCGGTCGAGGCGGCGCGCGCCGGCGAGCAGGGCAGAGGTTTTGCCGTCGTCGCCAGCGAAGTGCGCAACCTGGCGCAGCGCTCGGCGGCGGCGGCCAAGGACATCAAGTCGCTGATCGGCGATTCGGTCGAGAAGGTCGAAACCGGTTCGCGCCTGGTCGACGAGGCCGGCAGCACGATGGATGAAATCGTCGCCAGCATCACGCGCGTGACCGACATCATGTCCGAGATCACGGCCGCCAGCACCGAGCAGAGCGCCGGCATCGAGCAGGTCAACCAGGCCATCGTGCAGATGGATGCGGTGACGCAGCAAAATGCCGCGCTGGTCGAACAGGCCGCCGCCGCCGCCGAGTCGATGATGGACCAGGCCGGGCACCTGAGCCAGGTGGTCAGCGTGTTCCGGTTGAACGCGGCTGCGGCGGCCGGCCTTGCGCCGCGCGCGCCGGCCGCCGCGCCGCGCAAGGCCGCGCCGGCGCGCGCGCCGTTGGCCCAGCCGGCGCGCCCGGCGCTCAAGCAAGCCGAGCGAGCACCCGCCAAGGCGCCTGCCGTCAAGCAACCAGCCGGCGACGACTGGGAAGAATTCTAAGCCAGTGCTCCACGCCGATATCCGCACTCCATTGCTGACGCCGCCTAGGGGTCAGACCCTGAAGCGGCGTCAGCGGTGAGTGCAAAGCGTTGCCGTATGGCGTCACTGTTGGGGCAGGGCTCGGACCGGAGCCAGATTCACGCTTGTCCAGGCCGGCGCGCCAGCCAAGCCTGCAACTGTTCGCGCCGCTTCGGGGTCTGACCCCAAAGCGGCGTCAGCGGCAGATGCAACGTTGCCGCATGAGCCACTTTGCGGGGCGAACCCGATCTGGGCCGGCTTCACGCTTGCCCGGGGTGGCGTTTCAGCCAGGCTTGCAACTGTTCGCGGTAGCGCTGCAGCGCGTCGTCATACCAGTCTTGCACGCAGTGGGTACAGCCGCTGTGGCAGCAATCGCCTTCCTGCAAGGGTTCCGGCGCGACCGGGCGCGGGTCGGCGGCGGGAGCGGGGGACGGGGTCGTCATGGTCATGGAATTCACATCAGTTTTGAAATCGGCGGCACTATTCCGACTATATAATGCTTAATGGGGAAAAAATGCTGTTTCCGTGTACAGTTGCCGGAATTTAGGGTATCGTTTACGCCGCTGAGATTGTATCCATGTCCGCGCCCCCTGCGCGGCGCCGCCGCCCTGCCAGTGTTCCCCCACCCCCTGTGCCCGCCAAATTGCCGCTGACAAGCGTCGCGGCGCGGAAACAGGTACCATCCCGGATGGGCCAGTCCCTGCCGCGGTACGCGGAAAAGTTGTTGTTTATTGAAGAAAGCATGGCTGCCCGCTGGACGGAGGCCGACTAAAAAATTTATGCCTGAAACCGAGATCATCCCTACGCCTGGCGCCGCGCCGGCCGCCGCAGCCGAGGCGCCAGCCTCCCCGGCGCCTGTCGCCGCCGATCCCGCGGCACAAGCCGCGCCCGAGGCCGTTGCAGCGGCTGCGCCTGTCGCGCTGGCCGTCGAACCCGTTGCGCAAGTGCGCTTCGCCGACTTCGGCCTGTCGCCCGATATCCTGCGCGCGCTGACCGACCAGGGTTATGTGCATCCGACGCCGATCCAGGCCCAGGCGATCCCGGTGCTGTTGCAAGGGCGCGACGTGATGGGCGCGGCACAGACCGGCACCGGCAAGACCGCCGGCTTTTCGCTGCCGATCATCCAGCTGCTGCTGGCGCAGGCCAACACCAGCATGTCGCCGGCGCGCCACCCGGTGCGCGCGCTGATCCTGACGCCGACCCGGGAATTGGCGGTGCAGGTGGCCGAGAACGTCAAGGCGTACAGCCAGCACACGCCGCTGCGCTCGTGCGTCGTGTTCGGCGGCATGGACATGAAGCCGCAAACCGTCGCGCTGCGCGGCGGCGTCGAAATCGTCATCGCCACGCCGGGCCGCCTGCTCGACCATATCGAACAGAAAAACATCAGCCTGAGCCAGGTGCAAATGCTGGTCATGGATGAAGCCGACCGCATGCTCGACATGGGTTTCTTGCCGGACTTGCAGCGCATCATCAACATGCTGCCGAAGCAGCGCCAGAACCTGATGTTCTCGGCCACGTTCTCGCCGGAAATCAAGAAACTGGCGAACACCTTCCTGAACAACCCGCTGACGATCGAAGTGGCGCGCAGCAACGCCACCGCCGAGCGCGTGACCCAGGTCGTCTACAAGGTGCAGGAAGAGCACAAGCGCGACGTCGTCGCCCACATCCTGCGCCAGCGCGATTTAAAGCAGGTGATCGTGTTCTCGAACACCAAGATCGGCGCTTCCCGCCTGGCGCGCAGCCTGGAACAGGAAGGCATGAAAGCCACCGCGATCCACGGCGACAAGACGCAGCAGGAACGCATGGCCGCGCTGGAAGCGTTTAAACGGCTGGAAATCGACGTGCTGGTGGCGACCGACGTGGCCGCGCGCGGCCTCGACATCTCCGACCTGCCGTGCGTGATCAATTACGATTTGCCGTACAACGCAGAGGATTACGTGCACCGTATCGGCCGCACCGGCCGCGCCGGCGCCTCGGGCGATGCAATCTCGATTTATTCCGACAAGGATGAACGCTTGCTGGTCGATATCGAAAAACTGATCAAGCAGACCATCAAGCGCGGCGAATTGAGCGGCTTTGCGCCGCAATCTGCGCGCGGCGATCGTGAAGACCGCCACGGCGAACGCCGCGCCGGCGCGCCGCGCCGCCCGGCCGAGGGCGACAGCAGCCGTCCGCCGCGCCCGGCCGAGCGCAGTTCCGGCAGCGGCGGCCGTCCTTCCGGCCCGTTGCCGCGGCGTGAAAAGGTCGACCCGTGGTTCCTGAAACCGTACGAACCGGCCAAGAGCGCGCCCGTGCCGGCGGCCAGCGCGGCGCTGCCGACAGCTAAACCGAAACAGAAAATCGCGGCCCTGCTGGGCGGCCTGCGCAAGCCTTAAACGATCAGGCCGCGACAACCCGCCAAGGCATGCCGCGGCGGGTTTTTTTATGGCGCGCCCGACGCGCCGGCACCATGCCAGCCCCGGTTGAAATTTTTACCGGGATTTACTTGCATAGTATAATCGCAACTTTATAAACCCAAGCATTGGCAAATCGCGGTTTGTCTCCGCGCGCATATTCACATGACCCAACTCTCCACTCAACCCATCGCGCTGCCAGTGAGCCGCCTGTCCCACCAGAACATCGCGATCCTGGTCCCTTGCTATAACGAAGCGCTGACCATCGCCGCCATCGTGCGCGACTTCAACGCTTGCCTGCCCGATGCGACCGTGTATGTGTTCGACAACAATTCGAGCGACGACACGATGCGCATCGCGCGCGAAGCCGGCGCCGTGGTGCGCAGCGTGCCGCTGCAGGGCAAGGGCAATGTGATCCGCCGCATGTTCGCCGATATCGAAGCCGACATTTATATCATGGTCGACGGCGACGATACCTATGATGCCAGCGTCGCGCCGCAACTGGCCACGCGCCTGCTGGAAGAGGGACTCGACATGGTGGTCGGCACGCGCGTGTCGACCGAGCAGGAAGCCTACCGCTTCGGCCACCGTTTCGGCAACCGCCTGCTGACCGGTTTTGTCGCCGCCGTGTTCGGCCGCACTTTCACCGACATGCTGTCCGGTTACCGCGTGTTTTCGCGCCGCTATGCGAAATCGTTCGCCGCGCACGCAGCCGGTTTTGAAACCGAGACGGAATTGACGGTGCACGCGCTCGAATTGCGCATGCCCGTCAGCGAAGTGGCGACGATGTACAAATCGCGCCCGGAAGGCTCGGTCAGCAAATTGAATACCTACCGCGACGGCATCCGCATCCTGTGGACCATTTTTAAATTGTTCAAGACGGAAAAACCGCTGGCCTTCTATTCGATCGCCTTCTTCGGCTTCATGCTCAGCGCCGGCCTGCTGTCGCTGCCGCTGCTCGAGACGTATCTGCAGAGCGGCCTGGTGCCGCGCCTGCCGACGGCGCTGCTGTCGGTCGCGCTGAGCCTGTTCGGCGTGATTTCTCTCAGTTGCGGCCTGATCCTCGATACGGTGACCAAGGGCCGTATCGAACAGAAACGCTTCGCCTACCTCGCCATTCCCGCGCCCGCCGTCAAGCATGCCTGAGTTGCGCACCGAGATGGTGCGGTTCGCCATCGCCGGCGTGGCCGGCCTGCTGGTCGACATCGCCGTGCTGTATGGCGCGCAGGCGCTCGGCACCGGCTGGTACCTGGGCCGCGTGCTGTCGTTCCTGGCTGCCGTTTATGTCACCTGGCGCATCAACCGCCGCTATACGTTCCAGTCCCGCGCCGCCGGAAGTACCTGGCAGGAATGGTGGCGCTACCTGTCGGCGATGGCCGGCGGCGGCGCCGTCAACTATGCCGCCTACAGCGCCGTGCTGCTGGCGCTGCCGGCTGCGCGCTGGGTGCCGCTGTTCGCGGTCGCGGCCGGTTCGGTGGCCGGCATGGGCGTCAATTTCCTCAGCGCCCGGTATTTTGTTTTTAAACGTTAAACTGCGGGAAACCCTCCAATGCGTGATGTAAGGACAGAGCCCATATCGTCGGGGAGCCGGCTGTACGCCGGCTGGGCCTGGCTCGACCGCGCCGCCACCGCGCGCGCCGCCTGCTGGCTGGCGCCCTTCCTGTGCGGCCTGGTGTCGATGGCGCTGGGACAGGATGTCAACTGGGATTTGAGCAATTACCACCTGTACAACGCGTACGCGCTGCTCAACGGCCGCATCGGCTTCGACCTGGCGCCGGCCCAGTTCCAGAGTTATTTCAATCCCACGCTGGACTTGCTGTACTACGGCTTGATCCATGCGCTGCCGCCGCAGGGCGCCGCCTTCGTCATGGGCTTGCTGCACGGTTTTAATTTTGTGCTGCTGCTGGCGCTGGCGCGCCGTTTATTGCCGCAGACGGCCAGCGGCGGCTACCGCCTGCCATTGCTGCTGGCGCTGGCCGGCTGCCTGGGCACCGCTTTCCTGTCGCAACTGGGTAACACGATGGGCGACGACATGACGTCGCTGTGCGTGCTCGGCGCGCTGCTGTGGCTGCTGCGGCAATGGCCGCAACTGGCGCAGGGCCGCGCGCGCGGCCTGCTGATCGCGCTCGGCGCCGGCGTCGTCATGGGGCTGGGCACCGGCCTCAAATTGACCAATGCGAATTATGCGCTGGCGCTGTGCCTGGCGCTGCTGACCTTGCCCGCGGGCCTCTGGCTGCGGCTGCGCACGGCCTTCGTGTTCGGCGTCGGCGTGCTGGCCGGCATCGCCGCCGCCGCCGGTTACTGGTACTGGACCATGTGGAGCGTGTTCGGCAATCCGCTTTTCCCCCAGTTCAACAACATTTTCAAGGCGCCGCTGGCCGCGCCGATCGGCGTGGCCGACACCGGCTGGCTGCCGCAAGGCTGGCTCGAAGCCGTATTATGGCCTTTCATTTTCACGCTCAATCCGCGCCGCGTGATCGAACTGCCGATGACGCAGATCATCTGGCCGCTGCTGTATGTTGCCTTTATCGCGCTGGCGCTGCGCGCTGGCCTCGGCCGCTTTGCCGGCGCTGGGCGCAAACCCGACGCGCGCGCGCCGCTGGCGCCGGGCGGCCAGGCCGTACTCGTGTTTTTTGCGCTGTCGTACCTGATGTGGCTCAAGCTGTTCGCGATCTACCGCTACCTGGTGCCGCTGGAATTGCTGGCGCCGCTGGTGTTCTGGCTGCTGCTGCAGCGCCTGGCGCGCCCGTCGCTGGCCCGCCCGCTCGGCGCCGGCGCTTTGTTGCTGTCCGCCGTGGTGGTGTTCCCGATGGCGACCTGGGGCCATGCGCACTACGGCGCCAGCGCCTTCAAGGTCGAAGCGCCGCGTTTTTCGGCTCCGGAAAAAACCACCGTATTGACCGTGTTCGGCGATCCCCCGCTGGGCTGGATGGTGCCGTACTTCCCGAGGGAACTGGCATTCGTGTCGCTGGGTTCCGGTTTCCCCGAATCGTCGGCCTACGGCGAGCGGGTGCTGGCAATGCTCGACCAGCGCGGCGGGCAAGTCTACATGATGGTGTCGGCCTACGGCCTGGAGCCGGGCCAGCATGTCGATTCGGTGCCGCCGACCAAGGTCGATGCCGACAATTCGCGCCTGCTGGTGATGGGGCAGGACGTGCTGCGACGGTATGGCTTGCAACTCCAGGGCGGCGGTTGCCGCACCTATTCCGCCTATGCCGGCGACCAGCACCGGCCCTATCAGTTGTGCGTGGTGCGGCGGCGCGGATAAGTATTCAGGGGCGCGCAGAGCGCCAGCGGCCGGCGGTCAGGGGCGGATTGTGTTGAAAATCGGATGCTACAATGACAGACTTTGCTTATAAAGTTTGCCGCTTGATCATTCGATGAGATCTTAATATGGTGTTCAGTTCGCCCGTTTTCCTGTTTTATTTTTTACCCTGTTTCCTGCTGCTGTATTACGTTCTGCCCTGGAAAAATACGACCCTGCTGGTCGGCAGCCTGCTGTTTTACGCATGGGGTGAACCGCGCTTCGTGCCCTTGCTGATGTTTTCCGCCTTCCTCAATTACGGGTTCGGCTACCTGATCGCGCGCGCCGCGGCGCGCCGCAAGCTGTTGCTGGCGCTGGGCATCGCGCTCAACCTGGGCTTGCTGGCGTATTACAAATACATGGGCTTTTTCATCGATGTGCTGAACGCGCTGTTGCCGCAGCAGCAGCGCTGGCCGCTGCCGGCCATCGTGCTACCGCTGGGCATTTCCTTCTTTACCTTCCAGGGCATTTCTTACCTGATCGACGTGTACCGCCGCGACATCGCCGTGCAGACCAGCTTTTTGCGCTTCGCGATGTACAAGGCGATGTTCCCGCAACTGATCGCCGGCCCCATCGTGCGCTACAGCCAGATCGCTGCCGAGATCGGCCAGCGCAGCATCAGCAATGCCCGCCTGTGGATCGGCGTGCAGCAATTCACCGTCGGCCTGGCGCAAAAGGTGTTAATTGCCAACAGCGTGGCGCTGCCGGCCGACCGCCTGTTTGCCGTCGCCCCCGCGCAACTCGACGCACCGGCCGCCTGGATCGGCATCGCCTGCTACAGCATCCAGATCCTGTTCGACTTCGCCGGCTATTCGAACATGGCGATCGGCATCGGCCACATGCTCGGTTTTACCTATCCGCCCAATTTCGCGCGGCCGTATGCCTCGCTGTCGGTCACGGAATTCTGGCGTCGCTGGCACATCAGTCTGTCGTCCTGGTTCCGCGACTATCTGTATATTCCGCTCGGCGGCAACCGCGCTTCCGTGGCGCGCACCTATTTCAACCTGGCGCTGGTGTTCGTGCTGTGCGGCCTGTGGCACGGCGCGGCCTGGACCTTCGTGGTCTGGGGCGCGTGGCACGGCTTGCTGCTGGTGATCGAGCGGCTGGGCCTGGGCGCCGTGCTGGCGCGCCTGCCGCGTCCGCTGGCCCATGCGTATACGCTGTTGTGCGTGATGATAGGCTGGGTCTTTTTCCGCGCCGACAACCTGCCGCATGCGCTGGCGTATTTGCGCAGCATGGCCGGCGGCCATGGCGGCGCGTCGCCGCACCCGTGGCAGATGGATTTCGGCGCATCGGCCGGTGTGGCGCTGCTGGCCGGTTTCCTGATCGCGGCCTGGCGCTTCGCGCCGACGACGCTGCCGGCGGCCGGCACGGCTCCGGTCCGCACGCACCCGCTGCTGGGCGGCGCGAAAGCGGCCGCCTGCGCCTGCGCACTGCTGTTGTGCATCGCCAGTCTCGCGGCCGGCACCTATAACCCCTTCATTTATTTCCGTTTCTGATCCTATGTCCCCGACTCCCAACGCCAGCTTGCGCCCGCGCTTCGCCGCCCGCGCCGCTGCGCATGCAGGCAAGGCGCTGTTGATTGCAGCGCTGGCCATTCCGGCTGGCGTCGCGCTGCTGCACCGCGATGCGCCGACTGCGGAAAACCGCAACCTGGCGCCGCTGCCAGTCCGTCCTTCTTCCTGGCCGGCGCTGCTGGCCATGCCGGCCCAGCTCGACGCCTGGGTCAATGACCATTTCGGCCTGCGCAACGCGCTGGTGAGATTGAATAACCAGGTACGGTTCAAGCTGTTCAACGAGTTTCCGTCGATCCAGATGGCGGCCGGCCAGCATGGCCGTTATTTTTTGGCCGCGCACGGCACCAATGTGCCGCCGTTCCAGGCGCTGACGAATGTCTGCGGCAAGCTGTCCACGGCCACGCCGCAGACGCTGAATTACCTGAACCGGCTGTTCGGCGATTTCCACAAGATGGGCTTGCAGCCCAGGCTGCTGATCGTGCCGTCGTCGCCGGTGGTGCACGGCGCCGATGTGCCGGCCTGGCTGGTGCCCAGTTGCAGCGCCGACGAGACGCCGGTGACGAGGTTGCTGGCCGATCCGCGCTTGAACGCCGAGGCGCGCGATGCCATCCTGTTCCCGCTGGGGGACATGCGCGAGATCGGCAAGCGGGCGACGCTGTATCCGCTGACCTGGTTCCACTGGTCCGGCGCCGGCCTGGATGAGGTCGCGCGCCTGAGCCTGACGCGCCTGTTCGGCAAGTCGCTCGACGATGCCGCGCCGCCGCTGCGCACCCGCACCGAGTGGTTGCAGTCGGATGTGGGACACCTGTTTCCCGGCGTAAAACTGTTGAGTGAAGTGACCCAGCCCGACACGGCCGCGTCGCAGGTGGATGCCTGTTATGGCGGCGACTGTTATCCCGAGGTGGCCGAGCAGGCGAAGATACTGGGCGATGTTTCTCGCTTCAAGAATCCGCTGGCGCCGCAGCGCCGCCTGCTGATCATTTCAGATTCGTACGGCTCGAAGATCTCGGCCTGGTATGCGCGCTATTACGGCACGGTCGAGCAGGTCGCGACCAACAATATCGAGCAATTGTCGATCGCCCAGTTGTGGAAATTGAAGAAATTCCTGTTCCGCCAGCCGGCCGACACCGACATCCTGTTCCTGTACCACGACGGCGGCGCCGCCTACGACACGCTCAGGTTCGGCCTGCAGCGCTTTCACTGACGGCGCTCAGAACTGGAAGTAAATGAAGGGATTGAAGCCGCGCTCGACCACGGACACGCAGGCCAGCAGGTAGAGCGCGCCGCAGTACAGGCCCAGCAGCAAAGGGCGGCGCAAGCTGCGCTGGCGCAGGCGGTAAAACAGGCGGTCGCCGCACAGGCAGATCAGCGCCGACAGCAACAGCAAACATAGCACCTTCGGGTCGGCCAGCATGCGGTTGTTGTCGCTCCACAGCGGCACTGCGCCGTCCAGGCCCGACATCGCTCCCAGGAACGCCTGGGTTTGCGTCAGGCTGGTGGCGCGGAACGGCACCCACAGCAGCACGGCCAGCAAGAAGACCGGCAGGCTGCCCAGGCGCAGGCGCTCGCTGCGCAGGATACCGGCGCGCTCCAGCGCCAGCAGCATGCCATGACCGATGCCCCATACGAGGAAGGTATAAGCCGCGCCGTGCCACAGCGCGCACAGCACGAACACGATAAAACTGTTGCGGTACACCTTGTAGCTGCCGGCGCGGTTGCCGCCCAGAGGGATATACACGTAGTCTCGGAACCAGCGCGACAAGGTCATGTGCCAGCGCTGCCAGAATTCGGTCATGCTGCGCGCCGCGTACGGCCGGTTGAAATTGCGCGGGAAGCGGAAGCCCATCATGCGCGCCATGCCGATCGCCATGTCGGTATAGCCGGAAAAGTCGAAATAGATCTGGAACGCATAGCACAGCGCCGCCATCCAGGCCGCGTAGGTCGACAGCGCGGCGCCCGGCAGGTAGACGCTGTCGGAGACGGCACCGAGCGGGTCGGCGATCAGGATTTTCTTGGCCAGGCCGACGATGAACAGCACCATGCCCCAGAACACATCGCTCCTTTGCAGCTGGCGGCAGCGGATGTCGAGCTGTTGCTTCACCTCGGCGAAGCGCACCACGGGACCGGCGATCAGGTGCGGGAACAGGAAGATATAAATGGCGAATTTCTGCAGGCTCGGTTCGGGCGCGCTGCGGCGCAGGTAGACGTCGGTCAGGTAGGACAGGAAGTGGAAAGTAAAAAATGAAATGCCGAGCGGCAGCGCCAGCCCGAGTTTGTGCGGATCGGCGATCAGCGCGATGCCGCTGACGTCATTGAGCATCTGGGCGAAAAACACCAGGTATTTGAAGAACAGCAGCGGCGCCAGGTTCAACGCGACGGCCGCCGTCATCCACGCGCGTGAACGGCGCGGCCCGGCCAGCAGCGCCGCCAGTTTCCAGTTCACCAGCAAGAGCGCGAGCGCGACCAGCGTCAGCGCGCCGGCACCCAGCACATAGAAGGCCACGCTGGCGAGCAGGATGAAGGCATTGCGCAGCACGCGCGGCAGCACAAAATACAGCGCGTAAAACAGGGGAAAGAAGATGAACAGGAATGCGGGCGACGAAAAAACCATGACGGACTTCCAGAAATAATGGGGCGCCGCACCGGCGGCGCGGCGTGCGTTACAGGCTCAGCAAGCGCCAGTGCATGCCCTGGATATCGAGCACTTGCATGATCAGGTAGCGGCAGCGTCCGCGCACCAGCGCCGGTACGCTGGGCAGCGGCATCGCCCGGTTGATCTTGCTGAATTTCTGGAAATGATCGGCCAGGCCGGCGCGCAGCATGCCGTCGCCGAAGCTGTTGCCGTACATGCAGGTGGCCGGCAGCAGGGAAGGGTCGTCCAGCGTATCGGTGTCAAATTCCAGGCCGGTTTTTTCGGCGTCGAGCTCGGTGCTCGCATGGCGGTCTTGCCAGGTTTTTTGCAGGAAGGGTTCGCGCACCTCTTCGTGCGCGTTCAGGCGCGCCGAAAAACGCGCTTCCGAACCTTGCAGCGGCCGGTATTCGATCTGCGCCGGATATTGCCAGTGGCCGGACTGGCCTTCCAGGCGCGCGATCAGCTTGACGGTTTCCTGCGCCACGACCTGCGCCATCGGGTCAGTCCAGTGGAAATCCTGCTGAAAAAAGATCGGGAATACGTGTTGCTGGCGCTGCAGCAAGCCCACCACGTCGACCATGTGCAAGGCCGGTGTGTCTCGCAGGCGCCGGTACAGTTGCATGAAGTGGGAGTCGTCGGGCTGGCGCGGCGCGAAGAAGGGCAGGTGATCGCGCCGGAAATACTGTTTCTGGACCGGCGCCACCAGCACCATCGTCACGCCCCTGGCCTTGAGCCTGGCCGCATATCTCAGCACGCCGCGGTACACGGCATCGATCTTGGCGGGCGTATCGAGCACCAGTTCGGTGGTCGGCAATTCGATGTCGGTCACGCTGCGGCCGAACAGTTCCCCATGCTTGCCGAAATAGACGCGGCTCGACGAGCGGAACAGCGCGTAATCGACTTCATTTTTCGCCCGTATCATCAGCGAGCGCAGGCCGAGATGGTCGGCGAACCATTTTTCAAACAGCGCGTAATTCTTGTCGGTCTCCATCCAGCTGCCGGTCCAGGCGCTTGGGAAGGATGCCGGCTGGCGCAATTCCTGCACCGGCGCCGCATACATGCCATACCAGCCTTCGACCCGGGCAAAAAACGGTCCGAGCAGCGGCAGCGCGGCCCGTTGCGCACTGCGCGCCCGTTCGACTTCGGGCGGCGCATTGAACAGCGCCAGTGCGAAGGGCAGCACGCTGACGGCGAAGATCGCAACAATAAAGCCGGCATAGCCGAACTGGCGGTACTTGCGCAGCCGCAGGCGCATACCTGGCCGGCGTCGCGGCGGAGTGCTGTGCTGCTGCGCAGGCTGGGAATCAGACTGCATCATGGGACGACCGGGTGCAGGGTTTGCGCTGGCCACAGCCGTTCATCGCTGGCGCCGGCCAGCACTTGCAGCAGGCCGGCGACATTTTGCTGCCACGTCATCCAAGGCATTGCCGCCGACGCCGGGCTGGCGCCCTGCGCATGCTGCGCCAGCCAGTCGCGCACGGCGCCCGCCAGTTGGGCCGGTTCCATTCCGCTGAAATAGGCGGCGTGCTGCTGCGCCACTTCGCGGAAGACCGGGATGTCGCGCGCCAGCACCGGCAGCCGGTAGCGCGCCGCCTCGATCAGCGGCAATCCAAAACCTTCGCCTTCGCTGGGCACGAGCAAGCAAGTGCTGCCGGCATACAGTTGCTGTAATTCCTCATCGCTCACGCCCTGCAGCCAGAACAGGCGCCGTCCCAGTTCAGGATGCTGCGTCAGCCGCGCGATGGTTTCGGGGATCGTGCGGCGTTCGGCCGGCGCCAGCGGTTTCCAGCCTTCGCCGCCGACGATGACGAGATTGACCTGCACGCCGCCGGCCCACAATTGCTCGAAGGCGGCGAGCGCCTGCAAGTGGCCCTTGCGTGGCTCGATGGTGCCGACCATCAGGAACACCGGGCCTGCGCCGCATTGCGTCAACAGCGCCGATGCGGCCGGCGCCGCTGCATGCGCAGCGCCAATGTCGGCGCCATGGTGCAGTACCGCCAGTTTCAGCGGAGCCGCAAGCGGGGTAGCGAGCGGGGTAGCAAGCGGCGTCGCTGCCAGTTGCGGCCGGTCCAGCCATTCCAGCATTTCCTGGCGCACCGCGTCCGAAATGCAGATCAGCCGGTCGGCATTGGCGGCGATGCAGGACAACCAGGCGCCATGACCGAGGTCGGCGTGCGGCGGGAAAAATTCGGGACGCAATACCGGCAGCAGGTCGTGGATCAGAAAATTGATCTCGACGCCGCGCGCGCGCCACTGCGCATACAGGCCGCCGCGCGCCGCCGCCATGACGGCGCCGGGAGAATAATCGGCGCTGTAAAAAATGTCGCCGGGGCCGGCGTCGACCACCGCATCGGTGTACGCCGCGCCATCCATGCCGAGCAGGGTAGACGCGTAACGGCGCGCATAACGATATCTCCAGCGTCCATCCTGTTCGCTCAGGTAGACCGGCTCGATGCGCAAGCCCGGCTGCACGCGCGCCAGCAGTTCGAGCAATTGGGTGCGCACCACGCGCTCGATGCCGGTTTTGAGATCGTGCTGCGCGATGGCGGTGACGTCGACCAGCAACTGGCGCGGCGCCAGCGCGTCGGGCGCGGCGGCCAGGCATTGCGCCAGTTGTCTCTGCAAATCGTCGTCGGCCTGCACGCCCGCTTGCGCGGCCAGCGCGCGCACCAGCGCGTCGCGTCCGCTGGCGGTTTCGGCCCAGGCCTGGTCCAGCGCGGCGGCATACAGTTGTGCGCAGTGTTCCGGGCTGTGGTCGGTGTGCAGCAAGTGCTGCGCCTTGGTACCCAATGCCTGGCGCCGCTCCGCATCGGCGCGCAGCGTTTCCAGTGCGCCGCCGAGTTCGTCCAGTGAGAAGATTTCCGGCAATTGCCATACCGTGTCGGTCGGCAGCGCCGCCATCGACCCGTTGGCGTTGACGATGGTGGCCATACCGTAATTCATGCAGTCGAGCACGGCCGCCGAGGTTTCGCCGCGCGAGATGCTGCGCAATTGCACGCCGACGTCGGCCGCCTGCAGGTACTGGTGATAGACGTCTTCGTCGGTCCAGCCGGCGATGCGGATGCGCTTGCTGCCGGCATCGCGTATCGTCGCGCTCATCTGCGCGCCGTATTCTCCGCCATGGTTGGCGCCGACGAATACCAGTTCACAGGCGGCATCCTTGTGCAGCGCGGATGCGATCCACGCCAGCAGCAGGTCGTGACTGTGCTTGGTCGATGAAATGAAGCCGAAGGTGCAGACGACAAAGGCGTCCGCTCCGATACCGAGCGCGCGGCGCGCGCCGGCGCGGTCCTGTCCCAGCGGCGTTGCGCGCGGCAGCGGCACCACGTTCCAGTTATGCCCGGCCTGCGGCCCGTACCACTGGCGCGCCAGGTTCAAGGCGTGCTCCGAATGCACGACCACGCGCTGCGCGCCTTCCAGCACGGACAGATTGCACGGATACGTATCCTTGGCCTGCTCGATGCCGTCCGGAGACTGGGCCGCCCGCAGCGCCGGATAGCCGTGCGCGTGATACAGCGCCTCGTGCCAGGCGCCCGGCATGGCGCCGGTCATCTGTTCATAGGCGAGCACCGCGCTGAGGAAGAAATCGTGCAGCACGACGACGCCCGGGTGTTGTTCCAGCAGCGCGAACATGTGGCTGTGGAAGGGGCTGTTGCCGAACTGGTAAAGGATCTGGTCATACTCGGCGGCGTGCTCGGCGAACCAGGCGGCGGTGCGCCGCGGCAGCGCCGACAGCGCGGGCGGCAAGGTGACTTTATCCTGCTGCAGGATCAGTTCGATCTCGAAGTAGGGCAGCATGGCCGGCAGCAGTTGCACCGCGTAGTCGGCGATGCCGGTGCGTTCCGGCGGCAGCGGCGAAACGAAAGCCAGGCGCCGGCGGCGCGCGCCGGCAGCCGGGGCTGGCGCGGCAGCAAGCGACGCTGCTGCTAGAGCCGGGACCGGGGCCGGAACCGGGGAATCGAAACGCGCTTCCAGTGCACGCAGCGCGCGCTGTGCCGAGACATCCCACGAAAAACGTTTGGCCTGTACCTTGCCATGGTCGAGCAGGCGCTGGCGCAGTGCCGGGTCGGTCAACACGGCGGCGATCTTGTCGGAGATAGATTGCGGCAGATTCGCGTCGAACATGGCCTCGGCGCAGCCGATCACTTCAGGGATACTCGTGTTGTCGGCGCCGATCACCGGCGCGCCGCACGCCATCGCTTCCAGTGCCGGCAAGCCGAAACCTTCGTGGCGCGACGGGAAGATGAACAGCGCGGCGCTGCGATATAAATCGATCAGCGCGGCGTCGCTGACATAGCCGGTGAGAATCAATTCGTCGGCCTGCAAGCCGCAACGGGCGGCGTGCTCCAGTAGCATGTCGCGGTCGCGCTCGCCCATCTTGCTGGCGATGAGTAGCTGGTGTTGCGCGCGCAGCGCTGGCGGCAGCAGGCTGTAGGCGGTAATCAGCCCGTCGATATTCTTGCGGCTGTCGAAGCCGCCCGGCGCATACATCAGCACCGCGCGCGTGATGCCGAACTGGGCGCGCAGCGCCGCCAGTGCATCCGGTGCGACTTCGGCAGGACTAAAACAGTCGTCGACGGCGGTCGAAATCGACGTCACGCCGGCCGGGTCGAGGGCCAATGCATCGATCGCTTCCTGGCGTGAATAATCCGAAATCGCCAGCAGCAGGCCGGCGCGGCGCAGCGAGGCGATCTTGCGGTCGTAATACAGTTGCTGGGTCTTGCTGCCGAGGTAGGCGGCCGGATTCAGGAAGGGAATCAGATCGTACAGCACCACGGCCGTGTGGGCCGCGCCGGCCTGCGTGCCGACCGATACCACGGCATCGTCGACAAAGCCTTCGAATAAACTTGTCACCAGCACCGCGTCGGGCTGCAATTGCTCAATAAAATATTCGCGCAACAGTTCGGCAGCGCGGCAGCGCGCGCCATTGTTCTCGTCCAGTTCGGCCAGTGGCGCGGGCAGGTCGAACACACGGATGCGCTGCGCCGGCACCAGGCCGTCGAAGGCGCGCCGGATGTCGGCGATCGACGCGCCCAGCGCGCCATTCAGTACCAGCCAGATTTCATGCGCGCCGGCGTTGCGCGCCACGCCCAGCGCCAGCGCCAGCGAGTAACGGCCGATGCCGCGGAAACGGCTCTCCGACTGGGCGCCTTGCAGGTCGATCACTATTCGCATCAATTCTTCCTTGCCGCTATCGAGCGTTGTAAGTCGCGGTACATGCGCAGCGCGCGCGGCGACAGGTCGGACAGGTTGGCTGGCGGTGCCGGCGGCGCGCTGGCCGCTTCGAGCGGCGCCGGCGCGCTGGCCGCCTGGTACAACATGCGCTGCAGGCGCGCCTGCACGCCGGGGAAGTGGCCGAGCACGTTGCGCGCCACGCGCTTCAGGCGCGGCCGGCGCAAGGTGGCGCGCGCCAGGTCCAGCAGCAGCGGCTTGACGCGGCGTTTTATTCCGCTCAGCACGCGCCCGTCGCGGACCGCCCCGCGCAAGCGGTAGGCTGTGCCGGCCACCAGGCGCAAGGGCGCCGTGATGCGCCATGAACTGCTGGCGAGCAGTGCGGCGATATGCTGGCGCTGCAATGCCGCTTCCTGTTCGGCCTGCACGGCGCGCTGTTCGGCTTGCGCCTGGCGCGCTTCTCCCTGTGCCAAGCGTTCCTCACCCTGCGTCAGGCGGGCCTCGGCTTGCGCGATCTGCTGCGCCAGCCGTTGTTCCAGTTGCTGCAGCACCTGCTGGTTGTGCTGTTCCAGTTGCAGCAGCGACTGGTCCGCCTTGTCGAGGCGCCGCGCATTGCTTTCGACGCCGCCGGCGACCCTGGCCACGCCGCGGTGCACGCTGTCGAGCGATACGCGGGTGGTCGCCGTCTCCAGGTGGAATTCCTGGTCCAGCTTGTCCAGCATGCGATGCAGTTCGGCGCGCCGGCCATCTTCCTGCGTCTCGTAGCGCTGCGCCAGGTCGGACAGGGCGATGCCGTAGCTGGCCGCGAATGGCGTATCGAACGTGGCCAGCAGTTCGGCCGGCGCGGTTTTCTGGCCGATCACCGCGTAATCGGGGCTGACGCCGTCGAGCACGTTGATCAGGCCGATCGGCGCGTCGCCATGCAGTTGCTGCGCTTCCTGCAGGCGCAGCACCTTGTGCCGCGCGTAGCCGGAGTGGTCGACGGCGAATGCCAGCAAGGGCGCGGGCAGCGGGCGCAGGTGCGACGGGTCCATATAAAAGCTGGACGATCCCACCACCAGGTTTTCCGGATTCGGCGTTTCCAGGATCAACAGGCCGCCCGGTTGCAACACGCGGCGCGCTTCGGCGATCAAGGCTTGCACCTGGTCGAACGGAATATGCTCGACCAGGTGGAAGGCCGACACCAGCGCCACGCTGGCATCGGCACGGGCGCGCAGGCTACCCAGCGCATCGGTCAGTTCGACATCGAGTTCGCGCTCGCGGCAGGCCGCCAGCATGCCTTCATCGAGATCGACGCCGTGCGCCGCGAAACCGGCTTCGCCCAGCAATTCGAGCCACTCGCCGCGGCCGCAGCCGAGGTCGAGTGCGGCCGGTCGCGCGCCCAGCGCCAGCAGCGGCGTCAGGAAGGGAGTGTAGACGGCCAGGCGTGATTTAATCAGTTCGCGCGAGCCGCGGTAACGGTCTTCAAAAGCCCGGTAGAAAAGTTCGCTCATCAGAGTTCATCCACCATTTCGCCGGCGCGCTTGCGGAACAGTTGCAAGCCGATCAGGCAGCAGGCCAGGCCCAGCACGGCGACCGGCAACAGGCTGCCCCATTGCGGCAACTGGCCGTTGACCAGGATGGTTTGATAGGCCGCGACCACGGCGGCCATCGGGTTCCACACCAGCAGCTCGCGCACCTCTTTTGGCAGCGTCGCGACCGGATAGACGATGGGCGTAAACCAGAACCAGAATTGCAGCAGGATCGTGAAGAACTGGCCGACGTCGCGGAAGAAGACATTCAATACGCCGAGGATCATGCCCAGGCCGATCGAGAACAGGATCTGCAGCGCCAGCACCGGGAACAGCGCGAAATACACCCAGCCCGGGAAGGTGCCCGACAACACCAGGAACACGGTGAACAGGCCGAAGATGATGGCGAAATTGATGCCGGCGTTGAGCACGACGATGATCGGCAGGCAGATGCGGGGGAATTGCAGCTTCTTGATCAGGTTCGCGTTTTCCAGGAACACTGATTGCGCGCGCCCGGTGATTTCGGCAAACAGGCCCCAGGTCAGCGCGCCGGCGCACAGGTAGATGCTGTAAGCGAAAGTAGAGTCGACGCCTTGCAGGCGGCTGCCCATCACCTGCGAAAAGATGACGGTGTAGACCACGATCATGGCCAGCGGATTGAGCACGGTCCAGGCCGCGCCGAACAGGGAATTGCGGTACTTCGACTGGAATTCGCGCTGCACGCTGCCGATCACGAAACCGCGGTAGCGCCACACGCCGGCAAACATCGAAAGAGAAATCATGGGGCGCTCCAACGGCGGGCGCAGGCCGCGGCTGCAAACATCGAAAGGGAAATCATGCGCTTGCCTTGGTGAGAGTGAAGGATTTGCGGACGGCTTGCGGCGGCTGGCCGCCCCACAGGTTCGATAAACGGTGCCACAGCGTCGCCTCGCCGTTCAGCCGGAAGCCCGGCGGCAGCGCCAGCAAGTCCAGTACCAAGCCTTCGTCGTCCAGGTCGATCACGTGCTGCAGGCGCCAGTCGCGCAGGTACACCATCAACTGGCCGGTATTGAAATCGCGCGCCTTGCGCTCGCTCAGCGCCGACACGCCGACGCAGCGGTGCAGCGCGTCGAAAGCGACGCCGCGCGGAAAACCGCCAGTTTCAAGTTGGAAGCCGCCATCGCTCAATAAACGGCTCTCGGCCGATGAGCAACTAAACAATTGTCCGTCTTCGCACCAAATGTTGTGCCCACAATTGCCTAAATTGACAGTTTTTACCCGTTCGCGCGTGCGCAGCGAGAATGCCATCAACTCGCTCGGGCCGCGGTTGTGTGCCAATATCCACACGTGCTCGTCGTCGAACATGAAGGAATTGAAGTGGTTGGCGTCGCCGGCCTGCGGGTCGCCCAGCGGATACCATTGCTCCCAGTTGCCGCCATCGTAAATCGCGACCAGGTTGTCGTGCGAGCAGGTGGCCCACAGCTTGCCGCCGTGCCAGGCGATTTCGTGCAGGTCGCGCAGCGGGAACGGCGCGCGCAGCGAAGGGCAGGGGCGCAGCGCGCGGTCGAACACCAGGATTTCGCCGCGCTCGTCGGCTGCGGGCTGTTCGGACGACACCAGCCGGTTGCGCGCGGCCACATACAAATGCTCGCCATCGTGCGCCAGGCCGTAGTACAGGCCGCGCCCGCTGTCGAGCAGGTGGGCCGCGCCGCTGTCGGTATCGAGCAGCAGCAGGGATTGCGAAGTGGTTACAAGCAGGTTCATCGGGAATCAGTGCGACAGTAGGAAGGGGACATCAGGCCGGCGGCGCCTTTCTTTGCGTTTGCAGGATCGGGTCCAGGTTGACGACGCCGTTCCAGACGATGGCATCCATATTGCGCAGCACAGTGAACGCGGTGGCGTCCTGCACCCGCGCCAGCGTCTGGCGGAAGTCGCCGTCGCCGGCGCCGCCCTCTGCCACGCCGGCCGTGATCGTATATTCGCCCGGAGACAAGGCCGCCTTGAAGGAAAACTCGGCCGCCACTTCCTCGCCCGCGTGCACCGCGCCGATCGGCTGGCGCATGCAATAACTGTTGGTCATGAAAACCGCTTCGCCGCGCGCATTGCGCACCTGGAAGCCGATATGCGGATCGGCGTACGCCTGTGTAAACCGCACCTCGACGCGCACCGTGGCGACGCGGTCGCTGATGACGGTGGTCACTTGCCGTTCATCCGTATAAATGCCGGTTTCCAGGATGATGGCGCCGTCGTGCTGGAACGAGCCGACATTGACGGCCTGCGACGCGCTCGCGGCCAGCGCCGCCTGCGCGGCCTCGGCCTGCTGTGGGCTGAATTCTATCCTTGCTTCGTCGGGCGGCGTCTCCTCGGTGGCCGCCGCTTGCGGCGCTTCGGGCGGGGCCGGGGGAGGCGGAGCAGGCGCCGCGGTTGGCGCCGGTGCCGGAATCGGCTTGCCGTCGCGCTGGTGCAGCACGTGGGCGTTGTACAGGTCGATCACTTCGCGCGGGCTGCTGTCGAGCGCAACCTGCCCCTCGCTGATCAGGATCGCGCGGTTGCACAGTGAATAAACGGCGCCCATCGCGTGCGACACGAACAGCAGCGTTGTGCCGGCCTGGCAATATTGGCGGATGCGCTCGAAGCATTTTTGCTGGAAGAACACATCGCCCACTGCCAGCGCTTCATCGATGATCAAGATACCGGGCCGCACCGCGGTGGCCACGGCGAACGCCAGGCGCACCTGCATGCCGCTCGAATAGACGCGCACCGGCTGGTCGATATAGTCGCCGATTTCGGCGAAGGCTTCGATTTCGGGCATCAGCGCCTGCACTTCCTCGACGCTCAGCCCGATCAGCTGGCCGGCCATCAGCGCATTCTGGCGCCCCGTAAAATCCGGATGAAACCCCATGCCCAGTTCCAGCAGCGCGGCCACGCGGCCGTGCAGGCCGACCTGGCCCGTGCTCGGTTGCGAAGTGCCGGTGATCAGTTTTAACAGCGTGCTCTTGCCGGCGCCGTTGACGCCGATGATGCCGACCGCCTCGCCCTGAGCGATCGAAAAATTGATGTCGCGCAATACCCATTTCAACCGGTGACGCGGCGCCGCGTAAGGCGTCAGCCATTCCAGCAGGCGCGACCAGCGGTTCGGATACTGTTTATACGCCTTGCCCAAGCCCTGGACGTGGATGCTGCCCATCAGGACGCCGCTCCGCCGGGGGCGGGACGCGCTGGCGCGGTGAGAAAGAGCGGATCGGGCAGGGGTTTTTTAGAATTCATTTTTTCAACTGGACAGATAAATGCAATCGCAGCAATGCGCGCATCTTGACTAAACGACATTCGCGACAGGGCGGGATTATACCTTAGTGCACAAGGCGCGCCGCAGCCTGCGGCATCGCCCTGCACACTTGCCGCGCAGGGCGTTTAAGGGCATTTATTGCAATTGGAGCAAGGGTGCCTTTAATTTTCTAGCCAAATGCAAAGGCCGGAGGGGTAGCCGTTAGTTAAGGCCACAGACCGCAGAGTTGTCATTCCCGCGAAGGCGGGAATCCCATTTTGCTGCGCCGTTTGGGACGCCAAATGGGATTCCCGCTTTCGCGGGAATGACAGACTCGGCGGTCCCGTCGGATCCCAAATTTTGCCGCTGGGTTTTGCTGGCAATCCCGATAATGCGTGAAGAATCTTAACTTTGCACCAGTTTTTGCAGCGCGGCCGGATCGACGATGATGAGCCGGTGCGTGCCCTTCTTGATGATGCCCTGCTGGACCAGCGTAAGCAGGGTGCGTGTGACCGTCTCGCGGCTGGTATTGATCATGTTGGCGATATCCTGGTGGGTCGGCAGGTTTTCCACCACTTCCACGTCGTTTTCCTTTTTTTCCTTCAGCAGTTCGATGAACGTATAAATCCGCTTCGACGTGTTGTGGATGCTGAGCAGGGCGCGGAATTCGGAATCGCGCTGCACCTTGGCGGCCAGGAAGCGCAGCATCTGGTTCGCCACCGACGGGGAATGCGAAAACAGGTGCAGGGCCGTCGCGCGCGGCAGCAGCGCCACCAGCACCGGCGTCAGCGCGACCACCGAAGCGGAGCGCATCGAACCGTTGATTACCGCGATTTCGCCGAAAAAGTCGCCCGGCGCGAGCATGCGCAAGCCGATCGCGCGGCCATCCTCGGTGACGTCGATCACCTGCAACTGCCCGCTCAGCAGGAACAGCAGGCTGTCGCCGCTCGCCCCTTTTTGCAGCACCACGTCGCGCTTGGCATACTGGCGGATGCGCAATTCGCTGCGCACCTGCAGCATTTCCTCGTCCGACAGGCTGGCCAGCAGCGGGATCTTGCGCAGGTGGATCTGTAAATTGACGGGATTACTCTGGTCTACTTCATTGCCTGGCGGCGCCACCGGCGCAATGCCGGTTTCTTCCACGCCTTCGTTTTCCTTCTTGATTGCACTCATGCAACGATTCCCCAACCATAATTCCTGATTAACAGCGAGCACAATGCCGCGATCGCGATGCCGGCCGCATTGGCCGCCATGTCGCGCCAACAAAATTTGCGGCCGGGAACCAGGTTTTGCAAGACCTCAACGCCCCAGCCAGCCACAAGCAAGCCCAGCAGCCAGTATTGCATATGCTGCCAGTCCGGCGAAATGCGGCAGGCGATCAGCGTCAGGCCGCCGAATGCCAGGAAATGCAGCAGCTTGTCGTTCGGCAGTCGCGGCAGCCAGGCTGCCGGCATCAGGCAACCGGCGGCGATGCCGGTGGCGCTCATGCAGAAAAAAATCAATTCCCAAGTCATTGTTGTATCGGTATCACATGTTGATTGGCCGCGGCCGGGTGGCGCGCAGCCTAGTATTCGTCGTGTCGCCAGCTGAGCTGGATCATGCGGCTATTATATTGAAACAGGGAGATGTTCTCCCGGTTGTGTATTTGCCGCGCTTCAAGTTGCAGGCTGTTGCGCCCGCCCAGTGGCATCACCAGCGCGGCGCGCAACTGGCGCGTATCCTGCCGGCGCACCATGTCGATCAGGTCGGCCGAATACACGGAATCGCTCAGCCAGCGCTGGCGGTTCCAGCCCAGTTCGCCGTTGAACAGGCTGCCCAGGCGCGTGTAATACTGGACGCCGCCATACCAGCCGCGCCGGTTGCCCCCCGGGCGCGCCGCCTGGCCGCGGTCGTACAGCCCGCCGAACGACAGCACGACATCGCTGCGCTTGCCGTGCCAGGCCAGGTTGGTGCCCAGGTCCAGCGTGCTGGCATCGTAATAATTGCGGGTCGGATATTCGACCCGGCTCAAGCCGCCAATCACCGACCAGTTCCATTCGTCCTTCAGCGGCACCGGCGGCGTCGCGCGCAACTGGATTTGCGCCTGCTTCTGGTACAGCACCCCTTGCAGTTGCACCAGGCCCAGCACCGCCGTGCCGCGCCCGCGCCAGTTGCCGATTTGCCAGGGGCGCTCCAGTCCCGCCAGCAGCGAACTGGTGTCTTGCTGGTGCACGCTGTCGTGGTGCAGCAGGCGCAACTGGCCGATGGCCTGGATCCCGGCGCCCAGCGGTTGTAAATAATCGGCCGACAGCAGCGAATACGAATCGGACTGCGGCAGCGATTCCGGACCCAGCGTGTACTGCAACTGGTCGGCGCCGCTGCCGAGGGTGAAACTGGGGCTGCTGGCGCCCTGGTTGACGTTGGTATCGTAGCCGCGTGCAATCTTGTACGAGATGGTGGCCGCGGGAGTGGCGGCTTGCACCTTGCAACCGCGTTCGCGGTAGCTCTGGATCAGGTCGACGATCGCCTGCGATAGCGTGAAACGCTGCCCGATCTGGCTAAACAGGCGCTCGGCCTCGGCCGCGTTGCCCAGTTCGCACTGGCTGATGGCCAGGTCCAGCCAGGCGCCGGCGTGCTGCGCATTGCGTTCGAGCAGGCGCGTGAGCATCTGGGACGCCTCGTCCGGCCGGCCCTGCGACAGCGAGCGCACTGCTTCCAGGTACAACTGGGCTTCATCGCGCTGGCGCGGGGTGGGCGCTTCCGATGCGGCGGACTCGCCGCCATCGTCGCTGGAATCCGCCGCGGCCACTTGCAAGGCCGGCGCGGCGTGCTGGGCGGGCGATTCGGCCGGCGCCGGCGCCGACTCTGAAGCGGACGCGGACGCGAGCGCCGTCGGCGCAGGCGCCGGTTCGGCGCATGCGGCGCTCGCCAGCAAGGCCGCAAGCAGGGCCGCAAGCGGTGTGGCAAGCGGGTTAGCGAGCGGGGCCGGCATCGCGCACCGCATCATGTCGTACTCTCCAGCGTATTCTCCAAGGTATACAGGTTGATCGCTTTTTCCTTGCCGCGCAGCAAACGCTCGCCCAATAAAATAAAGCGGTGGCGCGTCGCATAACTGACCGTGCCGGCCCCGATGATAACGTCATGCGGGAAATCGCGTGCGGCTTGCTCCAGGCGAGAAGCCGTATTGACGCTGTCGCCCACCGCAGTATAGATGCTGCGGAACGAAGTGCCATAATCGCCGACCATCGCCAGCCCACTTTCGATGCCGATGCGCACGCGCAGCGCGGGCTTGCCGTCGCGCATGCGCGCTTCGCTCAACAGCCGCACTTCGCGCAGGATGCGCTGCGCCGCGTCCAGCGCCAGGTCGGCGTGCTCGTCGTCCGGCAGCGGCGCGCCCCAGAACGCGACCAGGCCGTCGCCCGTGTATTTATCCAGCGTGCCGCGCATCTCCAGCACCGGCCGGGTCAGGCAATCAAGAAAGTCGGTGGTCAGCTTCGACGCTTCCTCGACCGGCAGCGATTCGACTTGCGTCGTGTAACCCTCCATGTCGGCGATCAGGGTCGTCACCTGCAACTGGCGCGGCGCCAATGGATCCTTTAAATTGCTGCGAAGTAATTCGTCGACGACGGCCGACGCCACGTACTGGCGCAGCGTGCCGATCAGCTGGCGAGACTTGTATTGCGCCAGTTGCCAGTGGAACGGCACGCCGGCCGCCAGCAGGAACAGGTTCGCCAGCAGCGGCCCGGCCATCGAAAAGCCCGGGTCGTGTGGTCCGAGCTGATAAGCCAGCGCCAGCCAGGCCAGCGAACTGGCGCCGAGCACGGCGACATTGGCCACCGCCGACAGGCGCGGGAAGGTGTACGCCGTCAGCAGGATCACGGCCAGCGAAAACAGCAGCGCCATCACTTTGCCCGGCATCGGCCGGGGCGCCACGCCGGCCTGGCGGTCGAGCAGGGTGCTGAGCAGCGCCGCGTGCACCAGCAATCCCGCGCTGGACGGATTGAGCGGCGTCGCCACGCGGTCGCCGATGCTCAGCGACGACGAGCCGATCAGCACCAGGCTACCGTTGACCCAGTCCGGCGGCACCGTGCGGTCCAGCACCTGGCTGGCGGTGGCGACGGTGTACGCGCCCCAACTGCGGCTGTACGGCACCCGCACCAATCCCTGTTCCGCAGCCGGCAGCGCTCGGCCGCCGGCGCAACAGTCGAACAGCGCGCGCGCCAAGGTCGGATAGCGCCGCCCTTCGAAATACGTATACATCGGCACGTGGCGCAACATGCCGTCCGCATCCGGCTGGATGCCGATGTTGCCCAGGTGCCGCGCCTGCGCCAGACCGGCGTGATTCGCGATATAACCTTGCGCCAGCACGGTCTGGCCGGTCGGGCTAAGCGCCTGCGGCGTGCCGCCGGCCAGTTGCCCGATGCGCAAGGCTTGCTGGCGCTTGCCGAAATCGAACATCTGCGCCAGCACCACCGGCCCGTGTTGCGCCAGCATCGCCATGCGCATGTCGCCCGCCGCGTCGGCCGGTTTTTCCTGCAGGATGTCGAGCGCGACGCCGCGCGCGCCGTCGGCGAGCAAGGCTTCGACCAGGTCGGCCAGGCGCTCGCGCGGCCACGGCCACGGTTGCCTGATCAGGCTCGATTCATCGATATCGACCACCAGGATGCGCGTTTCCGGCGTATCGACCGCGTGCATGCTGACAAAACGGTCGCGCAGCCAGTTATCCCCGAACAGCGCCGACGGCGCGGCCAGCCATTGCGACCAGGTGGCCAGAAGGGCGGCGGCGAGGGGGATGATGACGCGCAACAGCCACGTGATGGGCAGCGCGCGCAAGGTGGCTGATAGGGTCATGAGTCCGTCTTCCGGCGAATCATTCTCGTGAAATCATTCGTTGCCGGATTAAAATAGCCGACTAGTATAACGCCTGGCACGGCTCTGCACTACGCCTGGGGCCGCGTTTTCCCCCGCTTCGGTCTTGATACCGGCGCCTGTTGCGGGCGCGGCGCTTAAGTTGTATCCGAATGCAAGAATGTGACGCAGAACACATTTTGCCGTTTAGTATTTGCCCATAATAGCGGCAAGGAGCAAAAAATCATGTTAAGACAATTACTATTCAAGCTGGGTTTGTGCAGCGTCGCCTTGTGTGGCGCCTCCGCGGTGCTGGCCGCCGAAGCCGGCCGCGTGGTGTTTGTCACCGGCCAGGTGCAATTGGCCAACCGTCCGGCCGCGCTCGACGCGGCGGTGCAGGAGGGCGACGAAATGAGTACCGGCGCCACCGGCTATATTTATGTCAAAACTGTCGATGGCGGTTTCCTGATCCTGCGCCCGAACAGCAAGGCGCGCATCACCACCTATCACGTCGACGTCAACACGCCGGCCAACACCCACGTCAAGCTCGAACTGCTCGACGGCGTGGCGCGCAGCATTTCCGGCCAGGCCGTCAAGCAGGCGCGCCAGAACTTCCGTTTTAATACGCCGGTCGCCGCCATCGGCGTGCGCGGCACCGATTTTATTGTCTATACGGACCAGCAGACTTCGCGCGTGGCCGTGGTCTCGGGCGGTGTCGTCGTCAGCGCCTTCGCCGGCGCCTGCGGTCCGGAAGGCGGCGGCCCCTGCGAAGGCAGCGGCAGCCGGGAACTGTTTGCCGGCCAGCCGGGCATGCTGCTGCAGATCCAGCGCGGCCAGCACGTGCCCAACCTGATGCACAATCCGGCATTGTCGCCGGACCAGAGCACGCCGCCGCGCGTCGATGAGCCGGTCGGCAAGGTTTCGTCGGCGCCGATGCCGGCCGCGCCGAGCACGCCGCTGGCGGTGGCGCCGGTCGAAGTGAGCCTGGATGCGCAAAAGAATGCGTCCGTGCTGATCATTACCAAGGGGCCGGGCAACGGCACGCCGCCGGGTGGGAATGCGAACGGCAACGGCACACCGTCGGTTGGAACGGGAACGCCGTCGACCGGCAGCGGTGGCGTGGTATTGCCCGAGACGCCGCCCGTGGTCATCAGTCCGCCTGTGATTGTTCCACCGGTCGAGGTCGTCAAGGGGCCGCCGGAAGTCATTTGGGGACGCTATGCGGCGGTGGCGGGTGCCGGGCCGGATACGGAAGTGGTGGCCACGCTGGGCAATGGCAAGTACAGCCAGACCTATACGATCGGTCCCTATGCGATCGGTCGTGTGAACACGACCGCGCTGGTGTTGCCCACCGAAGGCACGGCATCGTTCGCCTTGATCAGCAGCGAAGCCCAATTGCAAAAGACCGGGCAGGAGCCGGTGGCCGCTGTCGTCAAGGATGGCAAGCTCGATATTAATTTTGCCACCAAGACATTCACGACCAGCTTGCTGGTGGTGAGTCCGGAGGCCGAGTTGAAGGTGACGGGCGCCGGCAGTGTGGCGACCAAGGGCGCGGCCGTGGGAACATTGGCGAACAGCTTCACTTCCGGATCGAATATAAGAGGTTTCCTTGGCGGTGCGAAAGCCGACGAGGCGGCTTATATATTCAAATCCGTCAATAGTCCGACATTGACAGCAACCGGCGCCACCCAGTGGTCGCGTTAATCCAACAGCCAGTAAAAGTAATAATATAAATCGATATACGCATATATATAGTAGTGGCACTATCCCGCCGCCCGCCGATGCCCCGCATTGGCGGGCGGCGGCCGTTTACGCGAAGGAATGCGGTCAAGCTAGCGCTGTCGTTCCCGCGCAGGCGGGAACCCATAGCACCTGTCCGTTTTTCTATAAATTTTGCAGGGCAGGAGGCGAATTATGGGTTCCCGCCTTCGCGGGAACGACAGTTCCACAGTCTGTGGCCTTGACTCAGTGGCGTTGGTGCCCAGGTGTTTGTTGGATGGCGGGCGGCAGCGCGCCCGGCAGAGAACGGTTCGAATTGTCTAGCCGCAAGCGGGTAGTGTATGATGCCGCCTGCAATGTACAAGTAGCATGCTCGAATTTCAACCTTGCAACCCAAGCCAGCGGAATGTTGTCGCTTCCGCTGTGCCGAAGGCGGCTGAAATGCGTGGATGGTACTTGCTCACAACCGGCACGCTAAAGCCGGTTAAGCATTGTTTCTAGTCGTTTTATCACTCTTTTATTGTCATTGAGGGTTGCAAGTCATCACAATGCTTCAAAAAAATCATGAATACTTTGTGGTTTGTGATGGTGGTCACAACATCGCCCCTGCAATCTGGCAATATACTCCCTGTTCTGCAAAAAAGGTCTCAGGCTCGTAGCGTTGGTTGTCCTGAGAGCAGAAATTTAGCTAAACCCACGTAAACTAAAGGAATAACATCATGGCAGCAGTAGATTACACATCCGTAGTTCAAGAGATCTACCTTTCGTACTTCGGCCGCCCAGCTGACCGCGCAGGCCTCATCAATCTGACGACCGCCCTGGACAATGCTGGCGCCCCTACGACGACCGTTGAACTGGATGCCGCCTACGCAACCAACAACACCGTGAAATCGTTGCTGAACAACTTCGGCATCAGCGCTGAATCGCAAGCCCTGTACAGCGGCACCAATTCCCAGTTCGTGACTGCCGTGTTCCAAAACCTGTTCAACCGCGACCCCCTGATCGCCGGCCTGGACTTCTGGACCAACGCCATTGCATCCGGTTCGGTTACCCGTGCTCAAGCTGCCCACGCCATCCTGTCCGGCGCTGTGGAAGCCGCCGGTGCTGACGCTGCCCTGATCGCCAACAAAGTTGCCGTCGCTACCAACTTCACCAACGCCATCGACACCGCAGCTGAAGCCAACGCTTACAGCGGCGCTGCTGCTGCCGCTGCTGCTCGCGTTCTGCTGAAATCGGTAACCGCTGCTACCAACCCAACCGCGTTCCAGCCAACCGTTGATGCCGCACTGGCCAACATCGTTACCGTACCAACCCCACCGCAAACCTTCTCGCTGACCACCGGCGTTGACGCGATCCTGGGTTCGGCTGCAAACGACACCATCAACGCACGTATCCTGAACAACGCGAACACGCTGCAATCCGGCGACGTCGTCAACGGCGGCGCAGGCGTTGACCGTCTGAACGCTGACATCGGCAATTCGCAAGCCTTCGCGATCACCCCGGAAACCGTTGGCGTTGAAACCATCGCGATCCGCGCACAAGCCGTCTCGACCGACAGCACCGACAACAACCTGTCGCGCGCTAACCGCGTGCAAATCGACGCAGAGCGTTCGGTTGGTGTTACCCGTTGGGAATCGAACAACAGCCGCGCTGACCTGCTGGTTGAAGATGTCCGCATCCAGGACAACCAGATCACCAAAGACATCACCATCGCCATGGTCAGCACCGACCCAGGCCACGTTGATTTCGGCGTGTACTTCGACCAGGCTTCCCTGCGCGCTGCTCCAGCAGCCAGCTCGGGCGCTACCCTGCGTCTGCAATTGATGGACACCCGCAGCTCGGATGCCGGTACCGCCAAACTGCTGAGCAGCCCATACAACGGCTTCCAGTTCACCCTGAACGGCGCCACGATCAAGGTCCAATCGGAAGCGATCGACCAGGCTCAATCGTATGCTGACCTGCTGACCGCGATCACCGCAGCCGTCAAAAACACCCCGGGCCTGCAAAACTTCGTAGTCTCCCTGGGCCAGAACTTCACCGCGCGCGATACCACCTCCGGTAACCTGCAAACCGGTCAAGAAATCGTTCTGACCAACACCGGTTCGGGCGTCATCACGCTGGACGGCACTTCCGGCTGGACCGCAAACGGCCCAGTGCCAGCGAACTCCGGTCTGCACACCAACATGAGCACCGTGCCTGCAACCCAGACCGCGTTCAAAGTCACCAGCACCATCTTGCTGGACGACGTGGGCCGTGGTTCGATGGGCGGCGACCTGGTGGTTGGCGGCCTGTCGATCGGCGACACCTCGCTGTCGCGCGGCGTTGAGCGTTTCGAAATCACCGTCGACCGCAACAGCAAACTGCAAACGATCAACTCGACCAACAACACGCTGGAAGAAGTCACGATCGTCAACGGCGTCAACAGCAACGCCAACGCAGGCGCCAGCAACAACGGTAACCTGACCGTGACCGGCGAAGTCACCTCCGCCACCGCGATCAACAACGGCCTGAGCACCGGCTTCATCGGCACCACCGGCGCAACCGGCACCAACCTGGGCGCAGGCGGCGTGACCGGTCCAGCAACCGTCACCAGCAACAACACCTCCGGTGGCGCGCTGATCGATGCGGCACTGCCAGGCACCGAAACCGTCAACGGCGGCGACCAGCATGGTCCATACGGCTTCTCCGACGTGCGTCTGATCGATGCATCGACCTTCAAAGGCCAGCTGAACTTCAACTCGGTGATCACCGAGCGTTCGATCAACAAGTACATCACCACCGTTGATACCGGCGCGGATGCACCGACCGACAACATCAACTTCGTCTACACCGGCGGCGTCAACAACGACACCATCAGCGTAGTGATGGATGCAGGCGTGCTGGCTAGCCGCAGCCACCTGATCTCCGGCCGTGAAGACTTCTCGCTGTCCGTCAACGGCGGCGCAGGCGACGACACGATCACCGTGCGTCTGGCTGACCCAGTCAACTCGGGCAACACCCAGAACTGGTACAACAACCAGGACCTGAACAACAACGTCACCATCACCGGCGGCGCAGGTAACGACACGATCCGCAAGCAAGGCGCTGGCGACACCGTCATCGACGGCGGCACCGGCAACGACACGATCTACACCGACAACACCGGCGTGCAGACCATCAACGTCAATGTGCCAGTGACCGGCACCGCGACCGCGACTTCGTTCGCCCAGTTCGTGTTCAACACGCCAGACCAGACCGCAACGGGCTTCGCTCAGCGCAACGTCAACGATCTGCGTTCGGACACCAACGAACTGTACAACCTGTACAACGCGAAACTGACCGTTACCTTCAAAGGCATTCCTAATGCAGTTGCAGTGACGATCCCAGGCGGCGCTTACAAAACCACCGATCTGCAGATCAATCAAGCGATCAAATCGGCGATCAACAACGATGCAGTGCTGAGCAAGCTGCTGGTAGCGCAAGACGGCCCGGCTAACAGCCTGATCGTTAAATCGATGATCGACGGCGCCTTGCTGACCACCGACCTGGGCGTTTCCATTGCACTGCCAGCCGTTGGCTCGCTGTCGGCAACCGACATCGTCGCAGCGGCTACCGCATACGGCATCGCTACGCCAGCTACCGCTACCGAAGCTCAAGTGCTGACCGCAATGGCTACCGCGCTGGCAAACTTCAACACCTTCGGTGACTACGCAACCGCGTACGGCAATGACGGCACCACTGCCATCGCCGGCGTGAACAGCACCGCAACCAGCGACAACCTGGTTACACCAGGCGCTGACAACGACGTGATCGTTCTGGGTACCACGGTTGGCCTGACCACCGCTGCTTCGAGCAACGAAGTGGTTAAGTATGCTGCTGCCTTCGGCAACGACTCGATCATCAACTTCGCTGCGACCGGCTTCGGTGTTGACCACTTCGACTTCACCGCACTGGGCGGTACCACGCTGAGCGCATCGTTCGCACTGGACAAGTCGATCGCCATCGCTACCGCTACCGTTGCCAACAACACGGAAGCGAAAATTGCCGCACTGTTCACCGACTCCGTCCTGACTGCACAATCGCACGTGTACGTCGCTGTCGGCACCGACAACATCGGTACCGTGTACTCGGTAACCGACGCTGCCGGCGTGGGCGGCCTGTCGGCTGTCAAGCAAGGTACGATCGACCTGGCAGACACCCTGTGGGGCTCGTTGACCGCAGCTAACTTCGTCGATTCGTCGAAAGCCGATGCACAAGGCTTGCCGTTCTACCTGCAAGAAGGTCCAACAGGCGTCATCGGCGTGGTAACCCCACCAGTAGTACCAGGTGGCGTGGCTCAAGCTGTAACGGCTGCTGCTAACTTCGATGCAAACGTCGGCGCAGTGACCTACACCGTGGCTGCTCCAGCCGCCAGCTACACCGTGAACATCGCTAACTTCGCCGCAGCCGATGCAATTCGCTTTGCACTGGGTTCGTCGATGAGCGTTAGTCAAGCAAGCGGTACCGATGGCATCATCGATATCTCCGGTTCGCTGGCTGGTCAGACCGTCCTGGTTCACCTGACCGGTGTTGCAACTGCCCTGGATGGCGCAGTGTTTGACGTGGCTAGCTTCAATGCTGCGTTTGGTGCAGGCTCGTTGGTAGCTGCTTAATTTTTAAAAAGTTGTTACAAAGTGGCAGGCAATCTGCTTGCCACATCTTATCTTGACTTGAGGAAAGAAATAAAATGGCAAAAGTATACTTAGACGCTTCCGAGACCTTCACCGTTGCTAGCAGCGCAGTTGTGGTCGGCAACACCGGTAGCGAAAAACTGTTGATCGCAAACAATGCCGCAGTAGTGACCGTTGACCAAGCTATTGAGCGCGTTGACCTGGCAGGTAATGCCAGCGCATACACTTTCCAACTGGTCGGTAACCACGTTCAAGTGCGTTCGGGCACCACCATCGTTGCTGACGTTACTGTGCAGTCCGGTCAGATTCTGGCCTTCGCTGACGGTTCCGCTGTTCTGAACCAGACCAGCCTGACCAACGTGACCCTGGGCGGCACCGCAATCTCGACGACCGCTGCTGCTGTTGTTCCAGCAACGTTCAATACCTCCGTGAAATCGGGCGTCACCACCGGTGGCACGACCCCAACCCCAACCAGCCTGGCACTGACCACCGGTGTGGATAACATCGTTGGCACCAGCGGCAACGACACCATCGACGGCAGCCGCCTGGTTCTGTCTGGCCAAAACGTTGACACCCTGGGCAGCGCCGACAAGATCGACGGCGGCGCAGGTACCGATACCCTGTTTGTTCAAAATATCACGGCTAACTCCGCGATTTCGCCAAACACCTTCACTAACGTTGAAGTTGTTCAGATCGAAAACATGGCTGCTGGTACCTATACGCTGAATCTGGCGAATGGTGACAGCGCAACCAAGACTGTCAAGGTTGGCAATACGACCGGCGGTACCGTTACGGTCAACAACATCCAGACCGCGCTGACCAATCTGGATCTGGACAATATCACTCAAGCTGTGACTGTTGCATCGAGCGCAACGGCAATCGCCGGTACGACCGATTCGCTGGCAATCTCGCTGAACTCCGTCACTGGTGCTGCTGGCGTTAGCGCAGCAGGCTACGAAACCGTGACCATCACTTCGAACGGTACTGTTGCCAACGCACCTGGCCGCCTGACCGATTCGTCGCTGACCACGCTGAACATCGCCGGCAGCCAGAACGTTACGCTGACGCTGGACGATGGCGCTGGTACCAACCCAGCTTCCTTGCTGACCGCAGTCAATGCATCGACCGCAACCGGCCGTGTCACCATCACTCTGGATGCACACATGGCGCAAGCAGTTGCCGTGACCGGCGGTACGGGTAACGACACCATCAACATGAACGGTACCTACGGCACGACCGACGTGATCAACGGCGGTGCAGGCACCGACACGCTGACGCTGACCAATGCTGAAGCGATCGCAGCGACGACGGTTCAGACCAACGTCTCCAACGTCGAAGGCATTTCCCTGTCCGATGGCATTAACGGTACTGTTACTGTCAGCAACTTTGGCGCTACTGGCCTGACCTTCGGCGCCAACGTTGCCGGTGCAAGCACCATCAACTATGCCGCTGGTACGAATAGCCTGACCATTTCCACGTTCAACAATGAAGCAGTAACTGTTAATGTTGCCGGTATTGCAACTACTGACGTACTGAATCTGAGCGTGGGTAATGCAACGGCCGGCACCGGTAACACCGGTTCTGCCCATGCTTACACCATCAACGGTGCTGAGACTGTGAATCTGTCGTCGGTCGGCGCCGCCAATACTTTCGGTGCAGCTTTCAGCATCACCGATACCGCAGCGACCCAATCGCTGATTATCACCGGTAACCAGTCGCTGACCTTCACCGGTGCTGTACGTGCCGACGTCGTCAATGCTTCCGGCATGACCAGCACCGCTGCTCTGTCGATTGCCGCAGGTACGGGTACGACTGCAACGACCATCACCGGTACTGCCAATAATGATACGCTGACAGGCTCGACCGCTGGCGACATCATCGCAGGCGGTGCAGGCGCTGACACCATCGCCAACGTTGTGACCGGTACGGCTGCTACGGCAGGCGACGTACTGACCGGTGGTGCTGGTTTCGATACCTTCGTTCTGCGTGGTGCCAATGCATCGGGTGCTTTGCCTAGCCTGTATAACACCGTTGCGCAAGTTACCGATTTCACCGTCAGCGCTACTGCCGGTTCGACCGACATCCTGTCGTTGTCCGCAACTTTCGGTAACTACACCGGCACTTCCGCCTTCTTCGCAGGCATTGCTACCGCAGCTGCTGGTTCGACCTCGATCCAGAACGTTGCTCAGAATGCAGCAGCGACAGCGATTGTGACTGGCACCGACCTGATCAAGCTGACGACCGGTGTCGCGACGACCGGCCTGACCGCTCAGACCGCATTCAATGCGGCGATTGGCACCGGTACGGTGACAGGCTTGACCGCCAGCGACGACATCTTCGCGACGTTCTACGACACCACCAACAGCAAGATGGTTCTGCTGGTAGTGGATGCCAACAGCGGCACGAATACGATCGTTGAAACTGGTGATACCGTCACCGTTGTCGGCACGATCGACATGTCGGCAGCTGACTACGCTATCTTCAGCGCGAACAGCCTGGCGATCGTCGCAGCCTAATCTCTTCGGAGATACTCCGCTCGTTGGGCAGGTAAGCAAAACGAAGTTCATTTTGTTCGTATGCCTGATGAGCGGTTTTTCGGGGAACTAAATTTTCCGAAGCGGTAATCAAAAAAGGTCAGGCCAAAAGCCTGGCCTTTTTTTTCGCATCCTTGGCATAGTGGAGCGCGTTGTATGTGCGTCACTTGCACGCAGTGATGCGTCTGCTGGAACTGGAAAGCCGGCTTAAATAGCTTTACAATCCGGTGCCATGCCGGTGCGGCATAGTGTTGATTAAAATTCAGCACTTATAAATAATAACCCTACCTGATAAAAGAAAAATAGTAATGTCCCAACCTAAATACGTCACCATCAATGGCACCAGTTATGACTTGGCCAAACTTTCCGATGCGGCGCGCAGTCAAGTCATGAACGTGCAGGCAGCTGATGTGGAAATTGCACGTCTGCAGCAGCAACTCGCCTTTATGCAGACTGCACGCAACGCCTACATGAATGCACTGCTCACTGAAATCAAAGTGAAAGCCTCTGCGAAAATGCCGGCCAAGGCGTCTGCCATCGCAGCAGAGAAAGCAGCGCCAGCCAAAAAGCCGCGCGCTCCCCGCAAGACCGCTGCCAAGGCCTCCTAAGCTACGCCATGGCTGAACTGCAACGCATCACCACGCAATACATTGCTGTGGAAGACCGCGTCCGCTTGGCCGGCAAAACAGATAGTGATACCCCGGTTGTCATGTGGCTGACGCAACGCTTGCTGGCACGTATGGTGCCTGTACTGTTGCGCTGGCTGGAGTCGAACGCGGCAGGCGCCTTTCAACCCGCCATCGCGCATGGTTTTGCCCAGCATGCGGCGCGGGCCGGGCTGAGATTGTCCGAACCTGTATTGCCAGCTGCCAACAGCATGGCCTGGCTGGTATCTGTCGTGGATGTTGCGCAATCATCCTTGACCATGCAACTGACTTTTAAGGGCGGCGACGACGAACGCATTGACTTCATTCTGGAGGCTCAGCCTTTGCGACAATGGCTGGCTATATTGCATAATGCATATCGCCAGGCCGAATGGCCATTTGATATCTGGCCGGATTGGATAAACGATAAAAACGACAATGTACTGGAACCCGGTACCGTGTTGCATTAAGGGGACATTTTTTTAACAGTTTGATCAGCTTTGTGATGCTGATATGGTAACGTCGGTGCCTTTATTTTGTGCACTTTTTCCATGTGACACTTTCTCGAATATACTTATGTAGATAGGCGCCAGCTTATCCATCCATTGCCCTGAGGCGCTGGCCGGCCTGGCGAAGAATGTGTAACTTTACGGAGTGTCGGATGGCAGCGAATTGGACTAATACGCAAGTACTTGATCAACTGGTTTCCGGATCCAGTTGGAGCAGCAGCAATATTACTTATGCTTTCCCGACCTCGTCAGCGGGTATGTATTCGAATGGCGAGAGCGCCACTTTTCTGGCTGTCAGTGCCAGCCAGAAGGCCACGTTTGTACAGGCTTTACAAGTTTGGGATGACTTGATTGCGCCAACGTTTGCGTTGACGACGGGCGCATCCGATATCGAGTTCGCTTTTTCAACGACCGATACCACTTATGCCCATGGCTATATGCCCAATGCCGGTAGCGCATGGTTCAACAGCAATTCCGACCTGACCGCACCGACGATAGGCAAGTATGCATTTACCACATACATCCATGAGATCGGCCACACGCTTGGCCTGAACCATATGGGGAATTACGATGGCGCCGGCACGTTTACCCCCTCGTCGTTCCAGGATTCGCGCGTACTGTCCATCATGTCCTATTTCGGGCCGGGGGGGGGGCAGCCATCAACGGAGGTTATGACCGCCGACTGGAACACGGGTGGCGTCACCTATTCGCCGCAGACCCCGATGCTCAACGATGTAATGGCGATCCAGCAGATTTATGGTGCTTCAACCACGACGCGTACCGATAACACTGTGTATGGTTTCTCGTCCACTCTTGCCGGGTCGGCGATTTATGACTTTACGGTCAACAAAGGGCCGATCCTGACGATCTTCGATTCGGGCGGGATCGATACGCTGAACCTGAGTGGCTGGAATACGCCTGCCACCATCTCTCTGGAAGCTGGCACTTATTCTTCCTGCGACGATATGACGAACAATATCGCCATCGCCTACAATTGCGTGATAGAAAATGCTGTTGGCGGCGGCGGTGACGATATCATCACCGGCAATAGCGCCGCCAACCGCCTGGAAGGCGGCAGCGGCAGCGATCAGTTAAATGGCGGGGCGGGAAACGATGTCCTGGTCGGTGGCGCCGGCAATGATGTCCTGTCGGGTGGGGATGGCCAGGATATCGCCGTGTTTGAAGGGACGTATGCCAGTTATGCCATTAGCTACAATGCGGCGACTTCCACGTTTTCAGTTTCTGGCGGCAGCTCCGGTGCGGACTCGGTATCCGGCGTTGAAACCTTCCAGTTCGCCGATTTGACCAAGATGGCGGCGCAGATACTGGATACCGCGCCACCAAGCTTGCAGACACTGTCGCCTGTCGACAATGCCGTCAATGTTCTGCCTAGTGCCAATCTGGTGCTCGGTTTCAGTGAGGCGGTGCAAGCCGGCAGCGGTAATATCGTGATTTATAACGCCAATGGCAGCATAGCGCGCTCGATTGCCGTGACGGATACTTCCCAGGTCTTCATTGCAGGCAGTACCGTCACCATCAATCCGGCATCGGACCTGGTCGGCGGTAGCGCTTATTATGTCGGGATGGCTGCGGGCGTGTTGACTGACCTGGCCGGAAATAACTATGCTGGCATTGCAGACACGACAACGTACAACTTCACCACAGGGGCGGCGGCGGCCAGCAGCGCCGTCAAAGCGATTGTCCATATGGGCTTGGCTGACAGTTTTACCATCGGCAGCAACAGCGTGACCCTTTACGGCAGCTTGGGCAGCGATGTCGTCACTATCGCAGCGGGAGCATCCAATGTCGACCTGGATCAGGCGATCGAGCGTGTCAACTTACCGGGAGCCTCCAGTAATTACACGTTCTTGCAGACTGGTAATATCATGAACGTTTATGATGCCACCGGTTCCACGCTACTGGTGAAATTGCCAGTGCAGGGGGGGGCGGGCACGGTATTTTCCTTCAGCAACGGAACGGCATCTGCCGTGATCTCGCTGCCGCTGGCGATCTCTCTGGGCGGCGTCAAAGTCAGCGACAGCGCGCCGACGGCCCTGGCACCGACGCTCGTCGCGGGCGCGCCTGCGGCTGAAGGATTGACCAAGGCGGTAGTCTATCTGGGCGATGGTGGATTTACCGTCGGCAGCAGTGGCAGCACCGTGTATGGCACGACGGGGAGTAACGATACGGTCACGCTCGCCGCTGGCGTGAGCGCAGTGACGCTGGACCAGGGGACCGAGCAAGTTCAGTTTGCGGCCGCGTCCAGCAACTACACGTTCAAGCAGACGGGAAATATCATCAATGTTTATGATGCGGCAGGCAGTACATTGCTGGTGAAAATGCCGGTCCAGGGCGATGCGGACGGCACCTTGTTCACCTTTACCAATGGGACGGCTTCGGCCACCATCAAGCCCGGCTTCATCATGTCGCTGGGCGCCGCGACGGTCAGTGCTAGCGCCGCAACCGCCTTGACAGTGTTTGCCGGTGCCGGCATCGCGGCTGCGCATCAGGATATTGCAGCTCAGCAGTACGGGGTTGCGGATGCTGGTGTGGCGATCGACGGGCAAGCTATCACGGTAAGTCTGACCGGCGTACCCGGCGACCATGCGGCAAGCTTGCAGGCACTGCTGTGATACCTGGATTGATTAGAAATGCGACAGGCGGCAGTCCATTTTGTTCTGCCGCATCTTAACTGAGGAAGATGAAATGGCTAAAGTGTATTTGGAAGCGTCGGAGAGTTTCTTTGTTAACAGCAATGCGCAAATTTACGGCAACACCGGCAATGAAACCATATTAATTGGTAATAATACTGCGGTTGTTACTCTGGCTCAAGACGTCGAGCGTGTTGATTTGGCTGGCAATGCCAGTGCGTACACTTACCAGGTCGCTGGTAACCACATGAAAGTCATGTCTGGTAGTACCGTCGTTGCGGACCTGACGGTCAAGCCCGGCCAAACCATGGCCTTCGCAGACGGTTCCGCTGCAATCAACATCACTGGTCTGAACGCCGTGACACTGGGCGGCACGGCTCTTTCCACCACGGCTGGCGCGATTGTGCCTGCGACTTTCAACACCGCCGTTAAAACCAGCGTGACCAATGGCGGTTCGCTCGGCAGCTCGCTCGGCGGCGGCCCGACACAGGCGATCTCGGCCGCTGGCAACTTCGATGCCAGCACCGGCGCCATCACGTATAACGTCGCTGCGCCAGCATCCAGCTACACGGTAAACATCGCAAACTTCTCCGTGTCGGATGCATTGCATTTCGCTACCGGTTCGGCGTTGAGCATCAGCCAGGCAAGCGGCACCGACGGTATGATCGACATTGCTGCGTCGCTGGCCAGCCAGACCGTTCTGGTTCACCTGACCGGTGTGACGACGGCACTCGATGGGGCAGTATTTGACGTGGCTAGCTTCAATGTCGCGTTCGGTACCGGTGCGTTGACTGCTTGATGCTTGTTATTTGACATTCTTGAAGTGCCATGATGCGGCACTTTTGAACAATGTGCTGTCCCGCCTGAGCCGGATCTCGAGACGGCGGGATGGCACAGGTTTCCCCGGCGGCGCAGAATATGCTTGATGGTGGCGCCGGACAGGGTTTACGTCGCCAAGCTTCCCGCCATGTTGTCGATGTAGGCCAGATGCTGGGGCAGGCAAACGCGGTGCAGATCATAGCGCTCGATCACGCTCGCGCGCGCCCGTTGCCGCACAGCGCTGAAGTCATTCGGCGCGGCCAGTGCTTGCACCACCTGTTCTGCGATGGCTGAGGGTGAAAAAAAATCGACCAGCAAGCCATTGTCGCCATGGGTGATGACTTCCTCGACCGGCGCTGTCTTCGATCCGACCACCAGGCAACCCGCACTCATCGCTTCGAGCATCGACCACGACAGTACGAAGGGGTACGTCAGGTAGACATGCACGGCTGAGATTTGCAGCAGGCCGATGAATGAGCGGTAAGGTATCATGCCGACAAAATGCACTCGCTGGAAATCGATGTCGTCCTTGACCTCGTTGAGGAAGTGATCGCGCCACGTCGTGCCGTGAGGCGGCTGGCTGCCGTAACTGACGCCATCCCCGCCTACTATCAGGATATGTGCACGGGGGCGGCGGCGCAGGAGTTCTGGAATGGCGCGGATAAAACTGTGGCAGCCCCGGTAAGGTTCCAGGTTGCGGTTGACGAAAGTGACGATCTCATCGCCGGCGCGCAAGGTCAAGCCTTTTTGCTTCAGGGTGATTTCGCTGCCGGAGGCGGGGGCGGCCACCGTGGTGTTCACCCCTTCATGAATGACGTGGATCTTGTGCCGCAAGCTGGCCGGATGGGTCGTTTTTTGCCACTGCGTGGGCGCAATCCCGGCATCACACTGTTCGAGATTCATCAGGTTGACGAGGTTTTTCGCCACCAAGTGCGGTGCCTGATCGGGGGCTGCTGGAAATTCTGGGTCAAAGCCGGCATCGGCGCCATGCGCGCGGTAATAAAACTCGAAGTAGCTCAGTAATGGTACCCGAGGCCAGACTTCCTTGATGAACAAGGACTCGCCCCAGCCGGGGTGAGAGCAGATCAGGTCCGGGACATAGCCTTGCGCACGCAACTGCCTGGCCGCATGAAAACAGGCTTCGCCACGTATTACCTTCGATTCGGTGTCATGTAGCCACGGATGGATGCCCGGTGTGTTGTCGCGGCTGGGGTTGTAGCGTAGCACGCGCACGCCTGCCGGCACCGCATCGGCTGTGATGCATAGGGCCGTGACGTCATCGCCGCGGCTTGCCAGTGCCGCGACGATATGCTTGTATTGCCCGGGGAAGGCTTGGTGGATCAACAGGATTTTCATGGCTGAGAGTTTATGCGCATGCCGGATTGCGATTGGCGCGCGATGCTGGAGTTGCCGCGTGCACCAAGCTAACTGCCATGCACTGCACAAGTGCGCTTACGCACTGCAACAATTTATCGCTGGTGTTTGAAAACTTGATGTGCTACTCTTCGAAAATGTGATCTGCATCACAAATAAAACGTTCCGGCGAAATCGATCAAGCGCACATCGACCCAGAGATGCCCTCGACGGCTAGCCGCCGTAGATACGCGATAGCGATGGCTTACCCTGCGCTGCCGTTCTTGACGTTCAACATTGTACTGTGTCTGCACGAAATGAAAAACAAACTTCTAAACGCAAAAAATGAAATCGAACAGGCGCTGATTGCTGCCAAAGGCACCTTCATCACCGTAGGCGTGTTCAGCGCAATCACCAACCTGTTGATGCTGGTGCCGTCGTTGTACATGTTGCAGGTGTATGACCGCGTGCTGGCCAGCAAGAACGAAATTACGCTGCTGATGCTGACCTTGATGATGCTGGGTAGCTATCTGCTGATGGGCTCGCTGGAATTGATCCGCAGCTTCGTGTTAGTACGCGTTGGTGCCCGTTTCGACATGACGCTGAATAAGCGCGTCTATACTGCAGCCTTCGAGCAGAGCCTGAAAAAAGGCGGCGGGAACGCAGGCCAGGCCTTGTCCGACCTGACCAATATTCGTCAGTTCCTTACCGGGAATGCCTTGTTCGCGTTCTTTGACGCACCATGGTTCCCGGTGTACCTGATCGTGATTTTTGTCTTCGAACCGATGCTGGGCGTATTCTCGCTGTGCGGTACGGTAGTCCTCGTCCTGTTAGCCTTTATCAATGAGCGCGTATCGCATAAACCGCTGGCGGAAGCCAATACCATGGCGATCCAATCGACCAACTTGGCCAGCAACAATCTGCGCAATGCCGAAGTGATCGAAGCGATGGGCATGTTGCCGAACCTGCAGGCACGCTGGTTCAAATTGCACGGCAAATTCCTCAATCTGCAGGCGGAAGCCAGTCATAAAGCCGGCACAGTGGGCGCCGTGACCAAGTTTGTCCAGGTTTCCCTGCAATCGCTGGTGCTCGGTTTTGGTGCTTTGCTGGTGTTGGAGAACAAAATTACCCCGGGCATGATGATTGCCGCTTCGATTCTGGTTGGCCGTGCGTTGGCTCCGGTGCAGCAAGTGATCGGCGTATGGAAATCATGGGCCGGTACACGTAGCGCCTACGAGCGCCTGAGCAATCTGTTGAAGGACAATCCGGCCCGCAGCCCTGGCATGCAATTGCCAAAGCCATTAGGCGGCCTGACGGTGGAAAACGTCACAGCGGCACCACCGGGCGTACAGGCGCCAGTGCTGAAAAGCGTCACGTTTGGCATCATGCCAGGCGATGTGCTGGGCGTAGTCGGACCTAGCGGTTCCGGTAAGTCGACGCTGGCTCGTCTGCTGGTCGGTGTCTGGCCGGCAGTGATGGGTAAAGTACGTCTCGACGGCGCGGATATCTATCAGTGGAACAAGGGCGAATTGGGACCTTACTTGGGCTACCTGCCGCAAGACATCGAACTGTTCGGCGGCACCATTGCTGAAAACATTGCCCGTTTTGGCACGGTTGATGCCGACAAGGTAGTGGAGGCCGCGAAGCGCGCTGGTGTGCACGATATGATCCTGCATATGCCAAGAGGCTATGACACCCCTCTGGGTGATGGCGGAGCCGGTTTGTCGGGTGGGCAGAAGCAGCGCCTAGGCTTGGCACGCGCTATGTATGGTGATCCATCGCTGATCGTGCTCGATGAGCCGAACTCGAACCTGGATGATGTTGGTGAACAGGCGCTGGTACAAGCGATTAACGATCTGCGCCAGCGTGGAAAGACGATTGTGCTGATTACCCACCGTACTAATGTGATTGGCATTACCAACAAATTATTGTTTTTGCGTGATGGCGTAGTGCATGCATTCGGTCCGACCCAACAGGTTTTGGCTGGCCTGCAGGAAGCCAATCAGAAGCAGCTTCAGGCGCAGCAGCAGGCGCAGCAAGCTGCGGCACAAGCTGCACAGCAGGCTGCACCACAGCCGACACCACAATCGGTGGAAGAACAACAGAAAGCTGCGGATGAGGCAGAACAACAAGTCGCCGCTGCGGAAATGAAGGAATAAAATGATGAAAGCAATCGAGAAAAAATCCGAGGTGAGCGATGTCATTAGCCATGATGTTTCGCCTCTGACGGTCAATACCGATCCTGGCAGCTTTAGCAAACTGGGCTGGTTTGTCGTGCTGTTCGGCGTAATCGGCTTCTTTGTCTGGGCGATCTTTGCGCCGCTGGACAAGGGCGTTCCACTGTCTGGCACTGTCGCCACGGAAAGCAACCGCAAGACGATCCAGCATCATACCGGCGGCATGATCGAAGAAATCCTGGTCAAGGATGGCAGTGTAGTCAAGAAGGGCCAAGTCCTGGTTCGTCTTAATCCTGTGACATCAAAGGCCGCACTAGACACGAGTCGAGCACAATATTATGCGGCACGGGCTTCGGAGGCACGCTTGATCGCCGAACGCGACGGTCTGAAGAGCGTGGTCTTCCCTGCCGCGCTGACCGAATGGAAAAATGATCCGCTGGTCATCGAAAACGTCGCATTGCAACGTCAACTGTTTTCTTCTCGTCAGTCTTCGTTGCAAAACGAACTGGGTGCTTTCGATGAAAATATTGCAGGTCTGAAATCGCAAGTTAAAGGATTGGAAGAGTCGCGCGAAAGCAAGAAACTTCAGCTGAGCATTTTGAAAGAGCAATTGGACAATATGCGTGACCTGGCCAAGGATGGATATGTGGCGCGCAGCCGCCTGCTTGACCTGGAGCGGACCTATGCTCAGATCAGTGGAGCCATTTCCGAGGACTTGGGAAACCTGGGCCGTTCGCAGCGCCAGGTGATGGAAGTTGGCATGCGTCGCACCCAGCGTACCCAGGACTATCAGAAGGAAGTGCGCAGCCAGTTGTCCGAAACACAGAAGGAAGCGAATGCATTGGAAAGTCGTATCACCGGTCTGGACTTTGAATTGGCCAGCACTGACGTGAAAGCGCCGGTTGATGGTGTGGTAGTGGGGCTCTCTGTATTCACCAAGGGGGGGGTAGTTGGCCCAGGCATGAAATTGATGGAGTTGGTGCCTAGCGACGACGCATTGGTTGTCGAAGGTCAGTTGCCAGTCAACCTGATTGACAAGGTGCATACCGGCTTGCCTGCCGAATTAATCTTCTCCGCTTTCAATAGCAACAAGACGCCGCATATTCCAGGTACAGTGATCCAGGTATCTGCTGACCGCACTGTTGACGAACGTACCGGCGCCGCGTACTACAAGATGCGTGCCCGCGTTACGCCTGAAGGCGCCAAGATGATCGCCGAGCACAAGCTGGACGTACGCTCCGGTATGCCGGTTGAACTATTCGTCAAGACAGGCGAGCGCAGCATGATGAGTTACTTGCTGAAGCCAGTCTTCGATCGCGCTAAGACATCGATGACGGAGGAATAAGGGTGAGCATGAAGACAAAACAGCGCCGTACGGTCCAGTTGCTGGCGAGCGTGCTGGGCGCGGCCATGCTGCTGGGCAGCCACAGCGCCAGCGCACTTGGCCTGCGCCAAGCTTATGATCTGGCCTTGCAAAATGACCCGACGTATCAGTCAGCGGTATACGACAATGAAAGCGGCAAGGAGTATAAGGTCATCGGTCGTTCCGGCTTGCTGCCGAGCCTGTCCGGCTACTATAACGCGACCAAAAACCGCGCGGATATCACTGCGCCTAACTTCCTGGGGCAGTTATCGACGACGCATCCGGAATACTTCAGCCGTTCCGCCGTAGTGCAGTTGCGCCAGCCAGTCTTTAGTCTGGATGCGCTGGCACGCTACAAGCAGGGCAAGGCGCAAAGCAATTACAGCGAACTGGTATTTGAAGGGCGCGCCCAGGATCTGGCCTTACGACTGGTAACTGCTTACGCCGATGCACTGTATGCAGACGATCAGGTTGCTCTGGTCGAGGCGCAGCGCGAAATGTACGCTGAGCAGAAGAAGGTCAATGAGCGCCTGCTGGCCAAAGGCGAGGGCACCCGTACCGACGTGCTGGAAATACAGGCGCGCTATGACCTGTCCGAAGCTCAATTGATCGAATCGAAGGATGGCCGGATCACGGCGCGCAACACCTTGTCCGGCATGATCGGCACCGAGGTCGATGTACTGGACGGCTTGAACGACACGTTCCGCGTGATACCGTTGGCACCGGCCGATTATGAATCCTGGAAGAAGCTTGCATTGGAAAACAGCCCGGAAGTGCAAGCCCAGGTGGCAGCGATCGAAGCGGCAAAGCAAGAAATCAACAAGGCACGTTCGGGTCATACGCCGCGCCTCGATTTCGTCGCCAGCTACAGCAAGAATTCGTCGGAAACGATCAATACCCTTGGCCAGGAATCGACCGTGCGCAGCATCGGCGTGCAGTTGAACGTGCCTTTGTACCAGGGTGGTTATGTCAACGCCATTTCGCGCCAGGCAGTAGCGGCATTGGAACGGGCGAAGGCAGATCTGGCGGCCAAGACCGACAAGACCTTGATTGAAGTGCGCAAGCAGTTCAACCTGGCGCAAAGCAGCGTGGCGCGCATCGCGGCGCTGGACAAGTCGGTGGAGTCGTCGCAGTTGCTGATCAAGGCGACGGAACAAAGCATCAAGGGCGGCGTGCGGATCAACCTGGACTTGCTCAATGCGCAGCAGCAGTTGTTCACGGCCAAGCGCGACTTGGCGCAGGCACGCTATGGCTATCTGCTGGCCTCGCTGCGTTTGCGCGCCGCGGCTGGCACGCTCGATGCTGACGATGTGCGTACCGTGGCGGGATATTTCCGCTAAAAGCAACGTAGCAATTGGAAAGACCGGGGTACCAGGCGGAAGTGAACATCCCGCCTGGCCCCGGTTTTTTATGGGTACCTGTAAGGCAGGGATTGTTTAGAGCCCGCCAAGAGTTCGCGCGGCGCGAGCACAACGCGGCAGTCGAAGAATCGAAAAAATCACATTTTGAACATTGACGCCGAAACATCCTCAGGTTCGTTTTTGAGATGTACAGCCATTTGCCCAAGCCGGCTTCCCACCGTCTTCGTCAGGTAGTCAAGGAATCTGGAATCGTCCAGCGTTTTAGAAATCGTCTTCGAGTCGATAAAGCGCAGCATCTGGTCCTTGAACGGCTTGCCGGCAATGAGCGACGGCAGCCGCGCAATCGCATCATCGAGCAGCTACCGGTTTCATCGCGGCCCGGCCCGGCTGCTCCATGGCAAGACTCACGAGTTCCTGGAAGTTTTGCTTACTCATCAATCAAGTTCCGTCATGTCCATCATGTTGACATTGCGACCCGATAGCACCAGGTCTTTCACGGCAGCTTCTTTCGTGGCAAGTCTCAGGGGGCGGCCTTGAATGGAGACAGTCCGTCGTATGATTTCCGCTAGGCTACGTTTTGTATGCGTAAACTCGATCGTGCCGTACGGCGTGTCATAGACGCCGTTCGCTCCAGTGGTCATCAGGGTGATCCGGCGTACCGGAACCTGCGAAATGACGCCGTATTCGGAGAGCATGGACTCCCGGGTCAGGTAAGAGTAATGACCGCGCCGCAGCACCGCCGCGATGTCCTCGGCCACGTGGCTCTTTTTCGACCTGGCCATCGGATTGAGATAGGTGCCTTTGGCCACGCGCTGGAGAATGCCGCTGGCGACCAGGCGCTGGAGCGATTTTTCCAGGGCTTTTTCTTGTTCATCAGGAAAAGCCTTCGCCAGATCGCCCTTGGTCAACACATAGACTCCGCGCCGATCGAGTTCGGTCAGTGTCTTGATTGCTTGCATTTTATTCATCGCGGCTTCCCTTTCGCCGGCTTACGAGGCAGTAGGGAAGCGTACGTTGAGCGAGAGAGTGCGTCAACAAGTGCCCTCTAACCCTACATATAGTTAGGGTTGGTAGGGACTACCGCGTTCGATGATGGCTATCGGGCCATGGCCGTCGATAAAGAACGGGAGTCCGATGCTGTGGCGTGGTGCAATGCGCTGGCCAAGATGAGCGATGAAATATCGAAGGCGGACATGCTGGCCGTGGAAAATGCGATCCGGGTCCATTTAGGCATGCCAAAATAAAGGGCAGTAAATCCCCAACATGGGCCGCAGCAGCGGCGCTGGCCTGGACGGACAGGCCGGCTACACGTTTTGGTCGAAACCGAAGCCAGTGATTTTTTCCCGGTAGTAGCGATAGAGCCAGCCGAGCGCTTCCGTGGCATCCTGCGTGTCGTAGAAGCGTGTCATGACTTGGTTATAGGTAAGCTGGTCTTTCACAAAAATCATAAGCGGCGGAAAGCCTGCCGTCAGCAAGGTGCCATTTGCCAAAAAGCGTGATGTGCGTTTGTTTCCATCATAGAAAAACTGATTCAGGCTGCCCCATAAGAACACCAGGAAGGCCCGGATGATGGGATCTGGTTCGGCGCTCAGTATCTTTTTGCCAGTAGCGAAAATTCCAGGCCGGTCCGCCGCATTTGGCGGAGCGTAATCGGTACCGCCTATGTTGACTTTGCCATCGCGGAACTTGCCCCAGGTGAGCGCTTCATTGCGGGCAACGATGCCTTGAATCGCGCAGGCTGTTTCCTCGTCAAGGCGGAATGTGCCTTGCTTCACCAGGCCCATGACATATGACAAGGCCTGGTTCAGGTTCAATACCTGTTCCTCATCCGATACCTTGTGTCCTCCGACCGTGATGCCGTCAATCAAGGTCTGTATTTCCGGATAGGTGAACGGATTGCCCTCCAGGGCCGCCGTGTTGTAGACAAAATCTGTGCGCCCCTTTTCAGCCAGAAAGAGGGCGCGTTTTTGATCCGGGACCAGTTGAAGCTGGCGGCGTTCTTCGGCAATCGCGCTCAGATCGCAGCAAAAGAGCAAAGGGCCTTTGCTCGATAAAATGGCATCGATAGACATGGCGTCTTAATTACCCTCCTGCACCGCGCAATGCGGGCAGGATTTTTCGTAGACGTACAAGGGCGACAATTGCTCGCGCGGCGTGACCACGGCGCGGCAGGCGAAGCATTGCGTCGTCTCGACCGCTTCCAGCTTCGGATTGAGGGCGGTACGGTAATCGAACACGAAGCAGTCGCCCGTGTAATGCTCGCCGCCGACTTCCTCGAAATATTTCAGGATGCCGCCGTCGAGTTGATACACGCTGTCGTAGCCGATGTTCTTCATGTGGATCGCCGCCTTTTCGCAGCGGATGCCGCCGGTGCAGAAGGTGACCACGGTCTTGCCTTCCAGCTCATCCTTGTGGGCGGCCGCCACTTCCGGGAATTCGGTGAACTTGTCGATGCGGTAGTCGAGCGTGTTATTAAAGGTGCCGACGTCGACTTCGAAGGCGTTGCGGGTTTCCATCATGACGACCGGCTTGCCGTCGTCGTCGTGGCCCTGGTCCAGCCAGCGTTTTAGCGTTTTCGGTTCCACCGACGGTGCGCGGCCCAGTTCCGGCTGGATCAGCGGCATGCGCATCGTGATGATTTCCTTCTTCAGCTTGACCAGCATGCGCTTGTGCGACTGCTCGGCCGAATAGCTTTCCTTCACTTCCAGGTCGGCGAAGCGCGCGTCGCTGCGCACCCATGCCAGAAAACGGTCGATCTGCGCGCGCGGCCCGGACAGGAACATGTTGATGCCTTCGGGCGTCAGCAGGATCGTGCCTTTCAGGTTCAGTTCCAGGCAGATGGCCTGGTATTGCGGGCGCATCTCTTCGATGTCGTCGAAGGTGATGAATTTGTAGGCGGCGATATTGACGTGCGCCGCAGCGGCGGCGGCGGCGCTGGCCTGGGCGGACAGGCCGGGAGTGGTGTGTGCTTGCATGATTGCGATCGAGGAAGAGAATTACGGCCTCTATTATAAGGTCGTTCAGCCGCGGCGGCGATGCTGGCAGCGCCTTGTCATTCCCGCAGAGGCGGGAATCCCATTTTGTGTCCCGGATAGCGCAAAAAAATGGGGTTCCCGCTTCCGCGGGAACGACAGGTTGGCGGCTTCAGGATTTCATACGTTCATCCCGCTCACCGATCCGCTCTCCGGTTGTACGATCCGCTCCCGCGGTGGCATACTGCATATTCTTTTTTTAACTTGTTGTCGGAGCGTAAATGGACTGGACTGGTGGATATGCATCGTATATTGAGTACTCGGCAGGTTTTTATTTGGAACAAGGCCCCAGTTACCTGAACTTCGTCTGCGCACTGAACGGCATGGAGCCGGTGCCGCTGGACCGTCCGTATACCTGTTTCGAACTCGGTTTCGGGCGCGGGCTGACCGCCAATGTGCTCGCCGCCGGCAATCCGAACGGCAAATTTTATGCCGCCGACTTCAATCCGGCCCACGTCGCCGGCGCGCAGGCGATGGCCGACGCGGCGCAGCTGGACAATCTGGTGCTGCTCGAACATAACTTCGCCGAACTGGCGCAGGGCAAGGCCGACTTGCCGCCCTTCGATTTCATCACGCTGCACGGCATCTATACGTGGGTGAATGCGGAAAACCGCCAGCACATCATCGACTTTATCGCGCGCTACCTGAAGCCGGGCGGCATCGTCTACATCAGCTATAACTGCATGCCGGGCTGGACCGCAGCGTTGCCCTTGCAGCGCCTGCTGGTCGAATATGCCGATGCCTTCCCGCACCAGAGCGAAACGGGCTTTACGGGCGCGGCTGCTTTCCTGAAACAGTTGCAGGCGCTCGATGCCGGCTATTTCACGCAAAATCCATCGGTCGAGCAGAAACTGGACGTGGTCGGCAAGGGCGACGAGAGTTACCTGGTGCACGAATACATGCACAAGCACTGGCAGCCGATGTACCATGCCGACGTCGTGCGCGACGTGGCCGCCGCCAAGCTCGATTTCGTCGGTTCGGCCAATCTGCCGTTCGCCTTCCCCGGCCTGTACCTGAACCAGGAACGCCAGGACATGCTGGCCACGATGCCGAACGCGGCGCTGCGCGAGACGATCAAGGATTATTTCCTGAACACGGGTTTCCGGCGCGATGTGTTTGTGCGCGGCGCGCGCAAGATGAGCATTGTCCGCCAGTTCGAATGCCTGGCGCAGTATGGCCTGGTATTGATGGTGCCGCGCAGCGCCTGCACCTTGCAAATGAAAGTCTCGTTCGGCAAGCTGACCGGCACCGAGGAGTTATATACGCCGGTGTTCGACGCGCTGGCGCAGCGGCCGCATACGCTGGCTGAACTGGCGGCCCTGCCGAGCTTGCAGGGGCATAACGTCGGCATGATGGCGCAGGTGGCGGCCCTGCTGACGGCCAGCGGGCAGGCCAGCCTGTATCACCGCGATGGCGCGCAGACGGACCCGGCGCCGGGACGCCGCCTGAACCGCTACCTGGCGGCGCAGGTGCGCTATGGCGACGAGTACCGCGTGCTGGCCACGCCATTGGCCGGCAGCGGCATCGAGACCGACCTGATGATGCGCCTGGTGTACTGGATACTGACCTCGCAGCAGGGGCAGATCGACTTGCCGACCTTGCAGCAGCAAGTCTGGCAAGCGTTCCACGCGATGGGGCGCAAGGTGATGAAGGGTGGCGTGGTGCTGGACGGCGACGATGAAAACCGGGCCGAACTGAACATCAAGGTCGAAGAACTGGTGCGCGACAAGCTGCCGCTGTGGCGCCAGTTGAAAATCCTGTGACCTGTGCTTGAAAGTCGGTGCCGGGAACCGGGGATGGCCCCGGTCTTGCTGCTGGCGCCGCTTCGGGGTCTGACCCTAATGCCGTTAAGTTAAGCCACCGACCGTAGAGT
>JAZJZT010000034.1:0-111693 GCA_040389645.1 Pseudomonadota bacterium | reverse complement strand
GTGACCTTCGGGTTATGAGCCCGACGAGCTGCCAGACTGCTCCACCCCGCGTCTGTATGCATGTATTATAGGTCAGTTCTCAGCTTTAGGCAATATTAATCCGGAAATCGCGTCCGATAGTCCGAATATATCCCGTAGCCCACTTATATAGTGAGTATTGACGCTACGCGCGCCGGCCGCAATCGGTGTAAAGTAAGCGCTAAACCGACTCGAATAATATCCCATGAAATTCTGTTCCGAATGCGCCCATCCCGTTGCACTTGCCATCCCGGCCGGCGACAACCGTCCGCGCTATGTCTGCGCCCATTGCGAGACGATCCATTACCAGAATCCGAAGATGGTGCTCGGTTCGATTCCCGTCTGGGAGCGCGACGGCCAGTTGCAGGTGCTGCTGTGCAAGCGCGCGATCGAGCCGCGCTACGGTTGCTGGACCTTGCCCGCCGGTTTCATGGAAAACAATGAAACCACGTCCGATGCGGCCATCCGCGAAACCGTCGAGGAAGCCGGCGCCAATATCGAACTCGGCCCCTTGTATACGCTGCTGAACGTGGCCCGGGTCCATCAAGTCCACATGTTTTACCTGGCCACGCTGCGCGACCTCGATTTCGCGCCGGGCGAGGAAAGCCTGGAGGTGCAACTGTTCACCGAAGAACAGATCCCGTGGGATGAACTGGCCTTCCCGACCATCCGCACCACGCTCGAACTGTTCTTCGCCGACCGCAAGCGCATGCGCGAAGGCGGCAACTACGGTTTCCACACGCTGGACATCACACGCCCGATGCGCCAGCCCACCGACGTATGATCCCCTGGCTCGACGCCCACACGCCTTTCCCCGATGTCGCCGAAGCGCTCACCAGCGACGCGCCCGGACTGTTGGCCGCCGGCGCCGACCTGTCGCCGGCGCGCCTGCTGGCCGCTTACCAGCGCGGCATCTTCCCGTGGTTTTCCGAGGGCCAGCCGATCCTGTGGTGGAGCACCGATCCGCGCATGGTGCTGATGACCGAGCATTTTCGTATTTCCGACAGTTTAAAGAAAAGCCTGCGCAAGGTGCAGCGCAGCGCCGCAGGCGACGGGCGCTGGCAGGTGCGCTTCGACAGCGCCTTCGAGCAAGTCATGCGCGCCTGCGCGGCGCCGCGCAAGGATGGCCCGGGCACGTGGATTTCGGAAGACATCATCGAAGGCTATAGCGGCCTGCACCGGCTCGGCTACGCGCACTCGTCCGAACTGTGGCAGGACGGCGAACTGGTTGGTGGCGCTTACGGCGTGGCGATCGGGCGCATGTTTTATGGCGAATCGATGTTCGCGCGCGTGCCGGACGGCTCGAAGATCGCGCTGGCTTACCTGGTGCATTTCCTGAAACGGCACGGCGTGGCGATGGTCGACTGCCAGCAGGAAACCGGCCACCTCGCCTCGCTGGGCGCGGCTCCGATCGCGCGCAGCGCCTTCCTGACGCATTTACGGCGCAGCATCGCGCAGCCGCCCATCCTCGACTGGGCCCCGCTGCCGCCATTGCCGTTGCCGCCCGGCGCAGAATAAATAACGCTCGCGCGCCGTTTTTGCGCGGACGCGTTATGATATACAAACAGACCCTTATTTTGCATTCGCGCTGACAGGACGTGCATGACGCACCTAAACGATCTGCCCTTTGCGACGCTGCAGTTTTATACGACAGCGCCTTACCCTTGCAGCTACCTGGACGAGCGCCAGGCCCGCTCGCAAGTGGCCACTCCATCGCACCTGATCAACGCCGACGTGTATTCGGAACTGGTCAAGAACGGTTTCCGGCGCAGCGGCATTTTTACCTACCGCCCGTATTGCGACGGCTGCCAGGCTTGCATCCCGGTGCGCGTCGTGGCCGGCGCCTACAAGCCGACGCGCGCCCAGCGCCGCGCCTGGGTCCGGCACGGCAACCTGCACGCCGGCGTGGCCACGCTGTCCTTCTCCGACGAACATTACGACCTGTACCTGCGCTACCAGAGCACGCGCCACGCCGGCGGCGGCATGGACCAGGACAGCCGCGACCAGTATGCGCAATTCCTGCTGCAAAGCCGGGTCAACACGCGGCTGGTCGAGTTCCGCGAACCGGACGGCAAGCTGCGCATGGTCAGCATCATCGACGTGCTGTCGGACGGCCTGTCTTCCGTCTACACCTTCTTCGACCCGGACGTCGAAGGCGCCTCCTACGGCACCTACAACATCATCTGGCAAATCACGCAGGCGCAGGAACTGGCGCTGCCCTATGTCTACCTCGGCTACTGGATTTCGGAAAGCCCGAAAATGTCGTACAAGATCAACTTCCAGCCGCTCGAAGCGCGTACCAAGGGGCAGTGGGGAATTCTGAAAACGACACCGTGAATCTGGAAAATCCAGAACCATGAATCCGGGGTCAGACCCGTAGGTCTGACCCCGGCCTTTGCCTCTGATTCTGGGACGCGCGGTAAAATGTCGGCAACTCCACACCTGATAAGCCCCATGTCCGACAAATTCCTGTATTCCCTCGCCCGTCCCCTGCTGTTTTCGATGGACGCCGAAAGCGCCCACCACTTTACTTTACCGGCCCTGAAACGCGTCTCCGCCCTGGGCCTGATGCGCGCCGTGGTGCGCACGCCGAAAGCCGATCCGCGCAAGGTCATGGGCATCGAGTTCAAGAACCCGGTCGGCCTGGCCGCCGGCCTGGACAAGGACGGCGCCTTTATCGATGCGCTGGCCGACCTCGGCTTCGGCTCGATCGAAGTGGGCACCGTCACGCCGCGCGCGCAGCCGGGCAACCCGAAGCCGCGCATGTTCCGCCTGCCGGCGGCGCAAGGCATCATCAACCGCATGGGTTTTAATAATGGCGGCGTCGATGCCTTCGTCGCGAATGTGCAATCGTCGCGCTTTTACCGCAACCGCGAAGGCGTGCTGGGCCTGAACATCGGCAAGAACGCCGACACGCCGATCGAGCGCGCCGCCGACGATTACCTGCACTGCCTGCAAAAAGTCTATCCCTACGCCAGCTACGTGACGGTCAACATCTCGTCGCCGAACACCAAGAATTTGCGCCAGTTGCAAGGCGGCTCGGAACTGGACGGCTTGCTTGCGCAACTGAAGGACGCGCAATCGCGCCTGGCCGATCAGCACAAGCGCTACGTGCCGCTGGCGCTGAAGATCGCGCCGGACATGGATGGCGAGCAAGTCAAGAATATCGCCGACGCGCTGCTGCGCCACAAGATCGACGGCGTCATCGCCACCAACACGACCCTCAGCCGCAGTGCCGTCGAAGGCATGCAGCACGGCGCCGAAGCGGGCGGCCTGTCCGGCGCGCCGGTGTTCGAACTGTCGAACACCGTTATTCGCCTGCTCAAGGCCGAGCTGGGCGACGCGCTGCCGATCATCGGCGTGGGCGGCATCATGCGCGGCGCCGATGCGAAAGTCAAAATGGACGCCGGCGCGCAACTGGTGCAGTTATATAGCGGCTTGATCTACGCCGGCCCTGCCCTGGTGCGCAATTGCGCCGACGCCATCCGCCGTTCATAACACAGGAGTCACACATGCAGAAAACCGTCCTCGGCAACAGCACACTCAACGTCAGCAAGATCTGCCTCGGCACCATGACTTTCGGCGAGCAGAACAGCGAGGCGGAAGCGCACAGCCAGCTCGATTACGCGTTCGAACGCGGCATCAATTTCATCGACACGGCCGAGATGTACCCGGTGATGCCGCGCGCGGCCACGCAGGGTTCGACCGAGCGCCACATCGGCAGCTGGCTGAAGAAATCCGGGCGGCGTGGAGAGGTCGTGCTGGCCAGTAAGGTGGCCGGGCCGAACCCGTACATGCACTGGATCAGGGAGGGCAAGAACAACCTCGACGCGGCCAATATCCGCGCCGCCGTCGAAGGGAGCCTGCAACGGCTGCAGACCGACCATATCGATTTATATCAATTGCACTGGCCCAGCCGCAACCTGCCGATCTTCGGTGCCAGCGTGTTCGATCCGCAAAAGGAACGGCCGTCGGTGGCGGTCGAAGAGACGCTGGCCGTACTGGGCCAACTGGTCGACGAAGGCAAGATCGGCCAGATCGGCGTGTCGAATGAATCGAGCTGGGGCGTGAGCGAATTCATCAAGCAGGCCGAGCGGACCGGCTTGCCGCGCATCGCCACGATCCAGAATTTATACAATCTGACGGCGCGCCATGTCGAGACCAGCCTGCTCGACGAAACCTGTTACCGGGACAACGTCAGCCTGCTGGCCTACAGCCCGCTCGCGTTCGGCCAGTTGACGGCGAAATACCTGGACAACCCGAAGGCGCACGGCCGCCTGACGCTGTTTCCGCCGACCTGGAGCCCGCGCTACCTGCGGCCAGGCGTGCTGGAGGCGGTCGCGCAATACTCGCAACTGGCGCGCGACAACGGCATGACGCCGACCCAGATGGCGCTGGCATGGTGTTATTCGCGCTGGTTCGTCGCCTCGACCATCATCGGCGCCACCAGCCTGGCGCAGTTAAAGCAGAACATCGACGCTTACGACACCACGCTCACGCCGGAACTGGTCGCGCAGATCGACGCGATCCATGCCAGGTTGCCGAATCCGGGGCAGTAAGCGGCGCGGTCATGCGTCGAAGCGGGGTCGTGTCCGCTTGAGGAAGAACTGGATTGTCCCTGGCGGTCTGACAGTCATGCCATTAAGTTAGCGCCAGATTTGTCATTCCCGCGCAGGCGGGAATCCCATTTCCGCTGCGCCGTCTGGGGCGCAAAATGGGATTCCCGCCTGCGCGGGAATGACAGCGCAGTCTGCGGTTTTAGCTTGAAGAGGGTCCGACACGGGCGCCGAATCCTCTGAAGCGCCGTCAAGCATCCCCTCAGAACTCTTCCCATTCATCCTTGCCCGCCGCGGCCGTGCTGGCGATGCGCCGGGGCGGCGGCGCCTTGGCCACTTTGACTTCGGCACGCTGCGCTGCCCGCACCGGCGCGGCGGCGACTCGCACTGACGCGGACGAGGCGACCTGGTGCAGTTGCCCGGCCAGCTTGAACACGCTGACCGCTTCGGCCAGCATGTCGGCCTGGTCGCGCATCGATTGCGCCGCGGCCGCCGCTTCTTCCACCAGCGCGGCATTCTGCTGCGTGACGTCGTCGATCTGCACGATGGCCTGGTTGACCTGGGCGATGCCGGAACTCTGTTCCTGGCTCGCTGCGCTGATTTCCGTCATGATGTCGGCCACCTGCTTGACCGCCTTGACGATGCCATCCATCGTCGCTCCTGCTTCATCGACCAGGCGCGCGCCGGTGTCGACCGTCTCGACCGAATGGCCGATCAATTCCTTGATTTCCTTGGCCGCACCGGCCGAGCGCTGCGCCAGGTTGCGCACTTCGGACGCGACGACGGCGAAACCTCTTCCCTGTTCTCCGGCGCGCGCCGCTTCCACCGCCGCGTTCAACGCGAGGATATTGGTTTGAAAAGCGATGCCGTCGATGACGCCGATGATGTCGACGATGCGGCTCGAACTTTCCTTGATCGCGCCCATCGTCGTGACGACTTCGCCGACGACTTTACCGCCCTTGACGGCGAAGTCCGACGCCGCCACCACCAGCGCCGTGGCCTGGCGCGCATTGTCCGCGTTTTGCGTGACGGTCGACGTCAATTCTTCCATCGACGAGGCGGTCTCTTCCAGGCTGGATGCCTGCTGCTCGGTGCGGCTCGACAGGTCCAGGTTGCCGGTCGCGATTTCATTCGACGCGGTGGCGATCGTGTCCGTCCCCGAGCGCACCTTGCCGACGGTGCGCGCCAGGCTATCGTTCATGTGGATCAGCGCACGCAGCAACTGGCCGGTTTCATCGCGGGTATCGCATTCCAGGCGCATCGTCAGGTCGCCGGCGGCGACCGCCTCGGCCATGCCGACCGCGCGGTTCAGCGGCATGGTGATGCTGCGCGTGATCCAGTACGCCACCAGCGCCGCCAGCGCCGTGGCGAACACCGTCAGCGCGATCATCATCGTGCGCGAACTGACATAGGCTTCATGCGCTTCGGTGCTGGCCCGGCTGACGGCCGCGACCTGGTATTTGGCCATGTCGGCCAGCGTATTGAGGAAGGCGGTCTGCTCCTTGCGCACCGTCGTCAGCAGATAGCTGACGTTCTCGTCGCGCTTGCCCTCGTCGGCCGACCTGGTCAAAAACGTGCCTTGCACCACCAGGTAACGCTCGCGCGCATCGAGCACGGCCTTGAGCTTGCTCTTGCCCTCGGCATCGGTATCGTCGGCGATCAGCTTGCCCAGCTTGTCGAGGTTGGCGTCGATTTCCACCTTTTTGTCCTCGACCCGCTTCAATTCTTTTTTGACGGTGTCGGCATCGGTCGACAGCATCGCGTTGCGCATCGCGCGCGCGATGTCGTTGACGCCCCCCATCGCCTCGTAGGCGACAATCACCTTCGGCACCTTGTCGGTGGCCAGGTCATTGGCGCTGTCGTCGAGCCGGCCCAGATTGCCCACGCCGACCACCGACATGCCGATCATGAACACCAGCGACACGCCCAAGCCGGCCGCCAGCCGGGTCCCTATTTTCAAGTTGCCAATACCCATTTCATGCTCCCCTGTAAAAAAACTGCTTAAAATCGGGATGCCGCTCAGGTGCTTGCAACCACTCGTGGCGATGGTTTTGCGGCGCTGCAATGCAGCTTCAGTATATGGCGAATTGATAATGACTGGCGGAAAAATAATGCTGTTTTTCCGCCGCGACAGCGGGGTTGTGGCAGGACGCAACAAGCACCAGGATGGTGCGCCGCGCCTAGCTGGCTTCGTTGCCTAGCAGTGCCTGTTCGATGTCGGCGCGGCTCAGTTCGGGGGCGAACTGCTGGATGAATTCCTGCGCATAGGTACGCAGGTAGGCGCCACGCCGCACCGCCAGCCGGGTCGTGTTGATGGCGAACAGGTGCGATGCCTCGACCGCGCGCAAGCCCTTGTCGCGGCCGTGATCAAACGCCATCGAGGCGACGATGCCGACTCCGAGCCCGAGCGACACGTACTGCTTGATGACGTCCGAATCCATCGCCGTCAGCACGATGTCGGGGCGCAAACCGGCCTTCATGAAGGCATCGTCCAGGTGGCCGCGGCCGGTGAAACCGACGTCATAGGTAATCAGCGGGAATTCGGCCAGATCGTTCAGGCGGATGGTCGAGCACCCCAGCAGCGGGTGGCCGTCCGGCACCACGATCAGGTGGCTCCAGCGGTAGCACGGGAAGGAAATCAAGTCCGGGAATTGCGACAAGCCCTCGGTGGCGATGCCGATATCGGCCTTGCCCGACAATACCCATTCGGCGATGTGTTCGGGTGAACTTTGCTGCAAAGCAATACGCACTTCCGGGAAGCTGGTGCGGAAGCTTTGCACCACTTTCGGCAAGGCATAGCGCGCCTGCGTGTGGGTCGCCGCGATGGTCAACGTGCCACTGTTCTGGCCCGTGTATTCGAGGCTGGCCTGTTGCAGGTTTTCCGCCTCGACCAGCAGGCGGTCGATGATTTTCAGGATACCCTTGCCTGGTTCCGTCAAGCCGGTCAGGCGCTTGCCGTTGCGTTCAAAAATGACGACGCCGAGTTCGTCTTCGAGTTCGCGGATCTGGCGGCTCACGCCCGGTTGCGATGTGAACAGCGCGTTGGCCACTTCGGTCAGATTGTAATTGCGCCGGGCCGCTTCGCGTATCGAACGCAGTTGCTGGAAATTCATATTGCTGTTCCTTGATCGACAAACACGTGCAAACGCTTGGGACGCACCACCAGCGTCTCTCCTTCTTTCAAACCGAGGTTGCTGAAGCGCTCATTGGACATCACCGCGTCGATCATTTCGGCATTGTCCGAGCGTTCCAGGTCGAGCTGGGCCAGCGGGCCGATCGCGTGCGCGCGGCGCAGCTTGACGACGATGCCCTCGGCGCCCTGCGTGTAGCGGTCGATTTCCAGGTCGTGCGGGCGGACATAGGCGATGCCCTTGCTGTCCTGCACGGTGCCGTGGCTCGGCACATCGAAATTGACGTCGCCGGTGGTGATCACGCCTTCGTGCACGCGGCCGTGGAACACGTTGACGTTGCCGAGGAAACCGTAGACGAAGGGGGATGCCGGGTGGTTATAGACCTGGTCCGGCGCGCCGATCTGTTCGACTTTGCCCTTGTTCATCAGCACGACCTGGTCCGCCACTTCGAGCGCCTCTTCCTGGTCGTGCGTGACGAAGATGCTGGTCACGTGCAATTCGTCATGCAGGCGGCGCAGCCAGCGGCGCAATTCCTTGCGCACCTTCGCGTCGAGCGCGCCGAACGGTTCGTCGAGCAGCAAAACGCGCGGTTCCACCGCCAGCGCGCGCGCCAGGGCGATACGCTGGCGCTGGCCGCCGGACAGTTGCGGCGGATAGCGGTCGGCCAGCCAGTCCAGTTGCACCAGCCCCAGTAAATCCATCACCTTGCGCTTGATCTGTTCTTCCGATGGGCGCTCGGCGCGCGATTTCACGCGCAGGCCGAAGGCGACGTTCTCGAACACCGTCATGTGCTTGAACAGCGCATAGTGCTGGAACACGAAGCCGACTTGCCGCTCGCGCACGTGGCGGTCGGACGCATCTTTACCATCGAGTAAAACCTGGCCGGAATCCGGGTGTTCCAGGCCGGCGATGCAGCGCAGCAAGGTGGTCTTGCCGCAGCCGGAAGGGCCGAGCAGCGCGGTCAATTCCCCGTTCGGGAAGTTCAAAGAAACATCGTTCAGGGCGACGAAATCGCCGAAACGTTTATGGATGTTGTTGACTGCGATCGTCATATCATTGCTCCGTGGTGTCGTCGGCGTAGTTTTCGTGCAGACGCCATTCGATAAAGGATTTCAGCGCCAAAGTCACCAGCGCCAGCAAGGCCAGCAGCGACGCCACTGCGAAGGCGGCCGCGAAGTTGTATTCGTTGTAGAGGATCTCGACCTGCAGCGGCACGGTATTGGTTTCGCCGCGGATGTGGCCGGACACGACCGACACGGCGCCAAACTCTCCCATCGCGCGCGCATTGCACAGGATCACGCCGTACAGCAGCCCCCACTTAATGTTCGGCAAGGTCACGCGGAAGAAAGTCTGCCAGCCGGATGCGCCGAGCACGATGGCCGCTTCTTCCTCTTCGCTGCCCTGCGCCTGCATCAGCGGGATCAGTTCGCGCGCGACAAACGGGAAGGTGACGAAGATGGTGGCGAGCACGATGCCCGGCACGGCGAACAGGATCTTGACGTCGTGCGCCTGCAGCCACGGGCCGAACCAGCCTTGCGCGCCGAACAGCAGCACATAGATCAGGCCCGAGATCACGGGAGAGACGGAAAACGGCAGGTCGATCAGCGTCAGCAAGATGCTTTTGCCGCGGAAGTCGAACTTGGCGATGCACCACGACGCGGCCACGCCGAACACCAGGTTCAGCGGCACGGCGATGCCGGCCGTGATGAGCGTCAGCTTGATCGCCGAAATCGCGTCATCCTCGACGATCGCGGCCAAATAGGTGGTCCAGCCCTTTTTCAGCGCTTCGGCGAACACGGCGACCAACGGCACGAACAGGAACAGCGTCAGGAACGTCAGCGCGACGGCGATCAGTACGCCGCGCACCCACAGCGGCTCCAGCACGCTTGGCGCGGCGGCCAGTTCGCCGCGGCGGGCGGTATTAGATGCACTCATTATTTCCCCGACTTTCCGCGCGCCCAGGCTTGCAGCACATTAATGCTCAACAACAGGATGAAAGAGACGATCAGCATCACCACCGCGATCGCCGTGGCGCCGGCGTAATCGTATTGTTCGAGCTTGGTGATGATGAACAGCGGCGTGATTTCCGACACCATCGGCATATTGCCGGCGATAAAAATGACGGAACCGTATTCTCCGGTCGCGCGCGCAAAGGCCAGCGCGAAGCCCGTCATCAGCGATGGCAAGACCGTCGGGAACACGACGCGAATAAAGGTTTGCAGCGCGCTCGCGCCCAGGCTGGCGGCGGCTTCTTCCAGTTCGCGCTCGGCGTCTTCGAGCACCGGTTGCACGGTGCGCACGACGAAGGGCAGGCCGATGAAGGTCAGCGCGACGACCACGCCGAGCGGCGTGAACGCGACCTTCAAACCCAGCTTGCCTTCGAGGATGGAACCGAACCAGCCGTTCGCCGAATACAGCGCCGTCAGCGTGATGCCGGCCACCGCGGTCGGCAGCGCGAACGGTAAATCCACCAGCGCATCGACGATGCGCTTGCCGGGGAATTGATAGCGCACCAGGACCCAGGCCACGATGAAGCCGAACACGGCGTTGATGGTCGCGCCGATCAGCGCGGCGCCGAAGGTCAGCCGGTAGGAAGCCATCACGCGCGCGGACGTGACGGCTTGCCAAAAGGCTTCCCACGTCATCGTAAACGTCTTCAGGAAAACCGCCGACAGCGGGATCAGGACGATCAATCCCAGGTAGAAAATCGTGAAACCCAGCGACAGGCGGAAGCCCGGCATCACGCGGAAAGGCGCGCCCCGCGAGGGCGGGCTGAGCGTGGCTGGCGCGGCAAGTACAGCGGACATGTTTGCTCCCTTATTACAAATTCTTCTATAAGGGCTGCATAATCTCACTTTTTCTTTATAGCACCAACGAACAATTTCTCATGTCGATAGACGCTTATGCTATATCAAGCGGCAAAATGGATTAATAGATCAGCTTGACGGCAACGCTGACCAAGGTCACCGCCAGCAAGCCGCGCAGGAAGCGTTCCGGCACGGCGCGCGCGCTCCAGGCACCCAGCGTGATGCCAGGCAAGGAGCCGACCAGCAGGCTGGCCAGCAATTCCCAGTTGATCGAACCGAGCCACCAGTGGCCGAACGCGGCGATCGCCGTCAACGGCACGGCATAGGCGATGTCGGTGCCGGCCACTTCGGCCGCCGTCAGGCGCGGATACAGCATCACCAGCAGCGTCGCGCCGATGGCGCCGGCGCCGATCGACGAGATCGTCACCAGCGTGCCGAGCACCGCGCCGGAGACGATGGTGGCGGTGGCCAGCGCCCTGCCCTGCAACTGGCGTTCCGGGTGGGCGTTGATCCAGGCCAGCATCTTGCCTTTAAAGAGTAGCGCGACCACGGTCAGCAAGACAGAACCGCCGATCGAATACCGGATGATTTGCCCGATTTCCTTGTCCAGCGCGCCGAACTGTTTCAAGGCAAAGCTGGCCAGCACGGCGGCCGGCAAGGCGCCCAGGCACAGCAGGCGCACGATGTCCCAGTGCACGGTGCCGCGCAGCCGGTGCGTAAATGTGCCGACGCCCTTGGTCAGCGCCGCGAACGCCAGGTCGGTGCCGACCGCCACCGACGGCGGCACGCCGAACAGCAATGTCAGCAGCGGCGTCATCAGCGAACCGCCCCCGACACCGGTCATGCCGACCAGCACGCCCACGGCAAAACCCGAAATCACAAACGACAATGTCATACATCCCCCCAAAGTAGCCGACAGGATAATGAAGTTTGTCGCAAAGCTAAAGATGAAGTGCTTATTTGCTTATGCGTTTCATGCAAAAATGCGCTCCGGGGAGCGCATTTTCTGTTGGAGCGTGAAGCAACTTACTTGTTCGGCTGTGGCGTCACGCGCAGGTACGGGCGCTCGGCGGTAAAACCTTTCGGGTATTTCTGCTTGAGCACTTCCGGATCTTGCACCGTCAGCGGAATGATGACGTTGTCGCCATCTTTCCAGTTGCCCGGCGTGGCGACCGTGTGGCTGTCGGTCAGTTGCAGCGCATCGATGACGCGCAACACTTCGTCGAAGTTACGGCCGGTGCTCATCGGATAGGTCAGCGACAGGCGGATCTTCTTGTTCGGATCGATGACGAACAGCGTGCGCACGGTAGCCGTGGCCGACTGTTCCGGATGGATCATGTCGTACAGGGTGGCGACCTTGCGGTCGGCATCGGCGATGATCGGGAAACCGACCACGGTCTTCTGGGTTTCCTCGATATCCTTGATCCAGGCCTGGTGCGATTCGGCCGGGTCGACCGACAGCGCGATCGCCTTCACGTTGCGCTTGTCGAATTCCGGTTTCAGTTTCGCTGTCAGGCCCAGTTCGGTGGTGCAGACCGGCGTGAAGTCGGCCGGGTGGGAAAACAGCACCACCCAGGAATTGCCCGCCCATTCGTGGAACTTGATCGGGCCGATCGAGGAGTCTTGTTCAAAATCAGGGGCGATATCGCCCAGGCGTAAAGTCATCTGAGTCTCCTGTGATTGGTTAAAAAACATTGCAGAGTTGTTCATTGTGCGCCAGTTCCGCCAGTTTTTGCAACTGGCGCCGGCCAAACACCCAGTCGCCCAGGCCGGAATCGGCATTGATGTGGCCCGCTTGTCCCACGTCGATGAATTCGCTGTCCCAGCGCCGCGCCCACAGCGCCGCATGCGCCAGCGTCATCCATGGATCGTTGCTGCTGGCAATCATGATCGATGGACAGGATAAGGCTTGCCGCGGCAGCAGGCCGGCCACGCCGAACTTGTCCGGGTCGGCCGGCGCCACCAGCAGCACGCCGGCGACATTGCGCGGATCGCGCGCCACGCTGTGCGCCGCCGTCAGCGCACCGAAACTGTGGGCGACGATCAAGACCGGCCGCTCATCCCTGGCCCGCACCTGGTCCAGCCGCGCCGACCAGGTCGGCAAGTGCGGCTGCGCCCAGTCGTCCTGTTCGACCCGCTCGAAGGCGGGATACAGGCGCTGCCAGCGGCTTTGCCAGTGGACCGGCCCGCTGCCGTGCAGGCCGGGGGCGACCAGGACGCGGAAATCGGACAGGATGGCGGCGCTCATGACGGACTCCTTATTTGCCCGGTTGATAGATCTGGTCGAACACGCCGCCATCGGCGAAGTGCACCTTTTGCGCCTTGGTCCAGTCGCCGGCGACCTGCGCCAGCGTGAACAGTTTTACGTTCGGGAATTGCGACGCGTATTTTTTCGCTTCCTTCTCGACCGTCGGACGGTAGTAATTTTTCGCGATCAATTCCTGCGCTTCATCCGTGTACAGGAAGTTCAAGTACGCTTCCGCCACCTTGCGCGTGCCGCGCTTGTCGACCACCTTGTCGACGATCGATACCGGTGGCTCGGCCAGGATGCTGACAGACGGCGCGATGATCTCGACCTTCGTCGGTCCCAGTTCCTTGATCGCCAACAAGGCTTCGTTTTCCCACGCGATCAGCACGTCGCCGATGCCGCGTTCAACGAAGGTCGTGGTCGCGCCGCGCGCGCCGGAATCGAGCACCGGCACGTTCTTGTACAGTTTTTTCAGGTAGTCACGGGCCGAGGCGTCGCTGCCGCCCGGCTGGCGCAATGCGTAGCCGTAGGCGGCCAGGTGGTTCCAGCGCGCGCCGCCCGAGGTCTTCGGATTCGGCGTGATGACGGCCACGCCCGGTTTTACAAGATCTCCCCAATCCTTGATGCCTTTCGGGTTGCCCTTGCGCACCAGGAATACGATGGTCGAACTATAGGGCGTCGCATTGTTCGGCAAGCGTTTTTGCCAATCCTTGGCCAGCAGCGCGTGTTCGGCCACGGCATCGATGTCGTAGGCCAGCGCCAGCGTCACCACGTCCGCTTCCAGGCCGTCGATGACGGCGCGGCCCTGCTTGCCGGAACCGCCGTGCGATTGCTTGATTTTGACGACATCGCCGGTTTTCGCCTTGTAATCCTTGGCGAAGGCGGTGTTGACATCCTGGTACAGTTCGCGGGTCGGATCGTACGACACGTTGAGCAGGGAAATTTCGGCGGCATGTGCCAGCGGCAGCGCGAAGGTGGCGGCGACAGCGGCGGCAGCAATGATTTTTTTCGACAGCATCAGGATTCCCCGTTATGGTTTGAATGTCAGAAGCTGTAGATTAAAGGTCCGCCTTATAAATGAGAACTAAGTATTTAGAGGTTTTATATACAGTAAACGCATAAGCGGAAGTTGCCGTGTCGAATCAATAAAAACGGTTGAACAACACCACGCCCCAGGTGGCGGCCACCAGCAGCGTGGTCAGCAGCACGGCGGCGCTGCCGAAATCCTTGGCGTTCTTCGACAGCGGGTGGCGTTCCAGCGAAATGCGGTCGACCACGGCTTCGATCGCGGAATTGATCAATTCGACGATCAGCAATAAAACCAGCACGCCGATCAGCGCCAGCTTCTGGAAGGCTGACACCGGCAAAGCCAGCGCCAGCGCGGCGCCGACAATAAACAGCATCAATTCCTGGCGGAAGGCGTGTTCATGGCGCCAGGCCGACTTCAAGCCATCGACCGAGTAAAAAAAGGCGGAGACGATGCGCTTGACGCCACTCTTGCTCTTGAATTCGCTGACGGGTTGTTCCATGTCTTTTAACCAATATTTTGATACGGTGCGTCATTATGCCCGCGCATAGCATGGCGCGCGTCAGAATTTCCCATTTTTTTCACATCATGGTATAAAGTGGATCATCGATACCGCATCGCACCAACCACATTATGAAAATTGAAACCGTCCCGGAACAAAAAACGACGATCCAGGTGATCGAGCGCATGGTTGCGCTGCTCGACGCGCTGGCCAAATATCCCGACCCCGTCAGCCTGAAGGAATTATCGAAGGTGTCGGGGCTGCACCCGTCGACCGCGCACCGCATCTTGAACGACATGGTGCTGACGCGCTTTGTCGACCGCATCGAACCCGGCACTTACCGCCTCGGCATGCGCCTGCTGGAATTGGGCAACGTGGTCAAAAGCCGGCTGTCGGTGCGCGAAGCGGCGCTCGACTTCATGCGCTCGCTGCACAAGAAGACGCAGCAGACGATCAACCTGTCGGTACGGCAGGGCGATGAAATCGTCTACATCGACCGCGCCTTTTCCGAGCGCTCCGGCATGCAGGTGGTGCGCGCGATCGGCGGGCGCGGCCCGCTGCACCTGACCTCGACCGGCAAGTTGTTTTTATCGGTCGACGAACCGAAAGCGATCCGCGCCTATGCGACGCGCACCGGCCTGGCCGGGCACAACAAGAATTCGATCACGGACCTGGCCAAGCTGGAACGGGAATTGAGCCTGGTGCGCGCGCGCGGCTATGCGCGCGACAACGAGGAACTGGAACTGGGCGTGCGCTGCATGGCGGCCGGCATCCGCGACGATTCCGGCAAGCTGATCGCCGGCCTGTCGATTTCGGCGCCGGCCGACCGCCTGCAGGACGACTGGCTCGACGACCTGATCAATACAGCCAACCAGATCTCGGCCACGCTCGGTTACATGCCGGTCGAATAGGACGGCGCCGCCGCGCCGCCGAGCGCGGTCGGTTTCAGCGCTTCGAGCCACTTGCGCATGCGCCCGGCATCGGCGGTGCGCGCGGCCGCGCCTTTCGCGTCGAGCAGCACCATGATGACGGCGCGGCCCTGGATCACCGCCTGCATCATCATGCAGCGCCCGGCTTCGTTGATAAAACCGGTTTTCTGCAGGCCGATTACCCAGCCCGGGCTGGACACCAGGCGGTTGGTGGTACCGAAGTGCATCAGGTGGCCGTTCGATTCGACCACCGCTTTCGTATCGGTCGAATATTCGCGCAGGCGCGGATGGCGGTAGGCGGCCATCGCCAGCTTGGCGAGATCGCGCGCGCTGGCGACATTCATTTTCGACAGGCCGCTGGAATCGACGTAATGCGTGTCGACCATGCCGAGTGCGCGCGCCTTGGCGTTCATCGCCTCGACGAACGCCGGCAAGCCGCCCGGATAATTGCGCCCCAGCGCCGACGCGGCGCGGTTCTCCGAACTCATCAAGGCGATATGCAGCATGTTCGCGCGCGTCAGCTGTGAACCGACCTGCAGGCGCGAGCGGCTGAATTTTTCGCGGTCGACATCGTCTTCGGTCACCGTTAATAATTCATCCATGTCCTGGTTCGCTTCGACCACCACCAGGCCTGTCATCATCTTCGTGATCGAGGCGATCGGCAGCGCGACATTGGCATTCTTTTCAAACAGGATTTCCGAATTGTCCTGGTCCAGCACGAAGGCCACGTTCGATTTCAAATCGAGCGGGTCGCGCGTCAAGTTCAATCCGGCCAGGTCGCCCATCGTCGGGCGCGGCAAGACGCTGGCCGTGATCAGGCGCTGGTACACGACCTTGCGCTTGCCGTGCACGGTGACGACGCGCTTGACCAGGCGTTCCTGCCCTTCGGGCGCGGCCTGGCGCAGGCCGTGCCGCTGCGGCACGACTTTCCCCTTTTTGATGCTGGATTTGCGCGGGCCATCGCCGGCCGCGTGCGTGCGCGCGGCAGAGACCGGCAGCGATACGCACAACAGTGAAATAATTGCGCCTAAGGCAAGTTTATACATTCCGATCCCCAGTGATGCTGACAGACTACTCCTGTTGCAGTGTAGCAAAACGCCACTCATGCGCAAGCTGATTCCCACTAGTATCCGCGAAGTCTTGCTGAGCGCAATACCGTTCGTCATACTTGCAGCATTCGCGCAACGAAAGCTTATTCAGTCGATAAATGTGACGAAACCGGTGGCCGGCTCGCGCTCGGTCACCAGTGTGTTTTCGATCCGGTCCGGGTCGGCGAAGCCGAGCGACATGCCGCAGACGACCATTTCATTGTCCGGCAAGCCGAGCACGTCGCGGATCACGCGGTGGTATTGCGTAAAGGCTGCCTGCGGGCAGGTATCGAGGCCGCGCCCGCGCGCCGCCACCATGATGTTTTGCAGGAACATGCCGTAATCGAGCCACGATCCCTGCTGCAGCACGCGGTCAATGGTGAAGATCAGGCCGACCGGCGCATCGAAGAACGCATAATTGCGTCCATGCTGGGCCGCGATGCCTTCCTTGTTGTCGCGCCCCAGGCCCAGCAGCTTATATAAATCCCAGCCGACCTTGCGCCGGCGGTCGACATACGGCGAAATCCACCGGCTCGGGTAATACGCGTATTCCTCGGTATGCTGGCGCGCCTGTTCCGGATCGGCGTGGATCGCCAGGATGCGCTCGCTCAAGCGCCGTTTCGCCTCGCCGTCGAGCACATACACTTTCCACGGCTGGGTGTTGGTGCCGGACGGCGCGCGCGCGGCCACGTCGAGCAACTGTTGTATGTCGTCGCGCGCGATCGGCGTCGGCAGGAAGGCGCGGATCGAACGGCGCGACGTGATGGCCGCATCGACGGCTTGCTGGTCGGAACTATAAAACATGCATCCTCATCTGGGTTTTTTGACGACAAATATGACGCCGACCACGGCCAGCGCCATGCCGGCCAGGCCGAGCATGCTCAAGGCTTCGCCGAACATCATCCACGCCATCACGGCCGTCGTCGGCGGCGTCAGGTACAGCAGGCTCGTGACTTGCGTCGCATCGCTGCGCCGGATCAGCGCGAACAGTAAAAAAATCGCGCCGATCGACAGCGCCAGCACGGCCCACGCCAGCGCGCCGATGAAGCGCGCCGTCCATTGTACGTCAGCGGCATTCTCGAAATACAGCGCGAACGGCAGCACGACGATGGCCGACGCGGTGAACTGGATCACGGTGCCGGTGCGCAAGTCGAACTGCGGGCAATGGCGCTTCTGATACAAGGTGCCGGCCGTGATCGACAGCAGCGCGCCGACAGATAACAGGATCGCCGCGCCCGACAGTCCGGCCAGGCTGATCTTGGCATACACGACCAGCGCCACGCCGGCCAGGCCGAACAGCAAGCCGAGCCACTGGCGCGGCCGCACCGATTCTCCGATCAGCGGCGCGGCCACGGCCGTCAACACCGGCTGCATGCCGACGATCAGCGCCGACACGCCGGCCGGCATGCCGAGCTTGATCGCGCACCAGACGCCGCTCAGGTAACCGGCCTGCACCAATATGCCGGCCAGCGCGATCTGGCGTACCTGCCCCACCGGCCACGGCGCGCGCAGCAGCAGCACGGCCGGCACCAGGATCAGCAGCACGCTGGCAAAGCGCAACAGCAAAAAAGTCAGCGGCGGCGCGTACGGCAAGCCGAACTTGGCGACGATAAATCCGGTACTCCACAGAAGGACAAAAAAGATGGGCAACGGTGACAGGAAGGAGGAGGACTTCGGCATGGATAACCAATAGTATCAAGACGGCGCCAAGCCCGGGTCAGGCAGCGGGGCACGCAGTCTAGCATGGCCGGGCCGACCCGGTTGCCGGCGGGATTGCTGCGCTTGCGCTATCCAGGCAATGTTGCCTAGGCAAATTACTTCCAAAAAGCAAGTAACCACGAGGGAAGTTAGTTCCCTTGTGCAACGCACAAAAACTGCTTGACTTAAATATTTAAGTCCGTAAAATCGGGTTTGTTGCGTTGCACAATTAGTTGTCCGGTTTGAAAGTTCTGATGTACCGTTTCATACCACAGGTAGCGATCAGCAGCATCTAAATAACGCCTTAACACTGACTGGAGATTTAAATGTTTTCTATCCCTGAGCAATTTTCCAATGCGACCAAAGCCAACTTTGAGAGCCAATTCGCGATTTTTTCCGCGCTGACCAATAAAGCATTCGAAGGCGTAGAAAAACTGGTGGACCTGAACCTGAGCGCCGCCAAGGCATCGCTGGAAGAGTCCTCGATCGCCACCAAGCAATTGCTGGCCGCCAAAGACCCACAAGAATTCTTCGCGCTGACCGCTGCACAAGCTCAGCCGAACGCAGAAAAAGCCATCGCCTACGGCCGTCACCTGGCTGCAATCGCTTCCGGCACCCAAGCTGAATTCAGCAAAGCCGCTGAAACCCAGATCGCCGAAACCAACCGCAAAGTGATCTCGCTGGTTGACGAAGTCAGCAAAAATGCGCCAGCCGGCACCGAAAACGCTGTCGCTCTGCTGAAATCGACCCTGGGCAATGCCAGCGCCGGTTACGAGCAGTTCACCAAGACCGCCAAGCAAGCCGCTGAAACCATCGAAACCAACCTGAATGCAGCAGTGAACCAGTTCACCGCCGCCGCCGCCAAGGCAGCACCTGCAGCACGCAAGTAATTGCAGGACGACCAGCCCGCTAACGGGCTGGCCGCTGTCTCAAGGTCTCCTCGGCATCCGTGGTGTCCTCTCCAGCGGATGTCCTTCAGCAACCCCGGCCTCACGGCCGGGGTTTTTTTTCGTCCTGTTTTCCGCTTGTTGCAGCGCGCCACTGGGCCACCTGCGCCGCCACCCAGGCGCCGTCGTCGAGCGGCAAGTCGTGCCCGGCGTCCGGATGCAGCCGGCACTCGGCGTTCCAGGCCTGCGCCAGCGCCAGCGAGCAGCGCATATCGACCAATTTGTCCCTGCCGCCGGCCAACACCAGCAAAGGTTGCTCCGGCCGGGACGGCGGCGCGTTAAAACGGGCAGCCGCCGCCAGCTGGCGCAGCGCATTGGCACGCCGCACCGGGTAATCGCGCTGATAGCCGATCCAGCGCTGCAACAGCGCCGCATCCTGGCCGCGCCGGTTGCTGGTCAAGCGCAAAATAAGACTTTCCTGGCGCCGCACGCCGCCCAGCACCGCCTGCAAGGCGATGGCCGGATAATTCTGCCAGCGCAAGCGCCGATAAAAACGATTAAAGGGCCGCATGCTGGTGTTAATCAGCACGCAGCATGACACTTCCTGCGGATAGCGCGCGCCCCACTCGACCGCCACCATCGCGCCGAGCGACAACGCCAACAAGCAATAAGGTCCGGACAGGCCGCGCGCGCGCAACTGTTCGCGGCAGGCGTCGACCAGCGCGGCGACCGACGCCGGGCTGCTCTGGCCGTGCAGGCTGCCATTGCCCGGCAAGTCCGGCGTGACGATGTGCGCCTGCGGCAGCGCCTGACGGAACTGTTCGGGAAAATCGCCCCAATGGCGCTGTTCGCGCATCAGCCCGCGCAACAGGACCCAGGTGCTCATGGCATGGTTCCCAGGCCATACCAGCGCGCCAGCGCGCGGCTGCGCTGCGCCTGGCGTTGCGGCGCGTCCGGCAGCCAGCGCGCATGGGCGCCGACGGCCCGCATCAGGAAATCGAACCAGACCAGGTGGCTGCGCAGCACGCGCTGCAAGCGGTGCGCGGCGGTCGGGTTGAATGCGCCGAGGCGCGAAAACAGTTGGCGCGGATTTTTCTTGACCCATAACCACGACCCCATTTCCAGCGTCAGCGGCAGGAACATGCGGCCATCGTCGCGCGCCGCGCGCAAATACAAATGGTCCCACAGGTCGCCGTGCGTGCGGTATTGCCGGCTTTGCGGCTCGAACATGTAATTGTGGTTCGGGTAACTCTGGCTGAATAACTCTTCCAGCGCCGAAATCTCGGCCAGGTGCGCGATCGGCGTGCTGGTATGCGCGTGCGGAAACCAGATCCGGTCGCGCAGGCCAAAGCCGGAATGGCAATCGAGCGCCAGGCTGAACTGGCGCGTCAACAATTCCTGGGCGACGACGTGGCAGACGGCCTGGCTTTCGGCCTCCATCGGTGCGCCGAACGCGCCGCGATACCACGGCAGGCGCGGGCTGGCGCGCTGCCCGCCCAGCAGGAAAGGCACGCGCTCGCTGGCCTGCACCGGAGAATTACGCATCAAGTCGACGCCTTGCGGATTGCAGCGCGTGGCTTGCCACATGCCGCCCGGATTAATCAGCGGCATGAAAACGAGACGCATCTCGCTCAATTGCCGGTGCAAACCATGGTCCCAGCGCAGCCGCGCCACCAGGCTTTGCAGGAAAGACAGGATGACTTGCGTGCCGATGCGCTCCAGGCCGTGGATCCCGCCGAAAAACCCGAGTGCCGGCGCGGCCGGATCGGTCGTGCCCATCGTCAGCACATACACCGGGAACTGCCGGCTGTCGGCCGCCACCGTGCACACGACGCTGGCGTTCAACTGCCCTTTTCCCTCCTCGATCAAGCGTTCCAGTGCGATCAGTTCGGGCAGGGATTTTCCGGTCATGGTCGGTACGCTCCGCTATATGGAGGCACCAGTGTAGCCGCATTTCAATGTGGGGTCAGGCGTGCGTTGTTGCGTTGTTGTCGGTATGCCTGGGCCGGGCGCCGGGCGCGCCGTGTGTGGGGTCAGGCGTGCGTTATTGCGTTATGTGCAGAGGGCAGGCGTACGTTATTGCATTGTTGAGGCACGGTTTTTGCCAAACAACGCAACAACGCACGCCTGACCCCATTTATTCGCCGAGATAGGCGGCTTTGACGCGCGGGTCGTCCAGCATCGCCTGCGCATTACCGGTCATCGTGATCAGGCCGGAATCCATCACGTAGCCGCGGTGGGCAGCTTGCAGCGCGAGCTTGGCGTTCTGCTCGACCAGCAGGATCGTGATGCCTTCCTTCGAGACGTTGCGGATCACCTCGAAAATCTTGTCCACCATGATCGGCGACAGGCCCATCGACGGTTCGTCGAGCAGCAGCAAATTCGGGTGGCACATCAGGGCGCGCGCCATCGCCAGCATCTGCTGTTCTCCGCCGGACAAGGTGCCGGCCAGTTGCGCGGCGCGCTCTTTCAGACGCGGAAAGACGTCGAACCATTTACTGATGTCGGCCTCGATGCCGGCCTTGTCGTCGCGCGTATAGGCGCCCATCATCAGGTTTTCGACGATCGTCATGCGGGTGAACACGCCGCGCCCTTCGGGCACCATCGCCAGTTTCTTTTCAACCAGGTGGAACGATTTACTACCCTTCAGCGATTCGCCGAGATAGGAGACGGTGCCTTCGACCTTGCAGTCGGGCAGCGTGCCGGTGATCGCCTTCAAGGTCGTCGTCTTGCCGGCGCCGTTGGCGCCGATCAGCGCGATCAATTCTCCCTTGTTCACTTCCAGGTCGATACCCTTGACCGCCTTGATGCCGCCGTACGCGACTTTCAATCCCGCCACTTTTAATACGTTCATCTCGCTGCCGCCCATTAATGCGATCCTCCCAGGTAGGCGTCGATCACCGCCTGATTGCTCTGTATTTCCGCCGGCAAGCCTTCAGCGATCGGCTTGCCATATTCCAGCACCGTCAGGCGGTCGCACAGGCCCATCATCAGTTTGACGTCGTGCTCGATCAGCAGCACGGTCTTGCCCTCGGCCTTGATTTTCACCAGCAATTCGCGCAGCGCCAGCTTTTCGGTCGCGTTCATGCCGGCCGCAGGCTCATCGAGCGCCAGCAATTGCGGGTCGGTCGCCAGCGCGCGCGCGATTTCCAGGCGGCGCTGGTCGCCATAGGACAGGAATTTCGACGTGCGCTCGGCGAACGCGCCAATGCCGACGAAATCGAGCAATTCCTGCGCGCGCTTGCGGATCGACGCCTCTTCCTCGCGCGCCGCCTTGTGGCGGAACACGGCGCCGAACACGCCCTGGTGCGAGCGCACGTGGCGCCCGACCATGACGTTTTCCAGCGCCGTCATCTCGCCGAACAGGCGGATATTCTGGAAGGTGCGCGCGATGCCGGCTTTCGCCACCTCGTGCGGCGCCGATGGAGAATACGGTTTGCCGGCCAGCTCGAAGGTGCCGGTGTCGGGCTGATACAGGCCGGTGATGACATTAAAAAAAGTCGTCTTGCCGGCGCCGTTCGGGCCGATCAAACCATAGATCTGCCCCTTCATGATCTTGATGCCGACATCGGTCAGCGCCTGCAAGCCGCCAAAGCGTTTATTCACGCCGGCGATGTTGAGGATTACTTGTTCGCTCATCTGTGTTCTCTCGTTCAGGCTGGCATGACGCCGGACGTTTGACCCTTGGTATCGGAATCGGCATCAGGCCGGTCTTCATGCTTGGGCGCGGGCCACAGGCCGGCCGGGCGGTTCAGCATGATCAATACCATGGCCAGGCCGTACAACAGTTCGCGCAAGACTTCGGCTTCGATGATGACGTGGCCGAACAGGCTTTGCTGGGCCGGCTCGACGACGTGGCGCAGCACTTCCGGCAAGGCCGCCAGCAAGGCGCCGCCCATGATCACGCCGGGAATGTGGCCGATGCCGCCCAACACCACCATCGCCAGCACGGCGATCGATTCCGTCAGCGAGAATGATTCCGGAGACACAAAACCCTGGAACGACGCGAACATCGCACCGGCCACGCCGCCGAACGACGCGCCCATCGAAAACGCGAGCAACTTGACGTTGCGGGTATTGATGCCCATCGCTTTCGCCGCGATTTCATCTTCGCGGATCGCGACCCAGGCCCGGCCCAGGCGCGAATGCTGCAAGCGGCCGGTGACGAACACGATGGCGATCGTCAGCAACAGGAACAGGAAATAATAGGCGTTCACCGACGGCATGCTGAAACCGCCGACAACGACGGTGGCCTTTGAGCCGGCCTCCCCTGCCAGAGACACGCCGAATACGCGGATCGGGTCGATCAGGTTGATGCCTTGCGGGCCGTTGGTGAAATTGACCGGCTCGTTCAGGTTGTTCATGAAGATGCGGATGATCTCGCCGAAACCGAGCGTGACGATGGCAAGATAATCTCCGCGCAATTTCAAGGTCGGCGCGCCGAGGATGGCGCCGAACAGGCCGGCCAGCGCGGCGGCCATCGGCACGATGAACCAGACGGACAGATGGATACCCTTGGTGCGGATATCGTCCCCCATCAGCGCGGCCAGCGTTTCACCGAAGCCAGGATGCAGGTTGATCAGCGATTCGAGCAGCGTCGCGAATTGCGGAGAAGCGAGCAGGCCGGTCATGTAGGCGCCGACCGCGTAAAACGCGATGTAGCCCAGGTCGAGCAGGCCGGCGAAGCCGACCACGATATTCAGGCCCAGCGCCAGCATGATGTACAGCAGCGCCAGGTCGATGATGCGGACCCACGAGTTGCCGAACTGGGCGGCAATGAAGGGGAAGACGATCAGCGCGGCCAGCGTCAGGCCCATGCTGGCGTATGCCTTGGTCGGGTTTTGACGGACGTCGAAATTCAACAGTGCCATGATTTTTCCTTGATTCTTCGAAGTCTTAGGCGCGGTCGGCCACGCGTTCGCCCATGATGCCGGACGGGCGCACGGTCAATACCAGGATCAGCACGATGAAGGCGAAGATATCCTGGTAATTGGAGCCAAGAAAACCGCCGGTCAGGTCGCCGATATAGCCGGCGCCCAGGCTTTCGATAATGCCCAGCACGATGCCGCCGATCATCGCGCCATAGATATTGCCGATGCCGCCCAGCACGGCGGCCGAGAACGCCTTCAGCCCCGGTAAAAATCCCATCGCGAACTGGATCGACGCGTAATTGGCGCCCCACATCACGCCGGCCACGGCGGCCAGCGCGGCGCCGATGGCGAAGGTGGCGACGATGACCTTGTTCGAATCGACGCCCATCAATCCAGCCACGCGCGGGTTTTCCGCGACGGCGCGCATCGCGCGGCCCATTTTCGTTTTTTCGACCAGCAGCACCAGGCCGCACATCGAGACGGCGGCCAGCACCAGCAGCAGGATCTGCGTCTGCGAAATGACGGCGCCGCCAATAAACAGCGGCTCGCTCGACAGCAATTGCGGGAACGGCAAGGGGTTGCGACCCCAGATCATCATGGCGAAAGTTTTCAGCAGGATCGACACGCCGATCGCCGTGATCAGCGGCGCCAGACGCGGCGCGTTGCGCAGGCGGCGGTAGGCGACGCGCTCGATGATGACATTGACCAGCATGCAGACGGGAATCGCACCAATAATCGCGATCGCCAGTTGCACGTAGCCCGGCAGGCCCGGCGCATGGGCACCAAGCAGGTTCAGGATCGTCAGGCCGATCATGGCGCCGACCATCAGTACTTCGCCGTGCGCGAAGTTAATCAGGTTCAAGACGCCGTACACCATCGTGTAACCGAGCGCGACGAGCGCATACATGCTGCCGAGCACAAGGCCATTGATAATTTGCTGGATAAATGTATCCATCGTGAGGTTGCCTCTTCAGTTCGCGTTGTGTGAAACACCTGTGCCGACGGCGTAACAAAAACGGCACCCGGGAATGGCTCCCCGTAGTGCCGCGTCTGACGCTGCCGCATCCATCTGCTGCGTACTTCAGCCGCGCGGCGTCCTGAAACGGCCGCGGCGACAATAAATCCAAGCGTGCGCAATGATAGCGATGTTTAACGAAAACTAATATCGGAAAAAAATCACGTTTACAAAATTTAATTCATTTTCAACGCGTAAAATCACCGGAAATTACAAGCCGGCCGTGTTTTTCTGGCCATCCAGGCCCTTCGGCAGCGGGAACGTCACCGATTCGAGCACGCCGTCGAGCGCGCGCACGCTTTTCGCGCCGAGTTCCTTCAAACGGTCGATCACGGCCTGCACCAGCACTTCCGGCGCCGAGGCGCCGGCCGTCACGCCGACGCGCAACTTGCCTTCCAGCCAGGCGGCATCGATCTGGGTCGCGTTGTCGACCATGTAGGCGGGCGTGCCCATTTTTTCCGCCACTTCGCGCAGCCGGTTCGAATTGGAACTGTTCGGGCTACCGACCACGATCACCAGTTCCACCTGCGGCGCCATGAATTTCACCGCTTCCTGGCGGTTCGTCGTGGCGTAGCAGATATCGCCCTTCTTCGGCTCGATAATGTTCGGATATTTCAGCTTCAAGGATGCGATGATGTCGGCCGTGTCGTCCACCGACAAGGTCGTTTGCGACACATACGCCAGCGCCTCCGGTTTCAGGACATTCAAGGTCGCGACGTCGGCCACGGTTTCCACCAAATACATACCCTGTTCCGTCTGCCCCATCGTCCCCTCGACTTCCGGGTGGCCATCGTGGCCGATCATGACGATTTCGCAGCCCTGCTTGCGCATCTTCGCCACTTCCATGTGCACCTTGGTCACCAGCGGGCAGGTGGCGTCAAAAATGCTCAAGCCGCGCGCTTCCGCCTCGGCGCGCACCGCCTTCGAGACGCCGTGCGCGGAAAACACCAGGGTATTGCCGGCCGGGACATCATCGAGTTCCTCGATGAAGATCGCGCCCTTGTTGCGCAAATCGTCGACGACATACGCGTTGTGCACGATTTCGTGGCGCACATAGATCGGCGCGCCGAACTGTTGCAGCGCCCGTTCGACGATCTCGATCGCGCGGTCGACGCCGGCGCAAAAGCCGCGCGGTTGCGCCAGCAGGATTTCTTTGTCCATCACGATGACCTTTACAACACGGAAATAAGGTTGACTTCGAAGCGCAGCGGCTGGCCGGCCAGCGGGTGATTGAAATCGAACAGCGCCGACTCTTCTCCCAGTTCGCGCAGGATGCCGGCGAAACGGCCGCCGCCCGGCGCGGCGAAGTCGACCAGGTCGCCGATCTTGTAATCGGCGCCCGGCACCGAGTTTTCATCGAGCGTGGCACGGGTGACATGGCGGATCAATTCCGGATTGCGCTCGCCAAACCCTTGGCCAGGCGCCAGTTCGAAGGTTTTATGGGTGCCTTCGGGCAAGCCGATCAATAATTCTTCCAGTACCGGCGCCAGTTGTCCCTGTCCCAGCATCAAGGTGGCGGGGTTGCCGTTGAAGGTGGTGACGATATCGGTGCCATCGAGCTTGGCAAGACGATAATGCAGGGTGAGGTAGGCCGAAGGGGTGACGACTGGAGGTTGCGCGTTGGACATGATATGGAGTGAGCTTGCAAAACGTTATTGTAAGCCACCTTGGCCCTGCTCCGCCGGCGAGGCCGACTATCGGCGCAAGCTTGTCGCCAGATCAGTACCGGCCGTTGCAGCTTCGCCATACTGCGTGGATCGGATTGCGCACGGAGGCGGACATGAGTATCTCGAACTGGCCGGAACAGCAACGCCCGCGCGAGCGGCTGATCAGGGAAGGCGCGGGCGCGCTGTCGGACGCCGAACTGCTGGCCGTGTTCCTGCGCGTCGGCGTGCGCGGCAAGAACGCGGTCGAACTGGCGCGCGAAATGGTGACCTGCTTCGGTTCGCTGCACGGCCTGTTCGCCGCCAGCCTGGTCGATTTCTCGGCGATCAACGGCCTGGGTTCCGCTAAATTTGCACAATTGCAAGCCGTGATGGAACTGGCGCGGCGCGCGATCGGTGAACAATTGCAGGCCGGCCATGCCCTCAATTCGCCGCAAGCCGTCAAGGATTACCTGCGCCTGGCGCTCGGCGGCCAGTCGCACGAATCCTTCTATGTGTTGTTTCTGGACGTCAAAAACCGCCTGATCGAAGCCAAGGAACTGTTTCGCGGCACCCTGTCTCACACCAGCGTCTACCCGCGCGAAGTGGTGAAGGAAGCGCTGGCGCGCAACGCGTGCAGCGTGATGCTGGCGCACAACCACCCGTCCGGCACGCCGGAACCGAGCGAATCGGACTTGCTGCTGACACGCGCGCTGATGCAGGCGCTGGCGCTGGTCGACGTGCGCATCCTCGACCATTTCGTCGTCGCCGGCCACCAGGTGCACTCGTTCGCCGAGCATGGACAACTGTGACAGGCGTGGTTTTCCCGCACGGTTTACCTATGAAAAACAAGGCCATGTTAGGGATTTTTTAAATTGTTAAATTTTTCGAAGCCACCAAGACACAATTGTTTTTCACAAGTCATTGAAAAAGCTGAGTTTTTTCGCTATACTCTCGTTTTTTCCAATTGTGGAATCTATTCAAGGAGTGCGCCATGGCACGTGTTTGCCAAGTCACTGGGAAGAAGCCGATGGTCGGCAACAATGTTTCCCATGCAAACAACAAAACCAAACGTCGTTTTCTGCCTAACTTGCAGAACCGTCGTATTTTTGTTGAGTCTGAAAATCGCTGGGTCTCCCTGCGTTTGTCCAACGCCGGTCTGCGCGTGATCGACAAGGTCGGCATCGACGCCGTCCTGGTTGACATGCGCGCTCGTGGCGAAAAAGTCTAACTAGGGAGCTACTATCATGGCAAAAACTGGCCGCGACAAAATCAAGCTGGAATCGACCGCAGGTACGGGTCACTTCTACACCACCACCAAGAACAAGCGCACCATGCCAGCTAAAATGGAGATCATCAAGTTTGATCCTAAAGCTCGCAAGCATGTTACTTACAAAGAAACCAAGATCAAGTAATCGATCCGCGTTTTATAGAAAAGCCGCTTTTCAAGCGGCTTTTTTTTATTCAAACCAGGTACAAGGGCCGGGGTCAGAGGGCAATGCCGTCAAGTTAGCGCCTAGCTTGTCATTCCCGCGCAGGCGGGAATCCCATCTTTTTGCACCAGCTGCGGCTCTTAATGGGATTCCCGCCTGCGCGGGAATGACAGATCTATAGTCTGTGGTTAGCTTAAATCACCTGCCCTGGTTTGTACCCCTGGTTTTTCTGTCACTCCAAGTATTACTCCTTATTTCGCCGGTAAACTAATCATCGGTATCGCCCCACCAGTAATCGTGGTCGGCAAATGCCCATCCCATTTCTCAATCGCTTTCGCCTGGTTTTCCGTTTCGCGCAAACGCAGTAATTCCGGCGTCACTTGCTGCCGCTGCAGGGATAATGATTCCGCCTCGGCCCTGGCGCGCGTCACCTTTTGTTGCGCTTCCACTTCAATCCGCTGCAAATCGCGTTCCGCTTTCATCTTCAATTGTTCCGCCGTGGTTTTCGCTTCGATCGCTTCATCGAAAGTTTTACTGAAATTAAAACTGACGATGGAGAATTCATCGATCACCAGTCCATGCCGCGCCATGCGTTCGCGCAAGGCATTGACGATATCGTCGCGCACGATCGAGCGTTTTGAAATCAATTCCTCGGCGGTATAACGCGCGGTGACGGCCTTGACCGCTTCGTGCACGGCCGGCACGATAATGCGCTGGCCCGGTTCGTTGCCGAGGTCGCGATAAACCGACACCACCGCGTCGGGACGCACGTGGTAATTAATGACGATTTTCGTTTTGACCGTCTGCAAATCCCTGGAAGCGGCATCGCCCTCTCCTTCCCCCTTTTCAATCGCAACACCGACCAAGTGCATCACCTGCGCCATCGGCCAGCGAAAATGAATTCCCTCGCCATACACTTCTTCCGACGGTTTTCCGAAAGTGGTCAATACGCCGCGATTGCCCGCCGGGACAATTGAAAATGGCGTCAACAGCATCAGTATGAAAATCCCGATCGCCACCGCAATAATCTTCTTCACGTAGTTCATTCGCACAGCGCCTCCCTTTTCATTTAATGAGTGTTCCTATAGTACCGCATCGCGTTTGCGGCAGTATCAATACAGGGCAGGAATACGGCCGCCCTTCCCCCTGGGGCGCCATAGTGGAGATATGCCAATTTCTGGCACGATCAAACCTGTAACTGGCATGGTTTGCCCTGCGGGGATCGATGCAGGCGCGACGCACGACTGATCCAGGCGAGCGAGGCAAAATACCCTACTCACAATCGACCATGCATGGAGAGGCGCAAGGCATGGCCAACACGGCGACAGGCACATTAAAACGGATTTACCGATGGCTGGCTTGCCCAGGTATTTAATCCGGATGGACTGCGTTGACGATGCGGGGGAATATGAAAGCAGCGGATACCAGGCTTGTATCTCAATCTGGTTTTAGTGATGGAAGTCGAGCCAGACCAGATAAAACAATGAAGCAAGCCGATTACCGCCGGCTCCCACAATTTTCCAACGGCGTGCCGATCCATCCCTATAAAATGGCAATGAAAAACAATTCAACGAAAATTGAATCCCGCCAAAATGAATGACAAACAGACCGTTGTCTTTCTCCTGTTTCGACGAGATCGGGATTGGAGATTCAACTTGAAAAACCATCGCAACCAATTCCGGAAACCAAACCGGAATACATGATAAAAGACGGAAGTATTGAATATACCAAGAAATGCAAAAGGCCCCGAATTCGGGGCCTTTTATCATGCTGCGGATTTACCGGAGAATACCGGCGGCAGGTTTAAGAATAACTACGCAAGCGCAGCGAGAAATCCTGCAGGGATTTGATACCCGAAGCTTCGGCACGGTTGCACCAATCCTGGAGTTTATGCAGCAACTGGTCGCGCGTAAAATGCGAACGCTCCCAGATCACGCCCAATTCCACGCGCATATTGTGCATGGTTTCCAGCGCCTTGCTGTGCTCGAACAATTCAATCAATTGCTGCTGCTGCGGCGCTTCCAGCTTACCTGGTTCACGCTGCAACAGCTTGCGCGACGATTTCAGGAAAGGCGCTTCCAGCTGCGCCTTGTCTTTCAAATGATCCAGTTCTTCTTTCCACGCCAATTTGACCGATTTCGCATATTTGGCCATCACGTCATAACGGTTGGCGATCACCGATTGCAGCGTATCGAAATCGGCTTCCAGTTTGCCATGCTGGAATTTCGGAGCAGGTGCGACTTTTTTGACCTTGGCCAGACCCAGCGTTTCCAGCACGCGAATATAAAACCAGCCGATATCGAACTCGTACCATTTCGACGACAGCTTGGCCGATGTGGCGAAGGTGTGGTGATTGTTGTGCAATTCCTCGCCGCCGATCAGGATGCCGAGCGGGATGATATTGGTAGCCGCGTCCGAGCAATCGTAATTCCGATAACCCCAGTAGTGGCCGATGCCATTGATGATGCCGGCAGCGGTGACGGGAATCCACATCATTTGCACAGCCCAGATGGTCACGCCGATCACGCCGAACAGCGCGACGTTAATGAAAAACAACGATGCCACGCCCTGCCAGCTGTAGCGGGTGTACAGGTTGCGCTCGATCCAGTCGGTCGGGGTGCCATGGCCATACTTGTCCATGGTTTCCAGGTTTTTCGATTCGGCGCGATACAGCTCGGCGCCTTGCCAGAACACTTTTTTGATGCCGCGGGTCACCGGGCTGTGCGGATCTTCCGCCGTATCGCACTTGGCGTGGTGCTTGCGGTGGATCGCCGCCCACTCCTTGGTCACCTGGCCGGTGGTCAGCCACAGCCAGAAACGGAAGAAATGACTCGGAATCGCGTGCAGCTCCAGCGCACGGTGCGCCTGGTGGCGGTGCAGATAGATGGTGACACTGGCGATGGTAATGTGGGTCACCAGCAGCGTATAGAAAAATACTTGCCATCCTGACAAGCCAACAAAGCCGGTCGCCAGGAAGTCAAGAACGGTTTGGATACTAAAGGTCATTAATACTCCAGAGTGGTAGTCATCTCGCTGCCACTCCGGCTGGCCGGAGCGGTCAGGAATTCTTATATCGGCGTAATTGTACGCTGATTTAATCGTGATTTGCGGAAGGATTGCCCAGCGTCACTGATTATTTTTTAAGCGTTTCAGCTTCGTCAAGGACCGGCAACGGGCCGACAATGCGCATTTCGCGCTGCGGGAAAGGTACTGAAATATTATGTTCCTTTAATGCTTTCCAGATCGCGCGGTTGACATCGGACACCACGCCGCCGCGGCCGTTTTCCGGATCGTCGATCCACCATGAAACTTGCAAATCCAGGCCGTCGGCGCCAAAACTGAGCAGCGCGCCCGACGGCGGCTTGTCCTTGATGACGCGCGGCACGGTCAATGCCGCCTGTTCCAGCAAGGGCAAAACGAAGTCGATGTCGGTGTCATAGGCCACCGAGACTTTCGCATTCAGCAACAGGTGCTTGTTCGACAACGACGAATTCTGCACCGCGCCCGATACCAGCATCTCGTTGGGGACGATCGATTCTACGCCATCGAGTCCCTGCAGGACCGTATACCGGGTATTGATCTGCGTCACGCGGCCGCTGTACTTGTCGACGGTGATCATGTCGCCGATGGCCAGGCTGCGGTCGAGCAGGATGACGAAGCCGGAAATGTAATTGCTGGCGATCTTTTGCAAGCCCAGTCCCAACCCGACGCCGAGCGCGCCTCCGAACACGGACAGCACCGTCAGGTCGATCCCGACCAGGGATAAACTCAGCAGAACGGCGACGACGATCAGGATCGCCCGGCCCATGCGCGCCATCACCGCGCGCAGGTTCGAATGCATGCCCTGGATATGCATCAGCCGCTCTTCCAGCGCGGCGCCGGCCCACAGTGCCAGCATCAGCAAGACCAGCACCGAAATGGCGGCCTGCAAGATATCGGCGATCGAGACCTTGTGCTTACCCAGTGGCAATAACGTATTGTCCAGGTAAAAGAAGATGTCGTCCCACATGCCGGTGATGTACAGCACCACGGCCAGCCAGGCGAGTAACTGAAAAATCTTTTCGAACGTCAGCATCGACGCGCCGATCGGGCCGCGCCGCGCAAACACGCGGCGCAGCACGTAAAACACGAAGCGGATCGCGGCCAGCGACGCGAAGATCGGCAGCGCCACTTTCAGCAGATCGACCTTGTGCCATTGCGCCAGCACGATTCGCCCCAGCGCCAGCAGGCCGGTCACGGCCAACGGGAAGAGGACGCGGCTGAAGCTTTCCATGCCAAAGCCCATCATGCCGGTCTGCGGCTCGCGCCCCGAGACGCGCGCGCGCAACATGCGCGACAGGGCCCAGCCCAGCAGGATGGCCAGCACCAGCACGCCCAGTTGCCACAGCAGCGCGGGCTGGCGCAGGTCGCCGATGAGATCGTTGATCAGGTTTTTCAGGGGAACTTGCTTCATCGCTCGGTCAGTGTGGGGAATAAAAAACGGACATGGCGTCCTGATGCCGTTAAATTAAGACCACAGACCGTAAAACTTGTCATTCCCGCGCAGGCGGGAATCCCATTTTGCGTCCCGAATTGCTCAAAAGAATGGGATTCCCGCCTGCGCGGGAATGACAAATTTGACGCTAACTTAACAGGACCAGGCATCACGCCCGAATTGAAAAGGCCGGCTCGGCGGCCGGCCCATGATACTTAATCTTCGCTGCCTTCGTCGCCCGACTCATCCTTGACGGGGAGCGGCTTCTTGACCATCGGCTTGCGCTCGAACACGGCGGCAAAGAAACCATCGGTCTGATGCTTGTGCGGCAACAGTTTTAAATAATCTCCCATTTCCAGCGCGATCTTTTGCTCGGACAGCACCTTGCTCATCGGCACCAGGTCGAAATCCGGGTGATTCGCGATGAATTGCGCGGCCACCTGCTCGTTTTCTTCGGCCAGCAGGCTGCAAGTCGCATACACCAGGCGACCACCGCCCTTGACCAGGCGCGCCGCGCCGTCCAGGATGGCGATCTGTTTGACTTGCATTTCACCAATCGAACCCGGTTCCTGGCGCCATTTGACGTCCGGGTTGCGGCGCAGCGTGCCCATGCCGCTGCACGGCGCGTCGACCAGCACGCGGTCGATCTTGCCTGCCAGGCGCTTGATCTTGGCGTCGCGCTCGTGCGCGATCTGCACCGGGTGCACATTCGACAGGCCGCTACGCGCCAGGCGCGGTTTCAATTTCGCCAGGCGTTTTTCGGAAATGTCGAACGCGTACAGGCGGCCGGTGTTGCGCATCAGCGCGCCGAGCGCCAGCGTCTTGCCGCCGGCGCCGGCGCAAAAGTCGACCACCATCTCGCCGCGCTTGGCGCCGACGATCTGCGACAGCACCTGGCTACCCTCGTCCTGCACCTCGATCGCGCCGGTCTTGAACAGTTCCAGGTTTTGCAAGGCCGGCTTTTGCAGCACGCGCAGACCGAGCGGAGCATATGGCATAGGCGTGCTGCGGATCGGCGCTTCGGCCAGCGTGGCCGCCGCCTCATCTCTCGTGACCTTCATCGAATTGACGCGCAAATCGAGCGGGGCCGGCGTATTGAGCGCATCGGCCAGGTCCAGCGTTTCTTCTTCGCCGTACTGCTCGACCAGTTTTTCGAACAGCCATTTCGGCATGTTCGAGCGCATCGACTTGTGCATCAGCTTGCGGTCGATCAGCGTCACGCGCTGCAGCCACTCGATTTCTTCCGGCGTCAGGCCGCCAAGCGCATCGATTTCGAGCGCATCGGCCATGCCCAGCAGCGCCAGGCGGCGCATCGTCGCACCACCGCCGCCTTCGGAGAAATTCGTATAGAAATTCTTGTTGCGCAATACGTTATAAATACATTCGGCGATCGCGCCGCGTTCGCGGCCACCCAGGCGCGGGTGGTCCTTGAAATAGCGCGACAGCGTGGTGTCGGCCGGCGCGGCAAAGCGCAAAATCTCGCGCAACACTTCTTCAGCATTGGCGAGTATCGCTGGTGGCAATCTCATGGAATTCCTTGGTTAATGTTGTTTACTGTGGTCCACATGGACCTTGCCGTCTGCGATGGTCAACCGGTCTTCGATGAACCAGCGGATCGCGCGCGGATAGAGCTGATGTTCCTGTACCAGCACGCGCGCCGACAGCGTGGCGGCGGTATCGCCCGGCAGGATCGGGACGCGGGCCTGGTCGACCATCGGACCGTGGTCGAGTTCGGCTGTGACGAAATGCACGGTGGCGCCGTGTTCGGACATGCCCGAGGCGAGCGCCTGTTCGTGCGTATGCAGGCCGGGGAAATGCGGCAGCAGCGACGGGTGGATATTGAGCATGCGGCCGGCGTAATGTTCGACGAAGGCCGGCGTCAGGATGCGCATGAAGCCGGCCAGCACGACCAAATCGGGCGCAAAGCCGTCGATCACGCCCTGCAGCGCCGCGTCGAATTCGGCGCGGCTGGCGTATTCCTTGTTGGCGACGACGGCCGTCGCGATGCCGTGTTCGGCGGCAAACAGCAAGCCGGCCGCGTCGGCGCGGTTGCTGATGACGGCGGCGATACGGGCTGGCCATTGCTCGGCCTGGGCCGCGCGCACGACCGCTTCCATATTGCTGCCGCGTCCGGAAATGAGGATGACGATATTTTTCATAAGGCGGCATTGTACCCGCTCGCGCGGGCCGGACCAAGAATGGCGCATGCGCTAGCGCGGCACGGCGCCGTCATGCGGGGGCGCCGGGCGGGCGGCCGGCGCGGGATAGTCGCCGGGACCGGGGCAGCTTATTCGAAGGAATAAAAGACGCGGAACGGCACGTTTTTCTCGGCCCAGTAGTCGGCCGCGTCACGAAACACGTCAAGCAGCGTTTCGCGCGCTTCGCGGTCGAACTTCTGGGTATTCGGCAACTGTTCCAGCACCGCCAGGAAACCGGTCTGCGTGCCGGCCTTGGCCATCGTATCGGTCAGGCACACGCGCAGCGCCTCGAAATTCTTGCCGCACGGTTTAGGGAGTTGAAACGATTCTGCGATGATACCGAGCACTTGCTGCTTGGTCAGGCCGGCAATGCAGTGCGCGTATAAAAAGTGCTGCCCGAGACGGGCGGCCTCGTCTTGCAATTCAGTGACGCGAAAAGCACGGATGGACTGGACAAGGTTGGGCGGCACAGTGATCAACAAACTCATTTTTCCCTCAAATCGACCTGTTATGTACGGTTTTATGCTATGCGCTGCGGTAGCTACCTATACACTTGGCACGCTAGGCGGGTCAATGCGCCTGCGGCGACTTAGTCGTGTTTCTCTATGTCATCTGATCCCATACGACTGTTAGGGTAACGTGTTGTATCGCACGAATCAATACGAATGTGATGTCTCACGCAAGTTTTGTTAAAAATAGAATATTCCTTCTGGATTTTACAGGCCACCCAGAGTGGCGGCGCCCCGTTCGGCGACCAAGGCGGGCCGGACGCCGCCGCGCCGCTGTTACATTTTGTTGCCATGAGAACTGTTTTGGCGCGAACGGCGGTATTAACATAGGCTTACGCAATTCCGGTGCGAGTGGATTGCACGCCCAGAACTATCCAACATCAATAAAGAGGTACCAAAATGAACCTTCAAGCCAAACTGATCATGTCGGCCCTGTGCCTGGGCGCCCTGCCGCTGGCGCAAGCGCAGGCCAGCGATTTCGAAGATTTCGGCCGCGTCGTGCGCGTGCAGCCGCAAGTCGAACAAGTCAACCGTCCGCGCCAGGAATGCCGCACCGAATACGTACAGGTGCAGCAGCCGCAACAGCGTAGCGCGGGCGGCTCCATCGTCGGCGGCATCGCCGGCGCGTTGTTAGGCAACCAGGTCGGCGGCGGCCACGGCCGCACCGCGGCCACCGCGGCCGGCGCGATCGCCGGCGCCGTCGTCGGCGACCGCATCGACAACCAGAATGTGCAGCCGGGCGCCGTCTCCGAACAGGCCGTCAAGCAGTGCCGTACCGTCGACCACTGGGAATCGCGCACCAACGGCTACGAAGTGACGTATGACTACCGCGGCCGCAACTACACCAGCATCATGCCGATCGACCCGGGCCAGCGCGTGCGCCTGCGCGTGTCGGTTGAGCCGATGCAGCAGCAGTAAAAGCAGCTGTATCACAAGCCGGCCTGCGTGGCCGGCTTTTTTATATCCAAATCAGAGACAAAGGCCGGGGTCAGACCCATGGGTCTGACCCCAGGGTTCGCATCTGATTTGGTAATAAGCATTGCTAACCATGTACAGATTTCCAGACCAGCAGCAAAGCTCTTGCGTCTGACCGCTGGTTTTCTCCGCTTGCCATGCAGCAAGCCAGCACGGGATAATACGGCTTCACCTCAGGCTGCCCTCCATGCTCATCAAACGCAAATCCATCGAACAACAAGAATCCTCGCGCCCGGCGCGCAAACCGAAGTACGCACCGGTGACGCTGTCCGAACAGAATGGCGTGCGCTACCTGCACTTCGGCACCGAATGGGTGCAGGGCGCGATGCGCATCCGCAAGCCGGACTGGCCGGAACTGGAATACGCGCAGCAAATGATGGCCTGGATGCTGTGGATGACGGAACCGCGCCGCATCGCCCAGCTCGGTCTGGGCACGGCCGCGCTGACCAAGTTTTGCTATAAAACCTTCCCGCAGGCAGACGTCAGCGCCGTCGAACTCAATCCGTCGGTAATCGCGATCTGCGCGTCGATGTTCAAGCTGCCGGAAGACGACGAACGCCTGCACGTGCTCGAAATGGATGCGCTCGACTTCGTCAACGACGCAGCCCGGCACGGCACGCTGGACGTTTTACAAGTCGACCTGTACGACGCCACCGCGCGCGGCCCGGTGCTCGACACGCCCGAGTTTTATAAGGCGTGCGCGGCCTGCCTGACCGACGAAGGCATCATGACGGTCAACCTGTTCGGCGACCATCCGAGTTACGCCAAAAATCTGAAAGCGATGAAATTCGCGTTCGATCACGTCATTTGCCTGCCCGAGGTGCATGATGGTAACGTGGTCGCGATCGCCTTCAAGCAGCGCCGCCCGCTCGACCTGGAAGCGCTGAAGGCGCGCGCCGCGCAGATCGTGCTCGACACCAAGCTGCCCGCCAAATCCTGGGTCAAGGGCATCGCACAAGCCTGATCCTTATTATCAAGGCCGCCAGATGAACAAAGCGCTCGACCTGCAACAGATCTTCACCTGGCTGCTGGCCGACGGCCTGGTCGAGAAAGTCAACGTCAAGGCCAACTTCGCCCAGGCGCAAGGCATCCTGCGCAACACCGTCGGCGCCATGCACCCCTTGTGCGCGGTGGCGCACTGCAAGCTGCTGTCGGCCCAGCCGCCGCACAAGCACCTGACGCTGGACGCGCTGACCGAATGGCTGGCCGGCCACGCCCATCTGCCGTACTACCGCATCGACCCCTTGAAGGTCGATTTCACCAAGGTGGCCGACGTGATGTCGGCCAGCTACGCCTCGCGTTTCAACATCCTGCCGGTCGAGATGACGCTCGACACGCTGGTGATCGCCATCGCCGACCCCTTCTCTCTGGAATGGGAAGCGGAGATCGCCAAGATCTCGCGCCGCGTGATCCGGCGCGTGATCGCCAATCCGCTCGACATCGCGCAATATACGTCGCAATTCTTCAGTCTGGCCAAGTCGATCAAGAAGGCGAACAAGTCGAACGGGCAAGACCTGGCGCTGCGCAACAATTTCGAACAACTGGTCGAACTGGGCAAGAGCAACCGGCAAGTCGACGCCAACGACCAGCACGTCATCAACATCGTCGACTGGCTGTGGCAATACGCGTTCGAACAGCGCGCCTCGGACATTCACCTGGAACCGAAGCGAGATCTCGGTACGATCCGCTTCCGCATCGACGGCGTGCTGCACCAGGTGTACCAGGTGCCGGCCGTGGTGATGATCGCGATGACGGCGCGCATCAAGCTGCTCGGGCGGATGGACGTGATCGAAAAGCGCCGCCCGCAGGATGGCCGCATCAAGACCCGCACCGCCGGCGGACAGGAAATCGAATTGCGCCTGTCGACCCTGCCGACCGCCTTCGGCGAAAAACTGGTGATGCGTATTTTCGACCCGGAAGTGGTGGTCAAGACCTTGCCCGAACTGGGTTTTCCGGACGACGACGCGCAGCGCTGGGATGCATTGACCAAGCGCCCGCACGGCATCATCCTCGTCACCGGGCCGACCGGTTCCGGCAAGACGACGACGCTGTACACGACCTTGAAGGCGCTGGCGACATCGGAAGTGAACGTCTGCACGGTGGAAGACCCGATCGAGATGGTCGAAGCGGCGTTCAACCAGATGCAGGTGCAACCCGGCATCGACCTGTCGTTCGCCGACGGCGTGCGTGCGCTGATGCGGCAAGACCCCGACATCATCATGGTCGGCGAGATCCGGGATCTGGCCACGGCCGAGATGGCGATCCAGGCCGCGCTGACCGGCCACCTGGTGCTGTCGACCCTGCACACCAACGATGCGCCGTCGGCCGTGATGCGCCTGCTCGAACTGGGCGTGCCATATTATCTGCTGGAAGCGACCTTGATCGGCATCATGGCGCAGCGCCTGGTGCGCACGCTGTGCCCGGACTGCAAGTCGCCAGACGGGCAGATCGCCGACGAACTGTGGCAAAGCATCGGCGGCGCCTGGAATTTACCCAAGCCGGCCATCGTCTACCGCCCGGTCGGCTGCCCCGAATGCCGCCAGACCGGCTACCGCGGGCGCACCGGCATCTATGAATTGCTGACGGTGACCGAAGGTTTTAACCAACTCGTCAGCGAGGAAACGGACATCGCCGCGCTGCGCCGCCAGTGCATCGCCGACGGCATGAAGCCGCTGCGCGTGGCCGGCGCCTACAAGATCCAGGAAGGCGTGACGAGCGCCGAGGAAGTGCTGAAAGTGACGGCGGCGCTGGTGTGAGCCATAAAATGTTGGCAATTCCCTTTGCAGTTCGCGGCAAGCTGTATATAATACGGCCTCTTTCGGGGTCGTTAGCTCAGCTGGTAGAGCAGCGGACTTTTAATCCGTTGGTCGCAGGTTCGAATCCCGCACGGCCTACCACGAATTCAGCAGCACCAAATCAGGCTTACCCGCTCCGGCGCGTAAGCCTTTTTTGCGCCTGTATATAAAAAAATATTCCCCGACTGGGGAATATTTTCTTCAGACCCACATCATCACGGTGTTCGCGGTGCTCTGCAAGGCCGGCACGCATCGCTCGCTTGCGCGCGCGATGCGCTCGAGATCATCATCGACACACTGAGCGCTCCGACAAGCGTTCCGCGCCGGGTCTTGATCGGCACGGAAATGCCGCGCAGTCCGATTTCATCGTCCACCGCTAAATGCTGCGGACGCTGCGTTCTAGCCATCGATGACGGCAGGATGGATGTTGATCGAATTGCTCATTGCTCTCTCTACGATTCGGAATATAAGGGGTTCAGCGCTTCAAGATGAAAGCGGAGATGGTCGTCAATCATGGTTGAAATGAAGTAGTAGCCGTGGTCGTAACCGACATGGCGCCGCAGTTGCAGAGGCTGATCGGCCTGTTCGCACGCCACTTCCAGCGCGGATGGATGCAGTTGCTCCGCCAAAAACTTGTCGCTCGTCCCCTGATCGACCAAGATGCCGTTGGGATAAGGCCTGCGGCACTGCGCCATCAGCGCGCTGGCGTCATAATCGCGCCACGCTGACGTGTCCGCGCCGAGATAGACGCCGAAAGCCTTGACACCCCAAGGGCACTGGCTGGGCGCGCAGATGGGCGCCAGCGCGGACACCGATTTGAATAGACCGGGATTGCGCAGCGCCAGTACCAGCGCCCCGTGACCACCCATGGAATGGCCCATGATGCTGACGCCATCCTGCCGGACCGGAAACTCCTCCAGCAGCAGTTGACGCAGCTCCAGCACATAACTGTACATGCGATAGTGCTGGTTCCACGGCGCTTCCGTAGCGTCCACATAAAAGCCGGCACCGACGCCGAGGTCCCAGCTGTCCGCCTCACCCGGCACCTGCGCGCCGCGCGGGCTGGTGTCGGGGGAAACCAGCATCAGTCCGGCCCGCGCGGCAAAACGCTGCGCCCCGGCCTTGGTCATGAAAGTCTCTTCCGTGCAGGTCAAGCCGGCAAGGTAAAGCAATGCGGGCACCGGGCCGTCCTGTGCCTGCGGAGGCAGAAATACCGAGAATCGCATCGGCAGGCCGATGGCGCTCGACTGGTGGCTGTAAAAACGCTGGATTCCGCCCCAGCAGGCGTGCTCACTGATCAGTTCAAGCATGGTTCCCCCTTAGTACAGCACCACGGAACGGATCGACTCGCCGCTTTTCATCAAGTCGAAGCCCTCGTTGATGCGCTCAAGCGGCAGGCGATGCGTGATCAAGTCGTCAATATTGAGCTTGCCTTCCATGTACCAATCCACGATCTTTGGTACATCCGTGCGGCCACGCGCGCCGCCGAAGGCGGAACCGCGCCACTCTCGGCCCGTCACCAGCTGGAATGGACGAGTGGAGATTTCCTGGCCGGCTGCCGCCACGCCAATGATGAAGGACTTGCCCCAACCCTTGTGGCAACACTCGAGCGCCTGGCGCATGGTGGTGGTGTTGCCCACGCACTCGAAGCTGTAGTCGGCGCCGCCGTCGGTAATCTGCACGATGGCATCCACCACGTTCTCGACCTCCTTCGGATTGACGAAATGGGTCATGCCGAACTTGCGCGCCATCTCTTGCCGCGCCGGGTTGATGTCGACGCCGATGATCTTGTCGGCGCCCACCATCTTCGCCGCCTGGATCACGTTCAGGCCGATGCCGCCCAGGCCGAACACGACGACATTCGCTCCCGCTTCGACCTTGGCCGAGAACAGCACCGCGCCGACGCCGGTGGTGACACCGCAACCGATGTAACACACCTTGTCGAACGGCGCATCTTCACGGATTTTCGCCAGCGCGATTTCCGGCACCACGATGTAGTTCGAGAAGGTCGACGTGCCCATGTAGTGGAACAGCGGCTTGCCGTCGAGCGAGAAGCGCGACGTCGCGTCCGGCATCAGGCCGCGTCCCTGCGTGGAGCGGATCGCCTGGCACAGGTTCGTCTTGCGCGACAGGCAGAATTTGCATTCGCGGCATTCCGGCGTGTACAGCGGAATCACGTGGTCGTCTTTTTTGAGCGTCTTGACGCCGGGGCCGACGTCGACCACGATGCCGGCGCCTTCATGGCCGAGGATGGCGGGAAAAATGCCTTCCGGGTCGGCGCCGGACAAGGTGTAGTAATCGGTGTGGCAAATGCCCGTGGCCTTCAGTTCGACCAACACTTCCCTGGCTTTCGGACCTTGCAAATCCACCTGTTCGATCGTCAGGGGTGCGCCTGCCTGCCATGCGACTGCTGCTTTGGTTTTCATCTTTTTACTACCCTCATGTATTTAAAATAACGGCTGATGTGAAGCTGAAATGATTGCGGCAAACGGTGATGATGAGCGCATCACGCCCAAGATTTACCTTACGCCACCACCGGCGTGTAACGGCCGGCCGCGCGGATACAGCCGCGCGGTGCGTCCGCTCAGAGACGCCAGCGCAACACCAGTTGCGGTACGGTCTCGCGCACGCCACGCGTACCGAACTTGTTGCGCCAGTGCTGCACTTCCACGCCGGCGTAGAACTTGTCGCGCACGCCCCAGAAATCGCCGATGTCAACCCTGAGCTGGGTTTCCGTCAGCGCCTGGCGTGCGCAGTTACCATGCGCGCCGATGAAGTCGGCGTAGCCGTCGAACACGAAACGCGCGCCCGCCAGCGTGAACCCGCTCTGCCAGAACGGCGTGATCTGATAGGTGGTGGCGGCCTGGCCGCACAGGCGCCCACCGCCAAAGCCGCCGTAGCGGCCGGTATCGTGGTACGCCAGCAGGTCGAGACTGACGATGTTGAACCCGGGCAGCCCCAAGTCCAGCGTCGGACCCAGCAGCAACACCCGGGCGTTGGGACCGAAGGCGCTGTTGCGGGCGCCGAAGTTGTAGCCGCCGGTGAGGCCGACGTCCAGCAGTGGACCGGCGGCGAGCTTTTGGCCGCTCAGTTTGGAGAGACTGAACGTCGCCTGGCCTTCGCTGTAGAGGTCGCCGGAGTACTTGTCGGCACCATCGGCCTTGGACATCAATAGGAAGAAATAGCTGCGTCCCAGGCTGAAACCGCTGTTATTCTGGACCTGCAACAAATGTTTTTCGATACGGGGACCGGCGTTCGCGCCATTGTCGTTGTACCGGGCGCCATAGCGGTAATCCACATCGGTGGTGCTCCAATCGGCTCCGCAGGCAGCGGTAGCGAGGGCGTAAGGCGCCGCGAACGCGAGTGCGCGCAAAATAATAGGTTTCATATTGGCTGTTTATTTGAACGAAGTTAAACAATAGGCGGGTCCGGACGTTGTGCTCGTGGACCAGCCCAGGATATGGGGCAAAAAAACCTCCCGGCCGGTGACGCCACCGGGCGCGGGAGGAAAGAGACACACAGAGTGTCTGGGAGAATCAGAGTGCTTCGGCGCGAGCCATTTCCAGCGCCGAAGCGGTGGCCTCTTCATCTGACGTGGCGCCGTTAAAGAACAGGTTCAGCAGGACTGCGCTGATGGCCGCCAGCAAGATGCTGCTGCTGAGAACCGGGGCAACCGCCGACGGCAGCTTGGCAAAAAACTTGTCGGACACAACGGGAATCATGCCGATGCCGATGCTGATAGCCACGATGTACAGGTTCTGGTGCCGGCTGAAATCGACTTTGGTCAGAGTGCGGATGCCACTGGCGGCAACCATGCCGAACATGACGATGCCGGTCCCGCCCAGTACGCTCGGCGGGACGGACGCAACGATCACTGCCAGCTTCGGCAGCATACCCAGCAGCATGAGAATAAGGCCACCGGCAGCGCAGACCCACCGGCTGCGTACGCCCGTCATCGCCACCAGGCCGACATTCTGCGCGAAGGAGGTGTATGGAAAGGTATTGAATACACCGCCCACCACGCTGCCCAGGCTGTCGGCACGAAAGCCGCGCACCAGGTCTTGCTGCGTCACCGGCTTGCCGACAATTTCGCCGATCGCCAGGAACATGCCGGTCGACTCGATGAAGGTCACCAGCATGACCACGCACATGGCCGCCACCGCCCAAAAGCTGAAGGTAGGCGTACCGAAGTGCAGCGGGGTGATCACCCCCAGCCACGGCGCGTCATGCAATCCGGCGAAGGACACCTGCCCGAGCGGTATCGCAATGATGACCCCGAACACCAGCGCCAGCAGGATGGAGAGGGTCGACAGCATGCCCCTGTCCTTGCGCACCAGCACCAGCACGAACGCCAGCACCGCACCGGCGATCAGCAGGTGTACCGGATTGCCGAAGTCGGCGCTGCCGTAGCCGCCACCGGCCCAGGTAGCGGCTACCCCCATCAGAGACAGGCCCACCAGCAGGATCTCCGTTCCCGTCACGATGGGCGGGAAGTAACGCAGCAGCTTGCCGACAAATGGCGCGACGATCAGGCCGAACACGCCGGCCGCGATGGTGGCGCCGTACACTCCGAGCAAGCCCATTTCCGGATTGGTGCCGATCGCGATCATGGGGCCGATCGCGGTAAAGGTCACCCCCATCATGATGGGCAGGCGGATGCCGACCCCGCGCCACCCGATCGTCTGGATCAGCGTGACAAGGCCGCCGGCCATCAGGTCGGCGTTGATGAGGTAAGCGATTTGTTCCTTGGGCAGATTCAGGGCCGCGCCGACAATCAGCGGCGTGGCGATCGCCCCGGCATACATCACCAGCACGTGCTGCAGGGCCAGCAGAAACAGCTTGCCGGGCGGGAGGTACTCCGATTTTGAATCCAGCGTGTTCATCGTTATTGTTCTCAGCGGTTGGGTAATGGGAGGCCGGGTCAATACACCACGACCGAGCGGATCGATTCGCCGCGCTTCATCAGATCGAAACCTTCATTGATCTGCTCCAGCGGCAAGGTATGGGTAATCAGGTCGTCGATGTTGAGCTTGCCCTCCATGTACCAGTCGACGATCTTCGGCACATCGGTGCGGCCGCGCGCGCCGCCGAACGCCGAGCCTTCCCACTTCCGGCCGGTGACCAGCTGGAACGGACGGGTGCTGATTTCGGCCCCCGCATCGGCCACACCGATAATGATCGAACGGCCCCAGCCCTTGTGGCAGGACTCCAGCGATTGCCGCATCGTCTTGGTATTGCCGATGCACTCGAAGCTGTAGTCCGCCCCGCCATCGGTCAGCGCGATGATGGCCTCGACGATGTTGCTGCCTTCGGCTTCGAGTTGCTTCGGATTCAGGAAGTGCGTGACACCGAACTGGCGCGCCATCTGCTCCCGTGCCGGGTTCATGTCGACGCCGATGATCTTGCCCGCGCCCACCATCCGGGCGCCCTGCGCCACGTTCAAGCCAATCCCGCCGAGGCCGAAGATCACCACGTTGGCGCCCGCCTCGACCTGGGCCGAGAACAGCACCGCGCCCACGCCGGTGGTGACGCCGCAACCGATGTAGCACACCTTGTCGAACGGCGCATCGGAGCGGATCTTGGCCAGCGATATCTCGGGCACCACGATGTGGTTGGCGAACGTGGAGGTTCCCATGTAGTGCAGGATCGGGCGCCCGTCCAGCGAGAAGCGCGAGGTGCCATCGGGCATCAAGCCCCTGCCCTGGGTGGAGCGGATTTTCTGGCACAGATTGGTCTTGCGGCTCAGGCAGAACTTGCACTCCCGACATTCCGGCGTGTACAGCGGAATCACGTGATCGCCCGGGCGCAGCGACGTCACGCCCGCCCCGACCTCCAGCACCACGCCGGCGCCTTCATGGCCCAGGATGGCGGGAAACGCACCTTCGGGGTCGGCGCCGGACAAAGTGTAATAGTCGGTGTGGCAGATGCCGGTGGCCTTGATCTCCACCAGCACCTCGCCCGCGCGCGGCCCGGCCAGATCGACGGTTTCGATGGTCAGGGGCTGGCCGGCCTGCCAGGCCACTGCTGCTTTGGTCTTCATAGGAACGATTCCTTGGTGGTTGGGGTTGCTGTTTCACGCACGATGTCGTCCCAGGTAGCGCGCAGCCAGTGGGCGATGGCCACGTTTTGCTCGAACAAGGAATACTTCGCGTTCTCACCGTAATCGGCCATGTCGATCATGTCGGTGGTGATGTAGCGCAGCGGACTCGATGGCGTACGGTGGTGGTGGCGCATCATGCGCCGCACGACTTCCTTGCACGGCTCCACGCGATAGGCATGCCATTGCGAATGCCACTCGCCCGCGCGGGGCTTGGTGAACGGATACTGGCATGGCCGGCCATAGGCACCGCCCACATAGTCGTTGGCGTCCTTGATCGCCCATACGTTCTTCGGTCCGTTGGGCGAAACGGGGCGCACCTGCAGCCAGTGCACGCAGTTCATGGCGATCCATTCATCGATCACATTGCCATCTTCGTACGGATCCAGTATCAACTTGCCGGACTCGACATCTTTGCGGATGCCGATGATGTCCTGCTCTTCGGGGTTGTCCACCTTGATCAACACGTGGCTGTGGTCGAGCACGAACTTGAACGGCAGCCCTTCGGCAGCCAGCCGGGTGGCGATAGGCGTGACGCGGCGCGGGTCTTCCGACCACATGTAGATATGGTTTTCAAAGCCGATCTCGATGCCGATCCGTTCCCCCAGCTCATGCGCGAGGGTATAGAAGGCGACGATCTCATCGTCCGACAGGACCTGGCCCTCGGCATTGCGCAGGTGCAGCATCACGTCGTGAAACTCGGTGCCGGCTTCCTTGCTGATCCGCAGATTGTGTTCCAGCAGCGCTGCATCCTGGCCAGCCACGTACCACCACAGTCCGGTTTTGAGAGGAATGCCGTGCTTGTTGGCGGCGCGGACATATTCAAGCTCCTGGCCCGGTTGCGGCATACGGTCGAAATGGTCATACACGCCGGCCGACTTCAGCATGTTGAACTGCTCGTCGATGCTGACCGGCGTCCCTTCGACATGAACGACGCCCCGGCCATTGCATCCGAGCGAAAATGGCATACTCATCTTGCTTCCTTTCATTGTGCTTATTCCGGGCTTTCGACAACCGGTGAACGGAGCGAGCGCACAAAAGCATCCTTGCCCTCGGCCGCGGCCAGCGACAGCTCGCGCAGCCACTTGCGGTAATAGTTGGACACTTTGTCGGTCGGCACTGAAAGCTCTTCCATCGTGATCACTTTGGGACGCTGCGACTCAATGATGGGCTGATCTTCCTCCAGCACGATTTTCTGGAATGCGATGTGCGCATGGTCCGGATCGTTGTCGCGCGCTTCGCGCGAAATGATCAGGAAATTACGGCAGCGCCCGTCGCTGACTGGACAGCTCGTGGTCCACAGCGTGAACGTGGTGTCGTCGCGGTACAGCCGTATCTTCAGGTTGATGGAAAACGGCATCGTGCAGCGGTAAGTAAACGAGCCGAGCGGGGCGTTTTCCGGCAGGTTTTCCAGCATTTCCGGTGGCGGCTCGATCGCGAAACGCAGTTCGGAATCGACCCGGTCCACCGTGGGCACGGGCGGCCGGGCATATGCCGCGTCGTACAGCGTTCCAGGATGGACAAAGGCGAAATGCGACAGGTCGGTGAAGTTTTCCCAGCGCCGTTCGGCGGCCGTCTGCCATTCATAGGACGGAACCACGATGTGACGCATGCCCGGCTGGTCCCATTCGCTGAAATAGGGAATTTCCGTACAGTCCCAACTATTGTCCAGGCGCACCCAGACGATGTCGTACCGTACGTCACAGTCATAACTCGCGGTGCATGCCTTGCGGGGGATCGGCAGTTCAGGACAAGCGGGAATCTTCACGCATTTGCCAGCCGTGTCGAACTGCCAGCCATGGTAGTTGCATTGCAGCGTGCCGTTGTTGACGCGCCCTTTGGACAGGGCGGCGTGCCGGTGCGGGCAGCGGTCTTGCATGGCCACGATCTTGCCGTTCAGGTTGGCGATCACGACTTGCTCGCCAAGCAGTTCAACGCCGAACGGGCCGAGGCCGGACGGATTGGCAGATTCGAGCTCTGCCCGGGTACAGACCGGATGCCAGAAGTGGCGCAGGAAAGAGCGGTCTTCAATGAGGGGTTTCGTCATGCTTGTCTCCGTTATAGTCGATGCGGTTGTTATGCGGTTTTTTGCGCCAGCAGGTCGGGCGCCATGATGCCGGCCATGCCGATGAAGCGGGGCTGGCTGCGGAAATGCGATATCCAGCGCCGCAGGGCGGGGAATTCGTCCAGTGCGATGCCGCCCTCCGACGCCAGGGCCGTGTACGGGAAGCAGGCGATGTCGGCAATCGACGGCTGGTCCGTGGTCGCCAGCCATTCCAGTCCTTGGCACTGGCGCTCGGCCAAGTGGTCGTCGAGCACGCGAAAGATCGCGCGCGCCCCCTTGCGGCAGGCGGCGACATCGAACGGATAGCCCAGCGCGTCGTGCAGGCGGGCGGCCGAGGCGGTACGGGTAATGTCGTCCGCCGTCGCCAGCCAGACCTGAATCCGGGCGCGCGTCAGCGGGTCGGCGGGGTACCACTGTCCGGACCGATCATATTTACTGGCCAGGTAGACCAGGATGGCTTGGGCATCCCGGATATACACCTTCTCGTCTTCCAGAACCGGAATCTGGCCGAGCGGATTGCATTGCTCGATGAACCATTCCTGCTTGTGTTCTTTACCCGGATGGAAATTGACGGGATAGCGTTCATAGGCGATACCCAGCGCGTGAAGCAGAAAGCGCACCTTGTAGCAGTTACCCGAGAGCTCGTAATCGTAGAGTTGCATATGTATGGTCTTTCAAAGATCTAAAACGAGGCGGCTGGAGGCGCAACGGGAAACGCAGATCAACATCTGATTGCCGGCCGTCTTTTCCGCCGCGCTGAGGTAACTGTCGCGGTGATCCGGCGTGCCGGATATCACGCGGGTGAGGCAGGTGCCGCAGACGCCCTGCTCGCACGAGATCTCGGGTGTGCAACCTTCAGCCTCCAGCGCCTGAACGATGGTCTGGTTCGCCGCGACGGTGAGCACCTTGCCGGACTTGTACAATTCCACCTCGAACGGCGCGTCCGCCATGGCGGTATTGACGGGAGCGGCGGCGAAGTATTCGCAATGGAACCGTTCCGCGCCCAGTTTGGCGCTTGCCTGACGTTCGACGGCTGTGATGAACTGGCCCGGGCCGCAGACGTAGACGTGGGTGGCGAGGTCCGCCTCCGCGAGGGCCGCTGCGATGGCCTGTTCCGTCTCTTGCGGGGACAGTCCGAGCCGCAATTGCACGGCCGGTCCCAGCCGGTCGAGCCGCTCGGCGAATGCCACGTGGTCCAAGGAGCGGGCGAAGTAAACCAGCTGGAACTGGCTGTCAGCGGCGCGCAAGCGTTGCGCCATGGAGAGCAGTGGCGTGATGCCGATACCGCCGGCGAACAGCACGTGCCTGCCGGCGTCGCTCGCCAGGGGGAACTGGTCGCGCGGCGTGCTCACTTCCAGAATGTGCCCTTCTTGCAGGGACTCGTGGATGTAGGCCGAGCCGCCCCTGGACGCCGGTTCGCGCTTGACGGCCACCAGATACGAATCCGTTTCGTGCGGCGCGTTGCACAGGGAATAATGCCGGATCAGCGGTTTGCCGCCGGTCCCCGGCAAGACCAGTTCGATATGCGCGCCGGCCGGCATGGCCGGCGGCGCTGCCCCGTTCGCTGGTGCGAGTTCCAGCCCGACGATGTCGCTGGTGATCGTCCATTTTTTGTGAACCCGGAAGTTCGAACGGGATGCCGGGTTGTTGGATGCCTGGTTCATGACATGTTCCTCAATTGGCGATCGCACCGTAGCGCATGTCGCGCGCCTTCAGCCATCGGCGATACGCCACGGAGGCGGCGTCGCAGCGGGTCGGGATTTCCACGCCGGTATTCAGCGGCAGGCGTTTCGGCACCTGGTTCTCCAGAATGGGCTTGTCCTGGCCGAAGATGGTGTGCTGGAACGAGATCAGCTCGTTATCGGTGGACGTTTCGTCGAAATACACCAGCAGGCAATAGGCGATGATGTGTTCCTCGTCGATCGGCTGCACCAGCAGCGCCAGCGCGTCCATTTCGCCGGGGCGGGTGAAGGCGGTTTTGTACAACACGGCCGTGAATGGCTGCATCACGCGGTATTTGTATTGCACCTCCAACGCTTGCTTGGCGCTGCTGGAGGTCTTGGGTTGGATGAAGCGGCACTCTGTCGCCCAGATTTCGTCGTTCTCTTCGTCGATCGTGACGGTGTACGGCGCCACTTCGGTGTTCGGCACTTCGCCCAGGTAGCTGGCGTGCACAAAGGGAAAGTGCCCCATGTCGAGAAAGTTTTCGATCATGCGCAGTCCGGACACCGCCACGCCGACGCCATCGCAATCGACGATGCGGCGGCCCGGCTCGGCATACTCTGGCAGCAGGAACAGGCTCTTCGGTGCGTCGCCCGCGCAAAGCCAGATGTAGCCATACTGTGCCTGTACCTGCGCTGGCGCTCCGGCCAGGGTTGCATGCAATTTGCCATCCTGGCTGTACCAGACCCGGGCTTCCGCGCCCAGCAGTGGCGTGGTGTACGGGCGCTGTGCGGTTGCCGTGGCGAGCCGACTGAGCGGGCCAACGGTCAGCCAGTCGTTCAGCACATTTTTATCGTTGATAGGCAAACTCATGCTTTTTCTCCTTGATCGGACCAACATGTCTCAAGTTCATTGCGCAGCCGGCGCAACAGGGCTTGCGCACGCGCCACCTTGACACCGGCGGGTTCCACGGCGACGGCGACGTGGATCAGCACCAGTTCGGCGCCGGCTTGGGACAGGTATGCCACTGCCGGCATTCCCGCGATTTCGCCGTTGAATACCGCAGGCGCGGCGACATGCCAGCCCCGTTCGGCCAACTGGCCAGCGGTCCAGTTCTGCGGCGCGCGCACTGCCAGTGTCCGGAGGAAGAAGCGGGAGACTGTGGCCGGCGGCGGAAATGCGGGCTTTCCACGGCTGACCCAAATCATGCTGTCCGCCTCCACGGCTTGGAACGTGGTGGCGCAGACATTGCGCGGCGCCGGCATTTGAGGATGCGCCGGAATGCCGACGCAGCGGCCGTCGTTGGCTTGGTATTCCCAGCCGTGGTAGGCGCACGACAGGCGTCCGTTGAGCACGCGGCCAAGCGTGAAACGCAGGCCGCGGTGCGGGCATCTGTTAGCCCAGGCCTGGGGGGTGCCATCGTCGGCGCGCCATAGCGCAAGCTCATCGCCCAATAGAAAGCCGAGCGCGACGTTGGCCGACTGCGGCAACTGGGATGAAGGCATGACCGGATGCCATTGCACGGCCATCGCCGGGTCCTGTGATGCTGCAAGAATGGTGTTCATATCTCCTCGTGCGCAGTGAGTTTCGAATTAATATTTGGTTTCACGACGCCAATTTATCGCAGAGCATGTTTCTGTTTAAGGGGTATGACAAAACCCTGCGTTTCAATTTTGAAACGAGATAAGCGCGTATCCTGTGCTCTTCCGGAGGAACCATGCAGATTGATTTAAGATTGATCGAAGCGTTTACGCTAGTGCTGCGCTGCGGCAGTCTGAGCCGCGCTGAGGAAGTCAGCGGGATCTCCAAGGCCACCTTGAGCAGGCAGATCGTGGCCTTGGAGGAAGCGTTGGGATCGACGCTCTTGACGCGTTTGGCGCGCGGCGTGGCGCCCACTGAATCGGGCCGCATTTTTCTTGCGCATTGCGAGAGCATGCTTGCCGACCTGCAGGGAAAGATGGAAACGGCGCGGGTACAAATCCAGGAACTGGACAGCGGCGTGACAGGAACGCTGAGCATCATGTCCGATAGCATTTTCAGCACCACCTTCGTCTGCCATGTCACCCGGCTTTTCGCGGAACGCTATCCGAATCTCGAATGCCGTCTCGATATCGCACACCGGGCCGACTCGCCCGCCGTGTCGGACGTGGATTGCTATGTGTGCGCAGTACCGCCCGACATGCCCAATCTCATCGGCAAGCTGTTGGGACGAATCAGCTATGGCTTATACGCCAGCCCGTCCTATCTGCAACGCCGCGGCATCCCGGTCACGCCGCTTGATATCGGCGCACACGATTCGATCGTGCTCAACGATGGGCGCACCGCTGAAAAACTGGTGCTGCACAGTGAAAAACACAGCCAGCCTTACGTGCCCAAGGCGCGCATTACGACCAACGACTATTGGGTCATGAAGACCTATTGTCTTGATGGATTCGGCATCGCATTGCTGCCGGACTTCTTTGCGCATCCGGAAGTGTCGAGGCGCATTCTGGTTCCAGTGTTGCCGAATTGGAAACCTGAAAGAACACGGATTTACTGCACTTATCAGCAGCAGCGCTACAAATCGCGCAAGCTGAAGGACTTCATCGAGTTGATGGCCAACAGTGTCAGGCATATGGAGGATTACAACCTGTATGTTGGCTTCGCTTCCGGCAAGCCGTCAGGCGATTAAGGCGAGCGGTAGCCGCGGCACCGGACTGGCGGACAAGTGCAAGGTCGAGATGTCTTAAGTTCCCGGCAGGAGAGCCTGAGGCGCGCTTGCGGGCCTTTCTTCCATGTCCAGCTTGAACACGCCGACGACGCGCTCGAGCCTCGCGGCCTGATCCTGAAGCGAACGTGCCGCAATTGCCACCTCCTCGACCAGGGCGGCGTTCTGTTGCGTTGCCGCGTCGATCTGAATGATGGAACGGTTGACCTGTTCTATGCCGCTTTGCTGTTCATTGCTGGCGACGGCAATTTCGCTCATCAGCGTTGCAGCTTGCTGGACAGAGTGCACGATCTGTTCCATGGCATTCCCGGTCTCAAGCACCAAACGTCCGCCGGCGCCCACATTCGCGACAGATTCCTGGATCAAGTGCGCGATATCCTTTGCGGCTGACGCCGATCGCTGCGCCAGCGTTCGGACCTCGGCGGCGACCACGGCGAAACCGCGCCCGTGCTCGCCGGCGCGCGCGGCTTCCACCGCCGCGTTCAAAGCCAGGATGTTGGTTTGAAAAGCCAGGCCATCAATGACGGCAATGATATCGACGATCTGGTCCGAACTGGCGCTGATCGACGCCATCGTCTTGATGACCTTAGCGACGACGTGCCCGCCGGATGCGGCGTGTCCGCACGAGGCCGCAATCAGTTCGTTCGCCTGGCGCGCATGGTCCGCATTCTGGCGCACGGTGGCAGTCAGTTGTTCCATGGCGGCCGCCGTTTCTTCCAGACTGGACGCTTGTGATTCGGTCCGGCAGGACAGGTCATAGTTTCCGCTGCTGACTTCCGCCGACGCGTGCTCGATTGCCACCGTGCAGGTGCGTACTTCGCCGAGAATGCGGGCCAGAGTAGCGACGAAGCGGTTGAATGAATGTGCCAGCGCACCCATCTCATCCTTGCCGTAGACCGGCATGCGCTGGGTGAGATCGCCGCCGCCTTCAGCGATTTCGCCAAGCAAGGTGGTGGTCCGCCTGATCGGCGCCGCGATGGCGCGGCTGATGAAGAAAATCAAGATCAGTCCGCTTCCGCCGCCAATCGCGGCCCCGGCCATTGTGGCGAGCAGCGCTGGACGGGTGCTGCCTTCCAGCACCTCGGATTCCGGCATGTCGGCAATGACGTACAGGCCATATTCGGCCAAATATGTCGATGCCACCAAATGCTTGCCACCGGCCCCCTCGTAGCTGGCCAAAGAAAAGGCCTGCTGGCTCAGCAGCCGGCTGCCCAGTTCCGAGTCCACGCCGGGCAACTCCTGCAAGCGGTGTTTGCCATCTGCCAGTGTGCGCTCCCGGTGGATCAGGATGGTGCCGTCCTGACGGGCCAGATAGACGAACCCGGAGTGGCCGATGCGGTAGCTTCGTATCATGTCGGCCATGGCCTCTATCGGGTAAGCGAGGCTTGCCAGACCCACCCTGCCGCCGCCGGCGTCAAAGCGGCTGCTGATATAGAGCATATAGGTCGATCCCGCCTCGGCACGGTCGATGGTGATCGCATAGGATTGCTTGCTGTCAACGAAGTCGTAAAACCAACGCTGGCTGGCATTGGTTCGCGCCATCGATTGCACCATACCGGTGTCATCGTAATACGCTGAACCCGCATATGACACCCAAGAGATGCCCGCCGCGCCGGTCCTATGCTTGACATCGCTGGCATATTGCCTCCAGGAATCAAGGCCGGTTCCCGGCAAACCCGCGCTTTCCCACGCGAGTACGTAGCGGTTGCCCGCGAGGCCCTGGGAGGCGGCAAAGGGTTCCGAAATGCGTCGTCTAATATCGTTGCGTATTTCACCAACGGTTGCTGGCAACTCCCGCTCCGCCACGCGGTCGCGCATGGCATTCCCCACCATATAAATAGTGCATGCGGACGTAATTGCACCAAACAGTAATAAGCAAAATGTCATGCTGAAAACGAATTTCCCCTGAAGTGATTGAAATTGCAAAATATTCATTTGATCCTCAATGTAGATTTTTTTAGCAGATCAATGTAGAAAAATCTGACCCCAAGGTCAACATGTCGCTTTTAGAAGTGAACTGACCACAACATTCCGGATTGACATCTCGAAAAAAGAGGCATGGAAGGCAATGTCTTTCACGCAGATCGAGGATCGAAAAATATCATTTAAATTCATGCACTTAGTGAAACCCTCATCAAAACCTTGCACTCATAAAAATTCCCCATGGAAATTTTTTAAGCCAAAAACAAATGCGTTTCACTTTTGAAACGCCTCATCGCAAAATACCCCCTTACTTGGGATTGAAAATCGCCTTAAATTTGAGGTGTCGGACTGCGACAGGGAGTGCAGGTTTCAGCCATATACCCTGTAGCGCCGGCTGCGCTAAATTTGACAGCCGCCATATAAGAACAGGAGACGTCAATTGGCGAAAATAAAAATTGAGCATCAATGCGCTGCGTTAGTTCACCACGGATGCGCGGCACCATTATGAAAACAATTCGTTTTATCAGAGCGGCTTATACGCTGCATGAAAGGCTAATATGCAACACAGTGCATTATTTCAAGACAAGAGCTACCTCCGGCATTTTTGGCATCCAGTGTGCACTGTCGAGGAGTTGGAAAAGGCGAAGCCATCGGGTGTTGGGCCCATGGCAGTCAAGCTGCTCAATGAACAGCTGGTAGTTGCCAAGGTATCGAGCGGATACGTTGCCCTGCACGACCGCTGTGCGCACCGCTCCGCGAAGCTGTCAGGCGGTACGGTGCAGGGAGACCGCGTGCAATGCCCGTATCATGGCTGGGAATATGATGGGGAAGGCCAATGCAAACTTATTCCGGCCTGTCCCACCGCGCCGATCCCTTCAAAGGCAGTTGTCAAGAAATTCGATTGCGAAGAACGCTATGGCCTGATATGGGTACGGCTCGATTCCAGCTTTGATTCCACTTCGATCCCGTATTTCAGCGGCGCAGACAATAAAAAATTGCGCGTGGTGGTCCAGGAACCCTACTGGTGGAATGCAACGGCGGAACGGCGTTGGGAAAATTTCACAGATTTTTCCCACTTCGCTTTCGTGCACCCAGGCACGCTCTTCGATCCAAATAATGCGGCGCCACCGATCGTCCCCATGGACCGGGTCAATGGACAGTTCAGGTTTGTCTATGAAACGCCGCCAGGCATGGACGTCCCCGACGAAGCTCCCATCGGCACCTTCAGCTATACCTGCACCATGCCATTCGCGATCAATCTGGAAGTGCGCAAATATACGACGGACTCGATACACGTGCTGTTCAACGTTTCGTGCCCGGTCGATGACACGAGCACCAAGAACTTCCTGATTTTCGGCCGGGAACAGTACGACGATTCGGACCACATGCACATCGCCTTTAACAACCTGGTCTTCGCGGAAGATCAGCCGGTTATCGAGTCGCAGTGGCCCGCTGAGATCAGTAACGATGAAGTGTCGGTGAGCACCGATAAGGTTTCGCTGCAATACAGGAAGTGGTTGCGCGAGCTGGACCAGGCCAGCAGAAACGGGCGCGAAGCGTTCCGCAACGCGCTGCTGACCGGCCAGATCGAAAGCGGCCGTCACTACCCCGACCAAATTCATCTGGAACAGCCCGCTTAAAGCCGTAACGTTCAGCATCACTTCGCGAAATATTGATTAATAAGGTCAACTAAAATGAAGAAAATGTTTTTGATGGCATGCGCCGGACGCGGGGTGATCCCCTCGTCCACTTCCGATCCAGTATCGGACCGGGAGCTGCCGATTACCGAGCAGTTGCGCTTGCTAAGCGAAACCGGCCTGTGGGATTTCGTCGACAGGATTCCAGTCGATGATAAACAACTGGATGAATATCTGGCGGCCAGCGAGCGGTATGGCTTGCCCGTGTTGTCCGGCAGTTGGACCTACGTTCTCGGACAGGACGAACACATGATGGCGTCGAACCTGGAGCGCGCTTACCGTGTCGGCTCCAAATACCACAATCTGATGATATGGGCCAAGCACGCCGACGGCCACTATGTCAGCGACGACGAAGTGGCTGACTCCTATCTGCGCGTCTACGATCAGGCACAGAAATACGGTATCAAGATCACCTACGAAGGCCACGTGGACATGTGGTCCGAAGACTTCAGGCGTGTCAGCAAGGTGGCTGAGATTGTGCGCAAGCGAGGCATACCCTTCAATTTCTGCATGGATTACAGCCACTGCATCTTCAAGATCGGAAACGAGATTGAACACGCGGTATCGCAGATGCGTGGCGACGCCGAAGCCATTCGCAAACTCGATCCATATAACGGCGACAGCTTCGCCGATGAATGGCTGAATCAGAACATGGTGACCTGGGCGCAAGTCCGTCCTGCCGCGCCGAATGGTCCGCGCAATTGGTGGGCGTTCGAAACCGGCCCGTGGGATGGACTGGGCTATGACCGCCCCGGCCGCGCTATCCAATATCCATTCTCGCAGCCAAAACCGGGCGAGTGGCATACCGAGGTCTGGCATGCCCACGCGCTCGCTTGCACGCGCGAGTTGGTCAGAAAAGTCATTGACCACTATCTTGAGGTCACCGACTCGGCGATGGAGATCATGACCATCGATAACATCAACCTGCCGGCTTACGGCACCGGCTGGAAGTACAACATGTACGCCGACAGTTGCCTGGTCGCGAAATTCGTCAGGGAACTCTATGCCGAGCGCGCTGCCGTTCTTGAAGCGAAGCAAGCGGCAGGGACTGCCGACGCATTCATCCGCCAGTACCGCGCCTAGCAAGCGATCGGGAAGCACGCCGTTTCAGGGAGTGCCTCGCGGTGCCGCATGAGATTGGCGGCAGTCGGTGTCAAGCCGACTCCGGCAGCGGCGGTGCGCACGAGCGATATCAGCATTCGCTTTGCGTGGTTCCGGCGCGAAAGAAGCAGTGCTGATGTCTATGTAACAAAGAGGGGCACAGCGAAACGCGACCTGCCCCTCTGCAAATCCAGACGACCAAGGCGCGGCGGGCGCGCCTCCCGGATTCGGCGTATGTGACTCGATCAGCGCGACGCTGGCGTCACGCGCGGCGCATCGAGCTGCGTCGACTCGGCCGGCGAGGTGCTGGTGGCGGCGCGCTGACTCAACAGCGTGCTGCCGACGCGCATTGACGGACGCAATATGCTGGCCGGCGGCTGCGCGGCCTGGTTTTGCGCCGCGCTGTCCCTGACCACCTGCTGCACGCGCAAGCGTGCCGCGCCATGCTCATTCGTCAACGCCAGGCCGGTCGCGACGACGGTGATGCGCATCGCCTCGCCGAGCGTGTCGTCGTAGACGGCGCCAAACTTGATGATCGCATCGTCGCTGGTTTGCGAGCAGATCAGGTTCATGACCTGCTTGGTTTCGCGTAATTTCAGCGTTTCTTCGGACGCGGCGATGTTGACCAGCAGTCCGCGCGCGCGGTGCAGGTTGGTGCCGTCGAGCAAGGGGCAGGAGATCGCTTCCTGTGCGGCCTTGACGGCGCGGTCTTCGCCCGAGTGCACGGCCGTGCCCATCATCGCGGTCCCCATTTCGCGCATCACCGTGCGCACATCCTGGAAGTCGACATTGATCATGCCGGGTACGTTGATGATGTCCGAGATGCCGCACACCGCCTTGCCGAGCACATCGTCGGCGGCGGCAAAGGCTTCCTTCTGCGTGATGTCGTCGCCGAGGAATTCTTCCAGCCGGCTGTTGAGCACGATGATCAGCGAATCAACGCACTTGTTCAGGTTAACGATGCCTTCTTCGGCAACGCGCATGCGGCGCCCGCCCTCGAACTCGAACGGTTTCGAGACCACGCCGACGGTGAGTATCCCCATTTCCTTGGCCACTTCGGCCACCACCGGGGCGGCGCCGGTGCCGGTGCCGCCACCCATGCCGGCGGTGATGAAGACCATGTGCGCGCCCTCGAGCGCTTCAGCGATGCGGGTGCGTTCCAGGATCGCCGTTTCGCGGCCGATGGCCGGGTCGCTGCCGGCGCCAAGGCCGGACGTGCCGAGCTGGATCTTGGTGGTGGTGCCGGTATTGGCGGCGAGCGCCTGGGCATCGGTATTTGCGCAAATAAACTCGACATCCAGCACGCCTGAAGCTGCCATCCGGTTCACGGCGTTGCCGCCCGCGCCACCGAGGCCAATGACTTTGATCACGGTCCCGGACTGTGCATTTTTCAGATCAGACAAGAAAATTCTCCTTCAAGGTTTAGCAACTGCCATTTCAAAATCGTACTGATGGATAGCTGCAGTGGCATCACGAGATTGCAAGGAATCAACTTCCAATGACTACACTCAACGACAGCACGCAGCGGAATAGTTACTGACGCCAAGAGTGCAGTAAAAGTTCCCCATCACCTATGACCGTAGCATTGCGCACGTCGGCTTGTTCAAGAAAAAGTGTAAGTAACTATTTCAGAAAACCAGGCTCCCGGCATGCCTGGCAGCGGCCGGGCGGGCGCTGGCCACCCGCAATCGGAAGCGGCAGCGATGGAAGAAACGGCAGGCGCGGCTCAGGGCTGGCCGGCAGGCGTCAGTACCGTTGCCGGTATTGCACGGTGATGGTCCGTGGCGGCAAGGTGGCGACTTGCGGCAGCGGCGTCTTGCCGTCCGCCTCGAAGCGCTGGTAACCAAGATAGCCCAGGTCTCCCAGGTTGACGCGGGCATTGCCCAGGTTTTTCACTTCGACTATCCATTCGGACTGCCCGCGGCGCACGCCCAGGCGCGCGTTGAGCAGGCTGTACGCGGGACGCAGCAAGGCCAGGCGGGTCGCGTTGGACGATACGCTGTTGCCGGTGTAACTCACGTCCGCGCCGACAAAACCGTTCCAGCCGGGCGCCAGCGCGGCGCTGTAGACGCCGCCCAGCGTCGCGGTCCAGGCCGGTACCTGCTTGATGCGCTCGCCCGCCAGTTGGCGTGAGGAACCCTGCGCGGTGATGCGCGCATCTTCATAACCGAGGCCAAAGCGCAGGCTGAACGCGCTGTTCACGCGGCCGCTCGCTTCCAGCTCGGCGCCGCGTATCCTCGCCGCACCGGCGTTGCCCAGCAAATAAAACGCGCACGAGGGCACGAACGCCGGCTGCTGGATGCGGTCCCAGTCGATCTGGTACAGCGCACCCGTCAGCAGCAAGCCCGGCGCCGGCAGCGCCAGCTTGCCGCCGACTTCGTGACTCCACAGCGTATCGGCGTCGACCCGCGTCAGCCGGCGCGCATCGTCGGCGGTGATGCAGCCGCCCAGCAGCGGCGACAGGTCGGCCTGCGCGCCGCCGGCCCTAAAACCCTTGCTGGACGACGCGTACAGCATCGCGTCCGGCTGCGGCTGATAGGCCAGCGCCACTTTCGGGCTGTTGCCGGCGGCCCGGCCGGCCGTGGCCGAACGGATCGCCACGCCATAGATGGCGCCATCTATGGCGGTGCGGTCGTCCTGTTTCAGCCAGTATCTGCGCTCGCCCACAGTCAGCGTGAGCTGCGGCAGGAAACGGTAATACAGTTCGCCGAACAGGGATAGATCCTGCTGCCGGTTGCGGTCGTTATATTCCCACAGCAGCGTCTCGCCGGGCCGCCCCAGCACGCCGCTCCCCAGCACCGGCGGCGTGTCGCGCACGCTGTGCAGGCTGGCGTAATGGATGCCGACGATGCCGCTGAACTTGCCGGCCGGATGAAACGCGATGCGGGTTTCATGCGACAACTGGCGGTTGCGGCGCTGCGCGCGCCATATGAACGCTTGCGGCGGCACCGGCGCGCCCTTGCTCGCCAGATATTGGGCCGTGCCTTCAGTGCTATCCTCGACATCGCGCGCCAGGCGCTTGAAATGGCTCGTTGCACTGTGCAGCGTCCAGCCGGCGCCGGCGTAATCGAGCGCCAGAGACAGCAGCGTCCAGTTGTCCGCCGCCTCGGGCTGCGCATTGGCCGCGCGCGGCACGTCGTCGACCGGCCGGAACGCGGGCAGCGGCGCGTAGCTGGCGGGGATGCCTTGGTCGTGCCGGTACTGGTGCATCAGGCGCAGCGTCACATCGAGTTGCGGCAGCGGGCGCAGCAGCGCAGTGACAGACGCGCCGAAGCTGCGCTGCGCGGCCTGGTTGCCGTCGCGCACCAGCGCCGACGCGGGGTCGTTTGGGTCGGACCGGTAAATGCGGCTCAGGTAACCGCCCAGGCGTTCTCCGAAGGCGACGATACGCAAGGCCGCCACACCGGGAGACAGGACGATGTTGCCGACCGTCGAGACGCCGGCGTTCAGGCCGCCGGCGTGGTCGCTGTAGCCGGTGTCGAGCTGGTAGCGCCAGGCGCCGGCGGACAAGCTCGGGGCATTGGTCAGCAGGCGCACGTTACCGCCCATCGAACTTTCGCCGAACAGTGTTCCTTGCGGCCCTTTCAGGATTTCGATGCCGCGCAGGTCGAGCACGCGCACATCGATCGCGCCGGGCAGCGGCGTGTCGTCGACATAATATCCGGTGGTGCGCGCGCCGGACACGCCGCGGATCGCGATCGTGCGCGCATTGGCGATGCCGGTGCCGGTCTCGCCGGCGCTGGTGCCGTTGCCGTAGGCGAAAGACAGGTTAGGCACCTTGCTGGCGTAATCGGTAAATGTGTGGATGCCGTAATCGTCCAGCGTCTGCGCGCTGAACGAGCTGACCGCCAGCGGCACCTCGATGATGGTTTCGTCGCGCTTGCGCGCGCTGACCACCACGCTCGGCAGCGTAGCCGGACCGGCCGCGCCAGTCCCGTCGCCCTGCGCGGCGGCGGCGCGCGTGCCGGCCTGCGCCGCGGCGATGGCGGGCAGCGCGAGCGCAGCCAAGGCGCCGCACAAATGAAGCGTGGACATCATGGGCACGGCGGCGCTCCGGCAAGGTGCATGCGATCGGGGGGACAGGCTCAGCCTGCCCATGGTACGCCAGCGCCGGTGGTGGCGAGGACACGTGGCGACGACGCTGTAGCAATCCAACAACATCAGCCGGACGCCGGCCTGCGCGGCCTGGATGGCCCACGGCCGGCATGGCAAGTCCCGCCGCACAGCGCAGCGCGCGAGGAACGCCGGCGCAACGGACAGGACGACTTCCACGGCGACGGCCGCGATGCCGGCTATCCAAAATATTTCTTTTTGCCAATACCCAGATTATCTTTTATTATCTAAAAATAAATTACCAAGGAGAATCTTTTGAAATTGCAATTCAAACTGGCGGCCCTGATCGCCTCGGTGCTGTATTCCAGCGCCCCGATCCTGCAAGCGGCAGAAAGCGGCCCGCGCAGTTATGCCGTGCTGTCTCTGGTCGGCGACAGGATTACCACCGTCGTCGCGCGCCCCACCAGCGGCAGCAATATGGACACTAACGACAAGAACATCATCGCCATGCAAGACAAGGTGTTCGATGAAAGCGCGGTGCAGTCGGCCAACGCGGCGGTCAAGAAACAGCAGCCGGACAGCAACACGGTCCTGCTGCTGACGCCGGACACCGGCTTGTATCAGGCGCAAAACGACATGTTCGACTCGCCCGGATCGAATGCCGACAACCGGACTTTCCTGAAAAGCCTGCTGACCAAGCGCGCCGTGTCCCACCTGATCCTGATCACGCGAGTGCGCGCCGACACCCAGGTGCGCTTGGCCAACAGTACCATCGGCGAAGGCAAGCTTGAAGGACTCGGGTTTTACATGAATAACAGTCTGCAAATTACGAGTCTCAAGACGCTTAATTCCGGCACCGGCCTGCTGGCGCCGTTCGCCTATGTCAAGGTGCGCCTGATCGATGCCGACACGCTGGAAGTACTGCGCGAAGTGATCCAGAAAAAAGCTTACCCGGTCGGCCATTACAACCTGGGAGAGGCGTCGCTGTATGCCTGGGACGCGCTGACGTCGCAGCAGAAAATCCTCTGCCTGCAAGCGGCGATCAAGGAAGCGATGAATGACGCCGTGCCCAAGCTGCTGACGGAATAAGCCGCCGGCACACCAGCAGGCACGGCTCGCCGGGCGGCATGACACCGTCCCGGCGCCGCGTCCGAAAACAACCCTTTTGTGGACGATTCCAACCTTGCCGCACCACCTCGCCCAAGCATACAGTTGCCATATAACTATTATGAAAGCGAGACAGGCATGGCATCTTTCCCTTGGACTTCGTCCTATCCCGACGGCTTGCGCTGGGACAGCGCACTGACACCGGCCAGCATCCCGGCGCTGCTGCGGCACGCCGTGGAGCGCTGGCCCGCCTGCCCGGCCATCGAATTCATGGGCCGCACCATCCCTTATGAAGAACTGGGCGCGTTGGTCGACCGTGCCGCCTGCGGGCTGCAACAACTGGGCGTCAAACCCGGCGTGAAAGTCGGCCTGTACCTGCCGAACACGCCGCAATTCGTCATCGCGTTTTTCGCCGTCCTGAAAGCCGGCGGCACCGTGGTCTGCTATTCTCCGCTGGACGTGGAAGCGACCTTGGCGCACAAGATCGCCGACAGCAACACGACGATCATGATCACCTTGAATCTCGCCTCGCTGTATCCGAAGATGCAGGGACTGTTGCAACGCAGCGGCCTGCAGACGCTGGTGGTGGGTGCGCTGGGCGAGTTCAGCGCCGGGCCGGAAGCGGTCGCCGCGCGCCTGGCGCAGGACGGCACCAGTTGCGCCGTGGACGACAGCGCGCAGCACATTCCGTTTTCCCGCCTGCTCGACAACGACGGCGCTTGCGCACCGATCGCCGAGTCGGAACTGGTCCCCGCGCTGGCGCTGCTGCAATACACGGGCGGCACCACCGGCCAGCCGAAGGGCGCCATGCTCAGCCACGCCAACCTGTATGCTGCGGCCAGCCAGGCCGCGCTGACGGCCACGCGCGGTGGCGGCGCCACGCTGCAGGAAGGTTCCGAACGCGTGCTCGTCGTGCTGCCGCTGTTCCACATTTACGCGATCGTCGTCGACCTGCTGCTGGCCGTCAAAATTGGCGCCGAAATGCTGCTGCGCGCGCGCTTCGATCCGGCCGCCGTACTGCACGATGTCTCGACGCGGCGCGTGACTTGCCTGCCCGGCGTGCCGACCATGTTCACCGCGCTGATCAGCCATCCGCAGGCGGGCGAACTCGACCTGCGCTCCCTTAAAGTGTGCATTTCCGGCGGCGCGCCGCTGCCGGTGGAATTGCAGTTGCGCTTCGAACAGATGACCGGCTGCGGCCTGAGCGAAGGCTGGGGCATGACGGAGACGACGGCGATCGGCACTTTTACGCCGGGCCACGACCGGCGCCGCAACGGTTCCTGCGGCCTGCCGTCGCCGCAGGTGCAGATACGCCTGGCCGACCTGGACGACCCGGAACGCGAAGTCGCCCAGGGAGAACGCGGAGAAATCGTCGTGCGCGGCCCGGCCGTCATGCAGGCGTACTGGAATGCGCCGCAGGCCAATCTCGACAGCTTTACGGCCGACGGCGGCTTCCGCACCGGCGACGTCGGTTACCAGGATGCCGACGGCTACATTTATATCGTCGACCGCTGCAAGGACATGCTGCTGTGCGGCGGCTACAACGTCTATCCGCGCATCATCGAGGAAGCGATCCACACCCACCCGTCGGTCGAGGAAACCATCGTCATCGGCGTGGCCGACACCTATCGCGGCCAGTCGCCTAAGGCCTACATCAAGTTGCGCGCCGGCGCGGCGCCGCTGCAACTGGAAGAATTGCAGCAGCATTTGCGAGAACACCTGGGCAAGCATGAAATGGTGCAGGCGATCGAACTGCGCGACGCGCTGCCGAAGACGGCGGTGGGCAAGCTGTCGCGCAAGATGCTGATGGACGAACTGGCCGCCGGCGCCTAAGGCCGATGACGATGTCAATCTTCACATCGCTGGCGGCGCCATTCCGCCGCAAGCCCGACCAGAGCCGCCCGTCATTGCTTCTGCTGTGCCTGGAAAGCCGCGCCCTGCTCAGCCTGGCCAGCCTGCCGCTGGCGTCTCCCTTGCTGCGCCGCGCGCTGCCGCGCGGCGACGGCCATGCCGTCATGCTGTTGCCTGGTCTCTTGGCCGGCGACGCGTCGACGGTGCCGCTGCGGCGCTTTTTGAAAAAACAGGGTTACCAGGCCCATGGCTGGCAACAGGGCCGCAACCTCGGCCCGCGCAGCGAATTGATGCCGGCGCTGCGCGCACGGCTGGAACAGTTGGCGCGCGACAGCGGCGGCAAGGTCAGCCTGGTCGGCTGGAGCCTGGGCGGCATTTATGCGCGCGAACTGGCACGCGCCGCGCCGCACCTGGTGCGCCAGGTCGTCACGCTGGGCAGCCCGCTGTACGGCGCGCCCGGGCGCGGCAGCAATGCCTGGGCCGTCTACCGCCTGTTCAACGAAAAGCCGTCCGCCGGCCTGCGCGGCGACACGCCGCCGCCGGTGCCGACCACGTCGATCTATAGCCGCAGCGACGGCATCGTCGGCTGGGGCTGCTCGGTCGAGCGGGACGGCGAACAGGCCGACAATATCGACATCCCCGCCGCCAGCCACCTCGGTCTCGGCGTCAACCCGCTGGTCTGGTATGCGCTGGGCGACCGCCTGGCGCAGGCCGACGGCGCCTGGCGCCCGTTCAGGCCGCGCGGCCTGTCTATCCTGCTGTACCCGTTTAACGTTACGGCGCGCCGACGCGCCAACCACAAGGAGTAATTGCAATGAAACACCTGAGCGGACTGGACGCCATGTTCCTGCATGTCGAATCAGCCGAAATGCCGATGCACGTGGGCTCGATGCACGTACTGGATTTGCCGGCCGGCTACAACGGCGACTATTACGAGGACGTCAAGGCGGCCCTGTCGCAGCGCCTGCACCTGGCCGAAGTGTTTACGCGCAAGCTGGCGCTGATGCCGTTCGACCTGTCGAACCCGGTCTGGATCGAAGACGAGGACATCGACCTGGAACACCATATCCGCCACATCACGCTGTCGAAGCCGGGCTCGAACCAGCAGTTGCAGCAACTGGTGGCACGCCTGCACTCGTCGCTGATGGACCGCAGCCGGCCGCTGTGGGAACTGGTCGTCATCGATGGGCTGAAGACGGGCCAGGTCGCGCTGTACGCCAAGGCCCATCACAGCGCGATCGATGGCCAGGCTGGCGTGGCGCTGGCGCGCGCGCTGTTCGACCTGGAACCGCAGGGGCGCCAGATCCGCCCGCCGCGCGCCAAGGCGCGGCGCAACCAGTACCAGCTGGGCGTGGCCGAACTGGCGTGGGCTGCCACGCGCAATACCGTGCACCAGTATGTCAAGCTGGGGCAAATGGTGCCGGAAATCGTGCGCACCGTGAAGCAGGCGATCCAGGCGCGCGAACCCGGCCCGCGCTGGCAACTGCCGAAGCTGCCCAAGCTGCCGAAACTGAACAAGCTGCTGGCGCCGCGCTCTCCGCTGAACGTGGCCATTACGAACCAGCGCGCGTTCGCCGCGCGCACCGTGCCGCTGGCCGAGGTCAAGCGGGTCGCGCAGCAATTGAACGTCTCGCTGAACGATGTCGTCATGGCGTGCACCGCCGGCGCGCTGCGCCGCTATCTGTCCGACAGCGGAGAATTGCCGGCGCGCTCGCTGTCGGCCGCCGTCCCCGTCAGCCTGCGCGCGGCGGGCGATGCGACGTCGAACAACCAGGTCAGCATGGTGCGCATGCACCTGGCGACCGACATCGCCGATCCGCTGGAACGGCTGCGCCAGATCAGCGCGTCGTCGTCGTCGACCAAGGCCATGACGAACAGCGTCAAAACGGTGATCCCGACCGATTTTCCACTGCTGGCCGCGCCGTGGCTGGTATCCGGCGTCGCCTCGCTGCTGGGCCGTTCCCGCCTGGCCAACGTCGTGCCGCCGCTGGCCAATGTCTTGATCTCGAACGTACCCGGCGTACCGGTGCCGCTGTATTTCGCCGGCGCGCGCATGCTGTGCTATTACCCGGTATCGATCCCGGCGCACGGCATGGCGCTCAACGTGACGGTGCAAAGTTATGATGGCCGGCTCGACTACGGCCTGATCGGCTGCCACCGCGCCGTGCCCGACATCGGAGAATTGGGAGACTACCTGCTGGCCGAACACCGCCAGATTGCGCAACTGGCGCAAGCCTTCCATGACGCCGAGCAGGTCAAGGCCAGCGCCGAGGCCGAGGCCAAAGCCAGCGCGAAGGCGGCGCGCCCGCCGAAAGCGGCGCCGGTGCGCAAGCGCTCGCCGGCCGCGGTCGCCGGCAAGGCTGAGTCCTCCAGCTTGCCGGCCAGGGCCGCCCGCGCCGCCAAAGCCAGCCGTCCGGCCAAGGTCGCGCTGGCCGCCTGACGCATCCCGCGCGGCCCGCGACGCCTGGCGTTGCGCCGGGGCCGCCGGGCAGATCCGCCGGTGCAAGCGCGCCGGCGGATTATTTTCATCTATCACTCCACTTCCCGCGTATCCTTGCGCTTCCCGTCCAGCGCCGCCGGCACCCGCCTGGCTTGCGCCCTCTTCCCCTTGCCCTGGCATTCTTTTGACGGCAAAATGCAGAGGGCTTGCGTTTTTTGCATTGCTCGGGACAAGACAACAGGGAATGGGCGACGACAGCATGCCGAGTACAGTGCGACACGACAGCGCGGCGCCGGCCGCCATCCTAAAACCCGCGCCGGCTGGCAACGCCCTGCAAGTCTATCCGGCCCATGCCACCGCCTACATCATCCAGGCCCTGACCGACGAAGGCGTGCCGCTCGACGCTGCGCTGCGCGACAGCGGCATCGATGCCGCCACGCTGTACGGCGCGGCGACGCGCCTGTCGGCGCAGCAAATCCTGACGGTGATCGGCAATGCGCTGGCGCTGGCGCGTACACCCGGCCTGGCGCTGCGCGCGGGCAGCCGCATGCACGTAGCGGCCTGCGGCATCTACGGTTACGCGCTGCTCAGCAGCCCGAGCCACCTGCACGCGGCCGAACTGGCGGCCAGGTACGACCGCATGCTGCACCCGCTGACGCATAAACGGTTTATACGCCACGATGGCGCGGCGACGTGGATCATCGAGCCGGTCATGGCCAGCGATCCGGCTGCGGCCTTGTACCAGTTCACGATGGAAATGAAACTCGCCTCCACGCTGACGGTCATGCGCGATTTATACAGCAGCGCCTTCCGCTTCGGCCGCGTGCGCCTGCGCTACCCGGCGCCGGCGCACGCGGCCGAGTACCGGCGCATCCTCGATTGCGACGTGCTGTTCGGGCAGGAAAGCAACGATATCCGCTTCGACGAAGCGTTGATGCACCAGCCGATGCGCCATGCCGACCCGATCACCAACGCGATGATGCGCGAATTGTGCGAACAGGCGCTGCAGCAGGTCGACCGCGGCGCCAGCATGTCCGGCGCCGTGCAGGCGATGCTGATGGAACATCCGGGCCAGTTCCCGGACATCGAAAAGATGGCGCTGGCGCTGGCGCTGAATGCGCGCACGCTGCGCCGCAGGCTGGAAATGGAACAGACCTCGTATCGCGCGATCCTGAACCAGGTACGCATGCAGCTCGCGCTCAGCTACCTGAAGAACACGGATCTGACCAACGAGGAAATCGCGGTGCGGCTCGGTTACAGCGACGCGGCCAACTTCCGCCACGCGTTCGCGCGCTGGACCGGCGCGCCGCCGGGCGATTTTCGCGCGCGCGGCAGCCGCGCCTGAATCCCGCCGTGCCGACGGTCACGGTTGCCGGACGGCGGCGCGGCGCGCCTCTTCCACGCGGCGCGCGAATTCAGCCTGGCGCTCGGCCGCGAAGCCGTTTTTTTGCAGCGCCAGCAAGGCTTGCGTCAGCGCCGGAATGATGTCGGCGTGGGACTGGTGGACATAGTGGTATAGCGGCCAGCTCTGCAAGGGCGGCTCCAGCGAACGCAATCCGGCCAGGTCTTGCCGCTCGGCCAGCAGCCAGGAACTGTAAGGCAGCACGGCGACTTCGCAACGCCCCAGTTTCAACATCCTGAAAATGAATTCGTACTGGTTCACGAGGTTGACTTGGGCGATGCCGGTCGTCGCCAGTTCGATCGCCTTGATGCCGCGCCGGATGCAGACCCGGTACGGTTGCAGGTCGGTCCACCCCGCCAGTTGCAAGTGGCGCCCGTCGGTGAACGCGACGGCATCGAAATGGATCAGCGGCACCGGCACCAGGTTCGTATAAACCTTTTCCAGCCCGGCGATATGCATGACGTCGCCAAAATATTCTCCGGCATTCAATTCCGACAGCGAGCGCTCGCCCGGCAACGTCTTTTCCTGGGCGTCCACACCGATGCGGCGGTAGGCTTCCTTCAATATCGTAAACGTGACATCGATCAGGGGTTCGTTTTCGGTGCGCGCCAGGTACACGGTGGGCGGCGCCGCCATGGCGGAGACAGACAGCGCCAGCGACACGGTCAGGCAGGCAAGGCGGAACACCTGCGCAACAAGCATAAGGCATCCCTCCTGGTGACGAGTTGACAACAAAACCGGCTTGGCCGGCCCTATTGTAGCGCAGCACCGCCGCGCTGAAACAGCCTTGTGGGATTTGGCAGGATTGACAAGAGATCGGCTTTTGGAGAAAATCTAACGATCGTTCTTTTTTATTGATCACTGGCCGGGGAAATCTTTGAGATGACAATTGCAAACTGGTGCATCGCGGCAGCCTGCCTGCTGCCGACCACGACCTTCCTGCTGGCCAAGGTCAAGTCGGTACAGGAAGGGAAGAAAACCGGCGGCGGCATGTACGACAACAAGCAGCCGCGCGCCTGGGCCGCCCGGCAGACCGGCTGGAAACAGCGCGCCCACGCGGCGCATTTGAATGGATTTGAAGCGCTGCCGCTGTTCATCGCGGCGGTGATCCTGGCGCAGCAAGCCCATGCCGACCAGGGCCGCATCGACTTGCTGGCGATGGCCTTCATCGGCATCCGCCTGCTGTACACGGCGATCTATCTCGCCAATTTCAGCTCGCTGCGCACGCTGGTCTGGCTGACCGGCATCGCCGATTGCCTGGCGATCCTGGCGCTGGCTTGAACCACTCGGCAGCTTCGTCCATCGCCATTTACCTGTCTCGGCGCGCCGCTACGCGGCGGCCTTGACCGCCATCGCCGGCGCGCGCTGGCGCTGGATCGCCAGGATCGTCAACGCGGCGACCAGGCAAGCGGCGCCGGCGGCGAACAGCGCCGGGTTATACGTCATCATCAAGGTGCGCACGCGGCCCGCGCCGTAAGCCGCCACCGCCGCGCCGAGCTGGTGGCCAGCGAAGACCCAGCCGAACACCATGCCCGCGCGCTCCTTGCCGAACGTGGCGCCGACCAGCTTGACCGTCGGCGGCACAGTGGCGATCCAGTCCATCCCGTAAAACATCGCGAACAGCGACAGGCCGTACAGCGTGAATTCCGAATACGGCAGCCAGAACAGAGACAGGCCGCGCAAGCCGTAATACCAGAACAGCAGCTTGCGGTTGTCGTAGCGGTCCGACAGCCAGCCGGACAGGATGGTGCCGATCAGATCGAACGCGCCCATCATCGCCAGCACCGACGCGGCCGGCACGGCGGACAGGCCGGCGTCGCCGCACAGCGAAATGAAATGGGTCTGGATCAAGCCGTTGGTGCTCAAGCCGCAAATGAAGAAGGTGCCGAACAGGATCCAGAACGTGCGGTTGCCGGCCACGCTTTGCAGGATCGCGAACGGCGTAGCAAAGGTGATTTTCAAGGCGGCGGCCGGCGCGGCCGGCGTTGTCGCCGGATCGGCGCCGAACGGCAGGCGGCCGACATCGGACGGACGGTTACGCATCAGGAAAAACGCCGCCAGCGCCACCAGCGCGCAACTGGCTAAAACCGGCAGCACCGCGCTGCGCCAGCCGAAATGCTCGATCAGCCAGGCCCCAAACGGTAAAAATAGCAGCTGGCCGGTGGCCGAACTGGCCGTCAGCAAGCCGATCACCAGGCCGCGATGGCTGTCGAACCAGCGATTCGACACCACCGCGCTGAGCACCAGCGCCGTCATGCCGGACCCGACGCCGAGCATCACGCCCCACAGCGCGACCAGGTGCCAGAATTGCGTCATGCGCGTGGCCAGCGCCAGGCCGGTGGCGATCAGCCCGAGCGCGGCGACGACGACATTGCGCAAACCAAAACGTTCCATCAGGATCGCGGCAAACGGCCCCATCAGGCCAAACAGGGCAAAGCGCACGGCCAGCGCGGACGAGATCTGGTCGACGTTCCAGCCGAATTCCTTGCTCAGCGGTTGCAACAGCGCGCCGGGCAGGCCGAGCGCCGCCGCCGAACTGAGCGCCGTCAGGAAGGTCAGCGCGGCGATGACCCACGCATAGTGAAAACCGCGGCGTTCCAGCCAGTCGGACAGGGGTTGGGCAAACATGGGGGCCTCGCAAAATGAAGGGGGATCGGATGCTGCGTTTTTTAAATTATAACCATAATTTAAAAAGAAAGTGCGAGGCCCATGAAAAAGGCCCGCGCGTGGCGGGCCTGGCAAAGTGGCGGCCGGAAGGCCGCCGCGCGAAGGATGCGCCGCCGTCGCGGCGGCGCTCCGTTACGCTTATTTTTTCAACTGGATGCCGTTTTTCACATCGGTAACACCCTTGACGCTGCGCGCCAGTTGCACGGCCTTGTCAGCTTCCGCCTTGGTCGGCACGAAACCGCTCAGCATGACCACGCCCTTGACGGTTTCCACGTGCACGTCGAGCGCTTTCACGCCGGGATCGGCGGCCAGGTCGGCCTTGACCTTGGTGGTGATCACGGTATCGCTCATGACATCGCCGGCGGCCGCGGTTTTATCGCGCATCGTATCGGCCGCGTTCGCACTCTTGTCACGCATGGTGTCAGCGGCGGCAACGGTCTTGTCGCGCACGGTGTCGGCGGTGGTGGCAGCGACGCTCTTGTCGCGGGTCAGGACGGCAGTGTTGCTGGCCATGGGCGTGGTGCCGTCGACATTGTGGGCTGCGGCGATCGCGGTAGCCTTGGCGGCCTTGGCATCGCTCTTGCAGGTGCTTTTTGCGGCGCCGGACAGGTCATCGCATTTTTCCTTCGCCAGTTCATATTCCGCCTTGGCGACTTTTTCGTGCGCCTTGCGGATATCGGTGGCATTCGCCTTGTGCTGCGCGACGGCGTCGGACAGCGCGTGGGCTTGCGCCACTTTCGCCTCTTCCTTGCAGATATCCTTGGCATTGCCGGTCAGGGCGCCGCATTTTTGTTTTGCTACTTTGTAGTCACTGTCGGCCCGGTCTTTCATGGACTTGTAGGCTGCGGTGTCATTGTCGGCCGCATAGGCGAAACTGCTGCTGATGGCGCTGGCCAGGGCCAGGATAACGAGCTTATTCATGATAAATCCCCTAAGTGATGGTAACCGCACACATTAAACCCCTACTGTCGGGATTACTCTGTACGCTAACCAACACAAAAAGGGAATTCGCCGTGGACCCGCAGACACCGTTTCAATCGCTGCCGAGCAAGCCCTTGCTCCACACGATGCGGGCCTGGTCGAACGGCGTCGCGGCGCCAGCGAAGGCATTGCCGTCGGCCGCCAGCGCCAGCCAGGCGCGCGTATCGTGCGAACTGTGGCTGGCGGGCTGAGCGCGGCGCACCTGTTCCAGCCAGCCATACACCTGCGCATACTCTCCCGGGTGGCTGTGCCGTATCCAGGCCAGCGCCACCAGATCGGAAAATGCTTCTTCGCGGCGGGTATTGCGCAATTCCTGCGACAGTTGGCGCAATTCCGGCGGCAAGCCGGCATCATGCGACGGTTCCTGGAATCCGTTCGGCAACTCGTGCCAGATACCCTGCGCATAGCGCCAGCAATGGCCGATTTCATGCGCCGTCATCGCCTCCACCATCAAGGCTTGCTGCGCCGCCGGCACCTGCGCCAGGATGTCTCCCGCCGCCGGATTGCCGCGCATCGACAGCACCAGCTTGCAACGGCCGCCATCGAAGCCCATCGCCAGCGGCACATCGCCCGCCTTCGCCTGCGGCTGGACGATGATATCGATCGGTAACTGCAACTGCTTCGCATACGCCAGCACCGGCGCACCGGCGCTGAGCCAGCGGGTTTCCATTTCCGTCAACTGCGCCGCCGAAGCGGAGCAGGACAACCCAGCCAATAAGGCCGACAACATGACTCTAGACATGAAAGAACTCCAGAAAAAATGGGTCTATACATGCCTATCGGCAAGTTGTTTCCAAACTGCAGGGGCTGTTACAAAATATTTCAGTGCAGAATTAACACTATCAATAAAGAAACAATTTTTCTCAAGGGCGGTTGGTCAGACGGAGGAAATTTGTCCTGTCGGCGCCGCTTCGGGGTCAGACCCCAAGCGGCGTCAGCAATACTCTCGGTACAGAAAAAATTTCCATTGCCAGAAACGTTTTCGAATGCATCCATCCAGCAAAAATTTATACTGCTGGCGCCGCTTTGGGGTCAGACCCCAAGCGGCGCCAGCGGTAGTGCCGGGATATCAGAACTCTTCCCAGGAATCGTCCGGCGCCGTCGAATTGGCGACTTTTTTGGCGGCAGGCGCCGGCTTCGTCGTGCTCAGGCGCGCGGGCGCGCGCGTGGCCTTGGTCAAGGGCGCGACCTTGGCAGCAGTCTTGACCGGCGCCCGGCTGGCCGCTTGCGCCGCCGCTGCCGATTCGTCCAGTTTGAAAATGCTGACCACGTGCGACAGGTTGCCGGCCTGGTCTTGCAGCGAGGCCGCGGCGGCGGCGGCCTGCTCGACCAGCGCCGCATTTTGCTGCACCACTTGGTCCATCTTGCCGATCGCTTCGTTGACTTGCTCGATGCCCGAGGTCTGTTCCATGCTGGCGGTGGAAATTTCGCCCATGATGTCGGTCACGCGCTTGACGCTGTCGACGATTTCCAGCATCGTCGCGCCGGCCTGGTCGACCAGCTTGGCGCCAGTATCCACCTTGTCGACCGAATCGTCGATCAATGCCTTGATTTCCTTGGCCGCGCTGGCCGAGCGCTGCGCCAGGCTGCGCACCTCGGTCGCGACCACGGCGAAGCCCCTGCCCTGCTCGCCGGCGCGCGCCGCCTCGACGGCCGCGTTCAGCGCCAGGATGTTGGTCTGGAACGCGATGCCGTCGATGACACCGATGATGTCGACGATTTTTTTGGAAGACGCATTGATCGACGCCATCGTCTCGACCACCTGCTCGACCACCGCGCCGCCCTTGACCGCGACCGCCGACGCCGACAAGGCCAGCTGATTGGCCTGGTGCGCGTGTTCGGAATTCTGCTTGACGGTGCCGGTCAACTGTTCCATCGACGATGCGGTTTCTTCAATATTGCTAGCCTGCAGTTCGGTACGGCTCGACAAGTCCATATTGCCGGCCGCGATCTCGCGCGAATTGGTGGCGATGGTCTGCGTGCCGGCGCGCACCTGGCTGACGATGTCGACCAGACTGTCGCGCATGCCGCGCATCGCATGCAGCAGGCTGCTGTTGTCGCCCGGCCGGGTCTTGATGTCGACGGCAAGATTGCCGGACGCGATGTCGCCGACGATGGCGGCCGCGTAATCAGGTTCGCCGCCGAGCTGGCGCAGCAAGCCCTGGCTGATGAACCAGGCCGCCGCCGTGCCGATCGCGATCGCCACCAGGCACAATACGCCCATGAACACGAAGAAGCTGCGCGCCACGCTGGTGGCGCTGTCGGCCTGTTCGCGGCTCATCTTTTCTTCCAGGTCGATCAGCTTGTTGACCGAGGCGAGCCACTCGACGAAGGCCGGCGCCGCCTGTTTCTGCAACATCGCGGTCGCTTCCGGCACATTGTCGGCCGCGCGCAATTCGATGATTTTCGCGATCAGGGGCTGGGTCTTCGCTTCGCTGTCCTTGATGCCGGCCAGCGCCGCCTTTTCTTCCGGCGTCACGCCGGCGTCGCCGCCGATGATCTTGTCGAGCGGCGCGGCCGATTGCGCGTAATTGTCGGCCAGCGTCTTGATGCGGTCGATTTCCGGTTTCGCAGCGCCGGCGTCCGCCGCCAGCACCACGTCGCGCAACGCGATCGAGCGGTCATGCACGCTGCCGCGGAAATTGATCGCATAGCGCTGCTTGACGTTGTTGACGTCGCTGATATTGGTCAGAATCGTATCGATCTTCTGCACCCGGCTGATCGCCAGCCCAGCCACGATGATGAGCAGCAGGAAAACCAGGCCGAAACCTGTGGCCAGACGCGTGCCGATGGTGGTGCTTGCCTTATCCATATGACTTTCCTAATAAGAATTATTGAATTCCAGAAATAATAGGAAAATTTAACACGGATGGCACAATTGCGCCGTGGCCCGGGGTTGATTGGCCCGGTTTATCGCCGCGGCGGAACAAACGACGCCCTATCGTTGCATTGTTGGCAAAGCATCTGTCCCCATCTGGCAACACCCTGCTGGGGTCAGGCCTGCGTTGTTGCGTTGTTGGTCAAGAAGCGTGCCGGCTGAAATTGACGGCGCTGGGCAGATTGAGGCAGAAACGCTTCGGGCCAGCGGCACAGTTGCCGCTGGCCTCGCCGGCGTAATCGGAAGGAGAAGGGATTCATGGCCGCTTGACGGCGCCGCTTGTCATTCCCGCGCAGGCGGGAATCCAATTTTGTTGCGCCGCCCGCGACGCAACATGGGATTCCCGCCTGCGCGGGAATGACAGATCTACGGTCGCTTGCCATATTGGAGTCCCAACTGTGCGGCGGTCCGGAATGACACATTACGGTCTGTGGCCTAAATTAACGGCATGGGCTCTGGCGGGGACGCCGGGTCCCCGACACTGCACGGACGGCTGTTTATTTCTGCGCGATCGCCGCCAGCGCGCCTTGCGGCTGCCAGCCGGCGCCGAGCGCGCGGGCGACGGCGACCGTGGCGAGCAGGCGCTGGGTATTGATCTGCGCGGCGGCGCGGTCGGCGGCCAGCGAACTGCGCTGGGCGTCGGTCACGTCGAGGTAGGTCGAGATGCCGCGCTCGTAACGCGCGCGCGCAACCAGGTAGGCACGCTCAGCCGCTTCGCGCGACAAGGCTTGCACCTCTTCCTGCTTCTGCTTCTGCTGCACGTCCGACAAGGCATCTTCCACTTCGCGCAGCGCCGTCAACAGCTTGCCTTCGTGGTTCGCGACGGCTTCTTCGTAGCGCGCCTTGGCCAGCGCCAGGTTGGCGCGGTTGCGGCCGCCGTCGAAAACCGGCAGAGATAAGGCGAGCGGGCCGAAACTGAACTGGCGCGAACTGCCCTTGGCGATGTCACTTAAACTCTCTGAGGCGTAACCGAAATTGCCGGTCAGGCTGATCGATGGATAAAACGCACCTTCGGCCACGCCGATCTGCGCATTGGCCGCCCGCAGCGTGGCGACGCTGCCGGCCAGGTCGGGCCGCTGCGCCAGCAGACTTGCCGGCAGGCCGACCGGGATCGACGGCGGCGACGGCAGGCTGGCGCTTTGCGCCGGCAATTGCAGCGCCGACGGAGACGTGCCGGTCAAGGTAGCGAGACTGTGTTCGAGCAAGTTACGCTGGCGCTGCACTTCGTGCAGGTCGGCTTGCGCATTGGCGCGTTCGATGCGCGCGCGCGAGGTGTCGAGCTCGTTCGACAGGCCGGCATTGAAACGCGCGGTGACCAGTTCTTCGGTCTCTCGCCGGCTGGCCAGCGCGCCGTTCAGGATCGCGATTTCGGCATCCAAACCGCGCAACTGCCAGTACGTCGTCGCGACCTGCGCCGACAATAACAGCAGCACGCCGTCGCGGTCGGCTTCGGCGGCCAGCGCCTGGGCGTCGGCCGCTTCGACCACGCGCCGCACGCGGCCCAGTAAATCGAGTTCGTACGACATCGATGCGCCCAGCGTGTAATTGTTGCCGCTGATCGAACGGTGGCCCAGCGCGATGCCCTGCGACGTGTTGGCCGACGTGCGCGAGTTCGACACCGACGTGCCGACGGCGACCGACGGCAACTGGCCGGCCTGCGACAAGCCCAGTTGCGCCTGCGCCTGCAACAGCCGCTGCGCGGCAGCCTTGACGGTCGGGTTATTGTTCAGCGCGCCCTGCTCCAGGCGGTTCAGGGTGTCGTCGCCGTACACGGTCCACCACTGCGCCGGCAGGCGCGCGGCGCTGGCGTCGATACCGGCGCTCAAGTGGCGGAAGCTGGCGTCGGCCACGGTTTTAGGGGCGCTGAAATCGCTGCCGACGGTGGCGCAACCGGCCAGCGCCAGCGCGACGGCGCCGGCGAGCGTGATACGAGTCATTGTTTGAAACATGATATTGACCTCAGATTGTTTGGTTGGGCGCGCTCAATGGGCGCCGCTGCCGCCGCCCGATGGAGAAACCACCTTGTCGGACAGCCACAGCACCACCACGCAGCACATCAGGATCGCGGAGACGATGAAAAAACCGTCGTTATACGCCATCACGTACGATTCGCGCCGTATCACGTTGTCGATCACCTTCAATGCCTGGTCGGCGGCGACCGACGCCTCATAGCCCTTGCCGATGAACGATTGCGTCAGCGCGGCCAGGCGTTCCTGCGTGGCCGGGGCGAACGACGTCACCGCCTCTCCCAGGCGCGCCGAATGAAAGTGTTCGCGCAGCGACAGCGACGTCGCCAGCATCGCGATACCGATCGAGCCGCCCAGGTTGCGGATCATGTTGAACAGGCTCGACGCCGACGGCGCATCTTTCGGCGTAATCCCCTGCATCGCGAAATTCGACAAGGTCAGCATGATGAACGGTTGCCCCAGCGCGCGCACCACCTGCGACCACAGCAACTGGTCGTAGCCGGTGCCGGCATCCATGTAGGCGTTCATCAGGCATGAGATGGCGAACATCGAGAGACCGAACGAGCACAGGATGCGGTTGTCGACCTTGGAAGACAGCTTGGCGACGAAGGGCATGATGAACAATTGCGGCAGCGCGGCCCACATGATCACTTCGCCGATCTGCATCGGAGAATAGCCGGCGATCTGGCCGAGGAACAGCGGCAGCAGGAACGAGGATCCATACAAGGCCATGCCGAACACCGCCGACAGCACCGAGGCGACCAGGAAATTGCGCCGCCCGTACAGCGACAGGTTGACGAACGGTTCGGCGCGGGTGGCGCTGGTGACGATCCAGCCCAGCAGGCCGAACAGCGACAGCGCGGCGAACGTGATGATGAACGGCGAATCGAACCAGTCCTTGCTGTTGCCCTCTTCCAGGAAAATCGTCAGGCAGCCCAGGCCCAGCGCCATGAAGCCGATGCCAAGCCAGTCGGCCTTGAACAATTGGTCGATGCGCGCCTTTTCGGCATCCAGGCCGTAGGCGATGCCGGAGATCAGCAAAATGCCGGGCACCCAGTTGATATAAAAGATCGACGGCCAGCCATAGAATTCGCTCAGGTAGCCACCCAGGGTCGGTCCCATCGACGGCGCCAGCGTCGCGGTCAGGCCGAACAGCGCCATGCCGGTCGCGCGTTTCGATGCCGGCAATTTCGCCATGACCAGCGTCATCGCCATCGGGATCAGGGCGCCGCCCGTAAATCCTTGCATCATGCGGAACACGATCATGCTCGGCAGATTCCAGGCCGCGCCGCACAGCGTGGAAAACAGTAAAAACAGCGCGGTGGTGCCCATCATGTAGGTGCGCATGCCGAACACGCGCGACAGCAGCGCCGTCAGCGGAATGACGATGATCTCGGCCACCAGGTAGGCGGTCGAAATCCACGACCCTTCCTCTTGCGTGGCGGACAGCGTGCCGAGGATGTCGCGCAGCGAGGAATTGGTGATCTGGATGTCGAGCACGGCCATGAAAGCGCCCAGCATGCCCGAGGCGACCGCGATCCAGGTGCGGCCCGAAACCCGCTCGCTGATCTGCGGCGGCGCGGGCGGCGCGCCGGCCGTGTCGTTATAGGTGGTGCCCGTCATCGCCGCAGCTCCTTAGTGCGCGGCAGGGGTGGCGGACGATTTCAGTTGCACTTCAGCGATGGCCGACATGCCCGGCACCAGGCGCCCGCTGAGGGCCTTGATGTCTTCCGGCTTGAGCGTGATCTTGACCGGCACGCGCTGCACGATCTTGGTGAAGTTGCCGGTGGCGTTATCGGCCGGCAGCAAGGCGAACTGCGCGCCGGAAGCCGGCGAGAAGCTGTCGACGCGGCCGACCAGCGCCTTGCCCGGCAGCGCATCGATCGTCACGTGCACATCCTGACCCTTGCTCAGTTCGGCAAGCTGGGTTTCCTTGAAGTTGGCGGTGATCCAGACATTGTCTTGCACGATGGCCGTCAATTGCTGGCCGGCCTGCACGCGCTGGCCCACTTCCAGCGTGCGCTTGCCGATGCGGCCGGACACCGGCGCGACGATGCGGTTGTACGCCAGTTGCTGCTGGGCGTCCTTCAATTGCACGCGCAGCACGCGCACCTGCGCCTTGAGCACGTCGCGCGCGCCGGTGGCGACACCGGTCTGCGCCTTGGCGGCGACGGCATTGTCGCGGCGCGCGGCCAGATCGGCGGTGGCGCTGGAGCGGCCGGCGTTGGCGGCGTCCAGTTCGGCTTTCGAGACGGCTTTCATCTGGCTGTTATACAGCTGGCCATAGCGCTCGGCATCCTGTTTCGCGCGCAGCAATTGCGCTTCGGACTGCGCCACCTGCGCCACGGCGGCGCTGGCCTGCGCGTTCACCTGGGCGATTTGCGCGTCGGCCTGCAATACTTGCTGCTCTGCGCTGTCGATCTGCGCCTGGATCTGTTCGACCTTGACGTGCTGGTCGACCGGGTCCAGTTCGGCGATGACGTCGCCCTCTTTGACGACCTGGTTGTCGTCGATCAGCACCTTGCTGACGACGCCGGCGATGCGGGCCGAGACCGGGTGTACGTGGCCGGCCACGAAGGCGTTTTCCGTCTCGACGAAATATTGGCTGCGATACCACATGCGGCCGCCGCCCACGATGGCGGCCAGCGCGATCAGGCCGGCGATGATGAATACGCGGCGGTTGGGCGGGGTGGCCGCCGGCGCCGCGGCAGGCGCTGCCACGGCGGGGACGGCGCTAAGCACTTTTTGCTCTGGTTGGTTGTGCTGGGTGGGCATGCTGCGCTCCAGTAATGAAATGGGATAGGTTCATTATTCGACAAAGCGCATGCGAAGTCAAGAAATGAAACGATTGCATTTCATTTTATTTTAGACTACAGTCCCTACTTATTACGCAGCCCTTCACCGAATCAATCGTCAGCCATGTCCACAGCCAGCCCCTTGAAACCACCCAAAACGTCCACCGGCACGCAGCAGCAGTCGGCATCCCCCGACCTGCCCTTCTCGCTGTGCCCGGTGTCGGCGGGCCGGCCGCGCGCGGCCGATGCCGAGGCGCGCATGCATAACCTGCTCAGCACGGCCGGCCGGCTGTTCCTGGAAAAGGGCTACAACAAGGTCAGCCTGGAAATGATCGCCAAGGAAGCGCACGTGGCGGTGCGCACGATTTACGTCAAGTTCGGCGGCAAGGCCGGCCTGTTTGCGGCCGTGATCAGCACCGGCCGCCAGCATTTTTTCGCCACGATGGACGACCTCGACACGAGCATGCGCCCGATGCGCGAAATCCTGTTCGATTTTTGCGTGCGCTTTCGCGACCTGGTGCAATCGCCGGGCGGCATCAACCTGCACCGCATGGTGATTGCCGAAGCCCAGTCGTCGCCGGAACTGGCGATCGCCTTCAATGCGGTCGGACCGCAGCAGACGCGCGAAATCCTGCTGCGCTTTTTCTCGCGCCCCGACATCCGCGTCCAGCTGCGCGACGACATTCCGCTGGCGATGTTGCCGGTGCACCTGCTCAACTGCATCCTGGGCGACCAGCTGTCGCGCTACCTGATCGAACCGGAGACGCCGCCCAGCGCCGAGGAAACGCGCCAGCAGGTCGCGTACGGCCTGGATCTTTTCCTGCACGGCACGCTGCGCCCGGCGGCCGACTGACGCGGCCATATGTGCGCTGGCGCACTGAGGAATTCGAGGCTTCGGCGCATGCTGTACCTTTCAAAACAGGAGGTAGAAATGAGCAAGTTCAATCGGCTCGAATGGAGCAGGCAAGTCGCCGCACTGAACGAGCGTATCAAGGGTTTTCAAGCCAACCCCAGCAAGGAACAGCTCGAAGCTGCGATCAATGAATTGCGCGCCTACGCGGAAGCGGCGCACACCGGCGGCATCGAAATCCCGCCACGTTTCATCGCCAGTTAAGGCCCAGCGCCACAACAATAACCGGGATGTGTCCCGGTTTTTTTGTATCTAGAGTAAGCTAGGCCATGGCCCCTCCGGATCCCGTATTCATTGCAGAGACACTGACGCAGTCCCGCGCGCAAGCGGTGGCGGCGCTGCTGCGCTATTTCCACGACCTGGACATGGCGCTGGCCGCGTTCCAGGAAGCGTCGCTGCGCGCGCAGCAGCAGTGGACCAGGGCCGGCATGCCGCACAATCCGCTGGCCTGGCTGATCGTCAGCGGGCGCAACGCCGGCGCCGATGCGCAGCGCCGCAATGCATCCCGCGCCGCGCTGGCGCCGGCCGGAGAATTGCTGTCCGACCAGGGAGAAGCGGCCGCGGCGATGCTGACCCAGCTCGACCAGGCGCCCTACCGCGACGACGTGCTGCGCCTGCTGTTCATCTGCTGCCATCCGACGCTGCCGCCACAGTACCAGATGGCGCTGGCGCTGCGCGTCGTATCCGGCCTGCCGGTCGAACGCATCGCGCGCGCCTTCCTGATCAAGCCGGCGGCGATGGAACAGCGCATCATGCAGGCCAAGCGCAGCGCGGGCGAAGCGGGCATCTCGTTCGAGCCGCCGGACAGCCGCCAGCGCGAGGAACGCATGCTGGCCGTGATGGCGATGATCTGCCTGATGTTCAACGAGGGTTATGCCGCCAGCGTCGGGCGCGAACATATCCGCATCGAATTGTGCGAGGAAGCGATCCGGCTGGCGCGCCTGCTGGTGCGCATGTTCCCGCGCGACGGCGGCGCACTGGGCCTAAGCGCGCTGCTGATGTTGCAGCACGCGCGCACCGCCGCCCGGCTCGATGCGCGCGGCGCGCTGGTGATGCTGGCCGAACAGGACCGCAAGCGCTGGGACCACGGGCTGATCGACGAGGCGCTGGAACTGGTCGAGCAAGCCTTGAACTGCCGCCAGCTCGGCCCGTATCAGATCCAGGCCGCGATCGCCGCCGTCCACGCGCAGGCCGACACGGCGCGCCACACCGACTGGGCGGAAATCGACCGCCTGTACCGGGTGCTGGAAACGGTCTTGCCGTCTCCGGTGGTGACGCTGAACCGTTCGGTCGCGATCGACCGGCTGCGCGGGCCGACGGCGGCGCTAAAGATGATCGAGCCGCTGGCCGAGCAATTGTCCGGTTATGCCTATTATTTTGGCGTGCGCAGCCTGCTGCTGAAACGGCTCGGCCGCATCACCGAGGCGAGCGAAGCGCTGCGCAAGGCGCACACGCTGGCGCGCAGCGCGCCGCGCACGGCCCACATCGCGCAGACGCTGGACCTGTTCTGAGATTCATGGCAGGATGCCTGCTTCCTTAAAATCCCGGCGGGCAATCCGATGACCACTCCCAGCAACGACGAGCAATTCTGGCAACTGATCGACACCTTCATCACGATCGCCAACGACAAGGCACAGACCGTGGACCGCAACATCATCGGTCCAAGTTTGCTGTTCGCGGCGACCCGCTTCAACGCCTACATGCTGGCCGCGAACGCCGGCACGGTAGAAGAGTTTTCGAAGCAGAAGGAAGCGGCGATGAAGTATTACCTGGAGCAGCACGAGAAAATGTTGCGCGATAATTTCGCCGATTTCGAGAATAATTTCGAGCAGTATCGCAAGGCTTGAGGCAAAAACACCAAAACCAGAGGCAAAACCTGGGGTCAGACCCATGGGTCTGACCCCGGCCTTTGCACTTGATTTGGCTATAAAAAAAGCCGCCCGGTGTTGAGCCGGGCGGCTTTTTTACGCTCTGAAACCGGGGACAGACCCAGCGCGCCACACGCCAACGAAGATGCTCGATGGCGCGGGTCTGGCCCCTGACGCTTAACGCTTGCGCGGTGGCGGCAAATCGGTGCAGACGCCTTCGTACACTTCGGCGGCCATGCCGATCGACTCGCCCAGGGTCGGGTGCGGGTGGATCGTCTTGCCGATGTCGGTGCCGTCGCAGCCCATCTCGATGGCCAGCGCGATTTCTCCGATCATGTCGCCGGCGTGCGTGCCGACGATGGTGCCGCCGATGATGCGGTGCGTTTCAGCATCGAACAGCAGCTTCGTGAAACCTTCGGCGCGGCCGTTGGCCACGGCGCGGCCGCTCGCCGCCCAAGGGAAGTGGCCCTTCTCGACCTTGATACCCTTGGCTTTCGCTTCGTCTTCCGTGATGCCGGCCCATGCCACTTCCGGATCGGTGTACGCGACCGATGGAATCACCTTGACGTCGAAGTGCGACTTCTGGCCGGCGGCGGCTTCTGCCGCCACGTGGCCTTCATGCACCGCCTTGTGCGCCAGCATCGGCTGGCCGACCAAATCGCCGATGGCGAAGATGTTCGGCACGTTGGTCCGCATCTGGCTGTCGACGTTGATGAAGCCGCGATCGGTCACCGACACACCTGCCTTGTCGGCGGCGATCTTCTTGCCGTTCGGGCTGCGGCCGACAGCAACCAGCACCAGGTCGTAAATCTGCGGAGCTGGCGCGGTGGCGCCGGCTTCGGCCGCTTCGAAGGTGACCTTGATCCCTTCCGGCAGCGCTTCGACGGCGACCGTCTTGGTCTTCGTCATGATGTTATCGAAGAGTTTTTCGTTGAACTTCTGCCAGACCTTGACCGCGTCGCGGTCCGCGCCCTGCATCAGGCCATCGAGCATTTCGACGACATCGATGCGGGCACCGAAGGTCGAATACACGGTCGCCATTTCCAGGCCGATGATGCCGCCGCCGATGACGAGCATGCGTTTCGGGATCTGGCGCAGTTCCAGCGCGCCGGTCGAATCGACGATGCGCGGATCTTCCGGCACGAACGGCAGCTTGACGACGGACGAACCGGCAGCGATGATCGCCTGCTTGAACTGCACCACTTTCTTGCTGCCGTCGCCGGCCGTCACTTCGATGTGGTTCGCGCTGAGGAACTGGCCGACGCCGGTGACCACCTGCGTCTTGCGTGCCTTGGCCATGCCGGCCAGGCCGCCGGTCATGTTCTTGATCACGCCTTCCTTGTACTTGCGGACTTCATCGATGTCGATGGTCGGCTTGGCGAAGGTGACACCGGTCTTGGACATGTGCGCGGTCTCGTCGATCACGGATGCCACGTGCAGCAGCGCTTTCGACGGGATGCAACCGACGTTCAGGCAGACGCCGCCCAGCGTTTCATAACGCTCGACGATGACGGTATTCAGGCCGAGATCGGCGGCGCGGAAGGCAGCCGAGTAGCCGCCTGGACCACCACCGAGCACCATCATGTCGCAATCGATGTCGACCTGGCCGGCGTAACTGCCGCCGACCGGCGCCACCGCTGGAGCGGCGGCGGCAGGAGCGGCGGCAGCAGCAGCCGGAGCCGGAGCCGGCGCAGCGGCGGCCGGAGCCGGCGCAGCAGCGGGAGCAGCACCAGCACCTTCTTCCAGCATCAGCAGCACGCTGCCTTCGGCAACCTTGTCGCCGACCTTGATCTTCAACTCTTTGACAACGCCGGCATGGCTCGATGGAATTTCCATGCTGGCCTTGTCGGATTCGACCGTGATCAAGGACTGGTCGGCCGTGACGGTATCACCCACCTTGACCAGCAGTTCGACCACTTCGACTTCCTTGAAATCACCGATGTTCGGTACTTTTACTTCAACAATACTCATCGCTTCGCCCCTTACAGCAAAATTTTGCGCATATCGGCCAGCACTTCAGCCAGATACACAGCGAAGCGCGCGCCGGAAGCACCGTCGACCACGCGGTGATCGTAGGACAGCGACAACGGCATCAACAGGCGAGGCTGGAACACTTTACCGTCCCAGACCGGCTTGATGGCAGCCTTCGACAGACCCAGGATCGCCACTTCAGGCGCATTGACGATCGGCGTGAACGCCGTGCCGCCGATGCCGCCCAGCGAGGAGATCGTGAAGGTCGCGCCCTGCATGTCGGCAGGTTTCAGCTTGCCTTCGCGCGCGGCCAGCGACAGGTCGCCCATTTCCTTGGCGATCTGCGTGACGCTCTTCTGGTCCGCGTTTTTCACGACAGGCACCACCAGGCCGTTCGGCGTGTCGGCCGCGAAGCCGATGTTGTAGTACTTCTTGAGAATCAGGTTTTCACCCTTTTCATCAAGCGACGAATTGAAGGTCGGGTATTTCTTCAGCGCGGCAACCGAGGCCTTGATGACGAAAGCCAGCATCGTCAGCTTGGTCGCTTCCTTGTTCTTCGCTGTGGCGGCGTTGGACGACACGCGGAACGCTTCCAGGTCGGTCACGTCGGCATCTTCGAACTGCGTCACGTGCGGGATCATGACCCAGTTGCGGTGCAGGTTCGGACCCGAGATCTTCTTGATGCGCGGCAGCGCTTGCAGTTCGGTTTCGCCGAACTTGCTGAAGTCCAGCGACGGCCATGGCAGCAGGTTCATGCCCGAACCGCCGGCGGAAGGAGCCGCCACTGGAGCTGCGGCCGGAGCCGACATCACGCCCTTGACGAAATTCTGCACGTCGAGCTGGGTAATGCGTCCTTTCGGACCGGAACCGGGCACGCGGCCCAGGTCCACGCCCAGTTCGCGGGCGAATTTGCGGATCGACGGCGACGCATGGGCCAGCGCGCCGGTGACGACCGAACCTTGCGATGCGGCCGGAGCCGCGACCGGAGCCGGGGCTGCCGGTGCGCTGGCAGCCAGGATAGGCGCGGCAGCGGCCGGAGCGGCGGCGGCAGGTGCTGCCGCGGCAGGAGCGGCAGCCGGAGCACTGCCACCGACGGCGTCGACCACCAGCACCAGCGAACCTTCAGCAACCTTGTCGCCGACCTTGACCTTGATTTCCCTGACCACGCCGGCATGGCTCGATGGAATCTCCATGCTGGCCTTGTCCGATTCCACCGTGATCAGCGACTGGTCGACGGCGACGGTGTCGCCGACCTTGACCAGCAGTTCGATCACTTCCACTTCCTTGAAGTCACCGATATCCGGCACCTTGACATCAACCGGGCCGGCCGCTGCCGCGGGAGCGGCGGCAGGTGCGGCGGCTGGCGCAGGCGCTGCCGCGGCAGGCGCCGCAGCCGCAGGAGCCGGGGCGGCGGCGGCAGGAGCGGCAGCAGCAGCCGCGCCTTCCGCTTCCAGCACCAGCAGCAGCGAACCTTCGGCGATCTTGTCGCCAACCTTGACCCTCAACTCCTTGATGACACCCGCATGGCTGGACGGAATCTCCATGCTGGCCTTGTCCGATTCCACCGTGATCAGCGACTGGTCAACCTTGATGGTATCGCCCACCTTGACCATCAGCTCGATCACTTCGACTTCCTTGAAATCGCCAATATCCGGGACTTTGACTTCCACAATGCTCATATCGTTTGCTCCCATATCGTTTGCTCCGTCTTTTTGTTATTGGGTCACCGGATTCGGCTTGTCCGCATTGATGCCGTACTTGGCGATCGCCTGCTCGACCACGGAGACCGCGATCTTGCCTTCGTCGGCCAGCGCTTTCAGCGAGGCGACCGTGATGTAGTAACGGTTCACTTCGAAGAACTCGCGCAGCTTGGCGCGGCTGTCCGAGCGGCCGAAACCGTCGGTGCCCAGCACTTTATAGGTGCGGTCTTTCGGCATGTAGGCGCGGATCTGTTCGGCGAATGCGCGCATGTAGTCGGTGGTGGCGACGATCGGGCCGGTCGTATCCTTCAGCAGGCCGGTCACGTACGGTACGCGCTGTTCCTTGGCAGGGTTGACCATGTTCCAGCGGTCGCAATCCTGACCTTCGCGCGCCACCAAAGTCAGCGACGGAGCGGACCAGACGTCGGCCGCGATGTTCCAGTCGTTCTTCAGCAGTTCGGCAGCGAAGATCGATTCGCGCAGGATGGTGCCCGAGCCGATCAGTTGCACGCGCTGCTTGGCTTCCTTGTCGCCTTCCTGCAGCAGGTACAGGCCCTTCAGGATGCCTTCTTCCTGTCCTTCTTTCAGACCCGGATGCGCGTAGTTCTCGTTCATGATGGTGATGTAGTAGAACACGTCTTCCTGTTCCGTCACCATGCGGCGCAGGCCGTCATGAATGATGACCGCGACTTCGTGCGAGAAGGTCGGATCGTATGGCACGCAGTTCGGGATGGTGGCGGCCATGATGTGGCTGTGGCCATCTTCGTGCTGCAGACCTTCGCCGTTCAGCGTGGTGCGGCCGGCGGTACCCGCCATCAGGAAGCCGCGTGCGCGCATGTCGCCGGCGGCCCAGGCCAGATCGCCCACGCGCTGCATGCCGAACATCGAGTAGAACGTGAAGAACGGAATCATCACGCGGTTGTTGGTCGAGTACGACGTCGCCGCTGCGATCCACGAGCTCATGCCGCCCGCTTCGTTGATCCCCTCTTGCAGGATCTGGCCGGCCTTGTCTTCGCGGTAGTACATGACCTGGTCCTTGTCGACCGGCTCGTACAACTGACCTTGCTGGTTGAAGATGCCGATCTGGCGGAACAGGCCTTCCATACCGAAGGTACGGGACTCGTCGACCAGGATAGGCACCAGGCGCTGACCGAGGCTCTGGTCGCGCAGCAAGGTGGTGAACATGCGGACGTAGGCTTGCGTGGTCGAGATTTCGCGGCCTTCGGCGGTCGGCTCGAGCACGGCCTTGAAGGTCGACAGCGGCGGCACCACCAGCGCTTCGTCGGCCTGCATGCGGCGCTGCGGCAGGTAGCCGCCCAGCGCTTTGCGGCGCTCGTGCAGGTATTTCATTTCAGGCGCGTCGTCGGACGGCTTGAAGAACGGGATATCGCCCAGCTTGTCGTCAGGGATAGGAAGCGCGAAACGGTCGCGCATTTCGCGGATCGCCTCGTCGTCCAGTTTCTTGGTCTGGTGCGCGGTGTTGCGCGCTTCGCCGGACTTGCCCATGCCGAAGCCCTTGACGGTTTTTACCAGCAGGACGGTCGGTTGACCCTTGTGTTCTTGCGCGATCTTGAACGCGGCATAGATCTTGTGCGGATCGTGACCGCCGCGGGTCAGGCGCCAGATGTCGTCGTCGGTCATGTTGGCGACCATTTCGAGCAGCTTCGGATGCTTGCCGAAGAAGTGCTTGCGCACGAAGGCGCCATCCTTGGCCTTGTAATTCTGGTATTCGCCGTCCAGCGTTTCCATCATCACTTTTTGCAGGATGCCGTCCTTGTCCTGGGCCAGCAGCGCGTCCCAGCCCGGGCCCCAGATGACCTTGACGACATTCCAGCCGGCGCCGCGGAAGTCCGCTTCCAGTTCCTGGATGATCTTGCCGTTGCCGCGCACCGGACCGTCCAGGCGTTGCAGGTTGCAGTTGACGACGATGACCAGGTTGTCCAGGCGTTCGCGCGCGGCCATGCCGATCGCGCCCATCGATTCCGGCTCGTCCATCTCGCCGTCGCCGCAGAAGGCCCACACCTTGCGGTTCGCGGTGTCGGCGATCGAGCGTGCGTGCAGGTATTTCAGGAAGCGCGCCTGGTAGATCGCCATCAACGGGCCCAGACCCATCGACACGGTCGGGAACTGCCAGAAGTCCGGCATCAGTTTCGGGTGCGGGTAGGACGACAGGCCCTTGCCGTCGACTTCCTTGCGGAAGTTCAGCAGTTGCTCTTCGGTCAGGCGGCCTTCGAGGAAGGCGCGCGCGTAGACGCCCGGCGACGAGTGACCCTGGATGTACAGCAGGTCGCCGCCATGGCTTTCGGTCGGTGCGTGCCAGAAGTGGTTGAAGCCGATGCCGAGCATGTTCGCCAGCGAGGCGAACGACGACAGGTGACCGCCCAGGTCGCCGTCGACGCGGTTGGCCTTGACCACCATCGCCATCGCGTTCCAGCGCATCCACGAGCGCAGGCGCTCTTCATATTCCAGGTTGCCTGGGCAATGGGTTTCGAGATGGGTGGGGATGGTATTGACGTAGGCGGTATTGGAAGAGAACGGGATCTGCGCGCCACGGCGGCGCGCCAGGTCGACCAGGCGTTCCATCAGGTAATGGGCGCGGTCCGGGCCTTCTTTTTCCAGCACTGCTTCCAGTGCATCCAGCCATTCCTTGGTTTCCTGCATATCCGGATCGAGGGCGGTGAATGCCGTGACCAGGTCGTGTTGAGCTGACATATTTGTAGTCTCCTTCAATGGTGAATGCCCTACCCCGATCCCTGATCGCTGTCGGACGGTACGTGTTTATTTACTAAGAGTTTTTCACTAGACTTCTGATTAGTGAAAGGATTCTAACAGCTATTTTTTAATTTTTCAAATTACGATATATGATTTCACATTATGGAAAACAATCCACATTTGCCCGGCATTGGTGCGCCCTGGCGCCGGTTTTAGGACGGTGTGGGGCCGCCGCGGCCGTATAATTCTGCTTTTCCCTCCCACCATCGAAAATCATGCCTGCTCAACTGATCGACGGAATCGCCCTCTCCCAAAAACTGCGCACCGAAATCGCCACCCGCGCCGCCGCCCTGACCGCCCGCGGCAAACAACCCGGCCTGGCCGTGATCCTGGTCGGCGAAGACCCGGCCAGCCAGGTCTACGTGCGCAACAAGGTCAAGGCTTGCGGCGACGTCGGTTTTCACTCGGTGCTGGAAAAATACGAGGCCGACCTGGGCGAAGCGGCGCTGCTCGAACGCATCGCCGCGCTCAACGCCGACCCGGCCATCCACGGCATCCTGGTGCAGATGCCGCTGCCCAAGCACATCAACCCGCACAAGGTGATCGAAGCGATCGCGACGTCGAAAGATGTCGACGGTTACTCGGTGCTCAGCGCCGGCGAACTGATGACCGGCCTGGATGGCTTCCGCCCTTGCACGCCTTACGGTTGCATGAAACTGATCGAATCGACCGGCGTCGACCTGCGCGGCAAGCACGCCGTCGTCATCGGCCGTTCGAACACGGTCGGCAAGCCGATGGCGCTGCTGCTCTTGCAAGCGAATGCCACCGTGACCATATGCCATAGCGCGACGCCGGACCTGGGCCTGTACACCCGCCAGGCCGATGTCGTGGTGGCCGCCGTCGGCCGCCGCAACACCTTGACGGCCGACATGGTGAAACCGGGCGCCATCGTCATCGATGTCGGCATGAACCGCGACGATAACGGAAAATTGTGCGGCGATGTCGATTTCGCCAACATCAAGGAAGTGGCCTCGCACATCACGCCGGTGCCGGGCGGCGTCGGCCCGATGACGATCACCATGCTGCTGATGAACACCATCGAATCGGCCGAGCGCAACTGAGCCGGCCTGACCATCACACAGGAAAACCTATGACGAACGATGCCCTGAATACCGACGTTGCCAACAATCCCCTGCTGGACTTTTCCGGCCTGCCGCGTTTCGATGCGATCCGCGCCGAACACGTGACGCCGGCCATCGACCACCTGCTGGAACGGAACCGCGCGATGGTGGCGCAACTGGAAGCGCCGGTCGAGCAGGTCAGTTGGGACAATTTTGTCGCGCCGCTGGAAAACGCGACCGAATTCCTGGGCCGCGCCTGGGGCATCGTCAGCCATTTGAACAATGTCGTCGACACGCCGGAATTGCGCGCGACCTACAATGAAAACCAGCCGAAGGTGACGGAATTCTGGACCGCGCTGGCGCAGAACGAAGCGCTGTTCGGCAAATACAAGGCGCTGCGCGCGAGCGCCGGTTTCAGCGCCCTGTCGCCGGCGCGCCAGCGTATCATCGACAACGCGATCCGCGATTTCCGCATGGGCGGCGCCGAACTGCCGGAAGAGCAAAAGGAACGTTTTGCCGAAATCCAGGAAGAACACGCGGCCGTCTCGACGCGCTTCTCGGAAAACGTCCTCGACGCCACCAACGACTACAAGTTGCTGGTCGAGGACGAGGCCGACCTGTCCGGCCTGCCGGACGACGTGAAACAGGCGGCCAAGGCGGCCGCCGAAAAGGATGGCAAGAGCGGCTGGCAATTTTCGCTGCACTTCCCGTCGTATTACCCGATCCTGCAATTCGCCGACAAGCGGGAGTTGCGCGAAACCGTGTACCGCGCCAACGCCACCAAGGCGTCCGAACAGGGCACCGTCTTCAGCAAGCCCGGCGACTGGGACAATACGCAAAACATCGTCACCCTGCTGAAACTGCGCGCCGAGGAAGCCCACCTGCTCGGCTACAAGAATTTCGCGGAAGTGTCGCTGGTGCCGAAAATGGCGCAGGACCCGGAACAGGTGATCGCCTTCCTGGAAGACCTGGCCCGCCGCGCGCGCCCGTTCGCCGAGCAGGATTTCGCCGAACTGAGCACGTTTGCAAAAGATGAACTGGGGCTGGACCAGTTGCAGGCGTGGGACTTGCCGTACGCGTCCGAAAAACTGCAGGAACGCCGCTACGCGTTTTCCGCGCAAGAAGTCAAACAGTATTTCCCGGAACACCAGGTCATCGACGGCCTGTTCCGCCTGGTGCAAAGCCTGTTCTCGGTCTCGATCGCGCCCGATGAAGCGACGACGTGGCACAAGGATGTGCGCTTCTTCCGCATCGAGCGCGACGGCAAATTGATCGGCCAGTTTTATCTCGATCTGTATGCGCGCGCCGGCAAGAGCGGTGGCGCCTGGATGGACGATGCGCGCGGCCGCCGCGTCGAACAGAATGGGCAATTGCAAACGCCGGTCGCCTATTTGACCTGCAATTTCACGGAACCGGCCGTCGTCGACGGTAAAGTGCAGCCGTCGCTGTTCACCCACGATGAAGTGATCACGCTGTTCCACGAATTCGGCCACGGCTTGCATCACATGCTGACGCAGGTCGACGAGATCGGCGTGTCCGGCATTTCCGGTGTCGAATGGGATGCCGTCGAATTGCCGTCGCAATTCATGGAAAACTTCTGCTGGGAGTGGGAAGTGCTGAGCCACATGACGGCCCACGTCAACACTGGCGAACCGCTGCCGCGCGCGCTGTACGACAAGATGCTGGCCGCGAAAAACTTCCAGTCCGGCCTGCAGACGCTGCGGCAAGTCGAATTCTCGCTGCTCGACATGCACCTGCACTTCGATTACGACAGCGCCGGCGCCCAGTCGGTGCAGCAGTTGATCGATGAAGTGCGCGGCAAGTTTTCGATCGTCATTCCGCCGGCGTTCAACCGCTTCCAGAATTCCTTTGGCCATATCTTCGCCGGCGGTTACGCGGCCGGCTACTACAGTTACAAATGGGCGGAAGTATTGTCCGCCGACGCCTATGCCGCCTTCGAGGAAGCGGCCGCGCTCGGCGGCGGCGCACCGGCCGACACCGGCAAGCGCTTCCAGCAAGAGATCCTCGCCGTCGGCGGTTCGCGCCCGGCGCTCGAATCGTTCACCGCTTTCCGCGGCCGCGAACCGAGCATCGATGCGCTGCTGCGCCACAGCGGCATGGCGGCCTGACACGGGAGAGCATGATGAGACGGGCGCTGGCGGTGATATTGCTGATGTGCGCGGGCGCTGCCAGCGCGCAGATGTACAAGTGGAAGGATGCCAACGGCGTCACCCATTACACCGACACGCCGCCACCGGCCGCGGCGGCATCAAAACAGGTCGACATCAAGTCGTTCGCAGCCGCACCCGGCGCAGCCGGGTTGCCGGCCGAACTGGCGGAAGTGGCGCGCCGGCACCCGGTCACGCTGTACACCACCGGCCAGTGCGACGCCTGCAACCAGGCGCGCACGATGCTGCAGGCGCGCGGCATCCCCTACAATGAAAAAACCGTCAACAGTAACGAAGACCAGCTGGCGCTGAAACGCGCCGGCAGTCCCGGCCAGTTGCCGCTGCTGCTGGTCGGCCGGACAAAACAGATCGGCTTCGATCAGGTGACATGGGATGGGCTGATGACCGATGCCGGCTATCCTCTACAGCGCATACTGCCCTCAACTTACCAGTATCCGCCACCGGCCGCCGCCGCGCCGGCGCGCCAGCCCAGCGAGCAAGAGCGCGCGCAAGCTGCGGCAAAAGCGGCCGCCGAGCAAGCGGCACCGCCACAGCGTTTGCCTCCAGTCAATGCGCCGCCGGATTTCCAGTTCTAAACAGTTGCATCGGGTTAAAATGTCGGATTCGACCATCCGTCGCGCAGCCGCCCGAGACCATGACCCGCATCGACTTTCACAGCAACGTTCCCGACAAGATCGCCTATGCCTGCCGCCTGGTGCGCAAGGCATACGCCGCGCGCAACCGGATCGTGCTGCTGGCCGACGATGCGGCGCAACTGGCCGAACTCGATGCCGCCTTGTGGACGTTTTCCGATACCGATTTTCTGCCGCACGTGGCCGCCGGCGATGCGTTGGCCGGCGAGACGCCGATCATCCTGACCGAGCGCGACGACGCGGTCCTGCCGCACACCGAACTGCTGATTAACCTGTCGCGTCGCGCGCCGGCCCAGTTCACCCGTTTTCAGCGCGTCATCGAAGTGGTCTCGTCCGAAGAAAGCGACGCGGCGGCCGGGCGCAAGCGATACATCGCCTACAAGCAGCAAGACTACCAACCCACTCACTTTGTCGCGAACAAATCATGAGCCAGCTCCCAGCCTTCGATGCCTCGATCCCCGTGCTGACGGAAGTGCTGCACGATACGCCGCCCGTTCACCAATCCCATCCTCCGGCCACGCTGGCCGTGCTGCCGCTGAACGCTACGACGGCGCCGGCGGCGGTGCCGGTACCGGCGGAACCGATGGCGGTGACGGTGGCGGAGCCGCTGGCGCTGGAAGCGCAGGCGGTGCACCAGTTCGACGACGGCGAATGGGCCTTGCTGGAGCGCCGCCTGTCCGAACGCATCCTGCACCAGTTGCAGGGCCGGGTCGACTTCGTGCTCGAACAACGCATCAAGGACAGCATGGAGGAAGTGCTGAGCCACGCGCTGCGCGACCTGACGATGGAAATCCGCAACGGCCTGCACGACACCCTGTCAAAAATCGTGACGCGCGCCGTGACGCAGGAATTGACGCATTTGCAGGCGCAGAAAAAATAAATAGCGCGGCGCCGGTGCACCGCCTGGTTCCCGGCCGCGTTTAAGCGAGGAAGTGTTCATAAACGGAACAATCCGCGCGATCGCACTTTGCGCGGCGATTAATTTGTTGTACCTTCTGGCCTTGTACAAAAATTCAGAAGTGGCATTCATGCAATGCCGCCGCCATCAATCCCATTGGAGAATGTCCATGCTGTTCAAGACCAAATTGCTTCCCTTTGCCATTGCCATGGTTTTCGCAGGCAGCGCCGGCGCGCAGGAAATCGTCAAGATCGGCCACGTCGGCCCGATCTCCGGCGCCTCCGCGCACTTGGGCAAGGACAATGAAAACGGCGCCAAGATGGCGATCGACGAGTTGAACGCCAAGGGCTTCAAGATCAACGGCAAGGCCGTCAAGTTCGTACTGCTGACGGAAGATGACGGCGCCGATCCGAAACAGGGCACGACCGTGGCGCAAAAGCTGGTCGATGCGAAAGTCAACGGCGTGATCGGCCACCTCAATTCCGGCACCACCGTCCCCGCGTCGAAAATTTATTTCGATGCCGGCATCCCGCAAATCTCGCCATCGGCCACCAATCCGGTCTACACCAAGCAGAATTTCAATACCGCCTTCCGCGTGGTCGCCAACGACAATAAGCTGGGCGGCACGCTGGGCGCGTATGCGACGCAGAAGCTCGGCGCCAAGAAGATCGCCATCATCGACGACCGCACCGCCTACGGCCAGGGCGTGGCCGAGGAATTCGTCAAGGGCGCAAAAAAGGGCGCGGGCGTGCAAATCGTCGGCAAGGAATTCACGAACGACAAGGCGACCGATTTTAATGCCATTCTCACCAGCATCAAGTCGAAGAATCCGGACCTGGTGTTCTTCGGCGGCATGGACTCGGTCGGCGGCCCGATGCTGCGCCAGATGAAGGCGCTCGGCATCAAGGCCAAGTTCATGGGCGGCGACGGCGTGTGCACCGAATCGCTGCCGAAACTGGCCGGCGACGCGGCGGCCGACGGCGTCGTGTATTGCGCCGAAGCGGGCGGCGTCACGGCCGACCAGCAAAAGAACATGGACGATTTCCGCGCCCGCTTCAAGGCGAAATACAACGCCGACGTGCAACTGTATGCGCCGTACGTGTACGACGCGGTGATGACGATGGCCACCGCGATGGCGGACGCGAAATCGGCCGAGCCGGCGAAATACCTGCCCTTCCTGTCGAAAGTGAAATACCAGGGCGTCACCGGCCTGATCATGTTCGATCCGAAGGGGGATATCAAGGATGGCGCGCTGACGCTGTTCACCTATACCGGCGGCAAGAAGACCAAGATGGAAGTGGTCAAGTAATACAATCAAAATCAGAGGCAGAATCTGGGGTCAGACCCATGGGTCTGACCCCGGCCTTTGCCTCTGATTTGTACTTGGGTTTGCCCCGGCCCTTGCATCTGGTTTTGGCATAAAAAAAGCGGCGCTTTTGCGCCGCTTTTTTTATTACCTACCGCAGAAAGTTATTTCTGCGCCAGCACCCATTTCACCAGCGTGTGGGCTTCCGCCTCGCTGACTTGCGGATTGGCCGGCATCGGGACCGCGCCCCATGCACCGGAACCACCCTTGATGACCTTTTGCGCCAGCTTGTTTTCGGCGTCTTTCTGGCCAGCGTATTTCGCCGCCACGTCCTTGAACGCAGGACCGACCACCTTGTTGCTCACCGCATGGCACGCCATGCAGTTTTTTGCCTTGGCCAGATCCGCGTTCGCCATTGCAGCTTGCGTAGCGAAGGCCGAAGCGACCAACATACCAACCATCATGATTTTTTTCATTGTCTTCTCCAAATTAACTGAATCGATTCTACCGCGTTTCCTGCAATTAAGAACGGACGCTAGCCAGCACACAACGCTAGGATAATAGCCGGGGTTGACCGGTGCAACAATATTGGTCCACGTATAGGCCATTCTTTTGTAAGATGATGTAAAACGAGGAGTTATCGATGCCGCTGATCTTGCTGATACTCGCATTGTGCGGGTTGCGTTACTTTGAAATCTGGCGCTTTGCCGAAGTGTCATGGTGGTGGATCGTCGGCCTGATGGTGTTCGCCTTCCTCTGGTTCGAATTCCTCGAACCGATGCTGGGACTGGACAAGCGCAAGGCCCACAATGAAGATGAAAAACGGCGCAAGGACCGTATCAAGCATAATTTCGACCAGAATAACAAGCCGAAATGAACAAAGCCGGCGTGAGGCCGGCTTTGTTAAAACCAAATCAACTGCAGAATCCGGGGTCAGACCCATGGGTCTGACCCCAGCCTTTGCCTCTGATTTTAGTGCATCGCTTAACGCTTCAGCTGCGACAGATCGCGCACCGCGCCGCGGTCGGCCGAGGTGGTCAAGGCGGCGTAGGCGCGCAGCGCTTGCGAAACAAAACGGTCGCGGTTGACCGGCTGCCATGCGTCGGCGCCTTTCGCTTCCATTTCGCCGCGGCGCGCGGCCAGGGTCGCGTCGTCGATGCGCAGGTTGATGGTGCGGGCCGGGATGTCGATGTCGATCATGTCGCCCTCTTCCACCAGGCCGATGGCGCCGCCTTCGGCCGCTTCAGGCGAAGCGTGGCCGATCACCAGGCCGGACGAGCCACCCGAGAAACGCCCGTCGGTGAACAGCGCGCATGCCTTGCCGAGCCCTTTCGACTTGATGTACGACGTCGGGTACAGCATTTCCTGCATGCCGGGACCGCCTTTCGGGCCTTCGTAACGGATGATGACGACGTCGCCTTCGTGCACGGTGTCGCCCAGGATCGCTTCGACGGCCGCGTCCTGGCTTTCGAAGACGCGCGCCTTGCCGCTGAATTTCAGGATGCTTTCATCGACGCCGGCGGTCTTGACGATGCAGCCGTTGACGGCCAGGTTACCGTACAGGACGGCCAGGCCGCCATCCTGCGAATACGCGTGTTCCTTGTCGCGGATGCAGCCGGTGCTGCGGTCCAGGTCGAGCGATGCATAACGCTCCGATTGCGAGAACGCGACCTGCGTCGGCACGCCGCCCGGCGCGGCGCGGAACAGTTCGTGCACGGCCGGGTTGTCGCTGCGCTTGATGTCGTTCTGTTCGATCGCGTCGCCCATCGTCTTCGCGTGCACGGTCGGCAGCGACGTGTCGAGCAGGCCGGCGCGCGCCAGTTCGCCCAGGATCGAGACGATGCCGCCGGCGCGGTGCACGTCTTCGATGTGGTATTTGTCGGTCATCGGCGCGACCTTGCACAGGCATGGCACCTTGCGCGAAATGCGGTCGATGTCGGCCATGTCGAAGTCGACTTCGGCTTCGTGCGCGGCAGCCAGCAGGTGCAGCACGGTGTTGGTCGAACCGCCCATCGACACGTCCAGCGCCATCGCGTTTTCGAACGCGGCCTTGGTCGCGATCGAGCGTGGCAGCACCGAATAATCGTCCTGCTCGTAGTGGCGCTTGGCCAGTTCGACGATCAGGCGGCCGGCGCGCAGGAACAGCTGTTTGCGGTCCGAGTGGGTGGCGAGGACGGTGCCGTTGCCCGGCAGCGCCAGGCCCAGCGCCTCGGTCAGGCAGTTCATCGAGTTCGCCGTGAACATGCCGGAGCAGGAACCGCAGGTCGGGCAGGCCGAACGTTCGATTTCCGCCACGTCGGCGTCGGACACGCTGCTGTCGCCGGCCTTGATCATCGCGTCGACCAGGTCGAGCTTGATGATTTTCTGCGCGCCGTCGACGACCTTGATCACTTTACCGGCTTCCATCGGGCCGCCGGAAATGAAGACCACCGGGATGTTCAGGCGCATCGCGGCCATCAGCATGCCGGGCGTGATCTTGTCGCAGTTCGAGATGCAGACCATGGCGTCGGCGCAGTGCGCGTTGACCATGTATTCGACGGAGTCGGCGATCAGGTCGCGCGACGGCAGCGAGTACAGCATGCCGCCGTGGCCCATCGCGATGCCGTCGTCGACGGCGATGGTGTTGAATTCCTTGGCGACGCCGCCGGACGCTTCGATTTCGCGCGCGACCAGCTGGCCGAGGTCTTTCAGGTGCACGTGGCCGGGCACGAACTGCGTGAAGGAATTGACGACGGCGACGATCGGCTTGTCGAAATCGCCATCCTTCATGCCGGTGGCGCGCCACAAGGCGCGGGCGCCGGCCATGTTGCGGCCGTGGGTGGTGGTGCGTGAGCGGTATTGCGGCATGATGGGTTCTCCAGAAATAGACTGCCAGATTGCCTTGCGCGCGCCCGCGTGTCAAATATATGATTTACATTCCTGTGATTCGAACTACATATCACAGCGCTGAAATACCATGGAAACGCATATCATGAACCTGGAACTGAGACAGTTGCGCTATTTTGCCGCCGTGGCCGAGGAACTTCATTTCGGCAAGGCCGCGCTGCGCCTGCACATGACGCAGCCGCCGCTGTCGCAGGCGATCCAGGCGCTGGAAGAATTGCTCGGCGCGCCGCTGTTCGAGCGCAACCGGCGCGGCGTCGCGTTGACGCCGGCGGGAACGGCGCTGCTGCCCGAAGCGCGCCGCCTGCTGGCGCAGGCGCAGGAATTGCCGGCGCTGGTGCGGCGCGCGGCGGCCGGAGAGGTCGGCCGCCTGGCTCTGGCGTTTATTTCGTCGGCCGACTACAGCGTGCTGCCGCCCTTCCTGCGCGCCTACCGCGCCGCGTATCCGCAAGTGCAGATCGCGTTGCAGGAAGCGACATCGGATTTGCAACTGGAAGATTTACTGCACAACCGTATCGACGCCGGCCTGTTGATTCCGCCTCTGCCGGACCGCGCGAAAATCGAACTCGATTACCTGCCGGTGCTGAAGGAATCCCTGATCCTGGCCGCGCCGGCCGGGCTGCCTGCGCTGCGCGGCAAGAAGAAGGTGGCCTTGCGCGACCTGCCGGCGCTGCCGCTGATCGTCTTCCCGCGCGCGATTTCTCCGGCGCTGCACGACGCCATCCTCGGCGTATTCCGCGCCGCCGGCATCACGCCGGAAATCGGCCAGGAAGCGATCCAGATGCAGACCATCGTCAGCCTGGTGTCGGCTGGCATGGGTATCGCACTTGTGCCACAATCCGTCTCGAACCTGATGCGCCCCGGAGTAGAATACCGGGCGCTGCTCGACCCGACGCCATCGGTCGAAACCGGCCTGGCCTGGCGCCGCGACAACCGCTCGCCGGTGCTGCAAGGCTTTTTGGAATTACTGAGAAAGAACACCTTATGCTGACACACCCGATGCCGGACCCGATCGCCTTCGCGCTCGGTCCCGTCAAGATCCACTGGTACGGCCTGATGTATGTGCTGGCCTTCGCCATGTTCGTGCTGCTGGGCCGGGTACGCATCAAGCAACCCCACATCGCCGCGCAGGGCTGGAAAAACCAGGATCTGGACGACATGCTGTTCTACGGCATGCTCGGCGTCGTCATCGGCGGACGGCTGGGAGAAGTGCTGTTCTATCGCCTCGATTTCTTCCTGCACAATCCGCTCGAAATCTTCGCCGTCTGGCGCGGCGGCATGTCCTTCCACGGCGGCTTCCTCGGCGTCATGCTGGCCATGTGGCTGTGGGCCAGGAAGGCCGGGCGCAACGTGTTCGACGTCTACGATTTTATCGCGCCGCTGGTGCCGCTCGGTTACGCGGCCGGGCGCATGGGCAATTTCATCAATGCCGAATTGCCGGGCCGCGTCGTGTCCGACCCGTCGCTGCCGTGGGCCATGCTGTGGCCGGACACGCACTACCCGCTGCTGCCGTCGCCCGTGTTCCTGAACGGCCTGCGCCACCCGTCGCCGCTGTACCAGATGCTGATCGACGGCCTGGTCGTGTTCATCATCCTGTGGATCTATGCGCGCCACGCGCGCCCGCGCATCGCGGTCGGCGCGATGTACACGCTGCTGTACGGCTGCGCGCGTTTCTTCACCGAGTATTTCCGCACGCCGGACTGGGAAGTGACGGTGGCCGGCCTGCCGATCACGTCCGGCCAGGTCTTGTCCCTGCCGATGATCGTCGGCGCCATCGTGCTGCTGGCCTGGGCTTATCAACACGATGCGCGCGGACGCGCGCCGGCGCGCGCCTGAACCCTCCTCTCCAATTGTCATTCCCGCGAAGGCGGGAATCCCATTTAGAGTCGCAAACGGCGCAAAAAAATGGGATTCCCGCCTTCGCGGGAATGACAGAATTGGCGCTAACTTAATGGCATTAGGGCCAGGCCAGCCTCAGTGCCAGGCCTTCCACAGCATGTAGCCGGCCAGGCAGTACAGGATCACGGCGAAGATTTTTTTCAGGGACTGGACCGGCAGCTTGTGCGCGGTGCGCGCGCCCAGCGGCGCCATCGTCACGCTGGCGGCGACGATCACCAGCAGCGCCGGCACGTAAATGAAGCCGAGCGAGTAAGGCGGCAGGTCCGGCGTGCCGAGGCCAAAATAAATGTTCGACAGCGTGCCGGCCAGCGCGATCGGGAAACCCAGCGCGGCGCTGGTGGCGACTGCATTGTGGATCTTGACGTTACAGCGGCTCATGAACGGCACCGACAGGAAGCCGCCGCCCGCGCCCAGCAGGCCGGACATCACGCCGATCACGCAGCCGGCGGCGAACATGCCGGCCGTGCCGGGCAATTCGCGCGCGGCCGCCGGCTTTTTACCCAATAACATCTGGGTCGCCGAGAACGAAATGAAAATCCCGAAAAACAGCGCCAGCGCGGACGCGTTCATCTGGTGCGCGATCCACGGCCCGATCCAGGAACCGAGCAGGATGCCCGGCGCGAGCAAGGCGACGATGCGCCACAATACCGCGCCATGCAGGTGATGCGCGCGCACCGACGATAACGATGTAAACAGTATGGTCGTCAGCGACGTGGCGATCGCCATGTGCACCACCAGCGCCGGCGCGAAGCCCTTGGCCGTAAAAATCATCGTGACGAACGGCACCAGCACCATGCCGCCGCCGATGCCCAGCAGGCCGGCCGAGAAGCCGCCAGCTGCCCCCATCAGCAACAGCACCAGGACCAGGCCGAGGTCCATCAAGTCTCTTTCAACAGCGTGGTAATCGTTTGCCACTGGGCGGCGGTGACCGGCGTGATCGACAGCCGGCTGCCCTTTTGCAGCACGGCCATCTCTTCCAGTGCCGGCAGCGCGCGCATCTCGGCCAGCGCCAGCAGGCGCGTCTTGCGCAATGCCTTGACGTCGACGGCGACCCAGCGCGGCTGCTCCGGCGTGGCTTTCGCGTCATGATAATGACTGGCCGGGTCGAACTGGGTCGCGTCCGGATACGGTGTGCTCGTCACTTCGGCGATGCCGGCCACGCCGGGTTGCGCGCAGCTGGAGTGATAGAACAGGACGCCGTCGCCGACCCGCATCGCGTCGCGCATGAAATTGCGGGCCTGGTAGTTGCGCACGCCGAACCAGCTCACGGTGTGATCCGGCGCGGCCAGCACGTCGTCGATACTGACCTCGCCCGGTTCGGACTTCATCAACCAGTACGGCATTGGCCTTCCTTCGCAAAGTGACGGACGTAAAAAAGCGGTTGCGCATCGCGAGATGTGGCAACCGCTTCTCTGGAATTAAGCCCCGCCTGTGCCGCTATGCCGGCATCCCGAACCAAGAGGTTCAAGGTGGTCACAGTTAGTTCAATTTCGGGTTCATCGGACTAGCGACGCGCACTCCCATCGAACAAATTTCCGCGACCGGTGCACATAAATGGTTCAAGGAATATATGGCAACCGCGAACACCGCAGGGTGAGACGCAGTTTACTCCTCTCTGCGCGCCAGGGAAAGGGCTTTCGCCGCTTAAAACAGATTTTCTTGCGGCGTCAGCGCGCTGTCGAGCACCTTGTGCATGGCCGCGATCTTGTGCTGGATATCGAGCATCGACATATCCGACAAGGGTCCCTGCGGCGCTTTCGCCGACAGGAACTCGGCCGCCATGCCGATCGCCGCCATCACGGCGATGCGGTCGTTGCCCTTGATTTTTCCGGCGTCGCGGATCGCCGACATCTTCTTGTCGAGGAAGCTGGCCGCCTCGCGCAGCGCGCGTTCTTCATCTTCCTTGCACACCAGGCGATAGGCCTGGCCCATGATCGTGACGTCGAGCTGTATCATCACCGCACATCCTCGTGCAGCGGTGCGCTCTCGCCGGGAATGGCCGGGATTTTTTCCAGCAGGGCCGCCACGCGCTGGCTCGCTTCGCTCAAGCGCGCCTTGCACCCCATGTTTTCCACGAGCAGCGCGGTATTGGCATGGCGCAGTTCCGCGTTTTCACGGCGCAACGCCAGCGTCATCGCGGCCAACTGGTCGATCTTGTCGGAAAGTTCTTGGAATTCTGAAATCATCCCGCCACTATAGGATGGCAAGCAAAGCGGCGTCAACCGATACACACTCCCGTTACACATATTTACCACTGCGCGGCGCTGCCGTGGGCGCGCCGGGCCGGTCCGCCACGAAATATATTTATTTTCGTATCAAATGCAAGCGTGTCTTGAAATACCGAATAAGCGTCCCTATAATTAGCACTCGTTGGCAGAGAGTGCTAACAAGAATTCTGAAGACGCAGCGGCACATGCCCGCTACGGCCCATTTTGGCACTACAACCATTGAATAAGGAGTTTTGTATGAACCTTCGCCCTTTGAACGATCGCGTCATCGTCAAACGCCTGGACCAGGAAACCAAAACTGCATCCGGCCTGATCATCCCTGACGCAGCCGCTGAAAAACCGGATCAAGGCCAGGTTCTGGCCGTCGGCAATGGCAAGATCCTGGATGACGGCAAAGTGCGTCCGCTGGACGTCAAGGTCGGCGACCGCGTCCTGTTCGGCAAATACTCCGGCCAGACCGTCAAGGTTGACGGCGACGAGCTGCTGGTGATGCGCGAAGAAGACATCATGGCCATCGTCACCAAGTAATTGGCGACTGCCGATTCAAGACACCGACATTCACGAAATTCAGGAGAAACAACATGGCAGCTAAAGAAGTAATCTTCGGCGACGCAGCGCGCGCCAAAATGGTTGAAGGCGTCAACATCCTCGCCAACGCAGTCAAAGTCACCTTGGGTCCTAAAGGCCGCAACGTCGTGCTGGAGCGCTCGTTCGGCGCCCCTACCGTGACCAAGGACGGTGTTTCGGTTGCGAAAGAAATCGAACTGAAAGACAAGCTGCAAAACATGGGCGCGCAAATGGTCAAGGAAGTTGCTTCCCGCACCAGCGACAACGCCGGCGACGGCACCACCACCGCGACCGTGCTGGCCCAGGCCATCGTGCGCGAAGGCATGAAGTTCGTTGCCGCCGGCATGAACCCGATGGACTTGAAACGCGGCATCGACAAGGCAGTCGCTGCCACCGTCGAAGAGCTGGCGAAAATCTCCCGTCCATGCACCACCACCAAAGAAATCGCCCAAGTCGGCGCGATCTCGGCCAACTCGGACTACTCGATCGGCGAGCGCATCGCTGAAGCGATGGAAAAAGTCGGCAAGGAAGGCGTCATCACCGTCGAAGACGGCAAATCGCTGAACGACGAGCTGGACATCGTTGAAGGTATGCAGTTCGACCGCGGCTACCTGTCGCCATACTTCATCAACAATCAGGAAAAACAAGTCGCGATCCTGGACAATCCGTTCGTCCTGCTGTGCGACAAGAAAATCTCGAACATCCGTGACCTGCTGCCGGTACTGGAACAAGTCGCGAAAGCCGGCCGTCCACTGCTGATCATCGCCGAAGACATCGAAGGCGAAGCGCTGGCGACCCTGGTCGTCAACAACATCCGCGGCATCCTGAAAACCTGCGCAGTCAAGGCACCAGGCTTCGGCGACCGCCGCAAAGCCATGCTGGAAGACATCGCTGTCCTGACCGGCGGCCAAGTCGTCGCTGAAGAAGTCGGCCTGACGCTGGAAAAAATCTCGCTGGCCGAACTGGGCCAAGCCAAGCGTATCGAAGTGGGCAAGGAAAACACCATCGTCATCGACGGCGCTGGCGAAGCTGCCGGCATCGAAGCGCGCGTCAAGCAAGTGCGCGTGCAGATCGAAGAAGCGACCTCGGACTACGACCGTGAAAAACTGCAAGAGCGCGTTGCCAAACTGGCAGGCGGCGTTGCCGTGATCAAGGTTGGCGCAGCCACCGAAGTCGAAATGAAAGAGAAAAAAGCCCGCGTTGAAGATGCACTGCACGCGACCCGCGCTGCCGTGGAAGAAGGCATCGTTCCTGGCGGCGGCGTAGCCCTGCTGCGCGCACGTGCCAACATCACGATCAAAGGCGACAATCCTGACCAGGATGCAGGCATCAAGATCGTACTGCGCGCCATGGAAGAGCCACTGCGCATGATCGTGCAAAACGCCGGCGAAGAAGCTTCGGTCGTTGTTGCCGCTGTGCTGGCAGGCAAAGGTAACTACGGTTACAACGCCGCCAACGGCACCTACGGCGACATGGTCGAAATGGGCGTGCTGGATCCAGCCAAAGTCACCCGCTCGGCACTGCAAAACGCAGCGTCGATCGCTGGCCTGATGCTGACCACCGACTGCATGGTGGCCGAAGCTGCTGACGACAAGCCAGCCGGCGGCATGGGCGGCGGCATGGGTGGTATGGGCGGCATGGGCGGCATGGACGGCATGATGTAATTCAAGCCGGACCTGACGGTTCAACGCTGAAAAGCCTGCAAGGTTTAGCCTTGCAGGCTTTTTTTACGATAGTTGCTCGTGCTTTAGCTTTGGTTTAGTATGGCCGCAACTCACACCCCACGATGCATCACGAAGGTTGGCAATCCTATGGCAGCGCGCTCCCACTCCTCCAAAACCGCGGCCATCGCCGGAACCCTGGCCGGCCTGCTGGCCGCCGGGCTCGGCGCATATTACCTGCACACGCAGCGCCCTTCTCACCCGGACCTGCCGTCGATGCAAGTGGCCAGCAACGCGCCCACCGCATTGGCCCTGGCCGCGCCGGCCGCCAGCAAGGATCAAGCCGTCGAACGGTTGATGGCGCTACCGGAATTGCAGGCATGGTCGCTGCGCATCGAGAAAAATTCCGGCGGCCAGGCGCATGGCGCCGTGATCGAATACGATCCGAAGCCGCGCGTCCTGAACGGCAAGCATTATTTTCAATTCAGCTTTATCGAAAACAGCAACGACGCGGCACAGCGCTGGGAGAGCTTTCTGGTGTCGCAGAGCGACGGCGAAATCCTGGTCGACGACGACGTCAACAACGATGTATTGAGCCTGGAACGCTGGCGCCAGGAAAAGCAGCCGCTGCAACGCAACCGCTAATTCCAGTTCAGGCAGGAGTACGGCCGGCCATCGCAGCCGGCGCACGCGTCGCCCGCACCCGTCCGATCCACCAGAACGTCAGCGCACTGAGCGCGACCGCCGCCCAGCCGTTGGCGCCATAACCGCTGATATGGCCGGCACTGTCCGTGCTCAAGCTCAAGCCACCGAGCAGCGCGCCCAATCCGGTTCCCAATTGCTGCACCGCCGAGTTGGCGCTGAGGAAGGCGCCTCGCCGCGCCGGTTCCGGCACCGTTGTCATCAAAGCCTGCAGCGGCACGTTGCGTCCCGAGATCGCCATCATGAACGAGGGGAAAATCAGGATCAGCGCATACAGCGGCAGCTGCGGCAAGTGCGTGATCAATAACAACGGCAACACCGAGAAGACAGCGAGACAGCGGTAGACGCGCTGCGGCCCGGCGCGGTCCGCCCAGCCGCCGATCACGCGCGCCGTAAACAGCGTGACGGCGCCGCCGGCCAGGTAAATCCACGTGATATCGGCCGGCTTCACGCCGTGATTTGCCACCAGCACCGGGGACATGAAGGGAATGATCAGCATGCCCGTCATCATGTTCACGCCGGACAGGACAAACGCCTTCAAGTGACCCGGCACACGGAACATCGCCCCCAGTTCGGGCAGGATCGCCGACAGCGGCAACGGCCGCTTACCCATGTGCAGTGTCAGCGACGGCAACACGCGCAGCGCCACGCACCAGACGGCGACCGACAGGCCCACTAAAAGATAAAACGCCGATTGCCAGCCGAAATGCGCGCCCAGCATGACGCCGACCGGCACGCCGGCCACCGCCGCCAGGCTGAACGAGGTCATCACGATGCCGGTGGCCGCGCCTCTGCGCTGCGGCGGAATCAGGTCGCTGATGATGGCCATGCCGATCGCGCCGAGCACGCCGCCGGTGAGTCCGGCGAAGGCGCGCGACAGCACAAGCACGTGGAAATTCGGCGCCAACCCGCAAGCCAGGTTCGACAAGGTGAACAAGGCAAACATCGTCAGCAGCAGGCGCTTGCGGTCGAAGCGGTCGATATACGTCATCGCGAGCAGGCCGGACAGGCCGGCGCACCAGGCATAGACGGAGACGGCGCCCGACACGGCCGACGGCGCGATGGAAAACGACTGCATCAGTTGCGGCGCCAGCGGCATCATGACCATGAAATCCATGATGACGGTGAACTGGATCAGCGCCAGCAACCATAAAATGAGGCGCTCGCGCGCCTCCGGTAAAGGTAAATTCATCTTATTTTTATTCCTCGTTCAATTGAAGGCCGGGATCACTCCAGCCCGTTAATGTCTGCCGCGGCCCGGCGCAGGATAGCGCGGATCTGCTGCAGGCGCGATTCGCTCGGCGCATCGCTGCGCGCACGGAGGATCACGGCTTCCTTCAGTGCATGCATCAGCGAGCGCAGGTCATCGCCGCCCCCTTCCGACGGCTCGCTCATGCGCGCCATCACTGCATCGACCATTTGCCGATTCTCCTCCAAAAACGCCAAACCTTCAGGCGTTACCGTATGCAGCTTCTTGGCGCCGTCCTGGCTGACGGAGACATGGCCCATGTCGGCCAGCATCGCCAGCAAGGGATAGATGGCGCCCGGGCTCGGCGTATAACTGCCGCCGGAACGCTGTTCGAGCTCCTTGATGATTTCATAGCCGTGGCGCGGCTTGTCGGCGATCAATTGCAGCACGACATAACGCATCGCGCCCGAATCGAACATTTTGGGACCGCGCCCGCCGCCGCCCCGGTGATGGCCGTGGCCGTGCATGTGCGGGTGGAAACGGTGGTGACCTTTGAATAAGTGGAACATGTGTTTCTCCATAAGATATATCTAAGTAAGATATATCTTAACCTGTTTTGAGAAAACTTCAAGGATTCTTTTTAAGGTGCGCGGGAAGCGGTGCATTGCCGTATCATGGCAAACCGACACCATGCAGTACCATCCCATGCTGAAGAAATTACTCGCCTTGCTCGGCAAAACGCCAACCACCGCCGGGGACACGTACGCCCCCAGCGCCCCGTACCGGCAGGATGAACTCAACCTGATCTACAACCTGCTGTTTTGCGACAATGCCGCGCTGTTCAAGCGGCAGCAGGAAAGCGCGTCGCTGTTCGGAGAATTGGCCGAACCGGACGTGGTGCGCACGATCGCCGACGACAGCGACGAGGAAAGCCGGGTGCGCATCCTGGCTTGTAACTGGCTACGCGACAACGGGCACCCGGTGCCGGCCAGGGAATTGATGGGCGTGATCGTCGAAGTGCCGCTCGACGACGGCCTCGACGTGCTGGCCGCGTATGCCGACGGCACCGTGCGCTACATCAACCAGACCGGCAAGTTCGCCGTCTTCGAAAGCAGCCCGCCAGACATCGTCATGCGCGCGCAGGCGCTGGTGGAAATCTCGCGGCCCGCACTGCGGCACAGCGCCGCGGCGCAGGAACGGCGCCCTCCGCCGCCAGCCATCGGCAACATCCGCCTGACCTATCTGGCCTCCGACGGATTGCACGTCAGCCAGGGCACTTTCGAAGCGATGGCAAAGAATGCCAGGGCCTCCGCCGTGATCCAGAGCGCGCAAGACTTGCTCGACCTGGTCGTCAAGCAAGCCAGCGAATAGCGCGCCCTCCCCTGTTTCCATTTTTCAATCGAATCGCGTGTTTTAAAGCAAGCATGTTAGTATTAAAACATGATGCTAAAAATGAAACTAAAACCGGTGCTGGCGGCAATACCGTAAGTTAAAGCCACAGACTGTAGCGTTGTCATTCCTCCCATTGGGAGAAATGACTTCCCGCGCAGGCGGGAATCCCATTTTATTGCGCTGTCCGGAAGACAAAATTGGATTCCCACCTTCGCGGGAATGACAACCTTGGCGCCAACAACAGTAGTTTAGTGCTGGCGACCTGGAAGCAGGCACCACGCCAGCGCTCCAGCCCGGGACCAGGCACGCAGTTGACGTGCTTCCCGCCGGCTGACGCCCTGTCCACCGGTTTCGTCCCATTGGCATTTCCGAACATTCAATAAAAAACCGTGCCCAGGCTGGCGGCTTCCGTTCGCCTGCGCCCACCGCGACAGGAACCGTATGAGCGAAGCGCCGCAAACCCTGCAACAGATGATTCGCGGCCGACAACACGACCGCATCCTGCGCCTGTCGTTCCCGCAAGGCGACGGTCCATCTGCCCAGTTGCTGGTGAACCGCCTGGACGCGTTCGAAGCCCTGTCGCGCCCTTTCGAATTCACGGTCGAACTGCTGTCGAACGACCCGAACCTGGAACTGAAGGCATTGCAGGGCAAGCAGCTGTGCGTGGAACTGGTGCGCCGCGACGGCACGTTGCGCTATTTTTGCGGCCACGTCTTCAGTTTCAGTTTAAAAACCGTGGACGGCAATGTCTCGTATTACGAAGCGAAATTGGGCCCCTGGTACAAATACCTGGAGATGCGCAAGGATAACTACCTGTTCCATTACACGACCTTGTACCAGCAGACCTCCAGCATCTTCGGAGACTACGGTGGCCTGGCCGACTGGGAATGGCGCGTGCGCAGCGGCGACGAAGTCATGACCGACAGTTGCCAGTACGGCGAAAGCGACAGCAATTACCTGGAACGGAAATGGGTCGCCGCCGGCATCGTCTACTGGTTCGAGCACGGCCCGGGCGGCCACAGGATGGTGCTGTCGGACGACACCACCAGCGCGCCGCCGATCGACGGCAATATCGAAATTCCGTTCCAGCGCCATGCCGGCGCGTTCGAGGAAGACGGCATCGGGGAATGGTCGCCGTCGCGCCAGGTCACGGAAGGCAGCGTCGCGCTGGCCTCCTACGATTTCAAATCGGCGCGCCCGGTCGTCACGACGCTGCCGACCCTGAACAAGCAAGGCGCCGTGCCCGATATCGAATCCTACGAATACACCGGCGCGCTGGGTTTTAAAAATGGCGACGCCGGCCGCTCGCTGGCGCAACTGCGCATGGAAGAAATGGAAGCGGCGGGTAAACAGTTCACAGGTGCCGGCAACAACCGCCAGGCGATGCCGGGGCGCTGGTTTCGCCTGAGCGGTCACTTCGATACCAGCGGCAGCGGCGCCGACAAGCAGGCGCGCGAATTTTTGATCACCGAAGTGCGCCACAGCGTCAGCAACAATTACCACGTCAGCGCGACGGCGCCGTCGCGCTATGAAAACACGCTGACGTGCATCCGCAAGATCATCCCGTGGCGCGCCGGGCGCGATCACAACAGCGTCGAAACGAAAATTCACGGCATCCAGACCGCGACCGTCGTCGGCCCGAAGGGTGAGGAAATCCACACCGACAAATATGGCCGCGTGCGAGTGCAATTCCACTGGGACCGCGCCGGCGGCAACGACGAAAAAAGCTCCGCATGGATACGGGTCGCCACGCCGTGGGCGGGGTCGAATTTCGGCATGACGTCGATTCCGCGGATAGGCACGGAAGTTTTAATTCAGTTTATTGACGGCTGTCCCGATCGGCCGATTATTACAGGCATGGTGCCGAACGCAAACACGATGCCGCCGTGGACGCTGCCCGACAATAAAACCCAGAGCGGTATATTAACCCGTTCCACGCCGGCCGGGCGCTACGACAACGCGAACGCGCTGCGCTTCGAAGACAAGAAAGGCGCGGAGCAATTGTGGCTGCACGCCGAAAAAGACCAGCTCACGGAAGTCGAGCACGATGAAGACAAGTGGGTCGGCAACGACCGGCGCAAAACTATCGACCGCGACGAGATCAGTCACATAAAGCGCGACCGGACGGAAACGGTGGATCACGATGAAACCATCACCGTCCACAACGACCGCAAGGAGCGGGTCGACCACAATGAAGACATCGATATCGGAGACAACCAGAACGTCACGGTCGGACAGAACCAGACATTCAAGGTCGGCGCCAACCGCACCAAGTCGGTCGAAAAAAACGAGAAGGACACGATCGGCAAAAACTGGTCGATCAATGTCGCCCGGATGAAAACGGAAACCGTCGGCATGGCCTACATGCAGAACGTCGGCATGGGCCGGATGGAAAACGTGGGACTCGGCTACAACCTGAACGTCGGCATGGTGATGGCGACCGTGGTGGGCCTGAACCAGACCACCTCGGTCGGCCAGAAGATCTCGATCACCGCCGGCGAAGAACTGGAAATCACGGTCGGCAAGGCCAGCCTGACGATGAAGGCCGACGGCACCATCGTCATCAACGGCCACACCTTCAGTGTCGGCACCAGCGATGAACAAACCTTCAAGGCCGAGGGCAACATCACCCTGAAGGCCAAGAAAATTCTGGAGAACTGATGCAGCAGCCACACGGTATTTCCCCCAGCCTGCCCGCGAGCGCGAGCGCCGCCGCGACGCCCTCCGAACAACTGCTGCACGACGTGATCGTCCAGACGCCACCGCGCCAGGCGCGCGCGGACGGCATCGCGATCGGCACCTTCGACGGCATCGCAGCCGACGGCGCCGTCCTGGTCAGCATTCCCGCCCTTGGCCTGAGCCGCATCGTGGCGCGCAGCATCAGCCCGCTCGATCCGGCCCAGGTCGGCCAGGCCCTGGCGCTCGGCTTCGAAGCGGGCGACCCGCAGCGCCCGATCGTGCTCGGCGTGATGCTGTCGGCGCCGGTCTGCGCACCGGCCGTCACCGACGTGCTGGTCGACGGCGAACGCGTCGTGCTCAGCGCCGAACATGAAATCGAACTGCGCTGCGGCGAAGCGGCCATCGTGCTCAGCGCCGACGGCCGCATCCAGCTGCGCGGCACCTACATCACCAGCCAGGCCAGCGCCACCCAGCGCATTCTCGGCGGCTCGGTCAACGTCAACTGAAGGATCTGCGCGCGTGGAATTAATCGTAGCATCCAAAAACCTGATCGCCGATATGGTGCCTGCGCTCGATATCGAGGGTCGCGAGCACCTGGTCATTGTGATCAAGGCCAGCTGGCGTATCCCGTCATCGGGCCAGCGTCCGCAACCCATCGCACCGTTGCCGCTGGAACCATCGGATCTGTACCTGGGCGAACCGGGCGTCAGCGCAATGCTTTATGGCTCGGACCTGGTACGTTTTAAACCCCGCTGCGATGTGCTATTCAATGCCCATGCCTACAGCCCGACCGGCGAACCGGTGACGGAAATGCTGGTAGGTTGGAGGATCGGCAAGCTGAAAAAGGGATTACGGGCGATTGGGCCGCGCGTGTGGCAAAAGCGGCTGGCATGGTTGAGCCTGTCCGATCCGGAACCATTCATGAAACTCCCGCTGCATTTTTCCCTGGCATATGGCGGCACCCGTTCGTGGCAGGAAGGCTCGGGCGACAACAAGGAAACGCTGTCGGAAGCGCTACCGACCAACCCCAGCGGGATAGGATGGGCTGGCAAGCATACCAAGGATCAGCTGGATGGCGCGCCCGCACCATGCCTGGAAGGTATTGGAGAGCCGATCAAAAAACCGGATGGCACGTATAAGCCAGTGGCGTTTTCCGCCATCGGCCGCCATTGGGCGCCGCGCAAGGATTATGCGGGAACGTATGACGCGCAGTGGCAAAGCGAGATAGCGCCCCTGCTGCCGCATGACTTCAATGAACTCTTTCACCAGTGTGCACCAGAGGATCAGCAGATGGATTATCCGCAAGGCGGCGAACCGGTGGTGTTGAAGCACATGATGGCGGGTCGTCCCGATGTGCGCTTCCCCCTGCCCCGCCTCAATCACATGAAAGTGCGCGTGCTGCGCACGGATTACAGCGCGGAAGAACCGGCTGTCGTGGCCGATACATTGTATTTCGAGCCGGACGAAGAACGCTTTTCCGTGATCTGGCGTAGCAGTGTGCCGATACGGCGTCGGATGCAGGAATTCGATACGGTGGCGGTCGGGCCGGTAAGCGCGCAATGGTGGAACGCGAAGAAAAGCGGTGTGGATCCCGAGTGCAGCGGTTGTGGATCCGATACGCAACCGGCAGGGGTTGAATCGTGAAATTCTGGAAATGGAAAAGCGAAGACCAGGCGTCGCCAGCCGTGCAAGGCAGCTGGATACCGCTGCGTGTGGCATCCCGCGCCATGTGTTGCGCTGTCGGACACAATGCACCCGCAGCGACAGCGGCGATCAACGCGCGCATGAACCACTTCCGCGAAACCGAGTTCGTGGATGACAGCGACGATCCGATCATCGGCTCCGCGCTGTACGATGTGCCGGTGTGGGGGGCGGAACGCCTGCGCGCGATGCTGCACGCAGTGGCCGCAGAAAGTCTGCATGCGCTGAACCGCATTGAACACGCGCGGATCGCCATCCTGCTGCTCACGCCCGAGGCGGAGCGCCCCGGCATGCCGCACGACACGCTGGCCGACGACCTGGCACAACTGGTGGCGGGTGACGTCGAGGGAATGGGACCGTTTCATCCGCGTTCCGGAATGTATGCCTGCGGCAAGGGAGGCATCGCGCGCGGCCTGCACGAAGCGGCCCTGCTGCTGTCGGGCGTCGATGCCCTCGACTATGTTTTGCTTGCGGCGGTTGACTCCCTGCTCGACGCAGGCGCCATCGAACATTTTTTGGCCGAAGAACGTCTCGCCACAACGGTCAATGCCGACGGTTTCATTCCCGGCGAAGGCGCTGCCGCTATCGTGCTCAGTGCCCAGGCGGCGGAGCTGCCCGGCCTGTGGATTGAGTCGGCAGCAACCGCGCAGGAAAACTGGCGCATCCATGGCGATGTGCCGCTGCGCGCGACCGGGCTGACTGCCGCGATACGCGAAGCCGCGCGCCTGGCAGGCATCAGCATCGGCGCGCTGGATTTTCATGCCAGCGGCATGACGGGAGAAGCTTGGTACGCCAAGGAAGTCAGCATGGCCGTGACACGCGTACTTGAAGAGCGCAAACCGGAATTTCCGCACCTGATGGTGGCAGGCCGCGTCGGTGAAACCGGCACCGCCGCGCCCGTGCTGACGCTGGCCTGGCTGGCCGACGTGATGGGCCGTGCCGATTCCAGTCCAGGCCATAGCGCACTGCTTCATTTCGCCGGCGATGACGGCCACCGTGCCGCGCTGATCGTGCGGCATCGCACATAACATACCAATTAACCTTCATTTACCTACGCCGAATGCAAACACACGTCTACGCCAATGGAATGGAAATCGCCTGCAAGGCAGCAGGCACGGATGGCGTTTCTGCGCAAGCCTTTCCGGATCCCTGCTGGACTTCGCCCGGCTCGATCGTGATCCCGTACCCGAACACCTGTTATGCCGAAAACATTACCAACGGCACCAGCACAGTGGGCGGTTTCAAGAACCAACTGCAACACTGGATTAATGAACAGCGATGGCTGGAT
>JAZJZT010000033.1:0-90653 GCA_040389645.1 Pseudomonadota bacterium | reverse complement strand
CGTCGTGTACCAGCAGGCCGATATTGTCGCCGGGTTCGGGGCATTCGCGGTGCGGGGAGTATGGCGGTGCCTTGCTGCTCAAAGGGATGGCGGTGAAGCGCAAGCCTTGCTGGCCCGGTATTGAAAACGATACGGCATCGCCGTCGCCGGCCGGCAGTTCATGCCATTGCACGCCGCAGTAATGCGACAACACGTTCGCCAGCGGAAAACCGGTCTGCAAGTCGTTCCATACCGGCGCGCTGCAATACAGGGGAATGGGTTGACCTTCGCGCAGCATCATCAGGCCGGTGACGTGGTCGACCTGCGCATCCATCAACAATACGGCGCCGATGCCGCTGTCGCGCGCAGCGCGTGCCGGTTGCAGCGCCGGCGTGGCGCGGATCTGCGCCAGGATGTCGGGAGAAGCGTTGACCAGCACCCAGTCGGTGCCGTCGGCGGAAATGGCGATCGACGATTGGGTGCGCGCCGTGCTGGTGATGGCGCCGCGCCGCAAGCCGTCGCAGTTGCGGCAATTGCAGTTCCACTGCGGGTAGCCGCCGCCGGCCGCGGAGCCGAGTACGATAATTTTCATGGATTGCTCGATTGCGGCAGCGGGTGCGGCGGCCGGCATGCCGGCAACCGCACCCCGCACGCTTAACGGTTGAAGATATACAGCGTGATCTCAAAACCAAAACGCAGATCGATGAACTCAGGTTTGCTCCATTGCATGACAGTCTCCTTGGTATAGATAGTGGCTTGATGATCGGGGACGGACGTCCCTTCAACGATCACAGCTAGCTACGCAAATACCGTGCCGCACCGCTGAACGCGGGCGCACGGGGCTGCCCGGCGCAGCGTGTGCGCCGATCTGCAACAGATGGTGAGCCAGAATGAAACAACCGGCGGCAACAATTGCCGCAACGGGTCAGGGGCGGGGTGTGGCGGCGCGCACGCGCGCCAGGTGGCGGTCCAGCTGGTTGGCGAAGTTTTGCCGGTCGGCCTGGCTGAACGGCGCCGGGCCGCCGGTGTCGACGCCGCCGCTGCGCAATTCTTCCATGAAGGCGCGCATCGTCAGCATTTGCGCAATATTGTCGTTGGTATAAAACTCGCCGCGCGGGTTCAGCGCCAATCCGCCCTTTTTCAGGACGTCGGACGCGAGCGGAATGTCGCCGGTGACGACCAAGTCACCCGGCTCGAGCAGGCGCACGATTTCCTGGTCGGCGACATCGGCGCCGGACGGCACCTGCACGGCACGGATGAAACGCGACGGCGGCACCCGCATCAACTGGTTCGCCACCAGCGTCACCTGCAATTCGAGCCGCTCAGCGACGCGGTACAGGATATCCTTGATGACGGCCGGGCAGGCGTCGGCGTCGACCCAGATCCGCATCACAGATCCCACAATTCGCCGTTCGGATTGGTGCGCGGCGGCGTGACGCCGAAGTGGGTATACGCGGCCGGCGTGGCGACGCGCCCGCGCGGCGTGCGCTGCAAGAAGCCTTGCTGGATCAGGTAGGGTTCGAGCACGTCCTCGATCGTATCTGCCGCCTCTCCGATCGCCGCCGCCAAATTGCCGACGCCGACCGGGCCGCCGCCGAATTTGAACAGGATCGCTTCGAGCAGCTTGCGGTCCATCACGTCGAAGCCGGCCGTGTCGACGTCGAGCATCACCAGCGCGCCATCGGCGACGGTTTTCGTAATATCTCCATTCGCCTTCACTTCGGCGAAATCGCGCACGCGGCGCAACAGCCGGTTGGCGATGCGCGGTGTGCCGCGCGCGCGGCGCGCGATTTCCGCCGCGCCTTCCGGATCGATATTGGCTTTGAGTAGCGCGGCGCTGCGGGTGACGATGCGCGTCAGTTCCGGCACCGTATAAAACTCGAGCCGCGCGACGATGCCGAAACGGTCGCGCAGCGGATTGGTCAGCATGCCGGCGCGCGTGGTGGCGCCGACCAAGGTAAATGGCTGCAAGTCCAGCTTGACAGAACGCGCCGCCGGCCCTTCCCCGATCATGATATCGATCTGGTAATCCTCCAGCGCCGGGTACAGGATTTCCTCGACCACCGGGGACAGGCGGTGGATCTCGTCGATGAACAGGACGTCGTTCGCTTCCAGGTTCGTCAGGATCGCGGCCAAGTCGCCGGCGCGTTCGAGCACCGGGCCGGAAGTCTGGCGCAAATTCACGCCCATTTCGCGCGCGATGATGTTGGCCAGCGTGGTCTTGCCCAGGCCGGGAGGTCCGAACAGCAGCGTGTGGTCGAGCGCTTCCTTGCGCCCGCGCGCGGCCGAAATGAAAATTTCCAGCTGGTCGCGGATTTTTTCCTGGCCGACGTATTCATCGAGGTGGCGCGGGCGCAATGCGCGCTCGATCGCTTCCTCGTTCGGCGACACCGGCTTGGCGTCGATGATGCGCTGTTCGGTGAAATTGTCGGTCTGGATGCTCATTGATTACCCTTTGGAGAGCGCCTTCAGCGCCAGCTTGATGCCGTCCGATACGCCGCTGCCGGCCGGCACGCTCTTCAGCGCCAGCAGCGCTTCCTTGTCGGAATAACCCAGCGCGGACAGTGCGTTCAGGATATCAGATTGCGAATCGGGCGCCGCGTGCACGCCGCCGGAACCCAGTTCCGCACCCAGTTTGCCCTTCAATTCCAGCAGCAATCGCTCGGCCGTCTTCTTGCCGATGCCCGGCACCTTGACCAGCCGGCCCGATTCCTGCAGCGTGACTGCCTGCGCCAGGTCGTTCACCGTCATGCCCGACAGGATCGACAAGGCGGTGCGCGCGCCGACGCCGGTAATCTTGATTAACTGCCGGAATACCGCGCGTTCCTCGGCATTGCCGAAGCCGAACAGCAAGTGGGCATCTTCCCGGATCGCCTGGTGCGTAAACAGCACCACTTTCTCGCCGACACCGGGCAGGTTGTAAAAGGTGCTCATCGGCACATCGACTTCATAGCCGACCCCCTGCACATCGACCAGCAATTGCGGCGGATTTTTTTCAAGCAGCACACCGGACAGGCGTCCAATCATTTCAACAACCTTTACTTAATATAAGGGGATTAACCGACCAGGCGGCCGCGTTTCATGCGCAGGCCGGACAGGCCGGGGCCAAGCGTGCCGATCAGGGCCAATGTGTCGTAATTGTTCGCGTGGCAGATCGCCACGCCGAGCGCGTCGGCCGCATCGCTGCCGGGCAGGCCGGGCAGCGCCAGCAGGCGCGACACCATGTCCTGCACCTGCTCCTTGGCCGCCTTGCCGTGGCCGGTGACGGCCTGCTTGACTTGCAGTGCCGTATATTCAGCCACCTGCAATTCCGCGTTGACCAGCGCGCAGATGGCCGCGCCACGCGCCTGCCCCAACAGCAAGGTCGATTGCGGATTGACGTTGACGAAGACTTTTTCGATGGCCGCGCAATCGGGCCGGTAGGTCGCGGCCAGCTCGCTGATGCCGCGCAAAATCACCTTCAGGCGCGCCGGCAGCTCGCCTTCTCCAGACTTGATGGTGCCGGAAGCGATATAGCGCAGCTTCGAGCCCTGTTTGTCGATGACGCCAAAGCCGGTCGTGCGCAAGCCAGGGTCGATGCCGAGTATGATCATCGCCAGATTGTATGCAGTATGGCCAGCGGCGGCAAGGCGCGGCTGGCCAAATGAAAATCAGGGGCAAAACCCACGGCAAAACCTGGGGTCAGACCCATAGGTCTGACCCCGGCAGTTGCCGTTGGTTTTTAATGGCGGAAATGGCGGGTGCCGGTGTACAGCATGACGACGCCGCGCTCGTCGGCCGCGTCGATCACTTCCTGGTCGCGCATCGAGCCGCCCGGCTGGATCACGCAGGTGGCGCCGGCGTCGACGACGACATCGAGGCCGTCGCGGAACGGGAAGAAGGCGTCGGAGGCGACGACGGAACCGGCCAGCGACAGGCCGGCGTTCTGCGCCTTGATCGAGGCGATGCGGGCGGAATCGATACGGCTCATCTGGCCGGCGCCGACACCCAAGGTCATGTTATTGCCGCAGAAGACGATCGCGTTCGACTTGACGTACTTGGCCACGCGCCAGGCGAACATCAAGTCTTGCAACTGCTGCTGGGTAGGCTGCAGCTTGGTCACGACTTTCAGTTCGCCGATCAAGACGTTTTTGGCGTCCGGCGATTGCACCAGCAAGCCGCCGCCGACGCGCTTGTAATCCATCGCGTTGACGCCGGCGCCGAGTGGAATTTCCAGCAGGCGCACGTTCTGCTTGGCCGACAGGATCTGCTTGGCTTCAGCCGAGAACGATGGCGCGATCAACACTTCGACGAACAGCTTGGCCAGCTCGGTCGCGGCGGTGCCGTCGATTTCGATGTTGAAGGCGATGATGCCGCCGAAAGCCGAGGTCGGATCAGTCTGCAGCGCGCGCTTGTACGCGTCGGCCGCGTCGGTGCCCAGCGCCACGCCGCACGGATTGGCGTGCTTGACGATCACGCAGGCGGCGCTCTGGTCGAATCCGCCCAGGCTTTTCACGCATTCCCAGGCCGCGTCGGCATCGGCGATATTGTTGTACGACAGTTCCTTGCCCTGCAACTGCTTGTAATTGGCGAGCGCGCCAGCGCTGGCGTTCAAATCGCGGTAGAACGCGGCCGACTGGTGCGGGTTTTCACCGTAACGCATGTCCTGCACTTTTTCGAAGGCGACGTTCAAGGTTTGCGGATAGGCGTTACGCTCGGCGTGGACGCGGGTCGGGCTCAGGCTGCTCAAGTAATTGGTGATCGCGCCGTCGTATTGCGCCGTGTGCGCATACACTTTTTTGGCGAGATTAAAGCGGGTTTCGTAGCTGACGTAGCCGGGCGCGTTATCCGTCGTCTTCATTTCCGCCAGCACCACGCCGTAGTCGGCTGGGTCGCAGATGACGACAACATCTTTATGGTTCTTGGCCGACGAGCGCAGCATGGCCGGGCCGCCGATATCGATGTTTTCGATCGCGTCTTCCAGCGTGCAGTCTTCCTTGGCGACGGTCGCCTGGAACGGGTACAGGTTCACCACCACCAGGTCGATGGTGGGAATGCCGTGTTCTTCCAGCTTGGCCATGTGCTCGGGAAAATCGCGGCGGGCCAGGATGCCGCCGTGCACTTTCGGGTGCAGCGTTTTCACGCGGCCGTCGAGCATCTCCGGGAAACCGGTGTAGTCGGCCACTTCGGTGACCGGCACGCCATTGTCGGCGAGCAGCTTGGCGGTGCCGCCGGTGGACAGGATGTTGACGCCCATGGCGGACAGGGCACGGGCAAAGTCCAGGACGCCGGTCTTGTCGGAAACGGAGATGAGAGCTTGTTTAATCATGGCTGGGGGCTAGGTTTGTTGAATATTCTGGTTGAACGGACCCGCCGGCACGGACGGCCGTTGCTCGCCGCTGCCGGTGCCGGGACCTTGACGGAGCTTACAGCAGCCCGTGTTCCTGCAATTTTTTGCGCAAGGTGTTGCGGTTGATGCCGAGCATCTGCGCCGCGTGCGACTGGTTGCCGTCGGCGCGCGTCATGACCACTTCGAGAATCGGCTTTTCCACGGTCAGCACGACCATGTCATAAATGTTCGATGCCTGCTGCTCGCCCAGGTCGTTGAAGTAATCTTCAAGGCTTTTTTGGACGACTTCCTGGATACTTTCTTTGCTCATTTTTATATCTTCTGCTAATTAGTCTGCCACGCCGGCGCCTTCAGGCCGCCAGCATTTCTTCGGCGAGGCGGTATTGTAACCGTTCGCCATATTTCCATTGCGATTCAAAAAATTGATTTACCGCGCGTAATTGCTCGTCGACCGACTCCAGCCGGTTCATTTCCTGGCGGAATTCTTCTCCTCCGGCCAGGTCGCGCACATACCAGCCGATATGCTTGCGCGCGGTGCGCACGCCCAGGTAATCGCCATAAAAGGCGTAGTGGGCGCGCAAGTGTTCATCCATCAGGTGGCGTACTTCTTCGACCAGCGGCGCCGGCAAATATTCGCCGGTGCGCAGGAAATGGTCGATTTCGCGGAAAATCCACGGCCTGCCCTGCGCGGCGCGGCCGATCATGATGGCGTCGGCGCCGCTACGCTCCAGTACGTAGCGCGCCTTTTCCGGCGTCGTGATGTCGCCGTTGGCCACCACCGGGATCGAAATCGCAGCCTTGACGGCGGCAATCGTCTCGTATTCTGCGTCGCCGGTATAGCCGTCGGCGCGGGTGCGGCCGTGCACGGTCAGCATCTGGATGCCGGCCTGCTCGGCGATGCGGGCGATGCGCAAGGCATTCTTGTTGGCGCGATCCCAGCCGGTGCGGATTTTCAAGGTCACCGGCACGTCGACCGCGCCGACCACCGCGTGCAGGATGCGCTCGACCAGGTCTTCATGCGGCATCAAGGCTGAACCGCACCATTTGTTGCAGACCTTTTTGACCGGGCATCCCATGTTGATGTCGATGATCTGGGCGCCGCGGTCGACATTGAACTTGGCGCAGTCGGCCAGTTCTTGCGGATCGGCGCCGGCGATCTGCACCGCCTTCGGTTCCATTTCGCCGGCGTGATCGGTACGGCGCGACGTCTTTTCACTGGCCCACAGGCGCGGATTCGACGCCGCCATTTCCGATACCGCGTAACCGGCGCCCAATTGCTTGCACAGTTGGCGGAAGGGGCGATCCGTCACCCCTGCCATGGGGGCGACGAAGACGTTGTTGCGCAGTAGATGAGGGCCAATTTGCACTGACGGAACCTGAAAGGAGCGGAAGGAACCTGCTATTCTAACCGAAGCAGTGCTCAAATAATAAGCACTATTTATTCTGAACTTGGCAGATGTGCAGCATGGCGGTTATGACGTGGTGTTTCTTGGGCGAAAAAATAAGTACGGATGTGCGGCAAGGTTGTGGCTGGATGGGGCTGGATTCAGCGGCCGGGAGTTCGGATTACGGGGGACGCGGGCTGGTGGGGTCAGGCCCCCTTGGCGCCGCGGGTCACAGTCGAAGCCGCTGCTGTGGGGCCTGACCTCGCTGATACGGCGCGGGTCCGCGAACACAGTCAAAGCCGCTGCCGTGGGGCCTGACCCCGCTGATATGGCGCGGGCCTGCTTGCGGAATGACAGGTTTGGCGCCAACTCAATGTTAACTAGATGATATCGTCCAGCGCGGCCAGTTCCAGGTGCGCGGCATCGCCCCAGGATTCCAGCGTCAGCTTGCCGTCGGCATAGCGGAAGCGGTTGATGGCGGCATTCTTGACCTGGAAGTCGCGCGGACTGTCGAGGGTCATGCCGGTGGCGGCGCGGTAGGCGCATTCGAGTACGCCGCCGTGGGCGACAATGGCGATGCTGCGGCCCGCGTGCCGGCCGGCCCAGCGGGCGATGCCGTCGATGCTGCGCTGGTAAAACTGGCGGAAACTTTCGGCCGCGCGTTCGCCGGCCGGCATCACGGCATCGATGTCGCGCGCCTGCCAGGCGGCGAATTCGGCCGGATAGGTGCGTTCGATGTCGGCGTACAGCATGCCTTCGAACACGCCGTAGCAGCGCTCGCGCAGCGTGCCGTCCTGCTGCACCGGGTGACGGTGGTGCGCGGCGATCGCCACGGCGGTCTGGTATGCGCGCTGCAAATCGCTGGCCACGATCGCCGCCAGCGGTTCATCGGCCAGCGCGCGCGCCACGGCGTCGGCCTGGCGCCGCCCTTCTTCATTGAGTGCGATATCGATATGGCCTTGCAAACGGCGCACGGCGTTCCACGCCGTTTCGCCATGGCGTATCAGTAAAATGCTGGTGCTCATGCGATCCTAGTTTCTGGGCGCCTGCGGATTGAGGCTGTAGGCGCCGATTATTTGTGCCTCGTCCAGTATGTGGCCGTGCATCGCGGCATAGGCGTCGGGGCCGGTGAAACGGCCTTCGAGCGCCAGGCGCGGCATGTCCAGCGCATACAGACGGAATATATAGTGGTGTACGCGCAAGTCGTTCCATGGCGGACAGGGGCCATCATACCCGTAATAATCGCCAGCCATCCCGGCGTCGCCGGCAAACCAGCCGGTGTAATCGTTGATTCCCTGACGCATCTGGTGCTCGCTGCCATTGCTCACCGTCAGCGGCGCCGCCGGCCCTGCCTTGCCGCGCGGCGTGACCTGGTGCGACAACTGCCCTTCCCCGATGGCACTCAACGCCGGCGGAATATCGACCAGCGTCCAGTGAAAGAAATCGGTGCGCGGCACATCGAACGGCAACACTTTACCTTCCTGATTCGCGTCGCGCGCATCGGCCGGCGCATCGCCGTCGATGCACAGCAACAGCAGCGACTGGGTGCCGTTCGGCACATCGTCCCAGGCCAGGTGGGGGTTGCGGTTGGCGGCCAGCCGGATATGGCTGGAAGGGTCCAGCTCGGCAAACGCATTATTTGGGGAAATAAATCCCCCTGCTCTGAAAGAGTCGCTCCAGATTCTCATGCCCGCCTCGCCCCGTTCGTATTTTTGTCACCAAATGATACTATTTTGCAGCGACTTGCAGCCAGAAAGTTACCGGGCCGTCGTTGGTCAACGACACTTTCATGTCGGCGCCAAACTGCCCGGTTTCGACTTTTGCATGTTTTATACGGGCCTGGCGCACGAAGTGATCGAACAGGCGCAAACCATCCTGCGGACTGGCGGCCGGCGTAAACGAGGGCCGCGTGCCGGAATTGGTATCGGCCGCCAATGTAAATTGCGGCACCAACAGCAAGCCGCCGGCGACATCGGTGACGCTGCGGTTCATCTTGCCGGCGTCGTCCGCAAACACGCGGTAGCCGAGCAGCTTGGTCAACAGCGCATCGGCCTCCTTTTCCGTGTCGCCGCGCTCGGCGCACAGCAACACCATCAGGCCGGCGCCGATCGCGCCGACCTGCGCGCCATCGACCACGACGCTGGCGCTGCTGACCCTTTGCAACAGGCCGATCATGCCGTCAGCGTGACGCGCGCGAACTTGCGCTTGCCCACTTGCAGCACGAACGTGCCGGCCTCGATTTTTAAAGCCTTGTCGCTGACGACGGCGCCGTCGATACGCACGCCACCCTGGTCGACCATGCGCATCGCTTCCGACGTCGACGCGCACAAGTTAGCCTGTTTTAACAGGTGCGCGACACCGGCCGGCGCGCCGGACAGGGTCACTTCCGGCACGTCGTCCGGGATGCCGCCCTTGGAGCGGTTGACGAAATCGGCCAGCGCCTCTTCGGCCGCCTGGCGCGAGTGGAAGCGCGCGACGATTTCCTGCGCCAGCGCCACTTTCGCGTCGCGCGGATTCTGCCCGCCTTCGATGGCCTGCTTCAATTGCGCGACCTCGTCGAGCGAGCGCCACGACAGCAATTCGAAATAACGCCACATCATCACGTCGGATATGCTCATCAGCTTGGCGAACATGGTGTTGCCCGGCTCGGTGATGCCGATGTAATTGTTTTTCGACTTCGACATCTTGTCGACGCCGTCGAGTCCTTCCAGCAGCGGCATCGTCAAAATGCACTGCGGCTCCTGGTCCCAATCCTTTTGCAATTCGCGGCCGACCAGCAGGTTGAATTTCTGGTCGGTGCCCCCCAGTTCAAGGTCCGCCTTCAAGGCGACCGAGTCGTAGCCCTGCATCAGCGGGTACAGGAACTCGTGGACTGAAATCGGTGTCCCATTCTTGAAGCGCTTGGTGAAATCGTCGCGTTCCATCATGCGCGCCACCGTGTAGCGCGACGCCAGCTGGATCATGCCGCGCGCGCCGAGCGGGTCGCACCATTCCGAGTTGTAACGGATCTCGGTGCGGGCCGGGTCGAGCACCAGCGATGCCTGCTTAAAGTAAGTGGCGGCATTCGCCTCGATCTGCTCGCGCGTCAACGGCGGGCGCGTGACGTTGCGGCCGGACGGGTCGCCGATCATCGACGTAAAATCGCCGATCAGGAAAATCACCTGGTGGCCCAGGTTTTGCAACTGGCGCATCTTGTTCAACACCACGGTGTGACCCAGGTGCAAGTCCGGCGCGGTCGGGTCCAGGCCCAGCTTGATGCGCAGCGGCACGCCGCTCTGTTCGGAACGGGCCAGTTTTTGTGCGAATTCGCTTTCGATCAGGAGCTCGTCGACACCGCGTTTGGTGATGGCAAGGGCTTCCTGGACGCTGTCGGACAGCGGCAGTACGGTTGCGGGAGCCTTCTTAGGCGATGCGGTGGAGATATCCATAAGGTGAGAAATTCTCGTGAAAATGTAGGAGGAGTCCGATAGTTTGATATAATTCGCGATCCCATCAATCTTGCCGTATGAAAACGAAACAAAACAACAACTAGAAAAATATCAAGTTCCGGAAAAGTTCAAGCGGCAAATTTTAACTGATTGCATGAACCCTATACACAATTTCAAAACTTCGCGCCTGGCCATGCTAGGCGCGACACGCAAGGCCCGCATCCTGAGCGCTTCGGCGATCATGCTGGCGGTGTGTGCCTTCGGTGCGGCCGGCGTTGCGCCGCTAGCGCCGGACGCGTCGGACCTGCCGGTGAAATCGATCGCGCAGAATATCGACCTGCCGAACATCTCCGAGCAAATCAACGCCCTCGAACAGCAGGAATCCTCCCAGAAGTATGTGCACGAAGAACGCATCCGCGCCGGCGACACGCTCGCCGCGCTGATGACACGCCTCGGCGTGGAAGACGACGTGGCCGAAAACTTCATCAAGAAGGATAAGGTCGCCAAAGGCGTCATGCAACTGAAGACCGGCAAGCGGGTCCAGGCGCAGACCGACGAGAACGGCAACCTGCTGTGGCTGCGCGCCACCGTGGTCGACGGCAAGGATATCCCGGTCAAGAATATCGCGATCACCCGCAAGGGCGACGCGTTCGAAGCGACCGAAGTGCCGGCCAAGCTGGAACGCCGCGTCGAAATGCACGCGCGCACCATCAACAGCACGCTGTTCGCTGCGACCGATTCGAGCAATGACGGCGCCAAGCTGCCCGACACCGTCGTCAAGCAGATCGTCGAAATGTTCTCGACCAACATCGATTTCCGTTCCGACCTGAAACGCGGCGACCATTTCAATGTCGTCTATGAAACGTTCTGGCAAGATGGCGAGTTCGTGCGCGCCGGCCGCATCCTGGCCGGCGAATTTACCAACCGCGGCGTGACGTACCAGTCGGTCTGGTTCGAAGACCCAGCCAGCAACCAGGGCGGCGGCTATTACAGCTTCGACGGCAAGGCTTTGAAGAAAGCGTTCCTCAAGTCGCCGCTGGAATTCTCCCGTATCTCGTCCGGCTTCTCGATGCGCGTGCACCCGATTTCCGGCAACTGGAAACAGCACAAGGGGATCGACTTCGCGGCAGCGACCGGCACGCCGATCCGCGCGTCCGGCGATGGCGTGATCGATTTCGCCGGCACCCAGGGCGGCTACGGCAACATGGTCGTCGTCAAGCACTGGGCGAATTACACCACGGCCTATGCGCACATGAGCGCTTTCGCCGCCGGCCTGAAAAAAGGTTCCAAGGTCAGCCAGGGCGACGTCATCGGTTACGTCGGCACCACCGGCTGGTCGACCGGTGCCCACCTGCACTACGAATTCCGCGTCGGCGGCGAAGCGCAAGATCCGGCCCGCCTGAACGTGCAGGCGCAAGCGCCGCTGACGGCAGCCGAAATGTCGCGCTTCCGCGCCGTGTCGTCCGACATGACGCACCGCTTCGCGCTGCTGCGTCCGACCAATGCCAACGCCGGCGCGCTGGCTGCAAAATAAGCACCCTGCCCGGCCAACAAAACGGCGCCTTCGACGGCGCCGTTTTTTTTCGTCCAAACCAAGTGCAAAAACTGGGGTCAGACCCTTGGGTCTGACCCCGGCCTTTGCACTTGGTTTTTGCTGGTAATCCCGATACTTCAGAAAGAATCTTTTACAATACCGGGCAACGATCCCTGTAAAGAGAAAAATATGAGCCTGTATATCGGTTTGATGTCCGGCACCAGCCTCGACGGCGTCGATGGCGTGCTGGTCGATTTCTGGGCCGGCGCGGTGCGCACGATGGCGGCGGCCTACGTGCCGTTTACGCCGGACCTGCGCGCCGAACTGATGGCGCTGCAGGCAGCCTCGCCGAACGAACTGGAGCGAGAGGCGCTGGCCGCCAACCGGCTGGCGGAGTATTACGCCGCCTGCGTGGCGGCGATATTGGCGCAAACCGAGATGCAGGCGGCCGATGTGCGCGCCGTCGGCGTGCATGGGCAGACGATACGCCACCGCCCCGAACTGGGCTATACGCGCCAGACCAACAATCCGGCCTTGCTGGCCGAGTTGTGCGGCATCGACGTGATCGCCGACTTCCGCAGCCGGGATATCGCTGCTGGCGGCCAGGGCGCCCCCCTGGTGCCGGCTTTCCACCAAGCATTATTCGGCCAAGCTGGCAAGACGCGCGTGGTGGCCAATATTGGCGGAATTGCCAACATCAGCGTGCTGCACGGCGACGGTAAAGTCAGCGGCTTCGATACCGGTCCCGGCAACGTCTTGATGGATGCCTGGATCGCGCGCCACCAGGGTAAGGATTACGATGAGGATGGCGCTTGGGCCGCGAGCGGCAAGGAAACCCCTGATTTATTAGCGGCAATGTTACAGGAACCCTATTTCAGTTTATCCGCTCCTAAAAGCACCGGCCGCGACCTTTTCCATGCCGATTGGCTGGACCGGCATTTAATTCCCTATGCCGGCGCCGCGCCGGAAGATGTGCAATATACATTGACGCGCCTGAGCGCCATTACGCTGGCGCGTGCCATCAAGGAATATGGCGCGCACACGGATACTGTTTATATTTGCGGAGGCGGTGCATATAATGGGATGCTGCTGCGCGAACTGGCGGTGGAACTGGATAATAAGGTGAAGGTGGAATCGACCAGCGCATTGGGCGTGGAACCGAACCGGGTCGAAGCACTGGCATTCGCCTGGCTGGCATTCCGCTTTAATGAACGGCTGGCAGGCAATCTGCCGGCGGTAACCGGCGCCAAAGGCGAGCGCGTACTCGGCGCATTATATCCACGCTGATCCGGTGCTGCGATATGCCCGTCATCGAGCGGGCATGCCGGCTCAAATAATTCTTCCCCATAAATCTCGCGGCAATTCCTTCTCTTTCCACCTCCGGTGGACAGGTATGGGGTAGTTGTTTTTTTCATCAAAAGTTGCAAAATACTCCAAGGGAATTCCGCGTAAAAAACGCAAATGTCCTTTTTCTTTTTTCATGGGTATGGGCAACAAGCATAAAAAAACACCCCCCACCCCAGTCCATACCCAAAGAATTTTCAGCATTTTATGCCTTCCGGCAGTGCCGACATGAAATCTTATTGCATTAATTTTCGCACCAGCAATGAAAATTAAAGCCGCTTGGTGCTTTTTCCATTCCCAGTATCAATAAATACAGGCATCCAAAGAATTACTGGCCACCTGGAATCCCCGCTCAACCCTGCTCAGCCTAATGCGCCTCCAGGCTTCAACAATCCTGTCGCAGCAGCTGTCTCCGGGCAAATTATGCCAATTATTGGCGTAATTACGCCAAAGAACAGCTTGGCCACGCCCTTGCAGGCATGACGACGACTTGTAGATATACAGCGACAGGGAGTCAGGATTCCTGGAGCATATCAATGCCGCAGAATTGAAATAGCCGGGCAAAATCCAATACCCCGATTCATCTACCTCAATGGATTTTACGTAATCAATTCACGGCATGCATTGAACAGGTATTACTGAACAGGACATGCAAGCAAAGAAATCTCCAGAAAAAGAGCCAAAACCATCCGGCATGATCCTGATTACCATGGCGACCATTCAAATGAAATTACCCGCCAAGGAATTCACAGAGCACAAAATTTCGCGGAAACAAAGAGAAAGGACAATCGATATAAAAGGTACTGACAAACAAGTACATCACCACCTCTTATTTCAATTGACGGCACATAAGAAGCACTTATAAAAATGCAATCTCAATCCGGAAAAATCATATTCTCCATTAGATCAAATTCAGGACTCATCCATAAGCATATGGCGGCATCTTCAATTCTCAGGCGGTGTCATCCCTCATTCCCAAAAACATGAGAAAAGACAGTACAAATTCCCATTTACATCGGGAATAATTTTCAAGGGGGAAAGGAGTAAGACGAGGAAATACCGGATCAGCGTTACAGCTGCGTGGGAGTGTAGTGAAGGAAAACCGTGAATAATTGGAAGCGCAAATAAAAACGGCGGCACAACCGAAGTTGCCCGCCGCCTGTAACGACTTTTAAATCTTTTAAATCTTTTAAACCGAGAACGAAGAGCCGCAGCCGCAGGTCGAAGTCGCGGTAGGATTCTTGATGACGAATTGCGCGCCTTCCAGATCATCCTTGTAATCGATTTCCGCGCCGACCAGATATTGGTAGCTCATCGAATCGATCAGCAATTTCACACCATTCTTGACCATCGTGGTGTCGTCTTCATTGACGATTTCATCAAACGTAAAACCGTACTGGAAGCCGGAGCAGCCGCCGCCCTGCACGAATACGCGCAGTTTCAGGTCGGGATTGCCTTCTTCCTCGATCAGTTGCGCAACCTTTTCGGCGGCGCTGTCGGTGAAAATGATCGGTGCCGGGATCACGTCTTGCGCTTCAGCTACTGCATTCATTTCGTACTCCTAAGAAAACGTTGACCCATTATAGACCTTAGTCGCAACTCATGCTGCGCAAGCCGCCAGTCTTGGGCACTTCAGATGGGAAAGTGCGGCCTTTCCGCCTCGCTTCAAGGCCGATCTTTTCCAAGCGGTATAAATTCTTTGACGGAAATTGCTTCCTTGGCAATCATCTTGTCCTTGTCCCACAGGCTGACCTGGATTGCGCTGGCATGCGCACCGTCGGGCAATTCCAGCGTGCCATCCACCCGCTGCCGGTGCAGCACCGTCACGGTGTAACGCTCGGCGCCCTGGGCATCGGGGAATTCCAGCACCGACTGCTTGCCATCCTTGCTCACCGTCACCGACAGGTGCAGGCGGCCGGAAAACTGCGCCGATCCACCCTTGCGGGCGCCGTAGCCGAGCAGCACGGCATAATGCAACTGGCGCGGCGCTTCCATGCGCGCCTGCATGCCTTGGATCACCAGCCCGGTTCCAGCCGCTACCGGCGGCAAGAGACTTTCGACCAGTTCCAGGTCGGCCGCCAGCCGCGCGTTTTCCAGCGTAGCGGCGGCCAGGCCAGCCGTATCCTGTTGCAATGGAGTAATCTCACCCTTGACAGCCTTGGCCTTCCCGGCCAGCAAGGCGTCGCGTTCGGCGGTCAGTTTCACCAAATCGGCTTCCGCCTGCTCCAGCTGTTTCTGGATGCTCGGAGCGGATTCTCCCTTGCTGGCGCCAAAGATGCGCTGGCCCAGGTCGATGCCCCAGACCAAGAGCACGCCGGCCATCACCAGCACGACGGCGACGCCAGCCACGCGCAGCGCCAGCGGCGCCTTCTGCTCGACCAGCACCGTTTCCGGCACCGCCGGCGGTCCGCGCCACTTGCCGCTTTTCACGGCGGATTACGGCAGCAGCGCGATATTGTCCAGGCCCATGCCTTCTTCCAGGCCGAACATCAGGTTCATGCACTGCACGGCTTGGCCGGAGGCGCCCTTGACCAGGTTGTCTTGCACCACCAGCACGATGATGGTATTGCCATTGTCTGGACGATGCAGCGCCAGGCGCAGCATGTTGGCGCCGCGCGTGCTGCGCGTTTCCGGATGCGAGCCGAACGGCATCACGTCGACGAACGGTTGATCCTTGTAGGCATCTTCGAACAGCGCCTGCAATTCCTCGTTGCTGATCTCTTTGGTCAGGCGCGCGTACAGCGTCGAATGCATGCCGCGGATCATCGGCACCAGGTGCGGCGAGAAGATCAGGCCAACTTTCTGGTCGGTGAAGCGTTGCAGCTGAGCCACGGTTTCCGGCGTGTGGCGGTGGCCGGAAACGCCGTAGGCCTTGAAATTGTCGCTCGACTCGGAGAACAGGATCCCGATTTCGGCCTTGCGGCCGGCGCCGGAAACGCCGGACTTGCAGTCGGCGATCAGGTTGCCGGCATCGACGACGCCGGCTTTCAGCAGCGGCACGAAGCCCAGTTGCATCGTGGTCGGGTAGCAACCCGGGTTGGCGATCAGGGTCGCGTTCTTGATGTCTTCGCGGTTCAGTTCCGGCAAGCCATAGACGGCTTGCTCGATCAGTTGCGGCGCCGTGTGCGGGATTTTATAGGTCTGTTCGAAAACAGCCTGGTCCTTGATGCGGAAATCCGCCGCCAGGTCGATCACCTTGACGCCGGCTTTCAGCAGTGCCGGTCCCTGTTCCATCGCGACGCCGTGCGGGGTGGCGAAAAAGACCACGTCGCAGGCGGTCAGATCGACCTTGTCCGGCGCCGAAAACGCCAGCTTGACGCGGCCGCGCAGCGAAGGGTACATGTCGGCAACAGGCAAGCCATCTTCCTTGCGCGACGTGATGGCCGTCAGCTGCACTTGCGGATGGACCGCCAACAGTCGCAGCAATTCCACGCCCGTGTAGCCGGTGCCGCCGACGATGCCAACTTTGATCATGTTCTTTCCTTGGAGTATAAGTTAAAGGTAAATGGGCTTTATTTTATCAGGGCCACACTACAACCGTGTTACCTGGCATCTAAAAGCAAAAAAAGCCGCCAGGCACAGGCCGGCGGCTTTTTGGACAGCATGCGCCGGAGCGCATGCCGCAGCGTAAAAATTAACGCTTCGAGAATTGCTTTGCGCGACGTGCTTTGCGCAGACCAACTTTTTTACGTTCAACTTCGCGTGCATCGCGAGTAACGAAGCCGGCACGTGCCAGGTCGCCCTTCAGGGATGCATCGTAGTCGATCAGTGCGCGGGTGATGCCGTGACGCACAGCGCCTGCCTGGCCGGACTCGCCGCCGCCGTGGACGTTGACTTTGATGTCGAAACGTTCGACGTTGCCGGTCAGTTCCAGTGGTTGACGGATCACCATCAGGCCGGTTTCGCGGGAGAAGTACTCAGCCGCTGGCTTGCCGTTAACGATGATTTGGCCAGTGCCGACTTTGATGAAGACGCGAGCTACTGCACTCTTGCGACGGCCGGTGCCGTAATTGTAGTTACCGATCATGTCAGTTCCTTAGATTTCGAGTGCTTTAGGTTGCTGAGCAGCGTGCGGATGCGATTCTTCAGCATACACTTTCAGCTTCTTGATCATCGCGTAGCCGAGTGGGCCTTTAGGCAGCATGCCTTTGACAGCCTTCTCGAGGGCGCGACCTGGAAAACGCTGTTGCATTTTCTGGAAATTGGTTTCGTAGATGCCGCCTGGATAGCCCGAGTGACGGTAGTAGGTCTTCTCGGTAGCCTTGGTGCCAGTCACGCGCAGTTTGCCTGCGTTGACGACGACGATGAAGTCGCCGGTATCGACGTGAGGGGTAAATTCTGGCTTATGTTTGCCGCGCAGTCGGCGTGCCACTTCGCTGGCAACACGGCCGAGGACTTTGTCCGTCGCGTCAATCACGAACCAGTCGCGCTGGACTTCATGTCCTTTAGCGGAAAAAGTTTTCATGTATGACTTCCTGTGAAATATTAAAAACGCTCAAATGGTGGTTCCGCCCTGAAAATGCAGCGGACGCAGCCTTCTTGTTTACTTTTCCTGAGCGAATGGAAAGCCGGCAAGTATAGCCGATGTCGACCCGCCCCGTCAAGCCGCCTGTCGCGCCGAAGCACCAGAGCGCCGCCATGGACAGCCTCCGGCGGTTCCAATGTATCGGGCGCGCAAGCGAAAAATGGCCTAGCACCTGCGCGCTAAGCCATTTTTCAGAGGGACGGCGCGGCCGCCGAATCGGTAGCCGCCCAGTCAGGTTTTAGTAATCGAACACGTTCACCACGTTGAACGTACTGTCCGGCACATACAGGCGGCGGTTGCGCGCGTAGATGAAGTACGGCATCCAGACGCCGCCTTCTTCCGGATATTCCTTGAAGAACACCTTGCCGGACACGAATTTCAAGCCATCTTCCTCGATCTTGAAGATCTTGAAGGCGCGGTTGACCAGGTCATTGACAATCAGATTGTCTTCGTCATCGATGCACAGGCTGGCCGGCAGGAAGAAATTGCTGTAATCGGTGGCCATGTCGTCGCAATAGCCGGGCTGGCCATAGCTCCACAGGCTGCGGCCTTCGCTGTCGAAGGCGCGCAGGCAATCGTTGAACTGATCGCAGACGAACAGGCGGTCTTGCGAATCGACGGCGACGTCGCACGGCGAGAAGCTGGCCAGTTCCTTGCCGCCCTCTTCCCAGCGGAAGTTCTTGCTGAACGTGACCAGGCCGGTCGGCTGGATCTGCCATTTCGAAATGCGGTTGTTGAGCGAGTCGGCAATGAAGATTTCGCCATGGCTGTTGACGGCGATGCCTTGCGGCGCCTTCAGCGTGCCGTCGCCGCCCATACCTTCGCGGCCGAAGGGCAAGCCGTAGTTCAGCAGGTGCCCGCCCGGCCCGAACTGGTACATCGTCACGGTGCAGGCATTGAAATTGGTAATGAAGATCAATGGCGTGCCGGGGCAGATCTGGCCCAGCAGCGGCTTCGGCGGATAGTAGACGGCCATGGCGAGGTCGCCCGGGATGAAGAAGCCGCGCACCTGGTCGACCAGCTGGTGATACGGATCGCTGCTGGTGTTGTACGTTTTCAGGCACCAGTTGCCGGAATCGATGTTGAACGACGAGGTGCCGACATTGGCCAGCGGATTGAAGCCGCTGCTGGCGCGGAAACGGTCGTACCAGAACTGGTAGACGCCGGCCGCCGCCGAAGCCCATCCGTTCATCCAGTCGAACGCTTGCGCTGGCGCGTCGTCCGTCTTCCTGCGGGCAACGCCGCGGCGATCGGGATCGATGCCGATCACGGACGTCATGCAATTGAACTGGGAAGTCGCCTTGCGCCGGTCCTTGTTGTCGCGCCGGTGGCCGACCGAGTCGAGCAGCACGGCGTCTTCGGAGATGCCGCCTGTGGCCGGCGGAATCTTGACCTTCAGCACGGTCGAAGCGAACGGTTCGGTAATGTAATAGGTATTCGCTTCCCTGGCGGCGCAGACCTGGTACGGGCCGACGAAGACCGAGTCTTCCAGCGCGCCATACACCAGGTCCGACATCGAGTGCGCCGCTTGCGGGCTGTGGTTCCACAGCGGCAGCAGGCCGGCCACCACCGAATGCAGCTTGCCTTCCGGGCTGTAGATCGAGATTGCGTTCTCGACCTGGCCGGGCACGAAGACGTGATCGTCGATGACGCAGACCGAGCGCATGACGTTGAACTTGCCGATGCCGGCCGGGCTGCCGAAGCTGTGCAGCAAGGCCGTTTCGCGCGGCGAGATCACGCAACCGTCTTCGATCGGCCACGCGGTATTGATTTTCAGAATTTCGTAATTGCCAGTGTTGGCGATGTACAGGTTACCCAGCGAATCGGAGGCGATGCCCTGCGGCCACATCAGGTCGTGCTTGTCCGTCGGATCGACAATGCCGCGGAACTGCGCAACATAAGCGCCTTCCAGCGTGAACTTGACGCAGCGGCTGCGCTGGTCATCCTTGGTGTGGAAGAATTCGTCGCAGACATAAATGAAATCCTGGCCGTTGCTTTCGCGCACGATGGTGATGCCGTTCGGATCGGACAGTGGCGTGAAAGCGACGCTGGTTTTACCCTTCTTGCCGCCGGATGGGGCGGTGGTGTTGATGCCGTCGTCCGCGCCGCCGAAGGTGAAGCGGAAGCTAACGCTGTGCTTGTCGTAGGAAAACACGACGACGCGGCCATTACCCATGTCGGTGCAATACATCAAGTCTTCGCTCGGATGCGGGCACAGGTGGAAAGGCATCAGCAGGCGCGGCGCGTCCGGCGTCCCTTGCCCCGGGCCTTCGATCACGTGCAGCAGGGTATCGAGGTCCGGCGTAAATACCAGCACGCGGCTGTTGCCCGTATCACACACCCACACATTGTCGTAATTATCTTTATGCACGCCGACCGGCGAATTCATGGTGAAATCGGGCGGCAACTTGCCGCTGGCCGTGGAGCCGGGCAACGCCAGCTCACCGTAGTAACACACGTGTTCGATGGAGTCGGGGACAGTCAGTTCGCTCATAAGGTTTCCTGCGGAAATGGATGGGGGTTGACGGGCATCAAAGTATGCAAGAGGAATTTTGATTGAGCAACACATTATTGCTGCACCGCATCACTTTCATTTTGCAATCCATCGGCGGATTTTTATGAATAGACAAGTACATGAATAAAAATAATCCACCGCCGTTTTACCCTGCACTGCAGCATGCCGTTGGGTCTTGCCGGATCGAGGTCGACGGCCGGGGGTCTGCGCCGCGCGGGCGCGCGCAATCAGCAGCGATGCCAGGGCGTTCCCGGCAAGGCGCACGGCTGTCCATTACAATACCTGCAAAGTTTTTTTACGGAGAAATCAAATGGAATGCAAAGTCAGCTGGAACGGCCCGTCGGGCATGAGTTTTTTGGCCCAGACCGGCTCCGGCCACCTGGTCAACATGGATGGCGCGCCGGAAGGCGGCGGCCATAACCTGGCGCCGCGCCCGATGGAAATGGTGCTGCTCGGCACCGGCGGCTGCACCGCCTACGATGTCGTGCTGATCCTGAAGAAAAGCCGCGAAGATGTGCGCGGCTGCGACGTGACGCTGAAAGCTGAGCGCGCCGACACGGACCCGAAAGTGTTCACCAAGGTCCACTTCCACTTCACCGTCACCGGCAAAAGCCTGAAACCGGCCGGCGTCGAGCGCGCCATTTCTCTGTCACACGACAAGTATTGCTCGGCCTCCATCATGATGGCCAAGACCGCCGAGATCACGCACTCGTTCGAAATCGTCGAGGGCTGATAAAACCGGGGACAGACGGTAATACCGTTAAGTTAAGCCACAGACCGTAGTGTTGTCATTCCCGCGAAAGCGGGAATCTCATTTTTTTGCGCCGTTTGCGACTCTAAAATGGGATTCCCGCCTGCGCGGGAAGTCATTTCTCCCAATGGGAGGAATGACAGATTTGGCGCTAACTTAACGGCATTAGGGACAGACGGGGACGCCGAGTCCACGTTTTTCGAGTAATGTTTCTTGAAAAACGTGAGCTCAGCGCTCCCGCCTGTCCCCGGTTTTACTCGTTTGAGATAGTCAAGATGTGATCAAAATCAGGGACAGAATCTGGGGTCAGACCCATGGGTCTGACCCCGGCCTTTGCTTCTGATTTTTACCCCGGCCCTTGCTTCCGGCTTCAATTCAAATGAAATAAGCGGTGCCGGTCATCAGCTTGCCCATCGCCGTCATCGCCAGTTGCGCCGGCAATGGGGTGGCGATGGCGCCCATCGCCTGGGCGGCGGCGCCGTGCGCCACTTCGTCGGCGCGCATCTGCTCGACGATCGCGCGCGACTTGGCGTCCTGCGGCGGCAACTGGTTCAGGTGGCTGTTCAGGTGCGCTTCGACTTGCCGTTCCGTTTCGACGACAAATCCCAGGCTGCGCTTGTCGCCCAGCACGGCAGCGGCCGTGCCGAGCGCGTACGCGCCCGCATAAAACAGGGGATTGAGCACGCTGGTCTGCGAACCGAGTTCGCGCAGGCGCTGCGCGGTCCAGGCCAGGTGGTCTTCTTCTTCACGCGCGGCCAGTTCGAACTGGTCGCGCATCTGCTCGCTGCCGGCAAAGCGCGCCTGCGCGTTGTAGAGCGCCTGCGCCATCACTTCGCCGACATGGTTGACGCGCATCAGGCCGGCGGCATGGCGCTGCTCGGATTCGCTCATCACCGCGTCGGCCGCGTGCGCCGCCGGGCTCGGCCGCGATGCCGAGGCGACGCCGGCCACGACGCGCAAGGCCTTGTCGGCGCTGGCGATGAATCGGTCCAGGGGGTGTTGGTAACGGTTCGCTGCCATGGTGTGCTTAATCGGGTCGGGAAAGCTTCATTATAGAGCTTCCTTTTCTTCGCGCAGGATGCGCTGGCGTTCAATCCAGTCGGCCACCGGCCCGCGCACGTCGATGCCGGACAAATCCTTGGCCACGCCCAGGTTCAGGCCGAGCAGGAAGGGGATCGTCTCGACCGGCACTTCGTCGCAATAGCTGGCGAAGGCATTCAAAAACCGCGGCGAATCGACCACGCGGATCACCTTTTCGCCGCTCATGTATTGCAGGATGCTGGTGATGCTGTGCCCGCGCCCGATCGCGTGATAAATAAAACGGTTGTATTGCTTGTCGAGCTTCTTGAAATCGAGCGTGTCTTTCGTCATCAAGGCGGCCAGGTAATGCAGTCCCAGCGCCACGCGGAAATAGCCGGTGGCTTCGGTAACGTCCATGCCGCAGCGCGTCACGGCGAGTATCTTTTCCTTGGTTCCCTCATCCATTTTTCGATCCTGTCGCAAGTCCGACCAGACTATAGCAAGCCGATTCGCTTTTGTACCTTGCAAGCTGGAATTTTTACATGCTACTCTCGGGACATTTGGATGAGGATGGCGCAATGATCGAGGTCCGGGGCCTGGCGAAACGCTTCCCGCTGCCGTCTCAGAAAGGCAAGCCTTTCCAGCTGCACGATCCGCGCGATCACGACGGCTGGTTCCACGCGGTGCGCGATGTCGGCTTCCGCTGCGCGCCGGGCGAAGTGCTCGGCCTGCTCGGCCCGAACGGCGCCGGCAAGACCACCACTTTGCGCCTGCTGTCGACTGCGCTGAAGGCCGATGCCGGCCACGCCTGGATCAACGGGGTCGACCTGCTGCAAGACCCGCTCGCGGCGCGCCAGCAGATCGGCTTTTTGTCCGGCTCGACCGGGCTGTACGGCCGCCTGACGGCGCGCGAAAACGTCGAATACTTCGGCCGCCTGCACGGCATGAGCGCGCCGCACCTGAAGCGGCGCTGCGACGAACTGTTCGAGCTGCTGCAAATGCAGCAGTTCATCGACAAGCGCGCCGACCAGCTGTCGACCGGCATGAAGCAGAAGTGCGCGATCGCGCGCACCGTCGTGCACGAGCCGAAGATCGTCATCCTCGACGAACCGACCACGGGACTGGACGTGATGTCGGCCAAGATCCTGCTCGACTTCATCGCCAGCTACAAGGCGCTGCGCATTCCCCTGATCTTTTCGACGCACCACCTGCACGAAGTCGACAAGCTGTGCGACCGGGTCTGCATCATCAACCACGGCAAGACCGCGTTCCACGGCACGCTGCCGGAATTGCGCGACCTGGGCGGCAGCGCCGACCTGTACGATGCCTTCATCGGCGTCATCAACCAGGAAGACTGACGCGATGTGGACCATCTACCTGAAGGAAATGCTGGAACTGGCGCGCGACCGCAAGACCTTCATTTTTACTGTCCTGATCCCGATCTTCGCGATGCCGCTGATCTTCGCCGGCTTCGGCTACCTGTCGTCGACGATGTTCAACAAGGCGAAACGCGCCGAACTGACGTACGCGGTATTCGGCCAGCAGCATGCGCCGCAATTGAGCGAACGCTTCGCGCGCGAAAAAGGGTTTAAGGAAGTCAAACTGGGCAGCGCCGACGAGATCCGCAGCGCCATCGAGCGCGACGCGATCAAGTTCGCGCTGGTGATCCCGCCCGGTTTCCAGCAGCAGCTCGACGGCAAGCGGCAGGCCACGATCGGGCTGCATTACAACAGCGCCGTCACGGTCGACATCATCCGCAAGCGCGTGATGGCGGTGGTCGAGGCGCAGAACGGGACCTTGCGCGAAGACGCGCTGTCGGCGCTCAAGCTGAACCAGACGCAACTGCGTTTCGCGCTCAATCCGATCAAGCTGGAAGAGCATTCGACGGCCGGCAAACGCGAACAGATGGGCGCCGTGGTCGGCGGTTTTCTCCCCTACATCTTGCTGATGGTGTGCCTGATGGCGGCGATGTATCCGGCCATCGACACGGGTGCAGGAGAGAAGGAGCGCGGCACGCTGGAAACCTTGTTGCTGGCGCCGGTGCCGCGCGGCGCCATCGTGCTGGCCAAGTTCCTGGTCCTGTTTTCGATCGGCCTGACGTCGGCGCTGCTGATGGTGGCCAGCATGGGCTTGCTGCTGTATTTCTTCGGCAGCACCGTCGAAGGCGACCTGACGGCGATGGCGCGCGCGATCGGCGCCGGAGACCTCGCCATGGTGGCGCTGATGCTGGTGCCGACCGCCGCCATCTTCGCCTCGATCCTGCTGTCGATCTCGATCTACGCCAAGAGTTACAAGGAAGCGGCCGGCCTGATTTCGCCCTTGATCATGCTGACCATCCTGCCGACCCTGGTCGCGCTGCTGCCCGGCGTCGAACTGACATGGGGCTGGGCCATGGTGCCGCTGACCAATGTCTCGCTGGCGATGAAGGAGCTGGTCAAGGGCACGATGGATTACCGCATGTTTTCCGTGATCCTGCTGTCGACCACGCTCAGCGCCGGCGCCCTGCTGGCGCTGTGCCGCTGGTGGTTCAACCGCGAACAGGTGCTGTTTCGCAATTGACGCTGTTTCTCAATTGAATGTCGCCCGCGGCGCGCATTGCGCATTCCGGCCCGTTGAAAGCGCCGAATATCGCAATGAAGCAACCCCTGTGTCGCAAATTCAATACAATGCCATCATTGAAGCAGCATGGCCTGTTGCACCGCAACAGGGAATCAGGAGTTCGCATGGAATTACGCATCCGCAACCTGTCGAAGACCTATGCCAACGGCGTGGTGGCACTGGACAATATTTCGCTGACGATCCCGACCGGGATGTTCGGTCTGCTGGGACCGAACGGCGCCGGCAAGTCGACCTTGATGCGCACGCTGGCGACCTTGCAGGAATGCGATGCCGGCGCGGTGTTCCTGGGCGAACTCGACGTGCTCGATGAAAAAGATGAAATCCGCCGCCTGCTCGGCTACCTGCCGCAAGACTTCGGCGTCTATCCGAAGGTGACGGCCTATGAAATGCTGGATCACTTCGCCGTGCTGAAGGGCCTTTCGAACCGCGCGCGGCGGCGCGAAGTCCTCGACGGCCTGTTACAGCAAACCAACCTGTTCGACGTGCGCCACCAGCGCCTCGGCACATACTCCGGCGGCATGCGCCAGCGCTTCGGCATCGCGCAAGCCTTGCTGGGCGATCCGAAACTGATCATCGTCGACGAACCGACGGCTGGCCTCGACCCGCAGGAACGGGTGCGCTTCCACAACCTGCTGTCCGACATCGGAGAAGACAAGACGGTGATCCTGTCGACCCACATCGTCAGCGACGTGGCCGACCTGTGCGCCAACATGGCCATCATCAACAAGGGCCACGTGCTGCTGGCCGGGCAGACCCAGCAACTCATTGACGACATCAGTTGCAAGATCTGGGCGCGCTTCATCGACAAGAAAGACCTGGCCCAGTTCCAGACGCGGCACGCGGTGATCTCGACCCGCCTGCTGTCGGGCCGCACCCTGATTCACGTCTACAGCGACGACGATCCGGGCGACGGTTTCGAGGAAGCCATCGGCGACCTGGAAGATTTATATTTCGCCACCATCGCCGGCCGCCACAACGCGTCGGACCACTGCGATTAAGGCGGCGCCGATGTTCGCGATCGCCCTGTTCGAAGCGAGACAGCGCCTGAAAATGCTGTCGACCTGGATTTATTTCGGCATGTTCATGCTGCTGGCCATGCTGTGGATGGCCGCCGCCGGCGGCGTGTTCAAGGATGCGATGGTCAGCTTCGGCGGCAAGGTGCTGATCAACGCGCCGCGCTCGATCATGTTCACGGCCAGCTTCCTCGGCTGCGTCGGCGTGATCGTGGTGGCGGCAATGATGGGCCGCTCGGTGCAGCAGGATTTCGAATACGATGTGCACCATTTTTTCTTCAGCGCGCCGATCAAGAAATACCAGTACATGTTCGGCCGCTTCGTCGGCGCCTATCTCGTGCTGGCCGTGGTGTTTTCCAGCATCCTGCTCGGCACTTGGCTCGGCACCTTCATCCCCGGCGTCGATCCGGAACGCCTGGGCGCGGTGCCGCTGGCCGCCTATTTATTGCCGTACTTTTTCACGCTGCTTCCCAATCTGTTCATCTTCGGCGCGATCTTTTTTGTGCTGGCCGCGCTGACGCGGCGCATGCTGCCGGTCTACATCAGCAGCGTCGTCATGCTGGTCGGCTACATCGTCGCGCCCGGGCTGGCGCGCGACCTCGATTACAAGACGTTGGCCGCGCTGATCGATCCCTTCGGCACCACCGCAGTGATCCGCCTGACCGAATACTGGCCGATCGCCGAACGCAACTCTCGCCTGGTGTTGCCCGAAGGCGTCTATCTGCTGAACCGCGCGATCTGGTCATCGTTCGCGCTGGTCGTGCTGCTGCTCGGCTACTGGCGCTTCCACTTCGTCAGCGACATCGACAGCGGCAAGGGAGATCTGCGCGGCGAGGGAGAAGCGCCGCTGCGCATCAGCGCCAGCGCCGCGCACACCAGCGAAGCGCCGGATTTCCAGGCGCGCAGCCTGGGCTGGCTGCTGATAAAAATGAGCTGGCTGAACCTGCGCGAAACCGTCAAAAACATTTATTTTCTCGTCATCGTGCTGGCCGGCGTGCTGACGATGTATGCCGGCGCGCTCGACCTGGGTTCGATGTACGGCACCAAGACCTATCCGGTGACATACCTGGTGCTGGAAATGGTGACGGAAACTTTCGCCCTGTTCATGCTGGCGATCACGACCTTCTATGCGGGCGAACTGGTCTGGCGCGAGCGCGAACACCGCATCGCGCTGATGCTCGACGCGCTGCCGATCCCGAGCTGGCTGCCGCTGCTGTCCAAACTGTTCGCGCTGATCGGCTTGCAGGCGCTGCTGATGGTGGTTGTCATGTTGTGCGGCATGTCGATCCAGATCGCCAAGGGTTACCTGCTGCTCGAACCGGGCCTGTATTTCCAGCACCTGTTCCTGATCCAGTTGCCGGCTTATGCGCTGGTGGCGGTGCTGGCGATCGCGCTGCAAGTGCTGATCAACCATAAATACCTGGCGTATTTCGCGATGATCGTTTATTACCTGGCCACCGTCAGCCTCGGCGCGCTGGGCCTGGATCACCCGATGCTGCTGTACGCGACGTCGCCCCGTTTCATGTATTCGGCGATGAACGGTTACGGCCACTTCCTGCTGCGCGAACGCTGGTTCGAACTGTACTGGAGCGGCGCGGCGCTGATGTTGATCGTGCTGTCGCTACTGTTCTGGGCGCGCGGCGCCAATACCGAATGGAAGATGCGCGTGCAACTGGCGCGCCACGCTTTGACCGCGCCGGTGCTGGTCACGATCGGCATCGCGCTGGCGATTTTTACAGGCGCCGGCGGCGTGCTGTTCTACAACCTGCATATCGCCAATCACTATAAATCGGCCTACCGCCAGGATGCCGAGCGCGCCGACTACGAACGTCAATATAAACGGCTGGCCGACCTGGCGCAGCCGCGCATCACCGACGTCAAGCTCGGCATCGAGATCGCGCCGGAACAGCGCCGCCTGCAAGTAAAAGGCCGCTACCTGTTGGAAAACAAGAGCGCGCAGCCGATCGCCGAGATCTACGTGCAGCAAGACCCGCGCGCGGACCTGCGCCCACTGCGCTTCGGCCAAGTCACGCACCTGCGGCTGAACGACAGGGAACTCGGCTTCTACAGCTACCGGCTCGGCACGCCGCTGGCGCCGGGCGCGAGCATCGCGCTGGAATTCGAACTCGATTACGCGCCCAAGGGCATCCTCGGCCTGGGCCAGGATACGCCGGTGGTGGCCAACGGCACCTTCTTCAACAACACGGTCTTGCCGCATATCGGCTACCAACGCCAGGTCGAACTGAGCGATGCGCGCGACCGCAAGAAACACGGCTTGCCGGCGCAGGAACGCGCGCTGCCGCGCGACGATCCGAAGGGTTTACTGAATAACTACCTCGGCAGCGATGCCGACTGGGTCAATTTCGACGCCGTCATCGGCACCAGCGCGGACCAGATCGCGATCGCGCCCGGCACGCTGTTGAAGGAATGGCAGGCGCAGGGCAAGCGTTATTTCCACTACAGGATGGACCAGCCGATCCTGAATTTCTATGCCGTGCAATCGGCCCGCTACGCCGTCCGGCATGACTGGTGGCAGGATGTCGGCATCGAGCTGTACTACCATCCCGGCCATGAATACAACCTGGATCGCATCACCCGGGGCGTCAAGGAAGCGCTCGAGTATTGCACGAAAAATTTCAGCCCCTATCAGCACAAGATCGTGCGCATCGTCGAATTCCCAAGGTATGAGAAATTTGCGCAATCGTTCCCGAACACGATCCCCTTCTCGGAAAGCGTCGGTTTTATCGCCAAGGTCGAAGACCGCAATCCGAAGGATATCGATTACCCGTTCTACGTGACGGCGCACGAAGTGGCGCACCAGTGGTGGGCCCATCAACTGGTCGGCGGCAACACGCGCGGCGCCACGGTCTTGAGCGAAACGCTGGCCGAATATTCGGCGCTGATGGTGATGAAAAAAACCTTCGGACCGGCCAAGATGCGCCGCTTCCTGCGCTATGACCTGAACCATTACCTGCTCGGCCGCGCGCTGGAAAACCGCAAGGAATTGCCGCTGGCCGACAATGAAAACCAGGACTATATTCACTACCGCAAGGGCAGCCTGGCGATGTACCTGTTGCAGGATATCGTCGGCGAAGACAGGATCAACGCGGTGCTGAAAGGCTTATTGCAACAGTACGCCGAACACGGTTCTCCTTACCCCAGCGTGACGGCGCTGGTGGAAGGCTTGCGCAAGGTGACGCCGCCGGAACAGGCTTACCTGATCGACGACCTGTTTAACCGCATCGTGCTGTACGACAACCGCGCGCTGGGCGCGAACGCGCGCAAGCGCGCGGACGGCAAGTACGAAGTGACGCTGACGGTGCACGCCAGCAAGCTGCGCGCCGACGAACTGGGCGCCGAGCAGGAAGTGCCGTTGCACGACCTGATCGAGATCGGCGTCGACGACAAGGATGGCAACAGTTTATTGCGCGAGCGCAGGCTGATTTCGCAAAAGGAAAGCACGATCAAAGTGATCGTCGGCGCGCGCCCGGCCAGGGCGGGCATCGATCCGGACAATAAATTGATCGACCGCAAGCCGGACGATAACCTGGTGCCGGTGGAGATTGGTCAGTAGCAAACTGCTCTTGGTTAGATTCCGAACAGACCGTGTGCACCGGTCCCGAAGATACTGGTCGTTTATACCTGAATGGGAGAACAACATGGGCTTCGATTTCGCCAATATCTTGCAACAATATCTGGGTGGCACACCCAACCCGCCGCTCGAACAGGCACACCAGGATTTCGACCAGGTGGCGCAAGCCGCGCCGCACCAGACCATCGCGCAGGGCGTGAGCGAAGCACTGCGTTCGGACCAGACGCCGCCGTTCCCGCAAATGATCAGCCAACTGTTCCAGAACAGCGATTCCGGCCAGCGCACCAGCATGTTGAGGCGCCTGATCGGCAGCATCAGCCCTGCCATGCTGAGTTCGGTCGCCGGCGGCGTGCTGGGCCACCTGTTCCAGGGCAAGCCCGATGTCGCGCAAGTGACGCCGGAAATCGCCGCGCAACTGACGCCGCAGCAAGTGCAGGAAATCGCCGCCAGCGCCGAACAAAACAATCCCAGCGTCATCGACCGCATGGGTGATTTTTATGCCGAACACCCGACCTTGGTCAAGACCCTCGGTGGCGTCGCACTGGCCATCATGCTGGGCAAGATGGCCGAAGCGCGCCAACATTAAACCGCACCCCTACCTCCCCACCAACAGAAAGGTTTCGCCATGGGCATACTGAGCAATATTTTCCATAAAATCTTCCCTGAATCGCATCCAGCCGTCGTCGCCACGCAGACGCCGCAAGCGGCTCCGGCACCATCGACTGCGCCCGCGACTCCCGCCGCGTCGGCCACGGCCGCAATATCGGAAGTCGATGTCGAAAGCATCCTGAACGGCCTGGCGCAACAGGCCGGCCAGCCGCTGAACTGGCGCAGCTCCATCGTCGACCTGCTGAAATTGCTGAACCTCGACAGCAGCCTGCAATCGCGCAAGGAACTGGCGCAGGAATTGCACTACAGCGGCGACACCAACGATTCGGCCACGATGAATATCTGGCTGCATCGGCAAGTGATGAACAAGCTCGCCGCCAATGGCGGCAAGGTGCCGGCCGATCTGAAGGATTAAACGGCGCCGCCGCTCAACTCCGCGGCGAGCCGCTGCAACCACGCCGGCGCGCGCACCGGGTTCCACACCAGCGCCACCTGTTCGCTGCATTCGAACGCGCAATCGCCGACCTGGATACGCACCAGTTCCGGGTCGGCCAGCGCGAAGTCCGGTAAATAAGCCAGCGCATCGCCCGATTTCACAAACCCGAGCAGCAATTGCAGGTCGTCGCTCCAATAGCGTATCTTGCGCGGCAACCGGTCGTCGCGCCAGCCGTCGGAGCGCGCGCCGCGCTGGACGCCGCAAAACAGCGAGCGCGAGGGGCAGGCGAAATCGTATTCCAGTACCTGCGCCGTGTTCGCGCGCAACACGCCGCCGCTGTCCGGCGCCAGTGTCCGCGCCAGCGGATGGCTGCGTCCCGCCACCAGGTGCAAGGTCACGCTGCCCAGCGGCGTCGCCACCCATTCCTCAGACCAATGCTCTCCTCTTCCCTCGGTGACGACACTGGTGACGATGGCCGCCTGCACATCGCCGCGCGCCAGCGCCGCCAGCGCTTCCTCCTCGAACATCTGCTGCATGCGCAAGCTTGCCTGCGGGTAGGCGCGCAGTGCGGCGGACAGCATGCCGCCGTGCCGCCACAACAGGATGGCCGGGCCGCCGACGCGGCAATCGATCGCCGCCTGCTCTCCCAGCAAGTCCGATCTCGCCTGGTCGGCCAACGCCAGCAGCGTTTGCGCGCGTGACAGCAAAAAATGCCCGCTTTGATTGAGCACCAACTGCTTGGCGCTGCGGTCGAATAACGGTTTTCCGAGGCTGTCTTCCAGTCTTTTCAAGGCTTTGGAAACGGCCGACGGCGTCAGGTGCATCTCTTGCGCGGCCGCACCCAGCGACGGGCGGCGCGCGGCGCTGACGAAAATGCGCAGGTCAGTCAGGTTCATGATGTCCCAAGGGGATACGAAAAGTGAATTTAAGTTGCTTTACGGGATACGCAAGCGAGCATACCATGGCTGCATGACGACCATTACCCAACACCAGTGGATCTACCAGCAGCAACCGGTAGGCCAGATCACCGCCGCGCATTACCGGCTGGCCGAACAACAGCTCGATACCCGCTTGGGCGACAACGAAGTGCTGATCGCCGCGCGTTACTTCAGCGTGGACCCGTACATGCGCATCGGCCAGTCCAGCAAGCCGACCTATGACCCCGACCCGCACCCGCTGAACACGGTGCAGCAAGGCGGCGTCGTATCCCAGGTATTGGCGTCGAACGCGTCCGGCTTCGCAGCGGGCGACTGGGTCTACAGTTACAGCGGCTGGCAGACCCACGCGCGCCTGCACGCGGGCGCCCTGACGCGGCTCGATCCAGAACAGGCGCCGGTGACGACAGCACTCGGCGTGCTCGGCATGCCAGGCCGTACCGCCTGGTTTGGCCTGACGGAATCGGGCAAGCCGCACGCCGGAGAGGTGGTCGTCGTGTCCGGCGCGGCCGGCGCGGTCGGCTCGCTGGTCGTGCAATTCGCCAAGCGCCACGGCGCGCGCGTGCTCGGCATCGCCGGCGGCGGCGCCAAGTGCGCCTGGCTGCGCGACACGCTGGGCGCCGACTGGGCCATCGATTACAAGGCGCATTCCGACGCGGATTCGCTGGGCGCGGAAATCCGGGCGCTGACCGGCGGCGTCGACGTTTATTTCGACAACGTCGGCGGCATGGTGACGGACGCGATTATCCCCTTGATCAACCGCCGCGCGCGCATCGTCATCTGCGGCCAGATCAGCCAGTACGGCGGCGGACTGGAAACGCCGGAACTGGGACCGCGCCTGCTGCACCACCTGCTGTACCAGCGCGCCACGATCCAGGGCATGCTGGCGCGCGATTACGTGCACCGGATGGATGAAATGAAACGCATCGTCGCGCCCTGGGTCAAAGCCGGCGAGATCGTTTTCGAGGAAACCGTGATCGACGGTTTTGCACAATTGCCCGCCGCGCTCAACTCCCTGTTCACCGGCGAGCATCGCGGCAAACTGCTGGTGAAGGCATGAACGCCCTGCCCGTGCGAGCAGCCATGCTGGCGGCCGGCATGCTGCTGGCCGGCGGCGCACTGGCGGCCGGTCCGACCTATGGCGAACACGGCATGGCGCTGTTCGGCGGCAAACAGGGTTTATATGCATCGCACCTGCCGATGTTCCATGCGCCGCACGATTACCAGGTCATCCTGCAAGTGCACGTGGCCGATCCAGCGCTGGACGCCGCGCTGAAACGGCGGCTCGACGGCAAGACGGCGCTGTGGACCATCGCTCCGGAAAAATTCGAGCTGGACCGGCTGGCTCCCGGCGCCGGCTCACCGCTGCGGCAATTCAAGGCGAACCTGGTGCAAGGCCATTTCGAGCAGGGCGGCAAGACCCAATATGGCAGCGCCACCGTGGTGGTCGACAAGGTGCTGCTGTTCCGGCAATTGTCGCCGGACGCCAAGACCAGCGCGAGCGCCAGCTATATGCAGGTCGGCAGCGGTACGCAGCGTTTTCTCATCAAGCAGATCGATAGCCGGCCGGACTTCGACCACATCGTTTCCTATCGCGCAACGCCGGGCGCACCAATTGCGCCGGTCAGCATCGCCAAGGATGGCTTGAGCGAAACCGATGCCGCAGCGCTGGCCGCAGCGCTGCACGCGGCACCGGCGGCGATTCGCGGTTCAGTCTATTTTTATACGGAAGATTTGCGCTGAGCAACTGCAACTGTATTCACGCCGAGCCGCTAGTGGCCCATCTAATGCAAACTAGCCAATGCTGTTTTCAAGGCCAAACCCAGTGCAAAGGCCGGGGTCAGACCCATGGGTCTGACCCCAGATTCTGCCGTTGGATTTTTTCAAATATTCCGGTAAATCGCCAATAAAAAAACGGGACGCTCAGGTCCCGTTTTTGTTTTACTTCGCTGCCGCTACCGCTTTCTTGGCAGCCGGCTTGGCGGCGACCGCCTTCTTGGCCGGTGCCTTTTTAGCCGCCGCCGGCGCCTTGGCGACAGCTTTCTTCGCCACCGCTTTCTTGGCCGGCGCCGCTTCCGCGCCGTCTACCTCGACATCCGCCTCGGCGCCATCATCCTTCGCCGCTTTCGGCTTGGCGCCCGGCTTGGCCTTGCGCTCTTCGAACTCGAAGCTGATCTTGCCGTCCTTGCCCTTCACCAGGAAAGCCTTGAACGGACGGCGCGTGCGCTGCGATACAAAGCCCGGCAACAGATCCGTCTTGCCGTCATTGAGCAGTTTCGCCATCTGTTCCGGCAAAATTTCCTGCTGCAGGATGATGCGCCCGCTGCGGAAATCGCAGGTCTTCGGCTTGGCCACGCTGTGCTCGCACACATAGGCCAGGCCCATTTCGTAGACGCCGGCGCTGCACTTCGGACAAGCTCCGAGCGGCGTCTGTCCGGTGAAATCGACGCCTTCGCCATCTTCACCCTCGTCGTCCTGGCCGAAATCGAATTCGAGCTTGAAGTTCTGGATATCTTCATCGCGCGCGATGCGCAGGATGGCCGCGAACGGACGTCCCATCTTCGACCTGAAACCTTGCAGCGGGCCGATGGTGCGCTTGGTCAGCAATTCCTCGACTTCGGCAATCTCGAACTGGCGGCTGCCAGGCGTCTTGCCCATCGAGAATTCGCACTTGGTGCAGGCGAAACGACGGTAGTTTTCCTTGACCACGCTGCCACAGTTCGGGCACGGTGCTTGCAGCGTTGCATAATCTCCGGGAATCGTATCGTTGTCGTATTCCTTGGCCCGCTTGACGATGATTTCCGTCATCTGGGCAATCTCTCGCATGAATTCCTCGCGCGAGATACGGCCCTTTTCCATCTGCGACAGCTTATATTCCCACTCGCCGGTCAATTCCGGCGCCGTCAGTTCGTTGACGCCCAGGCCGCGCAGCAGGATCATCAACTGCGACGCTTTCGCCGTCGGCATCAATTCCCGCCCTTCGCGCAGCAGGTATTTTTCCGTCAGCAAGCCCTCGATGATCGCCGCGCGCGTAGCTGGCGTACCCAGGCCCTTGCCGGCCATCGCGTCGCGCAACTCGTCGGAATCGATCAACTTGCCCGCGCCTTCCATCGCCGACAGCAAAGTCGCTTCCGAATAGCGCGCGGGCGGCTTGGTGACCAGGCCGTTGGCTGTGACTTTTTCCGTCTGCACCTTCTCGCCCGGCGCCACCGGTACCAGGTTGCCGCCATCCTTGTCGTCGTCGGCAGCGACTTCCTTGCCGTAGATCGCCAGCCAGCCCGGATTGGTCATGACCTTGCCTTCGGTCTTGAACCGGTGGCCGGACACTTCGGTATAGCGGGTCGTGACCTGGAATTCGGCGGCCGGGAAGAACACGGCCATGAAGCGCCGCGTGACCAGGTCATATAACTTCTGTTCCGGCTCCGACAGGTTTTTCGGCGCGATGCTGGTCGGGATGATCGCAAAGTGATCCGAAATTTTCGTATTGTCGAAGATCCGTTTATTCGGCTTGACCCAACCCTTGTCGATGATCTGCTTGGCGAACTGGTGATAGTTATTGTTTTCCATCACCGTGTCGAGCGTCTGCCTGACGGTCGGGATGTAATCTTCCGGCAGGTGGCGCGAATCGGTACGCGGGTAAGTCAGCACCTTGTGCTTTTCATACAGCGCCTGGGCCAGGCCGAGCGTGTTCTTGGCCGAAAAGCCGAAACGGCCGTTGGCTTCGCGTTGCAAACTCGTCAAGTCGAACAGCGCCGGCGCCATCGACGTGGTCGGCTTCGATTCCTCGGTGACATTGCCCTGTTTGCCGCGGCAAGCGAGCGCGATGGCTTCGGCGGCGGCCTTGCTCCACAGGCGCTCGGCACGTTTTTCAGGATCGTTTTCATCCTTCTTGAACTTGTCGTCGAGCCAGCGGCCTTCGTAGACGCCGGCCGCGCAGGCGAATTCGGCGCGCACTTCCCAGTAATCGCGCGGCACGAATTTCTTGATCTTTTCTTCGCGCTCGACGACGATCGACAGGGTCGGCGTCTGCACGCGGCCAACCGTCGTCAGATAAAAACCGCCCTCTTTCGAGTTGAACGCGGTCATCGCGCGGGTGCCGTTGATGCCGATCAGCCAGTCCGCTTCCGAGCGGCAGCGCGCCGCGTCGGCCAGCGGCAACATGTCTTCATCGCTGCGCAGCTTGGTAAAACCTTCGCGGATCGCGTTCGGCGTCATCGATTGCAGCCACAGTCGCTGGATCGGCTGTTTCGCCTTCGCGTTTTGCGCGATCAGGCGGAAAATCAGTTCCCCTTCGCGCCCGGCGTCGCATGCGTTGATCAGGCCGGTGACATCCTTGCGCTTGATCAGCTTGTTCAATACTTTCAGGCGCGACTCCGTCTTGGCGATCGGATTGAGCGCGAAATATGGCGGAATCATCGGCAAATGGGCGAAACTCCATTTGCCGCGCTTGACGTCGTGCTCTTCCGGCACGGCGATTTCCAGCAGGTGGCCGACGGCCGAGGACAGCACGTAGTCGTCGGATTCGAAGTACTCATCGTGCTTGGTGAAGCCGCCAAGCGTCTTCGCGATATCGTTCGCGACAGAGGGCTTCTCGGCGATGATGAGGGTTTTGCTCATAATTTTGTATTCTCTTTTTTACACTAGATTTGCTTCAGCATGCGCATCATACAGAACATTGCGCCGCATGCTGAATTTTTGCAATACCGGCACTGTTGACATTTTATTGTCAAAGCGCCAATGATAAGCGGCTGGCCGCGCCCTCGGCAAGCGTTGCGCGCAGAGCCGGAAGCTTGCCGTACAGGGGGTGGCCGCGGCTGGCGGCGTCAGTGCAACTGGCGCGGCGACTGGTCTTCGTCGGAACCGAACAGGTCGTCGAACATCAGCGCATCCGGTTCCTTGCCTTGGCTCCACAGCAACATCAGGACGATGACCTTCAGCTTGCCCAGCGAGACCGGAGTTTCTTCCAGCGCCAGCGCGCGTTCGATGACGATCTCGCGCTGCAGCGGCGTCAATACGTTGGCGCTTTCGAGGAATTGGATAAAACCGATGGCGCGCGTGCCGAGCGCATCGTGCTCGGCCTGCACATAATAACGGATGCCGGTGGAAGCGGCCGTCAGCGCCTGCTCGGCGCCGGCCATCGCGGTCAGGTCGGTCAGCCACACCAGCGCTTCGGAAATCTCCACGTCGTCGAAACCGACGGCCGACAGTTTCCGTGCCAATGCGGCCGGTTCCGGGCACGCATCGGGGCGGTAATAGGTCTCGTAGAGGTAAACAAGGATGTCGAACATGGCGCTACTCTATCAGCATAGATCGGCCAAACACAAGCCCCGCACGGCAACAGCGACCTCAACGGCGCAAGCGCTGGAAGATGCCACCGGGCAATCTCTCGACCAGGCCGGCCAGCTCCAGCGCCAACAAATGGCCTTGCGCGGCGGCTGGCGCCAGGCCGGTGCGCAGCGCCAGCACGTCCGGCGCGGCCGGGTCGTGGCCCAGCGCGGCCAATAACTGTTCCAGTTCGCCGCGCAGCGCAGCCGCCTGTTCGGCGCGCAGCTTACCCTGGCCGGCGGCCGGCCAATGTAATTCGTCGAGCACGTCGGCGGCCGACTCCACCAGTTTCGCGCCCTCCTTGATCAATTTGTGGCAACCCTTGCTCAACGTGGCATGAATCGAGCCGGGGATCGCGAACACCTCCCTCCCCTGTTCCACCGCATACTCGGCGGTGATCAGCGAGCCGGATTCGGCGGCCGCCTCGACCACCAGCACGCCGCGCGCCAGGCCGCTGATGACGCGGTTGCGGCGCGGAAAATTGCTTGCCTTCGGCGGCGTTTCGAGCGCATATTCGCTGACGATGCAGCCCTGATCAGCAATTTGCTCGGCCAGTTGCCGGTTGCGCGCCGGATAGACGCGGTCGATGCCGGTGCCGATCACGGCCACCGTCGATGCCGGACCGAGCAGGCCGCCGCCATGGGCCGCCGCATCGATGCCCAGCGCCAGCCCGGAGACGATGGTCAGCCCGGCCACGGACAGGGCGTGCGCGAAACGTTCGGCATTGGCTTGTCCCTGCGCGCTGGCGTTGCGGCTGCCGACCATGGCCACGGAAGGCCGCGACAGCAGTTCGGCGTCCCCTCTCGTATACAGCAGCGGCGGCGCATCGGCGATCTGGCGCAACTGCGCCGGATAGGAAATATCGTGCAAGGTCAGCACGCCGCGGCGCTGGCCGGGCTGCGCCAGCCACGCTTCGGTCGCTTCGAGCAGGCGCGCCAGTTCATCCCGCGCGCGCGGCTCCGGTTCGCACAGCGCGCGCGCCGCCGCCGATGCCAGCGCGGGCGAAACGATATTTTCCAGCGCGGCGCGCAGCTCGTCATGGCCAGCTTCAAAGACAAGGTGGGGCTGGCCGTACATGGCCAGCAAGGCGCCCGCCGCCACCGGGCCGACGCCGTGCGCCTGTTCCAGGCGCAGCCAGTCGGCCAGGCTGGAATCGGCCCGGGCTGCGGGAGGCGGGGTATCCGTGGCTTGCACGGCGCGGTTTACTCCGGCGATTTGGCGACGTCGCCCACTTCCACTGGTTCCGTCACCTGCATGATCAAACCGTACGAAATATGCTTGAACACGCGGAAGATAAACAAGCTGCCCACTTCTTCATCCGGCAGCTTGACCTGCGGGTGTCCCATGTTGTGCCAGCCTTTGCTGGCACCCGGGTCGGTCACCGTCTTCCCCGTATGGTACAACTGCAGCACGGAACCGATATCGAGCCCGTCAAGCTTGCCGCGATTGATGCTGACCACCTGGTTCTGGCCGGCGTGCGTGACGCCGCCGTAAATCGCCACCACGTGCGCGTCGACCTTGCTTTCCGGCGGATGCGGCACATAGTTGCGCATCGGCGTAGGCGGCGGCTGCATCAGCAAGTCGCCTTTGCCCATTTCTTCCTTGGCGCTGGCGACGATGAAGGTATGGACGTCGGAACCGGCCTTGGCCGCCGTCGCCAGTTTCAAGGTGCCGAGATAAAACGCTTCCTGGCCGATCACGGCCTTGGTGATCGGATCTTTCAGCGGCTTGCCGGGACGGAAGACCTGGAACGAGGTGCCGTTCTTCAGATCGCCGCGCACATAGGCTTTTTCATCCTTGCCGAGGAAGACGTGCCCTTCCTGCGCGGCGATGATGCGCGGCGCGGCGCTCAGTTCGTCGCCCTCGATGATCAACGGTTGCGACAGGAACGGTTCGATATCGCCGGTCGGGATCGATTGCACCGCATCCTTGCCCAGCCCTTCCATCCGCAGTTGCGGACGCAGCCGCAGCACGGACGGATCGCCGCCGTCGGCGCCGCTGCCATTGCCGTCCGCGCCGATGCGGTTGCCCAGGCGCAGGCGCCCGGCGGCGCGGTCCAGGTAGACGATCTGGCCCGGATAAATCCAGTGCGGATTATGGATTTCCTCGCGGTTCATGCCCCACACCTGCGGCCAGCACCAGGGCCGTTCGAGGAATTTGCCGGAAATATCCCACAGCGTATCGCCCTTCACCACGACATGCTGGTCCGGCGCATTGGGCAGGAATGCGCATTGCAGAGTCTGCGCCGAAGCGGCCGTCACACCGGAAAACAGCGTTGCAATCAACCATCGGGCGCTGACTGTGCTAAAATTTTTCATTAATATGTCCGTAAAGTGCGGCATTGACGGAAGATTTTCCAGGATCGGAAGACTTGCCGAACTGAATCAAATTCTGCCCATAAAACCCTGAACTAGCAAGAGAAACCACGCTGCGCCGCCGGGCGTGCCTGTTGCGTTTTTGCCGGGCCAGGCCGGGATTGCCAGCGTTTACTGCAGTCGCAAGCACCGTCGATAGCACCGCACCGAGCACTCCTTTATTTATCAAGCTACCAAGCCCTAGTCGAATGTCCATACTGAATATCCTCCGCTATCCCGATCCGCGCCTGCATAAAATCGCGCAGCCCGTCACCGCGTTCGACGCGCGCCTGGCCAAGCTGGTCGGCGACATGGCCGAAACCATGTACGACGCCCCCGGCATCGGCCTGGCCGCGACCCAGATCGACGTGCACGAGTGCGTCATCATCGTCGACACCACCGAAACCAAGGATGGCCTGACCGCGTTCATCAACCCGGAAATCATCTGGTCCAGCGACGACCGCCAGATCTACGACGAAGGTTGCCTGTCGGTACCCGGCGTCTACGACGGCGTCGAACGCGCTTCGCAAATCAAGGTGCGCGCCTTCGATGTCAAAGGCGAACAGTTCGAACTGGAAGCGGACGGCTTGTTGGCCGTCTGCATCCAGCACGAAATGGACCACCTGCTGGGCAAGGTCTTCGTCGAATACCTGTCGCCCTTGAAGCGCAACCGCATCAAGACCAAGATGATGAAGGAAGAACGCGGCATCGAACGCGAAAAGTCGCTGCGCGCGCAAGGCCGCCGCTTCTGAAGCAGGCCCGGCGCCGGCGCCGCGTCCTTCCATCGGTTTTCCGGCCAGGCAGGTCCGGCGCAGGCCACCACCAAGAGGAATGACAATGAAAATAATCTTCGCCGGCACGCCGGAATTCGCGGCGGTAGCGCTCCAGTCCCTGCACGAAGCGGGCTTCGAGATTCCCCTGGTACTGACGCAGCCGGACCGCCCGGCCGGGCGCGGCCTGCATCTGCAACCGTCTGCCGTCAAGCAATATGCACTGGCGCACGCGATTCCCGTCGCCCAACCGCTGTCGCTGCGCCGCGACAGCAAGGACCCGCAGCGCGCCGCCGAAGCGCAAGCCGCCCATGATTTGCTGCTGGCGACCGACTACGATGCAATGGTGGTGGCGGCCTACGGCCTGATCCTGCCGCGCGGCACGCTCGACATCAAGCCCTGCATCAATATCCACGGTTCCTTGTTGCCGCGCTGGCGCGGCGCCGCGCCGATCCACCGCGCGATCGAAGCGGGCGATGCCGAAACCGGCGTCACCATCATGCAGATGGAAGAAGGTCTCGATACCGGCCCGATGCTGCTGATCGAGCGCGTCGCGATCGGCCCGAAAGACACGACCGGCAGTGTCCACGACAAACTCGCCGCGCTGGGCGCGAAGATGGTCGTCAAGGTCTTGCGCAAGATGGAACAGGGCATCCACGAAGCGGTGCCGCAACCGGAAGCCGGCGTGACCTATGCCGCCAAGATCAGCAAGGAAGAAGCCGCGCTCGATTTCACGCGGCCGGCCCGCGAAATCTGCCGCAAGATTCGCGCTTTTAATCCATTCCCAGGCGCGCACGCGCAAATCGGCGGCGTGACGATCAAATTGTGGGGCGCGGATGTCCTCGACGCCGACAGCACGGCCGCGCCCGGCCAGGTATTGGCGGCCGATGCGCAGCACGGCATCGTCGTCGCCTGCGGCGGCGGCTCGCTGCGCCTGACCGAACTGCAAAAACCGGGCGGCAAGCGCTTGCCTGCCAGCGAATTCATCAAGGGATTCGCGCTCGACGGCCTGCGCTTTGACTGATCGTCCGGACTGAGTGTTGGCCGGCATCGACCAACTGGCGGCGCTGCGCGCCTTGCGCCGCGTCGTCGAACTGGGCAGTTTTACGGCCGCGGCCGAGGCGTTGGGCGTCTCGCATACGGCAGTGTCTCGCCAGGTGCGCCAGCTGGAAACCCGGCTCGGCGCGCAACTGCTGAACCGCACCACGCGCCGTTTCGCGCTGACCGCCGCCGGCAAGCAATATTACGAAGCGAGCCGCCAGATCCTCGATGCGCTCGACGACGCCGACCGCGCCGTCGGCCAGCACCAGGCGCGCCCTTCCGGCAGCCTGCGCATCAATGCACCGATGGCGTTCGGCACGATGGAACTGGCGACCTGGCTGCCGCAATTCATCGCAATGTATCCCGAACTGAAGATCGACCTGGTCTGCAACGACCGTATCGTCGACCTGATCGAAGATGGTTTTGACGTCGCCTTGCGGCTCACGCGCGACTTACCGGATTCCACGCTGATCGCGAAACGGCTGGCCGGCAACTCCGTGCTGCTGGTGGCCAGCCCGGACTATCTCGCACGGCACGGCGCGCCGCAGACGCCGGACGACCTGCTGCAACACAACTGCCTGGCCTACACGCAGGTCGCGCGCCCGCACGAGTGGCATTTCAATGGTCCGGACGGCGTGCGCCACAGCGTGACGGTGCGGGGCAATCTGCAAGCCAACACCGGCATCGCGCTGCGCACCGCCGCGCTGGCCGGACTCGGCATCGCGATCGCCTCGTCGTTCATCGTGCACGACGAACTGCGGCGCGGCGCGCTGGTGCCGGTGCTTCCCGGCTACACCCAGCGCCCACGCGAACTGTACGTGCTGTACCCGCAAAACCGCCATTTATCGCCGAAAGTGCGCGTGTTCGTCGATTTCGCGACGGAGTATTACCGGCAGCGTGGTTGGGAGTGAGGCTTGAACAAGTCAAAATCAAAAGCATAAAGCCGGGGTCAGACCCATGGGTCTGACCCCAGGTTTTGCCGCTGATTTGGACTTGCGCTCGAATAACCGCTTATTGTTCAATCACCTTCCGCACCGCCCGATACTGCTGCGTCAACCCTCCATACCCCCAGGCGGCCGCGCGCGCGTCGTCGATGTGGACGTAACTGACCTCGTGCAATTCGCCGATCACCTCCCGCATCCGCGCGAACACGGCGGCGATATACGCCGCCTTTTCCGTCGCCGTATTCGTTTCATCGGTGATCTTGATATCGAGGAAAAAGCTGTTCTTTTGCTGCCGCGCCAGCGAACTGCCGCCGACATGCCAGTGCGCGGCCGGCACGTAATGAATCGCGATCGACGTCAGCGCCGGGGCCTTGTGCAGGATATCTCCGGTCAGGCGCAGCAGCTCGCCGGCGACGCGCTCGGACAGCGCGGCGTCGGGTTCGGTGGATAAGGTCACATTCAGGATCGGCATGATCATTCTCCTACGGGAAGGTCGAGGATGGCGTCGGTGCGCAGCACGTCGGCGAAATTGTCGGACAGCGCGGTCAGCGCCGCGCGGTGCAGCACTTCGTGGCTGACGATGCCGCCATCCCAGCCATCGATATCGCGCGTGGCGCAGGCGTCGCCGGCGACCAGCACGTCATAGCTGTCGGCGCCGAAATGGCGCGCATCGCGCACCGCGTTCGACACGCACATGTGCGTCATCAATCCCGCCACCACCAGCGTGCGCACGCCCAGCGCCTGCAACTGCGCGTGCAGGTCGGTGCTGGCGAAGCTGCTGACGGTCGATTTGTCCAGCACGCGGTGATGCGGCGCCGGCGCCAGTCCGGAGTGAATTTCCGCCATCTCGCCGCCGGCCGCGAACAACGGTCCGCCTGCCGCGCCGATATGGCGGATATGAAATACGGGGATGGCGTGCCGGTCGGCCCACGCCGCCAGGCGCGCGGCATTGCGCAGCGCGCTCAGGCCATCGTGAATCGGCAGGCGGCCGCCGTAATATTCGTTCTGGAAATCGATCAATACCAGCGCCGTAGCGGCCGGGTTGATCGATGTGGCGGACTGGACGCCGCCTATGTTGCGGATGGTTTGTGACATGCGGGACTCCTTGGAGGTTTCGTGGATAAGTGAAACCATGGTAGACCCGGTGCCGGCCCCGCACCAGCCATGCGCCGGTACATGATTTGTGCGTTTTCCGCACAGATCGCCGGCGACGACCACACCGCCCGGCCGATCTCAACCGAGCAGTTTCGCCGCGGCTTTTGCCGCCGACATGTCTGCCACCGCGACAATGGCTTGCTTTCGCTTCAGGCTGCCCACGCCGATGAACATGTCTTGCAGATAAGCGATATCGCCGTCGGTCAGCGACAGGTCCCGCGAATAGGGGCGCTGCAGATGATTGAAATCCCAGATAGCCCGGGCAGAGGCTTCATCGAATTGTTTCTGGACGCGCATGCGCGCCTCAAAAAAGGCGTCGTGAGAAGCCGGCGACATCAAATATTCGTACAGCGCCCCATAAGCTGCCATCACTGCGACCATTCCCTCGTGCTTGTCTGTGATCGCGAACTCGGAGGCATAAGCCGTCTGGAAGGTGCATTTCGGCAGCGCCTGCCACAGGTTCGCCTCGCGGATCACTGCCAGCCCATCCTTGTCGTTCAGATGCGAGATGCTGGAGCAGCAGGCATCGGCCTCCCCCTTGACGACAGCTTCATGGCACTGATCGTTGCTGCCCTTGTCGATAAAATTCACCTGCGCAGTGCCGATCCCCTTTTCCTTCAACAGTTGCAGCATCAGCGTATGCAGCAGACCGAATTGCGGGCCGACCGCCACCGTCTTGCCTTTCAGGTCGGCCAGCGTCCCGATCCCGTCCGGCCTGGCAAACACCGTCAGCGCTGGCTTTTTCATGCCGGCGCCGACGATCTTGACCCTGGCGCCTTGCTCGATGCGCGACAGCACCATGTTGTAGCCCGATACCATGCAGATATCGGCGGCTCCGGAGGCGATGGCATCGAAAGGACCGGTGGCTCCGGGCACCTCGACGATCACTGCATCGACACCGAATTGCTTGAAATAACCCTGCCGCGCCATCAGCGCATTCAGCGTGGCGTTCTCCAGCCCCGGGTTGCTGACAATTCTCAGCGTGGTGGCGGCAGCCCGCGCGACATAAGGCGCGGCAAGGCTCAGCCCGAGAAACCCTGCACTGCGCAGGAAGCTGCGGCGGTTGAATGTCTGGGTCATCGCAAGGCTCCGTGCGCCAGTTGGTCTGGCAAGTTATAAGACGTCAAATACCTGGCCGGCACCCATGTGATGTGCTGCGGTCGAGGTGGACAGAGCCGAATCTTGCCAGCAAGTCAGCCTGTGGTCGATTGACTAAAACCACCCCTGACTTAACCGAATGGTAAAACCACAGGTTTAACGAAATGGTAAAATAAACTGGGCAAGCAAACCTATCTGGAAAGGTAACGAATGTGTCACAACTCGACTGGTACCTAGAGCTCAACCTGAAAGCGCGGCACTTGCGGCTGCTTGTCACGATCGACACTTACCGCAATCTGACGCAAGTGGCCGACGTCACCCATGTAACCGTGCCGGCCGTCTCCAAGTCCCTGTCCGAACTGGAAAAAGGACTCGGACTCGTGCTGTTTTCGCGCACCGCGCGCGGCCTGGTGCCGACCTCGTATGGCGAATGCCTGATTCGCCACGCGCGCGCCATGCTGGTCGTGCTGCGCCAGGCCCGCGACGAATTGAAGGCCATGAGTTCGGGGAGCGAAGGCAAGGTGTACATCGGCATGTTGCCTGCGTCGGCCTCCGTGCTGCTGTCGCCGGCCTTGAACCTTCTGAAGCAGCGCTCGCCGGGGACCAATGTGGTGGTGACCGAAGGGACGAGTGCCTTGCTGTTGCCTGAACTCTGGCAAGGCCACCTGGACTTGATCGTGGGCCGCCTGCCGTCACCGGCAGATACGCATGGCAGCTTCGAAGAAAAGGAATTGCTCGAGGAACCGCTGGCGCTGATGACGGGCCGTCAACATCCGCTGGCGCGCAAGAAGAACGTGACCTGGGCGGACCTGCGCCCCTACCCCTGGATCTTGCCGCCGTCCGGCTCGATCCTGCGCGATCCACTGGAGCGGGTCCTGGAAGCGCACGACGTGCCCTTGACCAACAACTACATCGAGACGCTGTCGGTGTATGTCGCGCGCGCGCAGCTGCAAGTGTCGGATTTCATTGCCGTCATCGCCGGGACGGCCGCCTACGACACCGCGCAACCGCTGCATATACTTCCGCTGAGCCTGCCTAAACTGCTGCGCCCGGCCGGCGTGTTGTGGAATCGCAACCGCGGATTGACACCCAGCGCGCAACTGATGGTGTCGTGTCTGGAAGAAGCGGCCCAGAACCTGCTGACCAGACCCGCTCCCGCATCGCGCGAAGCGCTGCCCTCCGCCAAAGCAAAGTAAGCCGCCCTGTCGCCACGAAAAGCATGCGCGCCGCCCGGCCGGACGCGCATGACATCGCCCGGCACAAATCCCCATCAGTCACGTGAGCCTTAACCATTAGCTCAAACCCCGGGTGGCTTTATTCAATTGATTTGTAATGGCGCACTGTCACAATGTCAGTGCGTTGACTCAACAATCAAGCGGAAACAACGTGATCCATCATCGGGACGGCGTCCGCCCCGGCTTGCATGATGGCGGATCGCTGACGACCATAAAGAGACAAGACAATGATGAACTCCAAGACCACAATATGCGCTTGCGTGGCGCTGATGAGCATGACCGCGGCTGCCGAACCGGCCGCGCAATCGGCCGAGAAATTCTATCGCGGCAAAACCATAAAATTTCTTGTCAGTGCCGATGCGGGCACGCCAAGCGATACGGTCGCACGCCAGTTCGCGCAATTCTTCGCGAAGAACATTCCCGGGCAACCGAGAGCGGTCGTGATGAACGTGATCGGCGCCGGCGGCATGGTCGCGGCCAATTCACTCCAGTCCAGGCAGCCCAGCGACGGCACGGTGATCGGGCTGCTCCAGCGCAACAACCTGTACATTCCCTTGCTGGATCCGAAGCAGGCCAACTTCGATCCGCGCAAAGTCCGGTGGATCGGCAGTATCGACAAGGTCAGTTACAGCGTGGTCGCGATGACGCGCTCCGGGGCAACCACGGCGGACGACCTTTTCAAGAAAAAACTGACCATCGGCGCGACCGGGTTTTCCAACGAAAACCGCATGCTGCCGGCCATGCTCAACGAGCGTCTCGGCGCCAAGATGAACATCGTCCCGGGCTATACGGGCCGGGGCGAGGTGTATCTGGCGATGCAGCGCGGCGAAGTCGACGGCTGGGCCTCGACCATCGACGGCCTGAAGGTCGGCGAGCCGGCACAGATGCTCGCCGAGGGCAAGCTGAAGGTCCTGCTGCACGTGGGCTGGAAAAGCCACCCCGATTTCCCCAACGCGCCCAACCTGAGCACGTATGTCACCAAGCCGGAAGACAAGGCCTTGTTCGACTTTATCCTCTTGCCGTTCGAGGCCGGACGGCCGATTGCGGTGCCGAAGGACGTGCCCCAGGAGCGCCTCGACGCACTGCGCGCCGCCTTCTCGAAGACGATGACAGATCCCGCGTTCGCCGCGGCGATGAAGGCCCAGGGCTACCCGGTCGACCCGATCGACGGGACCGCCGTGGAGCAAATCGTCAGCAAACTCTATGCCGCGCCAGCCTCGGTGCTCGACAGCGCGCGCAAATTCCGACGTTAATTTTTGCATGACAGCTGGGCAAGACGCGGCGGCGGTCCATGGACCCGCTCCCGCGCAGGACCCGTCACATCTGATGAAAACACACATGGTCAGAATCCGGACACGGTGAATGACAGACACTCCAAAAGGCTCGATTAACATGACACCCGAAATTATCGACATCCATCCGCACATCATTTCGACGGATACCGCCCGCTACCCGATCGCGCCCCAGCACGGCCACCGCTCGAACTGGTCCGCCACGCGGCCGGTCACCTTCGAGCAACTGGTGGCGGATATGGATGCGGCAGGCATCGCCAAGGCCGCCATCGTGCATTCGTCGACCACCTACGGTCAAAACAACGCCTACGTTGCCGACAGCGTGGCGGCGCAGCCGGAGAGATTCACCGGCGTCTATTCCTTCGATCTGCTGGCGCCCGACGCACTGAAGACCTTCGATTACTGGCTGGAGCGCGGCATGGGCGGAATCCGGCTGTTCACCGGCGGCGCCACGCACCAGACCGATGGCAGCTGGCTGGTCAACCCGGCAACCTTCCCGATCTGGCAGCGCTGCGCCGAGATCGGCATGACCATCGTGATCCAGACCACGCCGGACGGCCTGGGCATGGTGGCGCAACTGGCCGAGCGCTTCCCCACGGTCAGGATCGCGCTGGACCACTGCGGACGTCCCGTGCTTGAAAACGGATTTCCGTATGACGCCTGCGCGGGCTTGTTCGGCCTGGCGAAATACGACAACATCTATCTGAAGATCACGCCGAAGACTTTCGAGCTGGCGCAGGCCGCGCCCGGTGGCGCCGAAGCGTTTTTCCCGCACCTGGTCAAGCTGTTTGGCGCGCACCGCCTGGCGTTCGGCTCGAACTATCCGGCTTCCGCCGGGCCGCTGAAGAAGCTGGTCGAGCAGGGACAGGCCTGTTTTGCATTGCTGAGCGAAGAGGAGCGCGCCTGGATCTGGGGCCGCACGGCGAAAATCCTCTATCCCACCCTTGCCGACTAGGAGACCGACATGCTTTTGATAATCGCTAGCGGCCGCAGTCTGCGGATGCCCGGGCGCAGCGCCGGGAATCGATGTGCCCATTTCACTCAGGTTGAATCATGGATTTTCTAAACGACTCCGCCACCCTGTCGGCAGCTGTGCACGCGCTGTCGATCATCCTGTCGTTCGACCGCCTGGTATTTCTCGTTTTCGGTGTTGTGGTCGGGCTGGCCCTCGGGCTGGTGCCGGGCGTCGGCGGCTTGACCGGCTTTGCACTACTCGTGCCATTCACCTACACGATGGATCCGTTCGCCGCCTTCGGGATGCTGCTGGGCATGCATTCGGTGATTGTGACGTCGGACGTCATCACGGCCGTGTTGTTCGGCATGCCTGGCCATGCGGCGTCGCAGGCGACCGTGCTCGACGGTCTGCCGATGACCCGGCGCGGCGAAGCGTCGCGTGCGCTGTCTGCCTGTTACACCTCGTCGATGTGCGGAGGCTTGATCGGCGCGTTCGTGCTGGCAATCTCCTTGCCCCTGATCCGGCCCATCGTCCTGTCGATTGCCACGCCCGAAATGCTGGGCATGACCATTTTCGGCATTGCGATGGTCGCTACGCTGTCGGGCAACGCTCCGTTGAAGGGCATCGTCGTGGCCTGCTTCGGCATCCTGATCGGCATGGTCGGCACCAATGCCCAGACGGGACAGGAGCGTTGGACCGGAGAGATGCTGTATCTGCTGGACGGCATCCCGCTGGTGCCGATCATCCTTGGCATTTTCGCGCTGCCTGAATTGTGCGAACTCGCCATCCAGCGCACCACGCTGTCGGCCGACGTACCGGTCAAGTCGCGCGCGGGGATGCGGCAGGGTGTCGTCGATACGCTGCAAAACTGGTTCCTGGTGCTGCGTTGCGGCGCGCTGGGATCGTTCCTCGGCATGATCCCGGGCATTACCGGGGCGGTGACGGACTGGATCGCCTATGGCCATGCGATGCAAACCTGCAAGGGCGGCAAGGAAACCTTTACCAAGGGCGATGTGCGCGGCGTGATTGCGCCGGAAGCGGCCAACAATGCCAGGGAGGGAGGCATGCTGGTGCCGATGCTGGCGTTCGGCGTCCCCGGTGGCGCGGCGACGGCGATCCTGCTCGGCGCGCTGATGGTGCACGGGTTTATTCCCGGGCCGGACATGCTGACCAAGCATCTCGACCTGACCTATTCGATGGTGTGGTCGATCGCGCTGGCCAATATCTTTGGCGCGGGCCTGTGTTTTCTGCTCAGCGGCCAGTTTGCCAAGATCGCGACGCTGCGCTATTCGATCATCCTGCCGGTGATCATGCCGGTCGTCTTTGTCGGCGCCTTCGAAGGCTCGCACAGCTGGGGCGACCTGTTTGTGCTGCTCGCTGCCGGCGTGCTCGGCTGGACCATGAAGCAGCTGAAATGGGCCCGTCCGCCGTTAATTCTCGGCGCAGTGCTGGGCGTCTTGATCGAGCGCTACATGTCGATCTCCACCATGCGCTATGGCGCGGACTGGGTCATGCGGCCTGGCGTGCTGGCCCTGCTGTGCGTCTCGGCGATTGTGTTTCTCAGCCCGATGCTCAAGCTGGCGCGCAGCGGCGGGCTGGCGGCGGTGCGGCCGAGCGGAAAAGCCGTGTTCAAGCCGGAGGACCTGATGTACGTGTTCTTCCTCGGTATCGCGCTGTACATGCTGGTGACGGCGCAGGAATGGCTGCTGATGGCCAGAATCGGGCCGACGGTGGTGGCCAGCGCCTTGCTGATCGCAGGAACGATCAGTCTCGCCTACAAGGTCTTCTTCACGCCGGCACAGGGTGGCGCGGGACAGAACGGCGCCATCCACATGGATGTGGGAAGCCATGGTGAAATCCTGTCGAACAAGACGACGCTGACGCGCGCCGCGCGCTTCCTTGGCTGGCTGCTCGCCTTTCTCGTCAGCACGGCCCTGATCGGCCTGATTCCGACGGTGCCGCTGATCATCGTCGCCTTCATGCGCATCGAGGGGCGCGAAACCTGGCGTCTCAGCCTGATATTGGCGGTCTGCGTGGCGGCGTTCCTGTTTGGCGTGTTCGACCAGCTGCTGCATATTCCATGGCCGAGCAACCTCATCGGCCAGTGGATCCCCGCGCTGGCAGGCGGCGCCTAGGCCCGCATATTCCTCGGGACGAGACTCTGCCTGGTGCCGGGCGCACCGGTCGGAGTCCCGCCCCTGCACCTTTTACAGCAAGGAGATGGAAAGATGGAAAACCGACTCGAACGTATCGACCCGGAGCACGCCTCCGACGAACAAAATAAAGTCATCGCGCGGCTGGGAGAAGGACGGGGACGCATCCCCACGCCCTTCAATATCTGGCTGCACAACCCTCGACTGGCCGCGGGGATGGAAATCATCGGCACCCATATCGACCGCTCGCCAGTGCTGAGCGAGGCGGAGAGCGAAGTGGCGATCCTCTCGACGGCGGTCTTTTGGAACGCTCCCTATGTCATTGCCAACCATAGCCGGCATGCGCTGAAAGCCGGTGTGCCCGAGCCGGTGGTCAACTCCATCCTCGACAAGCGGCGCCCCGATCCTGAAAGCGGGCGCCTTGGCGCCATCTGCGACGCCGTCTGCGACATGCTCGCCGGCGGCGCGATCGACGGCGCGCGCTTCGCCCGTTACGAGACAGCACTCGGCCGCGCCGTGATTGCCGAGTTGCTCATTACCATAGGCTATTTCACGTCGGTCTCGCTCGCCATGAGCCTGCACGCGCTCCAGCCCAAGGGCTGATAGCGCATCACGCGCCAGCCAACCGGATTGCGCGGCGCGCAATCCGGGCGTGTCGTTACACACAGCATCAACACCCTCCCTCGCGGTCGCCTGCCCTTCTCCAGCAGCGCGATCCGCTACCCTGTTCCGCCTGCTTTTTCAGGCGGGGCAATCCCCTCTTTTTATTCCCGCAACCACCGCATGCGACACCCGGCCGGACGCGCAGCGGCGATGTTTTTTCCATGCCCTGGCGAAGAAACGTGTGAACATACCTCGCAACTGCGAGGCTTAACCATTTGCTCAAACGGAAGGTAGTTTTTATCAATTGAGCTCGTTCGACGCACTGGGCACAATGGCTGTGCGTCGACTCAACAACCAGGCAGAGACAACGTGATCCGCCATCGGAACGGTGCCCATTCCGGCTTGCCGCAACGGCGGATCGCTGATAACGATAAAGAGACAAACCATGAACTACAGGACCACGATATGCGCCTGCGCGGCGCTGATGAGTATTGCACCAGCATGGGCCAAGGACGATGGCCCGAGTGCTGTCACGATCTACGGCTTGATCGATGAAGGGGTGCAGTACCTCAACAACGTCGCCGTCGGCAAAAGTACCAGCAACATTTACGCAGTCGGTTCGGGCATGGCGACGTCCTACTTCGGATTTCGCGGTGTCGAAAACCTGGGCGGAGGATTGAAAGCCATCTTTGATTTGCAGGGCGGCTTTTCCGCCAATAACGGCACGTCGAGCCAGGGCGCACGCCTGTTTGGACGGCAATCGTATGTCGGTATCGAGGGGGATTTCGGCCGCCTGACGTTCGGCCGCCAGTACACGATGCGGTTTTACGCCACGTCGCCGATCAACGTGTTCGGCACGGGCGCACAAGGCATCACCACGCTGGACAACGGCGTTGCCAATGCGCGCGCCGACAACGCCGTCAGCTACCGCGTCTACCTCACCAAGGAACTCGAAGTCGGGGCCAATTACAGTTTCGGCCGCGATGCCGTCGCCGGCACCCCGGTGACCGCCGTCGCCACCAACTGCCCGGGCGAAACGGTCACCTGGAAGCAATGCAAGGAAATGTCGGCGCTGATCAAATACACCGCCAGCACCTGGGGCGTCGACAGCGGCTATGAACGCAACTATGGCGGCACGGCGGCGACATTCGGCGGCCTGACTTCCCCCAAACTGTCGGACAGCCGGTTCATCCTGGGCGGCTACACCAAGGTCCATGACACCCGCTTGGCCCTGGGCTGGATCAAGCGTACCAACCTGGGCCTGGCCACGCCGAAGAGCAATATGGTCTGGATGACGGCCTCTGCGCCCGTGGCCGACAAGGTGTCGTTCGATGGCATGCTGGCGCAACTCAAATACGAACAGTCTCCCAACAAGGCGCTGGTGATCGTCCTGCGCGCCACTTATTCTCTGTCAAAGAGAACAGTCCTGTACGTGACCGCGGATCACATCAGCAACGGCGGCAATCTCGCCCTGTCGGCCAGCACCCTTGCTCCCGTCTCGCTGCCCCAGGCTGGCGGCTCGCAGCTTTCCGTCATCACCGGGATCAAGCATACGTTCTGAGCGCATCTTGATCCTGCGATCACGTTTCTCATGCAGTGGCGATGCGGCTTGCCGTGTCGCCACTGTTTTTTGTTTACCCAAGCGGGACCTGCGCCTGGCAAGTCCCGCGCCATTCGACGAGTTCAACACCATGGATATCTCAAGCGATTCACTCATTGGCCATGCCCGCGTGCCCGGTACGGGCCCGGTCTTTCACGCGCTGGCGGCGGCCACCGGCGAACCTTTACAGCCGGCTTTCAGCAGCGCCGGCACAGCGCAGGTCGACCAGGCATGCGAACTGGCGCGCCGCGCCTTCGATGAATTCCGCTGCCGCCCGCTCGAACAGCGCGCGGCGCTGCTCGAAGCGATCGCACAAGGCTTGATCGACCTGGGGCCGGCATTGATCGAGCGGGCAATGCTGGAAACCGGCCTGCCGGCCGCACGGCTGCAAGGCGAGTGCAATCGCACCGTGGTGCAATTGCGCCTGTTTGCCGATGTCGCGCGCCAGGGTAGCTGGCTCAATGCCACGCTGGACAGCGCGCAGCCGCAGCGCCAGCCTTTACCCAGGCCGGACCTGCGCATGGGCAAAATCGCGCTGGGCCCGGTGGCGGTATTCGGCGCCAGCAACTTCCCGCTGGCCTTTTCCGTGGCCGGCGGCGATACCGCCAGCGCGCTCGCAGCGGGATGCCCGGTCATCGTCAAGGCGCATCCGGCACACCCTGGCACCTCGGCCATGGTGGGGGCGATGATGCAACGCGTCGTTGCTGAGCAGGGCTTACCGGAAGGTGTGTTTTCATTGCTGCTCGGCGCGGGGACCGAGCTCGGTGCGGCGCTGGTCAGCCATCCCGCCATCGCTGCGGTGGGCTTTACCGGTTCCCGCCACGGCGGCCTGGCGTTGATCGCGTTGGCGCAGCAGCGGCCGGAGCCGATTCCCGTGTATGCGGAAATGAGTGCGATCAATCCTGTGTTGCTGCTGCCGGCGGCGCTGGCCAATCGTGCCGACAGCATCGCGCGCGCGTTTGCCGATTCGCTGACGCTGGGCGCCGGGCAATTCTGCACCAACCCCGGCCTGGTAATTGCCATCGAAGGAGACACCCTGGCGCGTTTTGAAAGGGAGGCTGCGCTGGCGTTGAGCGAGCGCGGTGCCGCGACGATGCTCACGCCGGGCATCCATGCCGCCTATCAGGATGGCGTGCAGGCCCACAGCGAGGTGGACGGCGTGACGCTGCTGGCGCGCGGGCGCAACGATCCCGATCTGCCCTATTCCGCTTGCGCAGCCTTATTTGCTACCTCGGCGCAGACCTTCCTGCAACGCCCGGCGCTGGCCGGGGAAGTATTCGGACCGGCCGCCGTCATCGTGCGCTGCCGCGATGCCGGCGAGATGCGCGACGTGCTCGAACACCTGGAAGGTCAATTGACGGCGACACTGCAACTGGACGAGGCGGACCATGCGCTCGCCGCCGAACTGATGCCGGTGCTCGAACGCAAGGCTGGCAGGATACTGGCCAATGGATTTCCCACCGGCGTCGAAGTGACGCATGCGATGGTGCATGGAGGGCCGTCGCCGGCCACGTCGGATGCCCGCTCGACATCGGTGGGCAGCGCGGCGATCGAACGCTTCCTGCGACCTGTCTGCTACCAGGACATTCCGCAAGCGCTGCTGCCGGCCGCCCTGCGCGATGGCAATCCGCTCGGGTTATGGCGTGTCTGCGATGGAGCACCGGGCCGGGCGTAAAGAACAACGGGACGCGTGCTGCAGGCGACGCGTCCCGGTCCACGAGCGGCGGCAGACGGCCGGCCGCTGATGCTGGATGTCCCTGAGCGACGTTTAGTCAGCGAAAGGTTTCGCGCCTGGCAAGCGGCTTGAACAGGCGGCTCCATGCAGCGCTGATCAGGATAGTCGCGCCGCCCCCGAACACCACCGAGCCGACGACGCCGAGCGCCGTGGCGCTCACGCCGGATTCGAATTCGCCGAGCTGATTGCTGGCGCCGATGAAGAGCGTATTGACCGCCGCAACGCGTCCGCGCATGTGGTTCGGCGTTTCCAGCTGGACCAGCGTCTGCCTGACCACCACGCTGATGGTGTCTGCGCCGCCCGCGATCGCCAGCAACACCAGAGACAAGGGAAATGACCGGGACAACCCGAAGGCAACAGTACAGATCCCGTAGACGGCGACAGCCATCAACAGCTTCTTGCCAACGCCACTGCCGATCGCATGGCGCGACATGATCAGGCCGACGCACAATGCCCCCACAGCCGGCGCGGAGCGCAGCATTCCCAGTCCCTGCGGGCCGACATGCAAAATCTCTTTCGCGTAAACAGGCAGCAGCGCGGTGGAGCCGCCGAACAGGACGGCGAACAGGTCAAGCGAGATGGCGCCGAGCAGCAGAGGATTGCTCCAGACGAAATGCAGGCCGGCGAGCATCGTCTTTGCCGTGACCGGTTCGCGCGCCGGCGGCACGTAATCGTAACGCACGAGCGCGTACATGACGGCGCTGACGCAGAACAGCGTGGTGCAGGTCCAGTAGTTGGCATTGACGCCAATGGCGAACAGCAAGCCGCCCAATGCCGGCCCGGCGATCACGGACATCTGCTGGACCATGGTGCTGACCGCCAGCGCCCGCGGCAGCAGCGTTTCCGGTACCAGCATCGGCAGCAAGGCCTGCTGCCCGGACATCTGGAACGGGCGGATGGCGCCGAGCATCAGCGACAGTGCGAGCAGCACGTCGCGCGTCACGCCGTGCGTCAGGGTCAACAAGGCCAGCCCCGCGGCTATGGCGGCCTGGGCCGCAAGACACGCTGCCACGATCCGGCCGCGATGCATGCGGTCGGCGCAATGGCCGGCGACAAACGTCGTAGCCAGTCCGGGAATGAATTGGCACAGCCCGACGAGACCCAGATCCCAGGCACTCGATGTCATGCCGTACATGTGCCAGCTGATCGCCAGCATCAGCATCTGCTGGGCGGTGATGGACCCGATGCGCGCAATCAGGAAGCGCGTCAGCGACGCGTTGCGCAGCAGCGAGCGCATGCCGGTGTGCGCATCGGGCGATGGCATATCGGATGATGGCGTATCGGGCATGGTTTTCATGCGCGACACCGCTCTTGCGGCCTGCGCGCGGCAGCGGCGTTTCTCACTTCATCGACCATCAACGCATCGACGGCCACGCCGCCTGCCGCATTGCAGGCGTGTGTACGGGTATCGATGGATGCTAAAAACATAGGACTGTCTCCACTGGCAATGCATGACTGAATAGGGTGAAACCAAGAGCGGTACAGCATGTTAGGAGATCGACGCGCGCTTGCCCCGATACAAAAACGCGATTCGCTGGCACTTTTCAGCTCAGCCCCTCCAATACAAGCACGGCGGGCTGTTTTTCCCTGGCCTGCCTGAACACCGCCACCGCCTGCACCAGTTGCGCCGCCTGGCATCTCAGGCTTTCGGCGGCCGCCGCGCTGTCGTCGACCAGCGCGGCGTTCTGCTGCGTGGCGCGGTCCATCTGCGCCACGGCCTGCCCCACCTGGCCGACGCTGCTGCTTTGCTCGGCGCTGGCGGTGCTGATTTCGGCCACGATATGCGTCACGCGTCCGATCGCCGCGACAATCTCCGCCATCGTGCCGCCGGCCTGGCCGACCAGCGCGGCGCCTTGCCCGACCTGCTCGACGCTAGCGCCGATCAGCGCCTTGATTTCCCGCGCGGCCGACGCGCTGCGCTGGGCCAGGTTGCGCACCTCGCTGGCCACCACGGCAAAGCCGCGGCCCTGTTCTCCAGCCCGCGCCGCCTCGACGGCCGCGTTCAGCGCCAGGATATTGGTCTGGAACGCGATGCCGTCGATCACGGCGATAATGTCGACGATGCGGGTCGAGCTGTCCCTGATCCCCTTCATCGTTTCCACCACCTGGCCGACCACGGCACCGCCCCTGGCCGCGATCACGGACGCACCCTGCGCCAGCTCCTTGGCTTGCAACGCATTGTCGGCGTTGTTGCGTACCGTCGCGCCCAGTTCCTCCATCGTGGCGGCGGTTTGCTGCAGCGCGCTGGCCTGCTGCTCGGTGCGCCGGCTCAGCGCCTGGCTGCCGTGCGCGATACGCGCGCTGGCACTGGCCACGCTGTCCGAATTGCCGCGCACCTCCGCCACCACCCGCGTCAGCGAGCGCTGCATATCGTTCAGTGCGGACAGCAAGGGTGAAAATTCGTCGCGCGCATCGTCGTGCGCCAGGATGGTCAGATCGCCGTCGCGCACCCGCTCGGCCACCGCGCGCGACACCGCCACGCGCCGGCCCAGCACCGTGGCCACATGCCACGACAGCAGGCCCAGGCAAAGGATCGCGCTGGCGGTCAGCGCCACCAGGATGGCCAGGGTGCGGGGCGCCTCGGCGACCACGTCGACCAGTTCGCTGCGCAGCAAGTCTTCCTGCAATTTGACGGCGTCGCGCAGCGCCGTCAGCAGCTCGGTGCGGGCCGGCACCGTCTTGTCGACCAGGAAGGCAAACGCCTCGGCCTTTTGCCCTTCCCGGATCAGCCTGACGTCCGTCTCGGCGACGCTCCAGAACGTATCGAGCAGCGGCGGCACCCTGGCGTAGCGTGCACGGTCGTCGGCCGTGGACAGGCTGTCGCGGTAAGCCGCCATGGTGTGCTGGACCAGCTCGCGCTTCTTGGCGATGGCATCCAGTGCACGCGCCAGTTCCTGCGGCGTGCGCGCCAGCATCGCGTGGCGCAATTGCTGCAACACGCGCGTGATTTCAAGTTCGGTGCTTGAAACGCGCTGCAATTGCGGCACGTGCACGCTCTCGGTGCGGTGCGCTACGAAAGCCACGTGTTCCAGGTTGAACCACGCGAAGATCGCCACGCCGGCAAACGCCAGCGACAGCACGCCGGACACCAGGTACAAGCGGGTGGAGATACCCAGGGAAGGAAAGAATGTCATATCGATTGAGTCTTGACGATGGTTATCTGTTGCGCTTGTGGCGCGCAATCGTTGACCCGCGGCGCACTTGCGCCTCATCGGGATCACAGTGCCGCCGGCCATCCGGCTGGCCGGCGGCACCGGCCCGGAAGACGATGCTCAGCCCAGGTTGCCCGTCACGTCGTCGAACAATTCGTCGACCGATAGCCGGCGCGGGATGATCTTCTGGTCCAGCGCCCAGTCGATGGCCAGTTGCAGGCCTTTGCGGTTTTCTTCCAGGCCGATCGGCGGGAAGATGGCGGGGACGCCGCCTTCCGTCAGTTCGCGGCTTTCGACGATCATCCGGTACAACTCGTTGACGATGTCGGGACGCTTGCGCGACAGGTCCGCATGCACGACGAACATGTGGTTGATCGGCACCACGCCTTCGCGCGCGAACCAGTCCTTGGCCGCATTGTGCGCGTCTGGCACCAGGGTGCGCACGCGCGGGTCTTTCGGCATGTCCTCGCCGAGCAAGGCCGCCGTCAATTCGCCATCGAGCATCATCTGCGGGATCGAGGACCCTGGCGGCAGCCGAGTGCAGTTGGCCGGATCGCTGTACTCGGCCAAGTGGCCGTCGCCCAAGGTCATCCAGTTGACCTTGTCGAGATCGACGCCGTATTCGTGGCGCAGGATGCCGCGTATCCACAGCGCCGTGGTCTGCGTATAGGTGCGCACGCCGACCTGTTTTCCTTCGATATCCTTCGGTTTCAGATCTCCGAAGTCAAGATTAAAACCGGCGCAATGGTGCTGGAAACGGCCCGAGATCGGCGTAGGCAGCAGCACGTACGGCTTGCCGTAAGCCTTGGCCTGCAAAAAGGTGACGATGGCCAGTTCGCCGGCATCGAACGCGTTTTCACGCACCATCTGCTTGAAACCGTTGTGTGCGGGGGTCGGGCCGCAGAAGTCCAGTTTGACGATGTCGGAACTGGCGCGGCCATCGCGCAATGCCTTGGTGACCGCGTACTCGGCCAGGTTGGTGCGCAAGGTCGGCACCTCGATTGCTCTCGTTGTCATGGTAGGGTTTCCTTATGCTTGAATAAAATTACAGGCGGACCTATAAATCTGTCATTCCCGCGAAGGCGGGAATCCCATTTTTGTGTCCCATACGGCGCAGCGGAATGGGATTCCCGCCTGCGCGGGAATGACAATGCTACGGTCCGTGGTCTTGACTTAACGGTGCCACAGCCGGACCTCGGCGGTGTTACAGCCGGACCTCGATCAGCGACGGCCCTGGTTCGCGCGCCAGGTCGGCCATAGCCTGGTGAAAGCCCTCGGCCGTGTCGACTGAGACGCTGGGCACGCCCATGCTGGTGGCCATCGCGCGCCAGTCGATGCGCGGCTTGTCGATGTCGATCATGGCCAGCGCCTGCGGTCCCGGCGCGCCGGCGCCCATGTTCGCGTACTCCGCTTTCAGGATCGCGTAGCTGTTGTTGGCAAAGATGATCGTCGTGACGTTCAGCCCTTCTCTCGCCTGCGTCCACAGCGACTGGATCGTGTACATCGCGCTGCCGTCGCCGACCATGCAGAACACGCGCCGGTCGGGACAGGCCAATGCCGCGCCGGTGGCCACCGGCGTGCCGTAACCGATCGAGCCGCCCATGTTGTTGATCAGGTCGTGCGGCGCGGCGCCCACCGTCAGGCCCATCGTCTCGCGCCCCGTGGTCAGCGATTCGTCGACCAGGATGCAGTTTTCCGGCAAGGCTGCCGCCAGCGCCTGGGCGATGCTGGCCGGCGTCAGCGCGCCGCTCGGCGCAATCGCCGCCGCCCGCTGCTGGAACACGGCCGGCGTACCCGCCGCACCCAGCGCATGGAGCAGCATCTCCAACCCGGCTGCGCTGTCCTCGCCGATATCGACCAGCGTGTGCACGCTGGTGCCGGGCGCTTTCAATAAACTCGGCTTGTCGGGATAGCTGAAGAACGCGATCGGCTCGGTGGTCTCCACCGTGACGATATGTTTAAAACCTTTCAGATAGTCGACCGCCTGGCCCACCGCGTACGGGATGCGCTCCAGCGTGACGCGCCCCGCCCCGCGTTCGATGCGCGAAGTGAAGAATTGCGTCGCGACGCGGCAGCCGGTCGCCGCCTTGATCCTGCCGGCCAGTTCCAGCGCGCGCCCGCGCGTGGCGCCGCCGGCCAGGATGATCAGCGCCGGCTCGCCGGACTTGAGCACCCTGGCGACGTGCTCGATATTGGCCGGGTCGGGAAGCTTTGCCGTGGCGACGGCGCGCGGTAAGGTCACCGGCTCACCCGCGTCCTGCCACGAGGCGTCACCCGGCAGGATCAGCGTCGCGATCTGGCCAGGCTTTTCATTCGCCTTTGCCACGGCGCTGGCCACGTCCCACGCCACTGCGCCGGGCGACTCGACGCGGCGCACCCAGTGGCTCAATGGCCGCGCCAACCCTTCGATATCGGACATCAAGGGCGGATCGTATTTCAGGTGCGCCGCCGAATGCTCGCCGACGATGTTGACCATGCCCGACGAGGCCCGCTTGGCGTTGTGGACATTGGCCAGGCCGTTCGCCAGGCCCGGCCCCAGGTGCAGCAAGGTCGACGCCGGCGTGCCTTTCATCCGGTAGTAGCCGTCGGCCGCGCCGGTGCAGACGCCCTCGAACAGGCACAAAACACTGCGCATTTTCGGGTTTTCCAGCGCTTTTAAAAAATGCATTTCCGACGTGCCGGGGTTCGCAAAACAGATGTCCACACCCTGGTCGGTCAGCGTCCGGACCAGGCTTTCGGCGCCGTTCATATTAATACCCCGCCATCTCGCGGACCTTGCCGATCACGCCGTAGCTGCGCTGCGGCGCCGTCATCAGGAAGCTGTAGCCTTCCTTGAGCAGGCGCTCGTAATTGCCGGCGGTGGTGTGCGGATTGCCGACTTTGACACTGTGCTTGTGGCAGGTGGCGACGATCTGCGCCATCGCGGCCAGCACTTCCGGATGGTCATATTGGCGCGCCAGCCCCAGTTCCTGGCTCAAGTCGCCCTCTCCGATCAGCACGAAGCCGACGCCGGGCACGTTGGCGAGGATATCGTCCAGGTTTTCGATGGCCTGGGTGCTTTCGATCATCAGGCCGACCAGGATTTCCCCCTGCGGCGCCAGCGGCCAGACGTCGGCCTTGGCGTAGTATTCCTGCTGGCTCAGGCCCCAGTAGCGCGCCGCGTTGGCCGGGCCGTCGCCACGCACGCCTTTCGGCTCATACAGCGGGGCGTTTTTCGGACGGGCGTAGCGGCACGAGGCGACGGCGTTATATGCCTGCTCGACGGTGGCCACGTGCGGCGTGATCACGCCGTAGACGCCGCGGTCCAGCACCTGCTTGGCGAAGGACTGGTTCATCTCGATGCCGTTGGCGGGAATGCGCGCGATCGGCGTCACGGCCGGGGCGACCGAACCCGAGGTCACGATCTGCTTGCGGTTCAGCAGGTATTGCAGCGAGTCGCCCAGCGCCGACACGTCGTAGGGATTGTGCTCCATCTCGTAGACGATGCCGTCGTATGGCGCGTCGCTCAAGTCGATGGCGCTTTGCTTGTCCAGTTTGGCGAAGGTGGTGAAGGCTGGCTTGCCCTGTTCCCAGGCGCGGATGATGCCGTTCAGGCGGTTGTTGCTCATGATCTGTCTCTCTGTTTGTATATGTCGGGACCGCGTCCGGCTGTCAGGCCAGCGCCGGATACAGTTGTTGCGCTGTCTTGCCGAAGATCCAGGAACGCTCTTCTTCGCTGAGGCTGGCCAGGCCCGCCTGCGCAGTGGCCAGGATGTCCGACAGCGCGCCCGGCGAGGTCGGGTAGTTCGAGCCCCAGGCCATGCGCTCGGCGCCGAAGGCTTTCGCCACGCGCGGGAAGAAAGTCTCGGCGCTGGCTTTTTCCTTGGTGACGTCGTTGAAGATGCGCGGCGTCAGCTTCAGGTAGATATTCGGCAGCGCGGCCAGGTCGAACAGGCTTTGCGCCCTGGCGTACGGCACGCCGTCGGCCACTTCCGGGCGACCCAGGTGGTCGAGGATGATGGACACGGTCGGAAAACGCCTGGCCAGCGCGCTCACCTGCGGCAGGCCGACCGGGCCGGTCTGGATGCACATCGGCAGACCGAGTTCGGCGCACAGTTCCCATGCCGGGAACGCGCGCGCGTCATCCAGTTCGCTCGGATCGAAATCCTTGGTGCTGCCGCCGGTGAACAGGCGCAGGCCGGCCAGGCCGCGCGCCTGCCATGCGCGGATGCGCTGCGGCGCATCGTCGGCCAGCACGTCGACCGAGCCGACGGCCACCAGCCGGTCGGCATACCTGGCGCAGCCGTCGATGACATAACTGTTGTCGAAGCCATAGGTGGTCGACGAGTGCACGACGGCGGCCTTGGCCACGCCGGCCTGGTCCATCTGGGCGATCAGCGCCTCGACGGTGCTGGGACGTTCCTGCGACCAGTCCGAGCGCTTGCCGAACAGCGGCGCCGGCGGATAGCGCAGCTCGTCGTCGGAGATGATGTGGGGGTGGATGTCTACGATAGTCATGATGGCGTCCGGTTATTTGCCCTGCGCCTTCAGGCGCGCATCGAGGCGGGGGAAGACGCGGCGCGCGTTGCCCTCGAAAATCTTGTAGCGGTCTTCGTCGCTGAGCGAGGCGATGCCGTCGACGTAACGCTTGGTGTCGTCGAAGTACTGGCCCGTCGACGGGTCCTTGCCGCGCACGGCGCCGATCATCTCGGAACCGAACAGCACGTTGTCGGCCGGGATCACCTTGGTCAGCAACTCGACGCCGGGCTGGTGATACACGCAGGTGTCGAAGAAGATGTTGTTCAACAGCCCTTCCAGCGGACGGTCCTGCATTTCCAGCGACATGCCCCGGTAACGCCCCCAGTGGTAAGGCACCGCGCCGCCGCCGTGCGGGATGATCAGGCGCAGCGACGGGAAATCCTTGAACAGGTTCGATTGCAGGATCTGCATGAAGACCGACGTGTCGGCATTGAGATAGTGCGCGCCGGTGCCGTGGAAGCACGGGTTGCACGATGCCGCCACGTGGATCATGGCCGGCACGTCCAGATCGCACAGCGCTTCGTACAGCGGATACCATTCGCGGTCGGTGACGGGCGTGCCGGTCCAGTAGCCTCCGCTCGGATCGGGGTTCAGGTTGCAGCCGACAAAACCCAGTTGCTCGATGCAGCGGCGCAGTTCCGGGATGCTGTTCTTCGGCGGCGCCTTGGGCGACTGCGGCAATTGGCACACGGGCGCGAAATTTTCCGGGTACATCTCGGTGACGCGGTAGACCAGGTCGTTCGAGATCTCGGCCCATTCCAGGCTGGTGCGCTCGTTGCCCAGGTGATGGCTCATCAGGCCGGCGATCGGCGAGAACAGCGTCAAGTCTCCGCCGCGTTCCTGCTGCAGGCGCAACTGGCCATTGCCGACCGCTTCGCGGATCTGTTCATCGCTGACAAACGCTTCGGCGCGGGTCGGGCCGTTGACCGGGTCCTCGGCAAATTCCACCTGTTTTGCGCGCCAGTTGCGGAACGAGGCGGGGACGGTCGTGAAGTGACCGTGGCAATCGATAATCATGGTGTCTCCGTATTGTTAATTAATTCGCCTGCGGGTCCACGAACAGCTCGGCGACGGACATGCGGCGCGGCGTCAGGCCCTGCTTGAACGCGGTCGCTTCCAGTGCTTCGATGGTCTTGATGTTCTCCTGGATGCCATACGGCAGCGGGTCGTAGCCGACGATCTTGCGCAGTTCCAGGTATTTCTTGTCGCCTTTGCTGCTCACTTCGTCGGCATCCAGGCGGGCCAGCCATTCCTTCTTGGCCTGGTCGAAGGCGTTGTACAGCGACTTGGCGATCCACGGGTGCTCGGCCAGCACCGAATCCTTGACGACGATGGTGCCGTGCATCGGGTAAATGCCGGTGCGTGCGTAGTACTCGGCTTCCAGCTCGGCCGGATTCGAGAACAGGTCGGGATAGTCGGCTTCGACTTCCTGCCAGCCTCCGGTCGGCGCGCCGGTGCGGCCGATGCCCGCGTTGGCGGCGAAGCCCGCCGACAGTTCGCCTTTGGCCATCATGTCCGCCAGCGAGCTGTCCGCCGGAGCATGGATGACATTCGACGGCAATTCGAGCTGGGTGACATGTTCTTCGTCATCGACGACCCAGGTCACCTTGGAGGCGTCGAGTCCGAATTCGTCGATCAGCACCTGGCGCAGCCATACGCCGGTGGTGACCGAGTAGGCACGCACGCCGACTTTCTTGCCTTCCAGGTCTTTCGGCGTCTTGATGCCAGAGTCGGGGCGCACCAGCAGGCCGCCATGATGAAAACGGCGCACCACGAACACCGGCAGCGCGACGAACGGCGCACCATAGGCGCGGGCGATGATGTAGGTGGTCGGCGCGATTTCGCAGACATCGAATTCGACATCGCGCACCATGCGGCGGAATGCGCCGATCTGCGGCTTGACGGTGACGAATTCGGCATCGACGCCTTCGATCGGAATGGAGCCGTTGCGGATGGCGGCCGTATGGGGATGATCGGCAATGGCGATCTTGAGCGGGATTTTCTTGGTCAATTTGTGCTCCTTTATGGGTAGATACGCTCGATCGATTTGTCGATCGAGCCGCGTGGCATTTCAGGTGATGGCGTGGACACATGATCTTGCGGCGCGTCCCTTTCCGTCTATTGAAATAAAGCGCGGCTCCCTTAACCAATTAGGCAAGGCCGGTGCTTGGACAGCATTCCGGATGCAGAGGCGTGAGAGGACGGACTGGTGAAAACCAGCCGGAAAGGGAAGGAAAACCGGATCAAAAGAGAGCGTCAGGCGATGGCCGCCGGAATCGGGCCGGGATGGACAAAATTGCAGCGAATTCCGTCTCATTTCGCAACGGCCGGGCCGCCGCCCGCAACCTTCGGCAAGACTATGCCGTATAATTTTAGACCCGGTAAAAATCCCCGCCATGCCTGAAAGTAGCAAATGAACAATCCAGTGAGCCGCCCCGCCATGTCCAGCACCGAAGCCCGTTTGCGCGAAATCCTGTCGCGCCGCATCATGTTCCTCGACGGCGCGATGGGCACGATCATCCAGCAATACAAGCTGGACGAGCAGGCATACCGTGGCGGCCCGGCCGGGCGTTTCATCGATTTCGCCGCTCCGGCGGACAGCGGCGCGCGCGAACTTTTCGTCAAGGGTAACAACGAATTGCTGACGCTGACGCAGCCGCAGGTGATCCAGGAAATCCACGAGCGTTACCTGGCCGCCGGCGCCGACCTGATCGAAACGAATACCTTCGGCGCGACCACGATCGCCCAGGACGATTACCACATGGCCCACCTGGCCTACGAGATGAACGTGGAAGCGGCCAAGCTGGCGAAAGCGGCCTGCGCCAAGTACAGCAGCGCCGACAAGCCGCGCTTCGTCGCCGGCGCGCTCGGGCCGACGCCGAAAACCGCGTCGATTTCTCCGGACGTCAACGACCCCGCCGCGCGCAATGTCACCTTCGACCAGCTGGTGACGGCCTATCACGACCAGGTGCGCGGCCTGGTCGACGGCGGCGCCGACGTGCTGCTGGTCGAAACCATTTTCGATACCCTCAATTGCAAGGCCGCGCTGTTCGCGATCGACCTGTATTTCGCGGAACGCCCGGAAATGGAGCGCCTGCCGCTGATGATCTCCGGCACCGTGACCGACGCGTCCGGCCGCATCCTGTCCGGCCAGACCGTGCCGGCCTTCTGGAATTCGGTGCGCCACGCGCGTCCTTTGACGATCGGCCTGAACTGCGCGCTGGGCGCGGCGCTGATGCGCCCGTACGCCGAGGAACTGTCGCAGATCGCCGATACCTATGTCTGCATCTACCCGAACGCCGGCCTGCCCAACCCGATGAGCGACACCGGCTTCGACGAGCTGCCGGCCGACACCTCGGCGCTGCTGCGCGAATTCGCCGACGCCGGTTTTATCAATATCGCCGGCGGCTGCTGCGGCACCACGCCCGACCACATCCAGGCGATCGCCGAACTGCTGAAGGACACGCCGCCGCGCGCGCTGCCGCACGTGAAAATCGCGCAGCGCCTGTCCGGCCTGGAACCGTTCACCATCGACGACGATTCCCTGTTCGTCAACGTCGGCGAGCGCACCAACGTGACCGGCTCGAAAGCGTTCGCGCGCATGATCCTCAACGAGCAGTACGACGAAGCCTTGTCGGTGGCGCGCCAGCAGGTGGAAAACGGCGCGCAGGTCATCGACATCAACATGGATGAAGCGATGCTCGATTCGCAGGCGGCGATGACGCGCTTCCTGAACCTGATCGCATCGGAACCGGACATCTCCCGCGTGCCAATCATGATCGACTCCTCCAAATGGACGGTGATCGAGGCGGGCCTGAAATGCGTGCAGGGCAAGGCGATCGTCAACTCGATCTCGATGAAAGAGGGAGAGGAAGAATTCCTGCGCCAGGCGAGCCTGTGCCGGCGCTACGGCGCGGCCGTCATCGTCATGGCCTTCGACGAAAAGGGCCAAGCCGACACCTTCGAGCGCAAGATCGAAATCTGCGCGCGCGCCTACAAGGTGCTGACCGAACAAGTCGGATTCCCGCCGGAAGACATCATTTTCGATCCGAACATCTTCGCCATCGCGACCGGCATCGAAGAGCACAACAACTACGCGGTCGACTTCATCAACGCCACGCGCTGGATCAAGGACAACCTGCCGCACGCGAAGATTTCGGGCGGCGTGTCGAACGTGTCGTTCTCCTTCCGCGGCAACGACCCGGCGCGCGAAGCGATCCACACCGTGTTCCTGTACCACGCGATCAAGGCCGGCATGACAATGGGTATCGTCAACGCCGGCATGGTCGGCGTCTACGACAACCTGCCGGCCGAATTGCGCGAGCGCGTCGAGGATGTCGTGCTGAACCGCCGCGACGACGCCACCGAGCGCATGATCGAGATCGCCGGCACCTTGAAGGCCGGCGGCAAGCAGGAAGCGCAAAACCTGGAATGGCGCGAAGCGACGGTCGAAAAACGCCTGTCGCACGCGCTGGTGCACGGCATCACGCAGTGGATCGTCGAGGACACCGAGGAAATGCGCCAGCAGGTGTTGAACTCGGGCGGACGCCCGATCCACGTGATCGAAGGCCCGCTGATGGATGGCATGAACGTGGTCGGCGACCTGTTCGGCCAGGGCAAGATGTTCCTGCCGCAGGTCGTCAAATCGGCGCGCGTGATGAAGCAGGCGGTCGCCCACCTGATCCCGTACATCGAGGAAGAAAAAGCGTTAGAAGAAAAACGCACCGGCATCGTCGCCAAGCCGAAAGGAAAAATCGTCATCGCCACCGTGAAAGGCGACGTGCACGACATCGGCAAGAACATCGTCTCGGTGGTCTTGCAGTGCAATAACTTCGAAGTGGTGAACATGGGCGTCATGGTGCCCTGCTCCGAAATCCTGGCGCGCGCCAAGGTGGAGAATGCGGACATCATCGGCCTGTCCGGCCTGATCACGCCGTCGCTCGAAGAGATGGCGCACGTGGCCAAGGAAATGCAGCGCGATCCACACTTCCGCATGATGAAGATTCCACTCTTGATCGGCGGCGCCACCACCAGCCGCGCCCACACGGCCGTGAAAATCGCGCATAACTACGACGGCCCTGTCGTCTACGTGCCGGACGCGTCGCGTTCCGTGTCGGTCGCGCAATCGCTGCTGACGCCGGAAAGCCGCGACCAGTACATCGAGGATATCGAGCAGGATTACGCGCGCATCCGCGAACAGCACGCCAACAAGAAGGCGCTGCCGATCGTGTCCCTGGCCGCTGCGCGCGCCAACAAGATGAAGCTGGAATTCGCCCCGGTGAAACCGAAATTCATCGGCCGCCGCGTGTTCAAAAATGTCGACCTGGCGACGCTGGCGCAGTATATCGACTGGGGCCCGTTCTTCCAGACCTGGGACCTGGCCGGCCCCTTCCCCGCCATCCTGAAAGATGAAGTCGTCGGCGAAGCAGCCAGCAAGGTGTTCGAAGAGGGACAGGCCCTGCTGAAGAAACTGATCGACGGCCGCTGGCTGACGGCGAACGGCGTCATCGCGCTGCTGCCGGCCAACAGCGTCGGCGACGACGATATCGAAATTTATACGGACGACAGCCGCGAAACCGTCGCGTTCACCTATTACGGCTTGCGCCAGCAGGGCGTGAAACCGGTGATCGACGGCGTGCAGCGCCCGAACCAGTGCCTGGCCGATTTTATCGCGCCGAAAGCGTCCGGCATCAAGGATTACATCGGCATGTTCGCCGTCACGTCGGGCCTGGGCATCGAGAAATACGAGCAGCGCTTCGAAGATGCGCACGACGATTATTCGTCGATCATGCTGAAAGCGCTGGCCGACCGCCTGGCCGAGGCATTCGCCGAATACATGCACGAGCGCGTGCGCAAGGATCTGTGGGGCTATGCGTCGGCCGAAGCGCTCAGCAGCGAGCAGATGATCAAGGAAGAATACCTGGGCATCCGCCCGGCGCCCGGTTATCCGGCCTGCCCGGAACACACGGTCAAGGCCGACATGTTCGTGCAATTGCAGGCCGAGGAAATCGGCATGGAATTGACCGAATCGTTCGCGATGTTCCCCGGCGCGGCCGTCTCCGGCTTTTATTTCGCCCACCCGGAATCGAAATATTTTATCGTCGGTAAAATCGGCGACGACCAGCTGAGCGACATGGTACGCCGCCGCAACGTCGACAAGGCGCAACTGGAAAGCTGGCTGGCGCCGAACCTGTAAGCCGGCGCGGCCGGGAACTTTTGACGGACCGTCACAGCCTAACGATCGAATCAATCACTCGATCAGGAGGCTGTATGGAAATCAAAGTCTCGTCCAAACCGCGCTGGCAGGATCAATTGATCCTGCTGATCGGCGTCTGGCAATTTCTGACCCCGTGGGTCTATTCCTATCCTATCCCGTCGCCGCTGGCGTGGAATGCCTTCGTCACGGGCGTGGTCATCGCGGCGCTGGCCGCGTTCGACCTGTACAAGACGTATTTTTGGGCCGTCGTGCTGAACCTGCTGGTCGGCATCTGGGTCGTGGCGTCGCCATGGGTGCTGGCCGGCGCAGGCCTGGCGCCGCCGATGCGATGGAATAATGTCGTGGCCGGCGTCGCCGTCGCCGTGCTGGCGCTGTGGGAAATGCGCAGCGATCCGGAACTGCGCAGCCACTGGCCAGGCGCGGCCCATCCTTAAGCAATCTGGAGGGCTGCGGCCCTCCATGTGCCAGTTAGCAACAATTACGCAATACCGATTTACAGTGGACCCGGCTAGCCTTACAGTAAGTTTCCCCCTCAGCCTAGGAGTCCGCCATGTCGACATCCCTGCTCAAAACTGTCGCCGCCTTCCTGTTGTCTTGCTGCTTCACGTTCACGGGCGCGGCGATGGCGGCCGAACGCGGCAGCAGCGACGAGGCGACCGCGCTGGTCAAGAAGGCGGTCGCCTACCTGAAGGCGAACGGCAAGGACAAGGCTTACGCGGAATTCAACAATCCCGCCGGCCAGTTCAAGGACCGCGACCTGTATATTTTCGTCATCGACATGGCGGGGATGGAATGGGCGAACGGCGCCAACCAGAAGATCGTCGGCAAGAATGTATTGGACTTGAAGGATGCCGAAGGCAAGACGATGGTGAAATCGTTCATCGACCTGGCCAAGACCAAGGGCCAGGGCTGGATCGATTACAAGTGGCCGAACCCGGCCAAGGGCACCGTCGAAAACAAGTCAACTTACCTGGAAAAGGTCGACGACGTGCTGGTCGCCTGCGGCATCTATAAATAAGCGGGCGGCCTGAGCGACCGGCCGCCTGACGCCTTACAGCGCGTAACGGACGACGTTGTCGCTCCACTCGAAGGCGGCCATCTCCAGTTCGACCAGTTCGTCGGTCGACATCGCCAGGTCGCGCAAGGTCGGCACGATCTGGTATTCCATGTCTTCGATGCGCTCGATACATTCCGCCAGTTTCAACAGATCGCCGAAGAAGCCGCCGCGGTACATCAGCGCATCGGACACTTCGTCGATGACGGGAATCTGCGTCAGGATTTCCGACATCGGGATGCCAAACAAGGTATCCATCAATGACATGATGCCGACCGTGAAGGCGGTGTCGGCCACGTTGCGCTGGCTCGGGCGCAGTTTATGGGCCAGCAGTTCGAGCAGGCGCCCGCGCGTCGTCGCCAGCATCAGCAGCGGCGTCATGCTGTGGCCGCGCTTGCTCGGTTCGGCGTACAGCATGATCTGCAGCCAGCGCTGCAACTGGCGCCGGCCCAGGATCGTCACGGCCTGGCTCAGCGAATCGATGCGCTGGCGCGCGCCGACGGCCGGCGTGTTGACCAGGCGCAGCAGGTTCAGCGCCAGCGAGACGTCGCGCTTGATGGCGCGCTCGATATCCTGGTTGTCGGCGTCCGACGTGACCAAGGTCATCAACTCCATCACGGCCAGTTGCGACGGCGACAATTTTTTGCCGCTCATGATGACCGGCTTGGCAAAATAATAGCCCTGGAAATAATCGAAACCCAGGTCCAGGCATTGCTTGAATTCGTCGCGCGATTCGACCTTTTCGGCCACCAGCTGCTTGCGGTCCTGCTTGAAGCGCGGCGCCATCTTCATCAACACCGGCAGCGGCGTGTCGCGCATGTTCATCTTGACGTATTCGACCAGCGGCAACAACGTTTGCACGCGCCCCGTTTCCGCCGTCACGTCGCCCAGCGCGAAGCTGAAGCCATGTCCGACCAGTTCGGCCATGCGTTCGAGCACCTCCGGGTCGACGGGCATGCTTTCGACGATTTCGAGCACGACTTTTTCGCGCGGCAGGAAACTGAAGATGTCGCTCATGATGACGTCGGCATCGACATTGACGAAGCCGAGCGCATCGCCGATGACTTTTTCCATGCCCAGCTGCGAAGCGTGGGCGATCACGGCGGCGGTCGCGCCGAGGTCGCTGCTGATATTGGCCGGCCCGACCGGGCCATTCCGGAACAGCAACTCATAGCCGAACAGCGCCTGGTTACGGTCCAGTATCGGTTGTCGCCCCAGATAAAATTCGCGCACGCGCAAGTTTTTCGAAGCGGTGTCATTTGTCGAGAGGTCGATCATGGAATTCCATCTTGGGTCGAGTGGCGCCGGAATGGCAGAGAAATCATGCCATTTTCCGGTTTTCACTATTATTTTGGCATCAATTCGCGGCGTTGTCTCGGACAATTTGGTATGGGTCCACTGCCTGAGGTATCCCATCCACGAACAGTTTCAGTTCGCCGGGCGCAAACGCGGTCCATTGTTCATTGGTCGTCAAAGGTTGCGTGACGATAATGGCAACCCGGTCGTTCGGCGTCGTGACTTCGGAAAAGTCGACGCTGACATCTTCATCGGACAATTCCGCCGTCAAAAACGGGTACTGCCGCACCAGGTAATGCAGATGCGTCGAACAGTGGGCGAACAGCTCATTACCGCTCGACAACATCATATTGAACGTGCCGTGCGTGGCAATCTCCCGCGCCATGTCTTCCAGTGCCGCGCGCAAGGCCGGCAAGCCTGGATGCTTCTCGCCGAAACGCTGGCGCAACTGTTGCAGGATATAACAGAAGGCCCGCTCGCTGTCGGTCGTGCCGACCGGCCGGTAAGGGCCGTCGAGCGGCGGATCGAAGGCCTTCAAGTCGCCATTGTGCGCGAATACCCAGTAGCGGCCCCACAATTCGCGCACGAAGGGGTGGCAGTTTTCCAGCGCCACCTGGCCCTGGGTTGCCTTGCGAATATGCGCAATGACATTGGTGGACTTGATCGGATAACGCTTGATCAGTTCGGCCACCGGGGAAGCGATGGCGGCCTGGTGATCGACGAAATGGCGCACGCCGGCGCCCTCGAAAAAGGCGATACCCCAACCGTCGTGGTGGGTATCGGTATGGCCGCCACGCATGGCGAAGCCGGTAAAGCTGAACACAATGTCGGTCGGGACATTGCAATTCATTCCAAGTAATTGGCACATGATCAGGCGGGGTTTCTGCAACAGGCCCCACCTTACCACGCTAGCGCCGCGCAGGCGAGCCTGCTCAGTGCAGCAAGACCGGCTGGCTCATCAATGAATCGTAACTCCCCAGGAACTCGTCGACCTCTTCCATCGTCGGCTCGCCGGCGATCAACTGGTTCACGTCGCGCCGGAACGATTGCGCCAGTACGCCGGCAATGAAGATTTCGCGCTTGCCGCCCTTGTCGACGATTTCATAGCCGCCGAACCGCAAGGCTTCGAGTTCGCGGTCGGCGCCGAATTCGACGACACTGTACTGTTCGCTGTTGTAAATGAGGTTCATTTTGCATCCTTCACGCTAGTGGCTGAACATGACAGTTCGGCCGTTCAACATTGAAGTGAGGGCCTGGCCGCCGAATTCAAGTGGCCGCGCTCAGGTCCGGTCCAAGTGCCAATAATGCATCGTAGGGAGCGGCGCGCAGCATGCCGCGCAACTGTTCGACATGTCCGGCGTCGGCCAGACTGATGAACAACTGCGCCGGCGCATGGCGCAGCAGTCGATTCAATGTTACTCGCAAAACGAGATTCCCGGTGCAGCAAAGGCAGCCGGGCGCGATGCGCAGCACTTTCAGCGCGGCGGCATCGTCTTGCACCAGGGGAGAATGGGCGTCGGCCAGGCCTTCGAGGATGACGGCGGTCGCGCGGCCGGGCACCAGCGCGGCCGCGATGGCCGCTTCGCGCACGGAGGCGCGCGCGCCCGTGACCAGCGTGACGGCGGTGAGGTCCGCCTTCACGCCGGACAGAGCCGGTGTCATTGGCTTTTCTTGGCCAGCTTGCCCGGTTCCACGCCCAATTGCTTGAGCTTGCGATACAAATGGGTCCGTTCCAGGCCGGTTTTTTCAGCCACGCGGGTCATGCTGCCGCCTTCGCGGCCCAGGTGGTGTTCGAAGTACATGCGCTCGAAGGCATCGCGCGCTTCGCGCAGCGGCAAGTCGAACGACAGGTTGAACATGTGTCCCTCGCCGACCGTCGCGCCGCCGGCGCGCACCGACGCGTGCGCCTGCACCGCCTGCGCGCTGAATGGAGCGCCGGCCGCCGTCGCGCCATCCTCGGGCGGCGGCGCCACCGCCGGACGCGGCGCCAGCGCCGGCGTGCGCACGGTTTCCTGCGCGCGCGTCAAGCCTTGCTGCACCGCCTTGAGCAGCTTTTGCATCGCGATCGGCTTTTCCAGGAAATTCAAGGCACCGATGCGGGTCGCCTCGACCGCCGTATCGATGGTCGCGTGGCCCGACATCATAATCACCGGCATCGTCAACAAGCCGTCGCGCTGCCATTCCTTCAGCAAGGTCACACCGTCCGTGTCCGGCATCCAGATGTCGAGCAACACCAGGTCCGGCGCGCCGCCCGCACGCGCCTCGCGCGCCTGCTGCGCGTTTTCGGCAAGCTGTATCGCATGCCCTTCATCGCTCAAGATTTCCGAGAGCAACTCACGGATACCCATTTCATCATCCACTACCAGAATGTTCGCCATCTATCCCTGCCTTCCTCATTTCGCCGGATCGTCAGGCATTGTAACTGCCTGCACGAATAGCAATGATTTTATTAGTCATTCAACATTATGCCAACTGCACCGGTGCCAACTTTAACAGCAAAATCAAGACCGAAGCGCCACTTCCGCCGACATGGTTCTGGATATCGATCCGGCCCCCATGTTCGTCGATAATTTTTTTCACCATCGCCAGACCCAAACCTGTGCCGCGCGCCTTCGACGTCACGTACGGTTCGAATGCGCGCGCCAGGATTTTAGGCGCAAAACCGGGGCCATTGTCCGTGATCGCCAGCCGTACCGCAATACGGGTGGCGCCGTCGGCGCTCTGATAGTGGATCGCCTCGCTGACCACGTCGATGCGCGGCGCCGGCGCGCCGGCCGGCAGGTCGGCCATCGCGTCTTGCGCGTTTTGCAATAAATTGTGTATCACCTGGCGCAACTGGGTCGGATCGCCCATCACTTGCGGCAGATTCGGCGCCAGCGCCGGGTGGATGATGTCGCTGCCCTCGCCGCTGATATACAGGTGCAGGATTTCCTCGACCAGGGCATTCAGGTCCAGCGCTTCGAGCACGGCCGGCGGCGTCTTCGCGTAATCGCGGAAATCGTCGACCATCCTCTTCATCGCCGCGACCTGGTTGACGATGGTCGTCGTGCTCTTGTTCAGCAGGGCCGCGTCCGTTTCCGACAGTTTCGATTCGAGCTTCATCTGCAAGCGCTCGGCCGACAACTGGATCGGCGTCAGCGGATTCTTGATTTCGTGCGCCAGGCGGCGCGCCACCTCTCCCCAGGCGATCGAGCGCTGCGCCGCGATGACGTCGGTGATGTCGTCGAACACGACGATGTAGCCGCTGCCGCTTTCCTGCGGCAGGCGCGAGCCGCGCGTGAGCAGCGTCAGATCGTGTTCATCGAGGCTGTCCGGCGCGCGCGGGATCTCGATCTGGCGCTGCCAGTGCAGGCGCTGCAAATGGCGCCCGGCGGCCGAATGCGCGCTTTGCGCCGAAAACGCCGCCTCGATCGCGGCGCCGAATTCGTGCAGGCCGTCGACCTGGCTCAATTGCTGGCCAATCAAGGTCACGCCGGCATGCTGCAGGATGCGCTCGACCGAATCGTTGCAGGTCAGCAGGCGGAATTCCCCGTCGAGCACCATGACGCCGGCCGACATATTCGCCAGCACCGATTCCAGGCGCGCCTTGGCGCCCTGCAGCGCGGCGCGGTTACGCTCGACGGCGCTGCGCGCGTCCGACAACTGGCGCGTCATCATGTTGAACGATTGCGTCAGCGTGCCCAGTTCGTCGGAACTGGCGACGATCGGGCGCGGCGACAAGTCTCCTTCCGCCACCGCGCGCGTGCCCTCGGCCAGCAACAATAGCGGCTGCGCCAGGTCGTTCGCGATCAGGAAGGCGGCGGCGATCGCGCCGAACACGGCCAGCAGTAGTGTCAATGTCAGCGTCTCGATATACATCTTGCGCAGGCCGACGCGCGCGACAAAGCGTTCCTTGTATTCGCTGTAGGCGGTGCGCAGCATTTCGCCATTGCTCGCCAGTTGCGGCGGCACGGTGCGGATGATCTGCAAAAAGCGCGGCGCAAGGTGGGTGCCGTTGGCCTGCACCGGGTCCGGGATCGCCATCAACACGCGCACCCGCAGCATGCTGGCGGCGTCCGGCGGCGGCGGCGCCGGCGCGCCGACGCGGTCGTCGCGCAATTCGCTGCCGCCCTCGGCCGCCGCGTAGGATGCGTCGCTCTTGGCCTTGTCGAGCATGGCGGCATTCGGCAAGTCCGCGCTCAGGTTGCTGCGCTGCGGCCCCATCGCCGAGACGATCAGGCCGCCCTCGGCGTCGACGATGATCGCGTTCTGCGTGCCCGCATGGCTCTTGACGAAGCGCGCCAGGATAGACGGCGCCGCATAGAACGGTTCGTCGGCCAGCGTGCCGGCCGTCTTGCGGGTCTGCCCTTCGAGATCGACGACAGCCTTGTCGAGCGCTTCGCGGCCCAGGTTCAACCCGGCCTCGAGCGCTTCCTCGACGCGCACGTTGAACCAGGATTCGATCGAATGCGAGACGAACTGCACGGACACCAAAAAGATCACCAGCCCGGGCAGCACGCCGATCGCGGCGAACAGCAACACCAGGCGCGTCATCAGTTTCGAGCCGAATTTTCCGCTTTTATAGCGCGCGTACAGGCGGAACAGGGACACGCCGACCAGCACCAGCAGCGCCAGCGCGACGGCCGCGTTCAGGCCGAGCAGCCACGAATAATACCGGTCAAAAAAGCCGGAATTGTCGGATGCCGACGCAAGCAGGAACAGCAGGATGCTGACCGCGGCGCCGGCCACGACGAACAGATACCGCAACACCGGCGTCACTTTATTCGGCCCTGTACTGGAAGGTTTTCTTGTTCGACGCCAGGCGCCACTCGCTATTGTTAAAAGCGTTCACCTGGATCGGCTTGGGGAGATAGTCGCGGTCCATGCCCATGCGCAGCGTCACGTTATACACTTCTCCAACCTTCAGCGCGCCGCGCGGCGCGACCACCCAGCGGCTGGGGCGGCGGATCAGAAACAGCGCATCTTCGAGCGTGGCAAAGCTTTGCTGCACGCTGCCGATGAAGCCGACGTGATACTGGCGCGTCAGCACGTTGTAGGAAATGCGCGTGGTGCGCTTGACGGAAACCGCCTTCTCGTCGACCCAGTACCAGCGCGGGCGCGTGAATTCGACTTCGGTCGTGAAATACAGTTGCACGCCGTGCTGCAGCGCGTCTTCCAGGCCGTGGTTCAGTTCGAACGCATAACCGGCCGACAGGCGATAGCCCTCTTCCGCGGCCTCGATGTAGGCGCGGGTGATTTCCACCATTTCCTCGGAAGCTTGCGCGCGCGGCAGTACGCACGCGAACATCAGCAGCAACTGCCAGGCGAGGAGTCGAACGAAGCGGTGCGTCACGAGTGGGCCGGGGCTCAGTAAATCCGTCAGGAATTGACAGGTAAAACGATCACGCATTTTTCTGGAACAGTGCGTAAAACAGACCATCGTGATCCTGTTCGGCGCCTCCCGTGGGCAGCAGCTGGCCTGGCGCTGCCAGCCGGGTGGCGCCATTGCGCGCCGCGAACGCGGCCGCCTGCGCCTCCGATTCCTGCGGCCACAACGAACATGTCACGAATAGCAATTTACCATTGGGGCTGAGCATCTGCCAAAGGTTGTCGAGAATTTTGGCCGAAAGTGTTGCAAGTTGGAGCGCGTCGCCCTTGCGGCGCAACCAGCGGATATCCGGGTGGCGCCGCACGATGCCCGACGCCGTGCACGGCACGTCGGCCAGGATGCGGTCGTACGATTGACCATCCCACCAGTCCGGGTTTTGCGCATCGGCCGCCTTCAAGGTCGCCTGCAAGCCGAGGCGCTCCAGGTTTTCGCCGACCCGCTGCAAGCGGCGGGCGTCGGCGTCGAGCGCCGTCACGTCGACATCGGCCAGCTCCAGGATATGGCAGGTCTTGCCGCCGGGCGCCGCGCAGGCGTCGAGCACGCGCATGCCGTCCTCGACATCGAGCAATTGCGCGGCCAGTTGCGCGCCGGCGTCCTGCACCGACACTAGGCCGGCATCAAAGCCGGGAATCAGGTGCACGCCGACCGGTTTCAAGAGACGCACCGCCTGCGGGCCGACCTGGGTCGCAGCGATGCCGGCCGCTTCCAGCGTGGCCAGATAATCGGGCACGGAAGCGCGGCGCGGATTGACGCGCAAGGTCAGTGGCGGCGGCTGGTTGCCGGTAGTCAGGATCGCCTGCCACTGGTCCGGGTAGGCGGTGCGCACGGCATCGATCCACCACTGCGGATAATTCCATTTCGCGGCCGGCTGCAACGCGGCCGCTTCCAGCAATTCCTTGCGCTCGCGCTGGAAACGGCGCAGCACGGCGTTGATCATCGCCTTCGCGCGCGCCGTGTCTGGATGCGCTCCGGCAGCGGTGACCGCCTGGTCGACGACCGTAAACTGTTCATAGGCGGCCGTGCCGTCGTCGTCCGGCTGCATCAACGGCAGCGCGCAGGCCAGCAGGCCGGCGACCAGCGGTTCCGGCGCCTTCGGCGCCATGAAGGCAATCAAGGCGTCGCTCTGGCCGAGCTTGCGCATGGCGCGGTAGGCGATATCCTGCATCGCGCCGCGCGCCTGCGGCGACGCGTCGGTGCTGGCGAACACGGCGGCCAATGCCTGCGGCAGCGCCATGCCGGTGCGCACCTGCGCCACGGCGGTGGCCGCGCCCATCAGCGAGAAGGCCAGCGCATCCGGTTTCAGATCCGTCTTGAAACCGGTCTGCAGCACCGGCTTGAAGTCGCGATGGTGGCTGGGACGGAACTCCGATTCTTCACGGCGCGCGCGCGGCGGCGCCATCGTTTCCTGCCGCACCGCGTTCGGGCCGGTCTTGCGCGGACGTGGCGCCGCGCCCTCCCAGGCCGACTTGCCGGCCTCGATCTGCGGCACGGGCTTGCCCGCCGGCGCCGCCGTCTCCCTTGTTTTGGATGGCGCCGGTGCCGTGCCGCGCGGCTTCGGCGACGATGGCGCCGTTCCGTACGGTTTAACTGGCGCCGTTTTTTCGCCGGCGGCGGCCGGATTGCGCGCCACGGCCTTGCCTGAGCCGCCCTTGTAAGGCGCCGTCCTGGACGCGGCCGGTTTTGCCGGGGTCGGGGCGGTTTTCAGTTTCAGGACAGGGCGCTGCTTGTTCATATGTTATTCCGTGGTTGCTCGCGCCCGCCCGCGCAGGGGCGGAAGCGGCCGCTATCGGCCGCCATCGTCGCGTAATTCTGTAAAGGGAGGATTGTAGCGGGTTGTGGACAACTCAGGCCGGACGGCGGTTGCTGTGATCCCACAAAATTGCTGAAAAATGTACCATGCATTATAACAATTGATCCTTTATCATTCTTCCACGGCTGGCGCGCCGTGCCCGGCGCCCGGGCGGGGCCGTGCCGGCGTGCATATTAATGCCGACGGCAAACCAGTATAATTACCGCTGTTTGGCCGGGGCCTTGCGCCACCGGCCGTTTTGCTTCCCATTGATTATTTAGCGCGGCCCCGCCGCCCCCTCGCACATGCTCGCCCGTCAAAAACAAGAGATCTCCGCCCTGTTCCTCGCCGCCCTGGCGCCTGTCCTGGACGGCACCGGCATCGTTCCCAATGTCGTGCTGGAGCGCCCGCGCGATGCGTCGCACGGCGACGTCGCCTGCAATATCGCCATGCAACTGGCCAAACAGTTAAAAATGAACCCGCGCGAACTGGCGACCAAAGTCGTCGCCGCGCTGCTGGACAACCCGGCCGGCAAGCAATTGGTGGAAAGCGCCGAGATCGCCGGCCCCGGCTTCATCAACCTGCGCGTGACGCCCGCCGCCAAGCAGGCCGTCGTCACGGCCGTACTGGAACAAGGTGAGGCGTTCGGCCGCAGCGAAGGCGGCGCCGGCAAACAGGTCATCATCGAATTCGTCTCGGCCAACCCGACCGGCCCGCTGCACGTCGGCCACGGCCGCCAGGCCGCGCTGGGCGACGCGCTGTCGTCGCTGTTCGGCTCGCAAGGCTACGCGGTCACGCGCGAGTTTTACTATAACGATGCCGGCGTGCAGATCCAGACCCTGGCCACGTCGGTGCAGGCGCGCGCGCGCGGCTTCAAGCCGGGCGACGCCGAATGGCCTGAGTCAGCCTACAACGGCGACTATATCCAGGACATCGCGAACGATTTCCTGGCCGGCAAAACCGTCTCGGCATCGGACGGCGCGCCGGCCACCGGCTCGGGCAACGCCGACGACTTCGAATCGATCCGCGCCTTCGCAGTAACGTACCTGCGCAACGAGCAGGATATCGACCTGCAAGCCTTCGGCGTCAAGTTCGACAATTATTATCTTGAATCGTCGCTGTACTCGGACGGCAAGGTCGACGCCGCCGTCGGCGCGCTGGTCAAGTCCGGCAAGACCTATGAACAGGACGGCGCGCTGTGGCTGAGCACGACCGAATTCGGCGACGACAAGGACCGCGTGATGCGCAAGTCCGACGGCACGTATACTTATTTTGTACCGGACGTCGCTTACCACATCGTCAAGTTCCAGCGCGGTTTCGGCCAGGCCATCAACATCCAGGGTTCGGACCACCACGGCACCATCGCGCGCGTGCGCGCCGGCCTGCAGGCGGTGGGCCTCGGCATCCCGCAAGGCTTCCCGGACTACGTGCTGCACAAGATGGTCACCGTCATGAAGGACGGCGCCGAAGTGAAAATCTCGAAGCGCGCCGGTTCCTACGTGACGGTGCGCGACCTGATCGAATGGTCGGGCGGCGGCGACATCTCGAAAGGCCGCGACGCGGTGCGCTTCTTCCTCATCTCGCGCAAGGCCGATACCGAATTCGTGTTCGACGTCGACGTCGCGCTGAAAACCTCGGACGAAAACCCGGTGTATTACGTGCAGTACGCGCACGCGCGCATCTGCCGCATGCTCGAACAGTGGGGCGGAGATGAAGCCACGCTGGCCGGCGTGGACCTGGCGCCGCTGACGGCGCCGTCGGAGGCGACGCTGCTGGCGGCGCTGGCGGCATACCCGGAAACGCTGTCACGCGCGCAGGCCGAACTCGGCCCGCACCAGGTCGCGTTCTACCTGCGCGACCTGGCCGCGGCGCTGCACAGCTTCTACTTCGCCGAGCGCGTGCTGGTCGACGACGAGGCGGTCAAGCTGGCGCGCCTGGCGCTGATGGTGGCCACGCGCCAGGTGCTGCGCAACGGCCTGGCGCTGATCGGCGTCTCCGCTCCGAACAAAATGTAATCGCGAAGGACTACCTGCACAATGACTTTCCGCTTCAGCCCTCCCCCGCGCCGTCTTCCCGTGCAGCGCCAGCGTGGCAACACGCTGCTCGGCATCATCATCGGCCTGGTCATCGGCCTGGTCATCGCCGTCATCGTGGCGCTGGTGATCAGCAAGGGATCGATGCCGTTCACCGACAAGTCAGGCAAGGCGAAGTCCAGCGAACCGACGGCGGGCCAGATCACCGACCCGAACAAGCCGATGTACGGCAACAAGGAAGCGGCGCGCGAAGCGGCCAGGGATTTTTCGCGCGATCAGCCGAAAGTGACGGCGACACCGGCGCCGGCAGCGGCACCAGCCACGCCGGCGTCACCGCCGGCGCGTACGACGCCGGCTGCGCCGGCGGCCGATCCATTGCAGCAGGTGGTCGACAAGATCGAGGCAGCCAGCAAGAGCAAGCCGGCCGCGCCGGCCAGCACGGCGGCGACGCCGGCTAGCACTGCCGCAGCGACGGCGGCGCAGGGCGCGGCAGGCGAAGACAAGTTTGTCTATTACCTGCAGGCCGGTGCGTTCCGCGAAGTGCCGGACGCCGAAAACACGCGCGCCAAGCTGGCGCTGCTCGGCTTCGAAGCCGCCGTTTCCGACCGCAGCACCGACACTGGCGTGCTGCACCGCGTGCGCATCGGGCCATTTACGCAAGTCGAGGCGATGAACAAGGTCCGCAGCAAACTGTCCGAAAACGGCATCGACGTGGCCGTCGTGCGCAACCAAAAATAAACCGAAGGAGTAGCGATGCGTATCCTGAAACAGATCCTGGGCGTGCTTGCCCTGTGCAGCATGTTTACAAGTGCTGGCGCGGCGCCGGCCAATCCGGCCAACGGCGTCGAATACCGCACGCTGCCCACGCCGCAGAGCACCGACAGCGGCAAGAAAATCGAAGTCATCGAATTCTTCGCATACTATTGCCCGCACTGCTACGCGTTCGAACCGCTGCTGGCGGCCTGGGTCAAGAAGCAGGGAGACAATATCGTCTTCAAGCGCGTTCACGTGCCATATAACGAAAGCACGCTGCCGCAACAGCGCCTGTACTTCACGCTCGAAGCGCTGGGCTTGACGGAGCAGTACCACGCCAAGGTGTTCAATGCGATGCACGTCGAGCGCAACCGCCTGAACCGCGACGAGATGGTGTTCGACTGGGCCGAGAAGAACGGCATCGAGCGCAAGAAATTCATGGATACATACCGTTCGTTCGGCGTGCAAGCCAAGGTGCGCCATGCCGATGCGATGATGGATGCGTACAAGATCGATTCCTGGCCGATGATCGCCGTCGACGGCCGCTATCTGACGTCGCCGCACCTGGCCGGCCAGGGCACGCAATCGCAACCGTCGGAAGCGGAATTGCATGCCGGCGCATTGCAGGTGATGGACTTCCTGGTCGCCAAGGCGAAAGCGGAAAAGAAATAAGCGTGAATTCCAACGGCGCGGCCACGGCACCGAAGCGCGTTTTCATCACCGGCGCATCGAGCGGCATCGGCGCCGCGCTGGCGCTGCGCTACGCCGCAGAAGGCGCCACGCTCGGCCTGCTGGCGCGGCGCGGCGCGGCGCTTGACGCGCTGATCTCCACGTTACCTCATCCCGAACGGCACCGCGCCTACGCGGTCGACGCCTGCGACCATGGCGCGCTGCGCGCCGCGGCGCTCGATTTCATCCAGTATGCCGGCGGCACCGACATCGTCATCGCCAACGCCGGCATCTCGCACGGCACACTGACCGAACACGCGGAAGATTTACCCGTCTTTGAATCCATCATCGCCACCAACGTCAGCGCCACCGTCGCCACCTTCGCTCCCTTCATCGCGACGATGAAGGCGCAGCGCACGCCGGCGCGGCTGGTCGGCATCGGCAGCGTGGCCGGTATTCGCGGCCTGCCCGGCGCGGGCGCCTACAGCGCCTCGAAGGCGGCCGTGATCTGCTATTGCGAATCGCTGCGGCTGGAAATGAAACCGCACGGCATCGACGTGGTGACGATTTCTCCCGGCTACATCGACACGCCGATGACGCAACATAACGCCTATCCGATGCCCTTCCTGATGGCGCCGGACAGATTCGCCGCGCTGGCGCTGCGCGCCATCGAGCGCGGCACCAGCTATGCCGTCATTCCCTGGCAGATGGGCATCGTGGCGAAGCTGCTGCGCATGCTACCCAATGCCGTCTACGATTTCGCCTTCGCCAAGGCGCCGCACAAGGCGCGCAAACCATCGACCACCGCACCATGACTCCAACACCTTCCCTGTCCGCCGCCGCGATCGCGCAGCACTGCATAGCCGGCGCTTCCCACGTCGCGATCGAAGTGGTGGCCGAAACCGGCTCCACCAACGCGGATCTGCTGCTGCGCGTGAACGGCGCGGGCGCGCCTTTGAACGCCCCGCTGCTGCTGATCGCCGAAAACCAGACCGCCGGCCGCGGCCGCGCCGGGCGCAGCTGGCTGTCCGAACCCGGCGCCACGCTGACCTTTTCTCTGGCCTGGCGCTTCAAGGGACCGCTGCAAAACCTGGTCGGCCTGCCGCTGGCGGTCGGCGTCGCGCTGGCCGAAGCCATCGAGGCGCTGGGCGTGCCGGTGCAACTGAAATGGCCGAACGATTTATTGAAAGATGGCGCCAAGCTGGCCGGCATCCTGGTCGAAACGCAGACCGCGCAGGATGGCGCGATCTGGGCCGTGATCGGCGCCGGCATCAATCTGTTGATGCCGGACCGGCTGGAAGCGGACATCGGGCGCGACGTCGCCTGCGCGCCGTGGCTGGCGCAGATGGACCGCAACCAGTTGATGGCGGCGCTGCTGAACCGCCTGGCCGGCACGCTGGCCGAGTTCGACGATACCGGCTTCGCCGCCTTCACCGACCGCTGGAACCGCCTGCAGGCGTGGCGCGACCAGCAGGTGTCCATCCTCGACCGCGGCCAATCGCTGCACGAAGGCCGCACCGCCGGCGTCGACGATGCCGGCCGCCTGCTGCTCGACACGGCGCACGGGCGAGTGGCCGTGCTGTCGGGCGACGTGTCGCTGAGGCTGACACCATGATCCTGCTGATCGACGCCGGCAATACCCGCGTCAAATGGGCGCTGGCCGAAGCGGGCGCCGCGCCCGGCGCGTGGCGCGCGCACGGCGCCGTGCTGCACGCGGATGCCGCCGGGCTGGCCGACGCGTGGCGCGCCGCGCTGGAGCATCATGCCGATAAAAATATCGCGCGCGTGCTGGCCGCCAACGTGGCCGGCGCCGCGCTGCGCGGGCAGATCGAACAGATGCTGGCCGAGGCCGGGCTGCCGGCCGCACTACTCGAATGGTTTGCGTCGATTCCGCAGCGCGCCGGCGTGCGCAATGCTTACCGGAATCCGGGACAACTGGGATGCGACCGTTTCGCCGCCGCCATCGGCGCGCGCGCGCTGGCGCCGGGACGGGCCGTCATCGTCGCCAATTGCGGCACCGCCACCACGATCGACGCAATCACCGCCGACGGCGTGTTTTTGGGCGGGATGATCTTGCCGGGCCTGGGCTTGATGGCCAGTTCGCTGGCGCGCAACACGGCGCAGTTGCCGCAGATCGTGCAAGGCGGTAAGCTGCCGGCAGGATTCGCCGACAATACCGACGACGCCATCCTGAGCGGTTGCCTGACCGCGCAGGCCGGCGCCATCGAACACGCCTACACGCTGCACGGAGCCGCCGAATGCCTGATCTCGGGCGGCGCCGCGCCCTACATCGCTCCCACGCTGCCGGCGCAATTGCGGCACCGGCTGGTGGACAATATCGTGCTGATCGGTTTGCAAGCTGCCGCCGGCAGCGATTGACCTGGATTGCCTGTGCTGAAATTTATCTTCTGGTCCCTGCTCGCATCGAACGTCGCCCTGTACGCGTATGGACAAGGCTATCTTGGCCATTTCAGCGGCAACGAGCGCGAGCCGGCACGCCTGAAGAACCAGCTCAATGCCGACAAGCTGGCGATGATCTCGGCGGCCAAGGCCAGCGCCAACGCCGTGGCCGCGCAAAAGCCGGTCGCGCCGCCGGCGCCGCCACCAACACCACCGGCACCGACACCGGTGCCAGCGCCAGCACCGGTCGTGGTGGAAAAGAAGGTTGAGAAGGTCGAGAAGGTCGAAAGAATCGAGAAGATCGCCTGTATCGAGATCGGCAATTTCCTGCAACCGGAAGCGCGCCGCTTCGAGGCGCAGCTCGCGCCGCTGAACCTGGGCGATCACCAAGTGCGCCACAACATGCCTGGCACGGAAATCACCAGTTATATCGTCTACATTCCGCCGCAGGGCAGCAAGGAAGGCGCGGACAAGAAGGCCGGCGAATTGCGCGAACTGGGTGTGAGCAATTATTTCATCATGTCGGACAGTCCGAACATGCGCTGGGCGATTTCGCTGGGCGTGTTCAAGAGCGAGACCGGCGCGCAGACTTTGCTGGCCTCGCTGCTCCTGCAAGGCGTGCACAGCGCCCGCATCGCGCCGCGCATGGGCGGCAGCAAGCACTTTGCCTACCAGTTCCGCGATATCGGCAGCGATGTCAAGGCGCGGATTGAAAAGATCCGCGCTGGGTTCCCGAATCAGGAGAGCCGAAGCTGCAAATAAAGGGACTGAAAAACCGGACGAATACCTGCAACCTGATCCATGGCCGCAAACCCTGTCATTCCCGCGAAAGCGGGAATCCCATTTCACCTCCCGAGCTGCGCAGCAAAATGGGATTCCCGCCTGCGCGGGAATGACAGGTCTGGCGCCAACTTGATTTAACAGTATTCAGTAAAACACGCACCGTGGTTCTCAGCGCTGAACCACGAGCGGTTTCAGGCTCAGCGCGGATGGCAGTTTCGTCACCGCTTGCAGCGCTTCCTGGCGCGTGGCGAACGGGCCGCTGAACAGGCGGAAGACCGCGCCGACCTGCACCAGTTCCAGCGCGTCGAATACCCCTTCCGCGGCCAGCCGCGCGCGCACCGCTTCGGCGTTTGCGGCGCGCGCGTAGGCGCCCAACTGCAAATAGAATCCGCTTTTCACGGCCACCGGCACGGCCGGCGCCACAGGCGCCGCCGACATGCCGAACCCGGGCAACACGGCGCCTTCCTGTTGCTGCGCGTTGCCGGCCAGCGTCAAGCCTTCATCCGCGACGGGTCGGACCGGAACCAACCTGCTCTCCGTGGAGGGCCGGGCCAACACCTGGCCGACATCCTTGGCGCCCCGGACCGGCACCGACCCGGCATTCGTAGCTGGACGGGCCGCCACCGGCGCCGGGTGCAAGACCAGCGCCGATTGCTCGACCGTTTCCACTGCCAGCTTTTTCGGCAAGACCACAACAGAACTGGACGGCGCCGCCGACGTTCCACCGCGCGCGGCGACCATGCGTTCGACTTCCTTCGGCAGGATGCGTTCGACTTCGAGCTGGTGGCTGCCTTTGCCGAGCAGGCCCAGTTTCAGCGCTGCCGTGTACGACACGTCGATCACGCGCGTCGAGTGGAACGGGCCGCGGTCATTGATGCGCACCACCACCTGCCTGCCGTTGTCCAGGTTCGTCACGCGCGCATACGATGGAATCGGCAGCGTCGGATGAGCGGCCGTCATCTTGTACATGTCGTACAGTTCTCCTGACGATGTGCGCTGGCCGTGGAATTTCTTGCCGTACCAGGTGCCCAGGCCGCGCTGCACGAACGGCGTGCCGCTGTCCGTCAGCGGCGTATAGCTCTTGCCGAAAACGGAATATGGCTTGTTCGCGCGCGCGATGATCGGCTCGATGCGCACTTCGGCGTCCGGCACCTCGGCCAAGTTCGGCGGCGGATTGTCGCCCGGACCATCGTCCAGGTAATAGCCGCCGCGTCCCGATCCGGCCGGCGGCAGCACCGGCACGCCCGGCGCCGGACGCGCCGGTTTAACACGCGGCGCGGCGACGCCCGGTTCCGGCGCTTCATCCTGCTGCTGCGGCACGCCGGCGCAACCGGCCAGCGCCAGCAATGCCGCCAGCCAGGCGCCGCCGGCGGCGCGCGTGGAAAACCGGCGCATCATGTCTGCACCAACTTGCGGTGGCGCTGCACGCTCATCAGGATGCCGGAGGCCAGTCCCAGCGTCAGCAGCGCCGTGCCGCCGTAGCTCATGAACGGCAGCGGCACGCCGACCACCGGCAAGATGCCGCTGACCATGCCCATGTTCACGAATGCATAGGTAAAGAAGATCATCGTCACGGCGCCGGCCAGCAGGCGTGTAAAGAAATTCGGCGCGCCGGCGGCGATCATCAGGCCGCGCCCGATCAACAGCAGATATAACAGCATCAGGAACAGGTTGCCGACCAGGCCGAATTCCTCGGAATAGACGGCGAAAATGAAGTCGGTGGTGCGCTCGGGGATGAATTCCAGGTGGGCCTGAGTCCCCTCCTTCCACCCCTTGCCGGTCATGCCGCCGGAACCGACGGCGATGGTGGACTGGATGATGTGAAAACCCTTGCCCAGCGGGTCCGTGGTCGGGTCGATCAGGGTCATGATGCGTTCTCGCTGGTAGTCGTGCATCATCGACCAGGCCACCGGCATGCTGGCCGCGGTCACCAGGACCAGCGCGGCGATCGCCTTCCACGACAGGCCGGCCAGGAAGATCACGCAGAAACCGGCGGCCACCACCAGCAAGGCGGTACCGAGGTCGGGCTGGCGCGCGATCAGCATCACCGGCACCACCAGCAGCACGGCGGCGATCGCGTACGAATGCCAGCGCAGGATGCCCTGCCGCTGCTGGAAGAACCAGGCCAGCATCAGCGGCATGGCGATCTTGGCAAATTCGGACGGCTGGATGTCGGCCACGCCGATGTGCAGCCAGCGCCGCGCGCCGAGCTTGATGGTGCCGAACAGCGCTACCGCCACCAGCAGCGCCAGCGTGACGATGTAGGCCGGCAGCGCGATACGCATCATCATCTGCGGCGTCACATTCGCCACCATCCACATCACCAGGAAGGACATGCAGATATTGCGGATCTGGTCGTCGATCTTGCCAGGAATGCCCATGCTGGCCGACATCAAGGTCACCAGGCTGGTGCCCAGCAACAGGATGATGATCAGCATCAGCGGGCCGTCGAACACGGTCAGATAGGGACGAAAACGGCGCCACAGCGAGCGCCTTTCATTGATGGTCATGGCCTTCCTTATTCTTTCTTGCGCGGCGCCGGCGCGGCCGGCGGCACCGCCGGTGTCGGCGCGTGCGACGGCGTGGTCGGCAGCGGCCGGTGCACGGCGGCGGACTTCGGCTGCGGCGGCGGTTTCTGGATCAGCGGCGGGTTTTCCAGCGGCAGCGGCTTTTTGGGCACCGCGGGCTTGCCCGCTTCGGCCTCGGGCGGACGTTTCTGTTCGTTGGCGATCGCCGCGGCTTCCTCGTCGACCGGGTCTTCGACTGGCTCGAACGCGGCCGCGTCTTCCTTCGGCACCTTGGTCGTGTCCTTCTCGGGACGCTTGCCGAGCAGGTAGTAATCGAGCACCTTGCGCGCGATCGGCGCGGCCACGGCACCACCGAAGCCGGCGTTTTCCACCACCATCGCCAGCGCGATGCGCGGCTTGTCGGCCGGCGCGAATGCTGTAAACAGCGCGTTGTCGCGCAACCGCTCGGCCAGCGTCGACGCATTGTATTTTTCGTTGGCCTTGATCGCGATCACCTGCGCGGTGCCGGTCTTGCCGCCGACCGTGTAGGCGGCGTTGGTGAAGGCGCGGTAGGCGGTGCCGCCAGGTTCGCTGGTCACGCCCACCATCGCATCCTTGATGATGTCGATGTTGGCCTGCTTGAGCGGGATGCGGTAGCTTTCGGTCGGCACCGTCAGCGTGCGCGCGCGGGTGCCGCCGTCTTCGACGATTTTCACCAGGTGCGGCTTCATGACGACGCCGTTGTTGGCGAGATTCGCCACCGCGTGCGCGATCTGCAGCGGCGTGTACGAGTTGTAGCCGGAACCGTTGGCAACCGAGATCGTGTCGCCGCCGACCCATTTTTGAGCGGCCGGCGTCTTCTTGAAGCGGTTGCGCTTCCACTCCTGCGACGGCAGCACGCCGCTCTTTTCGTTGTCGAGATCGATGCCGGTCGGCGTGCCGAAGCCGAATGGTTTCATGAAATCGTGGATCGCGTCGATGCCCATGTCGCGGCCCAGCACATAATAATAGGTGTTGCAGGAGACGACGATCGACTTGCGCATGTCGACCGTGCCGTGGCCGCCGACGACGTCGTCGCGGAATTTGTGCGCGCCGAGGTAGAAGAAGCCGGGGTCGCCGATCGACTGGCTCGGCGTTCTCTTGCCCAGTTCCAGCGCGGCCAGCGCCATGAAGGGTTTAAAGGTGGAACCCGGCGCGTAGGTGCCGGACAAGGGCCGGTTGACCATCGGCTTGTCGAGCGACGTGTTCAGTTCGTTCCAGCTTTGCGAGTCGATGCCGTCGACGAACAGGTTCGGATCGTAGCCGGGGCGGGAGACATAGGCGAGGATGTCTCCGGTGGCCGGTTCGATCGCCACCAGCGCGCCGCGCCATTCGCCGAACGCTTCCTCGACCACCTTCTGCAATTCGATGTCGATCGACAGGATCAAATTGTTACCGGGTGTCGCCGGCGTGCGCGACAGCGTGCGCACGGCGCGCCCGCCGGCCGACACTTCGACTTCCTCGTAGCCGGTGACACCGTGCAGCTGCTTCTCGTAACTCTTTTCCAGGCCTTCCTTGCCGATATGCTCGGTGCCCTTGTAATTGCGCGAATCGTCGCCCGCTTCGAGCACTTTCGCTTCGCTCTGGCTGATGCGGCCGATAAAACCGATCACGTGGGAAGCGACCTCGCCGAGCGGGTATTGGCGGAACAGGCGAGCCTGAATCTCGACGCCGGGAAAACGGAAACGCTGCGCCGAAAAGCGCGCCACCTCTTCATCCGTCAGGCGGGTGCGCAGCGGCACACCCTCGAAGGTCTTCGATTCTTCCAATAAGCGCTTAAAACGCTTGCGGTCCTTGGCCTCGACCGAGACCAGCTTGGCCAATTCATCCATCACGGCGTCGAGCGGCATGCGCAGTTTCGACGTCGTGATTTCCAGCGTGTAGGCCGAGTAATTGCGCGCCAGCACCACGCCGTTGCGGTCGACGATCAGGCCGCGGTTCGGCACCACCGGCACCAGCGCGATGCGGTTTTCCTCGGCCTGCGTCATGTAATGGCTGTGGTGCACCACCTGCAGCCAGACGAAACGCGCCAGCAACAGCGCGAAGCAGGTGAACACCAGCAGGCCCAGCACCGTCAGGCGCAGGCGGAACAGGTGCAGTTCGCGTTCGGTATTCTTCAGTTCGGTCATGCGGCGCGGTCAGTACGAAGCATTCAGATCGGGCGCGTATGGTCGCGGTCGACGGCGCGGCGCTGCGGCGCCAGCAGCATCCACGTGACCACTGGCCACAGCAGCACGGCGACCGCGCTTTCGAGGAAATAAAACCAGCCGGGGAACTTGCCGGAGACGATGAAGCGCACCATCAGTTGCACCGATTGCGCCATCAACAGCAGCGGGAACACGTGCATCGCCTGCGTCATCATCGGGAACCACAATACGCGGCGGTGCATCATGATCGCGCAGTACGACAGCAGCGTGTAGGCCAGCGCATTCTCGCCGAGCAGCGTGGCGTCGTGCACATCCATCAGCAGGCCGAGGCAAAAGGCGGTGCCGATGCCGACCTTACGCGGCTGGTGCACGCCCCAGAACACCAGCACCAGCGCGACGAAATCCGGCGCGCCGATGAAGTTACCCCAGGGCAGCAAGTTCAGCAGGAAAGCGCAGAACATGCTGAAGGAAATGAACAGCCGGCTGACCGGCAGCAAGATGTAATGGGGACGGTTCATCGCGTGACCTTTTTTGCTTCGGCAGGCGCAGGCGCCGGCGTGGCGGTGGCGGGCGCCGGCGTGGCTCCCGGCGCGGCCGGCTTGGCGGCGGCGGCAGCGGCTTCCTTGGCGGCAGCTTCCTTGGCGGCAGCCTTGCCCTTCTTGCCGGGTTTAATGACTTCCTCTTCCGGCGGGCGCGGCGGCAATTCCGGCGGCGTCATCAGGATCAGTAACTGGCTATGGTTCTGGATGCCGGCCAGCGGCTGGCAGACCACGCGCCCGAAGGCGCCGTTGCCATTGTTCTCGACCTGCACCACGCGCGCCACGGCCAGCCCGGCCGGGTAGACGCCGTCGATGCCGGACGTGATCAGGATATCTCCGACCTGCACGTCGGCGTTCGGCGCCATGAAGCGCAGGTCGAGCTGGCCGGACTGGCCGCGGCCATAGGCGACGCTACGCAAGCCGTTGCGCAGCAATTGCACGGGGATCGCCTGTTCCTTATCGGTCAGCAGCGTCACCTCGGACGTAAATGGGAACACGCGCGTGACCTGGCCGACCACGCCCTGGTTGTCGATCACCGGCAAGCCCAGCGCCACGCCCTGTTGCACGCCGCGGTCCAATACCACCTTGCGGCTGGCGCTGTCGCGCGCGTCGTACAGGATTTCGGCCAGCAGCGACTTGCCCGGCACCCGTTCGCGCGCATCGAGCAGCTTGCGCAACTGGGCGTTTTCAGCGATGTGGAGCTGGGCTTGCTGCAAGACCTGGGCCGAGACGATCTGCTGCTGCTTCAGGTCGCGCACCTGCTTTTCCAGCATCGACAGCGACGAAAAATAACTGCCGACGCCGTAGATGGCGTCGCGCGGCAGCAGCGCCACCATTTGCAGCGGGTACAGTACCGTGCCGACCACCTGGCGCAAGGTCGTCAGCGCGTGCATGCGCGCGTCGGCCAGCAACAGGGCAATCGAAATGCAGGCGAACAGAGTCATCTTGACGCGGGCTGGCGCGCCTTGCTTGAAAAGTGGCGGAGGACTGTATTCCATGACTTCCAATAATCCGGCGCTCGCGCGCCACCGAACGGGCTTTCGCCAAAAAGCAGCCTGAATCGCCGCGCGGCCGCTTGTGGCGGCCGCGCTTGCTCAGATTATTCGTACGAGAAAATGGATCCCAGCTGGTCCATGCGTTCCAGCGCCATGCCGGAACCGCGCACCACGCAGGTCAGCGGATCTTCCGCCACCAGCACCGGCAGGCCGGTTTCTTCCATCAACAGGCGGTCCAGGTCGCGCAGCAGCGCGCCGCCGCCGGTCAGCATCATGCCCTTTTCGGCGATGTCGGCGCCCAGTTCCGGCGGCGTCTGTTCCAGCGCATTCTTCACCGCCGAGACGATATTGTTCAGCGGGTCGGTCAGCGCTTCGAGGATCTCGTTCGACGAAATCGTAAACGAGCGCGGGATGCCTTCGGACAGGTTGCGGCCCTTGACTTCCATTTCCTTCACTTCGGAGCCGGGGAAGGCCGAACCGATGGCCTTCTTGATCGCCTCGGCGGTCTGTTCGCCGATCAGCATGCCGTAGTTGCGGCGGATGTAATTGACGATCGCCTCGTCGAACTTGTCGCCACCGACGCGCACCGAGCCTTTATAGACCATGCCGCCGAGCGAGATGATGCCGACTTCGGTGGTGCCGCCGCCGATGTCGACCACCATCGAGCCGGTCGCTTCCGACACCGGCAGGCCGGCGCCGATGGCCGCGGCCATCGGCTCTTCGATCAGATAGACTTGCGAGGCGCCGGCGCCGAGCGCCGATTCGCGGATCGCGCGCCGTTCGACCTGGGTCGAGCCGCACGGCACGCAAATGATGATGCGCGGCGACGGGCGGAAGAATTTGGAATCGTGCACCATGCGGATGAACTGCTTGAGCATCTGTTCGGTGACGGTGAAGTCGGCGATCACGCCGTCTTTCATCGGGCGGATCGCCTCGATATTGCCGGGCACCTTGCCCAGCATCTGCTTTGCTTCCTTGCCGACCGCCTGGATCGTCTTCTTGCCGTTCGGGCCGCCTTCCTGGCGGATCGCGACGACCGATGGTTCATCGAGCACGATACCGGAACCGCGTACATAAATCAGGGTGTTGGCCGTGCCCAAGTCAATGGCCAGATCGGTGG
>JAZJZT010000032.1:0-118288 GCA_040389645.1 Pseudomonadota bacterium | reverse complement strand
GATGGGATTCCCGCTTTCGCGGGAATGACAGATTTGGCGCTAACTTAACGGCATTGGCGCCGGACCGCGCTGTTCGCGTCCCGCTATTGAGCGCCGGTTTGCGTGTCCGGCACCTGTTCGAGCAGCCAGGTGCGGAAGCGTTTCACGCTCTGGCGCCACAGGCCACGGCCTTGCGGCTCGATCAGGCAGAACTGCGCCTCGGTTTTCAGGACAGTGTCGACGGGCCGGACCAGGGCGCCGGTTTGCAGGTGGTTATCGACCAGGTTCGACCACGCCAATGCAATACCCTGCCCGGTCAGCGCGGACTGGATCAGCATCGAATAGCTGTTGATGTTGATCCGGTGCCTGGGTTCCCGGCTTGCATGGCCAAGGCGCTGGAACCACTCCGTCCAGCCGATCCAGTCGCGCTGCGGATCTTCAAGCCACAGCCAGGTACAGGCGTGCAAGTCGGCTGGCGTTCGAAGGCCGGGATGCTTGGCCAGGTAGGCAGGGCTGCAAACGGGGAAAATTTCCTCCGGAAACAGCGGCGTCACCTCGATATCTTTCGGCGGCGTGCGGCAATAGAACAGGGCCAGGTCGCAATCGAGCCGGGAAAAATCCTTGACGTGATCGTGCGCGATGATGCGCAGGTCGATCTCTTCGTTATCGTGCTGGAACTCCGCCACCTTCGGCAGCAGCCACAGCGACGCCAGCGCCGTACTGGTCAGCACCGTCACCTGTTGCGCACCTTGCCAGTGACGGATCTTGCCGGTGGCGCGCGCCAGGCGCGTGAGCAATTCGTGCACGGTTTCGTAGTATTGACTGCCGGTGATGCTCAAGTTGATCGTGCGGGTCGTGCGTTCGAACAGGGTGGTCCCCAGGTAGTCTTCCAGCACGCGCACCTGGCGGCTGATCGCCCCCTGCGTCACGTTCAGTTCTTGCGCGGCCAGCGTAAAACTGAGGTGCCGCGCGGCGGCTTCAAACGCCACCAGGCTGTTCAGGGGAGGAATTGGATCGATTTTCATCAGGTAATAACCGTTAGGCAGGTGACACTATATTCGCCGAAGCATAGCACCTTCCCCCCCATGCTCCGAATACCCACACTCTGTCACACGATTGCAGCGGCCTCGGCAAAAACGAGGTAGCTGTCAGGTAATATACGCTCACTACCAAATGGAAATGATTTCAAATGTATGAGCGTAGCAATACGTCGCTGACCGTCACCGGTGAAGCCGCCCCGCCGCTGAACCTGAACGCGCTGATTGGCTTGCCGCCCCTGCCGATCCCCGACTTCCTCGGGATCGCGCTCCAGCTCGCACTGGCCCTTGCGCAGTTGCATCAGGTCCGCATCATCCACCGCAATCTCAACCCGGGCAACATCGCCTGGAACCGGGCGACGCGCAAGGCCAGCATCGGCGAATTCGGCAGCGTCCCGGCTCCGGCCACGCCGGCCGCCGATGCGGCCAGCCCGCCACAGCCGGCGGGCGACCTGGCCTACATCTCGCCGGAGCAGACCGGGCGCACCGGCCGCTCCGTCGATGCGCGCTCCGACCTGTATTCGCTCGGCGCGACGTTTTATGCCCTGCTGACGGGCGCTCCCCCCTTTCCCGCCCACGACCCGATCGAGCTCGTGCACGCGCACCTGGCGCGCCGGCCAAGACCGCCGCACGCCGTCAACCCCGACATTCCCGTCGTCCTTTCCGGACTCGTCCTCAAGCTGCTGGAAAAGGAGCCGGAACAGCGCTATCCGAGCGCCGAAGCCTTGCTGGCCGACTTGCAGGAAATCAACGAACAATGGACCCGCGGCGGCACCGTCGCGCCGTTTGCGCTGGCGATGCGCGACGTGCCGCGCCAGCTGGCGATTCCCGAACAACTGTATGGCCGGGCCAGGGAAACCGGCATCCTGCTGGACGCCTTCCAGCGCGCCCGCACCGGCCGGCGCGAACTGGTGATGGTCATGGGCGAACCGGGCATCGGCAAGACGGCGCTCGTTTCCCAACTTGAAAAACCCGTCGCCGCCTGCCACGGCTATTTTATTGCCGGCAAATTCGACCAGTTGCAGCGCAGCGTCCCTTATGCCGGGCTGGTACACGCTTTCCGCAGCCTGGTGCGCAAGCTGCTGACAGAACCGGACACGGCGCTGGCGGCATGGCGGCAGCGCATCCAGGCGGCGGTGACGCCGAACGGGCAGATTCTGGTCAACGTAATTCCGGAAATCGAAGCCATCCTGGGTCCGCAGGCGCCGGTGGCCGAACTCGAACCGGTCGAATCGAAAAACCGTTTCAGCCAGGTGTTTACATCCTTCCTCAGCGTTTTCGCCAGGCCGGAACACCCGTTCGCCCTGTTCCTGGACGACCTGCAATGGGTCGACGCGGCGTCGCTGCAACTCATCAAGCAATGGCTGGCCGACGGCAAGACCGGCCATTTATTGATCGTCTGCGCCTACCGGGACAGCGAGGCCGGCCCGGCGCATGCGCTGACGCTGACCACCGGGCTGCGCGGGACCGGCGCCGCCGTGCCGGAAATTCACTTGCATCCGCTGCAGGCCGATGACGTGGCGGCACTGCTGGCGGACGCGCTGCACCAGGATGCCGGCCGGTGCGCGGCGCTGGCCGCCCTGCTGGCCAAAAAAACCGCCGGCAATCCCTTCTTCATACGGCGGCTGTTGCGCCTGCTGCACGACGAAGCATTGATTTGTTTCGATCCCGACACGCGCGCCTGGCGCTGGGACATGGATGACATACAGCGCGCGCCGGTCAGCGACAACGTCCTCGACCTGATGGTGCGCACGATAGACCGCCTGCCGAAGGTGACGCAGGAACTGCTGCAGGCCGGTGCCTGCATCGGCCACCAGTTCGACCTCGGCACGCTGGCCGACGTGACCGGGCGTTCCGGCACGGCCGCCATGCAGGAACTGTGGCCGGCGCTGGAAGATGGTCTGCTGCTGCCGCTGCGCGAAGAGTACGGCGCGGCGCGGCAAACGACGCCCCGGTCCGACGACCATTCCGGCCTGCCCGTCACCCTGCGTTTCGTCCACGACCGGGTCCAGCAGGCCGCCTACTCGCTGCTGCCGGAAGCCGGCAGGCAGGCACTGCACCTGGCGATCGGACGGCAACGCCTGCGTCACGCCGCGAACGGCCATCCCGACGAACAGTTGTTCGACATCGTCGACCAGCTCAATCTCGGCGAGGCACTGATCGCCGATCCCGCGGAACTGCTGCATGTCGCCGGACTGAATCTGGCGGCGGGACGCAAGGCCAAGGCATCGGCCGCCTATCACGCCGGCTTTGATTACCTGGTCAACGGCAAGCGGCAACTGCCGGCGGATGCGTGGAGCGCACACCCCGAACTGGCCTTTCACCTCCATCGCGAACTGGCGGAATGCGCCTACCTGACGGGGCAGCACGCGGCGGCGGAACTGTTCCTGGACGCGGCGTTGCAACACGCGCCATCGAGGATCGCCAAGGCCGACCTGTACAGCCTGCGCGTGCTGGCGGCGACCGTCGCCGGCGACTGGGCTGCCGCGCTGCGCTGGGGCCGCGAAGGATTGGCCGTGTTCGGGCATGCCTGGCCGCTCGACGCCCTGGCCGAGGCGAATGAGGCCGAAGCGGCGGCGGTGATGCGCAACGTCGGAGAACACCGGATCGAAGACCTGGTCGACCGCGCGGAAGTCGAAGACGAGGAAACCCGCGCCTGCATGCGCCTGCTCTCGCTGCTGGGGCCACCGGCATATTTCAGCGGCTCGGAAGTGCTGACCTTCCTGGTCACCCGCAGCACCAATTTGTCGCTGGTGCGTGGCCCGTCGGGCTACTCGGCCTACGCCTATGTGTTCTACGGCGCGCTGCACAATGCCCGCACCGGAGAGTACGACGTCGGCCATGCCTTCGGCAAGCTGGCGCTGGCGCTGGCGCGGCGCTTCGGCAACCGCGCCGAGGAAAGCCGCACGCTCGAAGTGTTCGGCCTGGTGGTGCACGTCTGGCGCGCGCCGCTGCGCGACAGCTTGCCGATGATGGAGGAAGGCCACCGCGCCGGCGTGGAATCGGGCGAACTGGCGTATGCCGCGTTCAATCTCTCCGGCTTGCTGATCAACGGTCTGCCTGCCGGCGTGCCGCTCGCCGACCTGTTGACCGACGCCGACATTGCGATCGACTTCTGCAACCGCTTCCATAACCGGACCGGCGTCGAGCTTTCGCTGCCGTTCCGCCAGTTGGCGCGCGCGCTGACTGGCCGCACGCGCAGCCCCACCAGCTTTGACGACGACGATTTCGACGAGGCGCGCTTCCTGCTCGACGCCCGGGGCAACCAGACGGCGCTGGGCCAGTTCTGGGTCGCGCGGCTGCACGCCGCTTACCTGCTGGGCGACCTCGAGACGGCCCGGCGCAGCGCGCGCGAGGGCGCGCAATTCATCCAGGCCGGCATCCTCGGCATGGTGACATCGGCCGAGCACAGTTTTTATACCGCGCTGACCTTGACCAGCAGCTACCAGGCGCAAGGCGCGGACGGCCGCGCCGCGCTGGAAACGGAACTGGCGCCGCTGCGGGCGCAACTGGGCATGTGGGCACAATACTGCCCCGAGAATTTTTTGCACAAGCAGAAAATCGTCGAAGCGGAACTGGAACGCATCAAAGGCGCGCCCTGGAAAGCCATGGAACTGTTCGGCGAGGCGATCGACGGCGCGCAGCAACAGGGCTTTATCCAGGATGCCGCGCTGGCCAACGAACTGGCGGCACGGCTGTTCCTTGAGCACAAGCAGCCGCGCCCGGCCGGCGTCTACCTGCGCGCGGCGATGAACGGCTACCGGCTGTGGGGCGCCAGCACCAAGCTGCTCGCCCTCAGGCAGGCGTACGGGGAAGGCATCGACATCCCGGGCGAAGAAACGGCCCCGGCCGCGCATGCAGGCGCGGCCTACGCGCACGACGCGCTCGGCCTGATCAAGGCAGCCCAGGCCATCGCCGCGGAAACGGTGCCGGAACTGCTGCTCAAGCGCATCTTGCAGATCGTCGTCGAAGTCGCCGGCGCACAGCGCGGCATCTTGCTGCTGGAAGATAATCAGGCGTTCAGGGTGCGGGCGCGCATCTCGGTGGATGAAGACACCACCATCGTGCTCGAAGACACCGCGCTGGCCGATTGCGCCGCCTTGCCCGCGTCCATCGCCCGCTATGTCGCGCGGCTGAAACAGCCGCTGGTGCTCGACGACGCCGCCGCCGATGGACCGTTTGCCGCCGACGCGACGGTACGCAGCCTGGGCCTGAGGTCAGTGCTGTGCGTGCCGCTGAAACGGCATGTGCAGGTGGTCGGGCTGCTGTACCTGGAGAACAACGCCATGGCGCGCGCGTTTACGGCGCAGCGCGTGGACGTGGTGCAGGCGCTGGCGGCACAGGCCGCGATTTCCCTGGAAAACAGCACCTGGCTGATGGAACGCCGGCGCGCCGAAGAAGCGGCGCGCTTTCTGGCCGGCGCCGGCGCCGCGCTGGCCGAATCGCTCGATCACGCGGAAACGCTGGCGCGCGTGGTCGCGCTGCCGGTGCCCGCGTTCGCCGACTGGTGCCTGCTCGACCTGGTGGGTAGCGGGCACGGCGTGCACCGCGCGCAGGCCGCGTTCGCCGATCCCAACCAGGCGCAACTCGCCGAAGCCTTGAAGCGGTATTCCATCGCGGCCGGCGACCATATCCGGCACCCGCTGACCCAGGCCGCGCAGCAGGACGGCGCACTGCTGCTGCACGAGATTTCCGACGAACAGTTGCGCACCATGGCCAACGATGAGGAGCATTACCGCCTGATACGGGAAATCGGCGCGCGCTCGCTGATAGCGGTGCCGCTGGTCGCGCGCGAACGCACGCTGGGCGTGCTGACATTGATCGTCGCGCAGTCCGGCAGGCGCTATGACGCGGAAGACCTGGCGGTGGCGCGCAAGCTGGCGGACCGTTGCGCGCTGGGCATGGACAACGCCGGCCTGTACAAGGAAGCGCGCGACGCCATCCAGGTGCGCGACGATTTTCTGGCCGTCGCCTCGCATGAATTGCGCACGCCGCTGATGCCGCTGCAACTGCAAATCCACCTGATCGAACGGCACCTGCCCAAGCTGTTCGAAAACCAGGAAAGCGCCGCCTGGCTATCCAAAAGCCTGGCGATGCTGAAACGCCAGGGCAAACGGCTGGAACGCCTGGTCAACGAACTGCTCGACATCGCGCGCATCACCGGCGGCCAGTTGCAACTGGAACTGGCGCCGGTCAATCTCGAAGAAGTCACGCATGAAGTGATGGAACGGCTCAAGGAAAGCGGGGAAAGCACACCGGCCGGCTCCACCTTGACGCTGCGCTGCGCCACCCCCGTCACCGGCAACTGGGACCGGCTGCGCATCGAGCAGGTCGTGACTAACCTGTTGTCGAACGCGCTGAAATACGGCCAGGGCAAACCGATCTTCATCGACATCGCTTCGAATGGAGTGCAGGCCGTGATTGCCGTGACCGACCACGGCCTGGGCATCGAACCGGCGCATCTGCAGCGCATCTTCGGCCGCTTCGAGCGGGCCGTCTCGGCGCGCGATTTCGGCGGGCTGGGACTGGGACTGTATATTGTCAGCGAGATCGTCAACACCATGGGCGGCTCGATAGAGATCAGTTCGACGCTGGGCGAAGGCTCGGCATTTACCGTCACGCTGCCGCTGGACAGCGGCAACGATCAACCATGACAACGGCTTATATGGAACAAGTTTCGGCACCTGACGCAGCGAAGACCATCCTCATCGTCGATGACGACGCGGACATCCGCGCCGTGCTGTCGGAATTCCTGGAAAGCGAAGGCTATACGATCGCCACCGCGGCCAATGGGAGCGATGCTCTCGCCTATCTGCATCAGCATCCGCGCACTTCGGTGATCCTGCTCGACCTGATGATGCCGGTCATGAACGGTTACCAGTTCATCGCGGCGCAGCGGCTCGACGCGCTGGTTTCGGCGATTCCCGTGGTGGTGATGACGGCGCGCGGCGCGATCGAGCCCGGACTCGTCGGCGTGACCAGGGTGCTGCCGAAACCGATGGATCTCGACGACTTGCTCGAATCGCTAGTCACGGCCGAACCGCCTTCGGCAGCGTGGGCCTGATCAGAACAGGCAATTGATACCGAACGAAGCGCCGCGCTGGCGCTCCTTCCCGCTCGCGGGTATCAGCGCGCCCTGGTATCTGTTCAGGTCCAGTTCGGCATACAGGTTGGTCCGCCTGGACAAAGCATAGGCGCCACCCAGCAGCAACAGGTCGCGCCTGCCGCCGCTGGCCAGGCTGTCGAAGCGAGAGCGGTAGGCGGCCAAGGTCACTTCGAGCGCCGGCGTCACGTTATGGCTGGCTCCGGCCCAGGTGGTGCGGTTCCGGTATTCCCCCGCGCTCGCCGTCGCCTGCCGCTCCCGCGCATGCCCCACCTTGAACGTCGTCGTCCGGCCCTTGAACCCGCCGCCGGCGACATACGCATGGTTGTCAAAACCGGCAGCAGTTTCCTTTTGCGTGTAGGCGGCCGCCAGCAGCCATGGCGATCCGGCGTACGTGAAGCCGGCCGCCTGGGCCGCGCCCTTGCCCGCGATCTCGCTTGCCGCGTATTCCGCCCGCACCGTGAGGGGGCCGCTGGTCCGGGAATATTGCACGCTGTTGTTGAAGCGGGTGCCGGAGGAAGACGATGCGCTCAGGCCGGCATTTTTGGCGATGTCCGGCAGCGTGGTGCCGGCGCCCGAGGACAGGGGCACGATTCCCGTGTAGTGATGGTCAAAGGGATCCAGAAAAAGCTCCGTGCGGAAGGCGATCGTGTAGAGGCGTCCGACGTCGATCGCCCCCCAATCTCCGCCGATACCGAGCAAGGCGGTCCGGTTGAACAGCACACCGCTGGTATTGTCCAGCGCGCCGCTTTTGCTGACGAAGCCGCTTTCAAGCGTGAAGCGCGCCTTCATGCCGCCCCCCAGATCCTCGATTCCCCGGAATCCGAGCCGGTTTGAATAATAGTTTCCCGACCCCACAGTCAGCAAGCCATCACCGGCCGCGTTGACATTGGTCTGGTAACGCAAGCCCGCGTCGATCGAGCCATATACGGCCACGCTGGATTGGGCATGGGCAGTTGCCGCCGTGGCGCCGGCCAGCATGAACATCAGGTAGGTCTTTTTCATCTCGCTGTCTCTTTTCATTGTTTTCATCGGCATCGCCTGCCCGCCTGCAAAACGGCGGACGGCACTGCCCCTCCGCGCTGTCGCACGGATGCATCTGTGTTCGGAATGTGGCCCGCCGGACGGCGGACCTTGAGAAATATGCCTAGTGGGTCACTTGGCGCCGGACGCTTTGCCGCCCGTCATCGTGCCGCTGGCAACAGCGGCGCTCTGGCGCGGTTTGGCGCTCAACACCAGCAGCATCGTGATGCTCATCACCGCCAGCACGGCAATCGGCGCCAGACCCAGCGCATGGCTGCCGGTCGACGTCTTGATCCAGCCGTAGACGTTGATCATCAGCCCGCCACCGATCAGGTTGGCCACGGCATTGATGCCCGCCAAACCCGCGGCGGCGGAGCCCGATGCGAGCCAGCCGGTGCTTAAGGCCCAGAACGGCCCCTTGAACGAGTAGGCGCCGATCAGCACAAACGTCAACAGCATGATGGTCGGAAAGAGCGACGAAACCAGCAGGGTACTGAGCATGCCGACCGCAATCAGCGCGAGCGGGATGACGGTATGCCAGCGGCGTTCGTTCTTCCGGTCGGAATGGCGTCCCCACCAGATCATCATGGCCGCCGCCACGGCATAGGGCACAGAATTGAGCAAGCCGGTCTGCATCACGGTCAGGCCGAACGATTTGATCAACTGCGGCTGCCACACGCCCAGTACGCTGCCGGCGGCGGATGCGGTCGAGCATACCAGCGCCATCCCGATGACTTCCTTGCTGCGGAACAGCTTCCAGAGCGAGACATGGGCCACCATCTTTTTCTCGGACCGTTCACGCTGCATGCGGGCGGTGAGCCAGTCGCGCTGTTCGGCCGTCAGCCACGTGGCCTGCTCGGGCCGGTCGGTGAGGTACCACAGGCAGGCCAGTCCCATGACGACGGTCGGCAAGCCTTCGAGGAGGAACAGCCATTGCCAGCCGCGCAAGCCCCACGCGCCATCGGCCTGCAGCAGCAAGGCCGACAGCGGCGAGCCGATGAAGCTGGCCATCGGGATGGCGACCATGAAGATCGCGACGAAGCGCGCCCGGTAAGTGGCGGGGATCCAGTATGTCATGTACAGCATGACGCCAGGGAAGAACCCCGCTTCAGCCGCGCCGAGCAGGAACCTCAAAACGTACAGCGTGTTCGGTCCCTGCACCAGCGCGTTGCCCGCCGAAATCAGGCCCCAGGTGATCATGATCCGGGCGATCCACCTGCGCGCGCCGAACCTTTGCAGCGCGAGGTTGCTGGGCACCTCGAAAAAGAAATAGGCGATAAAAAACAGGCTGCTGGCGAAGCCGAACATTTGCGGGGTCACGCCGATATCATGATTCATCTGCAAGGCTGCCATGCCGATGTTGCCACGGTCGATGAACGCGAGCAGGTAGCACACGATCAGGAAAGGCATCAGGCGCCAGGTGACCTTGCTGACGGTTTCCTTTTCCAGGTCCGCATCGCTCTTCGTTATAGTCATTTGTCTTCTCCAAAACCACTTGTTGAATGCGCCTGGCAGGCGCACTTCCTGTTTTTTTCCGGTGTCAGGCCACGCAGGCAATCTCGTCCAGAATATTGCGCGCCGCGCTTGTCCCCATGCCGACATAGGCATCCGCCGTCACACCGGCAACGTGCGGCGTCAAGATCGTATTGTGCAGGCTAGTGAACTCATGGCCGCCGATGAACGGTTCCACCTGAAAACTGTCGAGCCCCGCGGCGCGCAGCTTGCCACTTTGTAATGCCTGCGTCAGCGCGGCCTCGTCGATCAGCCCTCCCCTGGCCGTGTTGACCACGATCGCCCCATCGCGCATGGTGGCCAGGGTGCGGGCGTTGATCATCCCGGTATTGTCCTCCGTCAGCGGGCAATGCAGCGAAAGCACATCGGCCATGGCAATGACGTCGGCCAGTTCACGGCGTTCGACCTGCTCGGGAATCGCGGTCGCGTACGGATCGTAGGCAAGGACCCGCATGCCCAGCGCGGCGCCGGTGACGGCAACGCGCCGGCCGATGGCGCCCAGTCCGACCAGCCCCAGCGTGCGGCCCTTCAGTTCCAGGCTCTTGTGCACCGCCTTGTCCCAATGGCCCGCGCGCATGCGCTGGTCCAGGTGCACGACGCCTTTGGCGCAGGCCAGGATCAGGGCCCAGGTGTGCTCGGCGACCGCCGCCGCATTGGCACCGGCGGCGGCGCGGACCGCGATGCCCTGCGCCTTGGCGGCTGCCGAGTCGATATTGTCGATGCCGGTGCCGTGTTTCGCGATCACACGCAACCTCTTCGAGGCGGCAATGACCCGGGCGGAGATACGCCCGTACCGCACCAGGATGGCGACGGGCTGATATTGGCTGCACAAGGAGGCGAGCAAGTCTTCGCCGCATTCCTTTCCCGCATAAACGAGTTCGAAGTCGGACAGCAGATCGACCGCTTGCGGCGCAAGATCGGCCCCGGTCACGAGGATGACGTCCCTGGCATTGAAGGCGGCAGGATGGGCGCTCACGATGCGGCGCCTTCCATCACCACGCCGGCTTTGCGCAGCGCCTCATCGAGCCAGCTCGGGCGCAATTGCGCGCCGCTGCGGATACCCTGGATGCGGGCCGTTTCGTCGGCGACTTTTTTTGCGGCCAATTCGATCACGGCCGCAACCTTGCTGGTTTCGACCGCCACGACGCCGTCGTCGTCCGCGACGATCAGGTCGCCCGGGTGTACCACCGTGCCGCCGACCGAGATGGGCCAGTTGACACGTCCCGGTATCAGCTTGGTCGGACCATTCGGATTGGCGCCGACGGCATACATCGGGAATCCCAGCGCACGAATCGCATCCGTATCGCGCACCGAGCCATAGATGATCACGCCGGCAATTCCCAGCGCCATGCATTGGGAGACCATGATTTCCCCCATCAGCGCGCAGGTTTCGTCGCCCTTGCCGTCGATGACCAGGACGTCGCCGGGTTTCGCCAGCGACATCGCCGCGTGGATCATGAGGTTGTCGCCGGCACGAACCTCGACCGTCAGCGCCGGTCCGGCAATGCGCATGCCGGGAGCCAGCGGTGCGATCCGGCTATTCAGGGTGCCGCGGCGGCCCGCCACATCGGCCAGGATCGAGGCTTGGTAATTTGCGGCAGCCTTGACCAGGCCGGCATCGACTCGGACGAAATCGCGGATGACGTCGGGAGGGGTGGAATAACTCATGGTTGATCCTGTAGTGGTTGAGAAGGATGAACAGGAAAAACAGCGCCGCGGACCTGCGAGTGACAGCAGCGCCGGGCGCGCAGCCCATGGGGTGCGGTTGGTGGCGTCTCCTGCGTAGCGCTCGCGTTCCCGCTTGTCGGCGGCACGGCTTTTCTTGTGAGTCAAAGTATAGGAAGGGCCGCCTATAATGTATATTCACTTATTTTTTCAATTCTTAAACTTTCAGGAATAGATCATGGATTTCCGGGACTTGCGCTACTTCGAGGTCATCGCCACCGAGGCCAACCTGGGCCGCGCCGCGGAACGGCTGTTCCGGACCCAGCCCGCACTGACCAAATGCATCGACCGGCTCGAGGCAGACCTGGGCGCGCAACTGTTCGAAAAGAATGGACGCCACCTGCGCCTGACGGAGGCAGGCGCCGTGCTGCTGACCCGGACGCGGCAGCTCGCCATCATGGTCGAGGACACATCGCGCGAGATGCAGGAATACGCCACCGGATTGCAGGGCACCATCCGCGTCGGCTGTCTTCCTACGCTGGCGGAACACCTCTTGCCTTTCGTGTTTCAGCAGCTTCTGGCGGAAGCGCCCGATGTCAAAGTGGAATTGATGGTGGCCATGAACGATGCCATCCTTGGCGCGCTGCGGGATGGACAGCTCGACCTGGTGGTCGGTCCGGTCGTCGACGGTGACGAACACCTGGAGTCGGAACAGTTTGCGGAAGACGAGGTCATTGTCATGGCCAGCAAGGATCACCGCATTTTCCGCGGCAGCTATACCCTGAAAGACCTGCTCGACTACAAATGGGTGCTGCCCGCGACAACCGTGGCGAGCCGGCAATTCCTGGACCAGGCCTTTGAGCGGAACGGCCTGGCGCGGCCAACCGTGCAGATCGAATCGAACGTCTTGAACATGATTCTGCCAATCATCGAGAAGACGCACTTGCTGGGCTTTGTGACGCGTTTTAACCTGCGTTCGGACAAGGCCGATTTACGGGAAGTCGAACTCTCCGAGACGACCCTGAAACGCCGCATGGGACTGTCGTATCGAAAGACAGGCTATATCTCCCCTGTCATGCAACGCATCTCGGCCATACTGCGCGCCAAGGGTCCGGCAATCTTGGGCGGGCTAGGATAGCCCCCATGCTTGTCTCCATGTATCGGCCGAACAAATTACATCGTTCGGCAAATTCGATTTTACAGTGAATCGCTTCCTGCATATGCTGGGTTCCCAAGCCTTAGCTGGGCGCCCACGACGATGTGCCGCGCCCCCGGTGGAAGCCCGCACGATCGAGCGGATCGCCGATGCCTCGCGCATCCAGCAACTCCACAGCCCGGGGCATCCCTGTCTTACATTTTTGAAAGCACAACCATGTCTCGTCGTTTTGTTGATCTGTCGATTTACCTTGAAAATGATGTGCTGTCGGATCCTCCTACGCTTGCACCCAAAATCGAATACCAGAAGCACAAGGAAACCGTGGCGGAATTTGTTCACCTGCTGCCAGGGACGAAGCCGGAAGATTTTCCCGACGGCGAAGCGGCAGCGGCCGAGTGGGTCCGCTTGACCACCCACAGCGGCACCCACCTGGATGCGCCCTACCATTTTCATTCGACCATGAACCGCAAGCTGGGCGAGCCGGAACGCTCGATCACGATCGACGAAGTGCCGCTCGAATGGTGCTTCCAGCCTGGCGTGAAACTCGATTTCCGCCATCTGCCGGATGGCCATGTCGTCTCCGCCGCCGAAGTCGAGGCGGAACTGGCACGCATCGGACATACCTTGCAGCCGCTGGAAATCGTCATGATCAACACGCGGGCCGGCTCCCGTTATGGTCACAACGATTATGTCAATAGCGGCTGCGGCATGGGATATGAAGCGACCATGTACCTGCTGGAGCGGGGTATCCGCCTGACCGGCACCGATGCGTGGAGCTGGGATGCGCCCTTCTCTTACACGGCAAAGAAAATCCAGGAAACCGGAGATATCTCGCTGATCTGGGAAGGCCACAAGGCTGGCCGCGACATAGGCTACTGCCACCTGGAGAAGCTGCATAACCTTGAGGCATTGCCCGCGGACGGATTTATGGTCAGCTGTTTTCCTCACAAAATTCGCGGTGCGTCAGCCGGCTGGACCCGCGCGGTGGCGATATTTGAATCTTAAAACCGCATCAAGCACCGCACCCTGCGCTGAGACGCCGCCATGCGGCAGCGTCTCATTGCAGGCTATTTGCGATAAATTCCGACGCCCAGCCAACTCGCCTCGTCGATTTTTTGACCGTATGACAGCTTGGGTTCAAGCGCTTTGCTTACGGGATTGAGAAAAACGTAATCAACCCATCCCTTCCCCTTGGACATCACCAGCGCCGTCTGCTCTTTCCCGAATTGTTTGCCGTTCACATCCTTCATCTCGGCCAGGTCCTTGCCATTGATCTTGGGGTTGGCAGCATGGCAGATCATTTTCGTCTCCGCACTCTGCACGAAGACATAGAGTTCACCCTTCATAAATTCGCCGGCGGGGTTGGCAAAGTCTTTGCACGCCGCCGGGATTCCTACCTTTTTCACATGCGCCACCGCTTTTTCCACCAACGCGACGGCATCCTCCCGCGTCGCGGTCTGCGCGTGCGATGGAGTGGCACAGACCAATAATGCGGAGGCCAGGAGATTTATAACGATCAGATGTTTCATTCGATTTTTCCTTAACAGGCCGGAGCGCGGCACGTCTCCCCGGCTGCGCGATGCATGATTTCGTGTCACAGGTCCAGCACCAGCAACTTGCTCAAGGACCTGGAACAGCAAGGCGTAAACTGGTCATTCGCGGCGCGCTCCTCGTCGGTGAAATACGCATCGCGGTGATCGGGAGTCCCGCTCAATACGCGCGTGATACAGGTGCCGCATACGCCCTGTTCGCACGACACGGGAATATCGACGCCATGTTCGTCGAGCACCTGGAACACCGTCCTGTCGGCGGGAATGGCATATACCCTGCCGCTGCTGGCGAGCTTCACTTCGAACCCGGTATCGTGCGAAGTGTCCTGCGGCGCCGCGCCAAAATATTCGAAATGAATCTGACTGCTGTCCCATCCAAGGCTTTTCGCGGTGTCGACCACGTGACTGATAAAGCCGGCCGGGCCACAGACATAAAGATGCGTGCCTGGTTCAGGGGTGGCGATCAGCGCCGGCAAATCCAGGCGCTGTTCCGCCGGGCCGGCGTCATGATGGAAGGTGACGCGGCTGGAAAAATCCGACGCCTTGATCCGTTCCAGGAATGCGGTGCGCTCGGGCGAGCGGGTGCAGTAATGCATGCTGAAATTGGCCTTGATCGCTGACAGCCTTTCGGCCATGCACAGGATCGGCGTGACGCCAATGCCGCCGGCAAACAACAATATGCGCTCGGCGTGCAGCAATGGAAAATGGTTCTTCGGCGCGCTGATCTCAATGATATCGCCCGCCTTGACCGCATCGTGCATGGCCAGCGATCCGCCGCGCGAACCCGGATCGCGCAGCACGCCGATCACATACCGATCGGTTTCAGCCGGGTCATTGCACAGAGAATACTGGCGCGTGATCGTGTCGCTGACCAGCACGTCGATATGCGATCCCGCGCTGAAAGGGGGCAATGGCCGGCCATCGGCGCTGGCCAGCTCGAAGCTGCAAATATCGACAGCTTCGCTGACCTTGCCGACGACTCTTACCGAAATGTTGTTGATCATTTTATTCACTCTTCTGTACGAATAAGGCCGGATGCGATCCACCGGCATCGGCCTGGCCAGCGTATCCATCAACGACCTGAGTGGACGGCCGCGGAAACCTGCGCCGGCCGTCCGCCGGCTACGTCGTGATTCAGGCTGCCTGGAGCAGCTTGTGCGGATCGATGACAAACTTTTTCGGCGCGCCGGCGTCGAACGAACCGTAACCTTCGGGCGCCTGGTCCAGCGTGATGACTTGCACGCCGACGATTTCGGCAATCCTGATCTTGTCCCACAAGATCGCCTGCATCAGTTGCCGGTTGTATTTCATCACCGGCGTCTGGCCGGTATGCAGGCTGTGCGACTTGGCCCAGCCCAGGCCTAGCCGCAGACTCAGGCTGCCGCGCTTGGCGGCGGCATCGACCGCGCCCGGGTCTTCGGTCACGTAGAGCCCGGGGATGCCGATCCTGCCTGCCGCGCGCGTGATTTCCATCAGCGAATTGAGCACGGTGGCAGGCGCTTCCACCTGCGAGCCGCCGTGGCCGTGTCCCCGCGCTTCGAAGCCGACGCAATCGACCGCGCAATCGACTTCGGCATCGCCCAGGATCGCGCTGATCTGCTCGGCCAGCGTGACGTCGAGCGACAGGTCGACCGTCTCGAAACCGACCTTGCGGGCGTGTTCAAGACGCACCGGGTTGACGTCGCCGACGATGATCACGGCCGCGCCCAGCAGGCGCGCCGACGCGGCGGCCGCCAGTCCGACCGGTCCCGCGCCGGCAATGTAGACCGTGGCGCCGGGGCCGACACCGGCCGTGACGGCGCCGTGGTAGCCGGTCGGCAGGATGTCGGACAGGCAGGTCAAGTCAGTGATCTTGGCCATCGCGCGGTCGCGGTCCGGGAAGCGCAGCAAGTTGAAATCGGCATAGGGCACCATGACGAATTCGGCCTGCCCGCCGATCCAGCCGCCCATGTCGACATAACCGTATGCGCCGCCGGCGCGGGATGGATTGACGCTCAGGCAAACCCCGGTGTGCTGCTCCTTGCAACTGCGGCAGCGGCCGCACGCGACGTTGAACGGCACCGATACCAGGTCGCCCAGCTTCAGCGTTTCGACATCCTTGCCGACCTCGATGACTTCACCCGTGATCTCGTGCCCCAGCACCAGGCCGGAAGCGGCCGTGGTGCGCCCGCGCACCATGTGCTGGTCCGAGCCGCAGATATTGGTGGTCACCACTTTCAGGATGACGCCATGCTCGATCTTCTTCCCTTTCGGGGTTTCGAGCTTTGGAAAGGGAATGGCCTGCACTTCGACCCGGCCCTGCTCCACATAGACTACGCCACGATTATGTGCCATGAGATTGACTCCTCTGATTACGGTTGAAAGATTAGAAGGCGTGACGCAGTCCGACCAGCACGCCGTTCTGTGTTGCGCCGGCGGTCGTCGTGCCGCCGGCGGTGAGCGCCACCGCGGAGTTGCCCTGGTTGGACTGGTGACCAAGCAGCACATAGGCCCCGGTCCGTTTCGAGAAGTTGTAATTGGCGCGCAGGGCAAACAGGGTGGTGCCATTCGCGCTGTTCTTGAAATCCAGGCGCGCCACCTGGCCGTCGACGGACACCGCGTCAGAGGCTGTGAAGGTTGCGCCGACATAGGCCAGGTCGCTCTTCGGCGTCACCAGTGCGCTCTCGTTCTTGCGGCGCAGCCAGCCGCCCGCGAGCTTGACGGCGCCGAATTTTGTATAGCCGGCCAGGTGCAGGCGCGCGTCCGACTGCGCGCTGCTGGCGGGGCCGAATGCGGCGGCGGCGCCGGTGCCGCCGTTATAGGTGTCGTAGGCGGCCAGCGCGCCCCAGCTTGCGCCGTCGTGGCGCAGCAGCAGCGACCAGTTGCGGCAGGCGCGCGAATCGGACGCACTCTCGCCGGCGCAATTGGTGGCGGACGGGCCGCCAGCGCTGGAGGTGTCGCGTCCCAGGCTGTAGGTCGCGCCGACGGTGGTGCCGGAAAACGTGCCGCGGTAGGCCACCGAATTGTCGCTGCGCGCATTCGGCAGATAGAGGTCGATGGAGCCGAGTCCGAACTGGGCGGGGCCGATGACGTCGACGTCATAAAAAGACATGAACAGCATGCTGTAATTGCGGCCCAGCGTCAGCGTGCCCCAGTTGCCGCTCAAGCCCACCCAGGCTTGGCGCCCGAACAGGCGATTGCCCTGGTTTAGCGTGCCGGAATCCGGGCCGAAGCCGTTTTCCAGCGTGAAGACGGCCTTCATTCCATCGCCAAGGTCTTCCGTCCCGCGAAAGCCTATGCGCGACGGAAAACTCCCGGCCGACAGGTTCGGCATGCGCGTCAGGCTATGTCCGGCCGCATCGACATTGGTCACGTGCTCGATGCCGGCGTCGATCAGGCCGTAGATTTGCACCGCATTTTGCGCCTGCGCTCCGGCTGCCGCCAGCAATGCGGCCGCTGCGGCGCCGATATGGATCTTGTTCAATTCAGTCTCCTTGTTGGATGACGCCGATGCGCCATGTTTTTTTATGTAACCAGGCCAGGCTGGCCAGGGTAAGACGGCCGATCAGGCGCCGGACACGGCGAAGTCCGGCATCGGCCGCGGTCGGGCATTGCGCTGCGAGGCGCTGGTGGGGGCAAGCCGTGAAATCGGGTCGGAATTAGTGCGCGGCGTCGGCCGCGCAAATCGCATCGGCCATCAGCGGCTGCATGCCGTTGAGGTCAACGAAGTATTGGCCGGGGCGCAGCAATCCGCATACCTGCTGCGCGAGGTCGGCTTGCTGTGGCGTTGGTACTGTGGTGTGAGCGGACATGGCAGCGAAGTGTTTGAATTGCGACACCTGCATTTTCAGGTATCGGCAATGCGCCCACTAGGCCATTCAGAGCCCGTCTCCATCGAATCTGTTTATCGTGCCGGGAGCGTCGGCAATGCCGCCCGAGGCCGACACCAGCCGCATGTTCTGGACAGCGAGATAGGCGTGTTCGCGCACCAGCGATTCGGCCCTTGCGCCCTGCCGCTGGCGCAGCGCCTGGTAGATCATCTGGTGGTCCATCTGCGCGCTGGTCAGCAGATGCATCTGCTGCGCCATCGTGCCGCGCGCGTTGACATTGATGGCGACCGCGCCGGCCGCGGCAAACGGCAGGCGGTCGTTGATCGCCAGCGCGTTGCTGAGCGCCTTGTTGCCGGCGGCGCCAGTCAAGGTATCGTGGAACAGGACGTTCATCGTGGCGAAGATTTCTTCGTCTCCGCTGACCAGTTCCGTCTTTTCGATCAGGCGGGCGCCGACCTGGAGGCAGTGCTCGAATTGCGCGATGGATTCCGGCGTCAGGCCGCGCCGCGCCACCAGGCGCGCCGCGAGCCCTTCCAGTACGCCGCGCACTTCGATCGCGTGGACGATGTCGTCAAATGAAAATGTGCGCACCTGGTAGCCGCGCGTCCCGTTGACCACCAGCAGCCCTTCGCTTTCGAGTATCTTGATGGCCCGCCGTATCGGCGTGCGCGATGCCTGCAGACTCTCCGCGAGCGCGACTTCGAGTACGCGCTCGCCTGGCGCCAGCACGCCGTTCAGGATCATCTCGCGCAGCTTCAGAACGATCCGGTCCTGCTGGCTCATGGCGCTCCCCGATGCCCGGGCAAGGTGGCGGCACCGTTCGCCACGAAGCTTTCATTGTCCATGCTCAGGCTCCCCTTTGCGGCATTGGTATGCTCGCGCATCAAGGCTTCGGCGCGCGCGCCTTCTCCCTGTTCGAGCGCCTGTACGATGGCGTGATGCTGCATGTGCGCGTAGTTCAGTGTCCGGTACTGGAAATCCAGCCCGGCCTGGTCGAACGCGAACGCGCCGGCCGCCGAAAACGGCACGCTGCTGTTGATTCCCAGCAGATGGACCAGCGCATCGTTGCCGGAAGCGTCGGTGATGAGGTCATGGAAAGTGCGGTTCATTTCCGAATAACGGGCGGCGTCGCCCGGCACCAGGTGTCCCTTGGCGAACAGCGCATCGCCGCTGGCAAGGCATGCGCCCAGTTGACGGCGCAGTTCCGGCGCCAGGCCGCACTCGGCGATGGTGCGCGCCGCCAGGCCTTCGAGCGCGCCGCGCACATCGATCGCGCCCAGCACGTCCTCCACGCGAAAGGTGCTGACCACGTAGCCGCGCTTGCCCAGGCTCGTCAACAAACCTTCCTGCGACAGCGCGGTGAGCGCATAGCGCACGGGTGTGCGCGAGATGTTCAGCATGGCCGTCAACGCGGTCTCGGTGACCCGCTGGCCCGCGCCGAGCACGCCGGTCAGGATCATTTCACGCAGGTCGATGACGGCCTGCTCCTGGTGGGTCGCCATCGGCGGCTAGCCTCCCTGCTTCATGGATTGAACCACAGCGCGCCGCGCCGTTCGCTGAATTTCCAGCCGTCGGCGGTGCGGCGAAAACGGTCGCAAAAGGTCCCCGGCAGCGCCGGCACCTTGACGGTCTCGTCGCCGCGCGCAGTCGACAGCAGCAGGATGCGCGAGCGTCCCGTCGCGTATTCTTCACTCTCGACATCGATCAGGATATCGCTGCAAACGTGAAAAGTCGCCAGTTCCGCCGGCCGCGCCTGGAAAGCGGCGAGGATGGCGGCGCGGCCGACGACCGCGCGCTCGGGCGCGGCCGGGCGGTACAGGACGGCGTCCTCGGTGAACAGTTCAGCCAGGGCGTCGAAATTGCGCCCGTCGTTGAGGTAACCATAGGCCACGACCAGGCGCGCGCAGGCGCGTTCGGCCTGGTCCCGTTCGGCGTCGCCGGCCGGCTTGATTTCCATGTTCACTGCCATACTGTGACTCGCTCGGTGAATTGGGGAATTGAAGAGAAGTTAAGGAGCATCATCATGCTACCGGAAGCGCGTCGACCTGCGCAAGGCCGAGCAACTGATTCATGCGCGCGTCGTCCGCCAGCAGCGCGGCGCTGTCTCCGTAATGGGCGATGCGCCCGCGTTCGAGCACGACGACCTTGTCCGTCACTTCCAGCGCCATGTGCGCATGCTGTTCGACCAGGATCAGCGTCAGCCCGGAAGCCTTCAAGGTCGTGATGGCATCGAGCAGCACGTCCATGATGATCGGAGACAGTCCTTCGAGCGGTTCGTCGAGCAGCAGCACGCTGGGGTTGCCGGCCAGCGCGCGGCCCATCGCCAACATCTGCTGCTCGCCGCCCGAGAGCTGGTTGCCGAAGTTGCGGCGCCGCTCCAGCAGGCGCGGAAACAGTTTATATACGGCGTCCACATTCCAGGGGCCGGGACGCAGCGCCACGCGCAGGTTCTGCTCCACCGTCAGCGAGGCAAAGATCTCGCGCTCCTGCGGCACGTAACCCAGGCCGAGGCCATTGCGCTGGTGCGGCGCCAGGCCGGCCAGGCTGGCGCCGCCCAGCAGCAGTTCGCCGCCCGACACCCGCGTCAGGCCCATCAGCGTGGCCAGCAGCGTGGTCTTGCCGACACCGTTACGTCCCAGCAGCGCCAGCGCTTCTCCCTTGGCCAGCGACAGCGACAGGCCGTCGATGACGACGGCGTCCTTGTAACCGGCGCGCAAATCCTTGATTGCCAGGGCTTCAGCCATGATGACGCCTCCCAAGATAAACATTGCGGACCCGCTCATCGGCGCGGACCTCGGCCGTCGTGCCCTCGGTCAGCACAGCTCCTTCGACCAGCACGGTGATGTGGCTGGCGAAGCGGAATACCAGGTTCATGTCGTGCTCGATGAGCACGATCGAAATATCGGCCGGCAGCCGTTCCAGCAAGTCGATGATGACGCCGCTCTCGCCGTTCGGAATGCCGGCGGCCGGCTCGTCGAGCAACAGCAGTTTCGGCTTGAGCGCCAGCGCGATGGCGATCTCGATCAGGCGGCGCTGGCCGTAGGCCAGGTCGGCGACGCGCCGCGACGCCAGCGGCAGCAAATTCAAGCCATCCATCAGCATTGCCGCCTCTTCGGTGACGCGGGCGTCGCCCGCCGTGCGTCCCCACGGTTTCCAGCTGGCCCCGAGCCGCTGGGCGACGGGAATCGCGATGTTTTCAGCGACCGTCAACTCGTTGAACAGCGTGTTCAGCTGGAAGGTGCGCGCCATCCCGCCCACCACGCGGTGCTGCGGCGAACTGCGAGTCACATCCTTGCCGTCGAGCAGGATGGCGCCGCTGGTGGGCGCGAACATGCCGGTCACGAGATTGATAAACGTCGTCTTGCCGGCCCCGTTCGGCCCGATCAGCGCGTGACGCGCGCCTTGCGCGATTTTGAGATCCACTTCGCGGGTGACGGCGATGGCGCCGAAACGCATGCACAGCTTGCGGGTTTCGAGTGCGTAGTTCACGTGATTCATGGCTGTCCTCCCGTGCGCTTGCCGCCCAGCCGCAGCCAGCCGGTCTGCGCCAGTTGCAGCATGCCGCCGGGCGCAAAGCGCACCAGCAGGATCAGCGCCACGCCGACGAAAAACATCCAGTGAAACGGGTTGATGGCGGCGGCGCGGTCGAGCAGCAGCATGTACAGCGGAATGCCGATGAAGGCGCCGTACAGCCGCCCGACGCCGCCGACGATCAGCATGATCAGGATATTGCCCGACATCTGGAACGACAGCAGGTCCATCCCGACCGTCTTGGTGATCTGCGCGCTGAGCGCGCCGGCGATGCCGGCGATCGCCGCCGACAGCGCATACGCCGCCACCAGCCGCAGGTGGACAGAAGCGCCGACCAGTTGCATGCGCCGGCTGTTTTCGCGGATGCCGCGCAGCGACAGGCCGAACGGCGAATTGACCACGATGCGCACCACGGCAAACGCCAGGAACAGCACGCCGAGCGCGTACAGATACGCCGTCTTGCCGTACAGGTCGAAGGCGAACAGGCCGAACAGCGGTGACGCGCTCATGCCGGCCAGACCATCGGCGCCGCCCGTGACGCTGGTCCACGAGTTGGCGACTTCGTGCAGCAAGGCGGTAATAACCATGGTCAGCATCAGCAATGCCAGCCCGCGGGTGCGCAACAACAGCCAGCCCGACAGTGCGCCGACCAGCGCGGCCGCCAGCGCCGCCACCGCCAGGCCGGACAGCGGCTCGGGCGAGACATGCAGCGAATACCAGGCGGCGGCATAGGCGCCGATGCCGAAGAAGGCGGCGTGGCCCAGCGTATTGATGCCGGCGAAGCCGAGCGCCAGGTCGAGCGAGAGCCCGAACACCACCATCAGGAGGATTTGCGCGCCAAGCGACAGGTAGGTGTCGAAAACGACGAACACCAATAAAGCCGCCACCCAGGGCAGCACATCCATCGGCGCGATACGGTGACAGGGCAGCGCGCCGGCATCGAGCACGCGAGGAGATTCAAGTTTCATCTGATTTTACTCCGAGAAACCTCGTCTTTCAGGGCGAGGAGTGAAAGGAGCCGACTGCGAATTGCACCGCAATTCGGGCATAGCAAAAAGCCGTGCCGCAGCAGTCGAAACCCTTCGATTAAAGAGAAACCAATTGCAAGCATGTTGGTCAAACATGTATGAAACTGGTCTATCGCTACCGCGTGAAGTCGCTGACCGGCCTGCTGAACCATCAGGCGCGGGCGGTCAACTTCGTGTGGAATTACTGCAATGACAGGCAGAAGGATGCGTTGCGTTTTGGTCGCCGCTGGCATACCGGCTTCGACCTGATCAAACTCACAACCGGTTGCAGCAAGGAGCTTGGACTGCACTCCGGCACGGTCGACGACGTGTGCCAGCAATACGCCAAATCGCGCTCCCAGTCCCATCGTCCCTACCTGCGCTACCGGGGCCGAAAATCGCTGGGTTGGGTGCCGCTGAAGGGTCGTGAACTGAAACGAGAAAGCAACGCCTTCCGTTTTGCTGGTAACACTTTTCGGGTGTTTTACTCGCGCCCGCTGCCGGAAGGGAAAATCACCGACGGAACCAATTTCTCTCGCGACCGCCGGGGCAACTGGTTCCTGAACATCACCCTGGAAGTAGCGGAAGCACCGGCCAGAATGCCAGTGCAAGGCGTCGGCATCGACTTGGGTCTGGATACCTTTGCCACGTTTTCCAGCGGCCGCAAGATCAAGGCTCAGCGCATCTATCGCAAGGCCGAAGCGGCCCTGGCCAAGGCGCAGCGCGCCCACAAAACCCGGCGCGTCAAGGCAATCCATGCGCAGATTGCAAACCGCCGCCGTGACTTTCTGCACAAGCGCACGACCCGCATTGTTCGTGCGTTTGACTACATCGTGGTCGGTAATGTCCATGCCGCAGCCCTCGCCAAGACCAGCATGGCGAAGTCTGTTTTGGATGCGGGCTGGTCGTCCTTCCGAACGCAACTGGCGTACAAGGCTGTTAAGCATGGCGCGTGGTTTGAGGAAGTGAACGAAAGTTTTACCACCCAGATCTGCTCGAACTGCGGCACCTTGCCCGATTCGAGGCCGAGAGGTATCGCAGACCTTGGAGTAAGAGAATGGCAATGCAGTAGTTGCGGTGCTGTACATGATCGTGATGTCAATGCTGCGTTAAACATTCTCCGTCGCGGACGTGCGACGCTAGCTGTAGGAATCTCCGGTCTTTAGGACGGGGAGGACGTCAAGCGTGTCTCCCGAACAAGCCCTGCGGCCGCGCCAGCAGCATCACCAGGGTGACCATGTAAATGACGATGCCGCCGCCCGACGGCAGATAGAAGCGGCCGAAAGTGTCGCACACGCCCAGCAACAGCGCGGCGAGCAGTGTTCCCTTGATGCTGCCCAGGCCGCCCACCGAGACAACGATCAGCACCAGCACCAGGTATTGCAGCGCATAGAACGGCTCCAGCGGGAACATGTCGAAACCGAGCGCGCCACCCAGGCCGGCAAAACCGCAGCCGACCGCGAAGGTGGCGGCGAACATCAGCTTGACGTTGATGCCGACGCAGGCGGCCATATTCGCGTTGTCGACGGCGGCGCGCAGGCGGGCGCCCGTTTCCGTGCGTTCCAGCGCCAGCCAGATCGCCAGCGCGCAGGCGGCGCTGACGCCGATCAGGAAAATGCGGTACAGCGGCAGGCCGAGCGTGCCCAGGTGCAGCGAGCCGCGCAAGCCGTCCGGCAAGGCGATGCTTTGCACCGACGAACCGAACAGCGCATTGGCGGCGGCGATCATGACGAAGGTCAGCCCCATCGTCATCAGCACCTGGCCCAATTCGCTTTGACCGTAGACCCAGGAGTACACGGTGCGCTCCAGCAGCGCGCCGAGCGCCATCGTGCCGAGCACCGCCAGCGGAATCGCGGCGAAGAAGGGCAACCCGGCCGCGCCGGTCAGCGTGAACGTCAGGTAGCCGCCCGTCATGGCGAAGCCGCAATGCGCCAGGTTGACGACGCGCATGACCCCCATCGTGATCGACAGGCCGACCGAGATCAGGAACAGCACCATCCCGAACGCGACCCCGTCGAATAGTAAAGTGGGTAAAGAACCCGCCATGATTGCAAGCATAATGTGTCTGTCTCCGATAGTGCGGGGCATGCCGGCACAGGTTGTTGTTATCGATTCCGGCCGCGGTCAGGCCGACGCTGGCACTTTCCGCGTTGCCAGGAAATCGTCCAGCGTCTCGCCGCGCATCGCGGCGTACACCGCCAGATTGGACGTCTTCCGGACGCGGGCAAATTTTTCCAGCACAAAAAAACTGACGCCGTACCGTATCAGGCCGATCCAGTCGCATTCCTCCGTCAGGCGCCGCTCTTCTTCACTCAGTTGCAATTCGTCGAACGCGGCATGCAAATCGCGCTCGACCAGCGCGCGAAACGCCGGTTCGCGGTGGCGCCAGAAAAAACGGTTCAGGCGCACCGCCTTGACGCTCTTGGCGACATCGAAGACATACGTCCCTTCCAGCTCGCCGATTCCCTCCAGTTGCGGGTTCATGCGCCCTCCTCCTGCGGCGCTGCGGCCGGCTCGTAGATGGCCACCGCCATATTGGTGGTGGTGGCCAGGTAATGGTTCTGGTGAATGCAGCGGATCCGCTCATCGAGCGCGCCGCGCATGGCCAGCCACATGATCACTTCGACGCTCTCGGCGCCGCCCAGGCGGATATAGTCGGCGTGGCGCATCGCCGTCAGTTTCTCGGGCTGGTCGACGATCAGGCGCAAAAATTCTTCATCCCATTCGACATTGTTAAAACCGGTGCGCTCGCCGTGGATCTGGTGCGACAGGCCGCCGGTGCCCACCACGACCACCGTCAAGTCTTCGGGAAACGATTCGATCGCACGCCGCACGGCCTGACCCAGCTTGTAGCAGCGCGCCGGCGTCGGCAGCGGATATTGCAGCACGTTGATGGCGACCGGCAGGATCGCGCCGGGCCACCCCGGCTCATGGGGCCACATCAGCCCGAGCGGCGAATTGCAGCCGTGGTCGAGCGGGCGGTCCTGGAACATCGTCATGTCGAATTCGTCGTTGACCAGGCAGTCGGCCAGGTGCGCCGCCAGCGCCGGGTGGCCGTCGATGTCCGGCAGCGGGCGCCGTCCCGCGCCCTCGTCGGCCATCTCGAAAGTCGGAGAGACGCCAAGTCCGAAGGTGGGATAGCAGTCGAAGAAAAAACTGTTGGCGTGGTCGTTATAAAAGAACAGCAACAGGTCCGGCTTCTTGTCCGCCAGCCATTGCGCGACCGGCACATACCCTTCGAATAATGGCGCCCAGGCCGGGTCTTGCTGCCGCTTGCGGTCGTACGCCAGGCCGATGGTCGGCACGTGCGAGGTGCCGATACCGCCGATAATTCTCGCCATGATCACTCCACCGTCAATGGCTCGGCCGCGCTGGGCGCGCCGTCGCCGGTGTCCGCCATTTCCTGGCGGGCCAGGCGCAGCAGGATCTTGCGCATGGCCAAGCCAGGCCGGTCCGGCGCGAAACTGAGTTCCTCGGGCGGTTGCTCTTCCTTTTCCAGCTCGGCCTGGATCCAGCTGAGCGCATCGACGTCTTCCTGGTAGGCGCGCATCGACGTTTCCGTCAGATACTGGCTGGCGGCGGCATCGTCGAGGCCGAAATCCCGGCTGTTGAACCACCAGTAGTGGATCGAACCTTGCTGTTCCGGCGTGAAGAAATGGACGATGTTGACGCGATAGTCGGTCTGTTCTCCCTCCTTCGGCTCCAGGTTGACGATCTTCGCATGCGCGATGTGCAGCGCCGGCGAGGCGAAGCGGCTGTCGGAAAAGCGGTCCACCTGGCGTCCCGTCAACTTCATCGGGATGCCGTAGATCGGCGGTGGCGGAGAGGCACGCAGCACGCGTTGCAGGCCGACGACGTCCCCTTCGACCTTGACCTCGAGTTCCGAACGGGCATAGTCCGGCGTGCCCACCGTATCCGAATGCAGCACCGAAAAATGGGTCTGGTCGAGCAGGTTCTCGTGCATGCCGACATAGTTCGACTTGATGTGGAACTGGCCGCGCACGGTACACCAGTCGGGATCGTCGAGCCACGGCGTGGCCGGAATCAGCGCGGGATCGGCCAGCGCGGCATCTCCCATCCAGATCCAGATCAGCGGCCCCTGTTCCACGGTCGGATAGGCGCGCACTTTGGCATGCGTGGGGGCCTTGGCCAGCGAGGGCATGAACACGCAATTTCCCTGCGTGTTATAGGTCATGCCGTGATAGCCGCACACCACCTGGTCGCCTTCGAGCCGGCCTTTCGACAGCGGGAACGAACGGTGCGCGCAGCGGTTCTGCATGAACACCGGGGCGCCATCCAGCGTGCGGTACATCAGCAGGGTTGTCCCCAGCAGCGTGCGTTCCTTCAGTTCGCGCGTAACCTCGTCCGCGAGGGCGGCCACGTACCAGCAATTGCGCACCAGCGGCGTGGTGTAGTCGGCCATCTTTTGTTCACTGAGCTGTTTGGTGTTCGACATGGTGGATTCTCCGTTGATTTATTGAACCTTGAGCCCGGCATCCTTGATGGCCGGATAAGTCTTGAAAGGTTGATTGACATAGACGCCGCCGACCTTTTCGATGCGGCGGATATACACGTTCTGGGTCAATTCCCGGCTTTGCGGATCGACCGAGACCGGGCCGCGCGGGCTTTCCCACGCATAGCCCTTGATCGCGGCCATCGCCTTGTCGCCATCCTGCTTGCCGTCGGTGGCGCGGATCATCTCGAAGATCATCTTCATCGAATCGTAGGCGCTGATCGAGGCGACGTTCGGGATCGTGGCCGGGCCATATTTTTTGCGCAGTGCCGCGACGAACGCCTGGTTGACCGGCGTCGTGCTGGCCGGCGAATAATGCAGCGAAGTCACCATCCCGGCCGCCGAATCGCCATAGGACGCCATCTCGCTTTCCTCAGTTTCGGCGGTGGCCATCAGCTTGATGCCGGCCTTGTCAAGGCCGCGTGCGCCGAACGTCTTGATGAACGACACTGCCGACGGTCCGAGCGGCATGAACATGTACAGATATTCCGGATTGGCTTCCTTGATCTTTTGCATGTAAGGCGAGAAGTCCGTGGTATTCAGTGGAATTTTCAGCTCGCCCACGACCGTGCCGCCAGCCTCGACAAACGAGTTGCGGAAGGCGGCGATGGCATCGAGGCCCGGTGCATAGTCGGCCGCCGCCAAAAACACCTTCTTGCCGCCCTGCTCGGCGGTCCACTTCGCCAGTGGCGTGGCCACCATCCACTGCGTGTAGCCGGCCCGCAGCAGATAGGGAGAACGGGCCAGGATGCCCGAGGTGCCGGCATTGTTGATCACGGTCGGCACCTTGGCCTGGGTCGCCACGTCGGCCACCGCCAGCGCGGTGGGCGTGAATTCCAGCCCGGCCAGGTATTGCACCTTGTCGCGCACCACCAGTTCCTCGGCGAGCTGGCGGGCCCGGGCCGGATTGTTGCCGCCGACGTCGCGGTAGATCAACTTGACGGTATGGGCGCCTACTTTACCGTTCTGCTGGGCCAGGAACAGATCGCTCGCCTCCTGGATATGCTTGCCCCAATTGCTGTACGGCCCGCTGAACGAGGCGATCACGCCGATCCTGATCTCGTCGGCGCCAGCCGCGCCCATCGCCGTTGCCAGCGCCATGGCGGCCAGCGGCATCACTCCCTTTTTCAATCGGTGCAACATGATCTGTCTCCTTTGTATTTTGACGGGATGGTGCAATACCTGAGCAGGCAAGCCGGTCACTCTTGGTAAGAACCGGGCTCGCTGCATGGAAGCATTATGCGCGCTTGCAATCGCTCTTTGTATCCATTCGCGACGCAAGCCTATCAAAATTACTTATCGGGAAGCGATATAACCCCGTAAATTCAAGGCAAAAGGCCACAAAAAATTATTTTTTGCTCGACATCGGCATCATCAATGTATACATTGAAAGCTCTTTCAACCGTCATTGCCTTGATAGAATCGCGCTCCCGCCATGTCACTTCCTGTCAGCCTGCGCCACCTGCGCGCCTTCATCGCCGTTGCCGAAATGGGCAGCGTGACCAGGGCCGCCGATGCGCTGTACCGGGCGCAGTCGGCCGTCACCAGGTCGGTGCACCAGCTTGAACTGGCCCTGAATGTCGAGCTGTTTGAACGCAAGGCCAGCGGCATGCTCTGCACGACATTCGGCAACAGCGTGCTGTTCCGGGCGCGCCGCGTGATGACGGAGTTCGGGCTCGGCTGCGACGAAATCGGGCGCGGGTTGACGCCAGCGCCGGTGCCGGACGCCGCGCGCACGCGCGTGCCGCTGGCGATGCTCAACGAGCGGCGCTTGCTGAGCTTTGTCGGACTGGCCGACTCCGGCCACATGCCGACGGTGGCGAAAGCCCTCGGCATCAGCCAGCCCGCCGTCAGCAGTTCGATCAACGACCTCGAAGCGTGCCTGGGCAAGGCGCTGTTCGAGCGCTCGTCGAAAGGCATGATGCTCACTGCGGCGGGAGAATTGCTGGCATTCCGGATCAAGCGCGCGCTGGCCGAACTGCGCTACATCGCGGCGGACCTGGCCGCGCTGAACGGCACCACCGAGGGACGCGTGGTGATCGGCGCACTGCCGCTGGGGCGCACGACCATCCTGCCGCGCGCCATCAGCGATGTGCTGGCGCGCCATCCGCGGCTGCGCTTCTGCACCATTGAAGGGCCGTTCGACAAGCTCGCCGCGCAACTGCGTGCCGGCGACATCGATTTTGTTCTGGGGGCATTGCGGCCGGCCGACTACGCGAGCGACCTGGCGGGCGAAGCCCTGCTCAGCGACAGCATGGCGCTGGTGGTACGGAGCGGCCACCCGCTGACGCGGCTGGCCGGCATCGGCATGGCCGACCTGGTCTCATCGCAATGGATACTGTCCAGTCACGCCACCCCTGCGCGCGCACTGTTCGACCGCTCGTTCACCTCGCAAGGATTGGCGCCGCCGCTGGCCGCGCTTGAAACGAGCGACTTGGCGATCCTGCGCGGCATGCTGCTGCACAGCGACGCGGTGACCGCGATTTCGGCGCAGCAGCTCCAATACGAAATCGACGCCGGCCTGCTGACCGTGCTCGATGTAACCTTGCCCCATACCAGCCGGACCATCGGCATCACCCAGCGCGCCGACAGCCATCCGTCGCCCGGGGCACTGGAATTGATGGCGGCGATCCGGCGCTTCGCCGCCGCCGGCCAGCCGCTTGAAGTGGCTGAAATTTAAGGCTCCCGCCCGGACGGCGGCATCAGCAGCCATTCGTCCAGCGCAGCCAGCACCGCTGCCGGCTGTTCCATCATCGACATGTGGCCGCAATCGTCGATCAGCCGCAACAGGCTGTGCGGAATCAAGCGCGCCATGTCGCGGTGCCGTTCGGGCGGACTCCAGCCATCCTGCTGGCCGCACAGCACCAGCGTTGGGCAGGCGATCTGTCCCAGCAGCGCGGTCGCGTCAGGACGCGCCAGCAGGGCGCGGGTCTGGCCGTCGTAGATCTGCCCCGACATGCGCCCGACCATGGCGACAATGGTAGCGACCAGCGCGGCGTCGCGGCGGTGCGCCGGCGCCAGCATCGGCAGCGCCCAGGCCCGCGCGACGGTATCGATTCCCTCGTCCAGCGCCCGATCGACCAGCACCGCGCGCCGCCCGGCCTCACCATCGCTCACTCCTTCGTAGCCGGTATCGAGCAAGGCGAGCCGCTCGACGCGCCCGGGAGCGAGCCGGCAGACCTCCAGCGCCACCCTGCCGCCCATCGAATGTCCCGCCAGCGCAAACCGCGGCGGCGCATCCGCCAGCACCTTGGCCGCCATTCCGCCGATCGAATCCTGGTCTTCGAAACTGACCACGCGCACATCGTAGCGGGCACGCAAAGCGGCCGCTTGCGCCTGCCAGACGACTTCGTCGCACAGCAAGCCGCACAACAGATAAAGGCAGCGGGGCTCAGTCGACATGGTGCAAACCTGCCCTTTCCAGCGGACCGCGCATGTCGACAGCGGCAGGATGCGCACGGCCGACGCCGTGTTTGACGATACCCAGGTAATTCATCTCCATCTGCATCTCCTTGTGAACGTGGTAGCAGTATCGACGAACCGGGTGGACAGCGGGTTGCCATCTTCGGCACAGCATCTTCGAATTTACTTATCGTCTCATTCAGAAAAACAATGAATAAGGCCGCAGCATGGATCCGACATTGAAATGCAAACAATAAATAACATATGGTAATAAAAAATATTACGCACCATGTCGTTGCTGTATTTATCCCGTCTGGTTACAGTATTTAGCCCATCTGACTGGAGACCACTATGTTTTACGAAATCGCCACCCTGGAACTTCGCCTTTGGGGGGCAAAAAAAGCCATGGAGGGTTTGTCCGCTTTTGCGGAGTCACCCGAATCGCGTGGCAGTCTGCTGGGCTGCTGGGAAGTCGATGTCGGGTCACTGGGCCGTATGCTCGTGCTGCGCGGCTTCGACACTGCGGAGGCGCTCGCCGAGGACCGCCAGCGGCTGCTGCGGAGCAGCAATCCCTTCAATGCAGGAGAGGTTTTGAACGGGTTCACCGTTGACTCCTACGTACCGTTCCCCTTCATGCCTCCGGTGCAACCCGGCCAGTACGGGCGGCTTTACGAGTTCCGTGAGTACCAGCTCGCGGCGGGCGGCATCCCTCTCACCATGGCAGCCTGGGAAGAAGCGCTGCCTGCGCGCCAAGCGATATCACCTGTGGTGATCGCGATGCACGCCATGGACGGGCCACCTCGCATGATGCACATCGTTCCCTACGAGAGCTTTGAAGCCCGGCTCATGCTCCGAAAAGAGCTTTACATGAAAGGAATCTGGCCACCCAAAGGCGCACCGGAACAGATCACACGAGCGACATCCACGATCGCGTTGCCGACCCCTATTTCAAAACTGGCGTGAATCAGGCACGAAAAAACGCCGCGCGCACCGCCATGCCACTCCTCATTTTTTCCCAAGCCAACAGCTTTCCCGCCAGCACCTACAACGTGCTGTTCGAAAGCCTGTGCGAGCGCGGCTACACCGTTAAAGCGCTGGAAAAGTTTGGTCACGATCCGCGTTACCCCGTCACAGACAACTGGCCGCATGTCGTGCAGGAGCTTGCGGATTTTGCAAAACCGTTTGTCGAAAAAACTGGTGAGCCCGCATGGCTGGTAGGCCACTCTTTAGGCGGCTACTTGAGCCTGATGGCGGCGGCACTCCACCCTGAACTGGCGCGCGGCGTAGTGCTGCTTGACTCGCCACTCGTGGGCGGTTGGCGCTCATCCGCGCTGGCCTTGATGAAATTCACACAGGGCAATCTGTCACGCGGTTCGGCCAGCAGCACACGTCGCCATACCTGGCCCTCATTGGACGCTGCATTTGAGCATTTCCACCGCAAGAAGGCGTTCGCAAAATGGAACGAACAGGTGTTATGGGACTATGTCACTCACGGCACCGCAGAGGTCGATGGCCAGCGGGTTCTGACATTCGACCGTAGCGTTGAAACCCTTTTCTACAACACCTTGCCGCACAACATGGAAGGCCTGCTCGCGCGCCACCCGCTGAAGTGCCCGACCAGCTTCATTGGCGCTTGCAACTCGTCAGAGTTGATACAGGCAGGCATGGCCATGACGGAAAAAGTCACCTGTGGCCGCACCATGATGCTCGAAGGTAGTCACCTTTTCCCCATGGAAAATCCGCTGGCCACGGCGGCGGCCATCGAGGCCTCACTGCGCAACTTGGCGGCTATTTAAAAGTCGTACTGGCTGTTGAGGAATGCGCGGGCTACTCACCTTCCAGCCCGTATCAACATGGCGCCAACTCTGTGGCAATCGCACGGCAATTGCCTATTTCATGCAATAACTACATAATTAGAATAAAAAATCATACCATTTAGTTATAACCATGAAGGAGAGCGCGACCATGAGCATTGATTTACCGAGCTTGAGGATCGTGCTGGCGGTCGAGGATTGTGCCAGTTATACGAGGGCCGCGCACAAACTCGGCATCACGCAGCCGGCCGTCAGCCGCCGCATCGTCGCACTCGAACAATTGCTGCGCGCCAAACTGTTCCGGCGCGACGGCCACCGTTTCCTGCCGACCGAAGTCGGGATGTCCGTGTGCAGCTATGCGCGCCAGATCATCACGCTGGTCGATGAATTGCCGAATTCGGCGCAGGAATTGTCGCACAATCCGTCCGGCCAGCTGGCGCTCGGGGTGCCGCCGCGCGTGGGGGAACTCCTGCTGCCGCGCCTGATCCCGGCCTACCGCGAAAAATACCCGAACGTGTTCCTGCGCGTCGAGGAATCGCCGACCGATCCGTCCGACATGCTGGTGTCGAAACAGGTCGATGTCGCGCTGATGTACGGCCAGCCGGTATCGTCGATGATCGAGCTGACGCCGATGGTCACGCAAGAACTGGGACTGGTGTTTCCGGCGGCATGGAAGCAGAACGGGCCGAACGGCACGCCGGTCGCATCGCGCCTGAGCCTGCGCGAAGTGGCGCAGTTGCCGCTGGTGCTGCCGACCCTGTCGCAAGGCTTGCGTTACCTGGTGGCCGACGCTTTCCACGCGGCTGGCCTGGTGCCGAACATCGTCATGGAAGCAAGCGGACTCAATGTCGGGCGCAGCCTGGTGCGCGCCGGCATCGGCGCCAGTTTCGTGACAAAAGCGATCATGCCCCGCGGGCAGGATGATCCGGAATTCGTCTTCGCCGAGATTTATGATCCGGTCATCCACTGGCCGATGTCGCTGGCCGTGCGCAAGCATGGCCAGCCCAACCTGGCGGCGCGCCTGATGATACGCATGATCGGCAGCACGCTGGACGAACTGGTGCGCGACAAAACCTGGCATGGCCGCTCGCTGCGGGATGAACCGTGAACGCCGGCGCAAGCGGCGCCGTTCAGGCGATGGCGTAACCGAGCGCCTCGCGCGCGCCGCATTCCAGCGCGGCGCGGTGCTGCGGCGCGGCGATGTCGATCATGCGCCGGATGCGCGTCTTCAGCGATTGGCCGCGCAAGTCGGCCACGCCATATTCGGTGACGATCAGGCCGGCGTCGCAGCGCGACGTGCTGACCGGCCCGTTCAGGCGCGGCACGATCCGGCTGCGCTCACCGGCGGTGGCGGGCAGCGCGATGATCGGCAAGCCGCCGCTGCTCAGGTGAGCGGCGCGCAGGAAATCCGGTGCGCCGCCGACGGCACCGACGTACTGGCCGGCCGCCACCTCGGCATTGATCTGCCCCGTCAAGTCCACTTCGAGCGCCGAGTTGATCGCGGTAAAACGGTCGAGCGTGCGCAGCACCTCCGCGTCATGCGTGTAATTGCAGCCGCGCAGTTGAAGGTCCCGGTTGCGGTGCGCGAAATCGTACAGGCGGCGGCTGCCCATCAGGATGCCGGCGATGCCGACACCGCGATCGAGCGTCTTGCGCGCATTGGTCAGCGCGCCCGATTCAGCCAGGCCGACGATCGCGTCGCCGACGACACCCGTATGCAGGCCGAGGTGGCGGTGCCCCCCCAGCGCGGCCAGCACCTGGTCGCTCACGCCGCCCAGACCCAGTTGCAGCGTGGCGCCATCCTCGACCAGCGCCGCCACGCGCCGGGCGATCTCGGTGTCGACCGGCGTCGCCGGCAGCGCCGCCATTTGCAGCGGCGCGTGACGCGCCGGCACCAGCAAATCGATGTCGGCCGCGCCCAGCGTGGCGGCGCCGAAGGTCCACGGCAGGTCCGGATTGACTTCGGCGATCACCGTGCGCGCGCCGCCGAGCGCCGGGATCAGCCAGTCGTTGGCCAGGCCCAGGCTGTGCCGCCCTTGCGCGTCGGCCGGCGACACTTGCAGCAGTACGACGTCGACCCGGTACTGGCCATGGCGCAGTTGTTCCGGCAACTGGGAATAAGCACAGGGCAGGATATCGAGCAGGCCGGCGCGCGCCAGTTGCCGGTTGCCGCCGGCGCCGCAATAGCTGATGAAATCGAAGGCGTCCGCGTGCGCCGGCAACAGGGTGCGCCCCAGGTCGATGCCCAGCACCAGCCGCAGGCGCGCCAGCCGGTGGCGCTGCGCCACCAGCGCGCGCGTCAACGTCAGCGGTTCGGCCGTGGCCTGCCCCCAGATGACGGTGTCGCCCGGCCGGATGAAGGGGGTGAAATCCGGCATCGCCGCGTCATGCGTCATGCCGCCTCCGGGCACGCGCAGGCGACAATGCCGCGTTCGAGCAGGCGGCCGAATTCGGCGCCGGGCATGCCCAGCACGTCGAGCAGCACCTGCTCGGTGTGCTGGCCCAGTTGCGGCGCGGCGCCGGCCGGCCGGCGCTCGAATGCGGAAAACGCCAGCGGCATTCCCGGCGCCAGCAGTTCCCCGACGCCGGGCTGGCTCACCTGCGAAAACAGTGGATTGGCCAGCGAGCACGATGGATCGTCGCGCAGCAGTTGCGCCATCGTCTGGTAGCGGCTCCAGCACACGCCGTGCCGGTCGAACGCGGCGGCGATGTCGCGCAGGCCGCGGCGGCCGATCCACGTGGCCAGCAGCGCGGCGATCGCTTCGCGCGCGCGAAAACGCTCGCCCTCCCGCTCCAGGTCGGTATCGAGGCGCGCCCCCAGTTCGGCCATCTCGCGCCGCAGGCCGGTGGCCGCCACCAGCGCGGCCCACTGCTTCGGCGTCAGCCCCACCACCATGATGCGCATGCCGTCGGCGCTGACGAAGTCGCGTCCGAACGCGCCATACAGGTCGTTGCCGACCCGTTCGCGCTGCTGGCCCAGCTGCGCTTCGGCCAGGAAGCCCAGGTGGCCGATCATCGCCAGCGCCATGTCTTCCAGCGCCAGTTGCACCTGCTGTCCCTCTCCGCTGCGGTGACGGTGCCGCTCGGCCGCCAGCAGGCCCACCGCCGCCATGTGGCCGGTGACCAGGTCCCAGGCCGGCAGCACGTGGTTGACCGCCGCTTCCGGCGCGCCTTCCCCGGTCAGATACGGCAGGCCCACGCGCGGGTTGATCGTGTAGTCGACGGCCGAGCCGCCGTGGCGGTCGCCCGACAGCGTCAGCTGGATCAGGTCGGGCCGCTCGCGGCGCAAGCTGTCGTACGACAGGTAGCCGCGCGGCGGCAGGTTGGTCAGCAGGATGCCGCCGCCCTCGCCCGGCGCGCAGATCAGCGCGGCGGCCAGCTCGCGCCCTTCCGGCCGGGCCACGTCGATCGCCACCGAGCGCTTCTGCTTGTTCAGGCCGCACCAGAACAGGCTGGTGCCGTCGGCGCTGACGGGCCAGCGCCGGTAATCGAGGCCGCCGCCGGGCGGGTCGATGCGGATCACATCGGCCCCCAGCTGCGCCAGCGTCATGCCGCCCAGCGGCGCGGCAACGAAAGCCGACGCTTCGACGATGCGCAAGCCGTCCAGGATAGGGCGGGCATCTTTGGCGTCACGCATGGCTGTTCTCCAGCGCCGTTTCGAGCAGGCTGCGCGCGATGACCTTCAGCGCCAGCGTCTCTTCCGCGCCCTCGAAAATCGACAGCACGCGCGCATCGAGGAAATACCGGCTGACCGGCATTTCCTCGGCATAGCCGATGCCGCCGTGCAGTTGCATCGCTTCGCGCGTGACCAGTTCGGCCGAACGGCAGGCCAGCAGCTTGACCAGGCTGGCCTCGGTGCGCTCGCCGCCGGCGTCGAGCCTGTGCCCGACCGCGTACGTCAACTGGCGGCAGGCGTGCACGCGCGCGGCCATGCGCGCCAGTTTGACCTGCGTCAGCGCAAACTCGCCCAGCTCGGCGCCGAACACGCGGCGCTCGCCGGTATAGCGGCAAGCCGCCGCCAGCGCGGCGCGCATCACGCCGCAAGCGCGCGCGGCGGTCTGGATACGCCCGCCCACCATGCCGGCCATGGTGTAATAAAAACCCTGGCCCAGGCCCTGTTCCATGCCGATCACCTCCTCGTCGGCGACAAAATAATCGTCGAATGCCAGGTCGAAGGAATGCATGCCGCGGTAGCCGATGGTGGCAATCGCATGGCCCGACAGGCTACCGCCGCCCGGCTGCTCGTGGCGGAAGGCATGGCCCTCGTCGCTCGGCTTGGTGACCAGCATCAGACTCAGGCCGCGATGCCCGTCGCCTCCGGCGCCGGTGCGCGCGACCACCATCAGCAGGCCGGCCTTGCCGGCGAAGGTGCACCAGGTCTTGGCGCCGTCCAGGCGCCAGCCGCCCGCGACGCGGCGCGCCTTCAGTGCCAGACTGGCGACGTCGGAACCGAAATCCGGTTCCGTGATCGCGATCGCGCACAGCGGTTCGCCCCGCGCGATGCGCGGCAGCCAGTACTGCTGTTGCTGCGGCGTGCCGCCGGCCATCAGCGCGCGCGCCAGGATTTCCGGGCGCGTGATCAGGCTGCCGGCGGCCGCCAGCGAAGCTTGCGACAAGGCTTCGGTGACGGCGATCATCATCGGCGTATTGTCGCCGCCGTCGGGCGCGCTGCCGCCGAAGCGCTCGGGAACGGACAGGCCGAACACACCCATTTCGCGCAGTGGCTGCAGCAGCGTTTCCGGCACCGTCAAGTCTTGCCGGTGGATCTGTTCGGCCCGCGGCGCGACCTGCTCCTCGGCGAAGCGGCGGAACGCCTGCTGCGCCATCGCCACGTCGTCGTCGAGCGCCACGTCGCCGATCTCTCCGCCGCGCGCGGCGACTTGCCGTCCGATCGTGGCCAGCACGGCGGCGCTGCCGACGTCGTGCCGGAAGGCGCCGAGCGCATCGCCGCCCCCCAAGGCCAACAGCACGCCGCGATCGAGTCGCAGGTCGAGGAAGACGCCGTCCAGGCGCTGCAGCACCGAGACGATGGCGTCGGCGCAGAACGCCAGCGCCAGTTCCAGGTCGAGCGCGCTGGCCGGTGCGGCCTGCAGCACGCCGTCGGCGGCCAGCAGTTCGGCGCTGGCCCAGGCCAGTTCATAGCTGGCCGGCTGCACCGCATCGAGGCATTGCGCATCGAGCTTGCCAGCCGGCGCGCAGCGTCGCGCCAGGGCGCGCAGCGCCGTGTCGAACTGCGCCCGCAGCTGGCGCAGCAAGTCGGCGCCGGCCAGGCGCGCCTGTTCATTCACAGGCAAAGTTGCGTTATTCATCGTCATGTCCCGTCAAGTGGTTGCGTTCAGCCTTGCGCCGCCGCGGCGGCCGGCGCTTCCCAGCCGAACACCTGGCGCGCGGCGCCTCCCAGCACCCATGCCTTGTCGTCCGGCGCCAGCGCCGGGTTGTCGCGCACGAAGGACAGCAACTGTTCCAGCGTGGCGCCGGACTCCTCGTGCGTGGCGTCGCTGGCCCACAGCACGCGCCGCGCGCCGAAGGCGTCGATGGCGCGCAGGAATTCGCGTTGCACCGCCGCGCCCGGATCGGCGGCGCGGCCGAAGGCGCGCAGCGCATGGCTCCATTTCATATAAACGTTGGACAGGCGCGCCAGTTGCAGGATCTCGTCCCAGTGCTGCGGCGAGCGCGGCCAGCCGCAATGATCGAGCACGAATGTCAGGTCCGGATGACGCGTGGCCGCCTGCGGCAAGGCGCCGGTGTCGACGCCCATCACGCACACCGGCAAGCCGTGCTCCTGCGCCAATGTCAACACCTGGTCGTAGCCGCCGGCGGCGAAGGCTTGGCGCTCGGCCGCTTCGAGCAGCACGATGCGCAACGCACGGCAACCGGGAGACGTGGCCAGCACCGGGATAAGGCAGGCCAGTTGCGGGTCGCGCCGGTCGACCCGCTGCAGGTAGGCGACGCGCTGCGGGTGCAGCAGCGCGGCCGCCTGCGCATAGGGACTGAGCGGGCGGTGTGCGCCGTCGGCGAAGCTGGCGCACGGCGTGCCCTGGCGCGCCGGGTTGATGCCCCAGAATTCATCGACGATCACGCCCCGGATGCCGAGCGTATCCATCGCGGCCAGGATTTTTTCACCGGGCATGTCGAGCGACAGGTGCAACTGGGCGTCGACGATATCGAACGCCGCCGGCAGGATGGGGGTAGATGCGCTCATTGCTGGCCTCCAAAGAATGTTTCAGCGAGTTTGTTTTTCTGGTATTTGCCGGTCGTCGTCAGCGGCAGCTCCGCTTCGCGCACGATGCGCAGCAGGCGCGGCACTTTGTAGGCGGCCATGTTCACTCTGCAAAAGCCAATGATCGCTTCGCTGTCGAGGGTCACGCCTTCCAGCGGCACGATGACCGCCGCCAGGATTTCGTTCTGCACCGGGTCGGGCACGCCGACCACCTGCGCCATCGCCACGCCGGGATACTTTTTCAGCATGAATTCCACTTCGACCGGCGAGATGTTGATGCCGCCGGACTTGATCATTTCCTTCAGGCGGCCACGAAACTGCATGCAATCCTGTTCATCCATGCAGACCAGGTCGCCGGTACGGAAATACCCGTCGGCGTCGTACGATTGCGCCGTCAGTTCTTCCTGCTTGTAGTAGCCGGCCGTGATATACCCCTTCAGCAGCAGTTCGCCGACCGTGCCCGGCGCGACTTCGGCGCCAGTGGCATCGACCACCTTGGCCTGGAAACCCGGCATCAGCCTGCCCTGGTTGGCGGCGCGCTGTTCGGCGCTGTCGCCGGCGTCGCTCATGTGGGTGTGGCCATGGCTCTCGGTCAGGCCGTAGATATTGCAGATCTGCGTGATGCCCAGTTCCATCGCGCGCAGCATGTGCTCGCGCATGCCCGAGGTGCCGCCGGTGCGCAGCGACGACAGGTCGCGCGCAGGCCGCTCGGGGTGCTCGAACATGGCCTGGATCATGTTCGGGGTACCGTAGAACACGCTGCAGCGCTCGGCCTCGATCAGGCGCAGCGCTTCGCCGGCATCGAAGTGTTCCTGCAGCACGACGCAGGCGCCGTGCGCGATGATGTTCCACAGCGCCGTGGCGCTGGCCATGCCCCAGAACAGGGAGACGCCGAGCCACAGCTTGTCGTGCTCGGTGATGCGCTGGCGCTCGCCGGTGGCCCAGCTGTTTTCGATCAGACCGCGGTGCTGCAATTGCACGCCCTTCGGCGCGGCGGTCGAGCCGGAGGTGTACAGGATCAGCGCGACATCGTCCGGCTGCACGGCCGCGAAGACGGCGGCCAGCGCCGCGTCGCCGACGGTCTCGCTGTCGGTGGCGCCGTCGAACAGCGGCGCCCAGCCGGCCGGCAGGGCCGCCGCCGGCCCGACGCCGAGGATGCCGCGCAGCAGCGGGAAGCGTGTGGCCAGCGGCTCGAAGCCGCGCATGATCTGGCCGTAATCGGACTTCAGGTATGACGGCGCCGCCACCAGCAAGGTCGCGTCCGAATGGCTGATCAGGTATTCCAGTTCGGATGGCGTCGCCCAGGTATTGAGCGGCACGGCCACGGCGCCCAGGCTGACGATCGCCAATACCGTGCTGATCCACTCGGGCTGGTTGCCCATCAGGACGGCGACCTTGTCGCCGGGCGCCACGTCCAGCTGGTACAGGCGGCGCGCGATGCGCAGCGTTTCGGCCTGCAGCGCGCGATAATCGATGCGGCGGCCGGAACCGACGATGGCGGGCCGCTCCGGATAGCGGTGCGCCAGCTCGGCCACCAGGCGGGGAAAGGTCCTGCTTTCAGGTATCTTGCTCATGTTTTTGTCTCCGTTTGTCGTTCCGGCGCAGGCGGGAATTCCGTGTTGCGTCCCGAACCGGGGTTCGGTTCAGGCCGCGGCCCGTCCGTCGATGACGCACAGCAGCGCCGCGTACACCTGGTCGGCGACGTCGATGCTGCCGGCCGCGATGCGCGCGGCGCGCTCAGCGCCGGAGCGCTCGAACGGCACGCGCACCGGCTGCCCGGGGTCGGCCGGCCGGGTCGCGCGCAGGCTGTCGGCGTAGTCGGCCACGCGCTGTTTATAGTCGTCGGCCGAGGTCAGCAGCGCCGGGTCGAGCACGAGCATGTAGAAGCCGCAGTCGCGCAAGCCGTCCGGCGCCGCCGCCGCGCCGCACATCATGCCCAGCAGTTGCACCACCATCGCCAGGCCCGAGCCCTTGTGCCCGCCCCAGGCGGTGAAGGCGCCGCCGCCCAGCGCCGCCGCCGGGTCCTGCGTCGGCTGCCCGGCCTTGTCGTAGGCCAGGCCGGGCGCGAGCGGCTGGCCCGTGCGCAGCTTGAGCAGCACGTCGGCCAGCATCACGTTCGAGGTGCCGATATCCCAGATCACCGGCGCGCCCGCCGATGGGAAACCGAAGGCGATCGGGTTGGTGCCGTAACGGCCTTCGGTGCCGCCCTGGGGCGCCACGATCTGGCCGCCGCTGCCGGCGATCATGCCGGCGAAACCGGCCTTCGTCACCATTTCGAGGTAATACGAAAACATCCCCGTGTACCAGGTTTCATGGGCGCCGACGACGGCGATGCCAGTGGTTTTCGCCTTCTCGATGGCCAGATCGGTGGCGCGCCGCGCCACCAGGTAACCGACCTGGTCGCCGCCGTCGAACGCGGCCGAGACCGGGGTTTCGCGCAGCAGCGCGATCGGCCGCTTCGGTGTTTTTGCGCTGCGGATGCGTTCAACGATCGACAGCGCGCGCGCCAGGCCGCCATACGTCAGGCCGCGCAATTCGCAATCGATCAGGTGGTCGGCGATGATGTCCGCTTCTTCGCGGCTGTGACCGACCGCTTCCATGCTGGCGCCGGCGAGCGCGCGCGCTTCTTCAATGCTCAGTTTCATGTGGCCTCCTTGTTGTGATGAGCGGGCGTTATTGCGATACCGAATAGCCGCCATTGACCGGATAGGTTTGTCCCGAAATCCAGCTCGCCGCTTCCGAGGCGAGGAACAGGATCATGTTGGCCGCGTCGTGCGGTTCGCCGACGCGGCGCAGGATGTATTGGCGCAGCATCTTTTTGAGCGTTTCAGGATCGGCCTGGCGCTGCTGCACGCCCGGCGTGGCGATGCTGCCCAGCGCCACCGCGTTGACGCGGATGTTGTGCTGGCCGACGCCTTTCGCCAGCGCGCGTGAAAACCCGCCGGCGCCGGCCTTGGCCGCCGAATACACGGCCAGGTGCGGCTCTCCGACGCGCCCGGCGTCGGAGATCACGTTGACGATGCTGCCGCCGCCGCCCTCGATCAGCATCGGCACGCAAATCCGGCACACGTTGAGCACGCCGAACAGGTTCGTCCCCATCCACACATTCCACTCGGCGGGCCCGGTTTCCCAGAACGGCGGCAAGCCGCTCAGCGTCGGCGCCGGCCCGGCATTGCCGGCATTGTTGACGACGATGTGCAGGCCGCCAGCCTGGCGCACCGCGTCCGCCAGCAGTTGCGTCATGCATTCGTAATCGGTGACGTCACCCACCACGGCGATGCCGCGCGCCCCGGCCGCCGTCACCTCGGCCGCGACAGCCTCGGCGCGTTCGCGATAAAAATCGTTGACCAGCACCGCCTTGCAGCCGTGCGCGGCGAAATGCAGCGCCGTTTCGCGCCCGACACCCTGCCCGGCGCCGGTGACGAGCGCGACACGCCCCTCCAGGTTCAATATGTTCTTCATCGCTTACACCCTCCAGGAACCGTCTGCCACATCGACGCCGACCTGGGCCGCGGCCAGTGCCGCCGTCAATTGCTGTGCGTCGAGCTGCGCGCAATAGGCCGGCTTGGCGCGTTCGAAACGCCAGCCTTCGGACAGCGCTCCGGCGTCGACCACGTCGAAACCGAAGACATCGATCAGCGCCGCGACCTGACTCTTGGCGTCGGCGTCGTCGCCGGCGATCGGCAGCGCGCGCCGGCCCGGCGTGCCGGCCGGCGTGCCGCCACGTTCCAGATCGCCCTGCAGGATGGCGTTGAAGGCCTTGATCACTTTCGCGTCCGGCAGGTGGGCGGCCAGCAATTCGCAGGTCGTGGTGTCGTGCGTATCGAGCACGGCGATGCGGCCGTCGCGCTGCCAGTAGTAATTGTTGGCGTCGACCACGATCTTGCCCGCCAGCGGCGCGACCGGCACCGACTGGTAAGCGTTGAAAGGGATGGCGACGAACACCATGTCGCCGAAGCTGGCCGCGTCGTGCGCGCTGCCGATCTTGCAGCCGAGCGCAATGGCCGTGCTGAGCAGGGTTTGCGGTCCGCGAGAATTGCTGAGCATGACGTCATGGCCAGCGTTGATCGCATGGGTTGCCAATGCGCGGCCGATGAAGCCGGCGCCGATGATTCCGATTTTCATTTCAGTCTCCTTGTGTAATGGCGCCACTGTATTACCGTCAGACCGATGTCGCAACGACATGAAACTAGATTTTTATTATTACTTTTTGTTATTAATAATTTTAAGTAATAAAAAATATACGATTTCATGCCGTTGTCGTATCAATGGCACCGGACTACAGTGAAACAAACCACAACAGGAGACATGCATGCACACGACACTAAAAGCGCCGCGCATCGACGACGCGCGGCACGATACGGCGAGCCGGCAGCAAGCCGACGATGCCCTGTTCCACAAGATCACCTGGCGCCTGATCCCGCTGCTGTTCGCCTGCTACGTTTTCAATTACCTGGCGCGCAGCAATGTCGGCTATGCGCAATTGCAGATGCGCGAACAGCTCGGCTTCAGCGACGCCGTGTTCGGTCTCGGCGCCGGCATCTTTTTCATCGGTTATGCGCTGTTCGAAATCCCGAGCAACCTGCTGCTGGCCAGGAGCGGCGTGCGCGCCAGCCTGCTGCGCATCATGGCGCTGTGGGGACTGACCTCGGCCGCGATGGTGTTCGTGCGCACGCCGGCGCAATACCATGCACTGCGTTTCCTGATCGGCGTGTTCGAAGCGGGCTTCATGCCCGGCGTACTGTATTACCTGACGCTGTGGTATCCGTCCGCGCGGCGCGCGCAGGCGACGGCGCTGTTCCTGATGGCCTATGGCATTGCCCCCATCATCGCCGGCCCGGCCGCCGGCCTGGCGATGACGTATTTCGACGGCGCGGCCGGCCTGCGCGGCTGGCAATGGCTGTTTTTACTGGAAGGCTTGCCCAGCGTGCTGCTCGGCGTCGCCGCTTATTTTTATTTCGCCGACAGCCCCGCGCAGGCGCGCTGGCTGAGCGCGACCGAAAAACTGCGCGTGCGGCAGATGCTGCACGACGAGCCGGCCGCGCACGACGCCGCCGCCGGGCACAGCGTCGGTGCCGCGCTGCGCGACGCGCGCGTGTGGCTGCTCGGCGCGATGGCTTTCCTGATCGTGGCCGGCGTGTCCGCGCTGTCCTTCTGGCAGCCGATGATGATGAAGGCGATGGGCTTGAGCGTGTTGCAGGTGGGCCTGTATTCAGTGCTGCCGGCAGCGGCCGGCGTGCTCGCCACGATCGTCGTCGGGCGCCATTCGGATCGCACGCTGGAACGGCGCTGGCACTTCGCGCTGTCGGCCTGCGCCGGCGGCGCCGGTCTCGCCCTGACCACGCTGTTCATGGATAACGCCGGCGCGGCCCTGCTGTGCCTGTCCCTCGCGTCGGCCGGCATTGCCAGCGCCTTGACGATCCTGTGGGCGGTGCCGGGCGGATTCATGGCGAAAAACGCGGCGGCCGGAGGCATCGCTCTGATCAGCACCGTCGGCGCCAGCGCCGGGATGGTGGCGCCGGTGATGGTCGGCTACATCAGGACGGAGACGGGCAGCTTTACATTGAGTTTATATATTTTCAGCGGCATGTTGCTGCTGTCGGCGCTGCTGATGCTGTTCGCGTTGCCGCGCAGCGCGCTGCCTGCGCGGCAAGGCGGATAAGCCATCGCAGCGCCGGTCCGGCGCTGCCGCTTCAAGTCATCATGGCTGGCGCCATGAACCAGTCAGGCAGGTCGATATCGATATCGGCCTGCGCCAGCGCCTGCCGCATTCCGGCGGCGTCGAGCCGGGCGCAATACGCAGGCTTGGCACGCTGGAAGCGCCAGCCTTCGGACAGCGCGCCGGCGTCGACCACATCGAAACCGAAGGCATCGACCAGTGCCGTCACCTCCTGCTTGGCCTGCGCGTCGTCGCCGGCGATCGGCAACGCGCGCCGCCCCGGCGTGCCGGCCGGTCGCCCGGCCGTTGCCAGCTCGTCCTGAGGGATCGCGTTGAACGCCTTGACCACCCGCGCGCCACGCAAATGCCCGGCCAGCAGTTCGCTGGTGGTCGTCGCATGGTTTTCGAGCACGGGAATACGGCCGTCGCGCTGCCAGTAGTAATTATTGGCGTCCACCACGATCTTGCCTTCGAGCTGGGCGGCCGGTATCGCCCGGTAGTTTTTCAGCGGGATGGCCACCAGCACGATGTCGCCGAAGGCCGCGGCCTGCAGCGCGGTGCCAACCCTGCAGCGCAGCGCGACGGCGGAACTGAGCAGCGTTTCAGGGCCACGCGAATTGCTGATCATGACTTCATGGCCCTGCCTGACCGCCAGCGCGGCGAGCGTGCGCCCGACGTAGCCGGCGCCGATCATGCCGATTTTCATTTGCTTCCCCTTATTGAAGGCTAGACCTTGAACACGTGCGTGTTCAGGCAACCCAGTCCCGTGTTGTGGGCCAGCCCGACCTTGGGCCGGTTCGGCACCTGCAAGGCGCCCGCTTCGCCGCGCAACTGGCGCACGATCTCGATGATTTCGGCCACGCCGGTGGCGCCCAGCGGATGGCCGCGCGACAGCAGGCCGCCGTCGGTGTTGATCGGCGTGCGGCCCTCGATGCGCGCTTCGCCGTCGAGGAAGAAACGCCCCCCTTCCCCCTCCTTGCAAAAGCCGAGCGCCTCGGCGCAGATCGCGCCGCCGCCGGCGAACGGCGCATGGCACTGCACCACGTCGACCTCCTCCGGGCCAATGCCGGCCATTTCATAGGCTTCGGCGGTGACGCGCCGGGTCAGGTTGCCGGAGCGGAAATCGCCGCCGATATGCGGCCCCGGTCCACCCACCAGGTCGCTCGAATCCGGGCTGCCGGCGGCAAAGCCGGCCACCGTCACCGCGCGCGCCAGCCCATATTTTTCCGCCTTTTTGCGGCTGCAGATGACCACCGCCGCCGCGCCGTCGCTGGTCGGGCAGCACATCAGGCGGGTCAGCGGAGAGCAGATCATCGGCGCGGCCAGCACTTCCTCCACCGTCACCGTCTTGCGGTAATGGGCGTGCGGATTGAGCGCGCCGTATTCGAACGCCTGCACCGCTTCGGCCGCCAGCATTTCCGGGGTATCGCCATACAGCGCGAAACGCTGCTGCATCGCCATCGCGATGCGCGCCGGCGTCAAGTCCAGGCCCATGTAGTGCAAATGAAATTCGCGGTCCGCCTCGGGCGAGCCGCCCGGCAGCAGGCCGGCGCCCATTTTTTCGTAGCCCACCACCAGCGCCACCTCGTGCCGGCCGGAGGCGACCGCCTGGTACGCTTCGCGGAACGCGGCCGAACCGCTGGCGCAGGCTTGCTGCATCTGGCTGATCGGGATGCCGGTCCAGGCGAAATTCTGGATGATCATGCGCGCATCGGTAAAGTGCCCCAGTTCGGAGCCGAGATACGCCGCCTCGATATCGCGGAACGGCACGCCGGCGTCGTCCAGCGCGGCCGCGATCGCCACTTCGGCCAGGTCGATGGTCGACTTGTCCGGCCAGCGACCGAACGGGTGCATGCCCAGTCCCAGCACCACCACTTCATTCATGTTGTTGTTCATCGTCTCGTCCTCTTATGCGCTGGTGTCCGGCATGGCCGGTCTGAATTTATAGGCCATCACGTCGCGGCCATCCTTGTCCTGCCCGACCTTGCCGACATAGGCGCTGACCGCCATGCCGGTGACGACCGCTTGCGGCGCGCACTGGTCGAGCACCGTGAAGATATGCACGCCTTCCGGCATCGCCACTTCGGCCTGGACGTAAGGCGGCTCGATGATGCTGAACTGGCTCTTGCGGTCGATCACGCTGAACGCGTGCACGGTGCCGCTGCCGCGCAACAGCAGCTCGCGCTGGCCGGCGCTGCCGCACTTGCCGCAATATTTTCGCTTCGGGAAAAAAACCAGCTCGCAGCCGGGGCAACGACTGGCCAGCAGGCATTCCCGCCCGGATGCATCCTGGGCGATCAAGCCTTCCTGCAGGGCGACCGGGCCGGCCGGCGCGACGCTTGTCGGAGTGGGGTTCATACAGTCTCCCCTGCCCCGGACAAGAAAAACACTCTGCGGGCGACCGGATTCCTGATCGCGCGCGCGCCAATCAGCCCCTTACTGCCAGTTATCAAAAATGCCATTCCCATCTCCTTGATTTATGTTGAACAGCATGGACGCCATGCTTCAGCCACTATAATTATTGAAAATAAATACAGCAACGACATAAAAACTTATATTTTTCATTCAAATAAGTTATTAATTCAGACTTATGCCATTGCAACATGGAAAATACTTATTAGCGTGCAGGGATCAGCGCTGGCAGCGCCGCCGGTTCCAGCTTGAAGACGCTGACGGCCTGCACCAGCGTGCCGGCCTGCCCCTGCATCGAGGTCGCCGCGGCGGCGGCCTGCTCGACCAGCACCGCGTTCTGCCGCGTCGCGCCATCCATTTCAATGGTGGCCTGGTTCACTTGCGCCAGCCCGTCGGCCTGCGCCTGGCTGGTCGAACTGATTTGGTCCATCAAGCCCGTCACGCGCCCGATGCTGGCGACGATCTCGTTCATCGCGCCTCCGGCCTGGTCGACCAACGCGCTGCCGGCGTCGATCTCGCCGACCGAATGCCCCAGTAACATCTTGATTTCCCTGGCCGCCGTGGCCGAACGCTGCGCCAGGTTGCGCACTTCCGACGCGACCACCGCGAAACCGCGTCCCTGCTCGCCCGCGCGCGCCGCTTCCACGGCGGCGTTGAGCGCCAGGATATTGGTCTGGAAGGCGATGCCGTCGATGACGCCGATAATGTCGGCGACCTTGCGCGCCGACGCGTGAATCGATCCCATCGTCGCGACCACTTGCGCGAACACGGCGCCGCCATCGGCCGCGACCCGCGCCGCATCCTGTGTCAGCCGGTTGGCCTGGCCGGCATGGTCCGCGTTCTGGCGCACCGTGCCGGTCAACTCCTTCAGCGACGACGCGGTCACGACCATCGACGCGGCCTGCGCCTCGGCGCGCTCGGCCAGGTCCCGGTTGCCGTCGGCGATTTCCTGCGAGACGGTGGAAATGGCGTCGGTGGCTTGCCGGACCTGGCCGACGATCGAGACGATGCTGTCGCGCATGGCCTTGATCGCGTACAGCAGGCTGGCCCGGTCGCCATCGCCGACGCGGATCTCGCCGGACAGGTCGCCGCTGGCGATGCGCCCGGCGATGCGCACCGCGTCGTCCGGCTCGCAACCGAGTTGCCGCACCAGCGCGCGCGTGATCACCAAAGATAGCGCTGCGCCAGCCGCCAGCGACAGTGCGACAAACAGGAAGATCGTCCAGCGCGTCGCCAGGTACAGCTCTTCACCGTGCTGGCGGTGCGCTTCGGCCAGCCGGTAGCTGTATTGCACGCTGTCGCGGATCGCATCGCGCGTATCGTTGCTGGCCTTCAGGCTGTCGCCGCTGTACAGGTAATCGGCCAGCGCATCCTGCTTGTCCGGGTCGGTCCCGGCCTCGCGGTCCATGTCGAGCAGCGTGCGGTGCGTCGCCAGGTAATGCGCCAGCCGCGCGTCGAGCGTAGCCGCGTGGTGTTGCGACTGGCGGTCGCCGGCCAGCGCGCGCGCCGCGCCGGCGCGGCCTTGACGCAACTGCGCCAGCGCGCCCTCGAAGCGCTCTTCCTCCTTGTGCTTGCCAGTCGGCCCCAGCGTGAGCAGGCGCAATTCCGAGCGGCGCATCGCTTCCAGCGCCGATGTCATGTCGTTCATCGCGCGCAACACCAACAGCGTGTTGTTGGCGACAAAACCGTAGGAGTCGCGCATCGTGCCGCTGCGCCACAGGCTGACGCCGCCGAGCAGCACCGTCAGCGTCAGCATCGCACTGAAGGCCAGCGCCAGGCGCGCGCCGATCGTCAGTCTGCGCCGGTTCATGCCGCCGCTCCCGGCGCCGCGCGCCGCGGCACCAGCAGCGACGCCAGCGCCGGGATCATGATGATCGCTCCCACCATATTCCACAGGAACATGAAGCTCAGCAGCAAGCCCATGTCGGCCTGGAACTTGATGTCCGACCAGGCCCAGGTCAGCACGCCGATGGCCAGCATCAGGCCGGTCAGCGCGACGGCCGTGCCGGTGGTTTTCAGGGTTTCGAAATACGCCTCTTGCAGCCCCCTGCCCTGCGCCAGGAAATGGTCGAGACGGTTGTAAATATAAATGCCGTAATCGACGCCGATGCCGATACCCAGCGCGATCACCGGCATCGTGGCGACCTTGACGCCCAGTCCCAGCCACGCCATGATCGCCTCGCACAGCACCGAGGTGATGTACAGCGGCAGCATGATGCAAAGCGTCACGCGCCACGAGCGAAATTCCCACCACACCAGCAGCGCGACGATGCCGTACACCAGTGCCAGCATGCGCGTCTCGGCCTGCTTGATGACGATATTGGTGGCCGCCTCGATGCCGGCATTGCCAGCCGCCAGCAGGAAGCGGACCTGCTCATTATTGTGGGCGGCGGCGAAGCTTTCGGTCGCGGCCACCACGCGCGCCAGCGTGTCGGCCTTGTGATCTTGCAAAAACACCAGCACCGGCAGCATCGCGCAATCGTTGCTGAACAGTTCCGACGGCAAAGTGCGCTGGGCCGCGTTGCTGACGAAGCGGTTGCGCGACAGGGCGTGCCAGCGCAAGTCTCCGCCGTTGCTGGCGGCGATGACTTTCTTCATGCCTGAAAATAAGGAGGTCGTCGATTCGACGCCGGCCACGTTTTCCAGTGCCCATTGCAGCCGGTCGACGCTGACGGCGACCGGGTAACTGCCGCAGGCGCCCGGCGCGGTCTTGACGATGACAACGAACACGTCCGGGCTGGTCGAGTAATGGCTGCTGATGTAGGCGTTGTCGCGGTTGTAGCGCGATTCGGCGCGCAATTCCGGCGCGCCCGCATCGAGGTCGCCGATCTTCAGGTCGCGGCTCACATACGATGCGCCGCCGAACAGCAGCAGCGCCAGCGCCAGCGCCGCGCGCGCATGGCGCGGCCGGGTGAAATTCGACAGCCAGCGCGCCAGCGGGAAGCTGCCATGCTGCCGGCGCGCCTGATGGCGCAGGCACGCATCCGACACGCCGACATACGACATCAGCACCGGTAACAAAAACATCTTGGTCAGCACGATGACGGCCACGCCGACGCTGGCGCTGATCGCCAGTTCCTGGATCACGCCGATTTTAATCACCAGCAGCGTCGAGAAGCCGACCGCGTCGCACAGCAGCGCGACAGAACCGGGGATGAACAGCAGGCGGAAAGTCAATTTCGCCGTGTCGATGTTGGAACTGCCGGACAGGCGCGCGGCCGCCATCGTGTTGATGTTCTGCACCGCGTGGCTGACGCCGATGGCGAAGGTCAAAAAAGGGACCAGGATCGAATAGGGATCGAGTCCGAAGCCGAGCAGGCGCACGATGCCAAGTTGCCAGAGCACCGCCAGCAGGCAGCACAGGATCGTCACGGCGGTGCTGCGCCAGCAGCGCGAATACGCCAACAGCAGCACCGTCGTCAACGCCAGCGTGATGACGAAAAACAGACCCATGGCGCGCGCGCCGGCGATCAGATCGCCGACCACCTTGGCGAAGCCGGTGATGCGGATGCGGATCGCCGGGCTTTGGTACTTGTCGCGCACCAGCGTTTCCAGGCGTTCGGAGAACTGGCCGTAATCGAGCCTGGCGCCGGTTTCCGGATCGGTTTCCAGCAAGGGCGCCAGCACGATGGTCGAGCGGCCATCGGCCGCGACCAGGCTGCCGATACGCCCCGAGCGCTGCACGTTCTGGCGCAGTTGCGCGAGCTGCTCCGGGGTGCCGTCAAAACCCTGCCCGATCACCGGGCCGCCGCGCATGCCCCCTTCCGTCACTTCCATCCAGCGCACGTTCGGCGTCCACAGCGATTTCAGGTTGCCGCGATCGACGCCGGGTATATAAAACACGTCGTCGGTGACTTTTTTCAGCGTATCGAGATAGGCTTTGCTATAGATATCGCCATCCGTGCTTTCCACGGCGATGCGCACGACGTTGCCGAGCGGGCGCAATTCGTTTTCATACTTGAGGTAATTGGCAATAAACGGGTGAAACACCGGCACCATTTTCTGGAAACTGGCGTCGGCCCGCAACTGCGTTGCCTGGTAGCCGAAAAACACGGACGCCAGCAGGAACAGCGCCAGCACCAGCTTGCGCCGGCCGAACAGCAGCGGTTCGAACACGCGTTCGACCAGGCCGGCCGGCGTCACCATTTTTTCCGTTGGCACCGCAGCGGCGCCGGCGTGCGGCGCGGGAATCAGGATGGTAACCATCTCAGTGCTCCTTCGCGACCGGCGCGATACTCAGCAAATGGACGCCGCCGACGCCGGCCAGCGCCATCTGCGCGCCGCCGCGCAGCGCCGACATGGCGGCGACGGCCAGGCCGCCGCCCGCTTTCAGGACGCTGAAATGGCGGCCCTGGTCTGCGCTGCGCAGCAGCGTGCCATCCTGGCCGGCCAGCACGATGGCGCCGTCGCCCATCTGGAGGCCGGCCACCAGGTTGCTGCCGGTCAGACGCGGCAGTTCGCGCCAGTGACGCCCGTCGGCGTCGCCGACCAGGATGTGGCCGCCGAAGCCGTAGGCCAGCAGGGCTGCGCGGGGATCGCCGCCGGCCAGCGGCAACACGCCGTATAACTGGCCAGGGTAACCGCTGTCGAGCATCTGCCAGCGCGCGCCGTTGTCCTGCGAACGGAAGATCTTGCCGCCTTCGGCCGCGATCAGCAGCGTGCCGTCCGGCGTACCGGCGATCGAATTGAAGTGCAGGCCGTCCGGATTGTCGATGCGCCCGGCCAGCGATTCCCAGTGCGCGCCGCCATCGACGGTGCGAAACAGCTGGCCGTAAGCGCCGGCCAGATAACCCTCGTCCCGGTTGCGAAACCATAAGCCTAGCAAGGGACGCGAGGGGCCGAACTGCGCGCCCGCCTCCAGGTCGGTCAACGCTTGCCCCGCGGCCTGCATGGCGCCGGCGCCGACGGTGCCGACCGCCTTTTGCGCCAGCGCCACATTGCGCCTGGCTTCGGCCAGCACCAGCGCATTGGCCTGGTTGCCGTCGAAGCGCCTGGTCCAGCTGATGCCGCCATCGTCGCTGCTCAGGGCCACGCCGTCATGGCCTACCGCCCAGCCGCGGTGCGCGGCGGGAAACTGCACCGCTGTCAGCGTCACCGAGACAGGCACGCTGGCTTGCTGCCAGCTGCCACCCTGGTTGTCGGAATAGACGATCACGCCGCGCTCGCCGACGGCCACCAGGCGCGTGCCCGTTTGCGCCAGACCCAGCAGCATGACGCCGGCCGCCTTGGGCGACATGCGCGCCGCCACCCGCAGCGGATCGTCGATCTGCGCGGCAAACAGCGGCTGCGCGCCCATGCACCACGCCAGCAGCGCCGCCGTACAGCGCCGCGCCGCCCTGATTATCTTGTTCATGCTTGTGTCCTTGCTAAAAAAAAACCCTCCCCACGGTTGGTGCGGGAGGGCAAAATGGAGACGCTCATCGATACCGTGTCGCGCGGTCAAGCTGCTGGATCAGTTGCTCAGGCGGCGCAGGTTGTCCGGCGTAAAATAGCTGGTGTCGAGCTTGACGCCATATTTCATCGGCTTTTCCTGGTTGGTCAGGCCTGTGACCAGGTAGCGGCGCGCCTGCAAGTCATAAAACACGTCGCCGGCGACATACAGCGCCGGGGCATCGTAGGATTGCACGGCCTCGACTTCGTGCACGCGCCACAATTCGCCGCGCCCATCGTAGGCATCGGCGTGCGCGATCTGCCAGCTATCCTCGTCGACATAGAAGGTGCGCCTGGCGTAGATATGGCGCTGTCCCGCCTTCAGCGTCGCTTCCACCACCCAGACGCGATGCAATTCGTAGCGCACGTAATCCTGGTTCAGGTGCGCCGGGCGGATCAGGTCGGTGTACCTGACGCTTTTGCTCATCAGCTTGTAATTATTATAGGAAATGATCATTTCCTTCTTGCCCAGCAGCTTCCAGTCGTAGCGGTCGGGCGAGCCGTTGAAACCATCGTAATCGTCCGAGGTGCGCAAGCCGTCGGCGCCGATGCCGGGCGCGTCATAGCCCATGTCCGGCGCGCGCAGCACGCGGCGCTGGCCGGGATTGTAGGCCCAGGCCTTGCGCGCTTCGCGCACCTGGTCGACCGGGTCGATCACGAGAATCGATTCACCGGCCACGCTGGACGGGCCGGTGATGGTACTGGTGTAATAGACCAGGCGGTTCGGCTCGGGATTGGCCATCGCGTGCGCATAGGCCACCGTTTCCGTGCGCGTCAGCGGCGTGAAGGCGCCGTTGGCCTGCACCGGGAACTCGGTGCTGAAGCGCTGTATGCTGCCGCCGCGATAGCGCATCAAGTGGTTCCATATCACTTCGACGCCACTTTTCGGCTGCGGAAACGGAATGCTCGAATGCTCGACGTTGCGCACGCCGTTGCCGCCGTCGGCCAGCACGATCCTGCCCGCCTCCGCCTTCACGCTGTCGTAGACGGTTTGCGGATAGGCCGCCGTGCGCCGGCTCGGATAGACCACCATCTTGTAGCCGGGGAAGCGTTTTAACATTTCCATCTGGCCGGCCGCCAACCGGCCCTTGTATTGCGCCATGTTGGCGACGGTGATCGTATATAAGGGCTTGTCGCCGGCATACGGGTCGATATAGCCGGCTTTCGGATCGAAGCCGGCCGGCGCTTTCGCAAGGCCGCCGTCCCAGGCCGGGATGCCGCCGTCGGCATTGCCGGCCCTCTCAGAACCCATCGGCGTCAAGTCCTTGCCGAGGCGGTCGGCATCGGCGGCCGGCGCCAGTTGCGCGAACGAATAGAAATATGCCAGCGCCAGTGTGGTCAGCAATGGCTTGATTGGTTTGGTGTGCATGTCAGTCTCCCGGTTTTTCTTAGAAATTCACGCCGAACACGGCGGCCACGTTGTCGCGGTCATGCAAGACATCGTAGACGGCGCGATGGTTGAAGCGGGCATAGCTGAGCTGGGCGTAATACTTGTTCAGGTAGTCGGCCCGCACCGCCATGCCCAGCGCCTTGCGGTCCTGCACGAAGCTGCCGTCGGCCGAGTAGCCGTGCACGTCGTGCGACCAGAACAGGCGCGGTTTCAGGTTCCAGCCAGCCAGTGCATTCTGGTAATTCAACTCGCCTTGCAGCCGATACCCCCAGGCGCTGGTGGTGGCGAATCCGGTCGCGGCGCAATACGACGGATTGGCGTTGAGCGCCGCGCACACGGCGGCGTTGGCGCTGGCGAAACCGAACGCGAAGCCGCGCCCGTAGCGCACCGTGCCCGGCACACTGGCGTCGCCGATGCCGCTCCAGCGCTGCGCGCCGATTTCCCCGACCAGCGTCAGCGCGCTGGCGCCGGCCACCTGCGCGATCACTTTCGTGGCATTCATCTGCAACTGCGCCTTGTTGTGCAAGTCGTAGCCCCGCATCACGCTGTTCAGGGGCAGGCTGGCCAACGCGGCCTGCGGACCGGCCTGCGCGCCATAGACCTTGCCGAATTCGACGCCGACCAGCATGTCGGCCGAGTTGATCTGCACCGGCAAGCCGCGCGTATAACTGGCTTCGCCGGCCAGCGCCCAGCCGCCGATTTCGGCGGCCGCGCTGACGCCGGCCACCTGGATGCCGGTGACCGAATAATCCCAGTAGGCCGACAGCGGCGTGAGGATATTCGCCGCTCCGGCGGCCGCGCCCAGCTTGCCGGTGTAATTACCGGAAAACAGCGAGCGCGGATCGGGGCTCGGTATGCGGGCCATGGTCAGCATCGGCGAACGCTGGTGATAGGTGGCGAAATAGGCGCCGAAGTCGGTGCTCAGCGCCGGCGCGTAATAATGCAGCGCCAGGCCGAACTGGCCGCTGTCGCGCGGCCTCTTTTCGGGCAGCGCGCCGCCGGCGAAATTCAAGCCATGTAACAAGGGCGTGCCTTGCAGCTGCACGAACTGGGTACCGACCGCGTCGCCCAGCACCGGAGAGACGCTCATCGAACAGTTATAGAGATCGCTGGCCGACCAGAAGGTGCCGCAACCGTCGGCCACGTTATGCCGCCAGGCCAGCTGATAAAACCCCTCCAGGCTCACGCCGTCGGCCAACCCCCAGTTGACGCTCAACTGCGGGATCGGCAGCAGGGCATCCTTGACGGTTGAACCGGGCTGGCGCACGGCCGCCAGGTTATAGGCGCCGAACTGGTTCAAGCCCGAGATGAACAGGCTTTCTCCCCAGTTGACGACCTGGTTGCCCAGCTTGACCGTCAGCGGCTTGCCCAGCGGTTCGAATGTGCCGAACAGATAGGCATTGCCAAGCGCCACGCCAGAGAATTTGCTCAATCCATAAAAACCATTGTCGTTCAGCCGCGTATTGGCGACAAAACCGTTGTTGGCCGAGCCGATCGGCACCGTGCCATGTTCGAGCGTGTAGTCGTACCACGCGCGCGCGCCGAGCACAAAGCCGAGCTGATCGTGTTTCAGTTGCACTTCGCCGCTGAGCGTCAGCGGCGTCGAAAACGCTTCCCACTTGCCGAAATTGAGGTCGCCGTTCTGATTGCCTCCGCTGGCCGTGCCACCGTAAGGCTTGCTGTACAGGCCGCGGTCGGCGCCCGCCGTGCGCCACGCGCTGCCTAACGACGCGCTGGCCGACCATTGGCCCTGGTCGCCATTGGCCAGCGTGAATCCCTCGGCCCGCGCACCCGGGCTTGCGCCCAGCGCCAGCGCCGCCAGCGCCGCCGCGCAAGCCCGCGCCATCGCGCGCAATGGCGGCTGTGCCCAGGGTTGTATTGCTTCATTTTCCAGTTTCATACCGTCTCCATTATTTTTGTCATGTCAACTGCGATTACCCGGCGACGCAGTGCGCTGCCGTTGGGCGATGCGGTGCCCGACGCCGCTCCGCCAGGGAGCGCCGTGAAGGCCGATCGGTGCCTGAAATGCTCGGGATCAGTCAGGAATCATTCGCGCGCTGCGGCGCCGTGGCGTACTGCATGGGGTCTCCAAGAGCTGTTCTTTTGATGAAAGCAACTGTACTGGATGGACTTTCATACTGCAACAACATCAAAAATTATTTAATTTATTACCTAAAGTTATTTATTAAAAAATGCCGTTCCTTCACCGGACGCGCTCCGCCCGAGAATCGGGCATCAGCGCGGCAACGCTGCGGACAGGGAGAAATGCCTGAACAAAATACCTTTTAGGTATGAAACTCATACCAATTCAGTGTTGGACGGTGAATTTGTACAGGTATAAGGTTTCATCATTCCTCCGATTGATACCGACCATACGGATTCCACATGATCAAAAGCATAGAAACCATCCTCGCGGACGTCCCGACCATCCGCCCGCACAAGCTGTCCGTCACCACCATGAATACGCAGACGCTGGTCCTGGTGCGCGTGCGCTGCGACGACGGCGTGCAGGGCTGGGGCGAAGCGACCACCATCGGTGGCTTGAACTACGGCGAGGAAAGCCCGGAGAGCATCAAGGCCAATATCGATACCCACATCGCGCCGCTGCTGATCGGCACGGATGCGACGCGCGTGGCGGCGGCCATGGCGGCGGTGCGCAAGTCGGTGCAGGGCAACCGCTTCGCCAAGTGCGCGATCGAGACCGCGCTGCTCGATGCGCAGGCGCGCCGCCTGGGCGTGCCGCTGAGCGAGCTGCTCGGCGGGCGCGTGCGCGATGCGCTGCCGGTGGCCTGGACGCTGGCCAGCGGCGACACCGGCAAGGACATCGCCGAAGCGGAAAAGATGCTGGAACTGCGCCGCCACCGCATCTTCAAACTGAAGATCGGCGCGCGCGCCGTGGCCGACGATGTGGCCCACGTGCTGGCGATCAAACGGGCGCTGGGCGACGGCGTCAGCGTGCGGGTCGACGTGAACCAGGCGTGGAGCGAGTTGCAGGCGATGGAAGCCATCGCCGCGCTGCAAGATGGCGGCATCGACCTGATCGAGCAGCCGATCCGCGCGCACAACAAGGCCGGCATGGCGCGCCTGGCGCAGCATTTTGCAGTCCCCATCATGGCTGACGAAGCGCTGCAAGGCCCGCTCGACGCCTACAGCTACGCCACCGCCGCCGCGGCCGACGTGTTCGCGGTGAAGATCACGCAGTCCGGCGGCCTGATGCTGGCAGCGCAGGTCGGCACCGTGGCGCAGCTGGCCGGCGTGGGCCTGTATGGCGGAACCATGCTCGAAGGCGGCGTCGGCACGGCCGCATCGGCCCAGCTGTTTTCCACCTTCGCCGACCTGTCCTTCGGCACCGAGCTGTTCGGACCATTGCTGCTGACCGAGGAAGTGTTGCAGGAGCCGCTGGTCTACAAGGACTTCATGCTGCAAGTCCCAAGCGGCGCCGGCTTGGGCGTGACCATCGATCCCGACAAGCTGGCCCGCCTGCGCCGCAAGTAAAACGCTTCAGCCAACGAGGAGTAAAACCATGTTGTTCCAAGTACGTATGGATGTGAACCTGCCGGCCGCGATGCCGGCCGCCGAAGCGGAGGCGATCAAGGCCAAAGAGAAGGCGTATTCGCACCAGTTGCAGCAAAGCGGCAAGTGGCGCCATCTGTGGCGCATCGCCGGCCAGTACGCCAACATCAGCGTGTTCGATGCCGACAGCGTCGAAGAGCTGCACGCGCTGTTGAGCGGCCTGCCGCTGTTTCCCTTCATGCAGATCCAGGTGATGCCTTTGTGCCGCCACCCATCGTCGATCCACGACACCGACCAGTAATCATTTTTACCACCACAGGAGACTGAAATGACTCATAACGACATCGACCAACTGGTCAAGAGCTGGATCGTAGACAGCGCCACCCGTCCCGCCAATGCGCGCGTGCAGCAGGTCGTGGTGCGCCTGGTCGGCGATCTGTGCAAGGCCATCGACGACCTGGACATCCAGCCGGGCGAATTCTGGAAGGGACTGGAATACCTGTCCGCCGCCGGCGCCGCCAATGAACTGGGCCTGCTGGCGCCAGGCCTGGGCCTGGAACGCTTCCTCGACATCCGCGCCGATGAAGCCGAAGCGCGCGCCGGCCTGGCCGGCGGCACGCCGCGCACCATCGAAGGGCCGCTGTACGTGGCCGGCGCGCCGGCCAGCGACGGCTTTGCGCGCCTCGACGATGGCAGCGAAAGCGCCGAGGCGGAAGTGCTGTTCATGCAGGGCACCGTCTACGACCGGCAGGGTAAACCGCTGCCGGGCGCCAAAGTCGAAGTGTGGCATGCCAACCTGCTGGGCAATTACTCGTTCTTCGACCAGTCGCAATCGCCCTTCAATCTGCGCCGCACCATCATCACCGATGCGCAGGGCCGCTACGCGTTCCGCAGCATCACGCCGATGGGTTATGGTTGCCCGCCGGGCGGCAGCACGCAGCGCCTGCTGGACCAGCTGGGCCGCCACGGCCGCCGTCCGGCGCACATTCACTTCTTCGTCAGCGCCGACGGCCACCGCAAACTGACCACGCAGATCAACATCGACGGCGACGAATACCTGTGGGACGACTTCGCCTTCGCCAGCCGCGAAGGCCTGGTGCCGGCGGTGACCAAGATCAGCGATGCCGCCGCACTGGCACAGAAAGACGTGCAGCAGCCGTATTCGAGCATCGATTTCGACTTCCGCCTGTATGGCGAAACCGACGCCGCGCCAGCCGTCGAAGTGGACCGCGCGCGCGCCGCGGCCTGAACCCGGAGACCATCATGATCCCGATCATTCCGGCCAAGCCGGCACGCATGAAACTCGACGACTATCTGGTCGAGGACAAGGAAAAAGGCGATTACCGCCTGCACCGCAGCGCCTTCACCGATGAAGCGCTGTTCGAACTGGAGATGAAACACATCTTCGAAGGCAACTGGATCTACCTGGCGCACGACAGCCAGGTCCCGAACAACAACGATTACTATACGACCCACATCGGCCGCCAGCCGATCTTTATCGCGCGCAACCGCCAGGGTGAGCTGAACGCCTTCATCAACGCGTGCAGCCACCGCGGCGCGCAGCTGTGCCGCCACAAGCGCGGCAACAAGGCGACGTATACCTGCCCTTTCCACGGCTGGACTTTCAACAACAGCGGCAAGCTGCTGAAGGTGAAGGACCCGGAAGGCGCCGGCTATCCCGAATGCTTCAACAAGGAAGGGTCGCACGACCTGAAAAAGCTGGCGCGCTTCGAAAGCTACAAGGGTTTCCTGTTCGGCAGCCTGAACGAAAACGTCGCGCCGCTGGCCGACTTCCTCGGCGAAGCGGGCAAGATCATCGACATGATCGTCAACCAGTCGGCCGACGGGCTGGAAGTGCTGCGCGGTTCATCGACCTACACCTTTGAAGGCAACTGGAAACTGCAGGCAGAGAACGGCGCCGACGGTTACCACGTCTCTGCCGTGCACTGGAACTATGCGGCGACCACCAACCGCCGCAAGGAAGACGCGGCCCTGCGCGAAGACAAGATCCGCGCCATGGACGCCGGCAAATGGGGCCAGCAGGGCGGCGGCTTCTATGCGTTCGAGCAGGGTCACATGCTGCTGTGGACCAAGTGGGCCAATCCGCAAGACCGTCCCAACCATGCGCGCCACGCCGAATACGCCGATAAATTCGGCACGCCGACGGCGGACTGGATGGTGGAGCGCTCGCGCAACCTGTGCCTGTATCCGAACGTCTACCTGATGGACCAGTTCGGGTCGCAGATCCGCCTGCTGCGCCCGATCTCCGTCAACAAGACCGAAGTGACGATTTACTGCATCGCGCCGAAAGGCGAAGCGGACGAGGCGCGCGCGCGCCGCATCCGGCAATACGAGGATTTTTTCAACGTCAGCGGCATGGCGACGCCGGACGACCTGGAAGAATTCCGCGCCTGCCAGCAGGGTTACGCCGGCAGCGCGATGGAATGGAACGACATGTGCCGGGGTTCCGAACACTGGATCGAGGGCGCGGACGACGCGGCGCGGGAAATCGGCCTGCAACCGGTGATGAGCGGCGTGCGCACCGAGGACGAGGGCCTGTACACGGTGCAGCACCGCTACTGGCTCGATGTGATGAAGCGGGCGCTGGCCGGCCAGGACAACACGGGAGAGCAGGCATGAGCGCGATCGACATCAACGCCGTCAAGGCCTTCCTGTACCGCGAAAGCCGGCTGCTCGACGACGAGTGCTGGGACGAGTGGCTGGAGTGTTATCACCCCGACGCGCAATTCTGGATGCCGGCCTGGGACGACGACGATACCCTGGTCACCGACCCGCAACGCGAAGTCTCGCTGATCTATTATCCGACCCGCCAGGGCCTGGAAGACCGCGTGTTCCGTATCAAGACCGAGCGCTCCAGCGCCACCATGCCGGACACGCGCACCAGCCACAACATCGCCAACGTGGAACTGGAACGGCAGGAAGGCGCCGTGTGCACGGTGCGCTTCAACTGGCACACGCTGAGCCACCGCTACAAGCGGGACTACAGCTATTTCGGCATGTCGCGCTACGTGATCGACTGTTCCGGCGCCACCCCGAAAATCCTGAACAAGTACGTCGTGCTGAAGAACGACTACATCCACCAGGTCATCGACATCTATCACATTTGAACCGGAGAGCGGCATGAGCCATACCATCGCATTGCAGTTTGAAGACGGCGTCACGCGCTTCATCAACTGCAACCCCAATGAAAAGCTGGCCGACGCGGCCTACCGGCAGAAGGTCAACATTCCGCTGGACTGCCGCGACGGCGCCTGCGGCACCTGCCGCGGCCATTGCGAATCGGGCAGCTACGACATGCCCGCCTCCAGCTATATCGACGACGCGCTGGAAGCGCAGGATGCGGCGCAGGGTTACGTGCTGGCGTGCCAGATGCGCCCCACTTCCGACTGCGTGGTCAAGATCCCTGCCACCTCGGCCGCCTGCAAGACGGCTGCCTCCAGCCATCCCGGCACGCTGGCGTCGGTCGAACACGTGTCGGAATCGACCATCCGCTTCGCCATCGACCTGCAACAGCCGGACGCATTGACGTTCCTGCCGGGCCAATACGTCAACGTGACCATTCCCGGCACGGACCTGGCGCGCTCCTATTCGTTCAGCTCCGTGCCCGGCGCGCGGCAGGCTTCCTTCGTGGTGCGCAATGTGCCGGGCGGGCGCATGAGCAGCTACCTGGACGACGCGGCGCAGCCGGGCCAGCAGATCGCCTTTTCCGGCCCCTACGGCAGCTTTTATTTGCGCGCCGTGCAGCGCCCGGTGCTGATGCTGGCCGGCGGCACCGGCATCGCGCCGTTTCTGTCGATGCTCGACGTGCTGGCGCAGCAGGGTTTTGCGCAAGCGGTGCGCCTGGTGTTCGCCGTCACGCACGACCGGGACCTGGTCGCGCTGGCGCAACTGGATCGCATCGCCGCCGCGCATCCGCAGTTCAGCTACTGCACCTGCGTGGCCTCGCCGGACAGCGCACACCCGCGCAAGGGTTATGCAACCGAACACGTCGAACCTTCCTGGCTGAACGGCGGCGATGTCGACGCCTACCTGTGCGGCCCGGTGCCGATGGTCGACGCGGTGCGCACCTGGCTGGGCAATATTGGCGTACAACCCGCCAACTTCTATTTCGAAAAATTCTCGGCCAGCAGCGGAGCGTGAACATGAACCCGACTTTACGATTCAAGGGCAAGGTGCTGGTCATTACCGGCGCGGCGCAAGGCATAGGACGCGGCGTGGCGCTGGCGGCCGCGCGCGAAGGCGCCCAACTGGTGCTGGCGGACCGTTCGCCGCTGGTGCAGGAAGTGCTGGCCGAAGCGCAGGCGATGGGTATTCCGGCCATCGCCGTCAACGTCGATCTCGAAACCTATGCGGGTGCAAGCGAGTTGATGGCGGTGGCGATAAAAACCTTCGGCCGCATCGACGTATTGATCAACAATGTCGGCGGCACCATCTGGGCCAAGCCCTACCAGGAATACAAGGAAGACGAGATCGAAGCGGAAATCCGCCGCTCGCTGTTCCCGACATTATGGTGCTGCCACGCGGTGCTGGCGACGATGATCGAACAGCGGGCCGGCGCGATCGTCAATATCTCGTCCATCGCCACGCGCGGCATCTACCGGATACCGTATTCGGCGTCCAAGGGCGGCGTCAACGCGCTGACGGCCAGCCTGGCGCTGGAACATGCGCAGGACGGCATCCGCGTCAACGCCGTCGCCACCGGCGGCACGGAAGCGCCGCCGCGCAAGGTGCCGCGCAATCCCAAGCCGCTCAGCGAGCAGGAACAAACCTGGTACCAGGGCATCGTCGACCAGACCATCGCCAGCAGCCCGATGCACCGTTACGGCAGCATCGACGAACAGGTGCGCGCGATCCTGTTCCTCGCCTCCGACGAAGCCAGCTACATCACCGGCACGGTGCTGCCGGTGGGCGGCGGCGACCAGGGCTGAGCGGGCCATGATTCCATCCCGGGATCAGCCCGCGGCGCAAATAATAAAACGGCGCCCGATGGCGATGGGCGATTTTTCGCTCTCGGCGCTGCTGGCCGGCCTGCTCGCGGTCGTCATCTCCTATTCCGGGCCGCTGGTGATCTTCTTCCAGGCCGCCAGCGCGGCCCAGGCATCGCAGGCGATGATGTCGTCGTGGATCTGGGCCATTTCGATGGGCGCGGGCGTGGCCGGACTGTGGCTGAGCTGGCGGCTGAAGACACCCGTCATCACCGCATGGTCCGCGCCAGGCACGGCCTTGCTGGTGACGCTGTTCCCCGCCATGTCCATCAATGAAGCGGTGGGCGCCTACCTGGTCGCGGCGGCGCTGTTGCTGCTGATCGGCGTATCCGGCTGTTTCGACCGGCTGATACGGCAAATCCCGCAGGGCATCGCGGCCGGCATGATGGCCGGCATCCTGTTCCAGTTCGGCGTCAATACTTTCAAGTCGATTTCGACGCTGCCGGTACTGGCGCTGGGCATGCTGGCGGCCTACGTGATCGGCAAGAAGCTGGCGCCGCGCCATGCGCTGATCATCGTCATGCTGACCGGCGCCGCCATCGCCTGGTTCGGCGGGCAGGCGGACCTGCGCGCGCTGCACTGGTCGCCGGCGCAGCCGCAGTGGATAGCGCCGGCGTGGAGCTGGCACGCCACGTTCAGCTTTGCCATACCGCTGGTGCTCGTCAGCCTGAGCGGGCAATTCCTGCCCGGGATGGCGATCCTGCGCCTGTCCGGTTATGACACCGGCGCCAGGCCGGTCATGGCGGCGACGGGCCTCGCCTCGCTGCTCGTCGCCTGCTTCGGCGGCATCACCATCGTCATCGCCTCCATCACGGCGGCGCTGTGCACCGGCAGGGATGCGCACGAAGACGCATCGCGGCGCTACGTGGCGGGCCTGGCCAACGGCGCGTTCTATCTGCTGGGCGGCACGCTCGCCGGCAGCATCGTCGCACTGTTCGCCAGCCTGCCGAAGGAACTCGTGGCGGTGCTGGCCGGCCTGGCCCTGCTGGGCGCGATCACGACCAACCTGATGGGGGCCGTCGCCGATGAAGAACACCGCGACGCCGCCATCATCACTTTCCTGGCCACGGCATCGGGCATGAGCCTGCTCGGCCTGGGCTCGGCCTTCTGGGGCATCGTGATCGGCTATTTCTGCTGCCTGGTGCTGCACCGCCCCCTTCCACCCGCAACCGGACCCTGACATGCTAATCGCACACATCAACAACACCAGCATCCATTACCGCACGGACGGGCCACGCCGGCTACCCTGCCTTGTCCTGTCCAATTCACTCGGCACGGACTTGCGCATGTGGGATGCGCAGGCCGACGCGCTGGCGCGGCACTTCCACGTGCTGCGTTACGACACGCGCGGCCATGGCCAGTCCGCCAGTCCGCCCGGACCTTACAGCCTTGAACAGCTTGGCGGCGACGTGCTCGCGCTGCTCGACCACCTGGGTATCGAGCGCGCGCACTTCTGCGGCCTGTCGATGGGCGGCGTGACGGGGCAATGGCTGGCTGTGCACGCGCCAGCGCGGATCGACAGGCTGGTGCTCGCCAATACGGCGGCGCGGGTCGGCACGGCCGACGGCTGGCAAAGCCGCGCGGCAGCGGTGCGGGAATCCGGGATGGGCGCGGTCGCGGACAGCGCCGCGTCGCGCTGGTTCACCGGCGCTTACGTGGAACGGCATCCTGAAAGCGTGGCACGCATGGTCGAGAGCCTGCGCGAACAGAATGCGCAAGGCTACGCAAGCTGCTGCGACGCGCTGGCCGCGGCCGACCTGCGCGGCACGCTGGGCGCCGTGTTGGCGCCGACGCTCATTATCGCGGGCGAGCACGATCCGGTGACGACGCTGGCGCACGCGCAGGCAATGCAGGAAGAAATCCGTGAAGCGACGGTGCTGGCACTGCCGGCATCGCACATCTCCAACATCGAGGCTCCCACCGAATTTACGCAAGCCGTGCTCGAATTCCTGCTCTCCCCCGGCGCGATTTAAGACATGCCGCTGCCGATGCGGTGATCGCCGCGCCTGCGATCCCGCACCGGAACATCCTCCCCCTGCAAGGACCGTCCTGCGCGGCGCGTCACGCAAGATTATCCATATTCCACATCATATTCAATTAGTATGGTTATTTGGGGCAGATAAGGGTATTGCATCGAAATACCCCGTCCGCAACACGAACAAGCACAATTCATATACCTGAGAGGTATGCAATGGAGCTGCGCCATTTACGCTATTTCGTCGCTGTCGCCGATGAAAAAAATTTTACCCGCGCCGCCAAACGGCTGTTCATCGCGCAGCCGCCGCTGAGCCGCCAGATCCAGCAACTGGAAGATGAACTGGGCGTGGAATTGATCGAAAAAGGCACGCGGCCGCTGCGCCTGACCGAGGCCGGGATCTTCTTCCATGCGCATGCGCAGGAACTGCTGGCCAAAGCCGCCGAGCTGAAGACGATGACGCAGCGCGTCGGCAAGATCGAACGCACGCTGTCGATCGGTTTCGTCGCATCGACTCTGTACGGACTGCTGCCGCAGATCGTGCGCCAGTTCCGCCTGCGCCATGCCAACGTCGATGTCAGTTTTCACGAAATGACGACGATGCAGCAGATCCAGGCCTTGAAGGATGGCGTCATCGACGTCGGATTCGGCCGCGTCAAGAGCGAAGATCCGAATATCCGCCGCATCGTCCTGCGCGAGGAGCGGCTGGTCGTCGCCCTGCCCTGCTCACATCCGTTTGCAGCCACCGCCGATCCGGTCAAGCTGCTCGACCTGCAAACGGAATGCCTGATCATCTATCCCAAGGCCCCGAGACCGAGCTTTGCGGACCAGGTGCTGGCGGTGCTGTCTGAACGGGCGATCGCGCCGCACAAGATACTGGAAGTGCGCGAACTGCAAATCGCCATCGGCCTGGTGGCCGCCGGCCAGGGCGTCGCCATCGTGCCCGACAGCGTGCAGGGCATGCGGCGCGACGACGTGGTCTACCGCGCCATCGCCGACCGCCATGCCATTTCACCGGTGATGTTCAGCGTGCGCAAGCTCGACCGGTCCGAGGAATTGCAAAACATGCTGGCCGTGATCTACGAGATCTACGACAGCGCCGGCATCGATTATGTGCGCGAATCGCTGTGAAGCGCATGGCCATCACGCGGCGGCGCGCTTCGCGACGGGGTCGCTAGACAGGCCGGGCACGGACGATGCCGAGCGCTCATGCCGTATCAGTGCCACCGCCAGCGCGGCGATCACCGCGGGCATGGCCATGGCCATGAAGTTCTGTTCCAGCGGCAGCGCCATGCCGACCAGCGTGCCGATCACGATCGGCGCCAGGATCGCGCCACTGCGCCCGATGCCGGAGGCCCAGCCGATTCCCGTGGCGCGAACGGCCATCGGATAAAACTGGCCAGCATAGGCATAGGTGACAATCTGCGTGCCGATGGTCGAGGCGCCGGCAAGGCCGACCAGCACAAACAGCACGGGCGTCGCGACCTTGTAGCCGAGCAGCGTGATCGACACGGCGGCCAGCGCGTACATGCCGACCAGGACATGCTTGATATGGAAACGGTCGGCCAGCCAGCCGCCGCCGACGGCGCCGATGACCGCGCCGAAATTCAGCACCAGCACGAACGTCAGCGCCGACCCGAGGCTGTAGCCGGCGCCGGCCATCAGCTTCGTCAGCCAGGAACTGAGCGCATACACCATGAACAGGCACATGAAAAAAGCAATCCAGAACATGGCCGTGCTGAAGCCCCGTCCATCCTGGAACAGCTGGCGGATCGGCGCGCCATCCGCCCGGTCGTGGACCGGAATCGCGAAGCGGTCATCGGCAGCGGGCTGGTAGCGCGGCTCGATCCGCACCAGGATCGATTTCAATTCATCCAGGCGCTCTTTCCGGATCAGGAAGGGCATCGATTCCGGCATGGTTTTCAGGACGAACGGAATCAGCACGATCGGCGCGCCGGCCGCCAGGAAGATCGACGACCAGCCGTAGGCTTCGATCAAGCCCTTGCCCAGCAGCGCGGCCAGCATGCCGCCGACCGCGTAGCCGCTGAACATCAGCGTCACCATGGTCGACCTGATTTTTCTTGGCGAGTATTCGGTCATCTGCGCGACCACGTTCGGCATGACGCCGCCAATGCCAAGGCCGGCCAGGAAACGCATCGCGCTGAACACGTAAGGGTCTTGCGTCAAACCCGCGGCCGCGGTAAAGACGCTGAACAGCGCCAGGCAGATGGCAATGGCGCGGCGGCGGCCAATGCGGTCCGCGACGGTGCCGAGGAAGATCGCGCCAAACATCATGCCGAACAGCGCGGAACTGACCATGAAGCCCGCGTTCTGGGCCGTCACACCCATGCTCTTCATGATCGACGGCAGCGCAATGCCGGCCACCGCGAGGTCATAGCCGTCGCAGATGATGATGACGGCGCACCACGCCAGGACGCCGGCGTGGAAGCGGTTGAAGCTGGCCCCGTCCGATAGTTTGTGAACGTCGATTCGCTGCATGGTACATGGCTCCTTTGGTTTTTTTGAAGTTGCTCCGGTGTGATAAAAACTGGTCATGCGGTGATCGATGCAGGGCTGACGGCGCGCGGCGCGCGATCGGCGCGGATGCCGTTCACGATCTCCAGACTGACTGCAGCCTTTGCAGAATAGAGAGCTTGTGCAGGCCGGTCCAACACCGATTGGGTATGCCGTTGATACCCGGCGAGTATCGGACGCCTGGAGAGGTTGCGCGCGCATGCGACGCATTTAGAGATAGCAGCGCCAAGCTGCGACGGCGGCATCGTGGCCGCCGAGCAGGCTGCACGCGCCCAGGATTTATGAGGGCAATACGACTACATTATCTGCGGCGCTGGCGCGTCCAGTCATCGCATTGATGCCAATTAAAATTTGAACGCACCACAGCCGATGATCAAGTCATCGACTTTCTGGATATAGTTGACCTTGGCTTCTATGGCGTCATTTTTCAAATGATTGGGAAACTTGAAATCGACCCAGCCGCTACCCGTCGTGGTCGCCATGGTGAGCATGTTTCGTACAAAATACCTGCCATCGACGTCACGCATGTCGGACAAATTCATACCGACAGTTTTACGCACGGTATCGCTGCCAAGCGCGACGACGTTGCCCTTGAGGTCGAGCACAAAGATATACAGGTCGCGGTCGACAAATTTTCCTTTGGGATCATTAAATTCTGCCAATGCCTTTTTCCTGTCCGTGGCTTTCAGATACGCCGCAGCCTTCTTCACCAGCGTCGCGGCTTCTTGTGGCGTCCCCATGTCAACCGCATACGCCGCACCCGCCGCGATGACAAAACTGGCCGCTGCCAGCGCTTTTATGATCGTTTTCATCCCTGTCTCCATTCTATTGAAATAACTGTTTTACTCGATGATCAGCGAACCGAGACCAGTCCACCATCCACGGGGAACATCTGGCCGGTGATGAAGTGCGAATCGTCGCTCGCCAGGAAGACCATGACCGGCGCGAGGTCCCGGGCAGCGTTACCAAACTTGCCGCCGAGCGGAATGGCGATCTTCGTTTCCGCGTCATGCGCAGCCAGCGCGTCAGGGGAAAGCGCATTGCGGAAATGCTCATACATCGGCGTGATCATGTAGGGAAGCACGGCATTGACGCGAATACCGTCCGGCCCCCACTGGCGGGCGACAGTGCGCGTCCAGGCATGCACTGCGGCTTTTGTCGCTGCATACAGGGCGTTGTTCAGTTCGCCGGTAAGTCCGGATTCCGAACCGAAATTGATGATGTTTCCCGAGCCATTTCCAGCCATCAGCTTGTAGGCGACGCCGTTGGTATGCATGGTGCCGCGCACATTAATGTCGAACAGCGTGTCGTACAGCGCATCGTCGATATGATCCGGCTGGCAATGGCGGTGCACGCCTGCGACATTGACCAGCACGTCGAGTCCGCCCATTGTCTCGCTGGCCTTGGCAAAGGCCGATTCCACATCGGCACGCTGACTGATATCGCAATGCAGGTAAATGGCACGCCCAGGCCCCTGGCGATTGGACTGCGCCACTACCTCGTGGCCTGGCCCATCGTTGACATCCATCGAAGTCACGATGGCGCCTTGCGCGACAAACGAACGGACGATCGACTCGCCGATACCCTGGGCGCCTCCGGTAACGATGATTTTCTTGCCATGAAGTCTCATATATTTATCCTTTTCTGATTTCGATTGTTCAAGCAGGTGAATTGGGGCAGGTGCTGCCCACGCTCGGATTACATAAAATATCTACGGAAATCCGGGGAAGCGTCACGCGCATCCTCATCCGCATTCAAGCTGTCCTGCTGCAACTGGCGGCGCAACTGTTCCGCGTCCGGCAGGGGATTGCGCTCCTGCCAGCGCCTGCGCATCCAGTTCCTGATCTGTTCCTTGTTGGGGCGATCGAATCTGTCCATGTCCATTCCTCCTTACCGCTTGCGAATCGGGTGGCGCCGCGTGCAGCGCGGCGAAGTCTTCAACCGGCGCCTGGGATACAGCGGTCCTGAAAACGCTGACCGCCCTGGCCAGTGTTTCCGCCTGTTCCCGCATCGCCTGCGTGGCTGCCGTGGTCTCCTCGGCCAGCACGATATTCTGGGCAGTCATCCCGTCCATCTGCGCCAGCGAGCGCGTGGCGGAATCGATACCGGCGCCCTGCTCCAGCGTCGCCGTGCCGATGTCGCGCATGATCGTGGCGGACTGCTTGACCGCATCGAGGATTTCCTCCATCGTGCGGCCGGCTTCCTGCACCAGCAAATTGCCGGAATCGACCTGGCTGACCGAGGCGACGATCAATTCCTTGATTTCCTGGGCGGCCTGGGCCGAACGCTGCGCCAGTGCCCGCACTTCCGATGCCACCACGGCGAAGCCGCGCCCCTGGTCGCCGGCGCGCGCCGCCTCCACCGCCGCGTTGAGCGCCAGGATGTTGGTCTGGAACGCGATCGCATCGATCACGCCGATGATGTCGCCGATGCGCTTGGATGAACTCTTGATCAGCGCCATTTTTTCGATCACCCTGGACACGACTTCGCCCCCTTTGGAAGCGGTCGATGTCGCATAGTCGCCCAGGCGGTTCGCCTGTCCCGCGTTTTCCGTGTTCTGCCTGACGGTGACATTCAGGGCGCCGATCGATCCCGCGGTATGGCGCAGGCTGCGCGACTGTTCCTCGGTCCTGTCTGCCAACCGGGCGGCGCCGCCGGCCAGCAGCACGGACGCGCCGGCGATCGACTCGGCGCCGGCGCGCACCTCGCCGACGATCCGCCCGAGACTGCCGTTCATCCGGTTCAGGGCCAGCAGCAAGTCGCCGATCTCGTCGCGCGAACCGACGTCGGTGCTGCCGGTCAGGTCGCCGTTGGCCACCCGCTCGGCGATCGCCACGGCGAAGTTCAGCGGCCGCGTGATGCCGCGCGTGACCGCCACGGCGACGGCGCTGGCGGTCAGCGCCGCCATGACCGCCAGCGCGCCCATCATCAATAAGGCCCTGGCACTGTCGCGGCGTGTCTGGCCGCCCAATTCGTCGGCCGTCTTTTGCTGGAACTGCAGCATCAGGTCGATCGAGGCGAGGTAGGTTTCCGCATACGCCCGCACATCGGACACCAGCATGCCGCGCGCCTCATCCATGTCACCCCGCTTGACCGTCTCGACGAACCGGCCTTGCGCCTCCAGGAAGGCATGCCGGCGGCTGTCCAGATCGGCCAGCAATTCCTTTTCCCTGGCGCCGCTCCCCATCGCGCGCTCCAGCTTCCTGGTGTTCTCCACGATGAATTCATTGCCTTGCGCCAGCAGCGACAATTCGGTTTGCGTATTGTTCGGATCATTGATCAGCAATATGTTGCGCATATTGCCGAGTCCCTCCATGTGATCGACCTTGATCTGGTTGATCAGCAGCGTTTGCGGGTATTGTTCATTGATGATTTTTTCTATCCGCTGGCTGGACTGGAACAGCTGGTAGGCACCAATCGCGGTGATGGTCATCATCAGCATGACTGTCACGCCAAATCCCAGGCCGAGGCGCTGCCCTATTTTCAAATTGCGCAACTTCATCAAGCTCTCCTCCGAATTCTTGTCGACGCATGCATAGGTTCCGATGCGCTTGCCGGCCCGCCGCGGCCAGGTATGGGCGATGCCGCTGCCCATGGTCCCGGCGCCTGTCACGCCTGTTTTTGTCATTTCCATCCGCCTGCCGTTCCCCCAAAAAAACCGACGAAAAGCGATGGACACAGCATGCAACAGCCACCGCTCCATGTCAACACGTTAGTTGATTAACGACAGAAAAAACAAACCGATCCCGAAAAAAACCTCTCTACATAGTGTTTTTCACTGGTATGCGGCCCCATTAGTCAACATACGTGTTGACATTTTTTGCGACATGCCGCATTCTGGGATCTCGCACACATTACCGAAGGAGAAATCATGAAATTCAACCTCATGCAAACGGGGGTGATTGGCCGGCGCTACGAGCTTGAGCAGGGGATGGCCGGCCAGCGTCCGGAGCTGTACCAGCGCTTCCTTGCCGAGGTACGCGAGTACGTAAAACTGGCCGATGAACTGGGCTACGCCGGTTACTGCCAGCCTGAACACCACTTGCAGATCGAAGGCTTCGAGATCAACAATCACCCCGGCATGTTCAGCCTGTTCGTCGGCATGCATTCGAAGCGCATGAAGGCGGGCATCATGGGCTACACGCTGCCGACCCACAATCCGGTGCGCATCGCCGAGGAAATCGCCACGCTCGATCACATGCTGCAGGGGCGCCTGTTTGTCGGCTTCACGCGCGGCTACCATCCGCGCTGGGTCGATTCCTATGCGGCGATCCGCGGCGTCAATGCCACCGGCCCGCAAAACGCCAGGGCGCGCGACACGCAGGATGCGTTGAACCGCGAAGTGTTCGAGGAGTCTTTGCAGATCGTCAAGAAGGCCTGGGCCAACGACGTGTTCAGCCACAAGGGCAAGCACTGGGAATTTCCGCCCAACGGCGGCTCGGTCGGCCATCCCGCCTACCGCGAGTTCGGCAAAGGCATGGACGACGAAGGCATCGTGCGCGAGATCGGCATCGCGCCACGCTGTTTCCAGAATCCCCATCCGAAGATCTACGGCGGCTTTGCCGGCAGCATGAGCACGGTCGATTTCTGGGCGCGCGAAGGCGGCAAGCCGATTGTGCTGGCCGACGACCTCGATTTCTGCGAAGCCGTCTGGAACCGCTACGGCGATTCGGCCGCCAAGGCCGGGCGCGACGTGGCGCGCGAAGATCGCGCCGCCTGGGGCGGCTTCCTGATCCTGACCGACGACAAGCGCAAGGCCGAGGCGCTGATGGAAGAACACAAGTGGTTCTGGGACAAATGGTTTATTCCGTTCGGCCAGAAGATGCCGAATGTGCTGATCGGATCGGCCGATGAAGTGGCCGACAAGATCGGCAAGGCGCACGACCGCCTCGGCTTCAACGAGCTGTTCCTGATGTACGGCCAGGGCCACCTCGACCCGGAGCAGAATTGCGACGAACTGGAGAAATTCGCACGCCTGGTCGCGCCGCGATTTGCCAACAAGGACGACGAAGGCACCTTCATCTGATTGCGCCGAACAATCCTGCGCCGACAAGACAGGAGCGCTCCGCCATGCGCGCGGAGGTTTCCCACATTTTAAAAGGCCCCCGGGCTGGAGGAGATGCACAATGAAAACCGGTTTTTTCCACACCCCCTATATCCTGCACAAGCGCAGCGCGCGCCAGGTGTTCGACTGGTCGATGGAACTGGCCATGCTGACCGACGAAGCGGGCTATGCCGACTTCATGATCGGCGAACACTATACGCTGGCCTGGGAAAATATCCCGTGCCCTGAAATCATCATCGGCGTAGCCGCCAGGCTCACCAAGAACATCCGCTTCGCGCCGATGGCGCACCTGCTGCCGTACCACAATCCGGCCACGCTGGCGACGCAGATCGGCTGGCTGTCGCAGGTGCTCGAAGGCCGCTATTTTCTGGGCGTGGCACCCGGCGGCCACCATACCGATGCGATCCTGCACGGCTTCGACAATATCGGCGAATTGCAATCGAAAATGTTCGAGGCGCTGGAATTGATGGAGCGCGTCTGGGAGCGCAAACCGTTCAAGGAACGGACACAACACTTCCAGGCAGGCTATCCCGGCTCCGGCGACTTTCCAGGATATGAGATCGAGTATGCCGACAACAGCCCGTGGGGCGGACGCGACGGGCTGGAAATCGCGGTCACCGGCCTGACCAGGAATTCGTCGTCGCTGAAGTGGGCCGGCGAGCGCAATTACAGCCCGATCTCCTTCTTTGGCGGCACCGACGTCATGAAATCGCACTGGGATACCTGGGCCGCCGCAGCAGTATCGAAGGGGCATGTGGCCGACCGTTCGCGCTTCCGGGTCACGCGCGACATTTTTATCGCCGATTCCGATGCGGAAGCCAAACGGCTGGCCCTGAATAGCGGGCTGGCCGACTCGTGGCGCGACTACCTGGGACCGATCTACAAGAAATTCAATCTGTTCGAGGGCATCATCGCGGACTCCGGCCTCGACATCGACGCCAGCCAGGTCGACATGGATTTCCTGGCCGAACACGTCTGGTTGTGCGGATCGCCGGCGACCGTGCAGCGCAAGCTGGAACAGATGGCCGAAAAAACCGGCGGCTGGGGCGAGATCATCGTCAATTCACACGATAACATCGACAATCCGAAACCGTATTTTGAATCGCTGCGGCGACTGTCGAAGGAAGTGGTGCCCAAGCTGCGCGTGCTGTAAGCGCCAGGCACCGGAACGGTTACGGCGCCGGCCCGGACCAGGTTCCGCCTGGTGCCGGTCCGGCCCCAGGCGTTTTCACGCCATCCATCCTTGCAACAGGAGGAGCATATGCGATACGCAAGAGCAGACTTATTGACCCCGCCGACGAACAAATGGCTGCTGCGCATCGCCGATTTCGCGATCGCGTTCGGCGCCGGCATCGTGCAGCGCGGCGGTATCGTCGGCGCGACGCGCTGCCTGCCGTTGATGCAGGAAACGGCTCCCCGCAAGTAATTCCGCTTTCCAGCTCCCGGGACGGCCCGCGCGGGCCGCCCGGTGCGCATCACTCGTAGTTGACGTATTCAACAATCTCCAGATCGAACCCGGAAATCGCGTTGTAGCGGATCGGCGCGCTCATGTGACGCAGCTTGCGCACGCCCAGCTTGCGCAGGATTTGCGAACCGACGCCGACGTTCAGGAAGGTATCGTTCAAACCGGTCGGCTTGACGCGCGGCGTATCGCGCGTACTCTTCAGCCCCTGCAGGCTGTCGAGCAGGACGGTCGGATTCTCCCCTCCTCCCAGTAACACCAGCACGCCCGCCCCTTCGGCGGCGATGCGCGCCATGCAGCGTTCGACGTTCCAGCCGCTACTGCCGGCGATATGGATGCCGAGCACGTCGCGCACGGACAGGGCGAGTTGCACGCGCGCCAGCGTGACCTGCTGCGGCGAGATCTCTCCGCGCACCAGCGCCAGGTGGACGTCGTCGTTGATGCGGTCGCGGAAGGTATGCAGCAGGAATTCGCCATGGTCGGTCTGGACCGTCTGCGCATCGAGGTGATCGAGCGTGCTTTCATTGATCAGCCGATAGTGGATCAAGTCGGCGATGGTGCCTATTTTGATGCCGTGCTCGCGCGCGAACACTTCCAGGTCGGCGCGCCGCGCCATGCTGCCGTCATCGTTCATGACTTCGCAGATCACGCCGGTTTCACCAAAGCCGGCCAGCCTGGCAAGGTCGCAGGCCGCTTCCGTGTGGCCGGCGCGCACCAGCACGCCGCCCGCGTCGGCGATCAGCGGGAACACGTGCCCGGGCTGCACGATGTCGGCGGCGCTCGCGTCGGCGGCGGCGGCCACCTGCACCGTGCGCGCCCGGTCGGCCGCCGAAATGCCGGTGGTCACGCCGCTGGCGGCCTCGATCGATGTCGTGAACTTGGTGCCGAAACCGGAACCGTTGCGCTCGACCATCAGGCGCAGGCCCAGGCGCTCGCTGCGCGCGCGCGACAGCGGCATGCAGATCAGGCCGCGCGCGAAGCGCGCCATGAAGTTGATGTGTTCGGCCGTCACGCATTCGGCCGCCATCACCAGGTCGCCCTCGTTTTCCCTGTCTTCGTCGTCCATCAGGATCACCATTTTTCCCTGGCGGATATCGGCGACGATGTCGGCTATGTTATTCAGTTCCATATATATTCCTTCAAGCCGGTTTTTTGGGAAAATCGGACGGCAGCGGGTCCATGCCCGGCCAGCGCACGCGCAGCTCGGCGCTCAGCGAACTGCCGACCTCCACCCACGGCCCCATGTGGATCACGCGCATGTCGCGCCGCGCGATGCGCCAGCCGCCTTGCGCGCGCACATACGCATCCTGGTAGCGCACCGCGCCATATAGCGTGCGCCCGTCCATCGCCAGTTCCAGGTGGGCGCCGACCGTGCCGGTGGCGGCCTCGTCCGACTGGAACGAGAACAGCGCGTAGTCGGGCGTGTGCACCGTCGCGCCCATGTGCGTGCGGCTGCCGCGCAGCGACTCGACGATGGCGTCGCGGCCGCTGGCGCCGGGAAAGCCTCCGGCGGAAAACTGGCTGTCGTCGGCGAAGGTGGCGGCCAGCGCCGCATAATCGTCGTCGTCGACGGCCAGGAAGTAGCGCACCACCAGATCGTTGAGTTCCGCGCGGTCTTCCAGCCGGCGGATGCGTTTTTCAATTTCCCACATGTCTGAGTCTCCCATCGCTATCGTTAGCGTTATCGTTGGCGCCGCGTCTACCACTGCTGGTCGGCGATATGCACCGTGATGCCGTCCAGCCGCTCTTCCATCACCAGCTGGCAACTGAGCCGGCTGTTCGGTTTGCGCTGGGCGGTCACGCATTCCAGCATCTCCCGCTCGCGCGCATCCGGCGGTGGCACCAGCGCTTCGAAGGCCGCATCCAGATAGACGTGGCAGGTCGCGCAGCTGGCGCTGCCGCCGCAGTCGCCGACAATATCGTAAATGCCGTTCGCCACGGCGGCGTGCATCAGATTGACACCCGGTTCCAGCTCCAGCGCCTGGGTGGAACCATCATGGGAAATATAGATTGCCTTGGGCATTGCGTCACCTCGTCTCGTTATAAAAATAGTTATCGGGCCGGTCCGGCCGCCGGCGGCGCCAGATCGGCAATCTGCTTCAGCGGTATTGATTCATCTTCCAGCATCGCGACATCGACTTGCGCCTGCTGGTTGACGAGGCGCTTGGCCTGCATGAAATCGGCGGCGCGATTGACGGTATCGGCCGCCAGCACGCGCGCGCCGCGCAGGTAAAAGGCGCAAAAGGAGCGGCTGTCCGGCGTGCCGCGCAAGACGATGCGGTCATGGCCGGCCGACAGTCCGCTCATTTTCAAGCCCAACTCATACTGGTCGGACCAGAACCATGGGGCGGTCTCGGGGCGCGGCTCTTTGCCGCACAGGATGGCGGCCAGCAGCCGCGCGTGCTCGAGCGCGTTCGGCACCGATTCGATGCGCAGGCGGCGGTCATACAAGGCGCTGGGGAAGCGCGCGCAATCGCCCAGCGCGAACACGGCGGCATCGCCGGTGCGCAATTGGCCATCGACCAGGATGCCATCGTCGACCGCCAGTCCGGCCTGCCGCGCCAGTTCGCAGTTGGGTACCAGGCCGATGCCGACGACGACCGCGTCCACCAGGAGGCGCTCGCCGCCGTTGATCACGACCGCCACGACACGGCTGCCGTCGGGCGACATTTCAAAATTTTCAGCCTGCGTGCCGGTGCGCACGTCGACCCCGGCTTCCCGGTGCACCGCCTCGTAGAATGCCGACAGCACCGGCGCGGTGACGCGTTCGAGCAGGCGCGGCGCGGCCTCCAGCAGCGTCACGCGCATGCCCGACTTGATCGCGGCGGCAGCGACTTCGAGCCCGACATAGCCGCCCCCGATCACGACCAGCCTCGCGCCCGGCGTCAGTTCGCCGCGGATCGCCGTGGCCGATTCCACGGTGCGCAGATAATGCAGGTTGACAGCGCCGCCGGCCACTTCGCGCGCGGCCGGCAGCGTGCGCGGACGCCCTCCGGTCGCCAGCGCCAGCACGCCATAGGGCAGCGTGCCGCCGTCGGCCAGCCGTAGCAGCCTGGCACTGCGCTCGATCGCGCTCACACGCACGCCGGTGCGCAGCGTCACCGCCAGCTTGCTGTACAGCGCCGGCGCCTTCAGCAGCAGCGACTCCGGGCTGGCCGCCCCGGTCAGATAAGCCTTCGACAGCGGCGGACGGTGGTAGGGCAATTCCGCCTCTTCCCCGACCAGCGTGATCTCCCCCTGCCAGCCCGAAGTCCTGGCCGAGCAGGCCAGCTCCGCGCCCGCACAGCCGGCGCCCACGATTACCAGGTGTTGATTCATTTCGTCCGTCATTGCGCCCCGCTCCCCAAGTAAGTGCCTAAGTGCCGCCAGTCCATGCCTGCGCTTCATTATTATCCCAAGCGCGCCACCAGTCAACTACTGTGTTGACAAAATATGCAGGCTGACCTACAGTCGTCGCCATGCCGTGCCGCACAGGCATGCGCATCATGCGAATCACATCAACCAGCAAGGAGACATATGGGTAACAGACTGCAGGGCAAGGTAGCCATCGTGACAGGCGGCGGCCGCGGCATAGGCGAAGGCATCGTCGAGCTGTTCGTCTCGGAAGGCGCGAAGGTGGTGGTCGGCGACATCGACCCGGGCGCGATCGCACTGGAACGCAAATTCGGCCGGGACCGGGTGCGTTTTGTACGCACCGACGTCACCGTTGACGACGACATCGCGCAACTGGTCGCCGCCTGCGTCGACGCCTATGGCCGCCTGGATGCGATGATCAACAATGCCGGCGCGCTGGGCGACCAGTCGGCGCTGCTCGACATGCAGGCGGCCGGCTTCGACAAGACCGTGGCCTTGCTGCTGCGCTCGGCCGCACTGGGGCACAAGCACGCGGCGCGCCAGATGATCGCGCAGGGCGGCGGCGGCAGCATCGTCTCGACCTCGAGCATCGCCGCGATGGAAGGCGGCTGGTCCGCCACCTCGTACGACGTGGCCAAGGCGGCCGTGATGCACCTGGCGAAGTCGGCCACGCACGAACTGGCCCGCCACCGCATCCGCTCGAACGTCGTCGCACCCGGGCTGATCCTGACGCCCATCATCGCCACCGCGTGCGACATCGCGCCGGAACAGTATGGCGATTTCATCGCCTCGCTGGAGGAACCGTTCGGCAAAGTGATTCCGCTGGGCCGTGCCGGAAGGCCCAGCGACATCGCCGAAGCGGTGCTGTATTTCGCCAGCGACGCGTCCGAGCATGTCAGCGGCCAGACCCTTGCCGTCGACGGCGGCCTGACATCGGTGACCGGCTTCGACATCGGCGGCGTGGTCGCCGACGCGCTGAAAACCTTCAAGGAACGTACCGGCGGCCAGGAAAGCCAGGTCGGCTGGCTGCCGACCCGGAATAACTGAGTTACATCAGCCTATGCCGCCGTGATGCGGCGCATCGGCGGCGATCTCCAGCGTTTGCAGGATCGCCGCTCGCCCTGCGCCCAGCTTGATCGCGTTGCGCAGGTGCAGCCGCAGGCCCGGCATGTAGCGGTGCGTGGTGGCCGCGTCGACCGCGATCGAAATCAGTTCTTTCGTCAGCGGCCGCAGCGTGGCCGACTTCCACGGCACCGCGCAATAGAGGAAGAAGGCTTCGAAGCCGTTCGGCGACAGGCGCAGCAGCGCATCGAGAAAGCCGGGCGCCTCTTCCTCCATCGCATCCCAGTATGGATCGTCGCCGACGTACTTGGCCCACAGCGCGCTGCGGCGCTCGTCGAGCGGCGCAGCGATTGACGCGTCGCCGCGCGCGCGCAACTGCGCCGCGAGCCGGCGCGACACTTCCATCAAGGTATGCACGCCCAGGCCGGACACCAGGTCCAGCACTTCCTGCACTTGCTGGGCGCTGGCGCCGGCGTCGAGCGCGGCGGCGATCTGCGTGTCGCAGCCGTCCAGGTCGAGCGCGGTGACGCTGGCGCGCACCGCCAGCCGTGTCAGGGCGATGTCGATTGTGGCTAGCGGCTCGCCCGCTTCCAGCGCATCGATCTGCGCCTGGAGCTGCTGCCTGATTTGTTCCGTCGTGATCATGCGGTCGTCGCTTTCCTTGAATGTGCGGGTTGCCGGAGGCTTTGCAGCGACGCGCCGCGCGCGCCTCTCCAGCTCCAGGGCATCGTCGAATTATATCAACAATAGCGTTGATAAAATGTGAGTACGGACGAAAAAAAGCGCAAGCAGGCCGACTGGAAACGCTATAATTTCTGCAAAGACAATAAAACTGGAGGCGCTTCAATGACGCATTTCGACCATGTTTGTGAAGTTTCGCCGGTTGCCGATCTGCTGGTGCGCGCCGCGCACCGGCATCCGCTGCGGGATGCCATTGTTTTTCCGGAACAGCGCAACAACTATGCGCAATTGATGGACAATGCCGAGCGCTTCGCGCGCGGCCTGCTCGCGCTGGGCGTGCGGCCGGGAGACCATGTCGGACTGCTGGCCATCAACAGCATTGAACTGGTGGCCGCCATCTTCGGTATCGCGCTGCTCGGCTGCGTGGCCGTGCCGCTCAATGTCCGGCACAAGGAAAAGGAAATCGGCTTCATCGTGCGCAATGCCAACCTGGCACTGTTGTTCACCACGTCGGCAGCGGACGATTATGTCGATTTCGGCGCCATCGTCGGCGCCGCCCTGCCCTCGCTGGCCGCGGCGGCGGACGCCCGGGCGCTGGCCCTGCCCGAGGCGCCCAGGCTGCGCCAGGTGGTCATGCTGCGCGGCCAGGGCAAGGCCGGCCTGCTCGGCCGCGCCGAGTTCGACCAACTGGCCGACCGCGTCGATCGCAGCGACGTGCACCAGGCGCGCCGCAGGGTGCGCCTGTGCGGCACCGCGCTGATACTGTACACGTCCGGCACCACCGCCGATCCGAAGGGTTGCATGCTGTCGCACGAAGCCATCTCGCGCGGCCCGGTCGAGCGCGCCAGGCAACGCTTCACGGCCGAGCCCCACCCGGTGCACTGGGGTGCCGGTCCGCTGTCCCATATCGGCTCGCTGGCGCCGATGCTGGGCACGATCGGGGCCTGCGGCACCTATCTGACCGACGCCTATTTCGATGCGGAGCGGGCGCTCGGCCTGATCGCGCGCGAACAGGCCAGCACAGCCTGGCCCTGGTTCCCCGCCATCATCCAGGCCCTGCTCGACCATCCCCGTTTCGAAGCACGCATGCTGCGCAGCCTGCGCTCGATGATGCTGATCGGTCCCGCCAAACTGATCGAACGCGTGGCGGCATTGCTGCCGGAGATGGAAATCCTGCAAGGCTGCGGCATGACGGAAACCGCCGGCGTGTTCGCGCTCAGCGAGCCGGACGAGCCGATGCACGACAGGACCTGCACCCAGGGCAAGGCGGTGCCGGGCATCGACATCCGCATCGTCGACGTCACCACAGGCGAGGATGCGCTTCCCGGCCAGGTCGGCGAGATCCTGGTGCGCGGCTATTGCGTGATGAGCGGCTATTACAACGATCCGGGCAAGACGGCCGAGACCATCGATGCCGATGGCTGGCTGCACACCGGCGACCTGTATAGCCGCTCCGCGACGGGCAGCCTGTGCTTCAACGGCCGCCTCAAGGATATGCTGAAAGTGGGCGGAGAAAACGTGGCCGCGATCGAAATTGAATCCTTCCTGTATGAACATCCGGCGGTACGGCTGGCCGAAGTGGTCGGCAGGCCGGATGCGCGGCTCGACGAAGTGCCGGTCGCCTTTGTCGAACTGCGTCCCGGCATGCAATTGCGGGAGCAGGAACTGATCGAGTTCTGCATGGGGAAAATCGCCAGCTACAAGGTACCGCGTGCGGTCTTTTTCATGAACAGCGGGGATTGGCCGATGTCCGCCACCAAGGTGAACAAGCGCGCGCTGCGGGCGCGACTGGCCGCGGCGGCCAGCACCTGATGCTTCACGGCCAGCGCGCGGCGCGCAGTCATGTGCGGCGCGCTAGCAGCCCTGGAATTCGGCCTTGCGCTTGTCCAGGAAGGCCGCCACGGCGCCGCTGAAATCGCGCGTTGCGGTGCAGGCGACGAAAGCTTCGCGCTCGGCCGCCAACTGGTCGCGAAATCCCTGCGCGTGCGACTGCCGCATCAGCCGCCGGATTTCCCCGTAGGCGAAGGTCGGCCCGGCAGCCAGGCGCGCGGCCAGCGCCTGCGCTTCGTCCATCAACGCTTCCGCCGCGACCACGCGGTTGACCAGGCCGAGTTCACGCGCCCGGGCCACATCGATGCCATCGGGCAGCAGCGCGATTTCCAGCGCATTGCGCAAGCCCACCGCGCGCGGCAGCGACCATGACACGCCCAGGTCGCCGCTGACGCCCAGCGCCGCATAGGCGAAACTGAATTTCGTTCCCTCCGCCGCGATGACCAGGTCCGCCGCCAGCGCCATGCTCAAGCCCGCGCCGGCCACCGCGCCCTGCACGCAGGCGAGCACCGGCGCGGGCTGGCCGGTCAACAGTTGCAAAGCCTCGTGCATGGGATCGATGATCGACGATGCAATGGCGCCGCGATCGTCGCGAAAACTGGCGACATCGCCGCCGGCCATGAAGGCACGGCCGGCGCCGGACAGCAACACGGCCCGCACGCTGCGATCGACATCGATGTCGCGGCAGATGGCCAGAAAACCGGCCGCCATCGCCGCATCGATCGCGTTCAGCGCTTGCGGCCGGTTGAATTGGATATGCGCGACCGCGCCGCTGCGCCGGTAAATGATCGATTGCTGTGATTCGCTCATGGATTGTCCGTTCGATGGTAGCGTCAATAAGTTCAATGTCCGCATCCAGTGTAGCGCCGGGGCGCATCACAGTCAACGAACATGTTGATTATCAACGGAACCGGCCGGAGCGGACCGGCGGCATGGCGCGCGACGGAAAGCGGCGCCATGCGCTTGCGGGAACATTATTTGCGGCAGGAGATACCGTCGAAGAAGATCGTGCTGAAGGCCTGGGCGATTTCCTTGGCCGATTTCTTGCCCTGCGGGTCGAACCAGCGGTGGGTCCAGTTGAACATGCCGAACAGGCCATTGACCGCCAGCCGGATCGGCACGTCGTCGCGGAACATGCGCTGCTCGACGCCTTCGGCAATCAGCAGCATCGTGATTTTTTCGAAACGGCGGGTCTGCTTCACCATCAGCTTGGCCCAGGGCGAGGAATCGCGCGCGACATCGTGCATCAATTCCTGGATATACACGTACATATGCGGGTAGTTTTCCTCATATGACAGCATCAACACTTCCAGCAGTTGCTCCAGTTTTTCCCGAGGATCAGGCCCTTCTTCCTTCAGGATGCGCTCGGCGTGGGCGATGTTCGCGTTAAGAATGCCGCCGATCGCTTCCTGGAACAGTTCATCCTTGCTAGCCACATAGTAATAAATGGTGGCGCGGTCGATGCCCGATTCCTTCGCGATATCGTTCAGCGTGGTGGCCTTGAAGCCCTTTTGCTTGAACAGCCGTGACGCCACTTGTACAAGCTCATCGCGCTTGGCCGTGTAATCCGGGTTGCCGTCGGCGAGCGCCGACTTGCGCCGGCGGGCGATATTGCTTGCCTGATCCATATCTGCTTCTCCACTGATGTATAAACCCGCCCATTATAAGGCCCTGTCAACACATGTGTAAAATGTGGCTGCTATCGGCAAGACCTTCCTGGCGGCCTATCATGGAAGCCCGCCTGCCGGCTCAAGCTGCCCGCTCGAAATACGTCGCGGCGGCGCGCACGTCGCCGGCGATCGCGGCTTCGAGCGCGCCAAGATCGGCGAAACGCGCTTCATCGCGCAGCTTTGTCAGAAATTCGACGCTGACGATCTTGCCATAACAAGGCGCGATCGATTCCAGCACGTGCACCTCCAGCAGCGGCTCGCCCTGCTGTTCGACGGTCGGCCTGACCCCGACGCTGGCCACCGCGCGCAATGGGCCGGGCGCCAACCCGTGGACCCGCACGACATAAATGCCGCGCAGCTCGCACGGACCATGCCGCAGCCTCACGTTCAAGGTGGGGAAACCCATCGTGCGCCCCAGCTTGCGGCCATGCACGACGTGTCCGGATATCAGGAAGGCCTGGCCTTGCAAGGAACGCAGCGTGGCGAAATCGGCGCGTACCAGCGCATCGGCCACCAGCGCCGACGCGCGCGCCAGCGATGCCGGGTCGTCCGCCGCCACGACCCGCCTGACGCTGGCCGAGGCCATGAGCGCGGCCGACGCGTCGCTGCCCGCGCGCCGCACCAGCACATGGTCGACGCCGGCGCTGCGCAATGCCTGCAGCGTATCGCGCAAGTTGCCCAATGTCCTGCGCGCGCGGCGGGCTGGCGCGAGCACCAGTGCCGCCAGCGAGAGCCGGCCGGTGCGCGCCTGTTCGCGCGCGCGTTCAAGCAGGGCCCGGTGCTGCGCATGCATGCCGTCGAAATCGGAAACGGCAAGCACGCATGGCGGCAACCGGCGGGTAATGACATGATGGATCGGCACGATCTGCTCCGCTGATAAAGGTTGACCTATCCGACCGCATTCCGGCCGGACCTGGAACGGGACGGCCGCCTCGTCGCGGCTTCCTACATCCGCTCGAAAATGGCGGCAATACCCTGCCCGCCGCCGATGCACATCGTCACCAGCGCAAAGCGCCCGCCTGTCCGGTGCAATTCGTGGATCGCCTTGATCGCGATGAGGGTGCCGGTCGCCCCGACCGGATGGCCGAGCGAAATTCCGGAACCATTGGGATTGACCCGCGCCGGGTCAAGACCGAGTTCGCGCGTCACCGCACAGGCCTGGGCCGCGAACGCTTCATTCGATTCGATCACGTCGAGATCCTCCACCCGCAGCCCGGTGCGTTTCAACAGCAGCCTGGTCGCCGGCACCGGGCCGATGCCCATGTACTCCGGCTCCACCCCGGCATGCGCATAGCCGACCAGGCGCGCCAGCGGCTTCAATCCCTGCGCGACGGCATATTCGCCGTCGGCCATGACAATGGCGGCGGCGCCATCGTTGATGCCGGACGCATTGCCCGCCGTGACCAATCCATCCTTTTTGAACACCGGCTTCATCGCCGCCAGCGAGGCCGGTGTCGTTTCGGCGCGCACGTGCTCGTCGGTATCGAACTGCACAATGCCCTTGCGCGTCTTGACCGGCACCGGCACGATCTGCGCGGTGAAATGGCCCCCCGCGATCGCCTGCGCGGCGCGGCGCTGGCTCTCGCACGCCAGCGCATCCTGCATCTCGCGCGTGATGCCGTAGCGCGCGGCGACATTCTCGGCCGTCACGCCCATGTGGATCGCCTGCCAGGGATCGTGCAAAATGCCGCTCAGGTAATCGAGCATGGAACTGTCGCCCATGCGCGTTCCCCAGCGCACCGCCGGCAGCAGGAAGGGCGCCCGGCTCATCGATTCGGCGCCGCCGCCGATCGCCACTTCGGCGTCGCCCAGCATGATGGACTGGGCCGCAGAGACCACAGCCTGCAAGCCGGAGCCGCACAGGCGGTTGACATTGAAGGCCGGCGTTTCCTTCGGTATGCCGGCATCCATCGCGGCCACCCGGCTCAGGTAAGCGTCGCGCGGCTCGGTGGGAATCACGTTCCCCATCACGACGTGCCCGACGGCGGCCGCGTCCACGCCGGAACGTTGCAGCGCGGCGCGCACCACCGTCGTGGCCAGCTCGGACAATGGAACATCCTTGAGCGCACCGCCGAAGGTGCCGATGGCGGTGCGGGCCATGCCGAGCACCACGATTTCTCTCTGTTTCATATTGCTTCCTTTATTATGAATGCCGGACGGCGCGGACTTCAGCGCACGATCCTGGTCGTGGCCGGGTCCCACACCAGCGGCAAGCCCTTGACCGATCCTACGATCCCTCCCTGGTGGGCAATCGCCGCGCCCGGAGCGATCTGGAACTCGGGAATGCGGGCCAGCCATTCGGTCAGCGTGGTGACGATTTCGCGGCGCGCCAGGTGCTGCCCCAGGCACAGGTGCGAACCATGGCCAAAGGTGGTATGGGATACTTTCTTGCGGCTGAAATCGACGTGCATCGGGCAGCCATTTTCACGCTCATCGAGCCCGGTCAGCAATTGCGGCAACAGGATCTGGTCGCCCTCTTTGAGTTCAACCCCGTGGAACGCCAGGTCTTTTTTGACGATGCGACCATCGGCCACCAGGCCGAAGCGGCGCAGCAATTCCTCGGTCGCGGCGGGGATGCGCTCCGGATGATCGACCAGTTCCTGGCGATGCGGCGCGCTGTGCGCGAGAAATTGCATGCAGAACGCGAGAAAATTAATGACGGTATCGAGTCCACCCAACAGCAGCAGGCCGGTCATGCGCAGCGCCTCGTCCTTCGTAATCGGACGGCCATCGATTTTTCCGCAAGCGATCTTGCTGATCGCGTCGTCGCCGGGCGCGAGCATGCGCGCATCGATGATCGGCGACAGGTAGTGATAGAAGGCGTCGCGCGCTTCGGCAAAGGTCATCGAACCGTCCGGGCGCGTCATCTGGTCGCCCAGGTTTTTCAGCAGCGGCATGTCCTTGTCAGGCAAGTCGGCCAGGATGAAAAAAATACGGATCGGGAACGGCTCGGCGAAATCCTCGGTAAAGTTGCACTTCCCCAGCGGGCGCAATTGCTCGACCAGGTCGGCGGCGAGCGCCGTGATCCGTTCCTCCATGCGGTCAACCACCGGCATGCCGACCGTCATGCTGGCCAGCGCGCGGTATTTGCGCTGTTCGGGCGGATCCATCGAGGTCGGAATAAAATCGTAGGCTTCGCCCACTTCGCGCGGAATAAATGGACACTCGCTCGAGAAATGCCGGTAATCTTCCAGCGCTTCGCGGATCAGTTTGCCGCGCGTGGCGATCCAGTGGCCGCCGTTGTGACGGGTCCAGACGACGTCGGGCACGCCGGGCGCCTGCAAGCGTTTATAGGCTTCCTGCAAGCCCTCGTCCAGGCCGGCCGGATTGTACATGTCGAAATCGTACACCAGGTGCGGGGGCACATGGGACGGCAAGGGAGCCAGCGGGGATAAGGGTGTCGCTTCGGTCATGCTCATGCTTTTTCCTTTCGAATCAGAATATTGGCGCGCAGCGATATCAGAGCGTCGGATCGATGACCGGCTTGATCGCCTCGCCCGACTTGACCAGCGCCAGCGCCTTGACGGCATCGCCAATACCGAAGCGGTGGCTGATCAGACTGGCCAGCGGATACCGGTCCTGCAGGCGTACCGCCAGGTGCAGCGCCTGGTAGTAGTGTTTTGGCTTGGCGAAGGTCGCACCGCTGATCTTCATGTTCTTGATGGTCAAATCGCGCGGGGCAATCGGCTGGGTGCCGATCGCGCCCCATAGCCCGAGGATGATGTAGCGCCCGTGATTGCCGGTGAGATCGACGCCCTCGGGAAAGGCCGGCAAGGCGCCGGCCGCTTCCACCACCACGCTGGCGCCGCGCACGCCGAGGCGGTCGGCGATCTGCCTGCGCCGCTCATCGGCATTGTTGTCCTTGAGCGAGATGGCCGCCGTCGCGCCCAGCGACATGGCGACATCGAGCCGCTTGCTCGAGTGGTCGAGGACGATGATCTCTTGCGCGCCCGAGACCGCCGCGACCAGCACCGCCGCCAGCCCGACCGGCCCCGCGCCCTGGACGATCACGGTATCGCCCTGCCCCACCGGGCCGCCCTGCTCAAAACCGCGCAGCACCGTCGGCAGCGCGCAACCCAGCGCCGCCACCGCGTCCGGATCGGCGTGGTCGGGCAACCGGTAGAACGCCATGCCGTTCGGCAGCCACGCGTAATCGGCATAGCTGCCCCAGTTCGGCTTCTCGGCGTGCTGGAAAAACGTCGAGTTGTCGCACGGCGTCTGGTCGAGCACCGTGCAGGAATGACAACGATGGCACAGGGCGATCGGCGTCCAGTACACCAGGTCGCCCGGTTTTACAGGTTCGCCAGCATAGTCCGTGCTCACTCCGCTCCCCAGTTTCTCGATCCTGCCGACGCCCTCATGGCCGAGAATGATCGGAAACGGCATCTTGCCCGCCTCACCGGACACGATATGCACATCGCTGCCGCACACGCCGCCCAGCACCACCCGCACCAGCGCACCGCCCGCTTCCGGATCGACCACCTTGACGTCCCAGGTTTCCACCCGGTTTTCCGCCACCATCACCGCCGCTTTACCGTATTCCATGTCTTGTCTCCTTTTATGGTGTTGTTGTTTATTTCTGCAACTGCTAGCCGATGGCCGCAGCCGGGCCAAGCGTCAGGCGAAGCGACGCGCGCCGTCGGCGCTGGCCACGGCACTGTTCTTTGGCGTGGCCGACGGCAGCAGGAAGGTCGCCAGCGCCGGCATCAGGATCAGCGCGCCCAGCATGTTCCAGACAAACATGAACGCGAGCAGGATGCCCATGTCGGCCTGGAACTTGATCGGCGACCAGATCCAGGTAATGACGGCGGCCGCCAGCGTCACCCCGATCAGCGCCACTACCTTGCCGGTAAAGGCCAGCGCCTTGGTATAGGCATCGGCCACGGACAAGCCCTGGCGCTGCTGGCCCAGCTGCACGGTGAGCAGATACAGCGAATAGTCGACGCCGATCCCCACGCCCAGCGCCGTCACCGGCAGCGTGGCCACCTTGACGCCGATGCCGAGTACCACCATCAATGCCTCGCACAGCACGGAGGTGACGATCAACGGCAAGATCGCGACGATCACCGCGCGCCAGCTGCGGAACGTGACGAAGCACAGCACGATCACGGCGGCGTAGACGTACAGCAGCATGGTGCGGTTCGCGTGGCTGACTGCGATATTGGTCGCCGCTTCGATCCCGGCATTTCCGGCGGCGAGCAGAAATTTCCGGTCCGCCGTATTGTGTTCGGCCGCAAATTCTTCCACTGTCCGCACCACCCGCTCCAGCGTCTCCGCCTTGTGGTCGGCCAGATAGGCAATGATGGGAGACACCGAGCGCGCTTCGTTCAGCATTTCGGGATTGGAATCGAACACGTAGTTGAGCGCGTCGGCGATCACGGAAGGATCGCGGTTCAGCGTCATCCATTTATCGGACCCTTCGAAACCGGCCGACGTGTAGGCGCGCGCCAGGCTGGAGGCCGCCACGGTGGTCTGCACACCCGGCAGGGCGCGGAGTTTTTCTTCGAGGCGGTCCATTTCCAGCATCGTCTCGAAGCTGATCAAGCCGCCTTGCGGCGTCGTCACGATGACGGCAAACTGGTCGCTCGAGAGCTGGTAGTGCGACGTGATATACGCATTGTCGCGGTTGTACTGGGAATCGGCCCGCAGTTCGGGAGCGCCCGGATCGAGGTCGCCGATTTTCAGGCCGGTTCCCACCACCAGGCCAATACCCGTCACTACCGCCGTCGCCACCAGTACGCCGATGGCGTGGCGACGCTCGGTGAAGCGGGCCAGGAAACGCATCAGCGGGTGCTCGCCCTCAGCGCTTTTCAGGCTGCGCGCGGCCGATACGGGGCTGACACCGGTGTACGACAGCAGGATGGGCAGCAGGATCAGGTTCGTGAAAATCAGCACCGCCACGCCGATGCTGGCCGAGATGGCCAGGCCGTGAATCACCGGAATATCGATCACCGACAGCACCATGAAGCCGACCGCATCTGCCAGCAGGGCCGTCAGGCCGGCCAGGAACAGGCGCCGGAAGGTATAGCGCGCGGCCACGTAACGGTGGGTGCCACGCCCGATGTCCTGCATGATGCCGTTCATCTTTTGCGCGCCGTGCGAGACGCCGATGGCGAAAATCAGGAAGGGAACCAATACCGAATACGGGTCCAGAACGAAGCCGAGCAGGCGCATCAGGCCCAGTTGCCACAGCACGGCGACGAAGGAGCACACCACCACCAGCGTGGTGCTGCGCAGGCAGCGGGTGTACATCAGGATGATCGCAGCCGCAATCACGGCGGCGACCGCGAAATACGTAAACACTTCCAGCATCCCGTTGATCAGGTCTCCAACCAGTTGCGCAAAGCCGATGATGTGGATGCGCACGCCATCCTTCTCGTAACTGCGTATCTTGTTCAGCTCTTCACGGAAGGCGCGATAGTCGAGCGCCTTGCCGGTGGCGGCGTCGAGTTCGACCAGCGGAACAAAAATCGTGCTCGATTTATGGTCGTTGGCGACCAGCGATCCGACGATGCCGGACCGGTTGACATTGAAACGCAAGGCCTCGATGCTGGCAGCCGAGCCATCGTAGGTATCGGGCATGACCGAACCGCCCTTGTACCCCGCCTCGGTGATCTCGGTCCAGCGCACCACCGACATCCAGAGCGACTTCATGAACGAGCGGTCGACGCCGGGGATCAAAAACACCTGGTCGCTGATCTTGCGCAGCTTGTCCAGGTAGGCGGCATCATAGATGTCGCCATTCGGGTTTTCGACGACGATGCGCACCGAATTGCCGAGTCCACCGAGCGAATCGGCGTTGGCGCGGTAATTCTGGACGAAGGGATGCGACAGCGGCATCATTTTCTCGAAGCTCGCATTGATTTCCAGCGCAAAGCCCTTGTAGCCCAAAAATAGCGTGAGCAGCAGGCACAGCGCCAGCAAGACAATCCGGTTGTTGAAGATCAGCCGCTCAAGCAGGCGCCCCGATCCGTGATCGAAAAGAGCGGGCGATGGCACGACAGGCATCGCGTCCAGTTCATTGGTAGTTGCTAGCATGATTTCGCAGTGGTCCGGTGAATTAGTGGGGGGCGGCCGGCCGTGGCTCGACGCGTATGCCGGCCAGTCCCGTCAACACCAGCGACAGATCGCTGATCGCGGCGACATTGGTATAGCGCATCGAGCGCTCCGGCTTCACGGCGGTGAACTGGCGCGCCTGGGCATCGCTTTGCAGCAGCTGGCCGGCGCTGTTGACCAGCACGAAACCGCTGCGGTCCGGGTTGGCGGCGCCGCCCATGACGGTCGCGTCGGCCGGAATCTTGACCGCCTCCCAGTTGCTGCCGTGATCGCCGCTGCGGTACACATTGCCGCGCAACCCGAACGCCAGCAGCACGTCGTCGTTGCCGGCGATGCCGAAGAAACTGCCGGCATAGCCGGTGGCGGTCTGGGTAAAACGGGCGCCCTTGTCGTCGAGCGTGAACACCGTGCCGCGCTCGCCGACGATATGGATGGCGTTGCCGATGCCGCGAATCGCATTCAGGTTCAGAAAATCCGGGTTGTCGATTCGGTGCAGCCAGGGTTCCCAGGTCTTGCCGCCATCCTGCGTGGCGGCGATCATGCCGAACGCGCCGATCGCGTAACCGCGCTGCGTATCGGAAAACCAGACATCGAGATAAGGCAATGCCGGGCCGGCCTTGAAGTTCAACTCCAGCTGCGCCAGCGCGCGCTTGAACGCAGGCTCGGCGGCGTCGCCGCTGTTGCGGTAATAATCCTTGTACAGCGCGCCGGCCTGGCGGCCGTCGAGCTGCTTGACCCAGGTCCGGCCGCCATCGACGCTATGCAGGATAACGCCGTCATGCCCGACCGCCCAGCCGTGCGTCGCCGTGGGGAACTGGACCGCGAGCAGGTCGCTCTGCACCGGCACGCTGGCCTGCGACCACGCGGCGCCGTTGTCGTCGGAGGTCATGATGACGCCGCGCGAACCGACGGCAACCAGGCGCGCGCCGGCCTTGGCGACGGCCATCATCGGCCGGTTGTTGACGGTCGGGATCTTCTCGGCGGCATGGTCGAGAGGATCCTTGAACGATGGCGGGGCCGGTACGGCAGCGTTGCCGCACAGCGTAGCCGCAGCCAATATCATGGTTGCCATGGCGCGGCTGGCGCACGCACCCGGCCGAAGGTCGAGAAAAGTCATATTGAGATACTCCGAAGGTTGCTACACAAAGCACAAAGGCGGCGATTCCCGAAAACGGCGCGCGCCCCCGCCCGGCGCCCGGCGCCGCCGGGTCCAGGCGCGCACCGCGCTCGACCTAGCGCACGCTGCCGCCGACCACCGCTTGCGGCGACAGCGTCAGCGGCAATCCCTCATGGCTGCTGTAACTGCGCACGAACTTGCCCGGATCTTTTCTGCCGACATTGATCAGCGTGTAGTTGCCCTTGATCAGGTCGTTGAAGCCCCAACCGTCGTTGTTGATGCCGCCCACGTCATAGGTCGGGAAGGTGTACAGGCTGAGGTTTTTCCACAGCTTGCCGCCGTTGTCATAGGATTCCGAGGCGACGATGCACCAGCAATCTTCTTCGACATAGAAGGTGCGGCGGCTGTAGACGTGGCGCGCGCCTTCCTTGCGGGTCGCATCGACGATCCAGACGCGCCGTTTTTCAAAGCGCACCGCGCTCGGATTGACGTGTTTCGGGCCGATGAAGTCGACCGAAGCGACCTGGTTGGTCACGCCGAACACGTTATAGGGCACCAGCATCTCCTTCTTGCCGAGCAGCTTGAAGTCGAAACGGTCCATGCGGCCGGTGAAACCATGGATCTCATCCCACAGCAGGACGCCGCCATAGCTGGCGATCGGAATGTCGTAGGCAAATTCCGGCGCCGCCCGCACGCGCCGCTGCCCCGGCGTATAGAACCAGACCTTCTGGCCACTGTCGGCGGCGTTGTGCATGTAGTAGTTCAGGAAAACGATCCCGGCAGCCGATGGCGGATCCTGCAGCACGGAAGTCAGGCCATGCACGGCGTCATAGGTTTCCTTGCGCAACTTGCCCGACTGCTCGTACCACGGATGCAGGAAGTATTCATTGGGGGTCGGCAGGTTGGAAGCGCGTCCGCCGGTATCGATCAGCCAGGCGCCGGGAATGGTATGGGTCACCGGCGCGGTAAAGTGGAAGTTATAGTTCCACATCACCTCGACGCCGTTTTTCGGAATCGGAAACGGAATGCCGGGGAATGGCGCATTATCCGTGTCGGCGCCGGTGACCGCGTCGCCCTCGACCTTGCCGGCGAGTTTGGCCGTGGTGGCATTCTTCGCGATATTCTTCAGTACCCAGGCCGGATAGGCCACGCTGCGCTGGGTCGGATACACGTCGAGCCGGTACGAATCGGCAAAACGGGTCAGCATCGCCTTGTTGCCTTCGGTAAGCATGGCGGCGTACTGCGCCATGTTTTTCGCGGTCACCGAGTACAGCGGTTTTTCGCCGGCATACGGATCGACGTAGCGGTCCGCGCCCTTGGCCCATCCCGCGGGCGGCTTGGTCAGGCCACCAGTATAGGCGGGAATCGAGCCATCCGCATTGCCCGCCTTCTCGGCGCCGAACTCCGTCAATTTCGCACCCAGTTGGCGCGCCTCGTCGGCGCTGACCTGGGCCGATGCGATTGGCGCCAGCAAGGTGGCGCCAGCAACGGCCAGCAGGACGCCCAGTACAGTCTTTTTATTATCCATGTTTATGTCTCCTGAAAATTCTTAGAACGAAGTCTTGAAGGTGAGCGACACCCAGTCCCGGCTGTTGAGGGCGTGCGCGCCGGTGCCGGTGCCATACATCGGTCCGACCGGGCCGTCGACGACAGCGCCAGGCTTCCAGTTCAAGCCGTTATATGACAGCGTGAGCGAATGTTTGCCATCGAGTAGCGCCTTGATGCCAATGTTGTAGATCCCCGTGCCCTGCGCATAGAAAGCGCCGGCAGCGTAGGCAGGCAAGCCCTTCGCGCCGACGGCATACGAGGACGGCATGCTGAGGTCGATGCCGGGAAACACTTGCAGCCACTGGGGTTCGAAACTCACCCACAGCGCGGTCGCATTCCGGGTCGAGCATCCGGTCCATTTGCTGCCGCCGGCGCAAGCGGCGTGACCGACGCCGTTGTACATGCTTTCGTTGCCGGTGACCTTGACCAGGTGGGTTTGCGACAGCTCGGCAATGAACAGGCCAGTGTCGTACAGCGGCGTGGAACCGAGCTGGATGAACGCGTTGGCGATCAGGTTGACGACGTCGCCAGTGGCGCCGCGCGACGGCACGCCCGGCTGGAAGTTGCCCAGCACGCTGTTGATGGCCGTGTTTTGACGGTAGGATATTTCGAAACCGGTGCTGACAGGGCCGAACGTGCGCTCGTAGCTGGCGCCGTACAACTTGACCTTCTGGGCATAGTCGAGGTGGACGCTGCCACCGTTGGCGCCAGCGTTGATATCGAACAGGGCCCAGGGATGCGGATCATCGAGCACGCGGTAATAGAAGCCGAGGTCACCCTGGGCCCAGGCCGGCGACCACGCCACCTTGACGCCGAAATTGCCGTTGTTGTCTTTCGGCGCATTCTCGGTTCCCGCCGAGACCGGGCCACCGGCATAGCCGGCCAGTGCCGGTACCGAGGTCGGTCCCTTGTAGGTAAAATCGCCGGCGCCAAAATAAGTGCCGCCTTCGGGATAGCGGTTCGCGCCGAACTCGAAGAAATACTGGGCCGAGACGGACAGTTCCGGCGAGATATCGGCGGACAGCAGCACCTGCTTACGCGGCAGGAACAGTTCCTTCAGTTCCGAACCGGGTTGCGAAAAACCCTTGATATTATCGACCCCGGCCTGGCCGTAGGCGATATTCGAGAAACCGAAATAAAAGGCATTGCCCCAGAACTGGGTCAGGCGCCCGGCCTTGCCGTGCACGGTGATGTCGCCCAGCTTGCCGCTGCCGAAGACGAAGGCGTCAAGCAGCTCGCCCCCCTGGTAATGATAGCGCTTGGTGTAATCGCTCATGCCGTTCGGATAGTCGTTCAGCCCCATCGCCAGCAGCGCCGGATTGCCGGAAACCTTATCCTTGTAGGCCCAATCCTTCCAGCCGGAACCGGTGACGCGGGCGCCGAACTGGTCATGGTAGATGGCCTGGAACTCGATCAAGTCCTGGACGCGATTGGTCACCATGTCGCCCTTGCCAAAGCGGGTCTCGCCCTGGTGAAAGAAGGGGTGATTGGCGACATAGGGGCTGATGGCCTGGGCACGCCATCCGGCGGTGTACATCAATGAATTATCCAGATTGACTTTCCAGTCCGGACCGGCATCGAAGGTGTAAGCCTGCGCCGTACCGGCGGCACAGGCGGCCGACACGGCCATCGCCATCACGGCCCGCCCGACCAGTGCGTGCCGGCACGCGTCGCGTCCTTTTGCAACGCTGCCGGTGTCGCTCGCATGCCCCCTGATTTTTTTATTTCCCATTGCGTTCGCTCCTTTGTCTCGATGTTTTTTTGGTAGACCGCTATCCAGTGTTGTCCTTGCCGACCCTGCCCTCCGGCGCCGGCGGTGCCCGGCGTACGCGCCGAAAAATCGGCTGATCTGCGCGAGCAATCTGGTGCGCTCTTTTCAAGAATGCACTTTAGTAATCCGCATGTCAACATCAATGTTGATAATCTTCACGAGCGTTGACCACATGCTTAAAAAAGGAAAAAAGGCGCGTAACATAGCCGATGGCTATGCCATCGATCAACTCAATAGTTGATAATTTCAAGCCGATCGCATGGCGCGAAGCATCGCTTGAAACATCCCTGTATCCGGTTTAGACGCTCAGCAGGCGGGCGCGCAAGGCGCGCTTGTCGACCTTGGTGGCGGACATCGGCCAATCGGCGGCAGCCATGAAATACACGGCGCGCGGCACCTTGTAGTTGGCGATGCGACCCTTGCAAAAGTCGATCAGTTGATCCGCGCAGGCCGTTTGACCGGGACGCAATTCGATGAAGGCCACCGGCACTTCGTCGAGCCGTTCATCCGGCCTGCCGACGACTTCGGCCAGTTTGACCGCGGGATGCTGGCACAGGAAGGCCTCGACCTCGATGGCCGCCACGTTCTCTCCTCCCACCTTGAGCATATCCTTGAGCCGTCCCTGGAACATCAGGCTGCCGTCGGCACTCTGGCTGTACAGATCGCCCGTATGCAGCCAGCCTTCGGCGTCGAGCGCATCGGCGCTCTTGACGGGATCGCGATAGTAGCCGTCCATGACGCAGTAGCCGCGCACCAGGATTTCCCCCACCTGCCCCTGAATCACCGGCATGCCGGAACCCGGATCGACGATGCGAACGTCCATGCCCGGCACCATTTTTCCCTGGGTCGAAGCACGCAGCGCAGCCGGCGTGTCGCGATCGCTGATCGCAAAGATGCCCGCGGTCTCGGTCATGCCGCAGCCCTGGATGATTTCCGCGCCAGGCAGCACCGCTTGCATGCGCCCGATCAGGGCGGGCGGACCGATCACGATGACGTAACGCAGCGCGGCCAGCCTGGCCGGATCGAAAGCCGGATGATCGAGCAAGCCTTGAACGACGGCCTGGAACCAGGGCCAGGCCGCGGTCACTCCTTCCTTGCTCATCAATTCCAGCGCCCGGCCAGGTTCGAAATAAGCATCCGTCACATAAGTGCCGGCGGCGGCAATCGTGCCGATGAAGGGCGCCAGCGAGCCGATATGGAACAGCGGTCCCGCGCCCCATGCCACATCATGCGCCGCGGCCGACAGGCGCCGGCGGCTGCGCTCCGACGGCCCGCGCGTGACCGCCTCGTGCGAGAGCACGCAGCCCTTCGGGTTGGCGGTGGTGCCGGACGTATAAATCAGCAGCGCGGTATCGCGCACGCGCACCCGGTGCCGCGCCCGCTCTACTTCAGCGGCATCGACCTGCGCCGCCAGCCGGTCGAACTCGGCGCGTCCGATACAGCCATCGCGGTCTTCGCCACGCAACAGCACCACGCGGCGCAGCACTGGCGCTTCCGCCAGCGCCAATTGCCGCGGATCGGCAACCTCCCGCAGCGACGGCAGCGCGTCGCGCAACAGTTGGCAAAAATCGACGTATTGGCCCTCTTCGGCCGTCGTCAGCAGCGTCGTCAGGCAGGCATTGTCGATAATGAAGCCGAGTTCGCTCGCCTTGTGGCGCGCATTCAGCGGAACGGCGACGCAGCCGAGCAGGCTGATGCCGAATAGCGCATCGGCGAACTCGGTGCAGTTGGCCGACAGCAGGCCGACATGGTCGCCGGCCTGCACACCGAGCGCACGCAGGCCGCGCGCGACCGTGAGCGCGCCCTGCAGCAGTTCGGCGTAGGTCTTGCGGCTGTCGGGGAAGACGATCGCATCGCGCTGGGGGTGCATGCGCGTGGCGCGTACCAGCAGATCGGCGATGGTCGACACTTCGCTGTAGTAATCTAGATCGATCATGGTGAAGGTCTCGCAATGAGAAACGATTAGGTTGAGGCTTCGCTGGTGAAGCCGCCGATCCTGCGGGTCGCGCGCGAGGCTGCCGCGAGCATGCGGTCCACGTAGAACTGGATGCCGACACCGTCGGCCGGCTTGGGGAAATCGTGCAGCGTCAATGCCAGCGCCACGTCCCCTCGGGGACCGAAGACCGGTACGGAAATGAGGCGGATATCGTTCTGCACGGCGGGCAGCAATTGTTCAGGATCGAACGACAGGCGCTGGATCAGCTCGCGCAAATCCACGTCCGGCGAGGCTGCGCGGCCATCGGCCAGGCGCGCCAGCGTGGAAATGAAGGTACGCTGCGCATCGCCGACCAGGCCGACCGAGTAGCCGCGCTCGCGGATCACGCGCAATGCCGCCCTGACCTGCGTCCGGGCCGCCGCCGGCGTCGACGCGTTGAGCCACTGGTCGATGGCCTCCTCGCCGCTCCAGGCGCCAAACACCGAGGCCGTCGGCGGCATGTTCGGCAAGCGCTGCCCGACCAGCGTCGGGATGGAATTGCGCCGGGAACTGCCGGCGCCGGCGATGATGACGATTTCGTTATCGACCCGCGCGGTGGCGATGCAGCGCGCCGACAATTCGGCTGCCAGCTCCTCCATCTCAGACCGCACCATGTCGACCAGGCGCAGTTGCTCGGCGATGGTGCCCAGCGGATCGGGAGCGACCAGCGACAGCGGCGAAAATTTCCCGTAACCGCCCTGGAAGAACAGCATCGGCAGGCCGCCCGTATTGATTTCCAGTTCGTTGACCTTGCCGACGACAATATAATGGTCGCCTGCTTCCAGCACCGACTCGATGTCGCAGTCGATCCAGGCCACGCAATCGCCGAGGATAGGGGAACCCGATTGCGCCAGCCGGTAAGAGATGCCCTCGAACTTGTCGGCGGCTTTGGACGCGAAGCGGCGGCACAACGCCTCCTGGTCGGCGCCCAGGATATTGACGCAGAATTTGCCGGCAGCCTCGATCTTCGGCCAGCTGGTCGAAGACCGGTCGGGCAAAAAGGCGACCATGGGCGGGTCCAGCGAAACCGAGGTGAACGAGCCGACGACCATGCCGGCCATCGGCATGCCCGGCGGCGCCGCCGTGATGACGCAGACGCCGGTCGGGAACTGGCCAAGCACTTGCCTGAACCATTTCGGATTTGTTGCTTCACGTGCTTCGTGGCTGGGGGTAGTCATGTCGTGCCTCGGTTTGTCTGGTTAAATTATCGGCCGCGCCATTCGGGCTTGCGCTTTTCGGCAAACGCGCGCTCGCCTTCATGCCGGTCTTCACTGTAGGCGTATTCCTCGATCGGCTCGAAGCGTGTCGCCAGCGCGATCTCCAGCGGCCAGTCGAGCCGCTGCAGCACCGCGGCCTTGGCCGCCTGCACGGCCAGCGGCGAGGCCGCGACGATCTTGTCGGCCCAGCGGCGCGCCGCATCGGCCAGCGCGGCCGGCTCGACCACTTCATTGACCAGGCCGTAAGCGAATGCGTCGCTTGCCTTCATGCGCTCGCCGGTCAGGATCATGCCCATCGCGACGTGGTGCGGCAGTTGCCGGATGGCGCGGTGCATGACGCCGCATTCGCCCATGATGCCGGCCTTGGTTTCCGGCAGGCCGAACTGCGCGGTATCGGCGGCGACGATCACGTCGGCGCACATCGCCATCTCGAAGCCGCCACCGAGCACGTAACCCTGGACTGCCGCGATCAATGGTTTTTTCAGCGTCACCAGTGGCCCGCCGATGCCGGTCAGGCCGCCGCCGAGCGCCATGCGCGAGGCGCGGTCGGTGCCCTGGCTGACGTCGGCGCCGACGCAAAAGGCGCGCTCTCCCTCGGCGCTCAGGATGGCGACCCAGATGTCGGGGTTGCGGTTGATTTCATGCCAGGCTTCGAGCAACGCGCCGTCCATGCCGGGACTGATGGCATTGAGAGATTTCGGGCGATTCAGCTTGACCTGGGCAACGTGCCCCTGCACGGAAAATTCGATATCAGACATGAGGTGTTGACTCCTTTGGTGTGGATGGCGCCGATACGGTGAGCGGGGTGGTGGACGCAACCCGGTAGGCGGCCATCGCCTCCTTGAGCCCGACCCGGCCGATAAATTCCTTCACTTCCAGAACAGCTGGCGACAAATGCAGCAGTGCGTCCATGTCGGCCACCGCAGCGCTGGCATCCCTGAATCCCATTGCCTCGGCGGCGCGGTTGATCGACAGCTTTTTGATGCGCAGCACCGGCGGCGGCGTCATCGCGATGCGCGCCGCCAGGTCTTCCACTATCGCAATCAGCTGTTCGGACGGCACGCTGTGGTTGGCCCAACCCCATTCGACCGCGGTCGGCCCATCGATACTGTTGCCGGGGACGAAAGCCAGCTCCTTGGCCCGCTTGGGTCCCACCAGCGGCGCCCACAAGGGGGCGATATAGCCGCCGCCGATCGGCAGCGTGGGTTCGCCGATGCGCGCATCGTTGGCCACCACCGTGATGTCGGCATAGACGCACATCTGGGTGGCGCCTGCCATGCAGTAACCGTGCACGGCGGCGATGATCGGCTTCGGATGGTCCCACATCGCCAGATAACGGTTGACATTGCGCTGCAGGCGCTCGCGATCGGCCACCGGATCGGCCAGCGTCGTCAGCTTGCCGACCTGGTCGAGGTCGTAGCCTGACGAAAAACCTTTGCCTTCGCCGCGGATGGCGATGACGGGTCCCCCTTCGACGGCGAGCCTGCGCAGCGCATCCGAGAATTCGTCGAGCAGTTCATTCGACAGCGCGTTGGCCTTGTCGGGGCGATTCAGGATCACCCACGTCAACGGCCCGCGATGCTCGATGCGGATGGTGCGGTAATTAAATACGGCGCCGGCTTGCATCACGCACGACGCCCGATAGGCATCGTCTCCTTGACATGGAAATCCTTGGCGCCGGTGGTGCGCAGTTCCCTGCGCTTGAAGCGCCACTGGCCGTCGATGCGCACGACCTCGTCGTGGTACTGGCCCCAGACATGCGAATCCGGGCGTTCGCGGCTGTAACGGTGCCACGCATACAGGATGGTGCGCACTTTCGCTTCGTCTTCATTAACGAAGTCGATCACGATGTTCGACACATGATGACTGGTGGCGACGAAGTAGGAACCGACGCCTTCAAGCGTCTTGGCGTACGCGGCACGTCCCTCGGCGCCGAAATTCGGACCGTAGACGACGACGCAGTCTTCCACGAACAACTGCGCCAGCTCCGTCGTGTGATTCATGTCCAGGTGATAGGCGTAGTCGTAGATCAGGCGGCTGATTTCCGATTCGGCATGCAGCTGTTCTACTTTCTGGTCTCGCGACTTGATGTTCATTCCAGGCTCCCTTCGTTTTTATCAACACATGTGTTGACTGCAGTGCCGGCCGGTTTCGCTGTCAACATTCATTCGCACGAACGAGACCGGATACGGCGATGGAAAATACGTGAAAAAAATGGGCGCGGAAGTGCCGCCGGGGCGCCGCAACAGGCTCGCCTCGTGTCGCACTCCTGCGCAGCGCGGTGGCCGCGCCGGCAGTTGCCGGCGCGGCGCCGCTGGTGCGCGTCAGGTCGGCAGCTTGATTTTCGGCGCGACTTCCTTGGCGATCAATTCCAGCGACTGGAACCAGGGCGCCGGATCATCGTAGTAATCGTGCGATTCAACCTGCAGGGTTCCCCAGCCGCCGGACGCCTCGAACAGCGTGTTGATCTTGTCCGCAACGGTGTCGGGCGAACCGACCACGAACACATTGTCGACCAGGAATTCAAGATCCGCATCGGCGGGATTGACACCTGCATCCTTGGCGAAGCCGTCCATCATGCCGAAGCGGCGCCAGATCGGAATCAGGTAACGCTCGAAGCAGTAGCCGATCGGCCCTTCCATCACCAGGCGCTTGGCTTCCTTGTCCGTCTCGGCGACGAACACGGTCTGGGACACGGCGTGGCGCGACCGGTCCGGAGTAAAGCCGGCCTTGTGCTGCGCTTCCGAATAGATATCCCAGTGGCTTTTGAGGGCATCGAGTCCGGAGAAGATCGACACCGGCTTGAAATTGCGCTCGCCGGCCAGGCGCATCGACGGCGAGTTCATACTGAAACCGGTGACGGCGATTTCAGGCGCGACGCCGTTCCAGGGCGCGAAATTGGCCAGCTTGTGCTGCTCGTCGTCCGCGTGATCGGAAACGGCCTCCTCGGGATAGCCCGCATTCCAGAATTTCCCTTCGTAGAAAAAGGGTTCGCGCTTCCAGATTTTTTCCATGATATCGAGCGATTCGCGCACCATCTGGTTCAGGAACTGCGTGTCCTGACCATTCTTGATTCCGTGCATGTACGACGCCTGCGGATAAGCGCCGGCGCCGATACCGAGGAAATAGCGTCCCTCCAGGATCTGGGACAGCCACCCGATCATGATCGCGAGCTTGGCCGGATGCTGATGCGGCAGCAGGTGGGCCATCGGTGCGAACTTGATGTTCTTGGTCTGCAGGGCCGCGGCAGCGATCATCAGTTCGGGATTGGGGATGTTTTCCCAAATCTGCGAGGCGTGCTCGGAAATCATCATCGAGCTGAAACCCGCCTTGTCGGCTGCGATGGAACTTTGCACGCCCCAATCGAAGGTTTGCCGTGCAGTCCGTCCTGGCCGCATGTACGGGTGAAAAATTAGACCGGTCTCCATTGCCAAGATATGTCCCTCCTCATGTGAAAACGATAGTAAGAAAATTTTCCTTCGACAGCGCTCTTGTTATTGTTGTGGCTTCGATGACTTCAACGATATACGAGAAAATGTGACCAGTCAACGTTATTGTTGATAAAGTTCAGCCCTGCCATTTCCGGCCTCCCGGCCCGGCCGAACGGAATCGCCTGCCCGGATGCCGCCCCTCCCAGGACAGCACGAGCGCGGCGGCCCGGTTCCGGCGCGCGGTTTTTTTACAATGATTTCATCGCGTCCTGTGGGCCACGATAGATAGCGGCGGTCCCGCGCCCAGGCGCATGCGACCAATCCCGTTCCCGCACCGCAACACATCAACACTATCGTTGACATGAAAAAAAATCAGGTGTAGCCTGATACTCAAATGCGCAAGCCGAGGCATCCGGCCCCATCGCACCGATTACAAAAAGGAGACACAGGATGGCCAGCACACCTATCGCGGAGAACAAGGAAATTGTTCGCGAATTTCTCAGCGTTTTTTCACGTGGCGATGTCGCCGGCATTGTCGAACGCCTGCACCCGGACGCGACCTGGTGGGTATCGGGAACGATGCCGGGCCTGTCGGACACCTACAGCAGGCAGCAAATGGGTGAGCTGCTGAAAGGCGTGACCACCGTCTACAAACTCGGTGCGCTGCGCATCACGCCCTTGTCGATGATCGCCGAAGGCAGCATGGTCGCGGTCGAAGCGGAGTCGTACGCTGAACTGAACAACGGCAGGGTCTACAACAATTTCTATCACTTCCTGTTCGAGATCGCGGACGGAAAAATCCTGCGCGTCAAGGAATACATGGATACGCAACATGCCTACGACACGTTTTTAAAACCCTGAGAGAGGAAACAAGAAATGGAACGAATGAATGGAAAAGTCGCCATCGTCACCGGCGCTGCACGCGGCATGGGCGCCTCACACGCCCGCCGCTTCATCGCCGAAGGCGCCAAAGTGGTGTTAACCGACCTCAATGAATCCGCGGGCAAGGCGCTTGAAAGTGAACTCGGCCGCAATGCCCTGTTCGTGCCCCATGACGCGACCGATGCTGCCGCATGGACGCGCGTGGTGGCTGCGGCCGAAGCGGCGTTCGGTCCGGTCAGCGTGCTCGTCAACAATGCCGGCATACTCGGCCCCATGCAGAAAACCGCCGATATTTCGGAAGCCGACTATCTGACCGTCTGCGCGGTCAATCAGCACTCGGTATTTCTCGGCATTCGCGCCGTCATCCCATCGATGCTGAAGGCCGGCATCGGTTCGATCGTGAATATTTCATCGATTGCGGGGCTGGTCGCCAATTATGGATTCCCGAGCATCGCCTACGTCGCCAGCAAATTCGCCGTGCGCGGCATGACCAAGGCGGCGGCCATCGAATACGGGCCGCAAAATATCCGTGTCAACTCGGTCCACCCCGGCTTCATCATGACGCCGATGATGATCGAAGCGACCAACGAGGAAGGCGGCGACGCCAAGGCGCTGATCCCGCTGGGCCGGATCGCCGATCCCGGGGAAGTCACCAACCTGGTGCTGTTCCTCGCTTCGGACGAGGCATCCTACATCACCGGCGCAGAGCACGTGATCGACGCGGGCATGACCGCGCAATAAGAACTTATGCGCCCAGAATGAAACCGTTCTGAAGGACGGTTCTGGATCCAAGCCTTGTGTCACGCTTGACTACGAAATTGCGCGGTCATGGATCAGGCTCTCCGAGTTGCATCCCGATCCATCCAGTCGTACAGTGCCGTAGCGCCGGAACCGCTCAACCCCGTTTATCCCGTCCTACTCGCGGATTTCCCGGCCCCAGCCTTGCATACCTATATGTTTATTTAAAAATGCCACAACCGATATAGAAATCGTCGACGCGCTCAACATACGTGCTCTTCCTGGAGACGACATTGGCAACCGGGTCGGGCCATTGATAATCGAACCAGCCACGCCCTTCCCGCGAGTTGGCGATATCGAGTATCCGTTTCCCGACTTTCAGGCCGTCGACATCAGTCAGTTCGGTCAAGTCCTTGTTGATCAATTTGGGGTTGCCGCCATGGGCCAAGGTCGGGCTAGGCGTAAGGTTGCCGGCTATCAAATACATCTCTTTATAGCTCAGCGTTCCTTGTCTTCCCCTGTTGATCTCTTCCATCATCTTTTTCTTGCCGTTGACCTTATAGTAGGTAACGGCTTTTTTGACCAGTTCCACGGCTTCCTCGGCATTCCCTCTTTCGCTGGCATAAGCCGTTTCGTACAGGCCAAAGGCAAGCCCGGCCAGCAACGTCAATTGCGTTATCTTCTTCACTGGATTTACGCGCATCGAATTTCCTCCTCCATCAGATGATTATTTGTCTAGAGATGTCCCTGCGGTACACAACGCTGCGCCCCGATCAGCACGAACAGCATCGTGGCGGGCTGGGTGCTTTTATTGCGCCACGCATGCCGCGTCCCCTGCTGCACCACCACGTCGTGGCGATGCAGGAGCGTTTCGCGCCCACCGTCAAGTTCGAGCCACAGTTCGCCTTCCAGCAGCACGCCGTAATCGAGCGTGTCGGTGGTATGCATGCCGGGATGCTCGCTTTCGAACTTTTCCGCCAGTCCGGGAATGGTGCTCAGATACTCTCTGCCAGCAGCAAGCGGGTCGAATGCAGGGCCATGCATGACAGCATCGGGAGGAAACGTGATCAGCAGCAGCTTGCTGCCACCAGCCGGCGGCAGCCACGATACAGCCGCCGCCGTCGGATCGCCGGCGTGATTCGGCACTACCGGATGGGCTTCGGCACTCCATAACATCGATGCCACAAAACCAGGGACATGCTCGAAGGCGCTGGTGCGTGGCGCCGCCTGGTCGGACACGATTTCCGACTTGCCATCGGCGTCATGGCCGGTGACGATTCTTCTGCTTTTCATCCATGTGTCTCCTGTCGGTAATGGCGGATCAGAATGCATGCCGGATGCCTGCCATCAGGCCGGACTGGCTCATTCCGGCGCCAACCGTGCCACCCGCATCGAGCGCGAACGCTGCGCTGCCGCGGTTGTCCATATGACCAAACGCGGAATACACTGCCGTGCGCTTGGACAGGTAATAACTGAGGCGCGCCACCAGCATCGTCGCATCGTTGCCACTGTGGGCGAAGTCCAGCCTTGCCAGCTGCAAATCCAGCGCCAGCGGCTCGGCGAACTGATAACTGCCGTTTACGTAGTACAGGCGGGAATCGCTGTTGCCTGCGGCAAGCCCCACACTGCGGTCGATCACGCCGCCGCCAAGCCTGGACCCACCCAGCTTCCAGTAGGCGTTCAGCGTGCGCCGCCGGTCGTACAGATCGCTGCTGCTCAGGCCATTGGCCGCGCCGGCATGGCCATACAAAATGTCATAGGTGGTGGTCAGCCCGTAGTCATTGCCGTCATACCCCAGCAGCGCCGTCACCTGGCGACAAGCCTTGGCGTTCCCTGGCGCTTCTCCCGCACAGTTGGTCGCCGCCGGTCCGCCGCTGGCTGCCGCGTCGCGCCCCAGGCTGTAGGTCAGCCCGAGCGCGATGCCGGCACGCCGGCCAAGATAGCCGATCGCATTGTCACTGCGGGAATTGGCCAGGTAAGGGTCGAGACTGGCCACCGAAAACAGATTGGGGCCGATCACGTCCGAATCCAGCGCCCCGTAGAGGGTCATATTGTTTTGCCGGCCCAGCGTCAGCGTACCGTATGCGCCTTTCAGTCCCAGCGCTGCCTGCCGGCCGAACAGCCGGTTGCCCTGCCCTGCCGTACCGTTATCGGGATTAAAACCATTCTCCAACACGAAGAAGACGGCCATTCCATCCCCCACCTCCTCGCTGCCGCGGAAGCCCAGCCGCGATGGCACACTGCCGGTCAAGCCGGGCATTTTGACCACCGCATCGCCGGCGGCATTGCTGTTGGTGGTGTAGACCAGGCTGGTGTCGATCACGCCATACACTTGGACCTGGCTCTGCGCCAGCGCCGCGCCGGCGCATGCGCAGCCCAGCAGCGCGAGCGCGCCACTCATGGTTTTGTTCATTGCTTGTCCCTGTCTCGTTATTGGAATAGTTGTCCTGGATTCCAGGCTGCGCCGTGCATCAGGGCTGGATGATGACGTTGGTGAATCCGCCAGCGCGCTGTTCCACCGCCGCCAGCGCTTCATTGACGTGCTCAAGACTGAACGGCATATGCTCCAGCACCGACAGGTCGAGCAGCCCGGCATCGGCCATCGCGGCCATTTCCTGGCCCTCGGCCGGGGTGAACCAGAGCGAACCGATCAGGGATTTCTGCTGGCACATCAGCGGGAACGGTTCAATCGGAATTGGCGCCGACACGCCGCCTATCGATACCGCCTTGCCGCCACGGCGCAGCGCGCCGAATGCGTCGATCACATTGCTGACCGGCGCGTTCGGCCCCAGCGATTCAAGCACCAGGTCGACACCGAGTCCTCCGGTACCGGCCCGCGCCATGTCGCCGGCCGACTGTTCGCCCAGGACGATGGTCTCGATGCGATGGGGCGCGAGTTCCTTCAGGCGCGCCAGCAAGGCGGTGTTCCTGCCGGTCGCGAAAATTTTATGGGCCCCCATCGCCAGCGCCAGCAAGGTGCCGCCCAGGCCCAGCGTGCCGGTGGCGCCGTCGATCAGTATCGTCTGTCCGGCCGCGAATCCGCCCTTGCGCAAGCCGCCGTAGGCGGTACCCAGGTAACCGAAACGCGCCCCCTGTTCGAATGACACGCTGGCCGGCAGTATCACCAGATTCGCCGCCGGCGCCGTCAGAAATTCGCCGAAACCGCCGTAGGGATAATCTTCGAACAGTTGCTGCGAACCGGGACCGAAGCCGAAATATCCCTGGAAGGTGTAGGCCGGACAGTTGGTGTTGTCGCGCCGGCGGCACGCCTCGCAACTGCCGCAGGACAGACCAGGATTGACATACACCCGGTCGCCCGGCTTGACGTCACGCACCTGGCTGCCCACCCGCTGCACCACGCCCGCCGCATCCAGCCCGAAAATCGCTGGCAGCGTGGGCAATGGCAGGAAGGGAAACCACGTTGGATAACTGGACACCACATTGTGCAGATTGGGCACGACCCCGCACGCCTTCACCTTGACCAGCACGTCGGTCGGACGCGGTTCCGGCATCGCCACCTGGTCGACCTGGAATTGTCCGCCCACCGAATGCAGGCGCGCTGCGCGCATCATGTTCATTATCGTCTCCTTGTTGTATGTATCTGGAATGGCTCTTCGGCCGGTGTTGCGCGACAGACAAGGTCCACGCCTGTCGCGCCTTGCTTCTACCGCTATCGGATTTGCTATTGCTGATCGAGCACGGCCTGCAAGGCGGCAGCGAGCTGCTGGCGGGCCTGCTCCTCATCCCATACCGCGTTACCCTGGCGCCATGCGATATAGCCGTCCGGCCGCACCAGCAAGGCTCCTGCCTCGTGCATGTCGCATACGCGCTGCCAGGCGCAGTAGGGATCGGCCGCCCCGGCCTTGCCGATCACGACGCTGCGCAGATAGGGCAAGCCGAGCGCGCGCACGGCGCCGTCCCAGGCCTGTCCCGCCAGGCCCGTGACCAGCGTGAACTTGCCCTTGCCGACCACGTCGAGCGTGGAGATGCGCCGTCCATTGGCGCCGACCAGCCAGGCATGCGGCAGCTTGGCGCCAGGCCGCGTGCTCACCTGCAAAAACAGCTGGGGGTCGCGCTGCCAGACTTCCTCGTCCGCCTCCGGATCCGCCAATACGGCGTTCGACGCGTAACGCTGATTCAGCTCCACGCCCTGGGCATTGAATTCGTAGTTCTTCAGTTCCAGCGCCTGCCGCATCGCGGCACGCCGCGCCACGCCTGCCGGTGTCGGTTCCCGCAGCAGCTTCAGACCGGTCGCGAGCGGCGTCGCGTCGCCCTGTGCGCGGAAGCACTGGTTCAAGGGTCCGTAGTCGATCCGCGACTGATTGGCGCGGGTGACGATCTGCTTGCCGACCGGGGCGCGTTCCAGCGAATAGGAATCGAGCAACGCCGGCCCGGCCTGGCCCTTGATCACATACGCAAGTTTCCAGGCCAGGTTGAACGCGTCCTGGATGCAGGTGTTCGATCCCAGTCCGCTCGATGGCGGATGACGGTGCACCGCGTCGCCACCGCAGAACACGCGCCCCTTGGAATACGTCGTGGCATAGGCCTGGTTGACATACCAGGTCGAGGTCTTGTCGATCTCGATTTCCAGTTCGGGATCGCCGACCATGGCGCGGATACGGGCCTTGACGCCGTCCTGCGAAAAATCGGGCGCGCCCTTTTCCATGTCGAAGCCCCAGCCCACGATCCACTCGTTCCACGGCCGCACGCAGCGCAGCAGTCCCATGCCGATCTCGCCGAACATGGCCCCTTCCGTGATGATCCAGTACAGGATGCTGGGACGGTGTTCGACATAGCGCGCGAGGTCGGCCTTGAACAGCACGTACGCTGTCGCCGCGCGCGCCATGTGGCCTTCGATGCGCAGGCCGATTTCGCCGGCGATCCTGGAATTGGCGCCGTCCGCGCCGATCAGGTAGCGCGCCCGCAGCGTGTATTCACGCCCCGACAGCACATCCTTCAAATGCACATCGACGCCGTCCTCGTCCTGCTGGTGCGAGCGGTACTCGGTGTTCAGCGAGATGCGCGCCCCGCGCTCGGCCGCGTGCTTGAGCAGCAAGGGTTCCACGTGGGTCTGCGGCACGTCGAGCATGGTGCAGGGACTGCCCTGGAGGTAGTCGCCGACGCGCTCGTCGCCCGTGCCCCAGGTGCGCAGGCGCGCGATTTCCTCGCCGGCCAGGCTGGTGGTAAACAGCGTGTCGCCCATCGCCTCCCAGGGCGTGGCGTACTTGCGCATTTCATCCTCAATTCCCAGGTCGCGGAAAACCTCGACGCTACGCTGGTTGGTGATGTGGGCGCGCGGCGAGTTGGCCAGCCAGTTGAACTGGGTCACCATCGTGACCCGTACACCCTGTCCGGCCAGCGCCAGCGCGGCGGTGGCGCCAGTCGGGCCGGTGCCGACCACGATCACGTCGGTGTCGAAATCGCTCGCTTGTGTTTTCATGATGGTCTCCTCGTTGCAAGCCTGAATTCAGTTCTGGACAGGCTGCGCCTGCGGTACGGGTTTGCCGAGCAGGAAGTCGACATGCATCTGGTTGAACAGGGCTGGATCTTCGAACTGCGGCCAGTGGCCGCAGCCGTCCATCACCGTAAACAGCGCGCCGGGAATCATGGAAGCGATGCGGCGGCCTTCGGTGACATCGGCGGTGGGATCGTCGGAAGTCCAGATCACCAGCGTGGGCGCGGTGATGCGCCCGTAGTCGTCGGCGCGCAGAATGTTGCGCTGGCGCACCTCCATTTCCTGCAGGATCATCGTATGGCGCATGGCCTGCGCCATGCCGGGCTGGCTGTAGATCGCCTGGCGCGTCGCGACCAGGTCGTCGTAGGCTTTCGATTTGTCGGCCATCAGCCACTCGACCCTGGCCTTGATGAATTCCCACGAAGGATCGGTCGCGGCGCGCAGCGAAATGGTTTTCAGGCGCTCCATCACCGCCGGGTCGGCCTGCGAGCCGCCAGCAGTGTTGAGCACCAGGCGAGCGACCTTGTCCGGGAAATCGATCGCCAGTCTGGCGGCGACCCAGCCGCCCAGCGATTCGCCGCTGAAATGGGCTGTCGCGATGCCGGCGGCCGCCATGAAACGCAGCACGTGGTCGACATAGTGCTGGATTTCCAGGTCATGCGCCGGCTTGTCGCTCCAGCCATGGCCGATCATGTCGATCGCCCACACCGAAAAATGCCCGGCGTGCGCCTGCAGATTGCGAATATAGGCTTCGGCATGGCCGCCGACGCCGTGCAGCAGGATCAGGGCCGGCTTGCCGGTATCGCCGGCGTGCAGATAGCGGGTCCGGATGCCGCCCGCGTCCAGCCAGCCCTGGCTGAACGACACGCCGCGCAGGTCGCCCCAGACGCTGTCATATGGTGCAGGTGTGATGTTCATGATGTGTTTCTCCTTTAAATTGGTGTGATATGCAGCGTAAGGATTCGGCCGCGCCGCCACAATTAATTCGCCGCGTTGTGCACAGAGTGCACCGCGGCACGCGGACAGTGCGCCTCAAGCGGCAGCGGCCATCCCCAGGCCGAGATAGGTTTCCAGCACGCGCGGATTGCCCGCCAGTTCGCCCGACGGGCCATGCAGTGCCATCGCGCCGGTTTCCAGCACGTAGCCGTAGTCGGCCACCTGCAGCGCGGCACGCGCGTTCTGCTCGATCAACAAGGTCGCCACGCCGCTGCGGCGCAGCCCGTCGATGACGCGCAAGATATCCCGGGTGATCAGCGGCGCCAGCCCCAGGCTGGGTTCGTCGAGCATCAGCAGTTGTGGCTTGGCCATCAGGGCGCGCCCCACCGCCAGCATCTGCCGCTCGCCGCCCGACAGCGTGGCCGCCGCCTGGATGCGTCTTTCCTTCAGCCGGGGAAACAGCTGATAGACCGTATCGAGCTGGTCCAGATAATGCTTTTCACCGGCACGCTTGCGCCGGTAGGCGCCCAGTTTCAGGTTGTCCTCGATACTCATGGTGCCGAACAGTTCGCGTTTTTCCGGCACCAGGCACATGCCGCGCGCCACCCGCTCCTCCGGGGCGAGGCTGGCGACGTCGGCCCCCATGAAAAACACCGCGCCGCTGGACGCGCCCTGCAAGGGCAAGGCCCCCATGATCGCGTTCAACATACTGCTTTTACCGGCGCCATTCGGGCCGATCACCGTGACGATCTGTCCCGCCCCCACTTGCAGCGCGCAGCCGGACAGCGCCTCGACCTTGCCGTAGCGGACCTGCAGGTCCCGTATTTCCAGCACCGGACTCATAGCAACACTCCTTCTTCCTCGATCCCGCCCAGGTACGCTTCGAGCACCGCCGGGTGGCACTGGATCGCCGCCGGCGTCCCCTCGGCGATCCTGGTGCCGAACTCCATCACCACCAGGCGATCGCATAGCGTCATCACAAACTCCATGTCGTGCTCGACCAGCAGCACGCTCATCCCCTCACCCTGCAGCTTGCGCAGCAGTTGCGACAGCGCCTGCTTTTCGAGGTGGCGCAACCCTGCCGCCGGTTCGTCGAGCAATAGCAGCGCCGGGTCGCAGCACAGCGCGCGCGCGATTTCGAGGATGCGCTGCTGCCCCAGCGCCAGGCTGCCCGCCTCGGCGTACAGCAGCGCTCCCAAGCCAACGCGCTCCAGCTGCACCCGGGCTTCATGCAGCAAGCGGTCTTCCTCGCGCCGGTTCAGCCTTAGCACGCTGGCGACGAAACCGCCCTGACTGGCATACTCTCCGCGCAGGTGGGCGCCGAGCGCGACGTTCTCCAGCACGGTCATGCCCGGCAGCAAGTGCACATGCTGAAAGCTGCGCGCCACGCCGCGCGCGACGATCTGGCGCGAGGCCAGTCCCGAGATCAATTCGCCGCGATAGCGCACGCTGCCCGCGCTGAGCGGCAATTCACCGGTGATCAGATTGAAGGTGGTGGACTTTCCGGCGCCGTTCGGTCCGATCAGCCCGACGATTTCGCCAGCCTTCAGCGCAAAGCTGACGTCGTTGACGGCGACCAGGCCGCCGAACTGCTTGCGCACCTGCGCCACTTCCAGCAGCGCTTCGCCGGCGGCCGGCCTGGCGCGCCGGGGCAGCGCCTCGGCCCGTGCCGGCGCACGCACCGGCAATACGGAGGGGAGCCAGCGCTGCAACAGTGGCCAGACGCCATCGCGCGCATATTGCAGCAACAGGATCAGCAACACGCCGAACACGATCAGGTCGATGTGCACGCCGGTGCCCAGCAGTTTCGGCAGGCTACCCTGCAGCACGTCCTTGAGCAGCATGAACAGCCCCGCGCCGAGCACCGCGCCCCACAGCTTGCCGATGCCGCCGATGACGGCCATGAACAGGTATTCGATGCCGTTGGCGATGCCGAACGGGGTCGGATTGACGCTGCGCTGCAAGTGCGCGTAGAGCCAGCCGGACAGGCTGGCCAGCAAGGCGGCATAGACAAACATCACCATTTTCATGCGGCGCGTGTCGACGCCCATCGCCTCGGCCATCTGGGCGCCGCTCTTGACGGCCCGCATGGCGCGGCCCGGACGCGAATTGAGCAAATTGCGCAGCGCCACGATGGCCAGCAACAGCACCGTCCAGATCAGGTAAAACATGGCCTGTTCCGATTGCAGCGACAGGCCGAACAGGTTCAGCGCCGGAATGCCGTTGATGCCGTCATACTTGCCGAGAAACTCAAAATTGCCGAACAAAAAATACAGCGACAAGCTCCAGGCGATCGTGCCCAGCGGCAGATAGTGGCCGGACAGGCGCATCGACATGGCGCCGATCAGCCCGGCGCACACCGCGGTGACGAGCAGGCCGCCCGCCAGGCCCAGCCAGGGCGACAGGCCGGCATGGATACACAGCCAGGCGCTGCTGTAGGCACCGATGCCGACAAAGGCGGCCTGTCCGAACGAGGTCATGCCGCCGACGCCGGTCAGCAGTACCAGTCCCAGCGCAACGATGGCGGCCAGGCCGATGTCATTGCCAAGCGTCAGCCAGAACGCCGGCACCGGCGCGAGCGGCAACAGGGCCAGCAGGGCCAGTGCCGCCGCCGGATAAAAATGCTTCGATTGCATCGCAGGCTCCTAATGGTCGGTGTCGATCTGCGGGCTCAGCAGCGAACGCCACAGCAGCACAGGGATGATCAATGTAAAAACAATCACTTCCTTGAAGGCGCTGGCCCAGAATGAGGAATAGCTGTCCAGCAGGCCCACCAGCAGGGCGCCGGCGGCGGCCAGCGGATAGCTGCCGAGTCCACCGAAAATGGCGCCGACGAAACCCTTCAAGGCGATCAGGAAGCCGGAATCGTAGGCAATCGTAGTGATCGGGCCGATCAGCACGCCGCACAGCGTGCCGATCGCCACCGCCAGCGTCATGGCCAGCTTGCCGGCCTCGCCGGTGCCGATGCCGACCAGTTGCGCGCCCAGGCCGTTGATGGCGGTGGCGCGCAGCGCCTTGCCCGACAGCGTGCGTCCGAAATACAGGTAAAGCGCACCGATCAGCAGCAATGCCGTGGCCACCACCAGCACGCTCTGCGCCGGGAGCGCCAGGCTGCCCAGGCTGAACTGCGCTTCGCTCAGCGGCGCGCTGCGGTAGCCATCCGCGCCAAACATCAGCAGGCCCAGCCCCACCAGCACCAGGTGCAGCGCGACCGACGCGATCAGCAGCACCAGCACCGGCGCCCGCTCCAGCGGCCGGTAAACCAGGCGGTACAACATGGGACCCGCGGGCACCACGATGAGCATGGTCAGCAGCACTTGCAGCAACGCCGGCAGGTCGCGCGTGGCAAGCTGGCGCGCCAGCAGCCAGACGGCGCACGGCAGCAGCAGATAGCGGCCGGCATGCGCCAGCAACGCGCGCACCGCCGGGCCGCGCGCGGTGCCGCGCCGCAGCGCTGACAGCGCCTCGACCAGGAAGGTCAATGCGCCCAGCGCCGGCAACAGCAAAGCCGTCATCGGCAGCGCGTGGGCTTGCAGGGCGGCGATGGTCAGCGCGCCGTATGCGACGAATTCGCCTTGTGGAATGAAGATGATGCGGGTGACGGAAAACACCAGCACCAGCGCCAGGGCGATCAGCGCGTAGACCGCGCCCTGCGTCACGCCATCCTGCAGCAGGATGGCGGCTATCGATAAATCCATGTGCTCCTCCGGAGAAATGCAGCCGCGCCACTGGCGGCCTTGTTATGGGGTCGCTGCCAGCGCGCGTCCCCGCTGGCCGTGGCATCGGCCCTCAATTTGAAAACACCGCGTTCACTTCGCCCAATCCATCGATGCGTGCCACGAAGCTGTCGCCGGGACGGACCGCCACCATCGGTCCCAGCGCGCCCGTCATCAGGATGTCGCCGGCGCGCAGCGGCGCGCCCCGCCGCACCATCATGTCGGCCAGCCAGAGCGCCGCGTTGAGCGGGTTGCCCAGGCAGGCGGCGCCGCTGCCGTGCGAGACTTGCTGGCCGGCGCGCTCCATCGTCATCGCGCAGCGCGCCAGGTCGAGTCCATCCAGCGCGACGGGGTGCCGGCCCAGCACGAACAGGCCGCTCGACGCGTTGTCCGCGATGGTGTCGGCCAGGCGGATATCCCAGTTGGCGATGCGGCTGCCGACGATCTCTATCGCCGGCAAGGCATACCCGGTGGCGGCGACCAGGTCGGCGATGCTGTGGCGCTCCTGCAGCAGGTCGCGCCGCAACACCAGCGCCACCTCGGCCTCGGCCTTCGGCTGCAAGGTGCGCGCCAGCGCTATCGGCTCGCCGTCGGCCACCGCCATGTCGGCGAACAGCATGCCGAAATCGGGTGAATCGACGCCCAGTTGCTGTTGCACGGCGACCGAAGTCAGGCCGATCTTGCGACCGACCAGGCGCTGGCCGGCGGCCAGCCGGCGCCGCGTGTTGTACTGCTGGACCGCGTAGGCATGATCGACTGCGGCGGCCGCGCCGATTCCGGCGGGCAGCAGGTCGCGCACCGGCGCGCAGGGTATTGCCCTGGTTTCGGCGTCGAACAGCCGGTCCGCGATGGCGGCGATGAGTTCTTGGTTCACGATGACACTTTCGAGAAAATGAGGATGACGGCATGCCCGCCCGGGACATGGCCGCGGCTGATTATTTGGCGTATGTCCAGTGCCCGTCCCTCACCTGGATCAGCACGCGCGCGCGCTGGTCCAGGCCGTTATGATCGGCCGGGCTCATGGTGTAGACGCCGGTAACGCCGACGAGGTCTTTGGTGCGTTCGAGCTGGTCGCGCAGCGCCTGGCGGAATTCGGCGCTGCCCGGCTTGCCCTCGCGCAGCGCGGCCGGGATGGCGTTGTTGAGCAGCAGCCAGGCGTCCCAGGTGGAGCCGGCGAAGGTGGAACGGGAATCGGGGCCGTACAGCTTTTCGTAGGCCGTGTTAAAAGCCACGCCCGCCTTCTTGCTGGCCGCGCTGTCGGGCAGTTGCTCGGCCACCAGCACCGGCCCGGCCGGGATCAGCGCCCCCTCGACGCTCTTGCCGCCAATACGGATGAAATCCCTGGTGGTCACGCCATGCGACTGGTAAATCTTGCCGCCGTATCCGCGCTGGCGCAATTCGATCTGCGGCAGCGCGGCCGGCGCGCCGGAAGCGCCGACGAAGACCACGTCCGGCCGCGTGGCCAGCAGCTTCAATACCTGGGCCGTGACGCTGGTGTCGGGACGCTTGTAGCGCTCGGCCACGACGACCTTGATGCCGGCCGCCTCGCAGGCCCGCAGCAATTCGCCATGCAGCAAGTCGCCCCAGCTGTCGGCGAAGCCGATGAAAGCCACCGTTTTGACCTTGTTCACCCCCATGTCTTCGACCACGCGCTGCACCATCAGGCCCGCGCTTTGCACCGACTGGAATACCCAGCCGCGCTTGTCGGCGTCGGGAAAATAGGGAGTGGTCACCAGCAGCGGCGTTTTCGCCTCGGCCATCACTTGCACCATCGCCGCCGCGTTCGGATTGATATTCGGCCCGATGATGGCGTCGACCCGGTTTTCGGCCAGCAGCTTGCGCGTGTTCTTCACCGCCGTACTGGGATCGCTGGCATCGTCCAGCAAGATATAGTTGATCTTTTCAGTGCCGACCGACGCGGGCATCAGCGCCACGGCGCGCCGGGTATCGTTGCCCAGCGCAGCGGCGGCGCCGGTCAGCGAGGCAACCACGCCGATATTGATGTCAGCCTGCGCCGCATGGGCCAGCAGCGCCAGCGCGACGGCGCCTACTTGTAAGTGCAACTTCATGGTGTGTCTCCTGGTGTGTGATTTTTATGGTCGCGGGTCTGGCCGCTCTCACTGGCGAACGCTTCCCCCTGCATCGTGGCGAAGCCGGCGATCCATTCGGGAATGGCCTGGTAGTACTCGCAGCGCACCCGATAGCTGCCGCCGGTGGCCGCGTCCATGGCGGCGTTGGCGGCCAGCCAGGTCTTGACTTCGTGCGCCGAATCGCCAGCGATGCCGCTCAGGTCGGCATTCGACAGGGTGTCGAATGCGCTCAATTGGCGCGCCTCCAGCATGGCGAGAAAGTGGCGGTCCCAGTCAGGATTCAGGGGATGCAGCGTGGACTTGCCAGCGGCAAATTCGCGCGCGGCCAGCACGGTGCGCTGCTGGCGCGCCGCGCGTGCTTCGGCACTGGGATGGCGACCGGCGATCAGGCGCTCGGCGACTTCTGCGCTGGCGCCGCGCAGCAAGGGTACCGGCGGGTTGTGCGACAGTCCGCCGGAAGCGAGAAACAGTACGCGCTGGTCGAGCATGCCGGCAAATTGTCCGACCGCCTGCCCCAGCAGGCGCGCGCGCTGGAACGATGGCAGCGGCACGGCGACCGAATTGATGAAGACCGGCAGCACCGGGTAGCGGTCCAGCGCCCCGGCCAGCAATTCCAGCGGCTGCGCAAACCCGTGGTCCACCTGCATGCGGTAGGACAGCGCGCAATCGACGCCCGCCTCCATGACGGCTTCGGCGCAGCGCAGCGCGATGTCTTGCGGCACGTTCAAGGGACCTGCGGCGGAACCGAAATCGCCGATCGAATTGGCCGCCGCACCGATGCAGAACGGCGGCATCAGATCGTAGAAAAACCCGTTGTAATGATCGGGGGCGAACAGCACGATCAGCTCCGGCTCGAAGCGTTCGAGATCGGCGCGCAGCAGCGCCAGGGCGGCGCGCGCGGCGGCGGACGTCGCCGCAGGCGGTTCGTACAAGCCCATCAGCGGGGTATGGGACATGCACTGCAATTTGACACTTTTCATGACATCTCCGGCGACGGAATCGCTTCCGCCCTGTGGTGTTAGCGGCCGCGATGGCGCTGCATTTCCAGCGCAGCCACCGCCCGTCTCAATGAAGATCAGCTTACGGCGCCGCCTCATCTGCCACAAAAAAATAGCCGCGATGTGCACCAGGTGCACATCGCGGCTATTGGTCCGACGCCGCCGTCAATGCGGCCGTTACGCCTGTTATGATCGCTGGCAAGCAAAACGTATCGTGAAGGAAGCACCATGCCGCCACCGAACCGCAACGCGGAATACCGCGCCGTGCGCGGGCTCACCCGAGGACTGGATCTGTTGCTGGCCCTCAACGCCAGCGCCAATGGCCGCGCGAGCAGCGGCGAACTCAGCGTATTGACCGGATTGCACCGCACCACGGTGCGGCGCATGCTCGAAACGCTGGCCGACGACGGTTATGTGCGGCGCAGCGAATCCGACGACAGTTTCCGTCTGACATTGAAGGTCAAGCAACTGAGCGATGGCTTTACCGATGGTGGACGTCTGAGCACGCTGGCTACGCCGGTCATGGGAGAACTGCTCAAGACCGTGGTATGGCCTTCGGACCTGGCGGCGCCCGACGGTGGCGTGCTGCAAATCTGCGAATCGACCAGGCGCTTCAGTCCGCTTTCATTCCATGGCTCGCTGGTGGGCCGCAAACTGCCTTACCTGTTAACCTCTGCCGGCCGTGCCTATTTTTCTTATTGCCGGGACGAGGAACGCGAGCAGATCCTGGAATTGCTGCGCATGACGGACGACGTCGAAGGCCGGCTGGCGCGTGACGACCGCTTTATCGAAAATCTGGTGCGCACCGTCAGGGCTGAAGGGATGGGTACCAATAATGGCGAATGGGCGCCGGAAAAGAAGATCGGCGCCATCGCCATGCCGATCTTTAGTGGCGACCAGGTACTCGGTAGTCTCAATGTGGTCTACCTGGCGCAGGCGGTGACCGTGAAGCAGGCGCTCAACAAGTTTGCTCCCCCGCTACGCAATGCGGTGGACAGGATTTCGGCGCTGTTGAGCACCCCGGTTTCCGATGCCGTTGGCTGACGTCATGTCGAAATGCATGCGCCAGATCGAAAAAAAGGGCTGCACGGGCAGCCCTTTCATGGTCACAAAAACTCAGTCTCAGACTTCGACAGAATCCGCCACGGTGCGGAACGACTCGATCTGGTCGAAGTTCATGTAACGGTAGATCTCGTCCGCATTGTTGTCCAGCACGCCGGTATGCTCCATGTACTCTTCCCGGGTCGGAATGCGGCCCAAGGTCGAGCACACCGCGGCCAGCTCGGCCGAGCCGAGGTAGACGTTGGTATCGATGCCGAGACGGTTCGGGAAGTTACGCGTCGAGGTCGACATCACCGTGGCGCCCTTGCGGATTTGCGCCTGGTTGCCCATGCACAGCGAGCAGCCCGGCATTTCCATGCGCGCGCCGGTCCGGCCCAGGGTGCCGTAATGGCCTTCGGAAGTCAGCACCTGCGCATCCATCTTGGTCGGTGGCGCGATCCACAGGCGGACCGGGATATCGGACTTGCCTTCCAATACTTTCGAGGCGGCGCGGAAGTGGCCGATGTTGGTCATGCAGGAGCCGACGAACACGTCGTCGATCTTGGCGCCGGCCACTTCAGCCAGCGTCTTGACGTCGTCCGGGTCGTTCGGGCAGGCGACGATCGGTTCATGGATGTCGGCCAGGTCGATCTCGATGACGGCGGCGTACTCGGCGTCCGCGTCCGGCGACAGCAATTCCGGCTTGGCCAGCCAGGCTTCCATGGCCTTGATACGGCGCGCCAAGGTGCGCTTGTCCAGGTAGCCGGTGGCGATCATCCACTTCATCAGGGTGATGTTCGAGTTCATGTACTCGATGATCGGTGCCTTGTCCAGGTGCACCGTGCAGCCGGCGGCGGAGCGCTCGGCCGAGGCGTCGGACAGCTCGAAAGCTTGTTCGACCTTCAGATTCGGCAAGCCTTCGATTTCCAGGATGCGGCCGGAGAAGATGTTCTTCTTGCCCTTCTTGTCCACGTTCAGCAAGCCTTGGCGGATCGCGTACAGCGGGATCGCGTTGACCAGGTCGCGCAGGGTCACGCCCGGCTGCATCGTGCCCTTGAAGCGCACCAGCACCGATTCAGGCATGTCCAGCGGCATCACGCCGGTGGCGGCGGCGAACGCCACCAGGCCGGAACCGGCCGGGAAGGAAATGCCGATCGGGAAGCGGGTGTGCGAGTCGCCGCCGGTACCGACGGTGTCGGGCATCAGCAGGCGGTTCAGCCAGGAGTGGATCACGCCATCGCCCGGGCGCAGCGCCACGCCGCCACGGTTTTCAATAAAGGCCGGCAGTTCGCGGTGCGTCTTGACGTCCACCACTTTCGGGTAGGCGGCGGTGTGGCAGAACGATTGCATCACCAGGTCGGCGGAGAAGCCCAGGCAAGCCAGGTCTTTCAGCTCGTCGCGGGTCATCGGGCCGGTGGTGTCCTGGGAGCCGACCGTCGTCATCTTCGGTTCGCAATAGGTACCCGGGCGGATGCCCTCGCCTTCCGGCAAGCCGCAGGCGCGTCCGACCATCTTTTGCGCCAGCGAGTAGCCACGGCCGGTATCGACCGGGTTCTGCGGCAGGCGGAACAGGGTCGACGGCGCCAGGCCCAGCGCTTCGCGCGCCTTGGTGGTCAGGCCGCGGCCGATGATCAACGGAATGCGGCCGCCGGCGCGCACTTCATCGAACAGCACTTCGGATTTGACCTTGAACTCGGCGATCACTTCGCCATTTTTCAGCGCCTTGCCTTCATAGGGGCGCAATTCGATCACGTCGCCCATGTCCATCTGCGACACGTCCAGTTCGATCGGCAGCGCGCCGGCGTCTTCCATCGTGTTGTAGAAAATCGGGGCGATCTTGGCGCCCAGGCAGACACCGCCGAAACGCTTGTTCGGGATGAATGGAATGTCTTCGCCGGTGAACCACAGCACGGAGTTGGTGGCCGATTTGCGGGAAGAACCGGTGCCGACCACGTCGCCGACGTAGGCGACCAGGTTGCCCTTGGCTTTCAGCGCTTCGATCTGGGTCAGCGGGCCGACCTTGCCTGGCACTTCCGGATTGATGCCGGGACGCGCATTCTTCAGCATGGCCAGCGCGTGCAGCGGGATGTCGGGACGGGTGGTGGCGTCCGGCGCCGGCGACAGGTCATCGGTATTGGTTTCGCCGGAGACCTTGAACACGGTCAAGGTCAGGCTTTGCGGCACTTCCGGGCGCGACGTGAACCACTCGGCGTCGGCCCACGATTGCAGCACGCCTTGCGCGCTGGCGCTGCCCTTGTCGGCCAGTTCTTTCACATCGTGGAAGTAATCGAACATCAACAGGGTTTTTTTCAAGCCCTCGGCCGCGACGGCACCCACCACCGGGTCGTCCAGCAAATCGATCATCGGCTTGACGTTGAAGCCGCCCAGCATGGTGCCCAGCAGGCGGGTGGCCAGTTCGCGCGAAATCAGCGGGGTGCTTTCCGCGCCGCTGGCAACACTGTCGAGGAAAGCGCACTTGACCTTCGCCGCGTCATCCACACCGGCAGGAACGCGGTTGGTGAGCAGGTCCAGCAGGAATTCGCCTTCACCTTCCGGCGGATTCTTCAGGAGTTCGACCAGTTCCGTGGTCTGTTCAGCGGAAAGCGGCAGCGGAGGAATGCCGAGGGATGCGCGTTCAGCGACATGGTTGCGGTAGGCAGCTAACATGGGAAGCTCTTTCAGTTAAGGGTGAATAGCGGGGCGGCGCGCAAGCGATCCGCCTGTTTTGCGCACTATTGTACCTCAACAAGTCTTCTATAAGACATAAGACAGAAAATGATGTGAATTTTTTTACACACTGGAAGAGCATGCGCAAAAGAAAAGGGGCAGGTCCGGTATTTTTTCAATACCGGACCTGCCCCCCTTTTTTTTCACGCCAAGGGCGCGAGTACTCTACATCAGATTGCGCGGCGAACCATCAATTCCTTGATCTTGCCGATCGCCTTGTTCGGG
>JAZJZT010000031.1:0-127456 GCA_040389645.1 Pseudomonadota bacterium | reverse complement strand
TTTACATGTCAATCAAATTATTCCGGACACTAGTGCGCTTTCGCGGGAATGACAGCGCCGGCGTGTCATTCGCTTCTCTCGTGTCATCGGCTTCATTTCCTCCCTCCCACGCGCTTCCCGCGCAAAATCAACACAAAATACAAAAATATGTTCAATTTAAATTAAACATATTTTCACATTTTGCCTAAATTTTGCTATAGTCCTTGAACGTCCCGAACGGACGAAATATCGACATAAAGCCACTATTTGTTCATTTAAGTGCGTCTGGCGCACGTTTGACTCGGTTTTGTGCCGGTTTCCCTTCTTCCATCAGCAGAGGTCAAGACATGCTTATCGATCTACACGCGCACGCCCCGCACCCGGGCTATTACAACCAGCACCCGCACTGGGGGCCTTTCTTTGAACAGCACGCCGACGGCGACATCAAGCTGCGCGTTGGCGACTGGATCCTTGGCCTCGGTTCGCCGGAACGCAAGGCGGCCGTCGCTTCGGGCAACGGTCCGAAGCTGGAAGAATACCTGGCGCGCTGGGCCGATCCGAAGACGCGCCTGCGCGGCATGGACGCCGCCGGCCAGAATCTGCAAGTGGTGTCGGTGCCGTCGCACTGCTATATGTACTGGACCGAAGCGGAATTCGCCGTGCCGTTCGCACGCAAGGTCAACGACACGCTGGCTGAGTATTGCTCGGCCGCGCCGGACCGCCTGATGTTCTGGGCGCACGCGCCGCTGAACGCGCCGGAAGAAGCGGCGATCGAACTGCGCCGCGCCTGCACCGAACTGGGAGCGAAAGGCCTGGTTGCCGGCGGCGCCAATTTCGGCGGCCTGGAATTCGATTCGCCGGAACTGGACGTGGTCTGGAAAACCTTGTGCGACCTGGATCTGCCGATGTTCATCCACGGCTACAACCAGTCCGTCACCTGGGGCAAGAAGGCCAACGACGACCGCTATGAAACCACCGCCATCGTCGGCATGCAGTACGACGAGACGCGCTGCTTCTGGAACCTGGTCTGCGGCGGCGTACTCGATCGCTTCCCGAACCTGAAAGTGTATATCACCCACGGCGGCGGTTACGTGCCGTACCAGCTCGGCCGCCTGGCCAAGACCAATGAAAACCTGGACCTGCGCTACAACAAGAAGCCGGTGCTGGACTACATGAAAAACTTTTACTTCGACGTGGAATTGCACGAAGTGCCGATGCGCCAGGCGCTGGTCGATATCATCGGCGCCGACCAGGTGCTGTACGGCAGCAACTTCGGCGGCAGCGACGCCGTGCGCCACGATCTGACCGACGGCCTGCGCCTGTCGGCGGCGGACCTGGAAAAAATCCGCTGGCAGAACGCGTGCCGCCTGCTGCACCTCGATCCGGCCAAGATCGGCAGCGTCACGCCAGTGGTGAAAGCAGCATGAAGCTCGCCCGCTGCACCGATGGCGGCACGCCGTTCTGGGGCCTGGTCGACACGGACGCCGGCACGGTCACGCCGATTGCCGGAGCGTTCGAATCCTGGGCGCCGCGCATCACGCGCGGCGAGGGCGTCTCCGCGTTGGCGTTTTCCGGCCCGGCACGCCTGCTGTCCGAACTGCGCCTGCTGGCGCCCGTCGAACGCGTCAACCGCGTCGTGGTGGCGGGCGCCAACTACAGCAAGCACCTGGTCGAATTCGGCTTGAAACCGCCGGGTCAACCGTTTTCATTCCTGAAGGCGTACGGCGCGCTGATCGGCGCGCACGACCCGATCCGCTATCCGCCGCTGACGGAGCAACTGGACCATGAAGTCGAACTGGTGGCCGTCATCGGCGCGCTGGAAGTGGACCACGCGGACCCGCTATCGAGCGTGCTCGGTTACGCGGTCGGCAACGATGTCAGCGCGCGCGACTTGCAGCACAGCGGCCCGCCCGGCATCGGCATGGATTTGTTTGCGGCGAAAAGCCAGGACGCCACCACCGGCGTCGGCCCGTGGATCGTCACGCGCGACGAATTCGGTCCCGGCTCGCCGAAGCTGCGCCTGACGCTGGCCGTCAACGGCGAAGTGCGGCAGGACGCGAACACTGGCGAGATGACGTGGGACGTGGCGGAACTCATTCGTTTCGTCGACCGGCGTTCCAGCTTCGCCTGCGGCGACATCCTGTTTACGGGGTCGCCCGCCGGCGTCGGCATGGGCACCGGCATCTTTCTCAACCCGGGCGACGTGGTCGAAGCGAGCGTGGAGGGTATCGGGACGCTGAAGAACATCGTGGGGCAAAAGCACCCACCCAAGGGAGAACAACAATGAGTACCAAACATGGAAAAGTGGTGGTCGTCGGTAGTGGCCTGATGGGCACCGGCATCGCGCACGCGTTTTCGACCTCGGGTTACGCCACCGTGCTGGTCGACACCAACGCCGAAGCGCTGGCGCGCGCCGAACAGGCGATCAGCAAGATTTTTGCCGACGGTATCAAGCTCGGCAAGCTCGATCCGGCCGATGCGGCCGCCGCCGCCGCGCGTCTCACCGTCAACACCGACCTGGCGCAAGCGGCCAAGGGCGCGGTGCTGCTGGTCGAAACGGTGACCGAAAAGCTCGACATCAAGCGCGCCGTGATCGCCGCGTCGCTGGCGTCGCTGGCGGACGGCGCGATCATCGCGACCAATACCTCGGCGCTGAGCGTGACGGAAATCGCCGCCAGCGTGCCGAACCCGGAACGCGTGGTGGGTATGCATTTCTTTAACCCGGTGCACAAGATGAAACTGGTCGAACTGGTGCGCGGCATCGCCACCAGCGACGACACCGTCGCCGAGGCGCGCCGCTACTGCGACGCGATCGGCAAGACCTCGATCGTCGTCAACGAATCGCCGGGATTGACCACCAGCCGCATGTCCGCGCTGCTGGGCAACGAAGCGATGTACATGCTGCAGGAAGGCACGGCCAGCGCCGAGGATATCGACACCGCGCTGCGCATGGGTTTCAATCATCCGATGGGTCCTCTCGAACTGGGCGACATGACCGGCTGGGATACGCGCCTGAACGTATTGCGCTATTTGCACGCGACCTTGGGCGAGAAATTCCGTCCATGCCCGTTGATCATCAAGATGGTGGCGGCCGGGCGGCATGGCCGCAAGACCGGGCACGGCGTCTATCAATACCTGGATGGCCAGAAGGTGCCGAACTCCGGCCTGAAAGCGAGCGCGCTATGAAAGACGTGGTCATCGTGGAAGCGCTGCGCACGCCCGTCGGGCGTTTTCGCGGCAGCCTGGCAGGTGTCCGCGCCGACCACCTCGGCGCCCATGTGATCGACGCGCTGGTCAAGCGCGCCGGCATCGAGCCCTCCCTGGTCGACGACGTGATTTTCGGCTGTGTCACGCAGGTCGGCGAACAGTCCGGCAACATCGCGCGTACTTCTCTGCTCGGCGCCGGCTGGCCGGTGACGATTCCCGGCCTGACGCTGGACCGCAAGTGCGGTTCCGGCGAAGTGGCGGTGCACGTGGCGTTCGGCGCGATCAGCTCCGGTGCCGCCGACATCGTCGTCGCCGGCGGCGCGGAAAACATGTCGCGCGTGCCGATGGGCGGCAACCGCGACGTGCACGGCGAGGTGTTCGGCTGGAAGACCAGCGAGCGCCATGAACTGGTCAGCCAGGGAGAGGCGGCCGAGCGCCTGGTGGATAAATGGGAATTGACGCGCGAGGCGCTCGACGCGTTTGCGCTGGAAAGCCACCGGCGCGCCGGCGCGGCGGCCGACGCCGGCTGGTTCGAGCGCGAAATCGTGCCGGTGCCGGTCGGCGAATTGCGCGAGCGCGGCATCGAGGGAGAAGCCGTCACGCTGCGTGCCGACGAAACCATCCGGCGCGACACGAATCTCGCCAAACTGGGAACGCTGAAGACGAGTTTTCGTCCCGAAGGCGGGCGCATCACGGCCGGCAATTCGTCGCAGATTTCCGACGGCGCCGCGGCGCTGCTGCTGATGTCCGGCACCAAGGCGAAGGAACTGGGCCTGAAAGCGCGCGCGCGGATTCGCGCCGTGACGACGGTCGGTTCCGATCCGACCCTGATGCTGACCGGCCCGATCGCCGCCACGCGCAAGGTGCTGGAACTGGCCGGATTGACGCTGGACGATATCGACCTGTTCGAAGTCAATGAAGCCTTCGGTTCGGTGCCGATGGTGTGGATGCGCGAAATCGGCGTGCCGCACGAAAAGCTGAACGTCAACGGCGGCGCGATCGCGCTCGGCCACCCGCTCGGCGCCAGCGGCGCGCGCATCATGACGAGTTTGCTGCACGAGATGGAACGGCGCCAGGTGCGTTTCGGTTTGCAGACCATCTGCTGTGCCGGCGGCATGGGCACGGCGACCATCATCGAGCGGCTCGACTAAAACCCGTACGGCAGTTGGCTGGCAGACGATACATGACAGGGCGCGCCCAAGTGGCGCCCTTTTTTATCAAACCAAAATCAGATGCAAAGGCCGGGGTCAGACCCGTGGGTCTGACCCCAGATTTTGCATCTGATTTTTAGCTGCCTTCCTGGCAGTTCGTGAAGTCCCTTTTTTTATGACGGCACGGCGCTTGCGAAACTGCGCATGGCGGGCAAGACCGTTTATTGGAAAATCTAAGCGCGCCGCTCGATAAAGGCCAGTCGGCTTGAATTACCACATGCGCCAGGACGGAGTGTGTTAGTCTGTCTGGTTACTCAGGATCTCCTGGCCGTCCTTTCTACGAGACGCTTTCCCCGCCGCTGCCGCGGGGACGGCCGCCGATTCCGCATCCACGTTACGGCTCCGCCGTTACCCTTCCTTGAGCCGAGGCCAGCGCTCAGTCTTATCCGGCCGAGATTCAAATCATGCAAACCCCTGTTACGACGTCGTTCGAACGGCTTTCCCTGGCCGGCTTCGGTACGGCGCTGATCGCGCTGTTCATCACCGGCTGCCTGGCGCTGCGCTCCTCGGCGCAGGCAATCGACGGCATGTGGATCGTGTCGGCCGCCGCCGCCATTTTCTTCATCTTTTCCCTCGTGTATGCCGTCAAGCTGCGCTTCCCGCGCAAGGACGAGGCGGCCGAGGATACGCTGGTGGCCGTCTCGCAGGCGCTGATCAAGGCCGGCGCGCTGCAAAAGGCGATTTTCAACAGCGCCAATTTCTCCAGCATCGCCACCGACGCGCTAGGCGTGATCCAGATTTTCAATGTCGGCGCCGAGCGCATGCTGGGTTACACGGCGGCCGACGTGGTCGACAAGATCACGCCGGCCGACATCTCCGATCCGCAGGAAGTGATCGAGCGCGCCGAAACACTGAGCCTGGAATTCGATGCGTCGATCGCGCCGGGATTCGAGGCGCTGGTGTTCAAGGCCTCGCGTGGCATCGAGGATATTTATGAACTGACCTATATCCGCAAGGATGGCAGCCGTTTCTCCGCCATCGTCTCGGTGACGGCGCTGCGCGATGCGCAAGACCTGATCATCGGCTACCTGCTGATCGGCACCGATAATACGGCGCGCAAGCGGGTCGAAGCGGAACAGGCGCTGCTCGACCAGAGCCTGCGCGACCAGCAGTTTTATACGCGTTCGCTGATCGAATCGAATATCGACGCCTTGATGACCACCGATCCGCGCGGCATCATCAGCGACGTCAACCAGCAGATGGAAGCGCTGACCGGGCGCACCCGCGACGAATTGATCGGCGCGCCGTTCAAGAATTATTTCACGGACCAGCAGCGCGCCGAAGCCGGCATCAAGCGCGTGCTGCGCGAAGGTAAAGTCAAGAATTACGAATTGACGGCGCTGGCGATCGACGGCAAGGAAACCGTGGTGTCGTACAACGCGACGATTTTTTACGACCGCGAGCGCAACCTGAAGGGCGTCTTCGCCGCCGCGCGCGACATGACGGAACGAAAACAGTTCGAACACGCGCTGCAGGAAAACAATGTCGAACTGGAGTCCGCCAAGGCCGCGGCCGAAAAGGCGAACCTGGCGAAATCCGATTTTTTGTCGAGCATGAGCCATGAATTGAGGACGCCGCTCAATGGCGTGCTCGGATTCGCGCAATTGATGGAATCGGAGATTCCGCCGCCGACCCTGTCGCAGCAGCGCTCCATCAGCCAGATTTTAAAGGGCGGCTGGTACCTGCTGCGCTTGATCAATGAAATCCTCGATCTCGCCATGATCGAATCGGGCAAGGTCTCGATTTCATCGGAACCGATGTCGCTGGCCGAGGTGCTGCAGGATTGCTATATCCTGGTCGGGCCGCTGGCCAAAAAACGCGGCATCACGCTGGCATTCCCGACCTATGCCCACGCGTTTTATATCCACGCCGACTTGACGCGCGTAAAACAGGTCATGATCAACCTGCTGTCCAACGCGATCAAATACAACCGTACCGATGGCGAAGTCGAGGTGCGATGCGAACTGATCGATCCGGAGCGCATCCGGGTTTATATAAAAGATACGGGTGAAGGTTTGACGCCCGAGATGCTGCCGCAATTGTTCCAGCCATTTAACCGGCTCGGTAAGGAAAACGGCGTGGAAGAGGGAACAGGGATCGGGCTGGTGGTGACCAAGCAACTGGTCGAACTGATGGGCGGAGCGATCGGCGTCGCCAGCGTGCCCGGCGTCGGCACCGAGTTCTGGGTCGAATTCACCGCCGCCAGCGCACCCGAACTGGCCCCCGGCGGCGAGTTGATGCCGGTTGCGGTTGCAATCGACGGTCCCGGCAGTGACGATATTTCTGCACGCCGGACCTTGCTGTACGTCGAAGACAATCCCGCCAACCTGCTGCTGGTTGAGCAATTGATAGAGCGCCGCAGCGACCTGAAGCTGCTCACCGCGATCAACGCCCACCTCGGCATTGCGCTGGCCCGTTCGTATCAGCCGGACGTGATCCTGATGGATATCAATCTGCCCGGCCTGAGCGGATTCGGCGCATTGAACATCTTGCTGCACGACCCGGCCACCGCGCATATCCCGGTGATAGCCTTGTCGGCGAATGCGGTGCCACGCGATATCGAGAAAGGTATCGAAGCCGGCTTTTTCCGCTATCTGACCAAGCCGATAAAAATCGTCGAATTCATGGATGCACTTGATGTTGCGCTGGATTTCGCGCAACAGCATCGGCTGACCGGAGAGACGGAGCTGATTGACCAGAATTGAATAATACTGTTAAGTCAGCGCCAACCCTGTCATTCCCGCGAAAGCGGGAATCCCATTTTTTGCACCGTTGCGCGCAGGTCCAGCGAGATTATTTTCGCGGCGCCAGCACAACCTGGTGCACGAACTGCAGCTTGTCGAGCACTGGCGTCGACAGCGTAAACGGATAGGAATCCGGCGTGCCGACGCTGCGGTTCAGGCTGTTGAGCACGTAGGTCAGGGCGAACCAGTCGCTGACGATTTCATCGAACGACCGGATTTTCAGCGGCGGCGCGCTGATTTGCAGTGTCGGTTCATCCGCCCGGCGTGGTTTCAATGACACGCCGCAGGCATGCGCCGTTTCCAGCGTATCGATCATGTGCAGGTAATGCGCCCACGTTTCCGCCCAGTCTTCCCACGGGTGCGACGTCGCGTAACTGCTGACGTAACTCTGTTCCCAATCCGCCGGCGGGCCGTTTTCATAATGGCGCTGTAAACACTCGCTGTAATCCTGCCGCTCGTCGCCGAACAGCTCGCGGAAGCCGTCGATCCATTGACTGTCGACGATCAGGCGGTCGAAATAATAATGGCCGCTTTCGTGGCGGAAGTGGCCGAGCAAGGTGCGATAGGGTTCGCGCATCTGCTCGCGCGTGCGCTCGCGGTGGGCCGGATCGGCTTCGGCAATGTTCAGCGTGATCAGGCCGTTGTCGTGGCCGGTCAGCACCGGTTCTTCTTCCGTCCCTTCGAGGAACTGGAACGCCAGGCCGGTCGCCTCGTCCTCGTCTTTTGACAGCGGTTTCAGTTTCAATTCCCACAGCGAATACAGCAGGCGGCGCTTGGCCGATTCGAGGCGCTGCCAGTATAGGTGGTTTTGTTCGGATTCCAGCGAGGGGATGGTGGTGGTCAACTGGCAGGACGCGCAATACTCATGCGGATCGTCGGCATCGAGCATCCAGTTGCAGACATTCTGCTCCTGGTAATTGACGCACTGTTTATAGAGACGCCCCTTGTCGCCAGACTTCAGGCTGCGCCATTTGCCTTCCCCTGCGGCTTCAAAACTGCGCACATCGCGCTGCTCGGGCAGGTAGCCCAGCATGCTTTTGCAGGAAAAGCAAAACGTGTTTTCAAAAAAGACTTGCTGCGCGCATTTGTCGCAATGGAAGGTTTTCATGGTGATCCTGGACGGCCGTTAACGATAGGCGGATCCGTATGGTAGGCAGCCAGGATCATCCGGTCGGTTCGGCACCGCGCATTCAGTGAAAAAATTCTTTACGGATTGCCGGGAACCTTTGCCGAAAACCAGCGGCAGAATCTGGGGTCGGAGGGGACTGTCCCTTCGGGATCGGGAGCAGCCCCACCGGGGCTACTCCCCCCCGGCATTTGCACTTTGGTTTGGAAGAAAACGATGAACGTTTTGTTTAATGTAGCCAGCTTAGTCGGCGGCGAAGCAATAGAACAGGCCGGCGCCACCGGTGCTTTTCAGATCTTCAGGGCTGCACGACTTGCTGCCGTGCGCCGAGTTCCACGACATCATGTGGCGCGTTTCTTTCAGGCCGCGCCGGTCGGCATGGCCGACGATGGCCGAACCTTCGCCGCTGCTGGTCCAGTTATGGCAAGTCGTGTCGCCGCCGGCCGTCGAGTAATTGCCGTCCGGGTCGGAGCCGGTCAGCATGTCGTGCGTGTTGACCGGATCGCCGCGGCCGCTGACGACGTCACCCTTTTCGGTCAGCGCGGTTTCCTTGGTCAGGTTGTTCGATTTCGAGTGCAGTTGATCGACGTTCTTGGCGATCACGACGCCCTTGGCATTGCGCCACGGACCCTTGCCGATGCGGTCGCGCGCATTCACGCCGGCGTCGCCGCCAGGTGCCGTCGTGCTCAAGTACGCGTGCCAGTTTGCCTTGGTCGAGCCGGCCGCCTTGGCCAGGCTGGCGCAATGCGCGTCGGCGCCTTCAAGTCCGCCCAGGTCGCCACCCTTGCCGGGACCGGCGCTGGTGACGAAAAACGACATCTTCGACGACTCGGCCTGCGCCGCAGTCGCCATGCCCAGCCCCGATACAAGCGCGCACAGCATCAGGCTGGCGATGGAAATTTTTGATTTTTTCATTGTGATGATCTCCATGTTGAAAGAAAACGGCCGCCGAACGGCTTGCCGATGAAGATCATACCTTGTCAATTGACTATTCACCGCATACATGTGGGCAGGCGTGCCGGCACGAGCGCGACAGGTGCCGAAGCAATGGAAGTTAGTCGCCGCTCGTGATTCCGATGCTGGCCATGACTCTTACGGCATTGTCCTTGCAATCAATGTCGTCGGGTCTGGAATCGATAAGTTGGATCAGGGCGCGGAGATGAGCCTTGTTTTGAGCCAGCCGCACTTCCAGCGATTCGATGTCGGCAATCTTCTTTTTGAGCGCCGCCATCAGTTCATCATGCTTCCATGAGGAAATGTCTCCTGGCAGAACCTGCTTGATCTCTTCAAGTGAAAACCCTGCCTTTTGTGCGTCATTAATGATGGCAAGCAGGGCTACGGCCTCAAGCGGATAGTCCCGGTAACCGTTGGACTGGCGGCTGACAGGCTTCAACAGTCCCTTTGATTCATAAAACCGGATTGTTGATGCGGGTATGCCGCTACGTACGACTAATTCGCCGATTTTCATTGGGAGCCTTCCTCAGCCTGGGTGAGCTTGTGCAGCAGTCAACTATAAGCTTGAAGCCAGGTTGAAGGTCAAGTGATTCGAGCGAAAACTGTGCCCCCGATGGTGATAAACATGACAGTGCTGCACTGTTGTCATGATACCGAGTCCAGACTCTAAAATTTGTTCGCATCGGAGCTTGACCTTGAAGTTAGCTTCAAGCTTATCGTGGAGTCATTGTAACCCGGGAGATCGCAATGAATCCTTTTAGTGAGCTGGCTTTACCTAACGGCACTATCGTCCAAAATCGCCTGGCCAAAGCGGCGATGGAAGAAAACATGGCCGACGAAAATCATTCCCCCTCGGATGGCCTGATCCGGCTGTACGAATCGTGGGCGGAAGGTGGCGCAGGGCTGATCATCACTGGAAATGTGATGATCGACCAGCGGGCCATGACCGGGCCGGGTGGCGTGGTGCTTGAATCGGACAAATTTGCGCCCCGCTTCAAGGAATGGGCCAGGGTGGCTCGTTCTCATGGCGCCCAGATCTGGATGCAGATTAACCACCCGGGGCGCCAGATGCCTGCGGCGCTTGGACAGGAAACGATGGCGCCATCGGCTATCGCAATGGACCTTGGTAATCTGTCCAACCAATTTTCCACACCGCGAGAAATGAGCGAAAACGACATTGCCGACGTCAAGCGCAGATTCGTCAGGACGGCGCAGTTGGCAAAAAAATGTGGTTTCAACGGCGTGGAAATTCATGCCGCGCATGGTTACCTGATCAGCCAGTTCCTGTCGCCGATCACCAATAAGCGCACTGACCGCTGGGGCGGTTCCATCGAAAACCGGGCCAGGCTGCTGATCGACATTGTCAAACAGATTCGCCAGGCCGTGGGCAAGGACTTCTCCGTCGCAGTCAAGCTCAACTCGGCGGACTTTCAGCGGGGCGGTTTCAGTACCGAGGATGCGAAAAAAGTCGTCGCCATGCTCAACCCATTGGCGGTGGACATGATCGAACTTTCCGGCGGCAGCTACGAGGCACCGGCGATGAATGGACAAGCGCGTGATGGAAGAACGCTTGCCCGTGAAGCGTACTTCCTGGAATTTGCCAAGGACATCGCCACCGTGGCTGAAATGCCGATGATGGTGACTGGTGGCATACGCCGATACCAGATCGTGGAAGAAGTGCTGAGCAGCGGCATCGATATGGTGGGAATGGGAACCGCTCTCGCGCTCAATCCGAAATTACCTGAAGCTTGGCGCTCCGACCAGGCCGCGACCGCGGTGCTGCGCGCCGTTGGATGGAAAAATAAAGTGATGGCGGCCGCGGCCCACATGGCGATGGTGAAGTACCAGCTGCGCCGCCTCAGCAGGGGAAAATCGGCCAAGCCCAATGTCCTTCCTGTTTTTGCGCTGCTCGCACAGCAGCTGGAAGCCAGAATCCAGAACAAAAACTATCGCCGCCGGATGAGCAATTCTCCGGTGTCAGCATGACGACCGAAAGACGGGTGGCAGTCCACGGCGCAAAGAAGCGATCCCTGTGAATGCGCACTTCAAACCATTTTTTCAATCACATTTTTAAGGTGTAGAGCATGAATATCAAAAAAACCGCCGCAGTCTCGGGATTGATCTTGGGTTCCGTCGGCGCTCCTGCATGGGCCCAGAATGTAACTGAACCCAGGCAGGTCCTCATCAACATTGGTGGTCACGATGTGCCAGTGCTTGCGGGTGGCTTGTATGACCGCTTTCGTTCAAACCCTCCATTGTCCGTGATCGCATCGGAAGCGCCGGACGTCGACCTTAGCTGGTTCAAGGGCATCACGAAGGAAAAAGTGGATATAGGTTTTGAATCGTATTCACCCAATTTCTACTATAAGAACCGCAAGATTACCGCCGTGTTCACGGCCAATCTCGATCGCTTGCGTGGATTGATGCCGGATAAGGTCCTGAAGGAAGTTCAACCGCTCCAGGTTTGGCCGGGGCGTGGGGTAGTCGCATTGACGGTTTACTCGTACGATTATTGCGACAACGATAGCTACAGCGAGATCTCGCTCTCGATCGTGACGAACAAGCCGGGTAAATCGAGCTTTGGCCCCCTGACTTTGATGGGCCAATCATCCTCGGGCGATTTCTGGGGCTATGTACTGAAGCTCCCGGTGAATACCGAACTGGCCAGGGTGCGAGGCGTTGTAGGATATAACCTGCCGAAGTGGCTGACGGGAATTGAACTCAAGGAGACAGACAAATCGTTTTCCTTCACTGTCACTGACAGCGACACGGGCAAAGTGGATTTCGTTTTTGAAGGCGAGAAGCTGAGCGACGTGTCGCATGAGGCAGAGATGGTGAAAAACAGCTTCACAAATATAGACAAGAATGGGCAACTGACATATGGCTATGCGATTTCGCGACAGCTTGCGCATGCTTCCAGTACGAGTTCCAAATCGGTCAATTTAAAACTCGGTGACGGCAGTTTTTCGACATTCATCAAGTCGCTCAAGCTGGGGAAGATGATGAAGTATGAATATGTTCCAGAATTCCAGAGCGCGCTCTATGCACCGAAGGCATTGAGCGATCTTCTGGCGGAAAAATGAGGGCAAGTAGATGTTGATGAAGAACGGGCCGACCATCGCCAGGCCGGCGGGGATCACCGTGGTGCCGGAGATCCCCGCCGCCGCCGGAGTGTGGGTATCGCGCAGAATCAGCCCTTCATGCCGAGGATGCCGGAAATGTCGGCGCGCGGATCGGCGTCGGCGCCGAAGCTGAAATCTCCCTGGCGCTGGCGCTCGGCCAGGCGCACCATTAAGACGCGGTAGCGGTTGCCCGGCGCGTCGAAACGCGAACTGAGGTCGCGCCGGTCGCCCGGCTCGAAGTAGCGCGCGTTCTGCTCGCGCAGCACCGAGTTGTCCTGCGGCTGGATGACGTAGGAGATGCGCGGGATCAGCCAGCGGAACGGAGCCGGCGCGCCGACCGTGTAGTTGGTCTGGTCGACCCTCGACCGGTGCTTGCCGACCGGGACGAAGGGCTGCACGTTCGGAATCGCGTAGCCTGGTGTAAAACGCGGGTAGGAAATGCAGACGCTGTTGCGCAAGTGGACGTGCAGCACGGCGCGAAAATCCTGGTACTTGGCGCGCACGCCGCCGATCCAGCGCATCACCGGCGCGACCGATTTTTGCGTGACGATGCGGGTGCGCGTCAGCGTTTCGGACGTGGAGCTGAATTCGACGACGTCGCTTTCGGAACGGCCATCGCCGATGGTGTTCGCATGCAGGAAGTCGGCGTGCGTCAGGTCGATCAGGTTTTCCACCGACAGCGAGGTGGCGGCGTCGAAGCGCACTGCGCGCTGCGTGTAGCGCGGAATGCCGCTGCCGTCGGCCGGCAGGAAGGGGATGAACGGGATCAGGTCTTCATGCGCGCGTTCCGGGTTGCCGTACCAGGCCCAGACATAGCCGTAACGTTCGACCACCAGGTAATATGCCGAACCACCGGTGAAGGCGCTGGCGACATGGCGCATCTTTTCGATCAGGTCGGGCCGGAATTCGGCGGCGCGGACATGGCCGCCGTCGCGCCACAAATAGACTGATTGCGCGTGGATGATGCGCCGCACCGGCCGGCTGCCAATATCGGCGCAGTAGGCGACCGGGAACCAGGTGTCGCGCAGATCCAGGTTGATCGGCATCCAGTCGCCTTTCGGGGCGGCTTCGGCTCGGGCCGGGCTGTTTGCTTGCGGGGCTTGTTGCGTCATGGGGTTTTCCTTTGTCCGCGGTTGCTGCGATTGCATGAAGGCGGTTGTCGTTCCCGCGCAGGCGGGAACCCATAGCACATATGCATTGCCTACATTTTCAAACTGTGCCGGACTGGATGTGGTCTATGGGTTCCCGCCTGCGCGGGAACGACAGGGAACTTATGTCATCGCTCTTTTTCCGGCGCAGGGCGGACTGGCGAAATGGATCGGGATGCCGGGGACGATGGGGCGCCGCTCCAGCGACGGCGCCACCGCCAGCGCGGCGATCGCGGCGCCGTCGATCTGCGAAAACACGTCGAACGGCGCTCGTCCGGCCAGGCGGCGCAAGGTCGCCTTGAACGGTTCGTCCGGCGCCGCGTGCGCATGGCGGAAGCCGCGCCAGCTCAAACTGGTGGTGCCTCTCCGGTTTTCGGTGGCGCCGATGAACATCGTCACCATCGCTTCCTCTTCTGCGTCGAGCAGTTGCACGATGATCGCGCCGCCGGTCAACGGCACGCGGGTGCGCACCAGCAGCGGGTGGTCGCGCACGAAGGCCGGGCCTGCGCCTTTGCCTCTCCACACCGCGCCGCGGTCGAGCACCAGGTGATCGCCGTCCCGGCGCGGATCGCCGAGATAGAAGTCGGTGATCTGCACGCCGGGGAAGGCCAGCAGGCATTGCGGGCCGTCGAGCATTACGTCCAGGTATTGATGTAGTCCGATGCTGGCCACCGCGCTGCCGTAAAACTGGCGCCCGAACGGCAGGTATTTTTCGGAAGGCAGGCCGATGCCGGGCACACCCTGTCCCAGCCAGACGTGGATAAAACCGTTCAACTCGGCCGCCGGATAGGCGACCGCTTCGTATTTTGCGGGGATGTTTTCGTCGCGCCGCAGGTTCGGGATATCCGTGCATTTGCCGCTGGCGCCATCGAAGGTCCAGCCGTGGTACGGGCATTGTAGCCCGCCCGATTGCACGACGCCGGCCGACAGCAGCACCCGCCGGTGCGGGCAGCGGTCTTCCAGCGCGAACACCTTGCCGGCCGCGTCCCGGTACAGCGCGATCTGCTCGCCGCCACAGACCACGGCGAGGGTTTTTTGCGGCTTGACCTGTTCGGACAGGGCCACCGCCCACCATGTATCTCGTGACATAGCGTTCCTTTCCAGGGAATCAGCGCACGCGCGCCGTGATCTTGGCGTGCGGACCGGACACTTGCGCGGCCCAGGCTTCGGCCGACTGGTCGAGCGTGTAGTCGACGTAATCGACTTCGATCTTCTGCTCGTGCGCGATGCGCAGCAGACGTTCCCAGATCGCGCGCCGGTCGGCCGGCGGACGCTGCCCGGTGCCGATGCACGACAGGGTGCGGAACAGCAGGTCGGCGATGTCGAGGTTGACCTGGCGTCCGGCGCCGGTGCCGATGGTCATGATGCGCGCGCCCCAGCGGGTCGCCTTCAGCGCGTTGAGCATCGGCTGGCCGCAGACCAGGTCGAGCACCACGTCGAAGCCGGCGCCGCCGGCCGCTTTCAAGGCCGCGACATCGTCGTCGCCGCCCAGCACGACGATGTCGTCGGCGATGCCGCGTTCCTTCAGGCGTTGCAGCGCCGCTTCCGAGCGCGCGGCGGCGACGACCTTGCCGGCGCCGAGGTGGCGCGCCAGTTGCAGCGCCACCTGGCCCAGGGTGCCGGTCGCGCCCAGCACCAGCACCTGTTCGCCCGGCTGGATCTTCGCCTGTTCGAGCGGCACCAGCGCGCCGGTGGCGGCGATGCCCATCGTGATCGCGGTCTTGTCGTCGACATTGTCCGGCACGTCCCACACTTCCTCGCTCGGCACCAGCGTGCGTTCGGCGAAGGCGCCGTACGGCAGCACGGAGCGTTCGCCGAAGTAGACGCGGCGGCCGTCCGGCGCGCGCCCTACGCCTTCGCCGCGGATCACGCATGGGTATTGCACGCCGAGGCGGTAGGCGCCCAGCACATCCCATCCGCCCAGGCCGGCGGTTTCGACGTCGATCAGTATCGCGCCATCCTGCGCGACAGGTTCAGGGAATTGCTGCACGGCCGGGGCCGCGCCGCGTTCGGTGATGACTGCTGCTTTCATTGGTGTCTCCAGGGTTTTATTGATATTGCGGCGAAAATGGCCGATAGCCAGGGGCGAATCGCTTGTCATTCCCGCGAAGGCGGGAATCCCATTTCATGCATCTACTCTTCTTTACATTGCGCAGGACAGGATGCAAATGGGATTCCCGCCTTCGCGGGAATGACAGAAGTTATGCCGTCATCACAGGCTGCGCCCGATGATTTCCTTCATGATTTCGGACGTGCCGCCATAGATGCGCGCGACGCGCGCGTCGACCCAGGCGCGGCTGATCTTGTATTCGCTCATGAAGCCGTAGCCGCCGTGCAGTTGCAGCAGTTCGTCGAGCAGCTTGCCCTGCATTTCGGAGCCGTTCAGCTTGGCCATGGCCGCCACTTCCGGCGTCAGTTCTCCGCGCATCACCAGATCAAGACACTGGTCGACGAAGGCGCGCAGCATGGTTGCCTGCGCCTTCACTTCGGCCAGCTTGAACCGGGTGTTTTGGTAATCGAGCAGCGACTTGCCGAACACCTTGCGTTCGCGCGTGTAGACGATGGTCTCTTCGAGCAGCGCGTGCACCGACGCGGCCGCGCGCAGGCCGATGATCAGGCGTTCCCACGCCAGCTGGTGGCTCAAATAATTAAAACCTTCGTTTTCGTCGCCCAGGCGGTGGCTGGCCGGCACGCGCACGTCGTCGAAGAACAGCTCGGACGTGTCCTGTCCCTTCAATCCAACCTTTTCCAGCAGCTTGCCCTTGGAAAAACCCTGGCGCTCGGTTTCGACGCAGAACAGCGTCAGGTGCTTGCCGGCCGGGTCCATCTTGGCCACCACCACGGCCAGGTCGGCATTGCCGCCGTTGGTAATAAAAGTCTTTTGGCCGGTGATGACGTATTCGTCGCCGTCGCGCCGCGCGCCGGTGCGGATCGAGCGCAGGTCGCTGCCGGCGCCCGGTTCCGTCATCGCGATCACGGCGATCATTTCGCCGCTGACCATTTTCGGCAGCCAGTCGCGTTTCTGCTGGTCGCTGCCGTAGGCGACGATGTAGTTGGCCACGATCTCGGAATGGGTGGTGAATCCCACGGCAGTCGCGTTGGCGCGCGCCAGTTCCTCGATCAGCACGGCAGAGTGGCCGTAGTCTCCGCCGGCGCCGCCGTATTCCTCGGCGACGGTGACGCACAGCAGCCCTGCCGCGCCAGCCTTGTACCACAGCTCGCGCGGCACGATGCCCTGGTGTTCCCACTCGGCGTGGTGGGGCACGATCTCTTTGTCGATGAAGCGCCGCACCTGCTCGCGGAAGGCTTCATGGTCTTCACGGAAAACGCTACGCATTTTGGTTCCTTGATAATGTGTTTTAAACCAGAGGCAAAAACTGGGGTCGGACGGGGACGCCGAGTCCCCCGGGTCTGACCCCGGATTCTGCTTCTGGTTTATTTGCCGCTGCAAAGGTTCAGTCCCGGGGCGGTGGGGTCAGGCCCCCTCCAGGTTGCCGATGCAGGCCGCGTCCCGGACGTGGGGCCTGACCCCGTTGATGCGCCGCGGGTCTGTTTGCTATTCTGCTTCTGCTTTATTTACCGCTGTAATTCGGCGCGCGCTTTTCCAGGAATGCGCCGACGGCTTCGTGGTGGTCTTCGGTGTGGTGCGCCAGCGCCTGGAACGCGGCCGACAGTTCCAGCAGCGAGTCGAGCCGCATGTGCTGGCCTTCGCGCAGCAGGCGCTTGGTCAGTCTCAGCGCGTGCGATGGATTGGCCGCGATGCGGAGCGCCAGCGCTTGCGCTTCGGCTTCCAGTTCGGCCGCCGGCACGACATCCGCGACCAGGCCCCAGGCCAACGCCTTGGCCGAATCGATGGTGTCGCCGGTGAAGGCCATCAGGCTCGCGCGCGGCATGCCGACGATGCGCGGCAGCAGCCACGCGCCGCCGTCGCCGGGCACGATGCCGAGCCGCACAAAACTCTCGGCGAACACCGCATTGTCGGCGGCGATGCGGATGTCGCACATGCAGGCGAGATCCAGTCCCGCGCCGATGGCCGGGCCGTTGACGGCGGCGATCACCGGCACGTCCAGTTCATACAGCGCCAGCGGGATCGACTGGATGCCGTTGCGGTAGTTCTCCCGCACTTCGTATGGTGAGCCGGCGAAGATGCCGCCGCGTTCCTTCATGTCCTTGACGTTGCCGCCGGCGCAGAAGGCGCTGCCGTTGCCGGTCAAGACGACGACCTTGACGGAGCGGTCGCGGCGCAGTTGCGCGCACAGGGCGACGAATTCCTGCATCTGTTCCGGGTCGGTCAGCGCGTTTCTCGTCTCCGGCCGGTCCATGCGCACCGTCAGCACGCCGTGTTCGTCGCGCTCGCAAATCAGAAAGGGTTTCATGCCAGGTCTCCGGTGGCGGTGATGGTAGGCCAGTAGCGCTGCGCGCCGCCGGCGCAGGCGTCGCGTCCGATCTGCTGCGCCCAGTACGTGGCCGAGCCGAACTCGCTGCGCCATGACCACAGTCTTTGCGTCAGCAAGTGCAGCGCGTGTTCCTCGGTGATGCCGATCGCGCCGTGCACCGCGTGCGCCGTGTCGGCGGCAATGCCGGCAGCTTCCGATGCGCATACCTTCGCCGCCATCACCGCCAGGCGCGCCAGTTGCGCATCCGATTCGGCAAACGCGGCTTCGGAGGCGATCATCGCGGCGGCGGTCTGTTCGGCCAGCACGGCGAGGCGGTGCTGGATCGCCTGGAAACCGGCAATAGGACGGCCGAACTGCGAGCGTTCGCCGGCATATTGGACCGTCATCTCCAGCACGGCCTGCAAGGCGCCGGCCATCTGCGCCGAGCGCAGCATGGCGCCGCCCAGCAGCAGGATATCGGCCGGCATGTCTGCCGGCAGGGCGCCAGACGCCAGCACTTCGGCGTGCGCGAAACTGAGCGTATCGCGCGGCTCACCGGCCATGTTCAGTTGCAGCGCCACGGTGTCGGCGTCGGCCGTGCGCAGCAGCACGACCTGGTCTCCGGCCAGCGCCACCACGTGGTTGGCGTGGCGGCCCCAGGGCACGTCGTTCAACTGGCCGCTGGCGTGGCCGGAGTCGATGCGCAGCGTGGAGGCGGCCGCGAACGTCAACGTGCCCTCGATCGCTTGCAACCCGGCGCGGCCCAGCAGCCAGTTCGCCAGCAGCGCTTCCGGCAGCGGCGCCGGCACGGCGTGGCGTCCGCAGGCGCGCACCACCACGTATAAATCGTTCCAGTCCGAACCGGTGCCGCCGGCTTCCTCGGGCGCGCTGGCCAGGCTGAAGCCGGATTCGGCGATGCCGTCCCACAGCGCCGCCGGCCATGTTCCGGCCTCCAGCGCCATCACGGCTTCCGGGGTCGCCAGGTCGCCGAACAGGCGCTGGACGGTCGTATCAAAAAGTTCGCGCATGATTAACGTAGTCCTAGTCCGCGCGCGATAATGCCGCGCAAGATTTCGCGGGTGCCGCCGCGCAGTGAGAAGGAAGGCGCCGACTGGGTCAGGTAAGACAGCACTTGCGCATGGGCCGAGCCGCCGGCCGAGCAGGGCGCGTCGTCGAGCAGCAGTTGCGCGATCTCCGGGATGTCCTGTTCCAGCGACGTGCCCAGGTCCTTGACGCAGGAGGCGGCCCAGGCCGGATTGTCGCCGGCGGCCAGTTGCGCCGTGACGGCCAGCGACATGTTGCGCAGCGTGATCAGGCGCGCCGTGATGCGGCCTATCTCCCGCGCCTGCAAGGCGTCCGGTTCGGTCCCGACGGCGTCGATCAAGGTGTGCACCAGGGCGATGCTGCTCAGGAAGCGTTCCGGTCCGCTGCGTTCGAACGCCAGCTCCGCCGTCACCTGGTCCCAGCCTTGTCCTTCGACGCCGACCAGCGCATCGGCTTCGAGCACGACGTCGTCAAAAAACACTTCATTGAAATGCTCGCTGCCGACCAGGTCGCGGATCGGGCGGATCGTGATGCCGGGCAGGCGCAGGTCGACGATGAATTGCGACATGCCGTCGTGCCGGGCGCTGGCCGAATCGGCCGTACGCACCAGCGCGATCATGTAGTGCGAATGCTGGGCGTTGGTGGTCCACAGCTTCTGGCCGTTCAGGATCCACCGTTCTCCGTCGCGCCGCGCGCGCGTCTTGATCGACGCGAGGTCGGAACCGGAATTCGGTTCGCTCATGCCGATGCAAAAATAGCTTTCGCCGCGGCAGATCGGCGGCAGGTATTGCTGTTTTTGCGCCTCGCTGCCGAAGTTCAGGATCTGCATCGCGCTCTGGCGGTCGGCGATCCAGTGCGCCGACACCGGCGCGCCGGCCGCCAGCAATTCCTCGACGACGACGTAGCGCGCGAACGGGCCGGCATCGCTGCCGCCATACTCGCGCGGAATCGCCATGCCGATCCAGCCGCGCTGGCCCAGCTTGCGGCTGAACGCTGGATCGAAGCCCATCCAGGAATGGGCGCGCAATTGCGGCGGGCGATCGTGCAGCGCGTCGGCCAGGAAAGCCCTGACCTCGGCGCGCAGCGCCCCAGCCGCAGCCGGAATCCGGCTGTACTGGAATTGGGCGACTGGCATGGCTTACAACGCCGAACCGGCGTCGGCTTCGGCGAACATGCGGTTGATGTCGCCCGACGTCACCGGCTTGTTCGGATCGCGTTCCGGCGCCGCGCCGCCCATGCCCAGCGCCGGCTCGATGCTGACGTGGGTCGCCTTGGCGCGCAGCGCGCCGACGGTGCAGTTTTCGCGGCCGAGGATGGAGAATGGATCGTACGAGAATTCACGCATCGTGTTCAGGTGAGTCAGCTTGTTGATGACTTCATCGCTGAGGTGGCGCGACTGCGTGTGGAACACGTCGGCCGAGGTCGGCCAGGTGCAGTCCGAGTGCGGATAGTCGCATTCCCAGGTCGCCATGTCGACGTTGATCGAATCGAGGTTGCGCAGGCCGAATTCATCCTCGATGAAGCAGGTGATGATGTGCTTGTTGAAGATGTCGCTCGGCTGCAGGTTGCCGAAGTTGGAATTGGTCCACGCGTGGTGGTGGCGGTGCGTGAAGTTGGCGCGTTCGAGCAGGTAGGGAATCCAGCCGATGCCGCCTTCGGACAGCGCCATGCGCAGGTTCGGGAATTTCTTCCACATCGGCGCCCAGATCCAGTCGGCCGCCGAGTTGGCGATCGAGATCGGCATCGAGGTGATCCAGGCGTCGATCGGCGATTCGTCGGACGCGTGGGCGGCCTTGGCGCCGGTGCCGATGTGGCAGCAGATGACGACGTTGTGGTCCGAGCACGCTTTCCAGATCGGGTCCCAGTAATCGTTGTGGATCGACGGGAAGCCTTGCAGCGCCGGGTTGTCGGAGAACGACAGCGCGTGCACGCCTTGCGTCGCCATGCGGCGGATTTCGGCGGCGGCCAGTTGCGGGTCCCACCACGGGCAGATCATCAAAGGGATGAAACGGCCCGGCGCGGCGTTGGCCCAGTCGTGCAGGTGCCAGTCGTTATAGGCCTGGATCGCGGCCAGCGCGGCGCCCTTGTCGGGGACGCCCTGGAAACGCTGGCCGGCGAAGCCGGGGAAGGTCGGGAAGCACATCGAGCCGAGCACGCCGTTGGCGTTCATGTCGTCGACGCGGGCGGCGATGTCCCAGGTGCCCTTGCGCATGTGCTCATACGACAGCGGTTCCATGCCGTATTCTTCTTTCGGGCGGCCGACCACGGAATTGAGGCCCATGTAGCCGGTGACTTTTTCTTCGAATTCCCATACGTCGCGGCCGTTGATGCTGACGACCTTGGGTTCACGGCCCTTGTACTTGGCCGGCATGTGGCGGGCAAAGGCGTTAGGGGGTTCAATCACATGGTCGTCAACGCTGACGAGTATGAGGTCTTCCAGTTTCATCGCATCCTCGGAAAAGTGTAAGCCACGCCCAAGCGTGGAGAAATTTGATGATAGTGGATAGAAACCGGTATGTAAACACTAAATCAAATTTTGTTTATAAACTTTAGCGATTTTGCGAAATAATTTGAACTATTATTTAAAAAACGTATTGAAAATGGCTGAAAAAAAGCAAAATCCAGGGCTGGACCCACAGGATTCGGCGTCCTCGTCCAGCCTTAATGCCATTACGTTAGTGTCAAATTTTGTCGTTCCCGCCTGCGCGGGAATGACAGGTCGGTGGCCCAGCACCGTCCGCCCCGGGCCTTGGCGCCGGTTTGCGCTTAAAAGAGCGCCGCGGACAGTTTTTTGCCCAGTTCGCTCAAGGCATCGCCCACCTGCGCGATGCCGGCCTGGTCGAACTGGTTTCGGAACATAACGGCGGAAACTGTAAAGGCAATCGAGCCGTTGCGGTCGTGGATCGGCGCGGCGATGGCCATGATGCCGCGCGCGAAATGGCCGTCATCGATCGCGTAGCCGCGCTGCTGCGCATCCTGCACTTCGCGCCAGTAAGTCTCGAAGCTGAGCGGCTCGGACCAGCGGATCTGCTCGAACGCTTCTCGCAGTTCCGCCTCGGGCAGCCCGAGCTGGCCGGCGAAGAAGCGTCCGCTCGCGCCCATCAGGTAGGGTAATCTCTGGCCTTCGGCCATGTCGATGCGCAGGTCGGTCGGGCTGACCTCGGAACTGACCAGCACGATGCGGTCGGTGCCGATCGGGCGCCACAGCGTGACGGTGACGGCGAATTCGCGCGCCATTTCCCGCATCAGCGGTTTCGCCACTTCCAGGCGCTGGCCCTGCGTGACGAACTGGCCGACCAGGTTGGCCAGGCCGATGCCGGCCGTGTAGGTTTTGGACAAGGGATCGAAGGCGACCACGTCTTCGCTGACGAGCGTGCGCAGGATATTGAAACAGGTGCTCTGGTTGATGCCGAGATGGCGCGCGATATCGACGGCGCGCGCGGGTTCGCCGCTCTTGGCGAGATGACGCAGGATCTGCATTGCGTTGATGACCGGCTTGACCATCGTGATGGATGCCGCCGCCCGGGCAGGAGTGGTATCGGCGCCGGCATCTGCATCGGCGGAAACGGCCGCGCGGGCGCGCGGCTTGACGGTGGCAGTGGCTGCTTTCATATGGTGCAATCTGGAAACTATAAGATCACACCATTCTATATTGAAAATAGTATTCCGATATAAGGTAAATTTGGAATTTACCCATGACCGTCGCAATCGCTGTCATTCCCGCGAAGGCGGGAATCCCATTTGTGTCCCGGACGGCGCAGAGGAATGGGATTCCCGCCTTCGCGGGAATGACAGAATTAGGCTAGGTGTGCGTAAATAAGCCGCTCCCCCTGCTGACTTTACTTCGCCACCTTCCACCGCACATGCACCGCTTCCGGTCCGCGCAGCTGGATGCCGCGGATGGTGGGGCGGGGGTAGGCCGGGTCGAATTCCAGGTCCGGCATCAGGTCGAGCATCGCATTCAGGGCCACTTCGATTTCCGCCTTGGCGATGAACAGGCCGACGCACATGTGCGCGCCAAAGCCGAAGCCGAACGACATCTTGGTCGGGCGGTCGATATTGAACGTGTCTCCATCCTCGAACACGGCGTCGTCGCGGTTGGCCGAGGCCACGCACAGCGACAGCAGCGAACCCTTGGCGATATTGACACCCTGGAAGGTGACGTCGTTTTCCGTCTCGCGCACCTTGAAGGTCGCCACCGGCTCATAGCGGATCGATTCGTCGATCGCCTTGCCCACCAGGCTGCGGTCGGCGCGGATGCGTTCGAGCAGTTCGGGGCGTTCCAGCAGCAGCACCATCAGGGTCGCGAAGCTGCGCGTCGTCGTTTCGGCCGCCGCCGGCAGCAGCATGCGGGCGAACATCGTGATCTGGTGATCTGTCAGCGAATTGCCTTCGAAGCTGGAGCGGATCAGGCGGCTGATCATGTCGTCGCCGTCGGCGCCGTCGGCGCGGCGCGCCTGCACTACCAGCAAGGTGCTGTCATATAGTTCCTTGGCCGCCAGCATCGCCGATTTCTTCGCTTCCGGATCGGGCGACACGCCGCCCAGCACGCGCAGCGCGGTCGAGGCGAAATGGGCCAGCCCTTCTGCGTCCGGAGGAAAGCCCAATAAATCGTAGATCACGCGGATCGGGAACATCAATGCCATGTCCGACACCAGCTCCGCGCTGCCGCGTTCGACCAGCGGCGCGACGAAATCGCCGCGGATCACCGGTTCGATGCGCTGGTCCCGCCACGCCTTCAGCACTTGCGGCGCGAAGCACGGTTGCAGCAGGCCGCGCGCCTGGCGGTGCGGGTCGCCATCCATCGCCGTCAGCGCGAAGCCGTCCATGAACGAGGCCATGCCGCCTTCCATCAGGAAGCCGCTCGTAAAATTTTTCGCATCCTTCAGCACCGCCATCACGTCGTTGTAGCGGAACAGCGTGTAAACAGGACGCGGCGTTTTCATGGTCGTGAAAGTCGCCGAGCCGAATTCGGCCACGATGTCGCCTTCCATGACCGGCATGTTCTCGCGCCGCGCGCGGTAAATCGGGAACGGATCGTCGACGTTGCCGCTGAAGGTGGCGCTGACCTTGGCGAAGTCGGCCTCGACGGCACTGGAAGATGGCTTGGGATCAGACATGTATCTCTCCTTGAACGATGGATCTTATGAACAGTTTTTTCAATTATGCCTTATAAAATGCGATTATGCGCATCATTTTGTTGACATGTTTTTCAATTGTGTTCAAAATTACTGAACGCTACATGTATGCCCAAGGGCAGAAACCAGGAGACTAGATATGAGTACCAACATCCAATTGCGCGTCGTGGTCGATCGTGGCAGCTGCTGCGGTTACGGGCTGTGCGCCGCCATCTGCCCGGAAGTGTATAAGCTCGACGAAGGCGGCCTGGTGTATGTGGAAAGCGAACTGATTCCCGCCGGCCTGGAAGAGTCGGCGCGCGAAGGGGCATTGGCCTGCCCGGCCGTGGCGCTGACGATCGAAGAGGTTCCCGCATGACGCAACGCTTTACCGGCAAGGTGGTCTTGATTACCGGCACCGGTGGCGGACAGGGGAGGGAGGCGGCGCTGCGCTTCGCGCGCGAGGGCGCGACCGTCGTCGGTTGCGACGTCCTCGCCGAAGGGCATGCCGAAACGCGCGCGCTGTTGCAGGCGGAAGGTTACGAATTGCACGGCAGCGCGCCGCTCGACCTGGGTGACCCGGAACAGGCGCGCGCCTGGGTGGAGCTGGCCGCCGCGGCGCACGGGAAAATCGACGTGTTGTACAACAATGCCTCGGCCGCCAAGTTCGCGCCGGTGGCCGAGATGACGGTCGAGGACTGGCGCTACACGATGCGCAACGAAGTCGACCTGATTTTTTACACGACAAAGTATGCTTGGCCGCACCTGGCGCGCCAGCGCGGCGTCATCATCAATATCTCGTCGACGGCCGCCTGGGGCGGTTCGCGCGTGGCCGGCATCGGCGCCCACTCGGCGGCCAAGGGTGCGGTGGTCTCGCTGACGCGGCAACTGGCGGTCGAAGGCGCGCCGGTCGGCATCCGCGCCGTCTCCATCAGCCCCGGTTTCGTTGCCACGCCCGGCACCCGTCCCTTCCTGGAAAACCCGCAAGCGCGCAAGGCTTTATTGGACGGCGTGCTGATGGACCGTCCGGGCGAACCGGAAGAAGTGGTGGCGCTGGCGCTGTTCGTCGCTTCCGGAGAGGCGTCGTTCATGACCGGTTCGGACATCGTGATCGACGGCGGCCTGCTCGCGATCTGACCCAACAACAATCAGCAGGAGGCAGTAATGGATATCATCGGCATCGGCTATCTCGGTTTCGAGACGACCTGCATCGAACAGTGGCGCGATTATGGCCCGAACGTGATGGGCTTCCAGATCGGCGCTTCTCCCGCGTCGGAACCGGATGCGCTGTACTTCCGCACCGACGACCGGCGCCACCGCCTGGCTTTCCGCCCGGGCAAGGTCGACCGCATCGAATACATCGGCTGGGAAGCGAGAGGGCGCCTCGAATACCAGGCTGCGATTGAAAAATTCCGCGCCAGCGGCGTGGCGGTGACGGTCGGCGACGCGGCCTTGTGCGAAACGCGCGGCGTCAGGGAACTCATTCGTTTCCGCGATCCGGCCGGCTACCAGCATGAGTTATTTTATGCGCAGAAGTGGCTGCCGCGCTCCTTCCAGCCGGGCCGCCCGCACGGCGGTTTCGTCGCCGGCAAGCGCGGCCTCGGTCACGTGGTCCTGATCACGCCGGACTATACGCCCGAACTGGATCATTTTCTGACCGAGATCATGGGCTTCCACTGGTACGGCGCCGGCGCCGGCAAGGGCCGTACCGGCTTTTATCGTTCCAAGCTCAATACCTACACCAGCCACGACATCGGTTACGGCCACGGTCCGGGGCGCATGGGCATCCAGCACATGGGAATGTTCGTCAGCAGCGTGCGCGATGTCGGCGAAACCTATGACCTCGTGAAAAAACGCGAGATCCCGATGCAGATGACGCTGGGCCAGCACGCGCAAGACCCGCATATCTCGTTCTATCACTTTTCTCCGGGCGGCTTCGCGATCGAGACCATCAACGAACTGGCGCCATGGCAGCACGACGGCTTCGAGATCAATCCGGAAAAACTGAGTTTATGGGGCCATGAACTGGTCGGACCGATCCTGGGACCAAGTGTGCGCACACCGGAAGAAGTGATGGACGAAGAGGTGCTGGCCGCGCGCCGCAATAACGCATGAAACTCGCCTTCGCCGAGAATGCCGAAGGCCGGCGCGACTGGGTATTGATCGATCCCGAGGCGGATACGGCGCGTCGCGTGCGGGCGCCGTTCGCGCAGTGGGCGCCGCACGCGGCGCAAGGGAGAATGGATGCGCTGGACCTGGCGCCGGAAGTGCAGCGCTGGTCGGCGCTGCGTGCGCTGGCGCCAGTCGATCCGGGCGCGCGCGTGTTCGGCGTCGGGCTGAATTACCTGACGCATCTGACGCGCCTGGGTCGCAAGGAAGCGCCGCCGCACACGATCGCATATATCAAACCGGCCAGCGCGATCGTCGATCCGGATGGCGAAATCCAGTATCCGGCCGTGACGGCGCAACTCGATTACGAAGTCGAACTGGTGGCGGTGGTGGCGCAGCCGCTGGGCGACGCGGCGCAAGCGTCGTCCTGCCTGCTCGGCTACACGATCGGCAATGACATCAGCGCGCGCGACGCCGGCAAGCAGCTTGGGTCGCTCGACCTGTTCACGCAAAAGGCGCTCGACCGCACCGCGCCGGTCGGGCCGTGCATCGTCACGCTCGATGCGCTGGGCGGGCCGGGGCAGCCGGAACTGGAGCTGTCGCTGCACATCAACGGCGAACTGCGCCAGAGCGACAACAGCCGGCAAATGATTTTCAAGCTCGACGAACTGCTCAATTATCTCGATGCGCGCATCGAGTTGCGGCCGGGCGATCTGGTGTTTACGGGATCGACCTGCGGTGTCGGGCTGGAGGATGGACGATTCCTGCAACCGGGAGATAACATCGAAGCGGCGATCGCCGGCATCGGCGTGCTGCGCAACACGGTCGGTCCGCGGCGCATGCTGTCTCCGGCGCGGGCAGTGGGACGGTTGGGAATCGCACGTTAGATACAGCATGCTGACGCCACTGTCACTGCCGACGCTGCTTCTGGGGCAGATCCTAATGCTGTTAAGTTAAGAAAAACCACCACACTGTTGGCAATGATTATTGCCAAAATCAGATGCAAACCCTGGGGTCAGACCCATGGGTCTGACCCCGGCATCTGCCGCTGATTGTTGCATGCGTATCGATACGTTTAACTTAACGGTATTAGGGCCTGACCCCAAAGCGGCGACGGCGGTAAGTTGATGCTTCGTTCAACCCTTCGCCGCGTTGCGTGCCGTGATCGATTCTGCGAAATCGCGTTTCAGTTGCGGATAATAGGCGATCTGCCCGCCCATGCCGCCGGCGATGTCGATCGAGGCGGCGCTGATGAAGCTGGCGTATTCGCTGGACAGGAACAGCGCCATGCCGGCCACGTCTTCCGGTTTGCCGAAGCGGCCGACCGGCACCACCTTCATTACCATCGCGTTGAATTCTTCGCGCGTGCACCCCTCCGGCATTTCGCGGAAATGGCGGTCCCATTGCCCGGTGTCGATCCAGCCCATATTCAGCGTGTTGACCAGGATATTGTCCTTCGGCAGAGACATGCCGAGCGTCTTCGACAGCGCGATGCAGGACGCGCGGTTGATCACCGACGGGATGCCGTCCGGCGTCGGGATCACGCCGGCCAGCGCGTTGATTTCGATGATGCGCCCCCAGCGCTGCTGGCGCATGTGCGGCACCACGGCCTGGATAAAACGGAAATGCCCCATCTGCAGGATATTGGCGTGTTCCAGGATCGCTTCCGGCGTCAGCGTGTCGAGGTTGCCGCCGCGTCCCTGGCCGGCGTTGTTGACCAGGATGTCGACGCCGCCCCAGGCGTCCGCCACTTCGGCCACGAAGCCTTGCACGCCGGCCGTGTCGGTGACGTCGACCGCGCGCGCGATGACGGCGCCGGCCTGACTTGCCAGTTCGCGCCCGGTTTCCTGCACGGCTTCGTCGGTGCGGGCGCAGATGGCGACCCTGGCGCCTTCGGCGGCGAAGGCGCGCGCGATGGCGCGGCCGATGCCGCGCGAGGCGCCGGTGACGATCACGCGCTTGTCGCTCAGATTGAAATACATGGTGCTCCTCCAGTGGGTGATATGCGGACCGCACAGGGCGGCACCCTATATTTTAGACATTTGCTTCATTAATGTTCATAAAAATATCACATAAAATTGTAAATAATGGATATTTCTTGACTAATTGTCGAAAAATGAGGCAAAGTTGAACAGTTGTTTTTATAGTGTTTAAAATTAAAAGTCAAACAGACTAGGGGGACAAAATGAAATTCCTTGAAATGCGGGTCGGCGTCAAACTGGCATGCGGTTTTGGATTGGTCATGCTGTTGCTGGTGGTCGAAACGGTGCTTGGCGTCAGCCGCCTGGCCGAGATGCAGGACCGCATCGAAGCCATCACCAGCATCAACGGCGCCAAGGCGAACCTGGGCCGCAGCATGCGCGATTCCGTCTCGGCGCGCATGATTTCATTGCGCGACATGGCACTGATCCGGTCCCTGTCGGCGATCAAGGAACAGCAGCAATTGATGAAGCGCGATGCCGAAACCTATGCCGGCGCCGACAAGAAACTGGCTGCGATGCTGGCCGGAGCGAACGCCGATCCGAAGGAAGTGGCGCTGGTCAAACGCATCCGCGACTTGAACCAGAGTGCGCTGCCGGTCATCGACCGCGCCGCGTCGAATGCGGAGATGGGGCAGTCCGACCTGGTTTACGAAGTGTTCGTCAACGAACTGCTGCCGGTGCAGGCGAAATGGATGGCGGCGCTGAACGAATTGATCGCCGCGCAGGAAAAACTCAACGCCAGCGCTGCGCTACAGGCGCGCGCTTCGTACGAGGATGCGCGCAATGTATTGCTGGCGCTGGGCACGGTCGCCTTGCTGATCAGCGTGGCGGCGGCGTATGTCATCACGCGCGGCCTGCTGCGCCAGCTCGGCGGAGAACCGTCGCACGCGGTGGCCATCGCCGGCCAGATCGCGGCCGGCGACCTGCGTGGAGAAATCGCGCTGAAGGATGGCGATACCGAGAGCCTGATGTGCGCGATGAAATCCATGCGCGACAGCCTGGCCGATATCGTCACGCGCGTGCGCGCCGGCACCGATACCATCGGTTCCGTGTCGAATTCTATCGCCGACGGTAACGCCGACCTGTTTACGCGCACGCAGGAACAGTCGGTGGCGCTGGAACGCTCCGCCGCCTCGATGGAGGAATTGACGGCCACCGTCAAGCGCAACACGGACAATGCGCTGCTCGCCGACCAGCTGGCCGGTTCATCGGCCCAGGTCGCGGTCGAAGGTGGCTCCATCGTGTCGGACGTGGTGGCGACGATGACGTCGATCCATCAATCGTCGCGCAAGATCGCCGACATCACCAGCGTCATCGACGGCATCTCGTTCCAGACCAATATCCTGGCGCTGAACGCGGCCGTGGAAGCGGCGCGCGCCGGCGAGCAGGGACGCGGTTTCGCCGTGGTGGCGGCCGAAGTCAGGATACTTGCCCAGCGCAGCGCCGCCGCCGCCAAGGAAATCAATGTGCTGACCGCCGATTCGCTGGCCAAGGTCGAAGACGGCAGCCGCCTGGCGGGACGCGCCGGCAAGGCGATGGAGGGGATCGTCGACAGCGTGCAACGGGTCAACAGCATTATCAGCGAGATGGCCGACGCCGGCGTGCAGCAAAGCGTCGGCATCGAGCACGCCAGCGCCGATATCGTGCGCATGGATGGCATGACGCAGCAGAACGCCGCGCTGGTTGAAGAAGCCGCGGCCGCGGCCGAAAGCATGCGCGAGCAGGCGATGGAATTGTTGCAGGTGGTGGGGACGTTCAAGCTGGGTAGCACTGGTTCCGACACTGCCGCAGGCAAGGGCGCGCTCGCCGTCAAGGCGAACGGCAAGCCTGGCGCCAGGCGCGCCCTGTCCGCGCCGGCCGCGGGCGGAATGGCTTATGCCGCCACGGCCGAACACTGACCGAAACACGGTCCGCCAGGCGCTCATGTTGTCAAGTCAGCGCCAGCCTTGCCATTCCCGCGCAGGGTGTGCCCCATGCCTGCGAAACGGTATGCGCGACAGCGCATACGCGCCCTGCAAGGGGAATCCCATTTTGTCCCGGCACGGTTCATCTCGCAGGAGGGGACTGCGGCAATCGCTTCAACACGCCTTGAAGCTGGCGCTGGTTCGCCGTGCCGTCAACCGCTGGCAGCGGCGTGGCCGGTGACGGACAGCGGATCGTTCCCCAGCAGCGCGGCGACGGCTTGCGCAGCGCGGCGTCTCGGCGTGGCGCGCGCGCGGGCGCGCTCCCGGATGCAGGCGTTGCACTCGTAGCTGACGCCGCGCGACGATACCTGGAAGAATTCGCTGTCCATCGGCCAGGGTTCGTTGCAGCAGGCGCACAGCTGTTCTGCGCCCAGTTCCGTCTTCATGATGCGGCGGAAGCCGCCCGCGATGCGGATGAATTCAATGCGCGGCGCTGCCAATGCCGCAGCCAGGCTGGCCATGTCATGCCTCCGGTGTCGACAGGGTCAATAACTGGGCGCCGTCGCCGACCTGGTCGCCCACTTCGTACAGCAGTTTTTCGACGATGCCGTCGTGGGTGGCGGAGATCGTGTGCTCCATTTTCATCGCCTCCATCACCAGCAGCGGCGTGCCCTTGGTCACGCTGGCGCCGGCCGCCACCAGGATGGCGACGATCTTGCCCGGCATCGGCGCCGTCAGCGCGCCGGCTTCGGCTTCCGCTTCGCCTGCGTGTGCCAGTTGATCCTGGTATGCCAGCACCGTGTGGCGTCCCTGGTAGTAGACGTGGAAAATATCTCCCTCGCGCACCACGGCGCCGCGTATCAACTGGCCGTCGAGTTTCACCGACAGTTCGCTGCCGTCGGCCTGCACCAGCGTCAATGGCAACGGCAGTGCCGCGCCGTCGAAGCCGAGCGCCCAGCCGTCGCCACGGTAGCTGGCCGTCACCGGCAGGCTGCCCGTGTCGTCGCCGAACGCCAGCGCGCGCGCCAGCGTGCCGTTCAGGCGCCAGCCGGAACGCTGCGCCCATGGCTGGCCGCCTACATCCGCGTCCGGTCCGCGTTCGCCGTGCAGCAAGGCGGCGCAAGCCAGCGACAGCACGGCCTGCGAGGCCGGGGCGGGAGCAGGGAACAGCGCATCGCGGTTTTGTTCGATCAGGCCGGTATCGAGGTCGGCGCTGGAAAACGCGTGGCTGTCGAGCAGGCGCTGCAGGAAGGCGACGTTGGTCGCCAGGCCCACCACCTGGTATTCGGCCAGCGCCTGGCGCATGCGCGCCAGCGCCTGCTGGCGGTCCGGCCCCCAGACGATCAGCTTGGCGATCATCGGATCGTAAAATGGCGAAATCGTGTCGCCTTCGCGCACGCCGGCATCGATCCGCACGGCGGAGGGGAAGCCGGCCGCGCCGTCGGCGTTACGCGCGAAGCAGACGGCTTGCGGCGCGCGCAGGTGGCGCAGCGTGCCGATCGACGGCAGGAATCCCTTTTCCGGATTCTCGGCATAGATGCGCGCTTCGATCGAGTGGCCGTCGATGCGCAACTGGTCTTGCGTCAGCGGCAGCGCTTCGCCGTTGGCCACGCGCAGCTGCCATTCGACCAGGTCGGTGCCGGTGATCATTTCGGTGACCGGGTGTTCGACTTGCAGGCGGGTGTTCATTTCCATGAAATAGAACGAACCATCCTGGTTGGCGATGAATTCCACCGTGCCGGCGCCGACATAAGCGACCGCCTTGGCCGCGGCCACGGCCGCTTCTCCCATCGCGCGGCGGCGCTCCGGCGTCATGCCCGGCGCCGGCGCTTCTTCCAGCACCTTCTGGTGACGCCGCTGCACCGAGCAGTCGCGCTCGAACAGGTAGACGCAGGAGCCGAGCGTGTCGGCGAACACCTGGATCTCGATATGGCGCGGACGTTGCAGGTATTTTTCGACCAGCACCTTGTCGTCGCCGAAGGAGCTGATCGCTTCACGCTTGCACGAAATGAGCGCTTCCTTGAACGCGGCCGAACTCTCGACCACGCGCATGCCCTTGCCGCCGCCGCCGGCCGACGCTTTTAACAGGACCGGATAGCCGATGCGGTCGGCCTGCACTTGCAGGAATTCGCTGTCCTGGTTATCGCCGTGGTAGCCGGGCACCAGCGGCACGTCGGCCTGTTCCATCAGCGTCTTGGCGGCGGACTTCGAACCCATCGCGCGCATCGCCGATGCCGGCGGCCCGATGAACACGATGCCGGCTTCGTGGCAGGCTTGCGCGAATTCTTCGTTTTCGGACAGGAAGCCGTAACCGGGGTGGATCGCTTGCGCGCCGGTGGCCAGCGCGGCGGCGATGATGACGTCGCCCTTCAGGTAGCTTTCGCGCGCGGCGGCGGGGCCGATCAGGATCGCTTCGTCGCACATGGCCACGTGGCGCGAGGCGGCGTCGGCTTCCGAATACACGGCGACAGTGCGGATACCCATGCGGCGCGCGGTGGCGGCGACGCGGCAGGCGATTTCGCCACGGTTGGCGATCAGTATTTTATGGAACATGAGCTGCTTTCAAATCGTCGGTTGAGGTAAGCGGCCAAGCGGGCCGGCTTACCTGGAAAGTCATTCAACATGGATTTCCGCCCGCAGGCGGGAATCCTCGTATGAGGGAATGACATTTACATGCGGAACAGGCCGAACTTGGTATCCGGGATCTCGGCGTTCAGTGCCGCCGACAGGCCCAGGCCAAGCACCATGCGAGTGTCGGCCGGGTCGATGATGCCGTCGTCCCACAGGCGCGCGCTGGCATAGTATGGGTGGCCCTGCTGTTCATATTGATCCTTGATCGGCTGCTTGAACGCGGCTTCTTCTTCGGCCGACCAGTTGCCGCCTTTGCCCTCGATGCCGTCACGTTTGACGGTCGCCAGCACCGATGCCGCCTGGTCGCCACCCATGACGGAAATGCGCGCGTTCGGCCACATCCACATGAAGCGCGGGGAATAGGCGCGCCCGCACATGCCGTAATTGCCGGCACCGAAACTGCCGCCGATGATGACGGTGAATTTCGGCACGGCGGCCGTGGCGACAGCGGTGACCATCTTGGCGCCGTTGCGCGCGATGCCCTCGTTTTCGTATTTTCGGCCGACCATGAAGCCGGTGATGTTTTGCAGGAAGACCAGCGGGATCTTGCGCTGCGCGCACAGTTCGATGAAGTGCGCGCCCTTCAATGCCGACTCGGAGAACAGGATGCCGTTGTTGGCGATGATGCCGACCTTCATGCCGAAGATGTGGGCGAAACCGCAGATCAGCGTGGCGCCATATCGTGCCTTGAATTCGTCGAAATCGCTGCCGTCGACGATGCGCGCGATCACTTCGCGCACGTCGAACGGTTTGCGGGTGTCGACGGGAATCACGCCGTACAGTTCCTGCGCGGGATAGTTCGGTTCCACGGATTCGCGCAAGGCGCCCTGTTGCGGCTTGACCCGGTTCAGGTTCGAGACGATGGTGCGCGCCAGGGACAGGGCATGCAGATCGTTTTGCGCCAGGTGATCCGCCACGCCGGACAGGCGCGTGTGGACGTCGCCGCCGCCGAGATCTTCGGCCGTCACCACTTCGCCGGTCGCCGCTTTTACCAGGGGCGGACCGCCCAGGAAAATGGTCCCCTGTTCCTTGACGATGATCGATTCGTCGCTCATCGCCGGCACGTAGGCACCGCCGGCCGTGCACGAACCCATGACGACGGCGATCTGCGGGATGCCCTTGGCCGACATGTTGGCCTGGTTGTAGAAAATGCGGCCGAAATGGTCGCGGTCCGGGAAGACTTCGTCCTGGTTCGGCAGGTTGGCGCCACCGGAATCGACGAGATAAATGCAGGGAAGCTGGTTTTCGTTGGCGATTTCCTGCGCCCGCAAGTGTTTTTTGACGGTGATCGGGTAATACGTGCCGCCCTTGACGGTGGCGTCGTTACAGACGATCACGCATTCCTGGCCGGCCACGCGGCCGATGCCGGTGATGATGCCGGCCGCCGGCGCGGCGTCGACGCCGTTGGCATCCTGGTACATGCCGTAGGCCGCCATTTGCGACAGTTCGAGGAAGGGGGTACCGGGGTCGAGCAGCATTTGCACGCGTTCGCGCGGCAGCAGTTTGCCGCGCGCGACGTGTTTCGCGCTGGCGGTTGCTCCGCCGCCCTGGGCGATTTTCTCTACCTTGGCGCGCAAATCGTCGACGACCGATTGCATGGCGGCCGCGTTGGCCTTGAAATCGTCGCTGCGCGGATTGAGTCTGGATTCGATGATGGTCATGGTGTGCTTGTGCCTGGTTGGAAGGACGTTCTAAATAATACCTTCGCTTTACGTTTACGTAAACGTAAAGTTGAAACTGTATTGCACTCAGTTGTAAGCAGGGCACTGTATCCTGGTGTACGGGAGGCATCTGTACTTGCCTGGGCGGCGCTGTGCTCCTTACAATGAATGACGATGGCGAACCGGCGAATGGGGTGATGCGATGCAATGCGAAAACGTGGCAGTGGACGAAGCAGGAAGCGAAACGGCGAACGAGGCGGCGCGCAGCGGTTTCCTGGAACGCCCGATCGTGCGCCACCGCGGCGCGCAGCAAAGCGCCGGCAGCGACCGCGTGGCCGAGGAAATGCCGGTGGCGCTGGTTTTTAATGGCATCTCGCACGCGGTGATGATGGCGACGCCGTGCGATCTGGAAGAATTCGCCGTCGGCTTTGCGCTGACGGAAGGCGTCGTCGCCGCCCGCGCCGATATCTACGATGTCGAAGTGCGCCTGCTGCCGACCGGCGCCGAAGTCGCGGCCACCATTTCGCAGGAAGCGTTTATCCAGCTGAAGGGGAAGCGCCGCGCGCTGGCCGGGCGCAGCGGTTGCGGCGTCTGCGGCATCGAAAGCCTGGACATGCTGGACCTGGTGCCGGAACAGATGCGCTCGCGCGCGTTGCCGGACGACCTGGCGCCGGCGATCGAGCGCGCCGCGCGCGAACTGGGCGCCCACCAGCAATTGATGCGCGCCACCGGCGGCGTGCACGCGGCCGCCTGGTGCGCGATGAATGGCGCGGTGCTGAAAGTGTTCGAAGACGTCGGCCGCCACAATGGCCTCGACAAGCTGATCGGCCACCTGGCGATCCAGGGCACCGACATGCGGCAGGGTTTCGTGTTCCTGTCGAGCCGCGCCAGTTACGAGCTGGCGCGCAAGTCCGCGCGCATGGGCATCCCGATGCTGGCCACGATCTCGGCTCCCAGTTCGCTGGCGATCGACATCGCCGCGCAGGCCGGCATGAAACTGGTGAGCTTTTGCCGCCAGGACGGTTTCGTCGAATATACGTGAACACGTGACGTAAGCTGGCCGCCAAATTTGTCATTCCCGCGCAGGCGGGAATCCCATTTAGAGTCGCAAACGGCGCAAAAAATGGGATTCCCGCTTTCGCGGGAAGTCATTTCTCCCAATGGGAGGAATGACAACTCTAAGGCGGTGGCTTAACTTAACGGCATTAGCAGTCGTCCCCGTTTCATGCGCCATCCCGCTGGGCTATACTTGCGCGCTGTACGGAGCCAATTGAACGGGATAAACGCTTTGAAACTGTACCAGACGCTGGCCGCCGACCTGGAACGCCTGATCGCGCGCGGCGTGCTGCTCGAGGGGGAGCGCATTCCGTCGGTGCGGCAAGCCAGCCAGCACCATAAATTGAGCATCACCACCGTGCTGCGCGCCTATATGCAGCTGGAGAGCCAGGGCTTGATCGAAAGCCGGCCGCAATCCGGATATTTCGTGCGCGCCAGGACGCGCGCGGCACCGAAGCCGAGCGGTGAGTCGGCCTTGCTCTTGTCGTCCGAAGTCGATGTCAGCCGGCTGGTGCTGTCGACCTTGCGCTCGATCCGCGCGCAGGGCGCCGTGCCGCTCGGCTCTCCGTATCCCGATCCCGCGCTGTTCCCGTGGCAGCGCATCAACCAGTACGCCAACGCGATCGCGCGCCGCCAGCAGCACTGGAGCGTGCTGGACGACCTGCCGCCGGGGAACCCGGAACTGATCCGGCAAATCGCGCGGCGCTACCTGGAAAACGGCATGCCGGTCGATCCGGGCGAGATCATCATCACGCTCGGCGCCACCGAGGCGATCAACCTGTGCCTGCAGGCGGTGGCCAAACCTGGCGATACCATCGCCGTCGAATCTCCCACCTTTTATGCGATGCTGCACGCGATCGAGCGCATGGGCATGCGCGCCGTGGAAGTGCCGACCGATCCGCGCCACGGCATCGACATCGACGCGCTGGCGACGCTGCTGGCCGGGCAAAAGATCGCCGCCTGCATGGTGATGCCGAATTTTCAGAACCCGCTCGGCTTCCAGATGACGGATGAGCGCAAGCGCGCGCTGGTCGAACTGACGGCCGCGCATGATATCCCCGTCATCGAGAACGATGTCTACAACGAGCTGTATTACGGTCCTTCCCATCCGAGCGCGCTGAAATCGTTCGACACGAAAGGCCTGGTGCTGCACTGCGCCTCGTTTTCCAAAAGTTTGACTGCTGCCTACCGGGTCGGCTGGGCGCTGCCGGGACGCTATACCGCGCAGGTCGAAAAACTCAAGTTCCTCAATACCTTGACGACGTCCTCTCTGCCGCAGATGGCGATCGCGGAATATCTGCAAAAAGACGGTTACGACCGCCATTTGCGCAAGGTACGCAAGGCGTATGAACAGCAGGCGAACATGATGGCGTCGGCCGTGCGGCGCTTTTTCCCGCCGGGCACGCGCACCTCGCAGCCGCAGGGCGGTTATGTGCTGTGGGTGGAATTGCCGGCCGGCGTCGATTCGATGCAGTTGTATGCGCAGGCGCGCGAACGCAATATCACCGTCGGTCCCGGCTACATGTTTTCGGTGCGAAACAGCTTCAGCAATTTCATCCGCCTCAATTACAGCTATGCGTGGACGGCGGCGACGGAAGCGGCGCTGAAAACCCTGGGCCGCCTGGCGGCCGAACTGGTCCGGCCCGGATAAAATGCCGGGCGCCGCGATGGCGGTATTTGCCGGCGCAGCAAAAAGATAGTCAAAAGCACTGTATTTGTGTACAGTATTGTTGTTGCGCGGCGGCCTGGTTGGCCGTGCCGCAGGCAAAACAATAGGCAGTGGACGGAGACATCAGCATGCAATATCAATCTCGCAAGGCGGGCAGGACCCAGGGCCGGGTCTTGTTCCTCGATTTCGACGGCGTGCTGCACGCGCTGGCGGGCAGCCCGGAACTGACGCGGCGCTTTGTCTGGTCCCATTTGCTGGAAGCGGCATTGCAGCCGTTTCCCGAAGTCTGCATCGTGATCCACGGGCCGGCGCGCGCGCACAGCGAAGCGGCCGCGCTGATCCGGCAGATGGGGATACTGGGACAGCGCGTCATCGACGTGGCGCCACCCGGCCTGTCCGGCTGGGATGCCATCAGCCACTGGCTGGATGGCCATCCGGAAGTCGAGGATTATTGCATCGTCGATGCGCACGGCGCCGCTTTCCCGGACGGGCTCGACAACCTGATCGCGTGCGACCCGGAGCAGGGCATCGCGCAGGCAGCGGTGCGCGACGCCTTGCGGCGCTGGCTCGCCGCCGCCGACACGGTTCAGTTTGAGGCGGGCTGAGGCGGCTCGGCGGCCTGGATGGCGGCCGCTTCGGCCAGCATTTCCGGGCGGGGAAGCGGGCGGCGCTGGTGCGGCGCGTCCAGCACGCGCGCGATCACCGGCAGCGGAACATGGAAGCGGTCCATGAAATTGGCGGCATAATTGCGTCCGCGCACAGGCGCCACGAGCAGGCCGATTTCGACGATCGCCGCCATGGCCAGGTTCGAGCGGCCCAATAAGGTGCTGTTGTCCATAATGAGCGAAATGGTTATTAAAATCGCCAGTATCGCGTGCGGCGCCGGCGCGCGGCGCACGCCTGGCGCATGGTGTTGTGTGGTCGAATCAGCCGTGCGCCGGCAGGGTAGTGGACCACCCGGCTGGCACGACGCCGTTTTGCGCGAGCATGTCGCGGAACTGCGCGCTGGCCAGGAAGCGGAATTCGCGCAGGCGCTGCCGCAATTCCCCGGCGCTGCGCGTATTGTCGCAGCCGGCAGGGTGGCACATCGCCAGCGCGCCGCGCGCCGGCACGCAGGCGAGCCAGCGTTGCCACAGCGGCGCCAGGTCGGTGTCGTCGTTCAAGTTATAGACGCCGAAAAAATCGTCGTTGCAGCGGTGTCCGGCGTGCCGCGCCATCCTGTTCATCTGGCCGGCGCCGAGCCGGCCGATCACCTCCGCCTTGATGCCGCGCCAGCGCAGCGGACGGGTGCTGCGGATATAAATGCGCGGGCCTGGCTGTTCGGCCAGCACGTCGAGCAGCGCGTGGCGGATCACGGGAAACTGGTGGACGTGCTCATGGCCGTCGACAAACGCCGGCGCGCGGCCGGTGAGTTCGCCGAAGCGCTCCAACTGGTCGCGCACGACGGCGCGCGCCTGCGCCAGGCTGATCCGGCCGGACCAGCAGGCGACGATCGTACTGGCCACCGTGCGGTCGGTGCGATATTGCCGGTTGGCCATGGCGCTGGTGAAATCGAGATGCAGGCCGAGGTCGACGCCGAGGCTGGCCATGCGCGCGATGCTGGCGCGCTCGGGCCGGGCCAGCGCCATCACGCTGGCCGAGGTCACGATGCCGCTTTCGCACAAGCTGGTCACGGCGGCGTCGATCGATGGATGCATGCCGATGTCGTCGGCGTTGATGATGATTTTACTGGTGCTTGTCGTCATATGCGTGGATTGCGGGATTGCGGCGGGCGCTAGCTTGCCGTCTGGCGCGCCGGCTCGGTCTGCGCGGTCTGGCCCAGCGCGCTGTGATCGATGGCTTCGTCGAGAATGTAGAGCGGGCGCTGCTTGGTTTCCTCGAAAATGCGACCCAGGTACTCGGCCATCACGCCCAGGCAAATCAGCTGGATGCCCGACAGCAGCATGATACCCGAGGCCAGCGTCGCCCAGCCGGACAGCGGATTGCCGACGATGAGTGTTTCGGCCATGATGTACAAGCCATAGCCCAGTGCCAGCATGGAAATCAGCGCGCCCAGCGCCGACACCATGCGCAGTGGCCGCATCGAGAACGAGGTAATGCCCAGCGACGCCAGTTCCATCAACTGGCGCAGGCGGAACTTGGTGGCGCCGGCGGTGCGCTCATCGGCATCGAAGGGCAGGATATGGGTCTTGAAGCCGAGCCAGGCATACAGGCCTTTCATGAAGCGCGTGCGTTCCGGTAATTGCAGCAGCGCGCGCACCACGCGCCGGTCCATCAGGCGGAAGTCGCCGGCGTTGCGTGGAATGGTAAAGCGTTCTCCGCTTTGCAGGAAACGGTAAAACACTTTTTTCATGGATGCGATCAGCAGGTTTTCGCTGGCGCGCGACTGTTGCGCGCCGATCACCATGTCGTAGCCGCCCTGCCAGTGTTCGATCATCACCGGCAGCAATTGCACCGGATGCTGGCCGTCGCCATCCATGCAGATGACGGCGTCGCCGCGCGCGGCGGCCAGGCCGGCCGTCAGCGCCGCCTCCTTGCCGAAATTGCGCGACAGTTTCAATAACTGGATATTGCAGCGCGCCGCCTGCTGCTCGAACTCGGCCACGACCTGCTCCAGGTGGTCGCTGCCGCCATCGTTGACGACGACGATTTCCCAGTCGACATTGCACTGCGTCAGCGTCTCGGCCAGCCTGGGCAGCAGGCGTTCGACCGATGCCGCTTCATTGAGCACCGGGATCACGACCGATACCGACTGGTGCAGGCCGCGCCGTAAAACGACAGGTTTTGTCATGATGGTCATTTCTCCACTAAGGTGCGCAGCTTGCCCGCGAAGCGGACCGCGCTGTCCGGAATCGCCTGGCGCTTGACTTCTTCGTTGTCAACGACAACGAAATTGCCGGCCGCGACCGGCGTGCCGGCATCGATGCGGCGCAGCGTGCCATGCGTATAAAAACTCGATGAAAAGGAAGGGGCGGCGCTGTACAGCAATTGCGCCCCGGGGCCGGCCAGGCGCTCGAAGGTGCGCACCAGCGCGCGCTCGGAATTGGCGCCGGCCTGCCGGATGACCAGCGGTGTCAGCGCCAGCGCGACCAGAGAATAGGCCAGCAGGCCGGCGGCGGCGCGGTGGCGCGTCTGCTGCGGACGGTTGTCCAGCCAGTGCGCCACCAGCACCGCGAACGGCGGCACGGCGGTCAGCGCATAGGTCGAAATGATGTTGCGGCTGACAGTAAAAAACACCAGCGGCGCCAGCGTCGCGCACCACAGGAAGCAGGGCAGGGGCGCCATCGCGCGGCGCCGCCCGCGCACGATCGGCCACAGTTCGCTGAAAAAGACGCCGAGCCACGGCAATACGGCGCCGGCCCAGAATACCCAGATCGCGCCGAGCGGTTCGCGGTGCGCGGTGCCGTAGCGGTCGCCGGCCCAGCCGGGCACCAGGAAGCGCGAAAAATGTTCGCCGATGATGAAGTAATTGATGAAACCCGGATAGTCATGTTCGGCCGCCAGGTACCACGGCAGGAACAGCGCGATGGCGATGGCGATGCCGCTCCAGTCGAACACTTGCCGCAGCATCTGCAGCGGGCGCCTTTGCACCAGCGCGAAGGCGATCAGCGGCAGGCCGATCAGCGCCCACGTCGCCAACCCCTTCGACAGCGCGCCGATGCCGATCATGGCCCAGAACGCCAGGCGCCAGCGGCGGCCCCGGGCGCGGTCGGCGGCGTCCAGCGCGCGCCAGGCGAAATACAGCGCGGCGGTGATCACCGTCATCTGCGCCGCATCCGTCATGACGGCGCCGGCGCTGATGAAAAACATCGGCGCCGATGCCAGCACCGGCACCACCAGCCAGCGCTCGCGCAGGCGCAATTCTTTGGCGAAGGCCAGCGCGATGCCTATCGTCAGCAGCGACAGCAGCAGCGCCGGCAGGCGCGCGGCGAATTCATTGATGCCAAACAGTTGCATCGACGCGGCGCTGAACCAGGTCGACAGCGGCGGTTTCGCAAAAAAAGGCGTCTGCGGGTCCATGTGCGGCATCAGCCAGAAACCGTTGCTGGCGGTCTGGCGCGCGATTTCACCGTAGCGCGCCTCGGTCGTGTCGGCCAGCGGCGCGAACAGCATCAGGGCCAGGCGGCAGGCGAGCAGCACCAGGCATGCCGCCAGCAGCCACCAGCGCGCATTGCGGGCTGTCGGCACCCAGGGCTGGCCGGTGCGCGCGGCATCGGGCCGGGACGATTCATTGTCGGATACTAGCTGTTGACGGCTGATTTGCATGTTGAGTAAGACCGGTATTAAGGCGATGGCGGTGTTGGAGTGGCTCGAATTGCGCAGGCTAGCAAAGCCAGGGTTAACGTATCGTTAAGCCTGGTAATTATTTGTCATATTTTATGCATGGCTCAATGACCGGGGCGTGACGCGAATATAATGCCGCCATGGCAGGCGGACATCACGGATTCATGCGGCCCGTGCATGGAATCCGGCGGCAAATCGTCGCCTGGACATGATGGCAGCTTGCAAGCCGGTGGCGGCGCCGCGCCGCGCTGCCCGACAATGATTTGTGCTCGAAAGGGATGGCGTGCGATTGCTGCTAGTGGAAGACGATCCGATGATCGGTGAAAGCATCGAGGATGGTTTGCGGGGTGAAAACTACGCGGTGGACTGGGTGCGCGACGGCCAGAGCGCGGAACTGGCGGCCATTGCCGTTACCTACGACTTGATCTTGCTGGACCTCGGGTTGCCGGGCAAATCGGGCATGGACTTGCTGCGCAGCCTGCGCCTGCGCGGCATCGATGTCCCGCTCTTGATCGTCACGGCGCGCGACGGTACGCCGGCGCGCGTCGAAGGACTCGATGCCGGCGCCGACGATTACCTGGTCAAACCCTTCGATCTCGATGAATTGCTGGCGCGCATCCGTGCGCTGCTGCGCCGGCGCGTCTCGCGTAGCCGCTCGGTCATCGTGCACGGCCGGTTGACGCTGGACCTGGCCAGCCACGACGTGACGTTTGACGGCGCGCCGGTGCGCCTGCCGGCGCGTGAATTCGCCGTGCTGCGCGCCCTGCTCGACGAGCCGGGCCGGGTCGTCTCGAAAAGCCAGCTTGAAGAAAAGCTGTATGGCTGGAATTGCGAAATCGAAAGCAATGCGATCGATGTCTACGTCCACCATTTACGCAAGAAATTCGGCCCGTCTTTCATCCAGAATGTGCGCGGCGTCGGCTACAAGATCGCGCCCGCCGCATGAGGACGATACGCCAGCAGTTATTGATCGGCCTGCTATGCGCGACGCTGGCATGCACGCTGGGCGCCGGCGCCATGTTGCACAGCGCGCTGCTGATCGAAACCAATGAGCTGGCCGACTTGCAACTGCGCCAGCTGGCCGCCGCGCTGCCCGACGAATTCGCGCCGAACACGGCGCTGCCGGCGGCCGAGGACCCGGAAGAAGAATTCGTGATCCAGGCCTGGGACCCGGAAGGGCGCCTGGTCTATGCGTCGCAGCCGCAGCCGCCGACGCCGCGCTATGCCTTGCGCGGTTTCGGCGTGGTGCAGCTGAAAGGCGTGCACTGGCGCGTATATGGCGAGCTGCGGCATGACCGTTACGTGCAGGTCAGCCAGCCGATCGCCGTGCGCGATGCGCTGGCCGCGACGATGGCCTGGCGCGCCGGCGCTCCCTTGCTGCTGTTTGTCGCGGTGCTGGTGGTGCTGGCGCTGCTGGTCGTTGGCCGTGCGATGAGTCCGCTCGACCGCCTGGCGCGGGTCGTGGCGGAGCGCTCGCCGACCGCCGTCGAGCCGTTGAGCACCGAGCGCTGGCCGGCCGAACTCAGTCCGATCGTGCAGGCGCTGAACCTGTTGCTGGCCCGCTTCGGCGATGCGATGGCGGCCCAGCGCACCTTTGTCGCCGACGCCGCGCATGAATTGCGCTCTCCGCTGACGGCGCTGAAATTGCAATTGCAACTGGTCGAACGCGCCGGCAGCGACGAGGCGCGCGCGCTGGCCGTGGCCAAGCTGCACGAGCGGCTCGACCGCAGCAGCCACCTGGTCAAGCAGCTATTGAGCCTGGCCCGGTACGAGGCTGGCAACCTCGCCGCACAGCGCAGCCAGGTCGACCTGAGCGAATTGCTCAAGGCCGCCGTGGCCGACCATTCGACGCTGGCCGCGAGCCGCGACATCGATCTCGGCGCGGACGCGCCGGTCCCGGTCACCGTGCACGCCGATCCCGACGGCTTGCGCGTGCTATTGAACAACCTGATCGACAACGCCTTGCGCTACACCCAGCAGGGCGGCCGCATCGATGTCGGCGCCGCCTATGAGGGCGGCTGCGCTGTGTTGCGGGTCAAGGATAACGGGCCGGGCGTGCCGGCGCAGTATTACGAACGGCTGTTCGACCGTTTTTTTCGGCCCGACGGCAATGCCGTCTGGGGCTGCGGCCTGGGCCTGTCGATCGTGCGCAGCATCGCTTCGGACCACCAGGCCGAGATCGAACTGGGAGAAGGCGACGCCGGCCGCGGCTTGAGCGTGACGGTGCGCTTCAGCCGGCAGGGCGCCGGCCATCCTTCCGCGTGAGGCCCATGCGCGCCGCGGTCGGCACGTGGCGCACCTTTGAGGCAAGTTAACCCGGCGTTAACGCTTCGGCAACTACACTCCTCCCGCCGGCACTGCCGGCGCGCGCAGCGGCGCGCCCATCAATGTCAAACGGAGGAATGCCAATCATGTTCGCCTACCTGCTCGACTGGATATTTCACCTCGACGTCCACCTGGTCGCGCTGTCGGGCGACTACGGCGCCTGGGTATATGCGATCCTGTTTCTGGTCATTCTTGTCGAGACCGGCGTGGTCGTGATGCCCTTCCTGCCGGGCGATTCGCTGCTGTTCGTGGCCGGCGCCCTGGCCGCGGCCGGCGCGCTCGATCCGTGGCTGCTCGCCGGCGCGCTCAGCGTGGCGGCGATCGCCGGCGATACGCTCAATTTCGCGGTCGGCAGCTACGTGCGGCGCCATGCCGTCGATACGCGCCGCTGGCGTTTCCTGAAAATGGAACATGTCGAACGCACCCACGCGTTTTTCGAGCGGCACGGCGGCAAGACCATCATATTGGCCCGTTTCGTGCCGATCGTGCGCACGCTGGCGCCGTTCGTGGCGGCGCTGGGCGACATGCCGTATCGTACCTTTCTCACCTTTAATGTCGTCGGCGGCCTGGCCTGGGTCGGCCTGCTGATATTTGCCGGCTATGCCTTCGGCAACGTCGCCCTGGTGCGCGATCACCTGAATGCCGTGTTGCTCGGCATCGTCGCGCTGTCGATGGTGCCGGCCGTGCTGGGCTGGCTGAGGGAAACCAGGCTGGCGCCGGGCAAGCATTGAATGCGCGGCCGATGCAGTGGAATGCTTGAAAGCGCAAGCGCCTACGGCAGCAGACCGGCGCGCTTGTCCTTGAAAAAACGCCATGCTTCCTCGGCCACTTCGACGTCGGCGTTCTGGGCGCCGAGCAGCACGGTATAAGCCCAGCCGAGGCGCTTCGAGATGCTCGGTTCGAGGTGGCCGCCTTCCTCTATTTTCAGCAATTCCACCTGCAGCCTGGACGGATCGCCGCCCCACAGCAGGCGCAGGGCGCGGGTGGCGCCGGAGGCGGCGCGGTGCTCGAACTCCGTTTGCGCCGGCGCGGCCGGCAATTGCGCCAGCTGGCGCCACAATGCCGCCGATTCTTCGACGCCGATGACGGTGCCGCGCGAGCGCAGCAGCGCGAAATGGATGTCGCCGCCGCCGTAGGGCACGATCGGGTCTTTCGTACCGGAGACGATCAGCGCCGACACCGGCTGCCTGGCCGGAGGGCAGGCGCTTTTGGCCGCCATCGCGGCGCCGATGGTGGCGATACCCGCCAGCCGGGGCGCGATTTCCAGCGCCAGCCGGAATGCCATGATGCCGCCGTTGGACATGCCCATCGCATAGATGCGCGCCGGGTCGGCATCGTGCTCGGCGATCGCCCTGTCGATGATGGCATTGATCAGGCCGACATCGTCGGTGCGCGGATTGGTGAAGGCGTCGGAGCGGCAATCGTTCCAGCCCTGCTTGCCGTCATCTCCCTTGGCGCCATCGGGCGCAGCCACCAGCACTTGCTCACGGTCGGCGATGCGCAACCAGACCGAGAGGGGGGAGACGATGTCTTTCTGCCCCAGCACCTGGTCGGCCCAGCCGCCATGGCCGTGCAGCAGGATCACAAGCGGGCGCTTGCCGGGCGCGATGTTGTCGGGCGTGCCCAGCAGGTAATGGCGCTTGCCCTCGGGGCGCGCGATATCGAGCGGCGTGATCGTCGCGGCGTGGGCGCCCTGGATGGCGATGGCGCCGCATGCCGCCGCGAACAAGAGTTTTAATATGGCATGGAGGCGCATCGGTTGTCAGCATGAAAAGGGATTCGTCATGCTGGCATTGAATCGCTGTAAAAGCAATTTTTCGCGCAAGCAACCTTCGTGATGCTTCCCGGTAAGGCAAGCCGCTCTTGCACTGCGCCAGCTTGTCATCCGATATCGCCATCTTAAGTGACGGCGTATCGCGCCGGAACATAAGCGATGGCAGCTACGAGGTATCTGTGCCGCCTTAGCAGCAAGGTAGGGCAAAGCGTGCGATCATTGGGTATTGCAATATCACCACATAATAATCAGGAGCCGGAAATGACCTTTGAACGTACGCTGTTACGCCGCATGTTTGACGCCGCAGTCGCCGCCGCGCAGCCGGCCTTGTGCCTGCCGCCGCACCTGCCGGCCCCCCCGCGCGGGCGCACGCTGGTCATCGGCGCCGGCAAGGCATCGGCTGAAATGGCGCGCGTGGTCGAACAGAACTGGCCGGGCGAGTTGACTGGCCTGGTCGTCACCCGCTACGGTTACAGCGTGCCGTGCGAACGCATCGAGATCGTCGAAGCGGCGCACCCGGTGCCGGACGAAGCGGGCCTCGTCGCCGCGCGCCGCATCCGCGACTTCGTCTCCAATTTGACCGCCGATGACCTGGTGATCTGCCTGATTTCCGGTGGCGGTTCGTCGCTGCTGGTGCTGCCGGACGAAACGCTGGAATTGAGCGACAAGCAGGAAATCAACCGCGCCTTGCTGAAAAGCGGCGCCACCATCGGCGAAATGAATTGCGTGCGCCGCCACCTGTCGGCCATCAAGGGCGGCCGCCTGGCCGCCGCCTGCCATCCGGCCAAGGTCGTGACTTTGCTGATTTCGGACGTGCCGGGCGACGACCCGGTCGATATCGCTTCCGGCCCGACCAGCGCCGACGCGACCACCTGCGCCGATGCGCTGGCGATCCTGCAGCGCTACGGCATTCCACTGTCGGACAAGGTGCGCGCACTGCTCGAAAGCGGCCGCGGCGAATCCGTCAAGCCGGGCGACGCGCGCCTTGCCAACAATGAAACCCACATGATCACCGCGCCGCAGATGGCGCTCGACGCCGCCGCCGCCGTGGCGCGCGACGCCGGTGTCGCCGTCCACATCCTGGGTGACAGTATCGAGGGAGAAGCGCGCGACGTCGGCATCGTCATGGCCGGCATCGCCCGCCAGGTCGCCTTGCGCGGCCAGCCGTTCAAGACGCCGTGCATCTTGCTGTCCGGCGGCGAAACCACGGTGACGGTGCGCGGCAACGGCCGCGGCGGCCGCAATGTCGAATTCCTGCTGTCGCTGGGCGTGACCTTGAATGGCCATAAGGGTATCCACGCGATCGCCTGCGATACCGATGGCGTCGACGGCCTCGAAGAAATCGCCGGCGGCATCCTGACGCCGGACACCTTGCAGCGCGCCTGGCAGCAGGGCATCAAGCCGCGCGACAGCCTGGCGAACAATGATGGCCACGGCTTCTTCCAGGCGCTGGGCGATTCCGTCATCTGCGGTCCGACGCTGACCAACGTCAACGACTTCCGCGCGATCTACATCGGCGCCGACGCCACCTAAACCGGAAGGCTGCTCCGCCCAGGAGCGGCGCGGTCCGCCGTCATCCCTTGCGGTGCGGCTGGCCGGGGTTTTGCCGATATTTGCGCTTGCGCGACACCGGGTTGCGGCCATGCATCAGCAATCCCGTGATGGTGGCTGTGACCAGTCCCAGGCTCATGATCCAGTAGGTGGCAGGGTTGCCTTCTTGGGCTTGCCGCACTTCCCGGATCGCGGCGCTGTCGGTATCGCGGGTTTCAATCAGTTGCAGGTCGAGGCGCGGCAGGTGCATGTTGAGCGACCTGCCGTCATTGCTCGCGATCTTGATGAAGCCCAGCGGTGTCAGGTAACTGTTGCTGAAGCTGTGGGCCGTGAACATGGCGCCGTCGGCGCGGTTGCCCGGCTGCTCCAGCCATCCCTCATCGTTGACCACGTCGCTGGTCTGCCACGATGCATTTGATTCGATCCAGTTGGGCGTCGCCTGCGAAGGCAGCGCCGCGCATGCGAGCGCGATTGCAAAGGCCAGCCGGCAGCATTGCCGCGCATGGTAGGCTGAAGCCATGATTTTCTCCCTGAGTAATACAAGATTCTCATAAGCAATTTTAATGCCTGTCAAGAAATTTTGTTTTAAATCAGGTACTTGTGCCGCCAGGCACGTGCCGCCATGAGCTGACTGTAAAGAATGGCGACATCGGCAGGGATCATCAAGAAATGGCTTTTAATTAATTTTCGGCATCCGCGGGCGGCTGGCCGGACAGTGCGTGCGCCCATTCGAGCACGGCGCGCACGCGCGCGCCGAGCAGGGCGCGGCACTCGTCGTACGGCAGCCAGCGGTATTCGTCATGTTCGGGGAAACCCAGTTCGGCGCTGATGCCCAGCGTCACATCCTGCGTCGGACTCACGGCCAGGTAATAACGCGCGACCTTGCCGGCACCGTAGGGCGCCGTTTCCGTAAACACTTCGCCCCACGGGAAATCGAGCTGGTCCAGCGATGCTTCTTCGCGGATTTCGCGCTGGGCGGCGATAAACGGCGATTCGCCCGCTTCCACCATCCCCTTCGGAAAATCCCAGTACTGGAAGCAGCGCATCACCAAATAAAGGCGCGCGTCGCCGGCGCCGTGCACGATGACGGCGCCGGCCGACAGGCAAGTCTGTTTCATGGCAAGCCTCCTCTTACAGGAAACGGTCCAGTATCTTCTTGCTGTGCTTGTCCAGTTCGTACTGGTTGCGGATCAGGAAGTGAATGCCGTGGTTATCCGAAATCAGCAGCGTGTCGCTGCCGATGCGGCGGATATCTTCTTCCCCCCGGAGCACGAAATCGGTCTTGCCGCGGTTGGTGTCGACCGACCAGGTGCACGGCGTGGCGTAACTGGTGACGGCAAAAATATGCGCGATTTCGGGCATGAATTCGCGTCCGCCCAATTCCTCGCGCACCAGTTCGGCCACTGCTTGCGGGACATCTTCGAGGCGGTCTATCCAGCCCACTTCCTTGCCGTCGCTGCTGAGCAGGGCGATGCCGTCGTGCGGCGCCTGGATCGGGAAGGCGCGTACCGGAGACACGTTTTCGTGCAGTACGCCGCTGGCGTTGGTCAGGTTCAGGCGGCCGTGGCTGTCGCGGTCGAGCTTGAAATCAGTCGTCATGGCGTTTCCTTGCGGTGTCGTCGAGATCGGTATCGACATTGCGGGCTTGTGCCTGGTACAGGCGGAAATAGGCGCCTTCGCGCGCCATCAATTCATCGTGCGCGCCTTCCTCGACCACTTTGCCGCGGTCGAGCACGACCAGGCGGTCGGCCTTTTGCAAGGTCGACAGGCGGTGCGCGATGGCGATCGTGGTGCGGCCGGCCACCAGGTTGTCGAGCGCCTTTTGAATTTCCTTCTCGGTTTCCGAATCGACCGACGAGGTCGCTTCATCGAGGATCAGGATGCGCGGGTCGATCAAGAGCGCGCGCGCGATCGAGATGCGCTGGCGTTCGCCGCCGGACAGGCCCTGGCCGCGTTCTCCGACCATCGAATCGTAGCCTTGCGGCAGGCGCAGGATGAATTCGTGCGCATGCGCGGCGCGCGCGGCGGCGATGATCTGTTCGCGCGTCGCGTCCGGCTTGCCGTAGGCGATATTTTCCGAAATCGTGCCGAAGAATAAAAACGGTTCCTGCAATACCAGGCCGATGTTGCGCCGGTAGTCGGCCACGGCCAGCGAGCGGATATCGACGCCGTCGAGCAGGATCGCGCCTTCGGAGACGTCATAAAAACGGCAGATCAAGTTGACCAGCGTGCTCTTGCCGGAACCGCTGTGGCCGACCAGTCCGACCATCTCTCCGGCCTTGATGTTCAGGGTGATGCCGCGGTTGACGGCGCGGTTGCCGTAGCGGAAACCGACTTCGCGCAGCGCGATATTGCCGTCGACCTTGGCCATCTTGACCGGGTTGACCGGTTCCGGCACGCTCGAGACGTGGTCGAGGATGTCGAAGATGCGCTTGGCGGCCGACGCCGATTTTTGCGTGACGGAGACAATCCGGCTCATCGAATCGAGGCGGCCATAAAAACGGCTGCTGTAGGTGACGAAGGCGGTCAGCACGCCGACCGTGATGTGGTTTTTCGATACCTGGTGGATGCCGAACACCCAGATCACCAGCAAGCCCAGTTCCGTCAGGAAGGAGACGGTCGGAGAGAACAGCGACCAGACCTTGTTCAACTTGTCGTTGACGGCGAGGTTGTGCTTGTTGGCGACGCGGAAGCGGCCCGCCTCCCGCGCTTCCTGCGCGAACGCCTTGACGACGCGGATGCCGGGGATGGTATCGGCCAGCACGTTCGTCACTTCGCCCCAGACGCGGTCGATCTTTTCAAAGCCGGTGCGCAGGCGGTCGCGCACGATGTGGATCAGCCAGGCGATGAAGGGCAGGGGCAGCAAGGTGATGACGGCCAGCCACGGGTCGATCGAGACCAGGATCACGCCGGTCATGATGATCATCAGGACGTCGGAGGCGAAATCGAGCAGGTGCAGCGATAAAAATACGCAGATGCGGTCCGACTCGCTGCCGATGCGCGACATCAAGTCGCCGGTGCGCTTGCCGCCGAAATATTCGAGCGACAGTTTTAATAAATGTTCATAGGTGTTGGTGCGCAGGTCGGCGCCGATGCGTTCCGACACCAGCGCCAGCACATAGGTCTTGGCCCATCCCAGTATCCACGCCAGCACGGCCGATGCGAGCAGGCCGGACATGTAGAGCGTGACCAGGTGGGTGTCGACCGCCTGCCCGTTCTGGTACGGGATCAGGACATTGTCCATCAGCGGCATCGTCAGGTAGGGCGGAATCATGTGCGCGGCCGTGCTCATCAGCATAAGCGTAAAGCCGGCCAGCAGCGGCCACTGGTAGGGCTTGGCGAAGCGCCACAGGCGTAGCAGGGTCCAGGTCGACGGCGGCGTATAAATCACCTTGGTGCAGATCGGGCATTCATCCTGGTCCGGTTCGAGCGGCGCCTTGCAGCTGGGGCAGATGTTCTGCTCGTCGCGCTGCACCGGCTGGCCGCTGACGTGGCTGTGCCGCAGCGCACTGAACTGCTCGGTCAGGCGGATCGCCAGCAGGTTCTGGCCCAGCGTGAAGCGCCACGAGGCGACGCGGCCGGCCGTGTTGAACAATTCCAGGTGGCCGACGCCGGCGTGATCGTGCAATTTCAGCGTCAAATCGGCGGTGTAGGGCCAGGCTTGCCATACCGCTTCCCCCGGCGCGCGTGCCATAATGCGGCGCTCGGTCAGCAGCACCAGGCCGTCGGCGAAATGAAGTCGCGCGTCGAGGTCAACCGGCAAGGCACTCTGAACGTTTTCCTCAGGGGAAAGTTGCAGTTGCACCTCGGATCGCCAGGCTTGAGGCAACTCGGTGGGACTCAAATTGGAGGAAAGTTGATTTGTTATCATTGTGCAACATACTCCAGTGCAGGCTTTGCCATATGGCAAGGAAATGGAAACGGTGGGAAAATAGCGGACCAGGCTCCCGGGCTTAAAATGGAACGCTAGGCACTGGATAGCGTCGTGGATACGGTGAAGTACGGTATTCTGTCAGCTATCCATCATTTGACGAAATAAAGAAGAGCGGCCTGCTTTTGCGGGAGTATACCGCAAGAGATACAAGAGCAAAAACATGACAAAGAAGAAAGACATTGTATTTCTCCGTGTAACACACCTGCGCGGACCCAATATCTGGACTTACCGCCCGGTCATCGAAGCCTGGCTGGATATTGGTGAGCTGGAAAATTTTCCCTCCAATAAAATTCCCGGACTGTATGAACGCCTGACGGCAATGTTGCCGCACCTGATCGAACACCGCTGCGGCGTCGGCGAGCGCGGCGGTTTTAATGAACGCCTGCGCGAAGGCACCTATGCCGGCCATATCCTCGAACACGTGGTGCTGGAATTGCAAAACCTGGCCGGCATGCGCACCGGTTTCGGCAAGACGCGCCAGACTTCGCCCGACGGCGTCATCTATAAAATGGCTTTCCGCACGCGCCAGGAACAGGTCGGGCGCACCGCGCTGGCCGCCGGCCGGGATTTATTGATGGCCGCCATCGAAGACCGTCCGTACGACGTGGCCGGCGTCGTCGCCGAACTGACGGACATGGTCGAATCGCTGTGCCTGGGCCCGAGCACCGGCAACATCGTCGATGCCGCCACCGACCGCAAGATCCCGTCGATCCGCCTGACCGATGGCAACCTGGTGCAACTGGGCCACGGCGCGCGCCAACGCCGCATCTGGACCGCCGAGACGGAACAGACCAGCGCGATCGCCGAAGGCATCGCCAGCGACAAGGATCTGACTAAAAGTTTATTGGCGTCGGCCGGCATCCCGGTGCCCGAGGGAGAACTGGTGCGCAGCGCCGACGAAGCGTGGGCCGCGGCCGAGGACATAGGCGTGCCGGTCGTCGTCAAACCCTATGATGGCAACCACGGGCGCGGCGTCTCGCTGAACCTGATGACGCAAGCCGACGTCGCCGCCGCCTATGAACTGGCGGCCCGCAAGGGCGGCAGCCAGAGCGTCATCGTCGAGCGCTTTGTCGCCGGCGACGAGCACCGCCTGCTGGTCGTCGGTAAACGCCTGATCGCCGCCGCCAAGGGAGAGTCGCTGTGGGTCGACGGCGACGGCCGGCACACGATCAAGCAATTGTGCGATTTGCAGATCAATATCGATCCGCGCCGCGGCGAGACGGAAGACGCGCCGCTGGGCCTGGTCAAACCGGACGAAGCGGGCGAAATCATCCTGGAATTGCAGCGCCAGAACATGACGCACGCGTCGGTGCCGGCCGCCGGCCAGAAGGTGCTGATCCAGCCGAACGGCAATGTCGCGGTCGATGTCACCGACCAGGTGCATCCGGAAGTGGCGGCCATGGCGACGCTGGCCGCGCGCGTGATCGGCCTCGATATCGCCGGCATCGACCTGGTGGCGCAAGACATTTCGCGCCCGCTCGACGCGCAGGGCGGCGCCATCATCGAAGTCAACGCCAGCCCCGGCTTGCTGGCCCATTTGAAACCGGCCGCCGGCGGCCAGCCGCGCCCGGTCGGCGCGGCCATCGTCGAGCAATTGTTCAAACCCGAAGAGAACGGCCGCATTCCCGTGGTCGGCGTGGCCGGCCAGCGCCACAGCGCGCTGATCGCCAGGCTGACGGCGTGGCTGTTGCAGGTCAACGGCAAGCAGGTCGGCCTCAGTTGCGAGGAAGGCATTTATTTGAACGGCCGCAAAGTGCCGCGCGGCCCGCTGAGCGCGTGGGAATCGGGCCAGCGCCTGCTGTTGAACCGCAATGTCGACGCGGCCGTGTTCCACAACGGTAACCGCATGATCCTGACCGAAGGCCTGGCCTACGACAGGTGCATGGTCGGCATCGTCACCGACATCAGCGGCCACGAAGACCTGGCCGAGTTTTATATCCGGTCCGAAGACGACATGTATAACGTGGTGCGCACGCAGGTCGACGTGGTGCTGTCCGAAGGCGCGGCCGTGCTCAACGCGGCCGAGCCGCAAGTGGTCGAGATGGCCGAGCTGAGCGACGGCGACGTGATCTTCTACGGCATCGACGAACACTTGCCGGCGATCGCCGAGCACTTGCAGGATGGCGAGCGTGCCGTGTTCCTGCGCGACGGCGGTTTCGTGCTGGCCGCCGGCACCAATGAAGTGGCGGTGCTGCCGCTGTCGTGCATGCCGGCGAAACAGGCCGGCAATGAAGAAGCAGTGCTGGCCGCCATCGCCGCCGGCTGGGCGCTGGGACTGGAACCGGGCCTGATCGCGGCGGCCTTGCGCACCTTCACAGCGAACTGATATCGCTGGAAAATAAAAAAACACACCCTACAGGACACAGGTAATGGAAGTTATTCGTATCCGCGCGCTGCGCGGTCCCAATCTTTGGAGTCACCACACGGCGGTCGAAGTCATCGTCTCCTGTACGCCTGAAGAAGAAAACATCGACAAGCTGCCCGGATTCGAAGTGCGCCTGCGCGCGCGCTTCGCCGGCATCGGCGCCTTGCAGCCGATCGGCCACGCCGATGCGGTGCCGCTGGCGCACGTGCTGGAACTGACGACGCTGGGCTTGCAGGCCGAAGCCGGCTGCCCGGTGACGTTCAGCCGCACCACGCAGACGCTGGAGTCGGGCATCTACCAGACGGTGGTCGAATATACCGAAGAGGAAGTGGGTCGCCTGGCGGTGGAACTGGCCGAGCAACTGATCAACGCGGCCTTGCAGGACCAGCCGTTCGACCTGCCCGGCGCGCTGGCCCAGTTGCGCGACCTCGACGAGGACGTGCGCCTGGGGCCGAGCACCGGCGCCATTGTGCAGGCGGCCGTGGTGCGCAACATCCCGTTCCGCCGCATGACCAAGGGCAGCATGGTGATGTTCGGCTGGGGTTCGCGCCAGCGCCGCATCCAGGCCGCCGAGATGGACAGCACCGGCGCCATCGCCGAGACCATCGCGCAAGACAAGGAGTTGACGAAAAAACTGCTGGACGCGGCCGGCGTGCCGGTGCCGCACGGGCGCACCGTCGACAGCGCCGACGACGCCTGGCAGGCCGCCTGCGACATCGGCGTGCCGGTCGTCGTCAAGCCGAAGGACGGCAACCAGGGTAAAGGTGTGACGGTCAACGTCACCACGCGCGAACAGATCGACAAGGCGTTCGCCGCCGCGCGCGAATTCCGCGACGACATCCTGGTCGAGCGCTTCCTGCCGGGCCACGATTTCCGCCTGCTCGTGATCGGCAATAAACTGGTCGCGGCCGCGCGGCGCGATCCGCCGTTCGTCGTCGGCGATGGCGTGCACTCGGTGCGCGAACTGGTCGACCTGGTCAACAGCGATCCGCGCCGCGGCAGCGGCCATTCGACGTCGCTGACCAAGATCCGTTTCGACGACATCGCGCTGGAGCGCCTGGCGCTGCAAGGCTATCAGGCCGATTCCGTGCCGCCGAACGGGCAGCGCGTGATCCTGCGCAACAACGCGAACCTGTCGACCGGCGGCAGCGCCACCGACGTCACCGACGATGTGCACCCGGAAGTGGCGGCGCGCGCGGTCGAGGCGGCGCAGATGATCGGCCTCGACATCTGCGGCGTCGACGTGGTCTGCGACAGCGTCTTGCAACCGATCGAAGACCAGAATGGCGGCGTGGTCGAAGTCAACGCCGCGCCCGGCCTGCGCATGCACCTGTCTCCGTCGTATGGCAAGGGCCGCCCGGTCGGGGAAGCGATCATTTCCGCCATGTTCCCGGAAGGGGATGATGGCCGCATCCCGGTCGTCGCCGTGACCGGCACCAACGGCAAGACCACGACGGTGCGCCTGATCGCGCACCTGCTCACGGCCAGCGGCCTGCGCGTGGGCATGACGAATACCGACGGCGTGTATATCGAAGGCCGGCGCACCGACAGCGGAGATTGCAGCGGTCCGCGCAGCGCGCGCAACGTGCTGCAGCACCCGGACGTCGACGCCGCCGTGTTCGAAACCGCGCGCGGCGGCGTGCTGCGCGAAGGTCTCGCCTTCGACCGCTGCAAGGTCGCCGTCGTCACCAACATCGGCGCGGGCGATCACCTGGGCTTGAATTACATCACCTCGGTCGAAGACCTGGCGGTACTGAAACGCGTGATCGTGCAAAACGTCGACAAGAACGGCATGGCCGTGCTCAACGCGGTGGACCCGATCGTGGCCGCGATGGCGAGCACCTGCCGCGGCAAAGTCACTTTCTTTGGCGCCGACCGCGAACACCCGGTGATCGCGACCCATATCGCGCAGGGCCGGCGCACCGTGTATATCGAGGACGGCAAGCTGGTCGCCGTCGAAGGCAAGTCCGGCCATGCGATCGACCTGGCCGAGGTGCCGATCACGCGCAACGGCACCATCGGCTTCCAGGTCGAGAACGTGATGGCGGCCGTGGCGGCAGCCTGGGGCGCCGGCATCGGCTGGGACGCGATCCACGCCGGCCTGGCCACGTTCGCCAACGACAGCGACAATGCGCCGGGACGTTTTAATGTCTTCAGCCACCGCGGCGCCACCGTGATCGCCGACTACGGTCACAACCCGGACGCGATGCTGGCGCTGGTGCAGGCGGTCGAAGCGATGCCGGCGGCGCGCCGCTCGGTCGTCATCAGCGGCGCCGGAGACCGGCGCGACGAAGATATCCGCCAGCAGACGGAAATCCTCGGCAAGGCGTTCGACGACGTGCTCTTGTACCAGGATCAATGCCAGCGCGGCCGCGCCGATGGCGAAGTGGTGGCCCTGCTGCGCGAAGGCTTGGCCAACGCACCGCGCACGACGTATATCGACCAGATCAACGGCGAATTCGTCGCCATCGATACCGCGCTGGCGCGCCTGCAAAAGGACGACCTGTGCCTGATCCTGGTCGACCAGGTCGAAGAAGCGCTGGCGCATATCGCGAAACGTATCGCGGAAGCGTAAGCATTACGTTCCGTCCAAAATAAAACCCGCGCGCGGCTAATGCCGTTAAGTTGGCGCCAAATTTGTCATTCCCGCGCAGGCGGGAATCCCGTTTTTTTATCTTTCGGGACGCGAAATGGGATTCCCGCTTTCGCGGGAATGACAAGACAGGGCATGCCGCCGATATCCGGCCATCCGGGCGAACTATAATGGTGGCATTCCCTATCGATCCGGAGACTGGAAATGAGCACCCTTGAACGCGCGGCGGAAATCGCGCAGGAAGTGCATGGCCACCAGGTCGACAAGGGCGGCGCGCCCTATATCGGACACCCGTTGCGGGTGGCGGGCGCGTGCCTGTCGGAAGAAGCGAAAATGGTCGCGATGCTGCATGACGTCGTCGAAGATGGCGCCGCGCAAGGCTGGAGCTTCGCGCGCCTGCGCGATGAAGGTTTTAATGAGGCCGTGCTGGCCGCGCTCGATTCGGTGACGCGGCGCCCCGATGAAACCTATGAGGCGTTCGTGCTGCGCGCCGCCGGCAATCCGCTGGGCCGGGAAGTCAAGCTGGCCGATATCGCCGACAATATGGACTTGAGCCGCATTCCGCAGCCGAGCGCCAAAGACTTGGAGCGCATCGAAAAATACCGGCGCGCCCAGGCCGTGCTGCTGGCCGCGACCGCGCAGGCAGGGCCGCCGCTGCCCTGAACGATGGCGGCGTGCTTAAAACTGGTGCCGCAGCCCGACCGACACGCTGTTGCGGTTGCGGATCTGCAGCGCATAGCCCAGGCCTTGCTCGTCGAAGCGGCTGCCGATATAAGCGTCCATGACGTTGCCGCGATCGGCCTGAAAATACACATTACTGCGCCTGGACAGCTTGTAGTTGATCGCGATGACGCCCATCTTTTTGCCGCCGTCGATGGCGCGCTGCCGATCGTAATACAGGCCGCCGATCACGTCGATGGCCGATGTCAGCGCGTACGACAGGCTGCCCGCCCAGGCGCGGTTTTCCTGCGGCGTCGTATCGCCGCCGTAGCGCATGTAACTCAGGCTGAACTGGGCGGCATTGAGCCGGTAGGTGCCGCCGACCGAGTACAGTTCGCGGTCGATGGCGGGATTGACGTTGCGGATCTGCCGGTAGAAGCCGTTGAGCGTCAGGTGCCCGAACGCCAGCGGGCCGACATCGCCGGCCAGGCCCAGGGTCGAGGCGCGCCCCGGCAGGCGGCCGTCTAGCACTGCCGTGCCGGGGTCCTGATCGGGATTGCCTTCGACCTGCAATATGACCTTCAGGCCGCCGCCCAGATCTTCGCTGCCGCGCACGCCACGGCGGCTGGCGCTGGCGGCGCCCAGCGGAATTTCGCGCAAGCCGTCGCCATACGCATGCGCGAGCTGGCGCTGCGCCACGTCGAGGCGGCCATACACCAGCAGATCCGACTGGGCCTGGCTGGCCCCGGCGGCGGTGAACAGGGCGGCAAATAACAGGGCGTTGCGGGAAGCGCGAGGCGGGATGGCGGTCATGGCATGCCCTGTATTCTGGTGTAAGGGTCAGGAACCTGTGCCCTTGCATTTCGCCGGCCGCTTGGCGCTGGCGAAAGGCGTCAGGCGCCTTTTAAATACTGCCTAAATCATAAAATTTCTTCGATACCAACAACGTTCAATCCGGCGCGCCGGGTATTGCATCACGGCCTCAGGCGGCGAGGGCGGTGTCCAGCGGTCGCAGGCGCGCGGTGGCGCCTTCGATGAACTGGGGCGCGAACACGCGCTTTTCAGCCTGGCCGTCGTGGCTGTCGATCAGGCCGGCGAGCAGCTCGGCCGCGGCGGTCGCCATTTTCTGGATCGGCTGGCGCAATGTCGTCAGGTTGTAGCTGAGCCAGTTGGACGGTTCGACCGCGTCGAAACCGGCCACCGACAATTGTTCCGGCACGGCGATCCGCATTTCGTGGCGCGCGCAATCGAGGCAGCCGATGGCCATCACGTCGCTGCCGCAGATGATGGCGTCCGGCACGCGGCCGAGCTGGGCGACGATGTCGCGCAGGCCGCGCGCGCCGCTGGCGTAATCGAAATGGCCGCGCGCCATCACCGGCGCCGGCAAGCCCAGTTCGGCCAGCCGGTCGCAGGCGCCTCGACGGCGCTCGCTGGCGACCAGGTTGTCTTCCGGACCATCGATGATGCCGAACACGCGGTGCCCGGCCGCGGCCAGGCGCGACGCGAGCAGGCGGCCCGCCTCGTACTGGTCGCAGGTCACCGTGCTGACGGACTGGCCGCGCAAGTTGCGGTTGAACACCACCAGCGGCACGCGGCGGCGTTCGAATTCGGCCACTTGCGCGTCGGTCAAGGTGGCGGCGACGATCACGCCGTCGACCTGGTATTGCCAGACGTCGCCCAGCACGCGCTCGACTTCGTTTTCGTTTTGCAGCGTGAACAGCAGCACCCGCTTGCCGCGCCGCGTGATTTGCTGGCTCAATTCGGACAGCGCTTCCGGGTAATACAGGTTGGCGAGATTGGAAATGACCACCGCCACCATGTTCGAGCGGCGCGTGATCAGGCTGCGCGCGGCGGCGTTCGGAATGTAATCGAGTCCTTGCGCGGCCTGCATCACGCGCGCATAGGTTGCCTTCGAGACGCTGGCGCCCGGTTTGAAGCAGCGGGAAACCGCCGATTGCGACACACCGGCCAGCAAGGCCACGTCGTAGGAAGTGACACGCCGGTCGGCGCGCTCGATCGCTGCCTTTTGCTCGGCCGCGCACAGCAGCGGGGCCGGTTTGATTTTTCTCATCGTCTCGATAGCGCCATGGCCGTGGGCACAGTAAAACCTGTGTCGCATTAGTTGTCCCTGAGCATATCGTAGGGACTTACCTAAAGGCAATAGTCTAAGCGTATTTGACAGGGAAGGTGTCGCGTGCTTGCACATAAAGGGTATCGTCAGTTGGCTATGCCGCAGTCGCCGCTGCCGTACGGGCTGACTGCCCCGGGCGGCGCCACATTGTATTTGTCGAGGTCGGAAACCAGGGCCGGCAGCCAGAACACGGTGCTGGCGCTCGCTTCCGTGCCGGCCACGGCGCCGCGCACCGTCAAGGCGATCTCGACCCAGTTGCCGCGGTCGCGCGGGTAGTTCAGCCTGAGTTCCGTCAAGCCCAGCGCATCGGTCTTGTCTCCGACGGTGACGGTGACCGGGATGCCGGGGTCGAGCACGCCATTGTTGTTGGTGTCGTAGGCTGCCTCATAAATACCCTTGCGTGCGCGGTCTTCGTTGGCGCAGGTCGCCGTCGGGAAGGCTTGCCAGATGCCGGGCTCCAGCGCGGCCGGGTCGCGCGGGATCCATTTGTAGCTGCCCTTGGCGTAGCGCGTGGCCCAGGCCGCCGCGCTGACGCTGACGCCCGGAACGGCATTGCCGGCCGCATCCGAGACCAGCACTGAAAACTGCTGCTGCAATAACGATGGCGAGACCACCGTCGTGTTGTTGCCGGTGCCGAACTGGATCGACAGGGCCTTCCTGGCGACTGTCAGTTTGGTGCTGGCTGTCGCGCGCGAGCCATCCTGCAATTGCGCCTGGAGCACGACGCCGTCGCGCCCGCTGTCGGCCTGGCCGGCGATATACGTCGCCTGCGCCACGCCGTCGCTGCCGGTGCGCGCGGTGTACGGTGGCAGCAACTGGCCGCCGCTCGGATCGGACAGGATCGTAAAGGTGACGGCGGCGCCTTTCACCAGGTTGTTGGCGCGCGTGCCGTCGCGCACGATCGCGCTCAGCACACTGCGCTGGTCTTGGGCCGAGCCATTATTATTGCTCGACAGCGTGGCCGTTTGCGCCTGCAGCGACAGTTTCGCCAAGGTCGTCAGCGGCGCGATGAACTCGATGCGGGTGGCCGCCGACGGACCGTTGATGATGGCCGCCGTCACGGCCGCCACGCCGGCGTCGCTGGCGGTGACGTAGACGCGCGGCATGTCGCCGTTTTTTAGCGCCAAGTCCCGGTTCAGTACATTCTGGCAGGCGCGGTCCGCGTAGATTTTTCCGCGCGACGTTGTCAGGCGCACCATGCCGGCCTGGCCCACGCCCTGGCGCGCATAACGCACATCGATCGGCTGGCAAAAGCCGGTCGCCACTTCCAGCGCCACGGCGTTGCCGTCGGCATCCGCGGCCATCGCCGGCGCGATCCGCATGTCCGTATCGTCGATCGTCAGCGTCCTGGCGGCGGTGGCGCCCTGGCCGGCAATGCCGACGGTTTCCGCGCCCGCCTTATCCGCTTGCAGCTTTAATATCAATTGGCCCTGGCTGTCGGTCACGCTGGCGCCGCCGGACTTGACCGACAAGGCGTTGCCGTTGCCGGTGCTGGCCGTCAATGCCGCGCCGGCGATCGGCTGGCCGGCCGAGTCGCGCAGCGAGGCGGTGATGTCGGCGCTCTTGCCAAAGCCGAGCAAGGCTGGAGCGCTCAACGTCAGCGCGGTGCCGGTCACATTGATCGCGGCGCCGGCGATCGCGGCGCCGGACCTGGCGCTGACGGCGATGGCGCGGTTGGCGCGCGATTCTCCGCTGCCGAGCGTGACGCGGGCTTGTCCCTTGCTGTCGGTGACGCTGTCGGACGCGCCGAGAATGCCGGAATCGGCGCTGAACGTCACTTTTGCGCCAGCCAGCGCCGCGTTGGCCGCATTCTTGACCAGCGCCGTCACCGTCGCTTCGCCGCCGGCCGATGGCAGTTCGCTCGCGCTGAAGACCAGGCTGAGCGACGTGGCCTGCGTTTCCGGGGCGGCCGGGGTGGCTGGCGGCGTGACTGGGACGACTGGCGGTGTGGCCGGAGTCACTGGTGTGACCGGCGCAACCGGCTCCGGCGAAGTGAGCGGCGGTGTCGTCGGTTGCGTCGCCGGCGGCTCGGGCAGCGTCGCCGGCGGCGGACTGCCCGAGCCGCCGCAACCCGTCGCCGCGCCCAAGGTGCAGGTGCTGGTCGGCGCCGCGCCGCCGCCGCATCCGCTCAGCATCAGGATCAACATGCCCGCCACCGTGAAAGCCAAGAATGTATTCCGGTCCATGTTTTGCTCCGATTGTTTCGCCTGCGCACCATCGCCAGCTTACTTTGGGCAACACTTCGGGCTTTTGATTTTAAGCAATTTCATGCACACTGGAAAAAAACGGCCAAGCGGGCCGATTGCCGCGCTTGGCGGCCGCGAAATCTGATAAGATGTCGCCCCTTTATGGATGGGAAGTAGACATGGCCATTGCTTGCGGCGTTGATTTCGGCACGTCCAATTCCACAGTCGGTTGGGTGCGTCCGGGGCATGGGGTCATGCTGGGACTGGAGGACGGCAAGGCGACCTTGCCGTCGGTCGTTTTCTTTAATGCCGACGATGAGGAAGTGACCTTCGGCCGTGCCGCGCTGGCCGAATACCTGGCCGGCTACGAGGGGCGCCTGATGCGTTCGCTGAAAAGCCTGCTCGGCACCAGCCTGATCGACGGCCAGACCGAAGTGGGCGGCCGTGCGCTGCCGTTTCGCATGCTGCTGGCGCAATTCATCGGCGAGGTCAAGCGCCGCGCCGAGCTGGCGGCCGGCCGCCAGTTCACGTCGGCCGTATTCGGCCGGCCCGTGTATTTTATTGACGACAACCCGGTCAACGACAAGCTGGCCGAGGATACGCTGGCCGACATCGCGCGCTCGGTCGGATTCAAGGACATCGCCTTCCAGTTCGAGCCGATCGCCGCGGCCTTCGATTACGAATCCCAGATCGACCGCGAAGAACTGGTCTTGATCGCCGACATCGGCGGCGGCACCTCCGACTTTTCGCTGGTGCGCCTGTCGCCCGAGCGCGCTAAAAAGGCGGAACGGCGCGACGACATTCTCGCCACCGGCGGCGTGCACATCGGCGGGACCGATTTCGACAAATACCTGAGCCTGGCGTCGGTGATGCCGCTGCTCGGCTACGGCAGCCAGTTGAACAACAACAGCGAAGTGCCGTCGAGTTATTATTTCAACCTCGCCACCTGGCACACGATCAACCTGGCCTACACGAAGAAGATGTGGACGCAACTGTCGGACATCGCGCGCGATGCGCGCGAGCAGGACAAGCTGGGTCGTCTCCAAAAGCTGATAGACCAGCGCGCCGGCCACTGGCTGGCGATGCGGGTCGAGGAAGGAAAGATTGCGCTGTCCGGCGCGGAAACCGTGCAACTGGAACTGGAACGGCTGTCGCCGGCCGTCACGCTGGAATTAAAACGGCACCAGTTCGACGGCGCCATCGGCCACCTGGTCGGATCGATCGAGCAGACGGTGTTGAATCTGCTGCGCGAAGCCGGCGTGGCGCCGGACGCGGTCGACACCGTGTTCTTCACCGGCGGATCGAGCGGCGTGCAATTGCTGCGCGAAAAAATCGCCGCCGTGGTGCCGGGTGCACGCAAGGTCGAAGGCGATTTATTCGGCAGCATCGGCGCCGGTCTCGCATTGGACGCGGTGCGCAAATTCGGGAACGCATGATGACGGTCTTTCAGCAACCGATCGTCATGATCGACTTCGAGACCACCGGGCTGTCGCCGGACATGGGCGACCGCATCACCGAAGTGGCGGCGCTGCGCATCGCCGACGGGCGCATCGTCGAGCGCTATGTCTCGCTGATCAATTGCAATGTGCGGATACCGGCGTTCATCACCGGCCTGACCGGCATCACGCAAAAAATGGTCGACAATGCGCCGCCGGTGGCGCAGGTGGTGCCGGAATTGCTCGATTTTATCGGCAGCGACGCGCTGTCCGCGCACAACGCCAGTTTCGATGAAAAATTCCTGCGCGCCGAAAGTGCGAGACTGGGCTTGGCGCCGGCGCACCAGGGCACGATCTGTTCCTTAAAACTGTCGCGCCGCGTGTTTCCGCAATTGAGCAGTTACAAGCTCGGCCTGTTGTCGGGCCAGTTGGGGATCCGCTTCAAAAGCGCGGCCCACCGGGCCGAATCGGATGCGGAAGTGGCCGCCGAAGTATTGCTGCACATCGGCCGCCACCTGAGCGCCACCTATGGCCTCGCTGCGATCGACCCGGCCCTGTTACTGTCTGTCAACAAGCTGGCCGCCGCCAAGGTGCACCAGTTCTTGCTGAAACAGGTGTAAGCCGATTGGGAGGCAAGCCCCAAGCGGCGCCAACAGCAGCAAAAGGGGTCTGACCCCAAAGCGGCGCCAGCTGTGGCAGGGTTTGGCGGGATACCGATTCCGTGAAGCGGCGTCAACAGCAGTAAGGGTCTGACCCCGAAGCGGCGCCGACTGTGGCGGTGGTATGGCGGGCTCGCCGAGTTTCGTAAGCGGCATTAATTGTTGCAGGGTTGAAAAAGTGTTTGGCAATTTTGTGTATCGCATTACAATACGGCCATTCCAACCGCTTTGCCGGATGCCGTGACCCTACGCCGTAACATCGTTTATGCAGTGCTCTCGCTTTTGCTGGTGTTGTCCCAGCAGATGGGGATCACGCACGCGGTGTCGCACCTGTCCGATATCCGCAGTAGCGCCGGCCAGCAACTGGAACAGCGCGAAACGAGCCTGTCGAAGACGCTGGCGCTGGACCAGAGCTGCGAGCAGTGCCTGGCCTTCGCCCAGATCGCGTCCGCGCTCGATACCCCGTTCCACTCCTTCCCGGCCGCTCCTCACGTGGCGCCGGTGTCCATCGTCGTGGCCACGCCGCTGGCTTGCCAGCGCACCGTCTGCGTCTTCCAGTCCCGCGCTCCGCCCAAACTCTCCTGATTCGCACACATTGACGAGCCGCCGCATTGCATGCAGGCGCCGGCTCGCCCATATCTTATTGCACAGGACAAATCATGTTGAAACAGAGCGTATTGGCGACGGCGCTGGCCGCCGCATTGTGGACCCCGATGGCGATGGCTGCCGACAACCGGGAATTGGCGGAAATCCGCGAACAGATCCGGCAAATGAAGGAATCGTACGAAACCCGCCTGCAGGCGCTGGAGCAGCGCCTGCAACAGGCGCAGGCCGCGACCACCGCCGCGCAGGAAGAGGCGAAGATGGCCAGCGCCACGGCGCAGGCGGCCCAGAGCGCCGCCGCAACGGCTTCCACGGCTTCGGCCGCGCCGGCTGCATCGCCGGCCGCGCCCGCGCGCAGCAATCTTTTTAACCCGGATATCTCGCTGATCCTCGGCGGCACCTTGCAAAACCTGAAGCAGGACCCGCAACAGTACCGCCTGCAGGGTTTCGTGCCGCCCGGCGGCGAAGTCGGTCCCGGCAGCCGCGGCTTTACGCTGGGCGAATCGGAAATCACCCTCAGCGCCAATATCGACCCGAAATTCGCCGGTCAATTGACATTTTCGATGAGCCCGGAAAACGAGCTGTCGGTCGAGGAGGCATTTGTACAGACCCGCGCCCTGGCCAGCGGCCTGAATCTGAAGGCCGGCCGTTTCCTGTCGTCGATCGGTTACCTGAATAGCCAGCACGCGCATACCTGGGACTTCGTCGATGCGCCGCTGGCTTACCAGGCTTTCCTCGGCGGCCAATATAAATCGGATGGCGTGCAGGCCAAGTGGCTGGCGCCGCTGGACCGCTTCCTGGAACTGGGTATCGAGGCGGGCAACGGCGCCAATTTCCCCGGTACGTCGCGCAACAAAAATGGCGCCGGCTCCTTCGCCGCCTTTGCCCACCTGGGCGACGATCTCGGTGAATCGTCCAGCTACCGGGTCGGCGCTTCGCTGCTGCATACCCGCGCGCAGGACCGCAGCTACGACGATGGCGGCATCGGCTACGCCTTCGGCGGCAAGACCAATACCTTCATTGCCGATGCCATCTATAAATGGGCGCCGAACGGCAATTCGACGGGGACCAATTTTAAATTGCAGGGCGAATATTTCCGCAGCAGGGACAGCGGCACGCTGGCCTACGATATCGCCGGCGCCGACAGCGGGCCGGCCAGCGCCGCCTATGCCGGCCGCCAGTCCGGCTGGTATGTGCAGGGCGTCTACCAGTTCATGCCGAACTGGCGCGCAGGCCTGCGTTACGACCGCCTGCATGCGGGCGCGCGCAATATCGGCCTGGTCGACGATGGCACGCTGACGATGGCCAGCTTCCCGATCCTGCAAGCATATTCTCCGCAAAAAACCAGCCTGATGATCGATTACAGCCCGTCCGAATTTTCTCGCCTGCGCCTGCAACTGGCGCAGGATAAATCGCGTCCCGGCGTGACGGACAACCAGATCTTCCTGCAATACATCATGAGCCTGGGCACGCACGCTGCCCACGCCTTTTAAATAAGGAGCACGCATGAAAACCCCTATCTCCATGCTGGCCGCCGCCGCTTTCGCCGTTTGCACGCTGACATCCTTTTCCGCGCAGGCGGCCCTCAACGTACTCGCCTGCGAACCCGAATGGGAAGCGTTGACGAAGGAACTGGGCGGCGACAAGGTCAAGGTGTCGAGCGCGACGACGGCGCTGCAAGACCCGCACCGGGTCGAAGCGCGCCCAAGCCTGATCGCGCGCACGCGCAATGCGAATCTGCTCGTGTGTACCGGGCTGGAACTGGAAATCGGCTGGCTGCCGGTGCTGATCCAGCAATCCGGCAACGGCAAGATCGCCGAAGGGCAGCCCGGCCATTTCGAGGCGGGCATGCTGGTGCCGCGCATCGACGTGCCGGGCAAGGTCGACCGCAGCGAAGGCGATGTGCACGCGGCCGGCAATCCGCATATCCAGCAAAATCCTCGTAATATCGCGCTGGTGAGCGTGGCGTTGTCGAAACGGCTGGCCGAAGTCGATCCATCCAACGCCGCCTATTACGACGCGCGCCAGAAGGATTTCGCGGCGCGCTGGACGGCGGCCATCGCCAAGTGGGAAAAGCAGGCGGCGCCCTTGAAAGGGGTGACGGTGGTCGAACACCACAAGAACATGGAATACCTGCTGGCATGGTTGAACATGCGCCAGGTCGGCACGCTGGAACCGAAGCCGGGCGTCGAGCCGAGCGGCGCTCACTTGAACGAATTGCTGGCGCAATTGCAGCGCCAGCCGGCGAAAATGGTGTTGCGCGCCGCTTACCAGGATGCCAGGGCGTCGCAATGGCTGTCCGAACACGCGAAGATTCCCGCTGTCGTGCTGCCGTTTACGGTCGGCGCCGACGACAAGAGCTCTGACCTGTTCGGCCTGTTCGACACCAGCGTGCAACGCTTGCTGGAAGCGAACAAATGATGGACGGCGGCCTCGACCTGATGATCATCGTGCCGGCCTTCCTGGCCGGCCTGCTGGTATTGCTGACCCATATCCCGCTTGGCTCGCAAGTGCTCAAGCGCGGCATCGTGTTCATCGACCTGGCGATCGCGCAGATCGCCGCGCTGGGCGTGATCATCGCCGGCGTCGGCGACCTCGACCCGCAGGGCTGGGCGGTGCAGGGCGCGGCCGCCGCGGCGGCATTGCTCGGCGCGTTGCTGCTGACCTGGACCGAGAAGCGCTGGCCGGATGTGCAGGAAGCGCAGATCGGCGTGATGTTTATTCTCGCCGCCACCGCCGGCCTGCTGCTGGTGGCGCACAACCCGCACGGCGGAGAACACTTGCAGGACTTGCTGGCCGGGCAGATCCTGTGGGTGCGCTACAGCCAGCTGCTGCTGCCGGCGGCCGGCACCGTCGTCATCTGCGCCGTGCTGTACCTGTTCCAGGACAGATTGAGCCGGCTGGTGTTTTATTTGCTGTTCGCGCTGGCCGTGACGGCGTCGGTGCAACTGGTCGGTGTCTATCTCGTGTTTACGAGTCTGATCGTGCCGGCGCTGGCCGTGCGCCATTACGCCAGGCGCCGCCTGGTGATGGCTTACCTGATAGGCGCGGGCGGTTATGCCGCCGGGCTGGTGCTGTCGACGCTGTTCGACTTGCCGTCCGGCGCGCTGATCGTCTGGTGCCTGACCTTGCTGGCGATGCTGGTCTACGCGGCCGGGCCGAAACCGATGGTGGCGCCGCGCGCGCACTAGGTTGGCCTGTGTACGATCTGAAACCCGCTGCGAGCGATCGCCGCGGGTTTTTTTTGCCCAATCCAAGTGCAAAGGCCGGGGTCAGACCCTGAGGGTCTGACCCCAGATTCTGCCGTTGGTTTTCGGCGACGTTCCCGGGCACTCCGTAAGAACCCTTTTTGAACCTGGAGCGCAACGGGTGCTCGATTGCGCGCCTTTCACTGCGCCGCTTGTGCCCGATCAAAGGAATAAATCGATAAATTATTATAATTTCAACAACATATTTATTTCAGCATGCGGGAGGGCAGGCATGAAAAATCCGGATTCGACCAGGGATGGCAGCGGCAGCTTCATCTGGTTTCGCGATGCCGCCGAACGCGGCAATCCGTATGCCCAGTTCAATCTGAGCCTGATGTACAAAAAGGGGAGAGGTGTCAGGCGCGACGAGGAAAAGGCGTTCGTCTGGATGCGCCTGGCAGCCTTGCAGGGGTTGGCGTTTGCGCAAAACCACCTGGGGGCGATGTATTACAACGGCTGCGGCACGCCGCGCAAGGATGGCGAAGCCGTGTTCTGGTTCCGCCGCGCGGCCCAGCAGGGCGATGCCTCGGCGCAGCAAAACCTGGGGCAGATGTACAAGAAAGGGTGCGGCGTGCCGCACAGCGACGACATGGCGCTGGCCTGGTTTTACCGCGCGGCTGGGCAGGGCGTAGCCAGCGCGCAAACCTTGCTGGGAGAAGCCTACCTGATGGGCCTGGGTACGCCGCGCAACGAGGCGCTGGCCGTCGCGTGGTTCCGCAAGGCTGCGCTGCAGGGCGACGCGCGCGCCCAGTTGAAACTCGGCCTGCTGTACCGCACCGGTCACGGCGTCGAACAGAACGATGCGCAGGCGCTGGCCTGGTTCCGGCAAGCCGCCGCGCAGGGAGACGCGGTCGCGCAGCGCCAGGTCGGCGTCGCCTACGCCGAAGGGCGCGGCGTGGCGGTCGACCAGCGCCGCGCGTATGCCTGGCTCAGCCGCGCCGCCGCGCAGGACGATTGCGACGCCCAGTTCAACCTGGGCGTGATGCTGGCCAACGGCCATGGCGTCGGCAAGGACGAGGCGCTGGCCTTCAGCTGGTACCGGCGCGCCGCCGAGGCCGGCCACATGCTGGCCCAGTACAACCTGGGCGGCATGTATGCGCACGGCCGCGGCGTGCCGGCCGACGGCGCGCTGGCGCTGGCGTGGTATCGCGCGGCGGCCGAGCAGGGCGCGTCGAACGCGCAATTCAATGTCGGCGTCATTTACGCCAACGGCCACGGCGTCGAGAAGGATGAGGCGCGCGCGGTGGCGTGGTACCGCGCCGCGGCCGAACAGGGCGACGCCAGCGCGCAAAACAACCTGGGCGTCATGTATGCCAATGGGCAAGGCGTGGCGCAGGATGACAACGAGGCGGTGCGCTGGTATGGCAAGGCGGCCGAGCAGGGTCATGCGCTGGCGCAATACAACCTGGGCAGCATGTACAACAGCGGGCGCGGCGTGGCGCGCGACGCGGTGCGTTGTTACATGTGGATCGCGCTGGCGGCCGACGCCGGCGACAGCGCCGCCAGCAGCAACCGCGATGCGATCGCGCGCAAGCTCAGCGCGGCCGAACTGGGCGCGGCGCAGGCGCTGACGCAGCGCTGGCGCGCCGAGCGCCGCGCCTGAACCGGCATCGTTAGCGCTGCGCTTCCAGGCGGCGGTCGATAAATAAACTGTTGCCGTGGATTTTCTTGGCTTGCTTCTTGGCGTCGGTCGCCAGCGCCGCGATCTGGTGGTGCGAATAATACTGGTGCGGTTCGACCCGGATCGTGCCCAGCGATAAACTCATCAGCGAATAAAACACTTTTTTGCCTTGCCGGTCTTCGCTGATGTAGCCGCCGCGCTCGCGGTCGTCGATGCTGTAGTAATCGAGCACGCAACTGCCGAAGTCGTACAGGATGGCGTTGCAGCGGGTTTCCCAGTCTTCGCTCTGGAACAGGATCATGAAATCGTCGCCGCCGATATGGCCGATGAAATCGCGGTTCGGGTCGCACTTTTCGCTCAGGATGCGGCCCGTCATCTGGATCACGTCGTCGCCGCGCCGGTAACCGTAGACATCGTTGAATGGCTTGAAGTGGTCGAGGTCGCAATAGCAGACCCAGAAGCGGGTGCCGCTTTCGAGCAGGCGGTCGATGTGCTCGTTGATCGGCACGTTGCCCGGCAATTGCGTCAGCGGATTGGCGTAGCGCGCCGCGTTGATCTGCATCTGCGTGATTTCGCGCATCAGGTCGTGGCCGGTGCCCATGCCGAGATAGCGGCCCTGCTCGGTGATGATGAAACCGTTGAATAAATGGTGCGCGGCCGACTCCACCATGCGGAACGACAGGTCTTGCAGGCTGGTACTCTTGTCGGCGATCAATGGTTTGCTATCCATAAATTGCTTGCAGGACTTCTTGCCATACAATTCGCGCTGGTAGGGGCGGGCGAAGTGGTCGATCATGTCGAAGCGGCTGATCAATCCCAGCGGCATGCCCTGGTCGACCACCGGGATGATCAACAACTTGGGCTCGCGCATGAAGATTTCGTATACCTCGTTATTGCTCATCGCCGGCGGCACGGCGGCCACCTGATGCAACAGCTTTTCGATGCTCACCGTGTTTTTCTCCGTACTGCGCTGCGGATACACGGCCACGCCGTTGCGGCTGAGCGCCTTGATGACTTCGGCCGGCAGCGCCTTGGCCGGATTCGCGTGCGGCCGGCCCAGGTGGTAGCCTTGACCATAGGCCACGCCGAGGTCGCGCAGCACCAGCAGTTCGGCTTGCGTTTCGATGCCTTCGGCGATGACCAGGGTGTCCGACTGGTCGGCGATTTCCTGGATCGAGCGCACGAATTGCAGTTTCACCGGGTCGGTATTGATGCCCTGAATAAAATGCATGTCGATCTTGACATATTCAGGGCGCAATTCCGACCACAGGCGCAGGCTGGAAAAGCCTTCGCCGAGGTCGTCGATGGCGATCTGGAAGCCCATGTTGCGGTAGTGCAGCACCGCTTCGCGCATCAATTCGTAATCGTAGGTGGGCTGGCTTTCCGTCAGTTCGATGATCACGCGCTCGGGATTGATGCCGGTCTGCTGGATGTATTGCAGCGTTTCGCCGTGCGCGACGCCGTGCGAGCCGTCGCGCTGCAACAGCAGGCATTCCGGGCTGACGTTGAGGAACAGGCGGCCCGGCAAATTCAGTTCGGCGAAGCGTTCCAGCACCACGCGCCGGCACAGGTGCTCGACTTCGAGCGTCAGGTTGCAGGCGCGCGCAACCTTGAACAGGTTCATCGGCGCATGCAGCGGGCTGTCGGACGGGCCGCGTATCAAGCCTTCGTAACCGATGATGTCGCCGCCCTGCATCTGGATGATCGGCTGGAACAGCGCGCTCAACTGTCGACGCGCGATGATGTCGTGCAGGTGGGCGCGCAACAAGGCGTCGGCCTCGGATTCGGCCGCCGCGGGAGCGGGGCGGCGCAGGTAGGCTACATTGTTCACGGCGGCAGACAGCTGATTGATCAGCCTGTCATATTAGTTACTGATTATGACATGATGATGAAATTAGGAAACAAAATGACGCAAAAAAGGGGGCTTCCCGGAGAAAACTACTTCCGGCTCCTTTTCAGCAGGCGCTACAATGTAAGCTCACTTCATACGCGCTGTCGCAGGGCAGACCATCCGATGCCGCTACCGTTTCCCCTTCGTCCTGGCATGACCGCCGTCCTCAGCTTGCAAATGCTGGCCGCCGGCGCGTCTGGCGTGGCGGTGCAGGTGGTCGACGGCGGCGGCACGCCGCTGCCGGACGTGGCCGTGTATGTCGAAGCCGAACCGGGCCAGAGCTTGCCGAAATATCTGAAGCCGGGAGAAATCGAGCAGCGCGGCCAGAAATTCATTCCCTTGATGACCGTGGTCCAGGTGGGTAGCCGCATCAATTTTCCGAACAACGACAAGGTGCGGCATCATATTTATTCATTTTCTCCGGCGCACAAGTTCGACCAAAAACTGTATTCCGGCACCGCGGCCACGCCGCAAGTGTTCGAGAAGGCCGGCGTCGTGGTCTTGGGCTGCAATATCCACGACAAGATGGTGGCCTATATCCGCGTCGTCGACACGCCGTTCTACGGCAAGACCGACGGCAGCGGCGCGGTCCGCATCGAGATGCCGACCCCAGGCAAATACATCTTGAAAGTCTGGCACTACAACATGGTGGGCGGGCAGCCGGCCGAACAGGTGCTCACCGTCAAGCCGGGCGAAGCGCCCACCACCGCCACCTTCAAGCTCGCGTTGAAGCCGCCCAGCGCCGACGCCGACGCGTCGTCCGGATCGTCGCTCTAGGAGCCGCCATGCGCTTCCGCAGCTTAGAGAGCCGCATCGTCACCCTCTTCCTGCTCCTGATCGTCGTGGTGCAAGTGATGGGGTTGTTGGTGATCCAGCGCGGCATCGACAGCAATGCGCGGGCCTCGATCGGCGTTGAACTGAACAATGGCGGCAAGGTGTTCCGCCGCCTGCTCGAACAGAATGCGCAAAGCCTCCGCTTCGGCGCGCGCCTGCTGGCGCGCGACACGGCGTTTGTCGCGGCGATCGGCAACAACGATGAATCGGACCGCGCCACGATCGAATCGGCGCTGGCCAACAGCGGGCGCCGCATCAAGGCGTCGATGTCCATGCTCATCAGCGCCGAGCGCAAGATCACCGCCTCGACCAGCAACAGCCAGTCGGCGGGTTTGGAAAAACTGGTGATGGGCATGCTCGACCAGGCCGAGCGTTCCGACGGCGCCAACGGCATCGCCATCGTCGAGCGCCGCCCGTACCAGATCGTCGTCATGCCGGTCAAGGCGCCGATCATCATCGGCTGGGTGGTGATGGCGTTCCCGGTCGATGGCCGGCTGACCAACGAGATGCGCGATATCACCGGCCTGCACACGTCGATCCTGACGCGCGACAGTCGAGGCGAATGGCTGCCGGTGGCGTCGACCTTCGCGCCGTTTTCCGTCGGCGCCATCATGCAGCAGGTGCAGGCGGTCACGCCGGCGCTCGACACGCCGTTCGACGTCGAACTCGAAGGCGGCAAGTACAGCGCGCGCCGCATGCTGATCGGGGAAGACGCGGGCCAGAGCGTGAGCGTGGTGCTGGCGCGCTCGATCGACGAGGCGATCGCCGAATACGCGCGCCTGGAGCGCTGGCTGCTCGGCCTGACGATCGCCGGCATCCTCGTCTCGGCGGTCGCCAGCGTGGTCACGGCCAAGCGCATCGCCCAGCCGCTGAGCCAGCTGGCGGTGATTGCCAAGCGTCTCGAACGCGGCGATTACAAGGGGCAGATCGAATTCAAGCGCGACGATGAGATCGGCGCGCTGGCGCAAGCGTTCGACAGCATGCGCGACGGGATCGCCAAGCGCGAACAGGAAATCCGCCGCCTGGCGTACTGGGACACGCTGACGAATTTGCCGAACCGCGCCCAGTTCGTGCTGCACTTGAACGACACCATCGCCGAGGCGAAGAAGCGGGAAGCATCGGTGTTCGTGCTGATGATGGACCTGGACCGTTTTAAGCATGTCAACGATGTCATGGGCCACAGCTTCGGCGACGCGCTGCTGCGCCAGGTCGCCGGACGCTTGCAGTTACAGTTGGCCAACCGGCGCCACACGTCGGCCCAGGTGGCGCGCCTGGGCGGCGACGAATTCGCCGTGCTGCTGCCGGACGCGGACCTGGACCAGGCCCAGCTCATCGCGCGCGAACTGTTGCAGGCGCTGGAAACGCCCCTGTCGCTGGAAGACCAGATGGTCGACATCGGCGCCGGTCTCGGCATCGCCGGCTATCCGCTGCACAGCGAGGATGCCGAGCATTTGTTGAGCATGGCCGAGGTGGCGATGTACACGGCCAAGCAGCGCAACGACGGCGCCGTCGTCTACGACGCGGCGATCGACAAGTCGAGCGAACAAAACCTGTCGTTGCTGACGGAATTGCGCAACGCGGCCGAGCGCAATGAATTCCGCCTGCACGTGCAACCGAAGATCATGCTCGGCAGTGGCAAGGTGGTCGGCGTCGAATCGCTGGTGCGCTGGGTCCATCCGGAGCGTGGCAACGTCTTCCCGGACCAGTTCATCCCGTTCGCCGAGCAGACCGGTTTTATCCGCGTACTGACGCGCTGGGTGCTGGAACAGTCGGCCGCGCTGTGCCACGACCTGGAAGCGCGCGGCATCCACCTTAAAATATCGGTCAACCTGTCCACGCGCGACTTGCTGGACCAGGACTTGCCACTGAAATTCGCCGAAATCCTGGCGCGCCATAAACTCGGGCCGGCCTCGTTCTGCCTGGAGATCACGGAAAGCGCGATCATGGATGACCCGGTGCGCGCCCAGCAGACGCTGGAACGCCTGCACACGATGGGCGTCGACCTGTCGATCGACGATTTCGGCACCGGCTATTCATCGCTGGCCTACCTGAAGCGCCTGCCGGTCAATGAACTCAAGATCGACAAGTCCTTCGTGCTGAACATGGAAAACGATATCGGCGACACCAAGATCGTCCGTTCGACCATCGACCTCGGTCACAACATGGGCTTGCGCGTCGTGGCCGAAGGCATCGAGAGCGAAGCCGTGTGGCGCCTGCTGGCGCGCATGGGCTGCGACCAGGGGCAAGGTTACTTCATGAGCCGCCCGATCCCGGCCGACCAACTCGTCGGCTGGCTCGACAAGTGGCGCGCGCCGATCGCGCTGGCCGCCGATGTGCCCGGCGAGATGCTCGTGCCGGCGCCGGCCACGCTGGCCGAATAAAAACCGTCGCGCACTGTTCGGAAGCGATGCCTGTTTGCCGGCGTTCGCGCTATCATCGTCGGCTGCGCCGCCGAGCCGGCGCGCCATCGCCATGTCTATCCAGGAGTCCGACCTTATGCAATTACGACGCGCTTCACTATTCTTCGCGCTGGCCGCGGCGTTCGGCGGCAACGCCATCGCGCAAACCTGCCCGGGCAACGGCCCGGCGCTCAACTACCCGGCCAGCAAGAAGGTCGACCAGCAGGATAATTATCACGGCACCGTCGTCGCCGACCCGTACCGCTGGCTGGAAGACGCGAACAGCGCCGAAACGAAGGAATGGGTCGAGGCCCAGAACCGGCTGACGCAAGGCTACCTGGCGCAGATACCGAACCGCGAAGCGATCCGCCAGCGCCTGACGAAGTTGTGGAATTTTGAGCGCTACAGCGTGCCGTACAAGGAAGGTGGCCGTTATTTTTATAGCCGCAACGATGGCTTGCAGAACCAGGCCGTGTTGTACACGATGAAGACGCTGGACCAGGCACCGCGCCTGCTGCTCGACCCGAATACCTTGGCCGCCGACGGCACCGTGGCGCTGGCCGGCACCGCCGTCAGCCCGGACGGTAAATTCCTGGCCTACAGCACCGCCGCCTCCGGCTCCGACTGGAACGAGATCCGGGTGCGCGAGATCGATAGCGGCAAGGACAGGCAAGACCACATCAAGTGGGTCAAGTTCTCGGGCACCAGCTGGGCGCACGACGGTTCCGGCTTTTATTACAGCCGCTACGACGAGCCGAAGGAAGAGAGTAAGCTGGCCGACATCAATTATTTCCAGAAGCTGTACTTCCACAAGATCGGCACGCCGCAGGATGCGGACGTGCTGGTGTACGACCGTCCCGACCAGAAGGAGTGGGGTTTTGGCGGCGAAGTCACCGACGACGGGCGTTACCTGGTGATCACGTCGACGCAGGGCACCGAGCGCAAGACCCGCGTCTTCTACAAGGATTTGCTCAAACCCGGTGCGAAGGTGACGGGATTGCTGGAACGTTTCGACGCCGCCTATGAATTTATCGACAACGACGGCCCGTTGTTTTACTTCCGCACCGACAAGGATGCGCCGAAGTCGCGCATCGTCGCGATCGACATCCGCCACCCGGAACAATGGCGCGAACTGGTGCCGGAATCGGCGCAGACATTGGTGTCGGCGCACGTCGTCAACCGCCAATTGCTCGTCAATTACCTGAGCGACGCGCACAGCGCCGTCAAGGTGTTCGACCTGCGCGGCAAGCCGGTGCGCGACATCGCCTTGCCCGGCATCGGTTCGGCCGCCGGCTTCGGCGGCAAGCGCGGAGACAGCGAGACGTTTTATTCGTACGCCAGTTTCACGACGCCGGCCACGATCTACCGCTACGACATGAAGCGTGGCACCAGCAGCGTGTACCGCCAGCCGAAGGTCGATTTCGATCCGAACGCCTACGAGACGCGCCAGGAATTTTTCACCAGCCGCGACGGGACCCGCGTGCCGATGTTCATCGTGGCGAAGAAGGGAATCAAACTCGATGGCAGCAATCCGACTTACCTGTACGGCTACGGCGGTTTCAATATCTCTCTGACGCCGGCGTTTTCGGTGGCGAACCTTGCCTGGGTCGAGATGGGCGGCGTCTACGTGATGGCTAACCTGCGCGGCGGCGGAGAGTATGGCGAAGCCTGGCACCAGGCTGGCACCAAACTGCAGAAGCAGAACGTGTTCGACGACTTTATCGGCGCGGCCGAATGGCTGGTGGCGCACAAGGTGACGTCGCCGGGCAAGCTGGCGATCGGCGGCGGCAGCAATGGCGGATTGCTGGTCGGCGCGGCGATGACGCAGCGTCCCGACCTGTTCGCGGCGGCGGTGCCACAGGTCGGCGTGATGGACATGCTGCGCTTCCAGAAATTCACGATCGGCTGGGCCTGGACGTCGGATTACGGCTCGTCCGACAATGCCGACGAATTCAAGGCCTTGTTCAAATATTCGCCGCTGCACAACCTGAAGCCGGGCGGCTGCTATCCGGCCACGATGATCACCACGGCCGACCATGACGACCGCGTGGTGCCGGCGCACAGTTTCAAATTTGCCGCCACGGCGCAAGCCGCGCAGGCCGGCGCCAATCCCGTGCTGATCCGCATCGACACCAAGGCCGGCCACGGCGCCGGCAAGCCGACCACCAAGCAGATCGACGAAGTGACGGACCGCTGGGGTTTCCTGAGCCGCGCGCTGAATATGGGCGTGCCGGAGAGTGCCAGCGGCGCGCAGTAGGACTGGGCAGTTACTGCGCATCGAATCTGACTTGCATGTCCTTAAGTACACCACAGACCGTAAATCTGTCATTCCCGCGCAGGCGGGAATCCAAGTTTGGTGGAGCCGCCCGGGACGCAAAATGGGATTCCCGCCTTCGCGGGAATGACAAAAGACCATTCGGCGTGCGAATGCACGCACCAAAATGACGCGCCATCTTGGTGCGTGCGCACTACCTTGCAGCGTAGTTTGTCTACCGGAAATTCAATCAAATCATCGACTTAAGTTTTTGCACCAAATTGGAACGGTTTTTGCTTTATAAATAAAGTCTATTCCGATTTTGCATTCTTTTGGGGAGTTGTTTTGATGACTGGTAACAATACTGGTGCAGATGCCTTGTTCATCCTGCTCGGCGCAATCATGATTTTGGCGATGCACGCGGGCTTCGCGTTCCTGGAACTGGGCACGGTGCGCAAAAAAAACCAGGTCAATGCGCTGGTCAAGATCCTGGTCGATTTCGCGGTGTCGACCATCGCCTATTTTTTCATCGGCTACGGCATTGCCTACGGCGTCGATTTTTTCGCCAGCGCCGACGTGCTGGCCGCGAAAAACGGCTATGAACTGGTCAAATTCTTCTTCCTGCTGACGTTCGCGGCGGCGATTCCCGCGATTATTTCCGGCGGCATCGCCGAGCGCGCGCGCTTTCACCCGCAATTGATCGCCACCGCGCTGCTGGTCGGATTCGTCTATCCCTTTTTCGAGGGCATGGTGTGGAACCACCGCTTCGGCCTGCAGGACTGGCTGCTGAAAGCCTTCGGCGCCGAATTCCACGATTTCGCCGGTTCCGTCGTGGTGCACGCGATGGGTGGCTGGGTCGCGCTGCCGGCCGTGCTGCTGCTGGGCGCGCGGCGCGGACGTTACATGAAAAATGGTGCGATCGCCGCCCATCCGCCATCGTCGATTCCCTTCCTGGCGCTGGGCGCCTGGATCCTGACGGTGGGCTGGTTCGGATTTAACGTGATGAGCGCGCAGGCGCTCGACAAGATGAATGGCCTGGTGGCCGTCAACTCGCTGATGGCGATGGTGGGCGGCACCTTGGTCGCCGTCCTGCTGGGCAAGAACGATCCCGGCTTCGCGTATAACGGCCCGCTGGCCGGCCTGGTCGCCGTCTGCGCCGGTTCGGACTTGATGCACCCGCTCGGCGCGCTGGCGACCGGTTGCATCGCCGGCGCCATTTTCGTCTGGATGTTCACCCTGGCGCAAAACAAGTGGAAGATCGACGACGTGCTGGGCGTGTGGCCATTGCACGGCCTGTGTGGCGCCTGGGGCGGCATCGCCGCCGGCATTTTCGGCCTGAAGTCGCTCGGTGGCATCGGCGGCGTCTCGTTCGCTTCCCAATTGATCGGCACGGCGCTGGGCATCGTCATCGCGCTGGCCGCCGGTTACGCGATCTACGGCATATTGAAAGCCACCCTGGGTTTGCGGCTCGACGCCGAGCAGGAATTCCAGGGCGCCGACCTGTCGGTGCACCGCATCACGTCGACCCCGGAACGCGAATCGAACTGGTAAGCCGCGCGCCTTCCTATAAATCGAGTCCGGCCAGTGTGCCGGAGACTGGCGCGGCGCTGCCTTGCTGCGGCGCGACCGGCGGCAGCGTCAGCGTAAAACAGGTGCCGTGTCCCGGCGTGCTGCTCACGTCGATGCGCCCGCCGAGCAACTGGCGCACCTGGTTGTAGCTGATGTACAGTCCCAGGCCGGAACCGCCTTGCCCCATCCTGGTGGTAAAGAAGGGTTCGAAGACATGGGCCAGCCGGTCGGCGGCGATGCCGTTGCCGTCATCGCTGAACGCGAGCGTGAACATGCCGCCGTCGCAGGGCGTGACGCGGATCGTCATGAGGCCGGCGTGGCGCCCGTCGAAGCCGTGCAGCAGCGCGTTGTTGACGAAATTGGTCAGCACCTGGCTGATGGCGCCCGGATAGCTGTCCATCGCGAATGCCGCATCGCCCTCGAGCACGATGCGGTACGGCGTATCGCGCATGCGCGGCGCCAGCACCGCCAGCGTGTCCGCCAGCAGCTCGCCCAAGTTGAAGCGGCGCCGGTTTTCATTGACGCCATCGATGGCGATCTGCTTGAAATGGCCGATGAGGCCGGCCGCGCGCAGCAGGTTGCGTTCCAGTACCTCGGTGATATGGTCCGACTGGCGCAGGTAGTGGTCCAGCATGCTGCGCCGCAGCTTGCCTTCCTCGTGCTGGGTTTTCAGGTTGCGCGCTTCCTGCGCCAGTGCGGTGGCCACCGTCAATGCATTGCCGATCGGCGTATTGAGTTCGTGCGCGATGCCCGCCACCAGAGAGCCCAGTCCGGCCAGTTGCGCCGTGCGCACCAGTTCATCTTGAGTGACCTTCAATTCGTCGAGCGCGCGTGAAAGCTTGCCGTTGGCGCGCGCCAGGTCTTCGGTGCGTTCCAGCACGCGCGATTCCAGGTATTGATTGAGTTCGTTTAATTGGTTTTCCGTCGCCGTCAGGTCGCGCACCTGGGCCAGCAGGCGGGTCGTCAGTTCATTGTAATCGTGGCGCGTCACCTGCAACTGGCGCGCGATGCGTTCGCTGCGCGATTCGGCGGCAAACAATTTTTGGTTCGCGTCGTCGGCGCTGGCGATCGCGGCCAGCCAGCCCGGCGCCATCGCGCCGACGATCGGCAGGCTGGCGCGGTCCAGCGTCATGCGCCACAGGCTGGGCGAAATCCGTTCGAGCCGGTCCGGCGCGCCCAGTGTCATGACGATGCCTTGCAGGCGCGCCGCGTAATCCGGCAGCAGCGCCTGCACGGCGCCGAAATCCTCGACCAGCAATACCACCGGACTGGCCAGCAGGTGGCGCTTGCTCAGCACCACGTGGCTGAAACCAGGTGGCGCGGGGTTCAGCGTCGTCAGCAGGCCGGCCGCATTAGTGTCCATCGCAGTCGCCCAGCAACAGCAGGATGTAGCTCATGTTGTGGAACAGGTTTCTCGTGTATTTGCCGTCATAAAAAAGCGGGGCGATTTCGCCGAACGACGGGAAGCCGGCGATCGGCAAGTCCGGGGTAAAACGCTCGGCGATGGCTTGCACCTCGAAGGCGGTGTCTCCGCCCAATACGAGCTTGCGCCCGGCGCAGCTGACGATCAGCGCGGCCGAGGGCGCGAAGCCGGAAGCGGCCGCGTCGGCCGCGATCGCATGCACTTCGGCCACCAGTTGCGCGGGATCGGCCAGGCACACCTGCACGGTTTCTCCTTGCCGTATGCCGCCATGCAGCGTCAGCGCGCCCGTCTCGGAATGCGAGTTTTGCGCGATGCTGCGCAATTTCCGTTCGCCGGCGCGCCCGCCGTCGACGACGGTGAGCGCCACCGCGCCCTGGTCCGAGCGCAGGAAGGGCTTGCCGGTTTCGCGTTCGACGAACTGCGCGGCATCGACGCCGCCGATGCGGCCGAGCAGTTTGCCGTCCGCTTCATCGATGGTGCCGGGCGCGCCGACGGCGGCGATCGAATTGCCGACGTGGATCTGGAACGGTAGCGGGCCGTCGACGGCCAGCATCAGCACCGAGTCCGCCACCAGCGCGCGGTCGGCGAACAGGCAGCAGCGTTCCATCTTGTCGTTGTCGTCGGCGGCCATGCCGCCGACGACCGGCACGTCGATTTCGTCGCGAATGACGGTTTCGATGCGGCTGGCATCGATATTGAAATCGGACAGCAGGTAATAAAAGGCGGGTTTGCGTCCGTCCAGGCGCAGCGCCAGCTTGGCCAGCGCGCGCCGTACCGCGCCTTCGGGGTCGGCGCCGAGGCCGTCGCCGGTTTCGAGATGCCAGCGTACTTTGCCGCCGGAATTGAGTCCGAGTGCAGCCGCGCCCAGGTCGGCGCTCTGCGCCAGTTCGTGCACGCCGTCGCCGCTGGCGCCGATGACGCGCACGGCCGGATTGTCCAGGCCATCGTGCAAGCCATCCATGAATTCCGACCAGTTGTCGTAGTGAACCGTCACGAACAGGAACACAATTTCAGGCTGCATGCCGGACAGCGATTGCCCGAGGTGCAAGGCGGCGCGGTAGGGATCGACAATCGTGGTGCTGACCGATTTCGCCTGCATGATCGTTTCCTTCCAAAATGAAAGAATTTCCGTGCATCACCTAGGGATTATCGCAGATTCGCGCGGGGCGCCGGCAAAATAGTGGCATGTCGCGCAGGGAAATACCTGGCGTTTGCGCGCGGCGGACGGCGGCGGGGGAGTGTGGCGCCGATCGGCGCCCGGCGTGTCAGCGCGGGCTGGCCACCAGCACTTCGACGCCGGCCTTTTCAAACGCTTCCAGCGCTTCGGGCGGCACCGGCAGGTCGGTGAAGAATTTGTCGATCTGCGCGATATTGCCCAATCTCACCAGCGCGTGGCGGCCGAACTTGGTGTGGTCGGCCACCAGCCACACTTCGCGCGATTGCTCGATGATGGCTTGCGTCACGCGCACTTCGCGGTAATCGTAGTCGAGCAGCGTGCCGTCGTTCTCGATGCCGGACACGCCGATGATGCCGATGTCGACCTTGAACTGGCGCATGAAATCGATGGTGGCTTCGCCGACGATGCCGCGGTCGCGCTTGCGCACCAGGCCGCCGGCGACGATGACTTCGACATCGTCGCTGCTCGACAGGATCGACGCCACGTTCAGATTGTTGGTGACGACGCGGATGCCCTTGTGCTGGCGCAGCGCCTGCGACACTTCCTCGGTGGTGGTGCCGATGTTGATGATCAGCGAGCGCCCGTTTTCCACTTGCGCCGCGGCCAGCTGGCCGATGCGCTGCTTGGCGTCGCTGTCCATCACGCGGCGCTGGTCGTAATCGATGTTCTCGACCGTCGACGGAATGCCGACGCCGCCGTGGTAGCGCGCCAGCAGGCGCCCGTCTTCCAGTTCCCGAATATCCCGCCGAATCGTTTGCGTCGTCACTTCCAGGATCCTGGCCAGTTCCTCGACCGACGTGTCGCCGTGCTGGCGGATATGGTCGAGCAGGCGGCGGTGGCGTGGCGTCATGGCGTCTCTGGAAATGAACAAAAAGGAATAAAATCGATGAAATATTTATAGTTGCAAGTTCGAATGAACGTACAATGGGCCCGGCATAATTTTTCGATTTTGCTCATTGTAGTTCATCTATGAATAGCACGCCAACATGCCCGCAGTGGCATGGCGCTCAAGGGGACAGGGACATGAACTGGTATAAAAACATCACCGTCGGCCGGCGCCTGGCGCTCGGTTTCGGCTTGTCGACGCTGCTGCTGGTGGCGATCGCCGGCAGCGCCTGGTGGGTCATGGGGACGCTGGAGCGCGGCGTCGACGTCATCGTCAGCGAAAACAACCGCAAGACCGATGTGGCCTGGCGCATGCGCGCCGAACTCGAAGAAACCGCGCGCGCCGTGCGCGATTTGATCGTCACCCGCGACGGCGCCGTGCAGGAACGCCAGCGCAAGGCGCAGGCGACGGCGCGCCAGCGCTTCGACGCGCTGTATGCGTCGCTCGGCGCGCTGCTCGTCAACGACGACGAAAAGCGCATCTATGCCGATATCGGCCGCCTGCGCGGCGCGGTGCTGCCGCTGCTCGACGAAGCGATGGAGCAGGCCACGCGCGGCATGAAGGAGGTGGCCAGCGAGACGCTGATCGAGAAGGCGCAGGGGCCGCAAACCCAGTGGATCGATGCGATGCAGGCGCTGATCGACCTGCAAGGGCGGCGCACCGCCGCCAGCGTAGCGTCGATGAAGGCGGGGTACGCGGCGGCCAGCGTCGGTTTATTGGCCGGTGCGCTGCTGGCAGTGGCGCTCAGCCTGGCGCTTGGGCTGGGGATCGGCCGTTCGCTGCTGCGCCAGTTGGGAGGCGAGCCGCGCTACGCGCGCGGCGTGGCGCGCCGCATTGCCGCCGGCGACCTGGCCGAGGATATCGTCGTGCGCCCCGGGGAAAACGAAAGTCTGCTTGGCGCGATGCGCGACATGCAGGAGGGCTTGCGCGTCATGGTCGCGCAGATCCAGGAGTCGGCCGAACTGGTGGCGCTGGCCAGCGGAGAAATCGCGCAGGGCAATGCCGACCTGAGCACGCGCACCGAGTCGCAGGCGGCAAATTTGCAGCGCACCGGCGCGTCGATGGCGGAGTTGACGGGTACCGTGCGCCAGAATGCCGGCGCGGCCCGCAGCGCCAGCGAGCTGGCGACGTCGGCCGCCGAGGTGGCCGACGCCGGCGGCGCTGCCGTCAACGATGTAGTGCAGCGCATGGCGGCGATCCAGGAATCGAGCCGCAAGATCACGGACATCATCGGCGTGATCGACGGCATCGCCTTCCAGACCAATATCCTCGCCCTGAACGCGGCGGTGGAGGCGGCGCGCGCCGGAGAGCAGGGCAGAGGTTTTGCCGTCGTCGCTTCCGAGGTGCGCAATCTGGCCCAGCGCAGCGCGCAGGCGGCCCGCGAAATCAAGCAGCTCATTTCGGACAGCGTCGAGCGCGTCGACGGTGGCAGCCGCCTGGCCGCGCAGGCCGGCGCGACGATGGCGGATATCGTCGCGCGCGTGCAGCAGGTGTCGTCCATCGTGGCCGACATCACGGTCGCCTCGGCGCAGCAGGAATCGGGCATCGGTGCGATCGGCGTGGCGATCGGCGACCTCGATACGGTGACGGAACAGAACGCTGCGCTGGTCGAGCAGGGCGCCGCCGCGGCCGACAGCCTGAAAGGGGAGGCGCAGCGGCTGAAGGAATCGGTGGCGCGTTTCCATCTGGCCGGAGTGCAGCCGTAATGTATGTTCATTTAAGTTCAAATGAACAAAAAAGAAAAATAAATGTTGTTTCATTTTCGTAATTGCGTACAATGAACGAATGGCATGGAGATGAGTATGTGTCATTCTTTCGCTGCATGATGTGGCGGAATTGTGGGTTCGCATGGGCATGCGGGCCAGCATTGATACCGATGAGAGACCTGGATATGAAAACAAACCAACATTTTCCGAACTTCGTCGCCGCGACAGGCGGCCGCCCGCGGCAGCGGGCCCTGTGATGGCGGCGGCAGCCTTGTCAGCGTCGCGCCACGATTGCGACCTGCTCATCGTCGGCGGCGGCATCAACGGTGTCGGCATCGCGCGCGACGCCGTCGGGCGCGGCTTGCGCGTGATCCTGTGCGAACAGCACGACCTGGCGCAGCACACCTCGTCGGCCAGCACCAAGCTGATCCACGGCGGCCTGCGCTACCTGGAATACTATGAATTCAAACTGGTGCGCAAAGCCTTGCAGGAACGGGAAGTATTGCTGCGCGCCGCGCCGCACATCATGTGGCCGATGCGCTTCGTGATGCCGCACGACGCGAACCAGCGCCCGGCCTGGATGATCCGCACCGGCCTGTTCCTGTACGACCACCTGGCCAGGCGCGAATTCCTGCCGGCGTCGGCGGGAGTCTCGCTGCGCAAGCACGTCGCCGGCGCGCCGCTGAAGGGCAATTTCAGCAAGGGCTTTGTGTATTCCGACGGCTGGGTCGACGATGCGCGCCTGGTAGTCTTGAATGCGCTCGACGCCAGCGAACGCGGCGCGCGCATCCTGACCCGGACCCGCTGCAGCGCGGTGCGCCAGGAAGGGCGCGGCTGGCATGCGACCCTGGCCAGCGAACAGCACGGCCGCATTGAGGTCAATGCGCGCGCCATCGTCAACGCCGCCGGTCCGTGGACCGGCCAGTTCGCCGATGCCGCCGTGGGCGCGAAAAATGGTCACGGACTGCGCCTGATCAAGGGCAGCCACATCATCGTGCCGCGCCTGTTCGAGCATCCGTATGCCTACATTTTCCAGAACCCGGACAAGCGCATCATCTTCGCCATTCCCTACCAGGAAGAATTTACCTTGATCGGCACCACCGACCTTGAATATACGGGCGAGCCGGGCAAGGTCACGATCAGCGACGATGAGATCGATTACCTGTGCCAGATGGCGAACCGGTATTTCAGTAAGCAGATCGGATCCGCCGACGTCGTCAGCACCTACGCCGGCGTGCGCCCGCTGCTCGACGACAGTTCGCAGCAGGCGTCGGCCGTCACGCGCGATTACCTGCTCGAATGCGACGAAGAAACGGCCCCCTTCCTCAATGTCTGGGGCGGCAAGATCACGACGTACCGCAAGCTGTCCGAAGAAGCGCTGGCGATGTTGCAGCGCCGCCTGGGTAACAACGCGCCGGACTGGACGGCGACGGCGCCGCTGCCGGGCGGCGATTTGCAGCAGCCGGGAGAGCTGGTGAGCAATTACGATTTCGCCACCTTCCTGGCCGGCTTTCGCACCGAATACCCGTGGCTACCGGAAAAGCTGGCGCAGCGTTACGCGCGCTGCTACGGCAGTCGCGCCAGGCGCATGCTGGGCACGGCCGCGGGCATCGCCGACTTGGGCGAGCAACTGGCGCCGGGCGTGTATGAACAGGAAGCGCGCTACCTGGTGCGAGTGGAATGGGCGCGCAGCGCCGAAGACATCCTGTGGCGCAGGACCAAATGCGGCCTGTATTGCCAGCCGCAGCACGTGGCCCGCCTGCAGGCGTGGCTGGAGCAGGCTGGCGCGGCGGATGACATGAATTACCGAGGCAAGGAGAAACACAGTGATACTAGAGCTTAAACATATAAGCCTGAGAGTGGGAGCGGAGACACATCTTTACCCGATGGACTTGAAACTGGTCCCGGGCGACATCAACGTCCTGCTGGGGCCGACGCAGGCTGGCAAGACGTCGCTGATGCGCGTGATCGCCGGGCTGGACCGCCCGACCGGAGGCCGCGTTCTCGTCGACAACAAGGATGTCACTGGCGTCAGCGTGCGCGAGCGCAACCTGGCGATGGTGTATCAACAGTTCGTCAATTACCCGGCCATGACGGTCTTCGAAAACATCGCCGCGCCGCTGCGCCTGCAGCGTTGCCCGCCGGCCGAGGTGGACGAGCGCGTCAACCAGATCGCCGCCAAGCTGCATATTTCGCACTTGCTGCAACGCCTGCCCGGCGCGCTGTCGGGCGGACAGCAGCAGCGCTGCGCACTGGCGCGCGCGCTGGTCAAGCGCGCCCCGCTGGTCTTGCTGGACGAACCGCTGGTCAACCTCGACTACAAATTGCGGGAAGAGTTGCGCATGGAACTGGCGTCGCTGTTCGCCGACGGCAATACGACGGTCGTCTATGCGACCACGGAACCGCAGGAAGCCTTGCTGCTGGGCGGTCACACGGTGGTCATGGACCGCGGCCGCATCCTGCAGACCGGCCCGACCCTGTCGACCTACAACCGGCCGGCGACGATACGCGCGGCCGCCATTTTCAACGATCCGCCGATGAATATTCTCGATGCGCGCATCGAAGATGAACAGACGGTGCGCCTGGCGGCCGGACCGGCGCTGCGCATCGCCGCGCCGGCGCTCGGCCTGCCCGTGGGTAAACCGTGCAAGGTCGGCATACGCTGTAACCACGTGCAGTTGAGCAGCGCCAGCGCGCAGGACAACCGCCTCGATTGCACGGTCGACCTGGCCGAATTGAGTGGCTCGGAAACCTATGTCCACCTGCACATGGGAACGACGGGTTTGGTGGCGCAATTGCCGGGCGTGCACGCGGTGGCGATCGACGCCCATGTGCAAGCCTGCGTCAGCCCGGAAAACATCTTTTTGTTCGATGCAGATGGCGGCCTGCTCAGAGCCCCGAAGGAGAGCGACCATGGCGCGCATTGAATTCCGCAATCTCGGCCACGCCTATGGCCCGAATCCGGCCACGCCGGGAGACTACGCGCTGCAACCGATGAACATGGTGTGGGAAGATGGCGGCGCCTACGCTCTACTGGGGCCATCCGGCTGCGGCAAGTCGACGCTGCTGAACATCATTTCCGGCTTGCTGGTGCCATCGCACGGCCAGGTGCTGTTCGACGGCAAGGACATGACGACGGTGCCGACGCGCGGGCGCAATATCGCGCAAGTGTTCCAGTTCCCCGTGTTGTACGACACGATGAGCGTGTTCGACAACCTCGCTTTCCCGCTGCGTAACCGCAAGATGCCGGAAAAGGAAGTGCACAAGCGCGTGCACGAAGTGGCGGAAATCCTCGGCATGAAGGATGCGCTGCAACAGCGCGCCAGCGGCATGGCGGCCGACGCCAAGCAAAAGATTTCGCTGGGCCGCGGCCTGGTGCGCAAGGATGTGTCGGCGATCCTGTTCGACGAACCGTTGACCGTCATCGATCCGCACCTGAAGTGGCAATTGCGCCGCCAGTTGAAGCAGATCCACCAGCAATTGAAACTGACGCTGATCTACGTGACGCACGACCAGGTCGAGGCGCTGACCTTCGCCGATGAAGTGGTGGTCATGACGAACGGCAAAATCGTGCAAAAGGGCGCGCCCGACGCACTATTCGAACGGCCCGACCACGCCTTCGTCGGTTACTTTATCGGCAGCCCCGGCATGAATTTTTATCCGGTCACGCTGGACCCGGCCGATGCCGGCGCGGTCAAAATCGGCGCGCACCGCCTCGCGGTCGATCCGGCCACGATCGGCATGCTGCAACAGGCCAAGGGAGAACTGCGCATGGGCATCCGCCCCGAGTTCATCGAACTGGTGCCGCCCGGCACCGGCGGCGCGCTGGAAGCGGATATCTGGAACGTGCAGCAACTGGGCACCTGCCAGCTGGTGACCGGCACCATCGCCGGCCATCCGCTGAAAGGCAAGATCGATACGCAAGTGCCGGTCAAGCCGGGCCACCACTGGTTGCGCCTGGCGCGGCCGGAAACGATTTTCTTCTGCAATGACGAAAGGATAGGGCGATGAACAAGCCGTACAACAACAAAGCCTGGTTCTTCATCCTGCCGGTCTTCCTTTGCGTGGCCTTCTCGGCGATCTTGCCCTTGATGACTGTCGTGAATTACTCGGTGCAAGACATCATCAGTCCGACGCAGAGCGTGTTCGTCGGCCTGGAATGGTTCCGCGCGATGATGCGCGACCCGGAATTGCACGGCGCCTTGCTGCGCCAATTGATCTTCTCGCTGTGCGTGCTGCTGGTGCAGATTCCGCTCGGCGTGGCGCTGGCGCTGGCGATGCCCTCGAAAGGCTGGAAATCGTCGGCCGCGCTGGTGGTGTTGTCGATGCCGCTGTTGATCCCGTGGAACGTGGTGGGAACGATCTGGCAAATCTTCGGCCGCGCCGACATCGGCCTGGGTGGCCACGTGCTGCACCTGCTTGGCGTCGACTATAACTATGCGTCGCATACGCTGGACGCCTGGTTGACGGTCTTGCTGATGGATGTCTGGCACTGGACGCCTTTGGTCGCGCTGCTCGGTTTCGCCGGCCTGCGCTCGATCCCGGACGCATACTACCAGGCGGCGCAGATCGACGGCGCCAGCCGCTGGGCCGTGTTCCGCTACATCCAGCTGCCGAAGATGCGCGGCGTATTGATGATCGCGGTGCTGCTGCGCTTCATGGACAGCTTCATGATCTACACGGAACCGTTCGTGCTGACGGGCGGCGGACCGGGTAACTCGACCACCTTCCTGAGCCAGTACCTGACGCAGAAAGCCGTCGGCCAGTTCGACCTCGGTCCCGCCGCCGCGTTTTCCCTGATTTATTTCCTGATCATCCTGCTGTTCAGCTTCGTGCTTTATAACTGGATGCAAAGCGCCGGCAACAGCGGCAAAACTACGGAGACCGACCATGGGTAATTCGAACCGCCTGCCGCGAGGCATTACGCTGGCGCTGTACGTGGCGTTCACCTTGATTCCGCTGTACTGGATGCTCAACACGTCATTGAAGACCAATGAGGAAACGCTGTCGGTGTTCACGATGTGGCCGCATAACCTGACGTGGAACAATTACAAGACGATCTTCACCGATCCTTCCTGGTACAGCGGTTACATCAATTCGATCATCTACGTGGCGTTGAACACCAGCCTGTCGCTGCTGGTGGCCTTGCCGGCCGCGTACGGATTTTCGCGCTACCGCTTCCTCGGCGACAAGCACATGTTCTTCTGGCTGCTGACCAACCGCATGACGCCGCCGGCCGTGTTCCTGCTGCCGTTCTTCCAGCTGTATTCGACGGTGGGGCTGATGGACACCCATATCGCCGTGGCGCTGGCGCACATGCTGTTCAACGTGCCGCTGGCGGTGTGGATCCTGGAAGGTTTCATGTCCGGCATTTCGCGCGAAATCGATGAAACCGCGTATATCGACGGCTTCTCGTTCCCGCGCTTCTTCATCAAGATCTTCCTGCCATTGATTAAGGCCGGCGTCGGCGTGACGGCATTCTTTTGCTTCATGTTCAGCTGGGTCGAACTGTTGCTGGCACGAACGCTCACGTCCGTCAATGCCAAGCCGATCAGCGCCATCATGACGCGCACCGTGTCGGCCACCGGCATGGACTGGGGCGTGCTGGCCGCCGCCGGGGTGCTGACCTTGGTGCCGGGCATGCTCGTCATCTGGTTTGTCCGCAATCATATTGCCAAAGGTTTCGCGATGGGGAGGGTGTAAACATGGAACTGTCTTTTGCATGGATGGCCTGGACGATGCCGATCGCCATCTTCTTCATCTGCATCGTGCTGATGTTGATCGGCATGACGGTCTGGGAATTGCGTTCGCCCACGATCGAGCGCAAGGGTTTTCTGCCGATGCGCACCACGCGCGGCGACCGCCTGTTCATCGGCCTGCTGTCGGCCGCGTATATCAACCTGGCCTGGGTCGGCTTGACCGACCTGAACCAGTGGATCGGCGCGGCGCTCGGTTTCGCGGCCATGCTGATCGTCATGGCGAAGGCGTGAGACGCAGGTAATTCAATTAAGTCTGTAGGCACGCAGGCAGCAACACCCTTCCGTTGCTGCCGATGAGATCCAAGGAAGGTTACAACAATATGGAGAAGACATGAAACGATGCAAGCAAACGGCGTTCAAGCTGGGAGCCCTGGCCGCTGCGGTCCTGTCGCTGTGCGGTAATGCCTACGCTGACAGCAAGGCGGCCGAAAAATGGATCGATGCCGAATTCAAGCCCAGCACGCTGTCGCGCCCGCAACAACTGGCCGAAATGAACTGGTTTATTTCGGCCGCGGCCAAGCTGAAGGCCAAGGGCGTCAAGGAAATCCACGTCGTCTCGGAAACGCTGGACACCCACGTCTATGAATCGAAAACCCTGGCCAAGGCGTTCGAAGAGATCACCGGCATCAAGGTGATCCACGACGTCATCCAGGAAGGAGACCTGGTCGAAAAAATGCAGACCTCGATGCAGTCCGGCAAATCGATCTACGATGGCTGGGTCAATGACTCGGACTTGATCGGCACCCATTACCGCTATGGCCAGACCGTCGTGCTGTCCGATTACATGGCCGGTCCCGGCAAGGAATTCACCAATCCCGACCTGGATCTGAAAGATTTCATCGGCACCAGTTTTACGACGGCGCCGGACGGCAAGATGTACCAGTTGCCCGACCAGCAGTTCGCCAACCTGTACTGGTTCCGCGCCGACTGGTTCGCGCGCAAGGATTTGCAGGCCAAGTTCAAGGCGAAATATGGCTATGAACTGGGCGTGCCGCAAAACTGGTCCGCGTACGAAGATATCGCCGCCTTCTTCACCAACGACGTCAAGGACCTCGACGGCAAGAAAGTGTTCGGCCACATGGACTACGGCAAGAAAGACCCGTCGCTGGGCTGGCGCTTCACCGATGCCTGGCTGTCGATGGCCGGCACCGCCGACAAGGGCTTGCCGAACGGCTTGCCGGTCGATGAATGGGGCATTCGTGTCGCCGCCGACAAGTGCACGCCGGTCGGCGCCTCGGTGGCGCGCGGCGGCGCGACCAACTCTCCGGCCGCCGTCTACGCGCTGACCAAGTACCTGGACTGGATGAAAAAATACGCACCGCCAGAAGCGCTCGGCATGACGTTCTCCGAAGCCGGCCCGGTGCCGGCCCAGGGGCAGGTTGCGCAGCAGATCTTCTGGTACACGGCGTTCACCGCCAGCATGACGAAGACGGGCCTGCCGGTCGTCAATACCGACGGTTCGCCGAAATGGCGCATGGCGCCGGGACCGCACGGCCCGTACTGGAAAGAGGGCATGCAGAACGGTTACCAGGACGTCGGCGCCTGGACTTATCTGAAGAGCACGCCGCCGGACCAGATGTCGGCCGCGTGGCTGTACGGCCAGTTCGTCACCTCGAAAACCGTCTCTCTGAAAAAATCGATCGTCGGCCTGACGTTCATCCGCGATTCCGACATCCGCTCGCAGGCGATGACGGACATGGCGCCGAAACTGGGCGGCCTGGTCGAGTTCTACCGCAGCCCGGCGCGCGTGGCATGGACGCCGACCGGCAACAACGTGCCGGACTATCCGAAGATGGCGCAACTGTGGTGGAAAAACGTGTCGACCGCGATCTCGGCTGAAAAAACGCCGCAGGGCGCGATGGATACCCTGGCCGAGGAAATGGACCAGATCCTGGCCCGCCTGCAGCGCGCCGGCATGAAGGCGTGCACGCCGAAGTTGAACGACAAGAAGGACCCCGCCACCCAGTTGAGCAACAAGGGCGCGCCGTGGGCCAAGTTGGCCGACGAAAAACCGAAGGGTGAAACCATCGCTTACGACGAACTGTTGAAAGCGTGGAAAGCCGGCAAGGTGCGCTGACACCTGCTTGCTTGAGTAGTCAAAGTAAGGCGCCGGCCCGCTTCTGTTCGGGCGGGGCGGCGCTTATTTCGGAATTGGCGGGATGGGAACAGTTATGGCGTATTTGCTGGCATTGGATCAAGGCACATCGAGTTCGCGCAGCATCATCTTCCGCGACAGCGGCGAGATCGTGGCTTCGGCCCAACAGGAATTCAAACAGATCTTCCCCCAACCGGGCTGGGTCGAGCACGACGCGCGCGACCTGTGGGACAGCCAGCTCGCGACCAGTCGCGCCGTGCTGGCCAAGGCCGGCATCGGCGCCGGCGAGATCGCCGCGCTGGGCATCACGAACCAGCGCGAAACCACCGTCGTCTGGGAACGCAGTACCGGCCGGCCGATTTTCAATGCGATCGTCTGGCAGGACCGGCGCACCGAGGCGCTGTGTGAACGGCTGCACAGCGACGGCCTTGCCGATGCGATCAAGCGCAAGACCGGGCTGGTGCTGGACCCGTATTTTTCGGCGACCAAGCTGAAATGGATACTTGACCACGTCGACGGCGCGCGCGCCCGCGCCGAGCGCGGCGAACTGGCCTTCGGCACGGTCGACTCGTGGCTGGTGTGGAACCTGACGGGCGGGCGCCTGCACGTGACCGACGTCAGCAACGCCGCCCGCACGATGTTATGGAACATCCACGAAGGATGCTGGGACCCGGAGCTGTTGTCGTGGCTCGACATCCCGGCTGCGGTGCTGCCGCAGGTGCGACCGTCGAGCCATCTGTATGGCGCGACCGACGCGCATTGGCTCGGCGCCGAATTGCCGATCGGCGGCATCGCCGGCGACCAGCAATCCGCCCTGTTCGGGCAAGCCTGTTTCAAGCCCGGCATGGCAAAAAATACCTATGGCACCGGCTGCTTCATGCTGCTCAATACCGGAGATGAATGCGCCGTGTCGCACAATGGCCTGATCAGCACGGCCGCCTGCCAGGTCGGAGATAACAAGCAGTATGCGCTCGAAGGCAGCGTGTTTATCGGCGGCGCCGTCGTGCAATGGCTGCGCGACGGCCTGAAGGCGATCGAGGATTCGGCGGATATCGAAGCGCTGGCCGCATCAGTTCCCGATTCCGGCGGCGTCGTCTTCGTGCCGTCGTTCACGGGACTCGGTGCGCCGTACTGGATACCGTCGGCCAAGGGCGCCATTCTCGGCTTGAGCCGCGGCAGCACGGTCGCGCATATCGCGCGCGCCGCGCTCGAATCGATCGCCTTCCAGAGCGCCGCGCTGTTGCAGGCGATGATGCGCGACGCGTCGGCGCCGATCACGGAATTGCGCGTCGACGGCGGCGCCTGCGCCAATTCGTTGTTGTTGCAATTCCAGGCCGACCTGCTCGGCATCCCGGTGATCCGTCCGCAGGTGACGGAGACGACGGCACTGGGCGCGGCCTACCTGGCCGGCCTGGCCGGCGGCATCTACCGCAATACCGACGAACTGGCCGCGCAGTGGCGCGTCGAGCGGGTATTCGAGCCGTCGATCGGCGCCGACCAGGCGCAGCAGCGGATGCTGGAATGGGAACGCGCGATCGGGCAGGTCCGCCCCGGCTAGTGTAATGCCCACGCTGGGCGCGCCGGTCGGCGCGTCCGGATTACCGTTTTTGAATTGAAAAAATGCGCAATGCCCCGCGCAGGGGCCTTGTCGCGCCTGTCGCTCTAAAAATCAGAACCGGGAACGGTTCAGGGAGTGGTGCCCAACACCACACGTAACGAGGAGAGAAGTAATGGGTTATCGCGTATTGAAAACGTTGCCGGCAGTCCTGGCTGTGATGTTGAGTTCCGGCCTGGCGCAGGCCAGCGAAGCGGAAGGGGAGTTCCACGGTTATTTCCGCGCCGGCGTCGGTTCGAGTTCGGCCCACGGCCCGCAAAGCTGCTACGACCTGGGCGGCAATTCGATGAAATACCGGCTCGGCAATGAATGCGATTCCTATTTCGAAGGCGGCTACACCAAGGAACTGGCGAAATCCGCCAACGGCGTAAGTTTTGTCGGCACCGTCTGGGCCACGGCCTACAACCCGAGTTCCGATTTCGGCGGCGCCAAGCTGGAACTGGCCAAGGCGTATATCGAAGCGAAGGGCCTCGATTTCCTGAACGGCGGCGTGGCGTGGATCGGCAAACGTTATTACTTCCGTCCTGATATCCACATGCTGGACCTGCAATACATCAATCTGAACGGCACCGGCGGCGGCTTTGATCGCATCAGCGCCGGCCCGGGCAAGGCCAGCTACGCGATCTTCAAGGATAACGACACCAACACGGTCGACCCGAGGACCGGCCTGCGCACGAAAACCACGGCCGCGCTGCGCCAGAATATCGCCTATGAAGGCTTGCCGGTCAACCCGAACGGCACCATCGATGCGGCCTTGTCGCTGATCAGCGCGCAGGGCGAGGGCAAGCACAATGGCTGGCAGTTATCCGTGTTCCACAAGCAGGACAAGGTGCTGGGCGGCGGCAATACGGTCGGCGCGCAATATGGCGTGGGCCCCGGCACCGGCATCGGCGGCCCGTGCTGCGACCGCATCGGCGCCTCGGGCAGCACCGCGCTGACATCGGACGTCAAGCGCATGCGCCTGTTCGACAACCTGGTATTGCAGGCGACCGAGCAGTTCAGCATGGAATTCGTCGCGCTGGTGCAGAAGGATAAATCGGACGCCGGCGGTTCGTCGACCTGGAGCACGCTCGGCGCGCGCCCGGTGTACGCGGTGACCGATAACTTCAAGTTGCAGATGGAAGTGGGCAGCAGCCGCGTGACGTCGCCCACCGGTGGCGACCCGATGCGCCTGACCAAGGTCACGTTCGCACCGGCGCTCACGGTCGGCCCGGCGTACTTCGCGCGGCCTGAATTGCGTGCCTTCGTCACCTACGCGAAGTGGAATGACGCGGCTACTGCAGCGCTCAACGCCAACAACAATTCGGGCCCGGTCTACGGCAACCGCACCAGCGGCACCTCGGCCGGCGTGCAGCTGGAAGCCTGGTTCTAACTCTGTCGTTCCCGCGAAGGCGGGAACCCCATTTCGCTGCGCCGTATCGGACACAAAATGGGATTCCCGCTTCCGCGGGAATGACAGTATTCACCACCAACATTAGCGGTGTATCACCACCAGCAACGCCTTCGCCTCCGTCTTGCCGGCGTTGCGCACCGCGTGAGGCTGGTCGGCGGGGTAGCGTGCCGTGCCGCCCAGTTTCACTTTTTTCTTCAGCGCGCCCACTTCAACTTCCATCGCGCCGTGCAGCAAGGTCAGATGCTCGGTGGTGCCGGGGTCGTGCGGCTGGGACACCAGTTCTCCGCCCGGCGCCAGCGTCAGTTCATACCACTCGTATTTCCCGGCCAGCTCCATCGGCCCGAGGATGCGCAGCACATAACCGGCGTGATTGCCGGGTAATGTAGGCGTCTCGTGCGCATCGAGCACCCGTATCGTTTCGACATCCTTTTCTCCATCCGACAGCAGTTCCGCGATCGGCACGCCCAGCGCGTTGGCCAGGCGCCACGTGATGGCGATGGTCGGATTGGCCTTTTCTCGCTCGATCTGCGACAGCATCGATTTCGATACGCCGGCGATGCGCGACAGGTCTTCCAGCGTCAGGCCGCGCGCCAGGCGCAGGCGTTGCAGTGCGGCGCCGACTTCCGGCGGCGCGTTCGATGAAACGGGATTTCTCATTTGCTTATGCTTGCAATGTTCAATGGGCTTCGGTAATATCCATTATATTGAACTTGAGTTCGAAATAACGGATTTCAGTGGTGTGCTGGAAAACAGGAGTAAACTCAGCACCAGGATTCACTGCGATTCACGGTACAGCATAGTGCAACGATCGGTCAAGCGGCCGCCACCCCCACCATCTACGAGGAAGATCATGAGCGAGCAAGCAAAGAATGCGTTTTTCAGCGGCCTGCAACAGAACCTGGAGCAATTGCGCGAACAGGGCCTGTACAAGCCGGAGCGCATACTCTCTTCCCGCCAGGGCACCGAAGTGGTGAGCGAAGATGGCCGCACACTGATCAATATGTGCGCCAATAACTACCTGGGCCTGTCGGGCGAGGAATGGGTCGCGCAGGCGTCGATCGATGCGACCGAAAAATATGGTTACGGCCTGTCGTCGGTGCGCTTTATCTGCGGCACGCAGACCGTGCACAAGCAATTGGAGCAGGCGATCTCCCGCTTCGTCGGCAGTGAAGACACGATTTTATATGCGGCCGCGTTCGACGCCAACGGCGGCCTGTTCGAACCGCTGTTCGACGAGAACGATGTCATCATTTCCGACGCGTTGAATCACGCCTCCATCATCGACGGCATCCGCCTGTGCAAGGCCGCGCGCCTGCGCTACGCGCATAACGACATGGCCGACCTGGAACTGCAATTGCAGGCGGCGGCCGGCAAGCGTCATAAAGTCATCGCCAGCGACGGCGTGTTTTCGATGGACGGCACCATCGCGCAGCTCGATAAAATCTGCGACCTGGCCGACAAATACGGCGCGCTGGTGATGATCGACGAATGCCACGCGTCCGGCTTCATGGGCAAGACCGGGCGTGGCACGCACGAACACCATGGCGTGATGGGGCGCGTCGACATCATCACCGGCACGCTGGGCAAGGCGCTGGGCGGTGCGATGGGCGGTTTTACGTCCGCGCGCAAGGAAGTGATCGATACGCTGCGCCAGAAATCGCGCCCCTACCTGTTCTCGAACACGCTGGCGCCGTCGATCGCCGGCGCCTCTCTGGCGGTACTGGAACGCCTGTCGTCGTCGACCGAACTGCGCGACCGCGTGCATGAAAACACGGCTTATTTCCGCAAGGAGATCGAGCGCATCGGCTTCACCATCAAGCCGGGCACGCACCCGGTGGTGCCGGTGATGCTGTTCGATGCGCCGGTGGCGCAGCGCTTCGCGGCACGAATGTATGAGCTGGGCGTTTTGCTCAGCGGCTTCTTCTACCCGGTGGTGCCGATGGGCCAGGCGCGCGTACGCGTGCAACTGTCGGCTGCGCATACCCGCGCGCAGCTCGAAACGGTGCTGGCGGCATTCGAACAGGCAGGCCGCGAACTGGGCTTGCTAAAGAGTTAAACAAAAACAGAAAGAACAGCATGGAACGAATTCTCATCATCGGCGCCAACGGCCAGATCGGCAGCGAGCTGGTGGAGGCGCTAGCACACCAGCACGGCGCGCAGAATGTGGTGGCAACCGATATCGGCGCCAAGAATGTCTATAACGCGGCGCGCTACCAGGTCTTGAATGTGCTCGACCGCGAGGCGCTGGCCAGGCTGGTCGCAGACGAGGGCATCACCCAGGTGTATCAACTGGCGGCGATGCTATCGGCCACCGGAGAGGCGGCGCCGCTGAAGGCGTGGACGCTGAACATGGACGGTTTATTGAACCTGCTCGAAGTGGCGCGCGAACGCGGGGCGGCCGGCAAGCCGCTGCGCATCTTCTGGCCATCGTCGATCGCCGCCTTCGGCCCGAACACGCCGCAGCAAAACACGCCGCAGATGACGGTGATGGACCCGACCACGATCTACGGCATCAGCAAGCTGGCCGGCGAGCGCCTGTGCGAATATTATTTTATTAAATACGGCGTCGACGTGCGCAGTATCCGCTACCCCGGCATCATCAGTTATAAATCGCCGCCGGGCGGCGGCACCACCGATTATGCGATCGCCATCTTCCACGCTGCGCTGCGCGGCGAACGCTATGAATGCTTCCTCGGCCCGCAGGCGACGCTGCCGATGATCTACATGGCCGACGCGATCCGCGCCACCATCGAACTGATGGCCGCACCGGCGGAACAGGTAAAAATCCGCTCGTCCTATAACGTGGCCGGCGTCTCGTTCAATCCGGCGCAACTGGCCGCGGCGATTACGAAAACGCTGCCCGGTTTCAGCATCGATTATCAGCCGGACAGCCGCCAGGCGATCGCCGACACCTGGCCGCACAGCCTGGACGACAGCCGCGCGACGGCCGACTGGGGCTGGCGCGCGCGCATCGGCCTCGACGACATCGTCACCGACATGCTGGCCCATGTCGACATCGGCCTGGGGCAGGCCGCGTGAAACACCATCATCACAAAGAGATAATACGATGGACATGAGCGTTTTCGACCTGTTCAAGATTGGCATCGGCCCGTCCAGTTCCCATACCGTGGGACCGATGGTAGCGGCACGCCGTTTCCTGGTCGAAGCCGGTCCGCTGGACGATGTTGTCGGCGTGCAGGCGGCCCTATATGGTTCGCTGGCGCTGACCGGCGTCGGCCACGCCACCGACAAGGCCGTGATCCTCGGCCTGATGGGGGAAACGCCGCAGCATGTCGATCCGGCGCGCGTTGACGCGATGCTGGCCGACGCCGAAAGCCGCAAGGAATTGAATCTGCTGGGGCGCCACACGGTGCCGTTCAGCGCCGCCGTCAACCTGGTGTTTCATAAAAGCGAAACGCTGCCCGAACATCCGAACGGCATGCGCTTTACGCTCAGGCACCGGGATGGCAGCGTCACTTCCCGCGTGTTTTATTCGATCGGCGGCGGTTTTATCCGCGCCGAAGGAGAGAACTCCGCCACCGACGGCGCGCCGGCGGCGCCGATCCCGTATCCGTTCAACACGATGGCCGAGTTGCTGGCGCACGGCAAGGCCAGCGGCCTGACGATTCCGCGCATGTTGCGCGCCAATGAAACGGTGAACATGAGCGATGCCGAACTCGATGCCGGCATCGACCGCATCTGGCAGGTGATGCACGACTGTATCGCGCACGGGCTGGAAACGGCCGGCCAACTGCCGGGCGGATTAAAGGTCAAGCGGCGCGCGGCCGACCTGTGGCGCCAGGCGCAGGGCGGCGACCGCGCCAACGCCTTGCCGCACGACGCGCTGCACCAGGTCAGCCTGTATGCGATGGCGGTCAACGAGGAAAACGCGGCCGGCGGACGGGTCGTGACGGCGCCGACCAATGGCGCGGCCGGCATCATTCCGGCGGTATTGCGCTATTACGCGGAAGACTGCCGCCCGAGCGACCCGGTGACCGGTGTGCGCGACTTCATGCTGACGGCGGCGGCGATCGGCATGCTGTGCAAGCGCAACGCGTCGATTTCCGGTGCCGAAATCGGTTGCCAGGGAGAGGTCGGCGTCGCCTGCGCGATGGCGGCGGCGGGACTGGTGGCCGCGCTGGGCGGCACCAATTTGCAGATCGAGAACGCGGCCGAAATCGGCATCGAGCACCACCTCGGCATGACCTGCGACCCGATCGGCGGCCTGGTACAGATTCCCTGCATCGAGCGCAACGGCATGGGCGCGGTAAAAGCGATCACGGCGGCTTCGCTGGCGCTGAAGGGCGACGGTACCCATTTCGTCAGCCTCGACGACGTCATCGAAACCATGCGCCAGACCGGCGCCGACATGCAGGACAAGTACAAGGAAACCTCGCTCGGCGGCCTGGCGATCCACGTCGTCACTGTCAACCACGCGGCCTGCTGAACGGTCCGCGTCAGCGCTGCGCGGCTTTTGTTCGCAGCGCTTCGAGCGTCTTCGGCAGGCTGTCCTTGCTCAGGCTGTCGACGATCCAGCCCATCCCCAGCGGCACCGGACCCGGATCGGTATAGACGAAATACTGGACCACGGTTTTGCGGCTGTCGGCCGGCGCCGGCGTCAGTTGCCAGTATCCGGTGGTGTCGTTGATCGTTTCTTCCTGTTTGACACCGGGCCACGGTTGCATCTTCCACGCCAGCCGGCATTGCTGCGCGCCGCTGTCCGGCGTCATTTTGAGGCGGTATTTTTTGATTTTACCGAGCGGCAGGCTCAAGGTCATGTCGACCAAGGAACTCGCATCGGCGCCGCGCGCGACCGCCGTTTTGGACACGCTCGGCATGAAGCTCGGGTAATCCTGAAAATCCTGGATGATCGCGCACAATTTTAAAAGCGGCGCATCGATGATGGTCGCCGCCACGAAGGATTTGCCGGCGGCGCCGGCCTGGCTGACGTCGCGCAGCGCGACTTTTGATTCCGACAGCGAGGCGGTATCGATGGCCGGTTGCGCGCAGGCGGCGCCGCACAGCAGATAAGCCGGCAGCGCCAGCATGCCAATCAGGTTTTTCCGCGTGCGTCGGACCGCAGCGTCGCATAAAAAGAGTTTTTTCCGGGTCATGGGCAGCCGTTGGTTAATAAAAAATTAATCATATCAGATTAGTTTAATGGCAATTTCCCGTTCACAAGCGTTCTGTGCTTCCACTATTTGCGCTGCGATAATAGCTGTAATACAACGCGTATTTCACAGGAAGGGGCGAGCCGCACTATAATGTCCGCTCAATCGCAGCGTTCTGCCCCACGCCGTTAGCCCAACTGGACTTATCAAATTTATGCAATACGTGTCTACCCGTGCCGCCGCGTCGGCCGCCTCGCAGTCTCCCCAACAATTTTCCGACATCCTGCTGGGCGGTCTCGCCCCTGACGGTGGCCTGTACCTGCCGACCGAATACCCGCAGGTGACCGGCGCCGAACTCGATGCCTGGCGCAAGCTGTCGTACGCCGACCTGTCGTTCGAAATCCTGAAAAAATTCGCCACCGATATTCCCGAAGCGGACTTGAAGGCGCTGACGAAAAAGACCTACACGGCCGATGTCTACCGCAACGCGCGCGCCGATGAAAAAGCGGGCGACATCACGCCACTGCGCGTGCTGGAAGAGGGCGGCGGCAAGAAGCTGATTTTGCAGGCGCTGTCGAACGGCCCGACGCTGGCCTTCAAGGACATGGCGATGCAGTTGCTGGGCAACCTGTTCGAATACGCGCTGGCCAAGAACCAGGCGCAATTGAACATTTTTGGCGCCACCTCCGGCGACACCGGCAGCGCGGCCGAATACGCGATGCGCGGCAAGCAGGGCATCCGCGTCTTCATGCTGTCGCCGCACAAGAAGATGAGCGCGTTCCAGACCGCGCAGATGTTTAGCCTGCAAGACCCGAACATCTTCAATATCGCCGTCGAAGGCGTGTTCGACGATTGCCAGGATATGGTGAAGGCCGTCTCGAACGACTTGCCGTTCAAGGCCACGCAAAAGATCGGCACCGTCAATTCGATCAACTGGGCGCGCGTCGTCGCGCAGGTCGTTTATTATTTCCGCGGCTACCTGGCGGCCACCACCAGCAACGATCAAAAAGTGTCATTCACTGTCCCATCGGGCAATTTCGGCAATATCTGCGCCGGCCATATCGCGCGCATGATGGGCTTGCCGATCGATAAACTGGTCGCCGCCACCAACGAAAACGACGTACTGGACGAATTCTTCCGCACCGGCGTGTACCGGGTGCGCAAGTCGTCCGAGACGTACCACACCAGCAGCCCGTCGATGGACATTTCGAAGGCATCGAACTTCGAGCGTTTTGTTTATGACCTGGTCGGCCGCGACAGCGATCGCGTGCGCGCACTGTTCCACAAGGTCGAAACGGCGGGCGGCTTCGACCTGTCCGGCAAGCCAGGCAGCGATGGCGACGAATTCAAGCTGGTGGCGAAATACGGCTTCAAGTCCGGCAAGTCGACCCACGCCGACCGCCTCGACACGATCCGCGACGTGGCCGACGATTACGGCATCACGATCGACACGCATACGGCCGACGGCATAAAGGTCGCGCGTGAAAATCTGGAAAAGGGCGTGCCGATGATCGTGCTGGAAACGGCGCTGGCGGCCAAGTTCAATGAAACCATCCTCGACGCGCTGGGCCAGGACGCCGAACGTCCGGCCGGCTTCGAAAATATCGAAGCCTTGCCACAAAAATTCGTCGTCATGACGGCCGACGTGGCGAAGATGAAGGAATACATCGCGTCCAATACGGGACTGTAAAAAGATGAGCGACGCAGTGGCAAAAAAACAGGCTCGGCCGATGCTGGAAGTGCGCGAAGCGCTCGACTTCCTGCTGGCGGCCGCGCGCCCGGTGGCACAGATCGAGACGGTGCCGACGCTGGCCGCGAACGGCCGCATCCTGGCGCAGGCGCAGGTGTCGAATATGAACGTGCCGGCGCAGGACAATACGCAGATGGACGGTTACGCCGTGCGCGCGGCCGATTGCGTCAGCGGCGCGGCGACTTTGTCCGTATCGCAGCGCATCCCGGCCGGCCACGTCGGCCAGCCATTATTGCCCGGCACGGCGGCGCGCATCTTCACCGGCGCCCTGATTCCCGAAGGCGCCGACGCGGTCGTAATGCAGGAACAGTGCGAACTGGCCGGCACGCTGGTGACGGTAAAACACGCGCCGAAAGCGGGCGAGTGGATCCGCCGCGCCGGAGAAGATATCACCAACGGCAGCGTGATCCTGCCGGCCGGCACGCGCCTGCGCAGCCAGGAACTGGGCCTGGCCGCGTCGGTCGGCCTGGCCGAACTGCCGGTGCGGCGCAAGCTGCGCGTGGCCGTGTTTTTTACAGGCGACGAACTGACGATGCCGGGCGAGCCGCTGGCGCCGGGCGCGATCTACAATTCGAACCGTTTTACCTTGCGCGCGCTGCTGGAAAACCTGGGCTGCGAGATCGGCGACTTCGGCATCGTGCCCGACACGCTGGAGGCGACCCGCTCGGTGCTGCGCCAGGCGGCCGAGGGTAACGACCTGATCATCACTTCGGGCGGCGTCTCGGTCGGCGAGGAAGACCATATCCGGCCGGCGGTCGAAGCCGAGGGCAAGTTGAACATGTGGCAGATCGCCGTCAAGCCGGGCAAGCCGCTGGCGTTCGGCGAAGTGAACCAGGCGTTCTTCATCGGCCTGCCCGGCAATCCGGTATCGAGCTTCGTCACCTTTTTATTGTTCGTGCGGCCCTTCATCCTGCGCCTGCAAGGTGTCGCCGGCGAGCAGGCGATTGCGCCGAAGACGTACACGCTGCGCGCCGATTTCGACTGGCTCAAGGCCGACCGCCGCAATGAATTCCTGCGCGCGAAGCTGAACGACGCGGGTGGACTCGACCTGTTCCCGAACCAGAGTTCCGGCGTGCTCACGTCGACCGTCTGGGGCGATGGCCTGATCGACAATCCTCCCGGCCACGCCATCCGCTCGGGCGACATGGTCCGTTTCATCCCATTTAGCGAATTGATATGAACATTACGCTGCGATTTTTTGCCAGCGTGCGCGAAACGCTCGGCACGTCCACTGAAACCGTGGCGCTGCCGGACGGTGTCGGTACGGTCGGAGATGTGCGTGCTTTCCTGGTCGCGCGAGGCGCCGCTTGGGAGCAGGCGCTGGGAGAAGGACGCGCGCTGCGCATGGCGTGCAACCAGGTGATGTGCCAGCCAGACACGCCGGTGACGGACGGTTGCGAAGTGGCGTTCTTTCCACCGGTGACCGGCGGCTAGCTTCCGTTTTCATCCCGGCGCGCCGGACCGCCGCGCCGGCGGGAATATTGGCGTGGCCGCGTTCAGGAACGCTTGCCGACATTGTCGCAAGCCGCGCATGACAGCGCCCTGCGGTAGCGCCGGTAGCTGGCGCCGACAAAGATGCCGGCCGCGATCGCGGCCCACGCCGCGGCGCTGAGAATGTCGTCCCGCGTCGCCGTCCCCTTGAGCACTTCCACCAGTGCCAGGATGGCGAACACCGGCACCGCCGCCATCAGATAGCGTTTGATCCAGAATGCTGCGCCCACGGCGGTCTCCCGATTAATAATTGAATATCAGTATGCCTTAGAATCTGGCATCGCTTCCACCTTTCGTTTCCGGATATCCCATGCAGTCTCAGAACAACAAGCATTTTCGCGTGGCCGTGATCGGCGGCGGCCCGGCCGGCCTGATGGCGGCGCAGGCGTTGGCGCAGGGCGGCGTCCATGTCGATGTCTACGATGCGATGCCTTCGGTCGGCCGCAAGTTTTTACTGGCCGGGCGCGGCGGCATGAACATCACCCACGCCGAGCCGTACGCCGATTTCGTGCCGCGCTACGGCAAACGCGCCGCGCAGTTGATGCCGATGCTCGACGCTTTCGGTCCGCAGCAGGTACGCGACTGGGTGCATGGCCTTGGCATCGACACCTTTGTCGGCACGTCCGGGCGCGTGTTCCCGACCGAGATGAAAGCCGCGCCGCTGCTGCGCGCGTGGCTGCACCGCCTGCGCGAGAACGGCGTGCAATTCCACCAGCGCCACCGCTGGCTGGGCTGGCGCAACGGCGCGCTGCGCTTTGCCACGCCGGATGGAGATTTAATCGTGCAGGCCGACGCCACCGTGCTGGCGCTGGGCGGCGCGAGCTGGGCGCGCCTGGGATCGGACGGCGCCTGGGTGCCGCTGCTGGAAGAGCAGGGCGTCGAGGTGGCGCCGTTATCTCCGGCCAATTGCGGTTTCGATGTCGGCTGGAGCGACCATTTCAGTAGCCGTTATGCCGGCCATCCGTTGACGACAGTGGCGATCATCTCGACCGACGCGGACGGAAACACGCTGCGCCGGCAAGGCCAGTTCGTCGTGACGGCGAGCGGCGTCGAAGGCAGCCTGATTTACGCGCTGTCGGCTGCGCTGCGCGACCAAGTGACTGCCGATGGCAGCGCCCTGATTTACCTGGATTTGCTGCCGGACCTGGATGCACAACGGGTGGCCGCCGAAGTGGCTCGGCCGCGCGGTGCGCGTTCGATGTCGAGCCATTTGCAAAGTCGGCTCGGTATCAAGGGCGTGAAATCGGGTTTGCTGCGCGAATGCGCCAGCGCCGCCGAATTTGCCGATCCGGAGACGCTGGCGGCTCTGCTGAAAAGACTGCCGCTGCGCCTGCGCGCGCCGCGCCCGATCGACGAGGCGATCAGCAGCGCCGGCGGCGTGCGTTTCGAGGCGCTGGAAGGAACGATGCTGGCGACGCGGCCGGGCGTGTTCGTCGCCGGCGAGATGCTCGACTGGGAAGCGCCGACCGGGGGTTACCTGTTGACGGCATGCCTGGCCAGCGGGCTGGCGGCGGGAGAAGATGCGTTGCGCTGGCTGGTGAAATCGGCGGAGTAAGGCGAACGCTGTCGTTCCCGCGAAGGCGGGAACCCCATTTCTGCTGCGCCGTCCGGGACACAAAATGGGATTCCCGCTTTCGCGGGAATGACAGATTTGGCGCTAACTTATCGGCATCAGGATCTGGCCCCGGATACCATCAATGATCCCAGCTGATCTCTCCGGAACCGGTGCGGCTGACGTTGCGGTTGTCGGGGTTGCCGTAGACGCGGATGTCGCCGCTGCCGCGCAGGACCAGGTCGGCCGAGTGGCGCGCGAATACGTTGGTGGTGCCTGAACCGACCAGGTTCACCTTCACCTTGTCGGATGCCATGTGCTGCGCATCGAGGTCGCCGGAACCGTTCAGTTCCGCGTTGAGCGTCTTGCAACTGCCGCTGGTCTTGATCTGGCCTGATCCCACCATTTCCAGCATCACGTCCTCGCTGTTGCCGGCGTTCAGATTCAAATCGCCGCTGCCGTGCACGCCGGCGGCGACCTGTTTGAAACGGCCGTTGAACTGCACATTGCCCGAACCGTACAATTGCACCGACAGTTTTTCGCCGCTGAAGCCGTTCACCGTGCTGTCGCCGGTGCCGTGCACTTCCAGTTGCGCCAGCGACGGCAGCACCAGTTCCACTTGCAGCGGGCGGCGGTGGTGCAGCAGCATGCCCTTGGTGCCGATGTGCAGCGTCTTGCCATCCTGTTCCGTTTCGACATTGGCCAGCAGGCGCTGTTCTCCCTTGACCTTCAGGTAGGGCTTGTCGCCTTGGCGCAGCGTCAGGTCGATCGGGCCGCTCAGTTCGACGACGGAAATGCCGTTGCCGATCTTGCGCACTTCGCTGCCCGGCGTGCGGCCCGCCGCGCTGGCCGGATTGGTGACGCCGTGGGCGCGCAACATGCCGTAGGTGACGCCGATCAGCACGAAGGCCAGCAGCAACAGGCTGACGCCGACTTTGATTAATGCTCGCATGGTCTGTCCCCGTCCGCTTCAGCGGCCCCGCAACATGGAAAAATTCATCTGGATATAGCGCTTGATGCCGAGCACCGTGTACCGCGTCGCCACCAGGCTCAGCAAACAAAGCAGGATGCCGATGATGACGAAGCCGAGACCGAGCAGCGTTTGCGTGGTGCGCGATTCGGTATCGAGGTCGCTCGAAATGTGCACGCCGCTGCTGGCCACCGCTTCGGCGCGCTCGATCAATTTGCCGGACTGCTTGTCGTCATCGTCATCATCGTCGGCCGGATCGGCCTGTTTGCCGTCCGCCGGCTGCTGGTACATTTGCAAGCCATCCTGGCTGATCGAGATCCGGGTGCGCGTCGGGCGCTCGCCGTCACGATCGAGGTGGATGAATTCGCGGAACGGGCCGTCCAGTTCCAGTTCGTTGGTGCCGGACAGGCCGCTGGCCGTGATCGCGATGCCGCTGACATAAAAACTCAGCGCACAGGCGTAGACGGTCACCAGCAGCGCCGTGAACACCAGCGCCGGCACCACCATGAACAGGTTGAAGATGGCCAGCCCGATGAAGGAAATCACCATGCGCATCAGGTTGACCGGGGTTTTCTTTTGTTCGAAGGCGCTCATGTGGACATTGGCGCGCAGCGTGACGGCGATCTTGCGCGGCTCGTCCAGCCCGGCGGCGATGTCCGTCTCGCTGCGCCCGGCCGCCATGCCGTCGACAAAACGCTGCTCGTAATCGGCCAGGGTCCTGGCGACCGTCTCCGGCGGCAATCCGGCCAGGGCCTTGCGCAGCGTATCGAGGTATTCCTGCTTGTTCATGCCGACGCTCCGGATTCTTAGTTAGCGCTTGCGTGTTGCGATGCGGCGAATCCCGGCGCGGTTGCCAGTTGCCCGTTCAGCACGATCGCCAGCGTGCTGGCGGCGACCAAGGCCAGCACCGCCAGGGTTTTTAATGTCAGTTTGATACTCATTGCCTGCTCCCGTATATATTTTTGCCGATGGTGTGACTGTACGCAAACCAGCTTGTACAGACCATTGACGTGCGACAGGATGCAGATATGGCGGCGCAGGCGACCCAATGGCGGGATGGCCGGGCGGCATCAGTGTCGGCCGGCGCGCAGCAAGGCTGCCGCCGCGACGCCACTGCGCACGGCCGCTTCCAGCGTGGCCGGGTAGTCGCCGGCCGTGTAATCGCCGGCCAATACCAGCCCGGCCAGGCCGGTGGCGCAGTCCGGCCGCGCCAGTCCCGGAGCGCAGGCATAGGTGGCGCGTTTCTCGGTGATGACTTTCAGCCAGGACGGCCGCTCCAGTTCCGGGCGCCGGAACACGGCTGCCAGTTGTGCGGCGATGGCGGTGGCCAGTGCCGCCTGTCCCTGTTCGGCCGCCGCGCCGGAAGCGCTGACGACCACCGCCAGCAAGCCAGCCTGCGTGGAATCGAGCTGGCCGCGGTCGAACACGAACTGGCCCCATTGCGCAGCGGCCGGATTGTCGCGCAGCGCATAAAACGGCAAGTCCAGGGCCACGTCCGGTGCGTATTGCAGGTAGCAGGTGGTGATCGCTTCCGCTTCGAAATTCGCCAGTTGATCGGCCAGCGGAGACAGCGAGGCTGCCGCAGGGGAGGGCGCGAGTTCGCGCAGCAGCGCGCTAGCCGCGCCGGCGCCGGTCGCCAGCACCACGCCATCGAATTGCGCATACCAGTCTCCGCCGACGGCCGCGCCGCTGGCGCCGACCTGCCAGCGGCCGGACGGCAACTGTTCGAGTGTGCAGACCTTGGCGCCGGCGTGGACGCCGCCGCCGCGCTGGCCGATATACGCTGCCGCCGCTTCCGGCAGCAGCGCGCTCAGGTCGGCGCGCGGCAACAGCATGTCGGACGCGCGGCGGCTGGCGCCCAGGCTGTCGCGCAATACATTCAAAAAGACTTGCGCCGATGCGCGCTCGGGCGGCGTGTTCAGCGCGGCCAGGCACAGCGGGCGCCACATCAATTCGATCAGGCGCGGGGTCTGGTCGAAACGCAATAATAATTCGCTGACGCTGCAATCGGTGTGCAGGCGCCATCCCATCCAGCACGCGGTGGTGGAGAAGCGGGCCAGGCTCATTTTATCTTCGCGCGCCAGGCCGGTGCTGCGCAGCAGCGCGCCGAGCAGGTGCAGCGGCGCGGGCAGGCGCGGCGCCATAAAATCCATGCCGCCGGAAGCGGGTGGATAGCGCATCTGCAAGGGTAAGGTCAGCAGCGCCTGGTCGCGCTTGACGCCGACTTGCCGCATCAGGCGCAGCGTGGCCGTGTAGGCGCCGAGCAGGATGTGCTGGCCGTTGTCGAGCCGGCGGCCGTCGATGTCCACGCGCCGCGCGCGTCCGCCCAGCGTGCGCGCCGCTTCCAGCAGCGTGACCTGGTGGCCGGCGCGCGCCAGTTCGACGGCCGCCGCGCACCCGGCCCAGCCGCTGCCGATGACGGCGGTGCTAGGCCCGGGCATGGCAGATGCCTGCGCGTGTGAAAAATCCACTGCAAGTGCCGGGGTCAGACCCATGGGTCTGACCCCAGTTTTTGCCTCTGATTTTGCATGAATAGTCGTACGCGCGCAGCACGGCGTCAGCCACGAATATACGTCTTCCACGCCAGCCACAGCTTGCGGATCGGCGTCAGCGAGATGCGCTGTTGCAGTACGTGGTAGCCGTCATCCTCGATTTCGGTCAGCAAGGTGCGGTAGATCGCGGCCATGATCAGGCCCGGGCGCTGGGTGCGGCGGTCCGCCGCCGGCAACAAGGCATATGCTTCGTCGTAGGCCAGCTGGGCGCGGGCGATCTGGAATTTCATCAGGCTTTCGAATTTTTCGCTGTGGCGCGCATTCAGCAGGTCGGCCGCCGTCACGCCGAATTGCTGCAACTCGTTGACCGGCAAGTAGATGCGGCCCTTGCGCGCATCTTCTCCGACGTCGCGGATGATGTTGGTCAGCTGGAAGGCGTGGCCCAGTTTTTCCGCGTATTGCAGCGTTTCCGGCTGCGTCACGCCGAAGATGCTGGCCGACAGGATGCCGACCACGCTGGCCACGTGCCAGCAATAGCGCGTCAACGCCGTGTAGTCGAGGTAGCGGGTCTGGTTCAAGTCCATTTCCATGCCATCGATGATGGCCTGCATATGTTCCTGCTTCAGGTTGTAGGTTTGCAGGTGCGGCTGCAGCGCCAGCGTCACCGGGTGGCTTTGCTGGCCTTCATACATGCCGGCGATTTCCTTGCGCCACCAGGCCAGCTTGACGCGCGCCACCGCTTCGTCGGTGCACTCGTCGACGGTGTCGTCGACTTCGCGGCAAAACGCGTACAGCGCGGTGATCGCGCGGCGGCGTTCCGGCGGCAGGAACAGGAAGCTGTAGTAAAAACTGGAACCGCTGGCGGCGGCTTTCTGCTGGCAGTATTCGTCGGGAGACATGGTCAAAAGTGCAAGGGTCTGGCAATCGAAGCCGCTATTCTATAGGGAAGCGCCGTACAGGAGGGGCAGTTTTGCCGAAATACGCAGCCTTCCACAGCCATCGATGCGGGTAATTCGTAATGATTGGTCAGCGCCGCCGGATTCTCCCGGCGGCCGCTGTCAATGACAGGAAGGCATTCCTGGGATTTGCAATCAAACAAAAGTCTTGCGGGCATTTCTGACTTTTTATGATTCGCTCACTACACTGCAATGACACAAATCCAAATCCCCCTCGTATCCTGGTCGAAGCGTCGGGAAGTGGCGTAGCTGCCAATGAAAAGGAGCTGACCGATGACTTCCTCCATTCGAATTCGAGGCGGTTCGAGCATCTCTGCGCGCGATCGCGCACCATCGCTGCAATTAGCCGGATTGGCGGAATTGCTCGTAAAAGCCATACCGGAAAGTGGCACTGGCATTGCGTCGATGCCGTTGATGCGCCTGGAAGGCAAAACACTGCATCTCAATACGCGTAGCGTCCTGCAACGCCTGGTGAGCGATTCCGCCTTCCTGTCGGCATTCACGCCCGGCGACGACACCGGGTTTATCCGCGATATCGAATTGCCGCCATTTGGTTTGACCAGCAAGCTCGGTGGGCGCTTGCTGCCGGGTTCCGAGGCAGCGAGCGCATTGGCAATAGAAAAGCTGCGCGCGGCCGTTGCCGACGAATTCGACAAAGCGATGGGCGCGGTGGATTGCGGCGTGCTGGCCATTCCATCGCTTGCCCAGGCCTTGGAATTGTTGGGAAACAGTATCGGGGAACGCGTGCCAGTTCAGCCTAAAACCGCCACGATGCTGCCGATTCAATTCGCGCCACCGGGGCGCAAGGCCGAAGAGCGTGGCAAGGACATCGCGCGTGTTTTGTCCGCAATCGAAACCATCGATGGCCGCGACTGGCTCGACGTGCTTTTAAAAGGGATTGCGAAACAATTGCACAAGGATGGGCAGGATGAGGATTTTATTGAAGAAGTGATCATGGCAATCAAGAGTCAGAGCACCCGCCCGGAAAGCCAGATCCGTCAGTTGCTTGATTTTCTCGATGACGAAGCGCTATCGCGTGTCCGCCTGCAGGTGACATTGCGGCTGATGGAGTGCATCGCCTTGCAAAGCGCTCTGCCGGGAATGAAATCGTATGTGTCGCGCGTCAAGGCCTGTTTCGATCAATTCGCCGGGATCAAGGCCGAAACCCTGTTGCTGGACGCGAGCGCCATTTACGGTGCGGCCAACAGTGCGGATTTTGGCGAGCATCTGCGCAAGGCGCTGTTTTATCACTGCCTGCCTGTATGGCCAGAATGGTCGGTTCAGCTATTCGAGACCCGTGCCGAGCCGGCGCGCGGTTTCGCGACAGTACGCGAAGTCTCCTATCGTTTCCGCATCAACGGACAAAATCCCCATACTGGAAAACCCGCTTTCGACACGCGGCTTGACCGTATCCATGCGCGCGCGCTGTTCTCCCCAGGCCCGGACCTGAATGTCAGGAAATCAATCGCCGAACTGGTTTTCCTGTATCTCGTCGTGCCGAAATCCGTTGACGATGGCGACACGCTTGATTTGTCCGCAAAAGCCACCGCCATCGCGGGCAAGCTGAAGGCTGATCCGGTGCAGACCCTGAAACTCCTCCACCAACACTTGGCCGAACGTTCCAACGTCATGCAGGAACTGGCCCATGAACTGGTCCACCTGTTACGGGAAAAATCCCGCAATCTGGTGGATGTGGTCAACCGGGAGGGCGACAGATTTACGGTGGCGCTGGACCGGGGCATTGTGAACTGGAGCGCGGTCGACGCACTGACTTCGTCGAAAACCCATATTCTTGTCGAGGCTGAACAGGGGCCGCATTCCGTGGCCTGGTTCGGCCACTTGACGGTTTCGGACGCAGCGGTGGTGCCCGGCAGTATCGCGTCTTATTCTGTCCAGACCCAATTGCAGGAACGCTCGTTTGCGCCATCGGGCGATGCCGAGCAACTCACGCTGGAGCGCGATCTGTCTTCGGCGGTCTTGCCTGTTCGCCTGATTCCGTTCCGCTGGAATAAGGAGACGTCGGTATGGGCGCCCGATATTTCAAATGACGCGATCTTCACGGCTGGCCGGGGAATGCAGATCGAATATGACGTCGGTACATTCAGGTTGAGGCGGATCGGTGAACAGGATAAGGCACGCAGCGAGCAATTGCGTGCCGCCTTTCTTGCGGCATTTTCCCTGGTCACGTATATCGCCTTGTGGGAAATGGCGCGCAGGGTGGCCCCGGCACTGGAACGGCCGCTGTCGATGACGATCGTGCGGCTTCAGCATAACGGCAGGCGGGCATCCAGCGAAGACGATGCGCAGGACGGCGATACGGCAATTTACGCCGTCAGCCAGGCGCTGGAAAAGGCACTGTCCCGCGAACTGCCGGTGAAATTGCAAGGATTGACGACCCTCGACCGGACCCCACAAGACGCTTATCGATGGAGAAAAAGGGGGGCGCTGCATGCATTGCTTGGCAGTCAGCCGGTGACATTCCCGATGCAGGGTGAGCTCGACAGGGTGGCGCTGGTGGCGTATGTCACGCGTCCGTGCGACCTGCACCCGGGCCGCGCGGATGCGGATGGCTTTCTTTTCATCAGCCGGACTTATCAGGCGCTCAGTGAGAATGGCGCAACCACGTTGCATTTTGACCAGATGCAATCGCGCCTGGTCGATACCCGGCAAGAATTCAAGACGCCACAACTTATTCTGGAGGAAATTGCGCGTCTTGAAAAGGCGGGCTTCCGGCATATCATGCTGTTGTCGCATCACTATGGAAACCGGCATATCGGCCGCGCGGCGGAACGTCATTCACCGCATGGGACGCTGGAATTTCTCGACGATGCCGCCAGGCGCTTTCCCGCCGTCTTTTTGTATACCTTGCGTCGTGATGTATTCCCCGCCACCAGAGTCGTGATGTATTCCCCGCCACCAGATTGCGCAGGCGCGCAAGCCACGAGAGCGCATTCGAGGTCACTTCGTTCAGCGACCACCAGGCGATGTATGACGGTATCGCGTCCGAGGTGCTGCGCAGCGTGATGCCGATCTATACGTTTGCGACGCTGTCAGTCGTGAGTGAGGAAGCGCGTCCGCAATCCGGATTTTGCACCTATTTTTTTGATGTCGAACAGCGCATGTCCGACCTGCAGTTAAGCGAGACGGTTCGCCAGAACATCCTTGGCGTGGGGGCTGGGCACGCGGTGCGCAAGTCCTTGGTGGCGGTGCTGCGCGCCATTCATTTCATGGAAAGTGAAAAGCCGTCGGACAGGACGCACCTGCTGCCGGTACTGGATCCCTTCGACTGGGTGTCTCCCACCACCACGGCGGCGGCCGGCGAAGTGGAAATCATGCGTCGTCGGGGGGCACGTTCGGTTCTGTTATCGATTCCCGCGGTACTGGCCCATGTAACCAAGGTGCTGCACAAGGGAAGGGCGCCGGCATGAGCGCACCGTCGTTCCAGCAGCAGGCGGCGCTCTGGGGGCAGGCATATGAAATTCTGGTCAAGCGCGGCGTGCTGGCCTGCCTGGTCGAACGCAAATTGCTCCAGCCGGATCATGCCGGCCTGGCGGCATGGCGCGCCACAAAACTGCTGAACCTGTCGACCGCCATGCTGCGCGAACTCGATGTGCTTGACGACACTGCCAGTGCCGTGGTCAGGGCCGCGCTGGAGCACCTGTCGCTGACGGCTTATGGACTTGGCTATACGGCAATGCGCGAATACCTGAAACCGCTGGCCAGGCGGCTGGAAAATGGTAATTTGACGTTGCGTGCGCTATGGTGTCCCCTTGTCCTGCCTGGCGAACCGGGCGACTCCGGCGACGCCAGAAGGTTGAACCGCGCGGCGTTTGCGCAAGCTTTCGGCATGCCCGCGCTGGCGGATCCGGCCTTATCGGACAAGGGCGGGGCCGCCAATGCCGATTTCCTGTTGTGGCTGTCCGGCAGGTCGCGCGACGACTATCTTCTGGTACAGGAATATTCGTACGACATGCCACCGGAATTACGGGATTTTCGGCAGCAGGAGGCGCATCTGGAAGAACTGCTCGGGCATCGCCGGCACGTCGATTCGCGCAGCGTGTTTGCCCATGTGGCCGCCGAGGTCGACAGCGAGCGGTTTGAACTGTCCGACGATCTCCGCAATCACTTGAATGCGCTGACCGCCGACAACAAGCCGCTGTATAAACTGTGCCAGGCCAGCGCCTATGCCGTATCGGTCATCGATGCGCTGCGAGCCGCGCGGGTGCTGGTCAATCCCTGCGTGGCACGGGCGCTGGCCATTACGCCAAATGGCCTGGAAAGCCTGGCCGCGCGGTTCGATGAACAGCCGGGCGATACGCGCCGCGCCCTGATGAAACAGATGGGAATCGCTTATCGTCAAACTAAAAAGCTGCCCGATGGCGACCAGGAGGGGCTGACCGAGCAGACCGAAGCCGTGTTTAATGGCGTGTTGCGCAAGTTACCGTCCACGCTACAACAGGGCATGAAGGACTTGCGCAGCATGCCCAGGCCAGGCGAAGACTACCAGTTCGATTTTGAAGAAAAAGTGCCCAGGTTTGCCAATCCGACGGACAAGTTCACCCTGGCGCAGGCGCTGGAGATGGTCGACAGTACGCCCGCGCTGGAAGAATTCCTGGGCCGGCCTGCGAAGGAGGCGCTGGGGCTGGCATTTGCAAAATATGATCGCGACGGGCAAGGCGTGTCGCTGCGCGACCTGCACGCCGCCTCGGTCGTGGCCGGCATGGAACGGGAAGCGCCAGGTAAACTCAATGTGGTCGCGCTGGAAGGCAACCCCGGCATCGGCAAGACCACGGCGGTGCGCCAGCACCTGGGCCGGAAGCAGGATGGTTATCTGTTCCTGTACGTGAGTCCGCGTGTGGTCATCAATCGGGATGTCTCTGATAGCCTGGCCCGTCAAGAGGAGCAGCCGACCGGCATCCTGACCGTCACCACCAACGCCCAGCTGATTGCGTCGGCGCAGCGCTGGCATCAGGAACAGGTACGGCAAGGCTTGGCGCAGTCCCGTTATATCGAAGGCGCCATCGTCGCCGATGGCGTGCGCGGCCTCGTCAAGCCGGATGCCGGCAGCATCCTGGTGATCGAACCTGAAGTCGAACAGCAGATCGAAGACAACTTTGCCGGCAGCCGCTACTGGAAGACCACGCTGTCTGAAAACGAAGATCGGGTCAATGAAAAATCGCTAGCCAGCGTGCTGAAAGGCATGGCCTCGACGACACGCGAACTGCTGTCACTGAACCCGGGTGTCAACCGTGTCGTGATGACCGCTGCGCTGCAAGGTTTCCGTGACCGCGGCGGCGGCAAGACGACCATGGATGCCTTGTCCAGCCTGTTTGTCAATCCATGCCACCGTCTGCAGGCCGCGCTCAGGGAGCGCAAGGCCTTTGCGGCGCGTTTCCCCCGCATCGTGGTGATGGTGGACGAACTCGCCGGCGACGGCGCCGGCGCGCCATTCGTGCATGCGGTGGCGAAGTGGCTGAGGAGCGAATTCATCGACTGTTTCGAAGGTGAAACCAGCCCGTTTACCGTCACACTCGTCGTCTCTGACGCTTCCCTGGGCAATGAAATCGTGCTGGACCGCTACCTGAACGCCGGCGAACGCGCGCCCGACAAGGTGCTCATTTCCCGCTCGGCGGGCGAACGGGCCTTTCGTGTCGCGCTCTCCGATGTCAGGATTGGTGGCATCAAGACCAGCACTTTCCACGTCATGACCAACAGTTATCCGGCCAGCGAACTTCGGATTCACTATCGTGTCCGGATGACGACGGTGCAGCCCGAGGAAAACAGGCAGGGCACGCTGGAAACGCCGCGGCAAGCGATCCGGCGCGAAGCTGAAACGACATTGCTCGATGGCGCCGTGTCGGAAGTGGGTCGGGCGCTGCGCCACGGTGCGGCGCAAGTCATTTATTTTGCGCAAAACAAGCTCTTTCTCAGTAGCTTGCAAGAGAAACTCGCCAGGCAAGGCGACCTTGGCCTGAATGCCGACAATGTGCAAATTCTCGATTCCTCCGTGACGGACTGGCACAAAAAGCAGCTTGTGCGCCCGGCAGTGCGCGACCGGGTGCGGGTATTTTTGATGACGTCATCCGGCGCCCGTGGCGTGTCGTTCCCGAAAACTGACTGGATTATCGCCACGGTGCCCCGCTTTAATATCGAGGCGGCGCTGATGGAACTCGCGCAACTCATTTATCGCGGCCGCGGCCAGTATCGCGACAAGGATGGCATGCCTGTCTCGGGCGACAACGTGGCACGGCAACTCGTCATGCTGGTGGACGACTTCATCATCGGCAACGGACCGGTCGACCAGCGGCAGTGGTTGCGGCAATCGATCGACCTACTGACCCTGCTCGTGATGCTGCGTTCGACGATTTGGACACGCATCACCGGCGACGCGGGCTTGCGCCAGCCGCTGGCGCTGGTGCCGGTGGGCGCCGTCGGCACCGCAGAGCTAGTCAGCATCATGTCTGCGCATGTGAGCAACTTCGTCAGGGAAGCGGAAATTTTCAAGGCGCGCGGGAAAAACCCGGAGCGTGTCGGGCTGGCCAGGGCGGCACAGGAAAATGTCATCGAGCTGTTTGCCCGGACCAGGTTGCAAGCCGTCGGCAAGAAGGATGCGGATACGCGCACCATGGTCAAGCAGCCAGAGCTGGCCGCCGTCATGGAACTGGCAACCAGTGCGCTGGCGCCGTTGCTGCGTTATAGCGAAACCACCAGCATCCCCGAACATACTTATTTTGCCGGGCCGGTGATTGTCGAAAACTGGGAAGCGTTTGCCAAGCAGGAAGTGTTTGTGTTTGAAGGACACGAGGCCGAAACCGCCCGGTCGACCCGGAAGTTGCTGGGCCAACTGTATCGGATTGATGAAGACCAGGCATTTCCGAACGCCCTTCGAACGCCGGCGAAGTCGCTGGCCGACCTGCTGCGCCGGGAAGGCCAGGAATCCGGGCTGGAATTCAATACGTTGAAAGAGTTGAAGTCGCCCCGCACCTGGATTGCGGTGCCGGCCGGCTACTTACAATTTCTGCATGCCGCAGTGGCACAAGACGGAACCGGCTTCGAATTGAGCGATGCCGCTTTGTGGCGCGACGCGCTGGCGAAGTCGCTTGGAACGGGGGCGACGATGCCGCCGATCGCCCGTTATCGCTCGATTCCTTGGTGCGCATCGGCGGGCATTGCCTCACCGTTGAAGCTTGAGCTGGTATTCGACGACCGGTATTTCATGGCGTCGAATGAGCTCAATCTGCTGAATATTTTGCTACTTTCCGAGCGCACTTCTCAGCATTCAGGACGTTAACAAGCGTTTTTTCAGCGCGCGCCGCATCCAGATGCCGCGCCAGACGATGATGATCCAGTCGCGCCGGGTGAGCTTGGGACGGCGCCGGAACACGTCGTAGTCGACTTCCTCGATCGCTTCCAGGATGCGCAATCCGCCTTGCACCACGAGGCGCAATTCCAGCCCGATGCGCCCGGGCAGGCGCACGGCCAGCGCCGCGCCGCTGAGCATCAGTTCGCGCGCGCGCGCCACTTCGAAGCGCATCAGGCCGCGCCACTTGGCGTGACCCTCGCTGTGCCCGAGCGCGGCCGGCGAGACGGCGAAGCGGTTCAAGTCTTCCATCGGCAAATAAATGCGTTCCTTTTGCATGTCGATCGCGACATCCTGCAGGAAATTGATGATCTGCAGCGCCGAGCAGATGGCGTTCGAATCGCGTACATTGTCTTCATCGGCCGCGCCGTACAGCGACAGCATCAGGAATCCGACCGGGTTGGCCGAGCGCGCGCAATAGTCGAGCAGTTCTTCGTAACTGGGGTAGCGCATCACGACGACGTCCTGCTTGAAGGCCGACAGCAGGTCGCGGAACGGTTTCAGCGGCAACTGGTATTGCGCGATCACGGCGGCCAGGCGCGCGAACATCGGTGGCAGCGCGGTATCTCCCTGGGCGATGCGGTCGAGCGCCGCTTCATAGGCGGCCAGCGCCGCCAGGCGCTGTTCGGGCAGCGCGTCGCCCTCGTCGGCCAGGTCGTCGGCGCTGCGCGCGAACGCGTAGATCGCCTCTACCGCGGGCACCAGCCGGCGCGGCAATAGCACGGAGGCGACGGGGAAATTCTCGTAATGGTCTACAGGCATAAAAGAAAATGTTAAATTAATGACGCAAAAGTCATTTGCAAAGATTGTTGACCAGCATATAATTTTGATTAACGAAAAGTCATTAGTCTGCGCGTCGAGCAGCCCGCATAGTAAAGGAAAATACCGTGTCGCCCCTGAAAAAACTGCGTCCTTCCCCGGCTGTTCCCATGCTTGCCTGCTGCGCAGTGGCGCTCTTGCTCAGCGCCTGCCACAAGCCGGCCGAAAAAACGGAAGATATCCGCCCGGTGCGCGCCCTGGTGCTTGCGGGCAGCGACATCGATGTCGATGCCGAGTTTTCCGGCGAAGTGCGGGCCAGGATCGAGTCGCGCCTGGGCTTCCGGGTCGGCGGCAAGATCGTCACGCGCAAGGTCGATGTCGGCGCCGTGGTCAAAAAAGGGCAGTTGCTGATGCAGCTCGACCCGCAGGATTTGAAATTGTCGCAAGCCCAGGCGCTGGCGGGATTGCGCGCGGTGGAGACCACGCGCGACTTCGCGCGCTCGGAACTGAAACGTTACCAGGATTTGAAGGCGCAGAATTTCGTCAGCCAGACTGTACTCGACAGCAAGGAGTCGGCCTATAAATCGGCGCAAGCCAGTGTCGATTCGGCGCAAGCCGCCTATCGCGGCCAGACCAACCAGGCGGGTTATGCGAGTCTGCTCGCCGATGTCGACGGCGTCGTGACGGCGGTCGATGCCGAAGTCGGGCAGGTGGTCGCGGCCGGCGCGCCGGTGGTGCGCGTGGCCAAGGCCGGCGACAAGGAAGTCGTGATCGGCATCCCGGAAGACAAGGTCGACGCGCTGAGCCACATCGCCGATGTGCAGGTGCGGCTGTGGGCCGACCCGCAACGCGCCGTGCCCGGCAAGATCCGTGAAATATCGCCGGTGGCCGATGCGGCGACCCGCACTTATACCGTCAAGGTCGCCGTGCCCGACACGCTGGCTGGCGCGCGGCTGGGCATGACGGCGCTCGTCAAATTCGCGTCGAAGGCGCCGGTGCCGCTGATCAAGGTGCCGCTGACGGCGCTGTTTTATGAGAAGGGCAAGACGTCGGTCTGGCTGGTTGAAAACGGCACGGTGAAACTGGTGCCGGTGACGATGAGCGGCCCTGCCGGCAACGACATGGTCTTGAGCGGTGGCGTCAAACCGGGGCAGACCGTCGTGACGGCTGGCGTCAACCTGCTCAAGCCGGGACAGAAGGTGACGATCCTCGGCAATGACGTGGCCACGCCGGCAGCGGCGCCACAGCCGGCTGCACCGGCGCAGCCGGTTGCGCCGGTGCAACCGGTCGCGCAGCCTGCGCCGGGAGCGGCCAAATGAAGGATGGTTTCAACCTGTCGCGCTGGGCGCTCGAACACATCCCGTTGACGCGCTACCTGATGGCAGTGCTGCTGATCGGCGGCATGCTCAGTTACTCGAACCTCGGCCAGGACGAAGATCCGCCGTTCACCTTCCGCGTGATGGTGGTGCGCGCCTTCTGGCCTGGGGCGACGGCCTTGCAGGTGGCCGAACAGGTCACCGACAAGCTCGAAAGAAAATTGCAGGAAACGCCGTTCATCGATGAAGTGAGCAGTTATTCGAAGCCGGGCGAAACCGTGATTATCGTGAAATTGCGCGAATCGGCGTCGCCAAAAGAGACGGCGGCGTCCTGGTACCAGGTGCGCAAGAAGATCGGAGACATCCGCGGCACCTTGCCGCAGGGTGTCAACGGCCCCTTCTTCAACGATGAATTCGGCGACACCTACGGTTCCATCTTCGCGTTGTCCGGCGACGGTTTTACCTATGCCGAGATGAAGGAATATGCCGATTTCGTGCGCCAGCAACTGCTCGGCGTATCGCAGGTATCGAAGGTCGAACTGTTCGGCGTGCAGGAAGAAAAGGTCATCATCGAATTCTCGCACAAGAAATTCGCGCAGCTCGGTATCCCGTTCGAGAACATCGTCAGCCAGATCGCGACCCAGAATACGGTCGAATCGAGCGGAGTATTGGTCACGCCGAGCGAGAATTTGCAGGTGCGCGTCAGCGGCGCCCTGAAATCCGTCCAGGACCTGGAAGAGATGGAATTGCGCGCCAACGGCACCACTTTCCGCCTCGGCGACTTCGCCATCGTCAAGCGCGAATACCAGGACCCGCCGCAGGAAAAAATGCGTTTTAACGGTAAAGAAGTCATCGGCCTGGGTGTGTCGATGGAAAAGGGTGGCAACATCATCAAGATGGGCCACGCGATGGAAAAAACCGTGGCCGGATTGAAGGCCAAGCTGCCGGTCGGTATCGAACTGGAACGTGTGTCGAACCAGCCGGCGGCCGTCACCGCCTCGGTCGGCGAATTCGTCCACACGCTGATCGAGGCCGTATTGATCGTGCTGGCCGTCAGCTTCCTGTCGCTTGGCCTGCACAGCAAGCCGTTCCGCCTCGACGCGCGTCCCGGGCTGGTGGTGGCGCTGACGATCCCGCTGGTGCTGGCCGTGACGTTCCTGTTCATGGGCATGCTCGACATCGACCTGCACAAGATTTCGCTCGGCGCGCTGATCGTCGCGCTCGGCCTGCTGGTCGACGATGCGATCATCGCGGTGGAAATGATGGTGCGCAAGATGGAGGAGGGGTTTTCGCGCTTCGACGCGGCCACCTTCGCCTATACGTCGACGGCGTTGCCGATGCTGACCGGGACGCTGATCACGGTGGCCGGCTTCCTGCCGATCGGCCTGGCGAAATCGGCCGCTGGAGAGTACACATTTTCCCTGTTTTCGGTCAATGCGCTGGCCTTGATCATTTCCTGGTTCGTCGCCGTGATTTTTACGCCGTATCTCGGTTATGTGCTGCTGAAGGTGACGCCGCACGGCGAGGGCGGCGCTCACCATGAACTGTTTGATACGCCGGGCTTCCGCCGTTTCCGCGCGCTGGTGAGCTGGTGCGTCGAATGGCGCAAGACGACGATTTTTGCGACGCTGGCCGTGTTTTTCCTCGGCGTCTACGGCTTCAATTTCATCGAAAAACAATTCTTTCCCGATTCCAGCCGGCCGGAATTGATGGTCGAAATGTGGAGTCCCGAGGGGACCGCGTTCTCCGCCAACGAATTGCAGGTCAAGAAATTCGAAGCGTTCATCCGCAAGCAGGACGGCGTCGACAGCGTGACCAGTTATGTCGGCACCGGCAGCCCGCGTTTTTATTTGCCGCTGGACCAGATCTTCCCGCAATCGAACGTGTCGCAGATCGTCGTGCTGGCGAAGGATTTGAAGGCGCGCGAAGTCTTGCGCAAGAAGGTCATCGACATCTTCAAGGTCGATTTCCCCGAAGTGCGCGGGCGCGTCAAACTGTTGCCGAACGGGCCGCCAGTGCCGTACCCGGTGCAGTTCCGCGTCACAGGCACCGAAGTGGAGAAGGTGCGCAAGATCGCCGACGACATGAAGGATGTCCTGCGCGCCAACCCGAACACGCTGGGTGTCAACGATAACTGGAACGAATCGGTCAAGGTGCTGCGCCTGGACCTGGACCAGGACCGCATGCGCGCGCTGGGCATCACGACGCAATCGGTGATGCGCGCGGCCAATACGATCCTGTCCGGCACCACCATCGGCCAGTTCCGCGACGGTATAAAACTGCTCGATATCCAGGTGCGCCAGCCGGCAGAAGAGCGCCGCACGATTTCCGTCCTGCACGATACGAATATCCCGACCGGCAGCGGCAAATCCGTCACCATCGGCCAGGTCGCGCGCGCCCATTTTGTCTGGGAGCCTGGTGTCGTCTGGCGGGAAGGGAGGGAATGGGCGATCACCGTGCAAAGCGATGTCGTCGAGGGCATCCAGGGGCCGACCGTGTCCGGCCAGATCAACCCGAAACTGGACGTGCTGCGCAAGGGTTTGCCGGCCGGCTACGCCATCACCGTCAAAGGCGCGGCGGCCGACAGCGGCGCGGCCGAGGCGTCGATTTCGGCCAATCTGCCGCTGGCGATTTTTATTATCTTCACATTGCTGATGCTGCAACTGCACAGTTTTTCGCGCGCGCTGCTGGTGTTTTTGACCGGCCCGCTCGGCGTGGCCGGCGCGGCGATGGCGTTGCTGGTGCTGGACCGTCCGCTGGGCTTTGTCGCCAACCTCGGCATCATCGCGCTGTTCGGCATGATCATCCGCAATTCGGTGATCCTGGTCGACCAGATCGAACAGGATATCAAGGGTGGCGCCGAACCGTGGGATGCGATCGTCGAATCGGCGGTGCGGCGCTGCCGCCCGATCATCCTGACGGCGGCCGCGGCGGCGCTGGCGATGATTCCTTTATCGCGCTCGGTATTCTGGGGGCCGATGGCGGTGGCCATCATGGGCGGATTGATCCTGGCCACGGCATTGACATTATTGTTCCTGCCGGCGCTGTATGCGGCCTGGTTCCGCGTTAAAAAGCCGCAAACGCGATAATCATATTGCTGTGTAATCAAAGTGTTATGTGCGGATGTTGGCGTTCAGTTAAAAAACGTCACATTCCGCTGGAAAAACCAGTAAAATACCGCGTTGAAGTTGAAAGCACCTGCCTCGGCAGGGTAGGGCGACCCGTTTTCACTGAATGGTCGCCCTTTGCTTTTGTGCAAATATGCCGCGAGGATGGCGAAATTGGTAGACGCACCAGGTTTAGGTCCTGACGCCAGCAATGGTGTGGGGGTTCGAGTCCCCCTCCTCGCACCAACTCAGTATTCACATTTTTTGGACGATTTTTACATGGCAACTGCAGTCGAAACCCTGGGCAAACTCGAACGTCGTATCACGATCTCCTTCCCGCTGACCGATGTCCGCTCGGAAGTGGAGAAGCGCCTGAAAGTGCAAGCCCGTACGGCTAAGGCACCAGGCTTCCGTCCTGGTAAAGTTCCCCTGAAAATGGTCGCCGCACAATACGGTTATCAGATCGAAACCGAAGTGCTCAACGATAAGGTCGGCCGCGCCTTCAACGACGCCGCCAACGAAAACAATCTGCGCGTGGCAGGTTATCCGAAAATCGAACCGAAGGAAGACGCACCGGAAGGTCAATTGACCTTCGACGCGACCTTCGAAGTCTATCCGGAAGTCGTCATCGGCGACCTGGCCGCGGTGGAAATCGAAACCGTCAAGGCTGAAGTGAGCGACGCCGAAATCGACAAGACCATCGATATCCTGCGCAAGCAGCGCGTGCACTTCCACACCAAGGGCGAAGCCGGCGAACACGGCGACGGCGGCGAACCTGTCGCAGCCAATGGCGACCGCGTGACGGTCGACTTCGTCGGCTCGATCGACGACGTCGAATTCGCTGGCGGCAAGGCGGAAGACTACGCCTTCGTGCTGGGCGAAGGCCGCATGCTGCCGGAATTCGAAGCGGCGACGGTCGGTTTGAAAGTCGGCGAAGCGAAAACCTTCCCGCTGGCTTTCCCTGAGGATTACCACGGTAAAGACGTGGCCGGCAAGACCGCCTCGTTCACCATCACGCTGAAACAGCTGGAATGGGCGCACCTGCCGGAAGTCGACGGCGAATTCGCGAAGTCGCTCGGCGTGGCCGATGGCGACCTGGCGAAAATGCGCGAAGACATCAAGGTCAACCTGGAACGTGAAGTATCGGGCCGCGTCAAAGCGCGCAACAAGGAAGCCGTCATGGATGCGCTGGTGAAAACCGCGACCCTGGACGTGCCGCAAGCCCTGATCGCGCAAGACACCGAGCGCCTGGCCGAAATGACCCGCCAGGACATGGCGCAGCGCGGCATGAACGTCAAGGACGTGCCATTCCCACCAGAACTGTTCGCCGACAAGGCCGAGCGCCGCGTGCGCCTGGGCTTGATCCTGTCGCAACTGGTCACCGAAAACAAGCTGCAAGCGCAGCCTGAGCAAGTCAAGGCGCAAGTCGAAGATTTCGCCCAGAGCTACGAAGATCCGCGCGAAGTATTGAAATACTACTACAGCGATCGCCGCCGCCTGGCCGAAGTCGAAGCACTTGTATTGGAAGAAAACGTCGTCAACTACGTGCTGGGCCTGTCGAAGACGTCGTCGAAAGTCGTCGCGTTTGACGAACTGATGGGAAACAACGCACAAGCGTAACGCGCAAGCGTCATCCGCACATGGAAAGGGAATGACTGGAATGATGAACCGTAATCCGGCACTCGACACTGAAATGCTCGGCCTGGTGCCGATGGTGATTGAACAAAGCGGCCGTGGCGAGCGCTCCTATGATATTTATTCGCGCCTGTTGAAGGAGCGCGTAATTTTCATGGTGGGGCCTGTCAACGACCAGATGGCCAACCTGATTGTCGCCCAGTTGCTGTTCCTGGAAAGTGAAAATCCGGACAAGGATATTTCGCTGTACATTAACTCTCCTGGCGGTTCCGTTTCGGCCGGCCTGGCGATCTTCGACACGATGCAGTTCATCAAGCCGGACGTCTCCACGCTGTGCACCGGCATGGCCGCTTCGATGGGCGCCTTCCTGCTGGCGGCGGGCGCGAAAGGTAAACGTTTCTCGTTGCCGAATTCGCGCATCATGATTCACCAGCCGTCCGGCGGTTCCCAGGGCCAGGCATCCGACATCGAGATCCAGGCCAAGGAAATCCTGTACCTGCGGCACCGTCTGAATTCGATCCTGGCGGAACGCACCGGCCAGACGGTCGAACAGATCGCCAAGGATACGGACCGCGACCGCTTCCTGTCCTCCGACGAGGCCGCAGAATATGGTTTGATCGACAAAGTGTTGACCAGCCGCGCTTGATGCGTCCCAAGCGGTAGAACTAAAAAAACGCCCGGACGCTCAATCGTTCGGGCGTTTCGTTTTTATTTCGGGTAGCATGTGGTTATGTGCGCTTGCGTGCACATGATTTCCGGCAACCGAAGAACCCAAAGAAAACAGTCCCATGTCCGACAAAAAATCCTCTAGCGGCGAAAAATTACTGTACTGCTCGTTCTGCGGCAAGAGCCAGCACGAGGTGAAAAAGCTGATCGCCGGTCCGTCCGTCTTCATCTGCGACGAATGCATCGACCTGTGCAACGACATCATCCGTGACGAGACCTCCAGCATCGAATCGGTCACGGGCGCGAAGTCGGATCTGCCGACCCCGCACGAAATCGCCGAACTGTTGAACCAGTATGTGATCGGCCAGCAAACGGCCAAGCGCATCCTGTCGGTGGCCGTCTACAACCACTACAAGCGCCTGAAACACCTCGGCAAGAAAGACGACGTCGAACTGGCCAAGAGCAACATCCTGCTGGTCGGCCCGACCGGCTCCGGCAAGACGCTGCTGGCGCAAACGCTGGCGCGCATGCTCAACGTGCCGTTCGTGATCGCCGACGCCACCACGCTGACCGAAGCGGGCTACGTGGGTGAGGATGTAGAGAATATCATCCAGAAACTGTTGCAAAGTTGCAACTACGATGTGGAAAAAGCGCAACGCGGCATCGTCTACATCGATGAGATCGACAAGATCTCGCGCAAGTCCGACAATCCGTCGATCACGCGCGACGTCTCGGGCGAGGGCGTGCAGCAGGCGCTGCTGAAACTGATCGAGGGAACCATGGCGTCGGTGCCGCCGCAGGGCGGGCGCAAGCATCCGAACCAGGACTTCGTGCAGATCGACACCACGAACATCATGTTCATTTGCGGCGGCGCGTTCGACGGCTTGGCCAAGATCATCTCGAACCGTTCCGACAAGAGCGGCATCGGCTTCTCGGCGACCGTCAAGAGCAAGGAGCAGCGCGCCACCAGCGAAATCCTGCTGGAAGCGGAACCGGAAGACTTGATCAAGTTCGGCCTGATCCCTGAGTTGGTCGGCCGTCTGCCGGTGGTGGCGACCCTGGCCGAGTTGACGGAAGAAGCGTTGATCCAGATCCTGATCGAGCCGAAGAATGCGCTGATCAAGCAGTATTCGAAGCTGCTCGACATGGAAGGCGCGGAACTGGAAATCCGCCCGGCCGCGTTGCACGCGATCGCCAGGAAGGCCTTGGCGCGCAAGACTGGCGCGCGCGGCCTGCGTTCGATTCTCGAACATGCGCTGCTCGACGTGATGTATGAATTGCCGAACCAGCAAAATGTGACCAAGGTCGTGATTGATGAAAATACCATCACCAGTGGCGCAAAACCTTTATTGATTTATCAGGAACCTGCAAAAGCTTCTGGTGAAAATTAAATAACGACTGCACACCCGCGCAAAATTTGTTTTGCATCCATGGGGCAAGGCGGTACAATTTAAATCAATAAAAGAATGCAGGCTTCATTCGGAAAGCCACTCGCGACGCCCCGGCTCGCGCGTGGCTTTTTTATTTGAAATTGCACATTTTTAGAGCACGGCGACAGATGTTTTCGGCAATATATGATATTTCTGAGAATTATTATCTGCGTCGGTCTTGTGATTTGGCAAAAGAGCGCCCACATCATAAACAAGCTTTTACATAAGGTACGCCATGACAACTTCCAAATTAACTGAGCAAACTCAACTGCCGTTATTGCCGCTGCGGGATGTTGTAGTTTTCCCGCATATGGTGATACCGCTTTTCGTTGGGCGCCCAAAATCGATCAAGGCGCTGGAAGCGGCTATGGAACAAGGCAAGAGCATCATGCTCGCCGCCCAGAAAGCCGCCGCCAAGGACGAACCTTCCGCCTCCGATATCTATGAAATCGGTTGTGTGGCCAATATTCTGCAAATGCTGAAACTGCCGGACGGCACCGTCAAGGTCCTGGTCGAAGGTGCGCAGCGTGCGCGCATTCGCAAGATCACCGACGCGCCGACGCACTTCGTGGCCGACCTGCTGCCGCTCGAATCCGAGCTCGGCGACGATTCGGAAATCGAAGCGATGCGCCGCGCCATCGTCCAGCAGTTCGACCAGTACGTCAAACTGAACAAGAAAATCCCGCCGGAAATCCTCGCTTCGCTGTCGGGCATCGACGATGCCGGCCGCCTGGCCGACACGGTGGCCGCGCACCTGCCGCTGAAGCTGGAACAGAAGCAGGTGATCCTGGAAATCTTCAACGTCGCCAAGCGCCTGGAGCATCTGCTCGGCCAGCTGGAAGGCGAACTCGATATCCTGCAAGTGGAAAAGCGCATCCGCGGCCGCGTCAAGCGCCAGATGGAAAAATCGCAGCGCGAGTACTACCTGAACGAGCAGGTCAAGGCGATCCAGAAAGAGCTGGGTGAAGGTGAAGAGGGCGCCGACCTGGACGAGCTGGAAAAGAAAGTCGCCTCCGCCAAGATGCCGAAGGAAGCACTGGACAAGGCCACCGCCGAACTGAAGAAACTGAAGTTGATGTCGCCGATGTCGGCCGAAGCGACAGTGGTGCGCAATTACATCGACACGCTGGTCAGCCTGCCGTGGAAGAAAAAATCCAAGGTCAACAACGACCTGTCGAACGCCGAAAAAGTACTCGAGGGCGACCACTATGGCCTGGACAAGGTCAAGGAACGCATCCTGGAATACCTCGCGGTGCAACAACGCGTCGACAAGCTGAAAGCGCCGATCCTGTGCTTCGTTGGTCCTCCTGGTGTCGGTAAAACGTCGCTGGGCCAGTCGATCGCCCGCGCGACGAACCGCAAGTTCGTGCGCATGGCGTTGGGCGGCGTACGCGACGAGGCCGAGATCCGCGGTCACCGCCGGACGTACATCGGTTCGATGCCGGGCAAGGTGCTGCAATCGCTGGCGAAAGTCGGCGTGCGCAACCCGTTGTTCCTGCTCGACGAGATCGACAAGATGGGTGCGGACTTCCGCGGCGATCCGTCGTCGGCCTTGCTGGAAGTGCTCGATCCGGAACAGAACCACACGTTCTCCGATCACTACATCGAAGTCGATTTCGACCTGTCCGACGTGATGTTCGTGGCGACGTCGAACTCGTACAACATCCCGCCGGCGCTGCTGGACCGGATGGAAGTGATCCGCCTGTCCGGTTACACGGAAGACGAGAAAACGAACATCTCGCAGCGCTACCTGCTGCCGAAACAGATCAAGAACAACGGTCTGAAGGAAGACGAGATCTCGGTGTCGGAAGCGGCGCTGCGCGACATCATCCGCTACTACACCCGTGAAGCGGGCGTGCGGTCGCTGGAACGCGAAGTGTCGAAGATCTGCCGCAAGGTGGTCAAGATGCTGCTGCTGAAGAAGACGGAAAAGAAAGTGGCCGTCACGCCGAAAAACCTGGACAAGTTCCTCGGCGTGCGCCGCTACGATTTCGGTGTGGCCGAGAAGGACAACCAGGTCGGCCAAGTGGTGGGATTGGCATGGACCGAAGTCGGCGGCGACCTGTTGACGATCGAGGCCGTGACGATGCCGGGCAAGGGCGGCGTGATCCGCACCGGTACGCTGGGCGACGTGATGAAGGAATCGATCGAAGCGGCCCGCACCGTCGTGCGCAGCCGTGCGATGCGGCTCGGCATCAAGCCGGAAGTGTTTGAGAAGAGCGACATCCACATCCACGTGCCGGAAGGCGCGACGCCGAAGGACGGTCCTTCGGCCGGCGCCGCGATGACGGTGGCGATGGTGTCGGTCTTCACCGGCATCCCTGTACGCGCCGATGTGGCGATGACGGGCGAGATCACCTTGCGTGGCGAAGTGTTGCCGATCGGCGGGCTGAAAGAGAAGCTGTTGGCGGCGCATCGCGGCGGCATCAAGACGGTCCTGATCCCCGAGCAGAACGTCAAGGACCTGGCCGAGATTCCGGACAACGTCAAGAACAAGCTCGAGATCGTGCCGGTGCGCTGGATCGACAAGGTGCTGGAAATCGCGCTGGAACGTCAGCCCGAACCGCTGGTGGAAACGCCGCCGGTGGAAGCCGTGGCTGCCGCCGCGGTGAAGGTCGACGGACAGGGTGAAGTGGTGAAACACTAAGCATTTTCAGTCCCGCAATGCACAAACAGGCGCCTTTATGGCGCCTGTTTGCATGTTTGCGCCGATTTAGCGGCGTGCATCCCTTGACATGGGGGGAGTGCGGCTTGTTTAATACGGCCTGAGATTTTCTCTGCCTGTGAAACGCGGTGCCAGCACTGCATGTAAACGGTATAAACGATATAAACCTTTGTGACGGGGATGCTTGTGAACAAGACTGAATTGATCGACCATATTGCTACTTCCGCCGACATCTCGAAAGCGGCCGCGGCGCGCGCGCTGGATGCGGTGATCGACGGCGTAACCACTACCTTGCAAAAGAACGACAGCGTCACCCTGGTCGGCTTTGGCACTTTCTCCGTGAGCGAACGCGCTGCCCGCACCGGCCGCAATCCGCGCACGAAAGAAGAGATCACGATCGACGCGGCAAAAGTTCCTAAATTTAAAGCTGGCAAAGCTTTGAAGGATGCTGTAAACTAACGGACTTCGGTGAGTTGCTGACTCACCGGAACGATTCGACGGGCGGTTAGCTCAGTTGGTAGAGCGGAGCCCTTACAAGGCTTAGGTCGGGAGTTCGAGCCTCTCACCGCCCACCAGTCTGGTCGATGTAGTAGCGGTATTTGTTGGAGCGGTAGTTCAGTTGGTTAGAATACCGGCCTGTCACGCCGGGGGTCGCGGGTTCGAGTCCCGTCCGCTCCGCCAACAGATACAGGTAGTAAAAGTAGTGCAAGCAGTAAGCGATACGCAGTGAGTTGGAGCGGTAGTTCAGTTGGTTAGAATACCGGCCTGTCACGCCGGGGGTCGCG
>JAZJZT010000030.1:0-129134 GCA_040389645.1 Pseudomonadota bacterium | reverse complement strand
GCGCCGTTATTTTTTAGCGCCATGCCTCGGATTGCCAGTAATTCGAGGTCCCCTAAGGTTAAGGTCTGGAGCGGACCATACACACGTTCCCGGTAGGGCCCGACTTCCTCGCTGATCCACTTCTTCAGCAACGCCGTCGGCATCAGGTCCGCATTGAACTCGTCCATCGACATCGAAAAACGCGCACGAAACGCGCTTAGAGACTGTTTAATAACTCACCGGAAACGAATCCTGTGCATCAGCAACGAACCGAGCGCGAGGTAAAGCATATTCTCTGCGACATCGATCCGCTGTTCGTAGTCACGAACGAGGCGGCGATAGCGCATCAGCCATGCAAACGTGCGTTCAACAACCCACCGGCGCGGCTGCACCTGGAAGCCGATTTGCCCCAGCAGGGGGCGTACCACTTCGATCGTGAAATTCAAGTATTCCGCCTTATCCATCAGTGCTCTGCGGTCATAGGCGGAATCGCCAAACAGGTGCTTAACCCAGGGCCAGCGCTGAACCAGCGCATCGAGCACCAATTGCGCACCGGTCGAATCGGCGATATCGGCCGGCGTCAGGTTCACCGCCAGCAATCGGCCATCGGTATCGACCGCAATATGGCGCTTGCGGCCATTGATCTTCTTATTGGCATCGTAACCGCGTTCGCGAGCACCCGGCGCCTTCACCGACTGGCTGTCAATGATGCCAGCCGAGGGCAGAACCTCGCGTTGCTCGCACATCCGGTCCAGCATCAGCGCCAGATCGTGGATGGTACGAAACAGGAAGCGCCGCATCAGCCGGCGGAACCAGTAATACACCGTCTGGTACGGCGGAAAGTCATTGGGCAGCATGCGCCATTCGCATCCAGAACGCACCAGGTAGCGCAATGCATTGATCACCGCTCGAAACTCCGTCTTGCGAGGGCGGCCGGTGCGTGCTGCGCTAGGCAACAAGGGCTCGACCAGTTTCCACTCCTGGTCTGTCATGTCGGTCGGATACCCGCCCTGGCCCTTCCGACGAGAACTTTCGTGCCGCTTGCGCTGCTCCTGTGTCCACATGGCGTTCTCCTAAACTGAGCCAAACCAGTTTAGACCAAAAAGTTGCTCGGGAGTTTTTAAACGGTCTCTAAGCTGCGCCGCCACGCGACGCTCTTTGGTAGTATTCATTTGGGGCACAGACTCCCGCTCTATGGTTAGGATTCGATACCCAAAATCATAAACTGCGGATGTTCTTTGCCCCTTTTCATTTCCCCAGCGCTATCTCAGTCACCCCAATATTCATCAGCAAAATCAACGACTTATTGCTTAACCCAGTGCCATTGGGGTCAGACCCATGGGTCTGATCCCAGCCTTTGCTTCTGGTTTTGCCCTTGTCTCTGTTTTCTCAGAGCATCTTGATTCCGTACTTTATCCCCAATTACCACGTCAAAAACCGCATGCGCAGTCGTTGTTGAATTTCCTTAACTTTCATTTTGCTATTAACTAATTTACAATATGCGGCAAATCATTGTCAAGTTGTTATTTGATCATATGGTAATTAAATATTTGCAAGTTTAGTAATTTCTTGTTACTGTGCGGAAATCCTGATTGGCTTGTTAGCCAGCATTCTGCAACTTTTGACGGCGTTCCACGGTGTACAAGAAAAGCGTTATTCCCTCAATCCGTCTATGCATTGCATTCCTCTGTGTCCTGATTCTCGGTGGGTGCGGCCTGGCTCCACGCAATATAGACCAGCGTGATGTATCGGATGAATTGACGTCGCTGAAAACGGCAATCGGCGGTGATCAAAATGGTGCTGCGGTATTGAATGTCAATGCGGAACTGGTCGGCGAATCGCCTTTCTGGCTATATCCAATTACACGCGAAAGCAAGCAGCGCTTACCGGATAAACCTGTCAGCAATCTCCATATGTCCGAGATTTCGCTGTACGACGGATTACGATTATTACTCGATCAAACCGGTATTGCGCTCAGTTTTGAAGGTGGTCAATTACAAGGGTCGCGCTATCAGACCGTCATGATCAATGACTTGTCCGGCAATTTGCCGGACGTCGTCGAGAAACTGTCGAAAGCCTTCGGATTTTTCTATCGGCTGGAAGATAACGTCCTGTACGTGACCCTGGAAGAGTTCTATGCGGTAGAGTTGCCACCGATATTGAACGACGACTCCCTGGCATATCTGACCAATGCCTTGCAATATCTGGGCGCCAAGGATGTCTACCTTGATCGTGCCAATCGCGCACTCAATTTCAAGAGTAGCCGCACTCGACTCGACCACATCCAGCAATACGTCAACCGTATCCGCGATACGCGCAGCATGCTGATCTACGACTTGTATGTCTACCAGGTCGATCTGACGGACGGCAACCAGACCGGTATTGAGTGGAACAAATTCAAGCTGAACATGCACCAAAGCGGCCCGCCACTGGATTTGAGCGTCAACGGTGGCCAGGGCATTACGGGAAGCGATGTCGCCAATGCCTTCGGTGTTGGGCTGGTCTACAACTCATCGCGATTTTCATTGGATGTGTTGATGAAATTCCTGAAAACACAGGGAACCGTAAAGACCGTTTCACAGCCCCGTATCGCCATCATGTCCGGCTCACGCGGCAAATTGCGCATGGGTCAATCGACCCGTTATGTCAGCAAGGTCGGTACCAATACCGGCACTGCACTCAGCCAGACCACGGTGGAAACCAGCGATCTGCAAACCGGATTGGACATGTCGGTTTATGGCGACCTGCACGATGGAACGGTCTATACCAAGCTGTCGCTGGCGCTGACCAACCTGATCCAGTTCAACCGTTTTACCGCGCTCGGGACCGACCTGACCCTGCCGCAGACGGCGGACCGAGAATACCGCTCCACTGTGCGCGCCTTGCCGGGTGACACCATTTTGCTGGGCGGGCTGATTGAAGAGCGCGACACCTTGAATATCTCCGGCTTGCCCGTTTCCGAGAAAGCCGTTGCCTTGGGCAACCGGAGCCAGGAGAAGTCGAAATCGGAACTGGTGCTGGTACTGAAAACCAAGGTGGTGTCGTTCTCCAAAACGATCAAATCGGCCGCTGCCGTGCAGGTACCCGTTCCATGAAAACTGTCGATATGTTGCGTCACACATTTGCTGGGCCTGCGCTCGTGTTGATTATTGGACTGCCTGCCTGGGCGCAGACAGGACAGGCGTTGATCGGTAATCCATTGCTGTCGCCCGCCAAAGTCAAGGAAGTAAAACGCCAGATTGCCGACGCTGCGCACCGCAGCGCCGAGGGGCCGCCGCCGGAATCGATGCCGCCACCCGTACAGATGCCAATGCCGGCATCGATGCGCGCAGCGCCATCGTTCGCGCCGGACGGCATGATGGGGGGAGGAGGGCGCCCAGCCGGAGAAGCGGCCAAGCAGGCATTAGCAAGGCTGCGCGTGATGGCCATTGTCGGCAATTCGGCCTTGCTTGCCATCCCCGCCATGGGCGAATCTTCGCCGATGCCGGCACCGATGCAGATGCAGATGCCGCCCATGCAAATGTCAGGAATGCAAATGCCCAGTATGCCGATGTCCGGCATGCAGTCGGGAATTGCAGCCCAGCCATTGCCGCAGGGTAACCAGAATGCACGTCGTTCATCCTCGACCATGGTGCGTGATCGTGAAGCCGCCTATGTCGAAGGTTTCGATGTGGTCGCCATCGTCAAAGGCGATTCCGTCCGACTGGTACTGGCATCTGCACCCAATGCCACGATCTTTTTCGGCACGGTCCAGCCTTCGCTGCACTCTCCTTCATCGGTGGTGGCGCCCACCGCGCTGGAAAAGCCTAGTGCCGAATACACACAACTGGCCAGTCCTGATGCCGCGTCGATGACGTCGTCTTCGGCGTATCCGGCGCAATCCCAATCGCCCGGACAGAGCGCGGCGCAACCCTATCGTTCCCGGCCGCCTTCCAACGGCGATGGGTTCCAACAGTTTTAAATGACCGTGAGTACCGCCAGTACCCATATTTATCCATCCCTGATCGGTGGCAGCATCCCTGCCTTCGACATGGATGTCGATGACACCATCGTTGCCATCGCCGGCGCCATCCTGCATGAGCACCGCCTGCATGTGCTCAGCGTGCGCGATCGCGACCATATTTTTTATTACGCAGTTCCCTCGAAACGGGTGCGGCACGCAAGGCATTTCCAGACTCCGCTCGCGGCGGCGATGCCGGGCCATCCGCAACATCGCGGCGATGGCGTCTATGCACTGCAGAGCGGATCGAAAATGATTGCGGCGATCAAGCAGGGCGCCGAATTGTTTGTGCTACACGACGAAGCCTGCGCCATCGACGCCGCGGCGCAGCGCCATGTCTTGCCTGTGCACATGTTGTCGGATACTACGGAAATGTGGCCGCTGGAGCCGATATCCGGCCGCCAGCGCGCGCTGGTCGAACGGATCGCCGGCAAGCTTTCCCGTTTGTCCGCCTGGGTTCTGGGCAGCAGTGCGCTGGCATATCTGCTGTTGTCCGGTGGCGATGCCTACTTGGCGCGCCAGGCCGAGCAGCAGGAAAAAGCCAGGCCGACGGCGGAAATCGTCAGCCAGTTTCAATATACGTCGCCGTTGTTCGAACAATTGGCGCATTTCCAGCAAATTTCCGCGACCGTGGTGCGTTCTGGTGGCTGGATCGAAGGCTATATCTGGAAGCCGCGCAAAGGCGAAGCCTTTGAAATTGTCATGCCGGGCTGGATCAGTCACGATTACATCGAAGCGCTCGGCCCCGGTACGGTGGCGGACTATAACATTCCCGATAACCTGGTCACTGCGCGCAAGGGAAACCTTGAAGAAATGAGCAAGCCATGAAGCGCTCTCTTGCACGGAAATTCGCCGTTCTTTCAAAAAAACGCAGCGCCGGCATGCTCTCCCGGAAAATGCAAACCATTAAATGGTTGCCATTTAACCTGGATATTATCGTTCCTTGCGCGGTGCTGCTCATGGCTTCCATTATTGTAGTGATATTGACAATAAGCAAGACTGCAGACATCATGGGTTCCCGGTTTTTAAATAAAGACCATGCGGCACATGCTATCAAGGTGCAACGTATATACCTCGATCGTGGCGAATACCTGGAGTATTCGCCAACGCTGGCCCGTTTGAATCCCGGCATCGCATTCACATTGGAAAAGACTGGCGGCATCCTGGTGCTGGCTATTAATAATGAAGAATTGTTTCCGGATTTGATGATGGCGCTGCACACGCTGCAATCATTCAAGCCGGGAGTAGCCTGGGAGATGGATGAGTTTTGCGTGCGGACTTGCCCCGATAAGGCAGTGGCACGGGTGACGGTAAAAGGATTTAAACAGGAGCTTCGCTGATAATGCAAAAACGTACAAAGATTGGAATTGCGGTAACCCTGCTCGGTTTGGCTGGCGTGGCCGTGGCCGTGGCAAAGCCGGACATGCTGGCCTTGTCCTCGTCCCCGCAAGCCGGCACGCAGGCGGTGCTGGCGACGGTCAACCGGCAAGCCATTACCGCTGCCGACGTGGAGCCGTTGATGGCGACCGGCATGGCAAAAGCGGTGGCCGTTGAAAATGCGGTCAACCGCACCTTGACGGCGGAAGCGGCGCTGCGTTTATGGCCGGCCGATGCGCAGGCGATTTCGAACTCGGTGACGCGCGAAGCCCTGTCCGGCCTGTTCGTGCGCAAGCGCTTTGCGGAAATACAGAAAGCGGTCAGTGACGCCGATATCGCACGCTATTACGAAACCAATATCACGGATGAAATGTATTCCGGCCATGTCCTCAAATATTACCTGACCCAGGATGCCAAGGATGCCGCTGACATCGCGGAAGCCGCCAAGCAGGGCGGCGGCGCCGTACTTGCCAAATTTTCCTGGGTAAACAAGGACAACGATCATGCCGTCCAGCCGGGCGGCGTTCCGTATGGCCTTTACCAGCAAGTCAAAGGCATGCAGCCGAACCAGATTGCCGGCCCATTCCGCGTGCGGGAAGGTTTGCTGTTCCTGCGCCTGGAAGAACGCAAGACGGCAAAACGCCCGGATCTGCCGAAGGTAACAGATGAAATTCGCGGCATCCTGGCGCAGCAACGGCTGGAAGTCGCCCTCAAAGAGTTGCGCGAACAAGCCAAGATCGAATTGAAATAAAGCGTATCCGCGCTGCCCGATGCCTCGCGGCCGCGTTCCATCAAAATTTGCCGTTATCCAAACCGAGCAGGAGAATTAAATGCCAATGAAATATACCCAATCAGGCTGGCTGGCGGTCATGACGCTGGGCGCCGTCGTCTATTCGCCATATTCGTTCGCTCTGGCCGAGCCCGGCCCTGTGAATGGTTATTTCAGCGGCACGCTGACGGTCGAGGGGCAAACATGGGCAAACGGTGGCATTGCGACCACGGTCGTGGATGCGACGCAGGGTTTGAAAGTCAATGGCGTGAGCGTGGTGGACGCGGGACGTAATCTGGCGGCCACCTCCGGCACATTTTCCGGCCCGGTGAGCGTGGCCGGACTCTTCAACGCAAATGGCGGCATCGCCGCCACCACCTTGACGACCTCCGGCAACGTGGGCATCGGCGGTAATCTTGCGGCCGTCAAAGGCACCTTCAGCGGCGATGTGACGACGGCCGGTTTTCTCAATGCGACCGGCGGATTTGCCACCACGACGCTGACCACCAGCGGCAACGCCATGATCGGCGGCAACCTCAACGCCCGCAACGGTACTTTTACCGGCCCGGTGAGCATGGCAGGCATGGTCAGCGCGAACGGTGGCCTGTCGACGACGACGCTGACCGCTTCCGGCAATGCCGTGATCGGCGGCGATTTGTCGGCCATGCAAGGTACATTCGGCGGACCGGTTTCGATTGCTGAAATGCTCAGCGCCAATGGTGGCATCACCACCACGACCTTGCGCACGCTCGGCAATATTACGATAGGCGGCAACCTTGACGCTGCTCGCGGTGCGTTCTCGGGACCGCTCAGCGTGGATGGCTTGTTGAGCGCGAATGGCGGCTTGGCGACCACGACATTGAGCACAACGGGCAATATCACCATCGGCGGCAACCTGAGCGCGGTAAATGGCACGTTTTCCGGCACCGTCGCGGTGGCTCAACTGCTCAGTGCCAATGGCGGCATTTCCACCAGCACGCTGGCGACCACCGGCGGCGCGACTATCGGCGGTAATCTGAGCGCCGTAAAAGGAACATTTACCGGCGCGGTCACTGCGGGTGGCGCCTTGACGGCAAACGGCGGCATCACAACGACCACGCTGGCCGCTTCCGGCAATGCCACCATCGATGGCAATCTGACCGCCGCCGGTGCGACCTTCTCCGGCCCGGTTGCCGTGAATGGCGTACTCAATGCCAATGGCGGCATCGCCACCAGTTCCCTGACCACGAGCGGCAATGTGACGGTCGGCGGCAACTTCAATGCAGCTGGCGGCGCCTTCACCGGTCCGGTCACCGTAGCCGGCGCCTTGAACGCCAACGGGGGCATCACAACAACCACGCTGGCAACATCAGGCAACGCCACGATCGGCGGCAACCTGGCAGCTGCCGGCGGTACATTCTCCGGTCCGGTTTCCGTGACGGGACTGCTCAATGCCAATGGCGGTGTCATGACAACGACGCTGACAACGTCCGGCAACGCCACCATCGCTGGCAACCTGGCTGCAGTAAACGGAACTTTCACTGGCCCCGTCAGTGTGGCCGGTGCCTTGAGCGCCAATGGCGGCGTCACAACGACGACGCTGACCACCTCCAGCAATGCGACCATAGCCGGTAACCTGGCGGCAACTGGCGGCGCCTTCTCAGGCCCGGTATCTGTAAGCGGATTGCTGAATGCGAATGGGGGCATTGAAACAAGCACGCTGGCAACAACCGGCAATGCGACGATTGGCGGCAACTTGGCGGCGGTGAACGGCGCATTTACTGGCCCGGTTACCGTGGCTGGCGCCTTGAGCGCAAACGGCGGCGTGACGACAACGACCTTGACCACCACTGGCAATGCGACCATCGACGGCAACCTGGCGGCGGTGAACGGCACCTTCTCCGGTCCGGTTGCCATCGCCGGTGCCTTGAACGCGAATGGCGGCGTCACAACGACGACACTGGACACTTCCGGCAACGCAACCATCGGCGGCAACCTGGCTGCCGCCGGCGGCAGCTTCTCCGGCCCAGTCGCGATCGGTGGCGCCTTGAGCGCCAACGGCGGCCTTACGACGACAACGCTGGGCACTTCCGGCAACGCGACCATCGGCGGCACCCTGGCTGCCGCCGGCGGTACCTTCTCCGGTCCGGTCTTGGTCACCGGCATGCTCAATGCCAATGGCGGTATCGCCAGCAGCACGCTGGCAACGACGGGTAACGCCACGATCGGTGGCAACCTGGCAGCGGTGAACGGCACCTTCTCCGGCCCGGTCGCCATCGCTGGTGCCTTGAGCGCGAACGGCGGCATCACGACGACGACGCTGACCACTAGCGGCAACGCGACCATCGGTGGCAATTTACTCGCGGTTAAGGGAACCTTCACAGATACCTTGTCCGTAGCTGGTTTGCTGAGCGCCAACGGCGGTATAGCGACCACCACGCTGAGCACGACCGGCAACGTCACGATCGGCGGAGCATTGAATGCAAGCAATGCAACCTTCTCCGGCCCTGTCACAGTCAATGGCTTACTGAACGCTAACGGCGGCATAGCCGCGACGACCATCTCGACCACCGGCAACGTGACTATCGGCGGCAATGTCAGTGCTGTAGCGGGCAGTTTCTCTGGCCCGGTCACGGTCAATGGTTTGCTGACTGCCAACGCGGGCGTAAGCACCACGACCTTGACAACATCCGGCAATGCAACGATCGGCGCCAACTTGAGCGCCGTGAATGGCAGCTTCTCCGGCCTGGTCGGGGTGAACGGCTTGCTGAGTGCAAATGGCGGCTTGGCGACATCGAACCTGACTGCGTCTGGCACCGCGACGCTTGCAGGATTGTTGACTGCCAACGGCGGTATCACGACAACCGGATTGACCGCGACCGGCAACGCAGTCATTGCCGGCGACATGACGATCGGCTCCGGCAAAGCGAATTATGTGCAAATCACCGGCAATCTTTCCGGCATGGCACCAAATATCGCCGCGCAAGGCAGCGACGCCAATATCGACTTGATTCTGGCATCCAAAGGTTACGGCAACGTGGTACTGAAAGCCAACGGAGTATCGGCCTTAGTTGCTTCGGCAATTCCTTCCGCGACGAATTACCTGCTGGCCGCCGCGGCAACTGCCGGCAATGGGCCAATCCTGAGCGCCCAAGGCTCGGACAGCAATATCGCTCTCTATCTGTCAGGCAAGGGAACTGGGAATATTGTTGCGAAGTCCGCATTGTCGTTTGACGCCGCCGCACAGCGCACAGCTGACGCGAGCTGCGCGGGTAACGCAATCGGCTCTATCACAACGAATGCAGCAGGCGATTTGCTTGTCTGTCATATGTAAATTTTTCAAACACCTGCGTGAAAGTTGAGGAAATGATGAATTCGAGAAATAAGATGATTTTGCAGATTTTGAAGAAGTTAAATCTAGTTTTAATCATTATTTCCTCAGCTGCGGCTACAGCGCAAACATGGAAAAAGCAAGAAAATGCGATAGTTGCAGTGGTAGCTCCAAACAGCACTTGCAATGGTGCTGTTGATACCATAGGAATCATCGCAGATCGTAGCATGCTACTTACTTGTCAATCCGGCGTGTGGAGGTCGCTTTAGCTCAAAGGCCTCCTGTTATACATTTTCAAGCACCCTCGGCGTAGGGACATATCCATATTTTGGAGAGCGGTGGAGAATAGGTCTAGGTGTCGTAACTGGAGGGAAATTCAGTGGAAGAATGGGAAATTCTCCGAATGTTGGCTCAGCACAATTGCCTCTTCCGTCACCTCCAGCTGTTCTCACTGGAAGTGAGAGCAGCGGAATTTTACTTCTAAAAATATTTAATGGTATGAATATAAATGTCTGGGATAATAATTCGTATTTGAGTTATGCCGCTAATAATTTGATAGCATTGAGAGACACAAATTATGAAATGAGCATTGGTTATTATCCCATACCATCAGTCTACAATCTTCCGGTAGCGAACGTTTCACTCTGTTATCCGTAAATCAATGATTTCTTAATATGTGTGATCTGCACTCAGTTTGAGCACGAACTGAGGGAATGATTTTGCAGATTTTAAAGAAGTCAAGTCTATTTTGAATTGGCGATTTTTTAAAATCCGTTTACGCATGCTTCTAATGGTTAAGGTGTTTTCGTATTTTGATAAAGCAGTTGAATATATTGAGGTGGATGTAATTTTTCATCAGCCAAATGAAAACTGGAGAAGTGATGAGTTTGAAAAAAAAGATGTTTTTGCAGATTCCAAAGAAATTAAGTCTAATCTTGATCATCATATCAGCAACTTCAGCGACAGCGCAGACATGGAAAAAACAAGGAAATACAATAATTCCGATAGCAATTCCAAATAGTACTTGTAATAGTGCTATCGATACAGTGGGAATTACTGCAGATCGTAGCACGCTGCTTACTTGTCAATCCGGTGTTTGGAGGCCACTTTAGCTCTGGGGGCTGCGCTCAACCTATTGCTGGAATTGTTACGTCTGGTGGCACGGGGCAACCGTATATGTCGGCTGGTTGTCACTATGATGAAAACTCCAAAAAAACACGGTCACTCTATGTCGCGCTAAACTCTTCAATGACGGACCCTGATTTTTACTACGGAAGTGCATTTCCAGACGGTGTAAAATCTTTTGATGGGAGTCTTTGGTATGGACGCTCTAATAGAGTAATTAAATTAAATGGAGTTGCTCTTGCCTGTGAAGGGCTGAAAACTGGATTAGGTGACAATGATTTTTATGTGCCATCGATATATGAATTAAATGCAGTTGGTAACATTTTAATGTTGCGTAGAGGTAATTCAACTTTTGCCCCAATGGCTGGTGCAATTTTGCAAGCTTCAGTGGATTACGGAAACTCAAATTTGCTTAGCTCAAGCGATGCTGGTAATGGCTCATTATATGCAATGTTTTTTTATTATGGAAAAAGTTATTCGCAAAGTATGTTGAGTTACGGATCGATCCCTTCCACAAATAATTTATATATTTGCGTCAGATCGACTTCTCCTTAATGTTATTTTGTCAATTTTTGGTGTGGATCGCTTTGATTTGGTTGAAATTTTGTGTGTATTTTTTTTATGGGGTGGCTAATTTTGAAGAGAAAGTTATCAGGCTGCAATAAACTCGGGGAGTAAGGTGATTCTGCAAATTTTAAAGAAATTAATCCTGTTATTGATGATCCTGCCAGCAGCTTCAACTATAGCGCAAACATGGCAAAAACAGGGAAAAGCAGCGATTGAAATAGTAAATCAAAATGGTTCTTGCAACAGTGCTGTTGATGCGGTGGGAATTACTGCAGATCGTAGCACATTGCTTACTTGTCAATCTGGTGTGTGGAGGTTACTTTAGCTCCCAAACATGTTTTAACATTATCCTGAAAGCCCCCGGGGCGGGATTCGAGAGCCTTATATTTTTTGGTGTCGATACAAAAGATGCAGATAACGTCTTCTCTGGACTAATCTCTTATAGACCATCATATCCAACGAAAGATTTAGTTCAAGGCAGACAAGGGAAAACGACCATTGCAGTAATGAGCCAAAACGACGTTTGCAAAAATTTAGTCGCAATGATGAGAAAGACCTGCGGCATTGAGCGCGTGATCGATACGAGTGAGCAGTGTGAAAGACGGTACCCTAATTGACTACCAACAGATGGCTGGCGCGCGAAAGCGCTTTGTCAAATATGGGTAACAGCGGAGAAATTATGAATTCGGAAAAAGGATGATTGTGAAAAATTTTAAAAAATTAATTTTTCTTTTAATTATTATATCGGCAACTTCGGCAACAGCGCAGACATGGAAAAAGCAAGGAAGTGCAGTAATTCCAATGGTAAGTCAAAATAGTTCTTGTAATAGTACTGTTGATACTATAGGGATTTCTGCGGATCGAAGCACATTGCTTACTTGTCAATCCGGTAGCTGGACAAATCAAGGTGGCGGAGGTGGTGTGTGCATCATACCAAATACCCCTTTTGGAATCGCGAGTGGACAGTATTCTTACACATGGATGCCTGGCTATGTTAGTACTGTTCCTGATATTCCACCATTAGGATCAAGTTATTTTCAGTATAATTTAAATTATTGCTCATCAGCATACCCCTATCTTTTAGATAGAACGACATCCCAATGTAAAATTTCATCAGATAATCAGCTCAGACTTGTTTCGGTTGCTTATACGCGCTATTGTTTTTCTGAATCAAATCCAAACAGTAGTTACATCATTATTCCACGATTAAATTAGTTAAATTTATTTATTTATTTGTTCAATAAATAAATTGGATTCTATGCTTTTTCGTGTGGTTGACATCAGGTAGCATGTTGGGTAATGCTATATTCTCTGGGCACGGTAATGCGGAATGGATTAGTCGGCAAGTGCTTGAGTTTGGCCATGTATAAATACATCAGTGGCTTTGATCGCAACAAACCATGCGGCCGTTTTGACGGCCACATGCAGCATGCCGCTGTGGATGCCTGGCTCCGGCAGCGGGGCATGCTTGCGTTACATGTTTTTCAGACTGGTGATTGCATATCCCTTGTCGCCGATCTGGCCGTATGGCCGTTCGATGTGGAAGTCGGGCAGCGCTTCGGTGTCGTCTTCGACTTCCAGCGCCAGGGATGCCGGCTCCCAGTCGGTGTTGATCGCTTCCTGCGGAATGGGTTTTCCTTCCGGTACGGCCAGGTAGGAAAAAATCCCATCGTGTTCAGCTCGTCGGTAGATATCAAGGCGCATCGTGTTTCCTCCGTAATGGATTGAAAGCTTGCAGCGCTGATTCTACCCTGTCGGCGCGGGAATGGAGCGTCCCGCTGCATGCGGCCGCCTCAGGCCGCGGCGGCGTAGCTCGAATTGTCGCGCTGCTGCGCCGGTGGAGCTTCCGCCAAGACCAGCGCCGGCCGCGCTGGCGACTGGCGCAGCGCGCCGATCACGCTGTCGACCAGCTCGCTTAACAGCGCGTGGCGCTTGCGCGCTTCCGAGCGCTTGCGCGACGGGATCTGTTCCATGTCCGGTTCCTGCAGCGGCAGGCAATCGAGTTCGAAATCGCCGTCGGCGCGCGGCCGCGCGCCAAGCTCGCGCCAGAACGCATCGTAATCGGCCATGACTTTACCCTTGCGCATCTGCTTGCGCACGGCGCGGTTGCCATTACCCACCAATAACATCCGTTCGCAGCCGTAGGCGTGGCCCAACTGGTGCACCAGGCGCAGCAACAATTGTTTCGGACGCAGGCCGTGCAGGTCGCGCGTGGCTTCGCGCGCCAGCGCCAGGCCGTCGCCGCATTGCGGCCCTTGCAGGCAGCCGACGCCGATGCTGGCCTGGCGCCGTTCCGTCAGGAAGGAGAAGGCGACGGAATATACCAGCGCCTGGCCGCAGCGCAATTGCAGCACCATTTCTCCCTCTCGTTCCAGCGGCACGATCGCGCGCAGGTCGATGTAATACATCTCTCCCGACTTGCCGGCGAAGCTGGCCAGTTCCAGCCGGCCGCGCGCCGCTTGCAGCATGGCGGCGCCCAGGCCGTGTTGCAGCACGAAGCGGTAGTGCGCCACCAGCGCGGCCAGGCGTTCGCCGCGGTCCAGCCGGTTGCTCAGGTAGGGACGGTAGATCTTGTGGATCAGGCGCGGCTGCGATTGCGCCAGTTCGCGCAGCGTGCCGTGCGAATTGAGCAGGTTCAGCCAGCCGCGTGTCAGGTGGGGGAAGGCCAGCGCACGGATCTGCAGTTTCAGCGCCGCGCACGCGACGGATAATGCGGATTTCCGTTCCAGCCCGGAGCGGAGAGTAATCGACTGCATGTTTATTGGACTCCAAGGATCACGATGGCGTGGCGGCGGGGGCTGGGCCGGGAAACAATACGTTACAATCGGCAATGGTATCGGTGCGTTGAAATGGACGCAATTAGAGGATTAGCATAAGGGTTTCACTTATGCGAATTTCTGGAGATGGCTCACTGGCATTCCGGATCGCCGGACCGCCGCTCAGGGGGAGAGGCCTGCCTTTTTCCCTGGCACGTATCCTGTCCCGCGCAATCTATAGAATGGCGGACAGGTGCTATGGGTTCCCGCCTGCGCGGGAACGACATTGCTGCACTTACATTTCTGCCCCTTGCTGCGCATGCGCCTGAACCTGTCCCGTTACCTGTCCGCCCCCGCCTTCATCGCGCTGTACCTGGCGTTCGACTGGCTGACGTATATCGATCCCTTGTACGGCTTGAACATCACGCCGTGGAACCCGGACCCGGCGCTCGGCCTGGTGTACTGGCTGCGCTACGGCAAGCGCGCGGCATTTCCCTGGTTCGTCGCGCTGCTGGCGGGAGAAGTGCTGGTGCGCGGCATGCCGGCCGGCCCGACCGTCACCTTGCTCGGCGCGCTGAGCCTGACGATGGGCTACGGCTTGATCGGCGAAGTGTTGCGCCGCAATTTCAGTAGCAGCGACATTTTTGACAACCGCGGCCGCCTGTTCCACTGGCTCACCGTGGTCGTGGCCGGCACGCTGGTCAACGATGTCGCCTATATCTCGCTATTGTCGCTGGCCGGGTTGATCCCGGCCGGGCAATGGGTGCTGGCGCTGGGCCGCTTCGGCATCGGGGATATCGTCGGCGTCGTCGTGTCGATGCCGCTGATCTGGATGCTGGCCAGCGCGGCCGGACGCCAGCGCCTGCGCGACACGGTCTGGCGCTGGGAAAGCCTGGGCTACCTGGCGCTGGCGATCTGCGTGCTGTGGAGCGTGTTCGGCTATATCGCCAGTTCCGAATTCAAGCATTTTTATTTCCTGTTCATGCCGGTGATCTGGGCCGCTGCGCGCCAGGGGATTCATGGCACGGCGCTGATCGTGTTCATGCTGCAACTGGCGATCGTCACGCTGCTCAAGTGGACCCATGTGGTCGATATCGAGGTGGCGGAACTGCAAGTGCTCGACGCGATGCTGGCGCTGGTCGGTTTTTTTATCGGCACCGTGGTCGACGAGCGGCGCCAGGTCGCCGACGAATTGCGCCAGACGCTGCGCCTGGCGGCTGCCGGAGAGATGGCCGCCGCGCTGGCGCATGAATTGAACCAGCCGATGACGGCGCTGTCGGCCTACGGCAAGGCGTGCGAACACTTGCTGGAACAGGGGGAGACGGGGGAATTGCTGAAGGATGCGATCCGGCGCATGATCGCCGAATCCAGCCGCGCCGCCGAGGTGGTGCGGCGCCTGCGCGATTTCTTCCGCACCGGCGCGCTGCAACTGGAGGCGGTGCAGGCGAGCGCGCTGCTGTCGGCCATCACCCAGCAGTTTTTCAACCAGTGCCGGGCGCAGGGCGTGGAACTGGCGGTGGCGCAGGCGCCGCCGCTGGCGGTGCTGGCCGACCGCCTGCAGGTCGAACTGGTGTTGCGCAACCTGCTGGCCAATGCGCTGGAGTCGGTCGCCGCGCAACCGGCCGGCCGGCGCCGCATCGTGCTGTCGGCCGCCAGGCTCGACAACGGCCGCCTGCAGGTGACGGTCGAAGATAGCGGCGCCGGCGTGTCGGAGGCGCAGGCGGCGCGGCTGTTCGAACCCTTCGTCTCGTCCAAGGCGACCGGACTCGGCCTGGGACTGGTGCTGAGCCGGGCCATCATCGAAGCGCACGGCGGTACTTTATGGGCGGAAATCGGGGAGAGCGGCGTATTCCGCTTTATACTGCCAGCGCTGGAACCGGGAGAATAGCGTGCAACATGATTTGACTGTCTTTATCGTCGACGACGACCCCGCGGTGCGCGATGCGCTCGGCCTGCTGCTGGGCGTGCGCGGCTATCGCACCGCCGTGTTCGGCAGCGGCGAAGTCTTGCTGCACGCGTGGCAGCCGGACTGGGCCGGCTGCATGCTGATCGATATCCGCATGTCCGGCATGGACGGGCTGGAATTGCAGCGCCGCCTGGGAGAACTCGGCAACCAGGTGCCGATCGTCATCGTCACCGGCCATGCCGACGTGGCGCTGGCGCGCGCGGCGTTCAAGGCCAATGCGCTCGATTTCCTGGAAAAACCGTTCGACGACATCAAGCTGATCGGCGCCATCGAGGAAGCGTTCGCCTGCGAAGCGCGGCAGCGCCAGGTCCTGCGCCAGCAAAGCAGCGGGCGCGAATTGTTGCGCGAACTGACGCCGCGCGAGCGGGAAGTGATGCAACTGGTGGTGTTGGGACGGCATAACCGGGAGATAGCACCGGCGCTGGGCATCAGCGTGCGCACGGTGGAAGTGCACAAGGCGCGCCTGATGAGCAAGCTCGGCGTGGGTAACGTGGCCGACCTGGTGCGCATCAGCATGCTCGGCGACGGCGCCGACAGTTAAGCTTTCTTTTAAAGGGCGCAGGCCGGCATCTGTTGCAGGCCGACGCTGGCGCGCACGGTCTTGTCGGCGGCGCGCTGCAGCACGATGCGGCGGTTGCTGTCTTCCTGGTTGCGCTCGCTTTCGCGGTGCCACAAGTGAAATACTTCGGTGGCGAAGGCACCATCCTTGCGCATCACGCCGGCGTTGAACAGGCGCACGACCAGGTCGGCATCCTCGTGTCCCCAGCCCTTGAAACTTTCATCGAAGCCGTTCACCAGCGCCAGGTCGTCGCGCCAGACCGCCATGTTGCAACTCTTGATGCGGCGCCAGCTGAAATGGTGGCTGGCGCGGCCGATATCGGGCAAGGTCAGCACGGTTTGCAGGAATTTGTTGACATCTCCGCGCAGGCGCAGTTTCAGCTTGTCCCATAAGCCGAGGCGGCGCAGGTCGATCCGCTCGTCCAGCAGGCGTTGCGTGTAGCCGGGGCTGAGCAGCACGCGGCTGCCCGTCACCAGGTAGCCGGGCTGGGCCAGCTTGCGGTGCTGGGCAATGAAATTGGCCTGCGGCACGCAGTCGCCGTCAATAAAAACGATGTAATTGCCCTTGGCCGCCAGCACGCCCAGGTTGCGCGCGCGCGCGGCCCGAAAACCTTCGTCGGCCTGCCACACGTGGCGCAGCGGCACCGGCGCGCGCTGTTGCAGCGCCTCGATGCAGTGGCGCGTGGCCTCGGTCGATCCGTCGTCGGCGACGATGATTTCGAAATCCCTGTCGTCCTGGCGGAAACAGGCTTCGACCACGGCGGCCAGGGCGTCCGGCCGGTTATAGGTGGTGACGATCAGGGAAATGGTGGATGCTTGTTGCATGACGTTTTGCAGCCTGTATTGATTTTTTGCAAGAGTAAATGGGCAAAACTGGAATAAATAACGCTTTTACAAAGATATACATTGTTTAAGGTGCATTCAATGCGGGCTGCTCGGCCTGCGCGGGTGCCTGCATTTTAACAGCGCCGCTCATGGCCGGCCGGCGGCGCGCCGGGTGTGCGCCATGCGCTGCCACAGTTTGACTTTGCGGCTGACGGTTTGTTTCAAATGAAACAGGGTGCTGCCGGACAGTGCCTGGCCCACTTGCCGCGCGGTGCGGCTGTCGTGCCCGCGGTCGGTCGATTGCAGCTTGTCGCCGGCCATGCCGGCCAGCACTTCGCGCGGTTCTCCAAACAGGCTGTCGACGTACAGTGCCTTCACCTGGCCACGCACGGCCTTGCTGGCGCCGGCCGGCAACTGGTAAGAATTCTTGACGACGCCGATATAAAAATGGCTGGCGGCGACATCGAAATGGGCGCGCACGGCGGCGCTGACGCCAGCCCGCTCGAAGGCCGGCTTGACGGAACCGAGCGCGGAGACGAAGTCGACGCACCAGCGTTCGCTGATGACGCGGGTGATGCTGGTCGGATGCTGGCGGTAGGCCAGCAGCGCTTGCGGCAGGTAGTACAAGGTGCGGCAGCGCTCGAGCAGGCGCGGCACCACGGCGACATCTTCGAACAGGCGCTGCGGCGGGAACAGCGGCATCTCCAGTTGCGCATAGATGTCGCGCCGGCAGACCTTGCACCAGACATACATGTGGCGGTCGGCAAAAAACGTGTTCAGGATCGTGTCCTGGTCGGTGATCAGCACGCCGGGCGTGTAACTCATGCCGATATCGCGGTCCTTGCCCGGCGCGTCCGGGTGCCACATGCGGAAACCGGTCGCGATCACGTCCGGGCGCTGTTCGGCGATGACGCGTTCGAGCGCGGCCAGTGCGTCGGGCAACAGGCGGTCGTCGCTGTCGACGAAGGCGATGTAGTCGCCACGGGCATGCTGCAATCCCGTGTTGCGCGCGCCGGAAATGCCCTGGTTGGCTTGCTCGACCAGGCGGATCGCGTGCTGCGGATGCGTGTCGCGCATTTGCCGCACGCGATCCGCCGTGCCATCGGTGGAACCATCGTCGACCACGATCAGCTCATGCGATGCTTGCATCTGCGCCAAGATGTGTTGCAAACAGTCATCAATAAACTGTTGCATGTTATAGGCGGGGACGATGATGCTGATGGTGAAAGGAGAGCTCATGGGGATAGCGCGCTGCGTGTTGTGGGTGGAGCCGTCATCAGCGATAATGATTTCGGATTTTTATGCGCCGCCGGCAGGCGGCGCTGATGACGGAAATTGTTGACGCTTGTTGCATGAAGTCGATGCTGCCCGTGTTGATTTTGCAACAACAAGCTCACAAAATTTTTTAATGAATACTATTTTTACAAAAAGCAGTGCGCAGGACAACGTCAAATCTTACCTCATCCACAGCCTGGTTTTCTTCCTGCCCTGCCTGGCGCTGATCAGCAAGTTCGGCGTCGGCTTGAGCAGTTTCGGCTTTTTGCTGCTGGCAGCCTTTTGCTGGCGCCAGGTAAAACCGGCATTGGCGCGCCATCTTACTAAAATTCGTGCCATTTTGATAGCATTCGGCCTCAATTTCGGCTTCGCGCTGACCGGCCTGGCATTGCATTCCGATATACCCCTGAGCACGCTGGAAAAACCCAGTCGCATGCTGGCGGCCGTCACCGTGCTGCTGGCCGTGCTGGCTTGCCGGCCGCGCCGCAAGGTACTGTGGTCGGGCCTGATCGCCGGCGCCGTGGCCGGCGCCATTTTTATTTGTTACCAGCGCTGGGGCCTGGGCGTGGAGCGGCCCGGCGGCTTGATCAACGCGATCACGTTCGGCGACATCATCTTATGCATGGGCATGATGTGCCTGGCGGCGGTGCTCGATTTCCAGGGCAGGCAGGCGCTGTGGCCGGCTCTGGGCGCGCTGGCCGGCCTGGTGGGATCGGTCGCCAGCGGCACCCGCGGCGGCTGGATCGCCGTGGTGCTCGCGGCGCTGCTGTTTTTGAAGTATGGCCATTACCTGCGCCGCAAGGCGGCAAAGCTGCTTGGCCTGCTGGCGCTGGCGATCCTGGTCAGCACGTATTTTATCGACCAGACCGGCGCGCGCGAGCGCCTGGAGCAGGGCGTCAGCGATGTGCAGACGTATTTCAAGGGCGGCAACGCGTTCACCAATGTCGGTGTGCGGTTGGAATTGTGGAAGGGCGCCATCCTGCTGGTGGCGCAGCATCCGTGGAGCATCGCCACGGAACAGCGGGTGCATGACGAACTGGCGCAGCAGGTGCAGGCCGGCCGCCTGCAAGCCTTCGTGCTCGACATCGAGCATTTTCATAACGATATCCTGCAAGTGCTGGTGTTCGGCGGCATTCCCGGCCTGCTGATCTGGCTGATGACGGTGTTGACACCCTTCCTGTTCTTCCTGCGCATCCTGCGCACCCACGAGTCGGCCCGGCCCGGCGTGATCGCGCCGGCGCTGGCCGGCATGCTGCTGGTGATCGGCTATTTCAGCTTCGGCTTGACCGAGGTGATCTACTGGTCGACGCTGAGCACGATGTTTTATATACAGATGCTGTTCCTGCTGATCGGCTTGTGCCTGAATGCGCAGGACGATGCGAGGAGATTGTCATGAGTGGCGCGCGTACCCTGGTCATTTCGCCGAACTGGATCGGCGACGCCGTGATGGCGCAACCCTTGCTGCAACTGTTGCGCGCGGCTGATCCGGAGCGCGTCATCGACGTGCTGGCGCCGCCGGCGGTGGCGCCCGTCTGGCGCCAGATGGCTGAAGTGGCGGAGGTGCTGGAAACGCCGTTCCGCCACGGCGCGCTGCAACTGAAGGAACGCTGGCAATATGCGCGCCAGTTGCGCCGGCGCGGCTACGTGGATGCCTACGTGTTGCCGAACACCTTGAAGTTCGCCTTGATCCCGTGGCTGGCGGGCATCGCGCGCCGCGTCGGCTACAAGGGAGAAAGCCGCTACGGTTTGATCAACGTGATGCATGCCGACGATGTGCCGCCGCGCCCGATGGTGCCGTTCTACGCGGCGCTGGCGCGTGCTCCGCATGCTGCCCTCGACGCCGGCGTGCCGCGCCCGGCATTGTTCGCCAGCGCCGCGCAGATCGGGGCCGCCTGCGCGCGCGCCGGCCTGGACCCGGCGCGTCCATTGTTGGTGTTCGCGCCGGGCGCCGAGTTCGGCGCCGCCAAGCGCTGGCCGCCGGCGCACTTCGGCGCGCTGGCGCAGGCGATCGTGGCGGCGCTGCCGCAGGCGCAGGTGGCGCTGCTCGGCTCGCCGAAGGACCGCGAGGTTTGCGAGCAGGTGGTAGCGGCCGCCGGCGCCGCCGCCGAGCACATGTATAACCTGGCCGGCGCGACCAGCCTGGCCGAGGCGGTGGCGCTGATGGCGCGCGCCGACGGCGTCGTCAGCAACGATTCCGGCCTGCTGCATATCGCCTCGGCGCTGAACCGCCCGGTGATCGCGATTTACGGGCCGACCGATCCCGACCACGCGCCGCCGTTTTCCGACCTGGCCGCGTCGATTTCTCTGCGCCTGGACTGCGCGCCGTGCCGCCAGCGCGAGTGCCCGCTGGGGCACCAGGATTGCATGCAAAAGATCGCGCCGGCACAGGTCTGGCACACCTTGCAGCCGATGCTGGCGGAGAATCGCTGACCGGGAAAATCGCCGCGGGCGGGAAAAATGTTGTATAAAGCAAGTTCTTCCCGGTGTCTTCCCATTCATGCTCAAGCGTTTTCCGCTCATCTTCCTGGCGAACCTGTTTGTCGCCCTCGTTTGCGTATCGCTGGTGGCCATCGATGGCTGGCGCAGCTGGAATGCGCGCAGCGAAGTGCTGGCCGCTTCCGAGCGCGCCGCGGCCACGCTGGCGCGCTCGATGGCGCAGCAGGCCGACGACACCATCAAGACCGTCGACACCAGCCTGGCCGACATCGTCGAGCGGCTCGAAACCGATGGCCGCGGCGCCCCGGCGCTTGAACGGCTGCACCGGCTGATGGTCGCCGAGGTGGACGACCTGCCGCAATTGAACGGCCTGTTTGTCTATGACGAACAGGGCAACTGGCTGGTCAATTCGCGGCCGCCGATGGCGGTCACCTATAACAATGCCGACCGCGAGTATTTTGAATTCCACCGCCAGCACGGCGAACGCGGGTCGCATGTCGGCGTGCCGGTGGTCAGCCGTTCCAGCGGCAAATGGGTGCTGCCGCTGTCGCGCCGCCTGAACCGGCCCGACGGCAGCTTCGCCGGCGTGGCGCTGGCCACCATCGACCTCGATTATTTCAAGCTGTTTTATCTCGGGCTCGATATTGGCCGGCGCGGCGCGTCCGCCCTCATGCTCAACAGCGGCGTGCTGCTGCTGCGCCGTCCGTACGACGACAGCCGGATCGGCGCCAACATCGTCGAGACGCCTTTGTTCCAGGCGTACCTGAAATCGGCCAGCGGCGGCAGCGGGTTTTTCCGCTCGACGCAGGATGGCGAGATCCGCCTGAACAGTTACCGCGCGCTGACGCACTATCCACTGTTCGTCAGCGCCGCGCTGTCCAAGGAAGAAATGCTGGAACGCTGGTGGCGCGACACGGTGCTGCACAGCGCCGGCGTGCTGTTGCTGGCGCTGCTGCTGGCGCTGTTCGGCAAGCGCCTGATCAGCCAGGTCGAATTGCGGCTGGAAGCGGAAAAGGAATTGCTGAAGGCGCGCGATGCGCTGGAAAGCTTGAACCGCACGCTGGAAAAGCTGGCGCTGCAGGATGGTTTGACCGGGCTGGCCAACCGGCGCCAGTTCGATGTCACGCTGGGCAATGAATTCAGCCGCGCGCGCCGCGCCGGCACCACGCTGGCCTTCATCATGATCGATGTCGATTATTTTAAGCAGTATAACGACCTGTATGGCCACAGCGCGGGCGACGATTGCCTGCGCGCGCTCAGCAAGACGATCCGCCAGCAGACGCCGAAACGTCCCGGCGACCTGGCCGCGCGCTACGGCGGAGAAGAAATCGGCGTGCTGCTGCCGCATACCGACGCGGATGGCGCGCACACCGTGGCCGAGCGCATCCGCGGCGCAGTCGCCGAATTGCGCCTGCCGCACGCCGGCAGCCCGAACGGTTTTGTGACCATCAGCGCCGGCGTGGCGGCGATGACGCCGCAGGGCGGTGTCGACCTACCCGGCGCCCTGGTCGAGGCGGCCGACCAGGCGCTGTACGCGGCCAAGGCGGCCGGGCGCAACCGGGTCTCGCTGGCGTCCGGCGCCGCGCGCGTGGTGGCGCTATGAAGAGAGCGCGGCATCGCGGCGGACGCGGGCTGGTGCTCTGCCTCGCCGGGCTGGCCGACGAGGATGCCGATTGCACGTGAAGCGTGCATCCCGCCTGGGCGTGGCCGCAGCGCTGCTCGCCGGCGCCACGCCGGCTTGCGCCTTTCCGGCGCCGGACCTGGTCATCAACCTGTTCGGCAGCGGCGCGCAATTGATCGGCATGCTGGCCGCCGGCGGCGGCGCGGCCTGGTTCGGCCTGGCGCGCGACCGGGCGCACGGGCGCACGCGCTCAAGGCCGGCCGGGCATGCCGCCTTGCTGGCGCTGGCCGGCCTGCTGCTGGCCGCGCTGGCCGGCAACCTGTGGCAGTACTGGAGCCATGCCGAAGCGCAGGCGCGCCGGCTGCAATCGAACCTGCTGCGCGCGGCGCCCGGCGGACACGCGGTGCAGCGCGCGCTGGCGCTGCCGCGCGACGAAATGCAGGCCTGGCTCGCGCAAGGTAAATCGTATCGCCTGATCGACGTGCGCGAACCGGAGGAATTCGAACTCGGCTACCTGCCCGGCGCGCGTTCGAGTCGTTATGCCGACCTGCTCGGCGTCGAACGCGGCCTGCTGGCGGACGATATGCCGAATGTGCTGGTCTGCGATTCCGGCTACCGCAGCGGAGAGATCTGCACCAGGCTGGCCGAGATGGGCGTGCCTTGCCGCTTCATCGACGGCGGTTATGCGGCGTGGATCGCCGAGCGGCGCCCGATGAGCGGACCACGCGCCGGCCACGGCGCCGGCCTGCAGGCGCTGCCGCGCTACCGCACCGATAGCGTATTGCTCGACACGCCGGCGGTCGACCGGCTGGTGCGCCGGCAGGGCGCGCGTTTTATCGACGTGCGACCGCCCGACGAATTCCGGCAAGGGCACCTGCCGGGCGCGATCAACCTGCCGGTGCGGGAGGCGCCGTCGGCCGAACTGAACGCCGCGCTGGCGGCGCTGCCCAAGTCTCCGCTGATCGCCGCCTGCTACGACAACCGCAGCTGTTTCTATAGCAAGGCGATCGGCCTGCGCCTGACGCGGCTCGGCGCCGATTACCGCGGCCGTTACACGGTGCCGCACGAATATCCGGTCCCGGCCCGGCTCAGCGGCTCGCTGGCGCTGCGCCGCGCCGATGCGGCGCTGGAGCAGGGCATGGCAATCCTGGTCGGCCCGCCGCGCACGCTGCTGGAAATGGCGCAGCGCCTGTCCGGCGGCTTGGCGGCGGGCATCGTGGCGCTGGCGCTGCTGGTGCGCCTGCTGGCCGCGCCGATGACCTTGTTGGCCGAACGCGACCGGCGCCGCCTGCCGCAACTGGCCACCATGCGCGCCGCCTGGCAGCGCCAGTACGGCGACGACGAAGTCGGAGAGCAGCGCGCCTGGCGCCGGCTGCTGCGGCGCGCCGGCGTGCGGCCCTGGCGCAACCTCTTATTCGGTTTGCTGCAACTGCTGTTGCTGGCCGGCTGCGCGGCCGCCGTGCACGACATCGCGCAGCAATACGCCGGCACCGGCAGTCCGTACGCGCCATGGGCCGATCCCGATCCCACGCACCTGCTGCCGGTATTGTTGGCGCTCGCCTGCGCGGCCTGCATGGCGGCGCCGCTGCGCAGCGCCGGCCGCTGGCGCTGGCCCATATTGATCGTTATGGCTGGCGCGATGCTGTATGCCGCCGATTCGATGTCGCTGGCGCTGGATCTGTACCTGTCCACGGCGATGCTGCTGTTGCTGATGCAGCAGTGCCTGCTGCCTTTCATGGCCGCGTGCCGCGCCGCCTGGCGCCGGTTTGATCGCGCGCCGGCCGGCCTGGCGGCGCTGGCCGATGCCGATACGCTGGTCGGCGCGGGCGGCAAGGCTGTGTCGCTGGCGCACATGGCACGGGCCGGGCTGCCGGTGCCGGACGGTGTCGTGCTCGACGCGGCCATGTGGAGCGGGCAGGGCGCCCCTGCCGTGGCGCAGCGCCGCGCGCTGGCCGCCGTGCTGCGCCGACTGGGTGGTGCGCGCTGCCGCTACGCCGTGCGCAGTTCGGCGCCCGATGAAGACGGGATCGCGCACAGCCAGGCTGGGCGTTATGTCAGCCTGCTCGATGTGCCGGAAGAGGGCGTGGCGCAGGCCATCGATACCGTCTGCTGCGCGCAGTCGGGCGGCGGCGTCATCGTGCAGCGCATGGTGGCGGCCGACCATGCCGGCGTGCTGTTTACGGAACACCCGCAACACGCCGGCCGGATGCTGGTGGAATTCGCGGCCGGCGCCGGCGCGGTGGTGGATGGCGCCGGCCTGCCGCGCGCGATCTCTGTCGGCCTGGCCAGCGGCATCGCCGACGCGCAGTCCGGGCTTGACCTGTCCCCTTTGACGCGCCTTGCGCGCCGGGTCGAAACCCTGTTCGGCACGCCGCAGGATATCGAATGGGCCTGCGCGCAGGGACGTTATTACCTGCTGCAGGCACGGCCGATCACGCGGCGCGTGGTCGACGGCGACAGCGAACGGGCATTGCGCGAGCGCGAACGGCGCCGCCTGCTCGACATCGCGCGTGCCGCGCCGCACGCGCCGCATGCGGATTGGCTGGTGACCGACGCCGTCGCCGCCGAACTGCCGCGGGCCTCCGTCATCAGCCTGGCCCTGCTCGAACAGTTGCATGGGCCGGGCGGCGCCACCGACCTGGCCTGGCGCCGGCTCGGCTTCGATTACCTGGACGGCGTGGTGCCGCGCTGGACCACGGCGTTTGGCCATACCCGCCTGCTGCAGCCGGCCGGGGACCAGGCTTACCTGAAACCGGGGCTGTTGGCGCAGTTCCGTTTTTCGCGCGCGGCCGACCGCGCCGCCGGCGCGTTCGAACGCGATTTTTTGCCGCCCTACCGGCACGCGGTGCGCCTGCGCGGCGCGCTCGACCTAGCGCGGCTGGAGACAGCGGAACTGCAAACCCTGCTGCGCGACTGGAGCGACGATTTCATCAAGACCAGTTATGTGGAAGCGGAAGTGCTGAACCTGGCCGCCAAGCTGTTTGCCGAAACAGCGACGCAACTGCTGCGTCGGCGCGGCTGCGAGCCGGCCCTGTATCTGCGCCCGGATGGCGACGCTCCCGACCTGGCTGCGGCGCGCCAGTTGCTGGCGGTGCGCGACGGCGCCACATCGATGGCCGATTTCCTCGACGTTTATGGTCACCGCGCCGGGCACGATTTCGAACTGTCCGAAGCGCGCCACGGCGAGCGTCCCGCATGGCTGGAGCAATGGCAGGCCAGCCTGCCGCCGCACTTGCCGGCGGCGGCACCTGCGCCGCCGCTGCCGCGCGGGCGCGTGCTGGCCGCAGCGGTGCAGCGCGCGCGGCGCTACATCACATTGAAGGAAGTGGCCAAGCACGAATGCATGAAGGCGCTGGCCAGCCTGCGCCGCCTGCTGCTCGAACTGGACCGGCGCTGGCGGATGGATGGCGCGATTTTTAACTTTACGCTGGAAGAGCTGGAGCGGGAGAGCGCGCCGGATGCAGCCACGGTGCGGGCGCGTGCGGCGGCAATCCGCCAAGAGCAGGCCGCGTTTGCCGGCGTGCCGATGCCCGCCGTGCTAAGCGTGCGCGCGCTGGAATTGCTGGAACTGGGGGCGGGACACGATAGCGCCGATGCTGATGCTGATGCCAGCGCGGCGCCGCGTGCCGGAAAAATGCGCGGCGTGCTCGTTTCCGGCGGCGCGGGCTATGCCGGCGTGGTGTGCGTGCGGCGCGATCCCTCTGTAATCGAAACGCTGCCGGACGGCGCGATCCTGGTGCTGCCGAGCGCCGACCCGGCCTGGATTCCCTGGTTCCCGCGCGCCGCCGGCATCATCTGCGACAGCGGCGGCCTGCTGTGCCACGCCGCCATCATGGCGCGCGAATACGGCGTGCCGGCGTTGTTCGGCGCAGCCGGCGCCAGCACCCGCCTGTGCGACGGAGAGCATGTCACGGTCGATGTGGATGGACGGATCGTGTTAGCAATGACGAGGTGACGCCCTTTTTTTGGGTACGTGGCCGTACGGAATGCGCGGCCTTATCCAGTCAGAATGTGCCGGATCGCAGTGGCATAAGGCAGGGCTTCGACAGTATTCAATTCTTCCAGCAGCAGCGGCAGCCACTCGGATGGTGCGAATTCCTGCGCCATTCTGGCGAATTCCTCTGCGGTTTGAACATAGCCAGCCAGTTCGCTGTGGCGAATTTGACGTAGCGGGCCATTCAGATTCAATATGCGCAGAGTCTGGTCGGCACGGTGACGCTCGGCAGCATCAAGGTTGTTACGCGCAGATACTGTCCCTGTAGACGAGAACAATAAATAATGTTCGGGATCTTCGATGTCGGGCTTGATCAGATCGCGATAGTCATAGTCCCCGCAGCGGTCCTTGTGGTCGCCGCAGGTGTTTTTGCGGTTGCATGAACCAAACAGATTGTTCCAGGCGAAGGTGCCTTGAGGATAGCGGCTGCGCTGGCGGAAATGCTCTATATGTCGATTTTCTTTGTCGATGGCGGCCTCGCAGTACGCGCACCGCTTGCCTTGCATGGCATCGAGTTTTTTCCAGATCTGTTCGCGTTCATGCAGCTTCGGAATGTGCGACCCCCATGTGTGCTGCCCGTGCTGGTAGTTTGCCAGACCGGTTGGCGGGGCCGGATCACGTTCCAGCTTATGCATTAACTGGTTCGTCCATTATTTGCACTGCTGTTCAAGGCCGGCAGCTTTTGTTTGTATTCCTGCAGGCGGATCATCCGCTTGCATTCGCGCATCGCTGGGTGATCTGGGCCAAAATGTTTTTCGAGATCGTTTCGCAATGCCTGGCCGCGCGGCTCCTGATGCAGGTTTTGCTGGATCAATGCATGGTATTCAAACAGCATTTTTGCTTCGGGCACGTCCGGAATGGGATCCACTCCCATGATTTCGGCCAGCAAATCGGAACTGGCCACGCCTTTGGTTTGCACCGTCACATGCCGGACGGCGTTTGAGGAAGCTGTACCGGCGCTGTTTTCCTGCTCCAGTATCCGGATGCAGGAAGCGTCTATGCTGGTCAGCACCTGGGGGCTGTGGGTGGTCACGATAAATTGAAGCAGAGGGAAGGCTTCGCGCAGGCTGGCGAGTACGACTTGCTGCCACGACGGGTGCAGGTGCATGTCGACCTCGTCGATCAATACGACGCCGCGCGTTTGCCTGGCGGCGCGCTCGCCTAAGTGCGGGTTCAGTTGTACTGCCCGGAACGTAATGTCGGCCACGAGCGCGAGGCTGTTGCGGATGCCGTCGCTGAGCTGGCTGACCGCCAGTTGGCCAAATTCTTCGTGCGTGACCGTGACGTCGTTTAAGGTTTCGGAATACCACAGCCCATGCCAGCCGGTAGGACGCAAGATGACGTCGACCGCTTCTCGAATCGCAAAGACCAGTGGCGAATAGGCGCTCTGGTATCCAGTGATTTCTTCAGCGGTGGCGCCAGGATGGTTTTCCATGAAGCGGATTTTGTTCTGCGTGATCGAACGGTATGCATGCCGGTACCATTCCAGGAAATATTTGAAACTGGAGTCCGGTTCCATGCAGTCGATATAGGCTGCGGCGCGCGTATCGAAGCCCGATGCGAACATTTTCCCTTGCATCAGTTTTTTATGGCTCCACAGGCGGCCGGTGCCATAGTAGGCCAGCAGCGGCCAATCGGTTTGATCGGCCGGGTCCGAGGCAGCCGCCTGCAACTGTCTTGCATAGGCCGCCAGTGCGCGCGCATCCTTGACCGTCGTACCCGATTTGGCCGTGTTGAGCGCGCGTTGCCACGCAATTGTCGGGCTGCCAAGTGTCAGGCTGGCACTCGCATGGATCTCGACCGGGAAGACTTGCGCCATGGTGGAGAAGTCGCCGTTGGCTTTGGCTGTGCGCACATCGGACAGGCGTATGCCGCGGCCTTTACCGGTGGCGAAGGCGCCAAGGTAGGTATCGAATGCGATGCGTATCGCATCCAGGATGCTGGTCTTGCCTCCGCCATTGTCGGCCACGAATACAGTCAGCTGCGGATGCAGGTCGCACGTGATATCGGAAAAAAGCCGGTAATTTCTGAGTCTGACTGATTCGAGCTTCATTGAATAATCATCGGAGCGGGGCATTCATGCATGGTAGAGAGGATGGCGTTGGACCGGTTGAGGCTACATCAGGATCACGTCGTACTGCTCTTGATGGTAGCTGCTCTCGACCTGCAGCGAGATCTTTTTGCCGATGAAGTCGCCCAGCATGGCGAGGTGTTGCGATTCTTCTTCGAGGAACATGTCGACCACTTCCTGCGAGGCGAGGATGCGGAATTCGCGCGGGTTGAACTGTTTGGCTTCGCGCAGCAGTTCGCGCAGGATTTCATAGCAGATCGTGCGCGAAGTCTTGACTTGTCCCTTGCCGCTGCAGGCCGGGCACGGTTCGCACAGGATGTGCGCGAGCGATTCGCGCGTGCGCTTGCGCGTCATCTCGACCAGGCCGAGCGCCGAGAAGCCGGACACGGAGACCTTGGTGCGGTCGCGCGACAAGGTCTTTTTCAGTTCCGTCAGCACGGCGATGCGGTGCTCGGTGTTTTCCATGTCGATGAAATCGAGGATGATGATGCCGCCCAGGTTGCGCAGGCGCAGCTGGCGAGCGATCGCATGCGCCGCTTCCAGGTTGGTTTTAAAAATCGTGTCGGCGAAATTGCGCCCGCCGACGAAGCCGCCGGTGTTGACGTCGATCGTCGTCATCGCCTCGGTCTGGTCGACGATCAGGTAGCCGCCGGATTTCAGGTCGACGCGCCGGCCCAGCGCGCGCAGGATTTCCTCTTCCACGCCGTACAGGTCGAACAGCGGCCGTTCTCCCGTGTAGTGCTGCAGGCGGGGCAGGACGCTTGGCGTGTAGGTCTTCGCGAACTCGGTCAGATTGATGAAATTTTCGCGCGAATCGACCTGGATCGTGGCGGTGGCGTCATGCACGAAGTCGCGCAGCACGCGCTGGGCCAGGCTCAAGTCCTGGTGCAGCAGGCTGGTCGCCGGCCGGGTGCGCGCGCCGTGGCAGATCGCGCTCCAGGTCTTGCGCAGGTAGTCGACGTCGGCGGCCAGGTCGGAATCGGTCGCATCCTCGGCCATCGTGCGCACGATATACCCTCCCTTTTCCTCGGCCGGGAGCAGGCTTTGCAGGCGCGTGCGCAGCAGTTCGCGCTCCGATTCCTTTTCGATCTTTTGCGAGATGCCGATGTGCGAATCCTGCGGCAGGTAGACCAGCATGCGCCCGGCGATCGAGATTTGCGTCGACAGGCGCGCGCCCTTGGTGCCGATCGGGTCCTTGATCACCTGCACCGTCAGCACCTGGCCGTCGAACAGGATTTTTTCGATCGGCGTCGGGACGGCGTTCTGGCCGTCGTGCGGGCGCGCTTCCCAGATGTCGGCCACGTGCAGGAAGGCAGCCCGTTCCAGGCCGATGTCGATGAAGGCCGACTGCATGCCCGGCAGCACCCTGACCACCTTGCCCGAATAGACGTTGCCGGCCAGGCCGCGCGTGAGCGTGCGCTCGATGTGCAATTCCTGCACCGCGCCTTGCAGGATCAGGGCTACCCGTGTCTCTTGCGGGTTAATGTTGATCAGGATGTCTTCGTTCATGTGGCGCCGCCGCGGATTGTTCTCGAACGGCGATCATACACGGCATCAGGGCGGCGGCAAACCCGGCTGGTTATTGTTGTTATTGCATGGCGCCGATCACGGTGCCCAGGAGGGGCTGGCAAAGGTGATTGCCGCAGGTTCGCGGCGCGGGTGCCAGGACAATGGCAAGCCCGCCCGACGAAGTTAATTGTCGCGGGCTGCGCAGCGCGAATGTCAGGGCAACGGCAATCCGGCCTGCCGCAGCAATTGCGCGGTCTCGTACACAGGCAGGCCCATGATGCCCGAATGGCTGCCGGCGATATGCTCGACGAACAGCGAGGCCAGGCCCTGGATGCCGTAGCCGCCCGCCTTGTCGTAAGGCTCCGACGTGGCGCAATACGCCTGGATCGCGGCCCGCGTCAGGGCGCCGAAACGCACGTCCGACACTTGCGTGACCTGCAGCGCGAGATGGTGGTGGTGCACGGCGATGGCCGTCATGACCTGGTGCGTACGGCCGGACAGCTGTTCGAGCATCGCCACCGCCTCGGCGTTGCTGGCCGGCTTGCCGAGGATGACACCGTCGATGGTGACGGTGGTGTCGGCCGCCAGCACCGGGCGCGCCACCATGCGGCGCTGCTGCACCAGGTTCCAGGCGAAGGCGGCCTTTTCGGTCGCCACGCGGCCGACGTAATCGAAGGCCGCTTCGCCCGGGTGCACTGCCTCGGTCACGTCGGGACCGCGCGGGCCGTCGCTGCGCAGCAGCAGCAATTCGAAATCGACGCCGATCTGGCGCAACAGTTCGCGCCGGCGCGGGCTTTTCGATGCGAGGTAGATCTTCTTGTCGATCGGTTTCATCGTTTATCCCTGACGACTTTTTATAATTATAATTTTTAAACGCGATGATACGGGTGGTTCTGGGTAATCGTCCAGGCGCGGTAGAGCTGCTCGGCCAGCAGCACGCGCACCATCCCGTGCGGCAGCGTCATGCTGGAAATGCGGATCAAGCCCTCGGCTTTTGCCTTCAGCCCCGGGTCCAGGCCGTCGGCGCCGCCGATCAGGAAGGCCGTGTCGCGGCCTTCCTGCTGCCAGCTTTCGAGCTGTTGCGACAGGCCGACGCTGGTCAAGTCCTTGCCGCGTTCGTCGAGCGCGATGATGCGCACCGATTTCGGCAGCGCCTGCTCGATGCGCTCGCGTTCGAGCGCCATCGCGGTAGCCGCGGTCTTGCTGCCGGAACGCTCGACCGGCTTGATTTCCTTGAGCACGATGCGCAATTCCGGCGGCATGCGCTTGGCATATTCGGCGAAGCCGCTTTCGATCCAGGCCGGCATTTTATGGCCGACCGCAGCGATGATCAGCTGCATGATGGCCTTACTCGGCAGCCGCTTTTTTGAGGCGCTTGATGACGGTCTTGGCCGGCGTTTCGGCGGCGGCCTGCAACTTGGCGGCAGTCTTTGCCTTCGCTTCGCGGTTGGCCTTGGTCGAGGCGGCGGCCGATTTCGTCACGCCGACCTTGACGGTCTTGCCGGCCGGGATCGCGCTGCCGTCGGCTTTTTTCACCGCAGGCTTGCGCGCCACTTTCTTGGCCGGCGCGCCTTCTTCTGCCGCTACCGCTTTTTTCTTCGTTACGCCGGGCTTGCGCGCGGCAGGGGTCGTGCCTTTCTTTTCGACGACCGGCTCGGCAGCCTTCTCTTTTTTCGACGCCGCCAGGTGGCCGCTGGTCTTTTTCGGAGCGGCCGCTTCCTCGCCTTCCTTGGTCGACTTGCGCTTGGCCGCGCCCAGTTTCAAGGGCTTGTCGCCCCAGATCTCTTCCAGGCGATAGTAGGCGCGGATCGGCGCCTGCATGATGTGGACGATCATGTCGCCCAGGTCGACCAGCACCCATTCACCGGTGTCCTCGCCTTCCATGCCGATCACGTCGCCGCCGGCTTCCTTGACCTTGTCGCGTACCGACGCGGCCAGCGCCTTGGTCTGGCGGTTCGAGGTGCCGGAGACGATGGCGATGCGGTCGAACAGGCTGGTCAGGTGCATCGTGTCGAACAGGACGATGTCCTGGCCCTTGACGTCTTCCAGGGCGTCGACGACGAGGGTTTGCAGTTTTTTGATATCCATTATTTAATTTTTGTAAAGATTATGTTGTTCAATATAGTCTAGCACCAGCGGTGAGACAAGCGAGTCCGGCTTGTCGCCCCGTTGTAATGCCGCACGTATCTGGGTGGCCGAGATATCCGGCGCCAAATCGGGCGCCACACAGGTTCGGCCATGCGGGGTGGCGGCCGGTAGCCCGGCGCCGGTGAGCGTGTAGCCGGGTCGGGCCGCCACGCAAAAATGAGCGAAATCGAACAGCGCGCGCCAGCGCGAAATGCGCGCCGACGGCCACGTGGCCATGGTGTAGCGGATCGTATGTGCCTCCCAGCAGGGCGACGCAGCGTGTCACGTGCCGAGCCAGTCGCGATGGGGCAGGAAATCGGTGTACAGCGCCGCTTCCGGCGTGCCCGGTTGCGGCTGCCAGTCGTAGCGCCACTTGACGACCGGCGGCATCGACATCAGGATCGCCTCGGTACGTCCGCCCGACTGCAGGCCGAACAGCGTGCCGCGGTCGAACACGAGGTTGAATTCGACGTAGCGACCGCGCCGGTAAGCCTGGAAATCGCGTTCGCGCTCGCCGTACGGCGTATCCTTGCGGCGCGCCAGGATCGGTAAATAGGCATCGATAAAACTGTCGCCGACGCTGCGCACCATCTCGAAGCACTGTTCGAAGCTGGCGGCATTGAAATCGTCGAAGAAGATGCCGCCGACGCCGCGCGCTTCCTTGCGGTGTTTCAGGTAAAAATAGTCGTCGCACCAGCGCTTGAAGCGCGGGTGCAGTTCGTCGCCGTAGGGCGCCAGCGCATCGTGGCAGCTCTGGTGGAAGTGGCGGACGTCTTCCTGGTAGCCATAGTATGGCGTCAAGTCCATGCCGCCGCCGAACCACCAGACCGGCGCGCCGTCGGCGGCCGTGGTGCTGAAGAAGCGCACGTTCATGTGCACCGTCGGCGCGTGCGGGTTACGCGGGTGCAGCACCAGCGAGACGCCGGTCGCTTCCCAAGCGCGCCCGCCCAGTTCCGGGCGCGCCGCCGCGGCCGACGGCGGCAGCGCCGCGCCCATCACGTGCGAGAAATTGCAGCCGCCCCGTTCCAGCACATTGCCTTCCTCGATCAGCCGCGAAATGCCGCCGCCGCCCTCGGGGCGTTGCCAGGCATCTTGCAGGAACGGCTTGCCGTCCAGCGTTTCGAGCGCCTGCACGATGCGGTTCTGCAGGTCGAGCAGGTAATCCTTGACGGCGGCAGGGGAGGGCGTAGACGACATGCGCGGGATGGGAAAAAAAGTGGAAGGGAGCGATTGTAACAGAGTGGCCACAATCAAAGGTAAAGACTGAGGTCAGGCGGTAATGCCGTTATTGATACCGCGGACAGTAGCGCTGTCATTCCCGCGCAGGCGGGAATCCCATTTAAGAGTCGCAAACGGTGCAAAAAGATGGGATTCCCGCCTGCGCGGGAATGACAAATTTGGCGCCAACATTTAACGGCAGTACCGTCTGCGCCCTGATTTTAGTGCTTCAACCCGCGCCAGCCGATGTCGCGCCGGTATTGCGCGCCGTCGAAGTGGATCTTTTCGACCGTTTCGTAAGCCTGCTTCTGCGCCATCTTGACGCTGTCGCCCAGGCCGACCACGCACAGCACGCGTCCGCCGCTGGTGAGCAGCTTGCCGTCGGCTTCGGTGGTGCCGGCGTGGAAGGTGACCGATTCAGGCGTCTCGGCCGGGATGCCGTCGATGACGTCGCCCTTCACCGGGCTGTCCGGGTAGCCGGCCGCGGCCAGCACGACGCCGACAGCGGTGCGGCGGTCCCACTCCAGTTCGATCGCGTCGAGCGTGCCGTTGACGGCGTGTTCCATCACCGTCACCAGGTCCGTCTTGAGACGCGCCATGATCGGCTGCGTCTCAGGGTCGCCCATGCGGCAGTTGAATTCCAGCGTACGCGGATTGCCGTGTTCGTCGATCATCAGGCCGGCGTACAGGAAGCCGGTGAACGGGATGCCGTCCTTGTGCATGCCGGCGATGGTCGGGTTGATGATCTCGCGCATCACGCGCGCGTGCATCGCCGGCGTGACGATCGGCGCCGGAGAATATGCGCCCATGCCGCCGGTGTTCGGTCCCTGGTCATCGTCGAGCAGGCGCTTGTGGTCCTGGCTGGTGGCCAGCGGCAGGATGTTCTTGCCGTCGCACATGACGATAAAACTCGCTTCTTCGCCGGCCAGGAATTCCTCGATGACGATGCGCGCGCCGGCGTCGCCGAAGCGGTTGTCGGCCAGCATATGGTCGACCGCCTGGTGCGCCTCGTCGGACGTCATCGCCACCACCACGCCCTTGCCGGCGGCCAGGCCGTCGGCCTTGATGACGATCGGCGCGCCTTTCGCGTCCAGGTAGGCGTGCGCGGCGGCGACGTCGGAAAAGGTCTGGTATTCGGCCGTCGGGATGCCATGGCGCTGCATGAAGGACTTGGCGAAATCCTTCGACGATTCGAGCTGCGCCGCTTCGCGCGTCGGGCCGAACACTTTCAGGCCGCGCGCGCGGAACAGGTTGACGATGCCGGCCGCGAGCGGGATTTCCGGTCCCACGACGGTGAGCGCGATATGTTCGCGCTCGACGAAGGCGACCAGTTCATGCAGGTCGGTGATGTCGATGTTTTGCAGGCGCGCGTCGCGCGCCGTGCCGCCGTTGCCGGGGGCAACGTACACCATCTGAATCCGTTCCGATTGCGCCAATTTCCATGCCAGCGCGTGTTCGCGGCCGCCGGAGCCGACTACCAAGATTTTCATAGGACCGTTCATTCCAAATAAGCTGGGTGAGCGGCCCTGCGGCCGCCGGGGTTAATGCGGGAGCCGCGATCAGTTTTCGATCAGGGCGTTCGAATAGATTTCCTGCACGTCGTCCAGGGCCTCCAACGCGTCCAGCAGTTTCTGCATCTTGGTCGCGTCGTCGCCGCTGAACACGGTCTCGGTGGCGGGCTTCATGATGATCTCCGCCACTTCGGCCTTGAAGCCGGCCTTGTCCAGCGCATCCTTGACGGTGGCGAAATCGTTCGGGCCGCACAGCACTTCGAAGCCGCCTTCGTCGTCGGCCACGACATCCTCGGCGCCCGCTTCGAGCGCTGCTTCCATCAACTTGTCCTCGTCGACGCCAGGCGCGAACAGGAACTGGCCGCAATGCTTGAACATGAAGGCGACCGAACCCTCGTTGCCCATGTTGCCGCCGTTCTTGTTGAAGGCGTTGCGCACTTCGGCCACGGTGCGCACGCGGTTGTCGGTCATGCAGTCGACGATGATGGCGGCGCCGCCGATGCCATACCCTTCGTAGCGCACCTCTTCGTAGCTGGCGCCGTCTTCGCCGCCGCTGCCGCGCGTGATCGCGCGCTGCACATTATCCTTCGGCATGTTGGCGTCGGCCGCCTTGTCCACAGCCAGGCGCAGGCGCGGGTTGGTCAAGGCGTCGCCGCCGCCCATGCGCGCCGCGACGGTGATCTCCTTGATCAGGCGGGTCCAGATCTTGCCGCGTTTGGCGTCCGTTGCAGCCTTTTTATGCTTGATATTGGCCCATTTGCTGTGTCCAGCCATGTTCAATCTTCCTTCGAAGGGATGTCTGTGAGGCCGGTATTTTAACATACGGCCCCTGTATACGGCGCGGCGGGACCGCGCAAGGGGCGCCGTACCCGATTGTGAAAATGCCTTTACAATCGACCCATGAATACAAGTAATGTGGCCACTTCCCCTCCGCGCTCGGCCTACCTGGGCGGCCTGGCGATCGCCGTCGGCGGCGCCGTCCTGTTTTCGACCAAGGCCGTGGTGGCCAAGCTGCTGTACCGCTACCAGCTCGATGCCGTTACCGTGCTGGCGTTCCGCATGATTTTTTCGCTGCCGGTGTTCGCCGCCGTCGCTCTGTGGAAGATGCGCAGCGAGGCGCCGTTGAGCGTGGCCGACCGCTGGCGCCTGGTCGGCCTGGGCCTGATCGGTTACTACCTGTCGAGCTTTCTCGATTTCCTCGGCCTGCAATACATCACCGTCGGCCTGGAGCGGCTGATCCTGTTCCTGACGCCGACCTTCGTGCTGCTGATCTCGACGCTGCTGCTGAAGCAGCACATCAGCCGCCGGCAATGGGGCGCGCTGGCGCTGTCGTATGCCGGCATCGTGCTGGTGTTCCTGCACGATTTAAAAGGCGGCGGGCCGGACGTGGCGCTCGGCTCGATGCTGGTGCTCGGTTCGGCGACGTCGTATGCGCTGTACCTGCTGTTTTCCGGCGAGATGGTCAAGCGGCTCGGTTCGCTGCGCCTGGTGTCGTACGCGATGTGCGTGTCGAGCGTGGCCTGCATCGCGCAATTTTTCGTGCTGCGCCCGGCCGCGCTGCTGGTGCAACCGCTGCCGGTCTACTGGCTGTCGCTGGCGAACGGCATTTTCTGCACGGTGCTGCCGGTGTTCATGACGATGAGCGCGGTCATGCGCATCGGCGCCGGCACCGCTTCCCAGGCCGGCATGATCGGCCCGGTCTCGACCCTGTTCCTCGGCGCGCTGCTGCTGAACGAGCCGATCACGCAGTGGCAGCTGGCCGGCACCGTGCTGGTCTTGAGCGGCATTTATTTGCTGTCGAAAAAATAATCATTGTTCACCCTTCACCACGGACGCCCTATGAAACCCCGCATCGCCCTGATCGCCCACGACAAGAAAAAAGACGACATGATCGCGCTGGCCGCCGAATACCTCGCCTTTCTGCAGCAGTGCACGCTGTCCGCCACCGGCACCACGGGCGGGCGCCTGGCCAACGAACTCGGGCTGACGGTCGACCGCAAGCATTCCGGCCCGTTCGGCGGCGACTTGCAGATCGGCTCGCTGCTGGTCGAAGGCCAGATCGATGCCGTGATCTTCCTGCGCGACCCGATGACGCCGCAGCCGCACGAACCGGACATCAATGCGCTGGTGCGCGCCTGCGACGTGCACAATGTAGCCTGCGCCACGAATACGGCGACGGCGCACCTGGTCTTGTCCCAACTGGCAAAGGAGGCTGGAATATGAGCAAAGCGATACGCATGACCCGCACCGGCGGGCCGGAAGTGATGGAATATGTCGACGTGGATGTTGGCGCGCCCGGCCCGGGCGAGGCGACCGTGCGGCACGAGGCGATCGGCCTCAATTTCATCGATGTTTATTTTCGCAGCGGCCTGTACCCGCAACCGCTGCCGGCCGGACTCGGCATGGAAGGCGCGGGCGTGGTCGAAGCGATCGGCGAAGGCGTCACCGAAGTCAAGGTCGGCGACCGCGTCGCCTATGCCGGCCGCCCGAACGGTTCCTATACGCAGGTGCGCAACATGCCGTCCGCGCTATTGCTGGTGCTGCCCGACAAGATCGATTTCGAAACCGGCGCGGCAATGATGCTGCAAGGCTTGACGGTGCAATACCTGCTGCACCGTACCGTCGCATTGAAGGCTGGCGACACGGTGCTGTTCCACGCGGCCGCCGGCGGCGTCGGCCTGATCGCCTGCCAGTGGGCCAAGGTCAAGGGCGTGACCCTGATCGGCACGGTGGGATCTGACGAGAAGGCCGCGCTGGCGCTGGAAAACGGCGCCGCGCACGTGATCAACTACAACACCGAGAATTTCACGCAGCGCGTGCGCGAACTGACCGGCGGCAAGGGCGTCTCGGTGGTCTACGATTCGATCGGCAAGGACACTTTTTATGGTTCGCTCGACTGCCTGGCGCCGCTCGGCACGATGGTCAGTTTCGGCAATGCGTCCGGCCCGGTGCCGCCGTTCAGCCTGGGAGAATTGGCGTCGCGCGGTTCGTTATATGTGACGCGGCCGACCTTGATGACGTACACGGAAAAACGCGAAGACCTGGAAGCGATGGCCGCCTCGCTGTTCGGCGTGATCAGCAGCGGCGCGGTGCAGGTGCCGGTCAAGCAGCGTTATAATCTGGCCGACGTGGCGCAAGCCCACATCGATCTGGAGTCGCGCAAGACCACCGGATCGTCCATCTTACTGCCCCAGGATATATGACAGATCACCCAGACCAGCCGGAAGACGACGGCTCCCCCAAATTCGGCCGTTTGCTGATCGTGCTGGTGCTGGCCGTGATGCTGGTCGGCCTGATCACGTTCGCCAGCGAGGCGTATTTCAGTTAACGAAACCGCAAATCAGAGGCAAAACCTGGGGTCAGACCCATGGGTCTGACCCCGGCCTTTGCCTCTGATTTTATTCAATCTTCAAATCCACCCGCCGCGCCTTGCCATTCTCCCCAGGAAAACCGGTAAACGCGCTTTGCACCAGCGCCGGCATCACGTCCGGCGTCGATTGCCTGCGGCTGGTGTTTTGCACCGTGACGTCAAACAGTTTTTGCCCGGATACCGAGTCGATCGTCACGCGTAACTGGCGTTCGTACTGGTGTCGGATCACTTCCTGGATTTCCAGCGGGCCGGTCGCCCACATGTCGTAATACGGGCCGAAGCCGCCGTAGCGGTAGGCGCCCCAGAACGGCCGGTAGACGCCGTGCGCCCAGTAGCCGCGCGGTCCCCAGAACGGCGGCCCCATGAAGTAGGGATCGTTGGTTTGCAGCACGCGGGTAGGGCGGTCGATGGTGCTGAAATGCAGCGCCACTTTCAGTTTGGCAGCGTCCGGCTGCGCGGCTGGGCGGAAACCGAGTTTCGCCAATTCTCCGCCGACCAGGCCCTGGTAATTGCGGTATTCCAGCGTGTCGTCGGCCTTGGCCGGGGGCTCAAACACATAGGTCTTGTCCTGCAATTCAGCCGGCCACTGCTGGAAGGTGGTGACATCGCTGCGGATCGTCGTCGCGCATCCGCCCAGCAGCAAACTCGATGCGATCACCAGCCTGGCTAAGGTTTTCATGATACGTCGCTCCCACGGTTGACGGAATTTCCCTATCAGATAGTCTACGACTGCCGCCTGTAATACGCTTGATTATTACAGTTTGTTACGGCCGGCGGGAGACTGGAAAAGAAAGCGCGCGTCGCCCCGGCGCCATATTGGTAAAATAGCCTTTTCCCCTCGTCCCATCGAATCCCTATGCGCACCGACAGTCCACAGACGATTTTCCGTAAAGACTACACGCCGCCCAGCTACCTGGTTCACACCGTTGAACTGGGTTTCGACCTGGACCCGGCCCGCACCATCGTGGCCAACCGCGTCACGCTGAGCCATAACCCGGACAGCAAGAGCCGCAACATCGTGTTGCATGGCGAAGAAATCGAACTGGTCGCGCTGCGCATGAACGGCAAGACGCTGACACCGGGCCAATACGAACTGGGCGCGACCACGCTGACGATCCCGAAGGCGCCGCTCGAAGCGGTGCTGGAAATCGAGACGCTGTGCGCGCCCGAGCACAACACCACGCTGTCCGGCCTGTACGTGTCGAACGGCAGTTTTTATACGCAGTGCGAAGCCGAGGGTTTCCGCCGCATCACCTATTTCCCGGACCGCCCGGACGTGATGGCGAAATACACGGTGATGCTGCGCGCGAACAAGGAAAAATTCCCTGTGCTGCTGTCGAACGGCAACCTGGTCGAACAGGGCGATCTGGACGACGGCCGCCACTACGCAAAATGGGAAGACCCGTTCAAGAAACCATCGTACCTGTTCGCGCTGGTCGCTGCACGCCTGGTCTGCCAGGAAGAAACCTATACGCTGAAATCGGGCCGCGAAGTGCTGTTGCAGGTATGGGTCGAAGAGGGCAACCTGGACAAGACCGATTACGCGATGCAGTCGCTGAAGAACAGCATCCGCTGGGACGAGGAACGCTTTGGCCTCGAACTCGACCTGGACCGCTTCATGATCGTCGCCGTCGGCGACTTCAACATGGGCGCGATGGAAAACAAGGGCTTGAACATTTTTAACACCAAGTTCGTGCTGGCCAATCCGCGCGTAGCGACCGACATCGATTACGCCGGCATCGAGGCCGTGGTCGGCCACGAATATTTCCATAACTGGACCGGCAACCGCGTCACCTGCCGCGACTGGTTCCAGCTGTCGCTGAAGGAAGGCTTGACGGTGTTCCGCGACCAGGAATTTAGTGCCGACATGATCGGCACCGCCAGCGGGCGCGCCGTGACCCGCATCGACCAGGTGCGCACTTTGCGCCAGTCGCAATTCCCTGAAGACGCCGGCCCGATGGCGCACCCGGTGCGGCCCGATTCCTTCGTCGAGATCAACAATTTTTATACCGTCACCGTCTACGAAAAGGGCGCCGAAGTGGTGCGCATGTACCAGACCCTGCTCGGCCGCGAAGGTTTTAGAAAGGGCATGGACCTGTACTTCGAACGGCACGATGGGCAAGCCGTGCAGTGCGACGATTTCCGCGCCGCGATGGCCGACGCCAATAATCGCGACCTGAGCCAGTTCGAGCGCTGGTACAGCCAGGCCGGCACGCCGATCGTCACCGCCCGCACCAGCTATGACGCCGCCGCGCAGACCTACGATATCACCTTGAGCCAGCGCTGCCCGGACACGCCGGGGCAGGAACATAAACTGCCGTTCCACATCCCGGTGGCACTCGGCCTGCTGGGCGCGGACGGCAAGGACATGCCGCTCAGCCCGGACGGCGCCGCCTCCGGCGCCACGCTGGTGCTGGAATTGACGGCCGCCGAGCAGACGTTCCAGTTCGGCGGCGTCAAGGAACAGCCTGTCCCGTCGATCCTGCGCGACTTTTCCGCGCCGGTCGTGCTCGAATACGATTACACGGACGCCGAACTGCTGCACCTGTTCCGCCACGACAGCGACCCGGTCAACCGCTGGGAAGCGGGCCAGCGCCTGGCGATGTCCCGCCTGCTGAAACTGACGGCCGCCGTCGCCGCCGGAGAACCGTTGACGCTGGACGATACCTTCATCGACGCCCAGCGCGAAGTGCTGGTCGACGAATCGCTTGACGCCGCCTTCCGCGAACAGGCATTGATACTGCCGTCCGAAGTCATGATCGCCGAACAGATGGATGTCGTCGATCCGCAGGCGATCCACACGGCGCGCCAGTTCATGCGGCGCAGCATCGCCGCCGGCCTGAAGCGGCAACTGTTCGCGCAATATCAGGCCAATCAGACCCCTGGTCCTTACAGCCCGGATGCGCAGTCGGCCGGCAAGCGCGGCCTGAAAAACCTGGCGCTGGCCTACCTGCTGGCCGATCCCGGTGCGGCCGAACTGAAGCTGGCGCAGCAGCAGTTCGCGCAGGCCGACAACATGACCGACCGCGCCAGCGCGCTGGTGGCATTGATCCACAGCGGCGCCGACGCCGGCGCCTATTTGCAGGGTTTTTATGCCGATTTCGAAAACGAGGCGCTGGTCATCGACAAGTGGTTCGCGATGCAGGCCGCCGCGCCAAGCACCGACGTGGCGGCCGTGCGGGAATTGATGCAGCACCCCGCCTTCACGCTGAAAAATCCGAACCGCGCGCGCAGCCTGATCTTCAATTTCTGCAACGGCAACCCGTCGCAGTTCCACGCCGCCGACGGCAGCGCCTACGCGTTCTGGGCCCAGCACGTGATCGCGCTCGACGCCTTGAACCCGCAGGTGGCGGCGCGCCTGGCGCGCAGCCTGGACCGCTGGCGCCGTTACGCGCCGGCGCTGCAGGAACAGATGCGCAGCGCGCTCGAACGCGTCGCCGCCACCGCGCCGCTGTCGAACGACGTACTCGAAGTGGTCAGCAAGGCGCTGGCGAATTAATCGCTTTTATTAGTTAAACACACAAAAATTCAAAACAAGGGAAACGCATGAAACGTATCAGTCTGACCCAATACCTGGTCGAAGAACAACGCCTGCACAACACGATCCCGGCCGAACTGCGCCTGTTGATCGAAGTGGTCGCGCGCTCCTGCAAAACCATCGCCCACAGCGTCGGCAAGGGCGCCCTGGGCGATGTGCTCGGCGCGCTGGAGTCCGAGAACGTGCAGGGCGAAGTGCAGAAGAAGCTGGACGTGATCTCCAACGAGATCCTGCTGGAAGCCAATGAATGGGGCGGCCACCTGGCGGCGATGGCGTCGGAAGAGATGGAATCGATCCACCCGATCCCGAACCGCTATCCGAAGGGCGAATACATGCTGCTGTTCGATCCACTGGACGGCTCGTCGAACATCGACGTCAACGTTTCCATCGGCACCATCTTCTCGGTGCTGAAGGCGCCGGAAGGCATGGGCCAGCCGACCGAGGCCGACTTCATGCAGGCCGGCAGCAAGCAGGTCGCCGCCGGCTACGCTGTGTACGGCCCGCAGACCATGCTGGTGCTGACCACCGGCCGAGGCGTGAACTGTTTCACGCTGGACCGCGAGATGGGTTCGTGGGTGCTGACCCAGCGCGACATGCAGATTCCGGCCACGACCAAGGAATTCGCGATCAACATGTCGAATGCTCGCCACTGGCACGCGCCGGTCACGCGCTACGTCAACGAACTGCTGGCCGGCGACACCGGCCCGCGCGGCGTCAATTTCAACATGCGCTGGATCGCCTCGATGGTGGCCGACGTGCACCGCATCCTGAACCGCGGCGGCATCTTCATGTACCCGGCCGACCTGCGCGACACGTCGATGCCGGGCAAGCTGCGCCTGATGTACGAAGCGAACCCGATGGCCTTCATCGTCGAGCAGGCCGGCGGTGCCGCCACCGACGGCCAGACGCGCATCCTCGACATCCAGCCGCACAAGCTGCACCAGCGCGTTCCGGTGTTCCTGGGCTCGCGCGACGAGGTGGCCGTGGTGACCTCGTATCACGCCGAATAATGTCGAATTACTAATCTTCAAAGAAATATTGCATTGGCACTAGCGCATTCGAATAGTTCTTTGATAGAATGTGGGCCTTCGCCGCTTTAGCTCAGTTGGTAGAGCAGTTCATTCGTAATGAAAAGGTCGCCAGTTCGATTCCGGCAAGCGGCACCAAGTACAAGTAGTAAGCAAAAACCCAGATCCGCAAGGAATCTGGGTTTTTTGTTATGGTCTTGGCAGTGACAAGAATTCAGACGTATGCAGCGCCATCGATTTGCTCATCGCGTGAAAGCCGGATTAACCATGACAAAGCGTTCCAGGATCAAGTCCATCGCCATTCCTGCGCTGGGGGCTGGCAATGGCGGGCTTGACTGGGTTGCGGTGCGTGAGCAGATTGAACTGGCATTGGGTGACTTGGACGATATTGAAGTCATCGTGTTTCAGCCGACCCCGCAATATCAGAACGTGGCAAAGCGCTCTGGCGTGGAAAAACTGACGCCTGCCAGGGCGCTCATCGCGGAGTTGGTGCGCCGCTACTGGGTGATGGGCATGGAATGCAGTTTATTGGAGATTCAGAAGCTTGCCTGGTTTCTGGAGAGGGCGGTCGAACGATTTGCGCCGGACAATCCGCTGAAACTGCAATTCGTCGCCCACAAGTATGGGCCGTATGCGAATCGTCTTGATCATTTGTTGAACAACCTGGATGGTAGTTACCTGCATTGCGACAAGCGTATTGCCGATGCCGGTCCGCTCGACGTCATCTGGTTCGACGACGAGCGCAAGGACTTTCTGATGGCTTACCTTCAGAGCGACGCAAAGCCCTATGCGCAAGCGCTCGAGTATACAGTGGCCTTGATCGACGGTTTCGAGTCGCCGTTTGGAATGGAATTGTTGGCATCAGTTGACTGGCTGTTGACGAAGGAATGTGTGCCAGCCACTGTGCAGGGGATTCGTGAAGGATTGCAGCGCTGGCCTGCTGGCGCGGCAGAGCGCAAGAGCGGCTTGTTTGACGAGCGTGCCGTCAATATTGCCTTGGAACGATTGAGCCGATGCGGTGCTGCCGATGCGCTGGCACATGTTTAATGATAGGCGGCGCGCCGCAACGCGCCGCCGGATGGTCAATAGCTGGTGATTGGCGCCGGCTGGCCGTTTTTAAACGTAAAAATGGTGACCGGCGACTGTTTCATGTCTCCCTTGTCGTCGAACGCGTAGGTGCCGGCCACGCCCTTGTAGGTGCTGGCGGCGATGGCCGGGCCGACCTTGGCGGGATCGGTCGAATTTGCCTTTTGCATGGCCTGCGCGATCAACAGCGTGGCGTCGTAATAGGATGCGGCGTAGACGTCGGCGTCGCGCCCGTAGCGTTTCTTGAACGCGGCCTTGAATTGCGGGCCGGCGGCGGCCTTGTCGAGGATGGCGCCGCCTTGCGAACACAAGACGTTGTCTGCGACGGCGTCGCCGCCGAGCTTGCCCATCTCGGCGGTGCAGATCGTGTCGCCGCCGAGCAGCTTGGCGTTGATGCCGAGCTGCTTCATCTGGCGCGCCATCGGCGCTCCCTGCGGCGCGTAGCCGCCGAAGAAGATCGCATCGACCTTTTTCGCTTTCAGCTTGGTGAGGATGGCGGTGAAATCGAACGCCTTGTCGTTCGTGAATTCGTGCCCGGCCAAGGTCATGCCGGATGCCTTGGCCTGTTTCTTGAATTCTTCGGCGACGCCCTGGCCGAACGCGGTGCGGTCGTCGATCACGGCGACCGTCTTCATTTTTAATTCCTGTGCCGCGTACAGCGCCATCTTCGAGCCGAGCTGGCTGTCGCTGGCGTTGACGCGGAACAGGTTGTGATAGCCCTGCTGCGTGATCTTCGGATTCGACGCGACCGTGGCGACGATCACGCCGGCGTCGTGGTAGGCGCGGGAGGCGGGGATGGCGACGCCGGAATTGTACGGACCCACCACGTATTTGACGCCGCCGTCGATGAATTTCTGCGCTACGGAGACGCCGGCTTTCGGGTCACCCTGGTCGTCTTCGGACAGCAGCGCGAAGGTGATTTTCTTGCCGCCGACCGTGACCGGTTTCGCGTTCAATTCCTCGATCGCCAGGCGCGCGCCGTTTTCATTGTCCTTGCCGGAAAACGCTTGCGGGCCGGATAGCGGTCCGCTGTGGCCGATCTTGACGACGGTGTCCTGTGCCGATGCGGCGCTGATGGCGCCCAGCAGCGCCAGCGCGGCTGCGGATAATTTGAAATCCATTGAATCTCCTTGTGGTAGATGTGCGCGTGCATTATCGCCAATCGCGGCGCGTCAGGGCAAGGCGAAACTGGGCAAGGTCGCGCCGCCCCGGCGTGGCGGGATGTCAGCGCGGCGTGCGGCTGGTATTCGGGCCGGTATTCGGTCCGCCGCCGGCTTCGGCCGGTTTGACCGGCTGCACGCGTCGCACCGGCGCAACCTGCGCGATGCGCTCGGCCGGCAACGGTGGCACGCTGCGGGGACCGGGCCGGTTGGCCAGGCTGTAGGCTGCGATGGCGGCGGCCACTGCCGGATCGGCGGCGTTCGGCGGTGGCGTCTCGTTTGACGCGCCGGCATGCGCCAGGCGCAGCGCTTCGTCAGCCTGGACGGCGGCTTCGAGTGCCTGCTGCGCGGCCAGCATCACCTGGCTGGCGGCCAGTTGCGCCTTGGCTCGGGCGTCGTCGACGCTGCGCAGGTCGCGCGCGCGGATGTCTTCGGCGGCCGATGTCTTCAGGGCGGCGCTGGCGGCATCGGCCGGCTCGGCAGGCGGCACCGGCTGTCCCGCCGCAGGACGCGCGGCTGCCTTTTGTGTCGCCGCCGCGTGTTCGTGCGCGCGCTCGGCCAGTTGCGCGTTTTGCTGGCGCTGTGTTTCTTGCTGTTCGGCGGCGCGGTGTTGCGCGGCCATGCGCTCGGCCTGGGTTTCCGGTGGGGCGGCAGCGGCTTGCTGAGCCGCGAGGATGCGCGCGGCGTCCAGCCGTTGCGCGGCCAGTTCGTCCGCCTGCGACAGCGCCGCCTGCGCGTTCGCAGCCTCGGTAGCGGACGCGTGCTGGGCCGCTGCGAGGCGGTCGGCCGCGAGCCGGGAGGCGGCGTGACGGTCCTGTGGCGGTGCCGTGTTGTTAGTCTGCGCGTTTCGCGTGGCGTCCATCTGCGCTTCCCGCGCAGCGGCAATGCGTTGCTCCGCCGCGTCTTGTTCCTGCGCCGCTGCGACCGTTGCGGCAGTGGCGGCTGTTGCCGCCGGATGCGTAGCCACCGCCTTCGCTGTCGCATCTGCTTCTGCCTCGGCCCGCGCCTCCACTGTGGCGGCGGCGCGTTGCCGTTCGGCGCGCCGCGCTTGCTGTAGCGCTTCCGCCGCCTGTTCGTTTGCCGCCGCATCGGCGCGCTGCCTGGCTGCGACATGGGCTTGCCCGGCCGGTGCGGAGGCGGCTTGCGCATTGCCTGCATTGGCGGCCTCGCGGCTGGCTGCGCTGTGATCCTGCGGTAGCGTTGCCTTTGTTGCCTGTTGTTGCGTCAACGCGGCGGCGTGCCGCTCGGCGGCGACACGCGCCTGCTGCAGCGCCGCCGCGTCAGCCTCGGCATCGATCGCCGCGGCGATGCGCTGGTTGACCGCGCGGCGTTCCTGTTGCGCGGCGATGGCGGCGGCTTGCGTATCCGTTGCCGATGCTGTTGTCGATGTCGTAGCCTGTGCTCTGTCCAGACTTTCCTTGGCTACTTTGGCCGTCACGGCTGGCTGTTCCTGCGGCGCGCGCGCTTGCGCCGTGGCCGCGCGCTGTTCGGCAGCCAGTATTTCGGCGGTGCGCAGATCGGCAGCCTGCCGTTCCGCCGTCAGCCGATCGGCCAGCGTGGCGGCGGCCAAGTCTTCGGCGCGCGTGGTGCCGAGCTGGCGCTCGGTGGCTACCTGGTTTGCCGCCATGCGCTCGGCCTGCGTTTCCGCCTGCAGGTCCGAGGCCGCAATGGCTTGCCGCGCCACTTCTAGTCGCTGTGCATTCAATATTTCGGCTTGCGTTGTCGCAGTGGCGGTTTCGTCCTGTCGCACCGGCTGGTTTGTTGCGTCGAGCGCCTGCTGAGCGGCCGCATCGGCAAACCCCGGCGGCGTGCCGGCTGGCGCGGACGCGGCGGAGGATGTGCCGGCATTGCCGGCGATCGCATCGCGCAACGCCTGGTCCGTCAGCGTCGATTGCGGCACGGCCGTTCCGATCGGGGATGCCGTCAGGTCCGCCACCGGCAGCGTGGCGGTGGCGGCCAACTCACTGCCCAGCGCGTCGAACTGGTCGGCGGTTTGCGTCAGCAGGTTTAACGTTCCCTGCCGATCCACCTTGAACGCCGCGCGCAATACCCGCGCATCGACGTTCAGGATGTCGGCCGTCGATTCCGCCGCCAGCGGTTGCAGCGTGATGCCGATGCCGGCCAGTGTCGATGCCGAGACCGGTCCGCCGCCATTCTCCGCCGCGCCTTGCCGCAGCAGGATCTGCGTCAAGCTTTGGCCTAGCGAGGCGCCGGACGCGGTATCCGGTATGCCGGCGCTGGCTTCGGAGGCGGCCGGCGGCAGCAGGTTGAACGATTGCGCCAGGCTGTGCGTCGCCTGTGCCAGCAACACCAGTTCCTCCGTCGTCGGCTGCTGCGTGGCGGCGCCTTGCAAGGCCAGCAACTGCCGCTTCGACAGCGCGACCGTGGACAGAAATTGCGCGAGGTCGGAAAACAGGACCGAAGTCGAGGAGGGCGGCAGGATATCCTGCACCGTGGCGGCGGCGGCCAATTCTCCGGCCACCGCGACCGGGTTCACGGGCGCCGCCACCGGTACGGCCGGCGCCGCGGATACGGAAGAAATGGGAAACATGGCGTGACCCTGCTAGGAATGAATCCCCAGCATGGGCGGCCCAGGCGCCGGTGTCTGTGCAGCGGCGTACACAGGCTGCCTGTGTCACCTTAGATGATTCATTAATTATGAATAATATATTGATAATTATAGGATTGTTCTGTTTTTATGTTGGTCATATAGTTCTCTACATGGACAAGCGCTGTCGCCGACAGCCCCAACTTCTGGAGCATGACATGAACATCGTACCCGCCACCTTCCGCCGTACCTTCCTGCGCGGCGTTGCCGCCGCCGCGATTGCCGTCGCTTTCGGTGGCAACGCCATCGCCGCACCGGCCGCGCCGGCCGCCGCCGGCTTTGCCGACAAGACCGCCCAGGTGAACGGCGTGAAGATCCATTATCGGATCGGTGGCCACGGCACGCCGGTGGTGCTGTTGCACGGCTATGCGCAGACCGGCCACATGTGGAATCCGGTCATCGGCGACCTGGCTAAAAACCACACGGTGATCGTGCCCGACCTGCGCGGCGCCGGCGCGTCGGAAAAGGCGGCCGGCGGCTACGACAAGAAAAACATGGCGCAGGATATCCATGAATTGGTCAATACCATCAGCAAGGAACCGGCCACCGTGGTCGGCCACGACATCGGCCTGATGGTGGCCTATGCCTACGCCGCGCAATACCCGGCCGACACCAAGAGCGTGGTGCTGATGGATGCCTTCCTGCCCGGCATCGGCAACTGGAAAGACATGTTCCTGCTGCGCGATTTATGGCATTTCCATTTTTATGGCGACACGGCCGAAGCGCTGGTGAAGGGCCGCGAACGCACGTATTTCGAACACTTCTGGAATGACTTTGCCGCCGACAAAAACAAATCCGTCAAGGAAGCGGACCGCCGCCTGTACGCGGCAAGCTACGCCCAGCCGGGCGGCATGCGCGCCGGTTTCCAGTATTTTAAAAATTTCGAGCGCGACGCGGCGGAGTTCGCCGAACTGGGCAAAACCAAACTGGCGATGCCGGTACTGGTGCTGTCGGGAGAAAAGTCAGGCGGCGAGTTCCTGATCAATCAGGCCAAGCTGGTGGCCGATCATGTCGACGGCCAGGTGATCCAGGGCGCCGGCCACTGGCTGATCGACGAAGCGCCACAGCAGACCATTCCCGCCTTGCTGAAATTTATCGATTAACCTGCTCGACTGCGCCGGCATGCCCGGCGCAATTCCCTCTGTGTTTGTTAGGTGCCGCACGGTGCAGGTTGTGTGAACGGCCTATTGTTACTCAGGCAGTAAGCCCAATTACTTTCACAGAGGAATCCATCATGGAACACACTACAGACAAACTGAATCCAGGCCTGAACCCAGGCCGTGACCTGAGCCGCGACACCATTACCCAGATCGGCAAGGATACCCGCTCCGACCTGCACAGCGCGATCGACCGCACCGCCGACAAGGTGCAACCGGCCACCGACCGCGCAGCCAGCGTGGCCCACACCGCCGTCGACAAGATTGCCGACAAGGTACAGCCCGCGACCGAGCGCCTGGCCAGCAGCGCCCATACGGCCGTCGACAAGGTCAGCGACACCGCCAATCAAGTCGGCGACAAAGTGACGGAAGGCGGCAAGCAGCTGAGCGCCGCCTATCAGCGTTTCGCCGACACCGGGCGCGGTTATGTCCGCACCAGCCCTGCCATTTCCGTGCTGGTCGCGATGGCCGCCGGCTATGGCCTGTCCAAGCTGTTCGGTTCGCATAAATAAGCAGGAACGGTAATGCTCATATCCCGGCGCCGGTCCACGGACCGGTGATGGGCGGGTGCGGCCCGTGCCGCGCCTGCCGGTTTCCTCACCAAGGAGAGCTTCCATGCAAACCCCCGCCCCGCTCCCAGGAGCTTATCCGCCAGGCAGTGCCGCCAACTCCGTCCTGGCGCTTGCCGCGGAAGGCAGCAGTTCCGGCGTGTCCTGGAGCGCTGTCCTGGCTGGCGCAGTCGCCGCCGCCGCACTGTCTTTCATTTTATTGATCCTCGGCGTCGGCCTCGGCCTGTCCACCTTGTCGCCGTGGTCGTATAACGATGCCGCGATCGGCAAATCCACGATTATCTGGCTGGCTTTCATGCAACTGGCGTCGGCCGGCCTGGGTGGCTACCTGGCCGGACGCCTGCGCGTCAAATGGGCCAATGTGCATGGCGATGAAGTGTATTTCCGCGATACCGCGCACGGCCTGCTGGCCTGGGCCTTGGCCACCGTGCTGACGGCCGGCCTGATGGCGGGCGCCGTGCGCGCCGTGCTGAGCGGGGCGATCGATGCCGGCGCCGGCGTGGCGACTGTCGCCGCGGCCGGCGGTGCCGCTGCCGCGCCGGCGCTGGCCAAGGCCGGCGCTTCGAAGAGCGGCGACGCCACGCCGGGCGCCTATTTCACCGACATGCTGCTGCGCAGCGACGCGGCCACGCCGGAAACCGACAACGGCGCGATGCGCGCCGAAGTAGGCCGCATCCTGGCCAACACCGCCAGCGGCGCCATGCTGCCGGTGGAAGACCGGCAGTATCTCGCCACCTTGATCTCGAAGCGCACCGGTCTCGCCCAGTCCGATGCCGAGCGCCGCGTCGACGATGTCAACGCGCGCCTTGCCAAGGCCCGCGCCGATGCCGAAACCGCCGCCAAGACCGCCGCCGACAAGGCACGCAAGGCGGCTGCCTATTCCGCGCTGTGGATGTTCGTCGCCTTGCTGCTCGGTGCCTTTTTTGCCAGCCTGTGCGCCACCTTCGGCGGCCACCAGCGCGACCGCATCGCGCCGCAGATACGCCGCTGATTGATGTTTGCCGTTTCAACCGGGAGATGACCATGCGCTCTATTTTGCTACTGATGCTCGGCATACCGCTGCCGATCGTCATCCTGATCGCCATGCTGCGCTGATTTTATATCGAGACAAATTACATGCCTACAAATAAAGCCCCTGCAACACCGGCCAGCCAGGCCGCCGCCGTCAACGACCTGGCTGCGCAGATACCGTATAACGCCAACAAGGCGGCCGAGCATGGCGAAGCCGCCCGCACACCGCCACCGGGACAGGTGGCCAAGTCTCCGCGTCCGGACGTCAGCGCCAGCACGCTGTCGGAAACGGCCGTCTCGCCGAAGGTCGGCGACGGCGTGCCGCCGCTGGGAGAGAATCCGAATGACGGTTCGCTCGAACGCGTGCGCACCGACGCTGGCGGCCAGAGATTGACGACGAATCAGGGCGTGCCGGTCGGCGACAACCAGAATTCGCTGAAATCGAGCCTGCGCGGACCGACGCTGCTGGAAGATTTTATTCTGCGCGAAAAAATCACCCATTTTGATCATGAACGCATCCCTGAGCGTATCGTCCATGCGCGCGGCTCGGCCGCGCACGGCTATTTCGAGGCCTACGAGGATTTGAGCGCCATCACGCGCGCGGCACCGTTCGCGCAGGCGGGAAAGCGCACTCCGGTCTTCGTGCGCTTTTCCACCGTGGCCGGCGAGCGCGGCTCGTCCGACACGGTGCGCGACGTGCGCGGTTTCGCCGTCAAGTTTTATACGGATGAAGGGAACTGGGACCTGGTCGGTAACAACATCCCAGTGTTCTTCATCCAGGATGCGATGAAATTCCCGGACCTGGTCCACTCCGTCAAGCCCGAGCCGCACAACGCCATTCCGCAGGCGGCCAGCGCGCACGACACGTTCTGGGATTTCGCGACCCTGATGCCGGAAACCATGCACATGCTGATGTGGCAGATGTCGGACCGCGCCATCCCGCGCAGCTACCGCATGATGCAGGGTTTTGGCGTGCACACCTTCCGCCTGGTCAATGCCGAAGGCGTGTCCGTGTTCTGCAAATTCCACTGGACGCCGCTGGCCGGCACCCACTCATTGGTGTGGGACGAATCCGCTAAAATCATCGGCGCCGATCCGGATTACCACCGGCGCGATTTGTGGGAATCGATCGAGGCGGGCGCCTATCCCGAGTGGGAACTGGCGCTGCAGATCTTCACCGAGGAACAGGCCGACGAATTCCCCTTCGACGTGCTCGACGCGACCAAGCTGGTGCCGGAAGAACTGGTGCCGCTGCGCCCTGTCGGCAAGATGACCTTGAACCGCAATCCCGACAATTTCTTTGCCGAGACCGAGCAGGTCGCGTTCTGCACGGCGCACGTCGTGCCCGGCATCGATTTCAGCAACGACCCGCTGCTGCAAGGCCGCATCCACTCGTATGTCGATACGCAGATCAGCCGCCTGGGCGGGCCGAACTTCCATGAAATCCCGATCAATGCGCCGGTCTGCCCGGTGCACAACAACCAGCGCGACGGCATGCACCGCCAGGCCGTCAACCGCGGGCGCGTTTCGTACGAACCGAATTCGCTCGGCGGCGGCTGCCCGTTCCAGGCCGGCACGGCCGGTTTTACCAGCATCCGCCAGCAGGCGGTGACGGAAGACAAGGTGCGCGGCAAGCCGGAACTGTTCGCCGACCATTATTCGCAGGCGCGCCTGTTCTGGAACAGCCAGAGCCCGATCGAGCAAGCCCATATCGTCGGCGGCTTCCGCTTCGAATTGAGCAAGGTGCAGGTGCCGGCGATCCGCGAACGTTTATTGTCGATGCTGGTCAATGTCGATGCGACGCTGGTCAACGCCGTCGCGCTTGGCCTGGGTATGCCGGTGCCGGCCGCGCAACCGCTGGCAACCTCGCTGCCGCTGCCGAACTATGCGCCGTCACCGGCGCTGTCCCTGATGTCCCGTCCGGGCGAGCAGGGCATCAAGACGCGGCAAGTCGCGGTACTGGTGGCCAACGGCGTCGACGGCGACTGCGTGCGCGCTATCTGCGCCGACCTGGCGGCCGATGGCGCCGCGCCGCACATCGTCGGCCCGACGCTGGCGAAAGCCGCCAGCACCAGCGGCGCCGCGGTCGACATCGAAAAGACGCTGGAAAACGCGCCGCCGGTGTTGTTCGACGCTGTATTGGTGCCGGACGGAGAGGGCGCCGCGAAGTTGCTGTGCCAGGATGCATTGGCGCTGGACTTCGTGCGCCAGCAATACCGCCACTGCAAGCCGATCATGGTGATCGGCGCCGGCGCGGCCCTGCTGGCCACGGCCGGCATCCCGGCCGCGCTGCCCGACGGCACGCCGGATCCGGGTCTGGTCGGTACCGAGCCGGGCACCTGGTCCGAAGCGCTGACCGCCTTCAAGCAGGCGCTCGCCGCGCACCGCGTCTGGCAGCGCGAGACCGATCCGCCGAAGGTGTAACCAATGCCGTTAAGTTAGGCTACAGACCGTAGCGTTGTCATTCCCGCGAAGGCGGGAATCCCATTTCCGCTACGTCGTTCAGCACGCAAAATGGGATTCCCGCCTGCGCGGGAATGACAGATTTTGCGCCAACTTAAAGTCATTTGTTCCTGGCATCATTGAAAACCCGCCAACGGAACCGCGCCATGGTGCTATGCTCATGGCTGAAAATTCCTACTACGGCGACCCCCGCATGGATGTCTATGCCCCGCAAGTATGGCTTCCGCATGAGCGCCCGACGCTGCCGGGCTCTCCTTCCACGCCGCTCCATTCGGGGCCGCGCCGTCTCGCTTACCTGATCGTCGGTTTCATCGTCGCCATCACCGGCGCGCTGGGCAATGCGCTGGTGTCGGTCAACCTGCCGTACCTGCAAGGCTCGCTCGGCGTGTATGCCGCCGAAATCCAGTGGCTGCCGGCCGCCTACGTGATGGCGAACGTGTCGATGAACCTGTTATTGGTGAAATTCCGCCAGCAATACGGCCTGCGCCTGTTCACCGAACTGTTCCTGATACTGTACGCGGCGGCCACGCTGGGGCACCTGTTCGTGCACGGGCTGGCGTCGGCGATCGCGGTGCGCGCCGCGCACGGCATGTGCGGCGCGGCGCTGACGGTGCTCGGCCTGTATTACGTTTTGCAGGCGTTTCCGGCGCAGCACCGCCTGAAGGGTGTCGTGCTCGGTGTCGGCTTCGCGCAACTGGCGCTGCCGCTGGCGCGGCTGTTTTCGTCGGATTTGCTGGAAATCGGAGAATGGCGCGGCCTGTATTTTTTTGAACTGGGCATGGCGCTGCTGTCGCTCGGTTGCGTGCTGTTGCTGAAACTGCCGCCGGGCGACCGCGTCAAAGCCTTCGTCAAGCTCGATTTTTTGACCTTTGTTTTGTTCGCGCCTGGCGTGGCGCTGCTGTGCGCGGTGCTGGCGCTGGGACGCACGGTCTGGTGGTTCGAAGCGCGCTGGCTCGGTTACTGCCTGGCCGGCGCCATCGTATTGATCATGGCAGCGCTGCTGGTCGAACATAACCGCGCTTCTCCCTTGCTCAACACCCGCTGGCTCAGCAACGCCAACATGCTGCGCCTGGCCGCGTCGGTGCTGTTGATCCGCATCGTGCAGTCGGAAGCGGCCGGCACGGTCGGCCTGTTGCAGGCGCTCGGCTTGAACAACGACCAGATGCAGACCTTGTGGATCATTTTATTGATCGGCAGCGTGGCCGGCATCGTCACCAGTGCGCTGACGATCACGCCGGCGCGCATCCAGCCTTCGCTGATGCTGGCACTGGCGCTGATGGCGATCGGCGCCTTCATGGATTCGCGCGCCACCAGTTTGACGCGCCCGGAACAGATGTATGTCAGCCAGTTCCTGCTGGCCTTCGGCGGCACCTTCTTCCTCGGGCCGACCTTCGTCTCGGGCTTCGGCGCGGTGATCGCCGCGCCGCGCAATCTGATCAGCTTTTCGCTGATGTTTACGATTTCGCAGAACATCGGCGGCCTGCTCGGATCGGCCATCGTCGGTACCTTCCAGGTGGTGCGCGAAAAATTCCATTCGAGCCAATTGGTCGAACATCTGACCATGCTTGATCCGCAGGTGGCCGCGCGCGTGCAGGCCGGCGCCGGTGCACTGGTCAGCACCTTGGGCGACCCTGGCGTGCGCAATGCGCAGGGTGTCGCTGCGCTCGGCGCGGCGGCCACGCGCGAGGCGAATATCCTGGCCTATAACGACGTGTTCCTGATGATTACCGTGGTGGCCGTGGCGACCCTGTGCTGGATGCTGTTGCACCACCTGTGGAATCTCTGCACCGCCTGCAAACCGGTCGCGCCGGCGCAAGATGCGCAAACCGGCATGGCCAACGTTTCCCTCAACAATTCCGGATCGCGATGACGACTACTCCACCTACAGCGCCGCCCGCAGCATCCCCTTCCTCCGCCACGCCGCCCGCCGCCCCGGTAGCCGCGCCAGGGCCAGCGTCCGCACCCGCATCCGCGCCCCCGACCCCGACCCCGGCCCAGCCGGACCAGCGCCAGCAATGGCTGTCGGCGGCCGGTTTTTTACTGGTCGCGCTGATCGGCGTGCTGGTGGTGTTGTATGCGTGGCGCCTGCCGCCGTTCAGCACCCCGGTCGTAACGACGGAAAACGCGCTGGTGCGCGGGCAGGTCACGCTGATCGGCACGCAACTGTCCGGCTACGTGGTCGCGGTCAACGTGCAGGATTTCCAGGTGGTGAAGCAGGGAGACGTGCTGGTGCAGCTCGACGACCGCATCTACCAGCAGCGCCATGAACAGGCGCAGGCGCAACTGGCCGCGCAAAAGGCGGCGCTGGCGAACTGGGAGCAATCGCGCCGCAGCGCCGAAGCGGGCATCGCGCTGAACCAGGCCGCGCTGGCCAACGCCCAGGCGCAGGCGGTGCGCGCGCAGGCCGACCTGGCACGGGTCGATGCGCTGGTGGCGGATGGCTCGTTATCGGTGCGCGAACAGGACCAGCAAAAGGCCGGCAAGGCGCAGACCGCGGCGGCGGTGGCGCAGGCGCGCGCCAACGTCGAAATCTCGAAACAGTCGGCGCAGGCGGTCACCGTCAACAAGCTGTCGTTGGAGGCGGCTGTCGCCAATGCGGAAGCGGCGCTGAAGGCGACCCAGGTGGACCTGGACAATACGCGAATCACCGCGCCGTCCGACGGCCAGCTCGGGCAGGTCACGGTGCGCCAGGGCGCCTATGTCAACACGGGCGCGCAGTTGATGGGACTGGTGCCGAAACATTTATGGGTGATCGCCAACCTGAAGGAAACGCAGATGAACGGGGTGCAGGTCGGGCAGGGCGCCACCTTCAAGGTCGACGCGCTCGACGGCGCCACGATGACCGGGCAGGTCGAGCGCATCTCTCCCGCCACCGGCTCCGAATTCAGCGTGCTGCCGGCCGATAACGCGACCGGCAATTACGTCAAGATCGCGCAGCGCATCCCGGTGCGCATCCGCATCGATCCCGGCCAGGCGCAGGCGCCGCGTCTGCGGCCCGGCATGTCCGTCATCGTCAGCATCGACACCTCGGCCGTGTTGAACGATGCCGCCACCAATCCGGCGCCGCCTCCAGCGCCGGTCAAGAGAGGCAAGCCGTGAGCGGGCAAGGTCCGCTGCGCCGTGTGCCGTCTTTGACGTCGCTGGCTGCGGCGCTGCTGCTGGCCGGTTGCGCGGCGAAGGTCGGGCCTGCGCCGCCGTCGACCTTGCAGGCGCCGGCCGAATGGAGAACGCGCATCGGCCCGGCAGCCGGCGCGCAGCCGGTCGAACAATACTGGTGGCAATCGTTCGGCGATCCGGCGCTGACGGCGCTGGTGACGGCCGCGTTGCAAAATAATGGCGACCTGCGCATCGCGCGCGCCCGCGTGGCGGATTACCGTGCCCGCGTCGCCGCCGCGCGCGCCGGCCAGCAGCCCATGCTCAGCGCCGACGCGGCGCCGACCCGCGCCCGCGCGCTGGCCTACAACGGCGTGCCGTACGTGACGAATCTGCACCAGGCCGAATTCCAGGCCAGTTACGAGATCGATGTCTGGGGCCGGCTCGCCAGTCTGAGCGACGCGGCGCGCGCCAGTTACCAGGCGGAGCAGGCCAGTGCCGATGCCGCCGCGTTGTCGGTCGCCGCCAGCGTGGCCTCGGGCTATTTGAATTTGCGCGGCCTCGATGCGCAACTGGAACTGACGCAGGCGACGCTGGCGCTGCGCGAACAGTCGCGCCGGCTGGCGCAAAAGCAGTTCGAGGTCGGCTACAGTTCGCGCCTCGAATGGTTGCAGGCGCAGGCCGAATACGAGACGGCAGCCGAACAGGTGCCGCAATTGCAGCGCCAGATTTTTGAGCAGGAAAACGCCTTGTCGCTGCTTGCGGGCGGCAATCCGGGAACGGTCGCGCGCGGCGCGGCGCTGGCCGAACTGGCGCCGCCGCCGGTGCCGGCCGGGCTGCCGTCGGACCTGCTGCGGCGCCGGCCCGACATCGCGCGCGCCGAACAGAACCTGCTGGCCGCGAACGCCGCGCTGGCCGCCACGCGCGACCAGTTATTGCCGTCGTTCCGGCTGACCGGGTCCGGCGGTTTGCAATCGACCGGTTTCAGGGATTTCATCAGCGCGCCGACCCACCTGTGGCACGTGACGGCATTGATCGCCGCGCCGCTGTTCGACAGAGGACGGGTGCAGGCGCAGACCGATTCGGCCGCCGCCCAGCGCGACCAGCTAGTCTTTGCTTATGAAAACACGGTGCGCGCCGCGTTCGCCGAAACCGACAATGGACTGGACGCTTTGCACCGCTTGCGCGAACAGGCCGTGCAAAACGATGCGCGCCGCGCCACCGCGGCCGAGACGCTGCGCATCGCGCACAACCGCTACCGCAACGGTTACGCATCCTACCTGGAAGAACTCGACGCGCAACGCACGCTGTACAACGCCGACGTGCAGCGATTGCAACTGAAGACGCGCATGCTGCTGGCGTCGGTCGACCTGTATCGCGCGATGGGGGGAGGGTGGCGCAGCGTGGCAGCACCTTAGTACAAATCCAGAGGCAAAATCCGGGGTCAGACCCATGGGTCTGACCCCGGCCCTTCGCTTTGGATTTTGGGGTTTATTCAGTCAGCAGCCGGAACGACAGGCACCACCGGAACGACAGGCGCTACCTCCTTATGCCTGTGCAGCTTCCGCACAATCCGCCCCAGCAGGTGCTCTGCATCGTCGACATAGGTGAACACGGCCGGCACCACCAGCAAACTCAATAAGGTCGACGTGATCAAACCGCCGATCACGGCGGTCGCCATCGGCGCGCGGAAGCTCGGGTCGGCTCCCCAGCCGAGCGCCAGCGGCATCATGCCGGCGCCCATCGCGATGGTCGTCATCAGGATCGGCCGGCTGCGCTTGTGGCAGGCGTCGACCAGCGCGTCGAAACGGCTCATGCCTTCCTGTCTCGCCAAAATCGCGTAATCGACCAGCAGGATCGAGTTCTTGGTGACGATCCCCATCAGCATGATCAGGCCGATCATCGACGGCATCGACAGCGCGCGCCCGGTGATCAGCAGCGCGACGAAGGCGCCGCCGATCGACAGCGGCAGCGCGGCCAGGATCGTCACCGGCTGCATGAAGTCGCGGAACAGCAGCACCAGCACACAATAAATGCAGATCACGCCGATCAGCATCGCCAGGCCGAAGCTGGCGAACAGCGCCACCATTTCCTGGGCATCTCCCAGTTCGGCGATCTTCACCGATGGCGGCAGGTTTTTCATCGACGGCAGCGCGCGCGCTTCCTCGTTCAACTCGCCCAGCGTGCGCCGCCCCAGTTCCACGTCGAGCGTGACGTTGCGGCTGCGGTTCAGGCGGTCGATCTGGGCCGGGCCGCTTTCCATCGTGATGCTGGCGACCGTCGCCAGCATGACCGGGCCGTTCTTGCCCGGCACGCCGAGGCGGCCGATGGCGTCCAGGTCGGTGCGCACCGCGTCCGGCAGCTTGACGCGGATCGGCACCTGCCGCTCCGGCAAATTCATCTTGGTCAGATCGAAATCGTAATCGCCGGCGGTGGCCACGCGCACGGTTTCTCCGATCGCGTTGGCCGTCACGCCCAAGTCGGCCGCGCGCGCAAAATCGGGCCGCACGATGATTTCCGGACGCACCAGCGACGCGCTGGAACTGACGTTGCCGATCCCTTTCAAGGTCCGCAATTCGCGTTCGACCTTTTGCGCCGCTTCGCTCAGGGCGACCGGGTCTTCGCTGCGCAGCACCAGCTGCATCTTGACGCCGCTGTCGGCCTGGCCGACGGTGAAGCGCGCGCCGGGAATGGCGTCGAGTTTTGCACGGACGCGCGTTTCCAGGTCGGCCAGCGACCCTTTGCGCACGCTGCGGTGCTCGGTGGTGACGGTCAGCACGGCGCGCCGCGCCTCGGCCGCCTGGCCGGGGCCGAACGCGTCGCCGCTGGAACCGCCGCCGATCGAACTGAAAATCCCCTTCACGCCGCCGACCTGCATGGCCGCCACGCGCGCCTGCTCGGCCACCGCGCGGGTTTCGGCCAGCGTCGAGCCGGGCGGCAGTTCCAGCGTGATCATGGTCTGGGCGCGGTCGGCCGGCGGCACGAAGCCGGTCGGCAGCAGCGGTACCAGCGCGATCGACGCGATGAAGAACAGGCCCGAGCCGATCGCCGTGACCAGGCGGTGCGTCAGGCACCACTTCATCAAGACCATGTAACGCCGCATGATCCAGCCATCCTCTTCTTCCTTGTGGTCGACCGGTTTCAGCAGGTAGGCCGCCATCATCGGCGTCAGCAGGCGCGCCACCACCAGCGACGCCAGCACCGCCAGCACGGCGGTCCAGCCGAACTGCTTGAAGAACAGGCCGGGGATGCCGCCCATGAAGGCGGTCGGCAGGAACACGGCCACCAGCGCGAAGGTCGTCGCGATCACCGCCATGCCGATTTCGTCGGCCGCTTCCATCGCCGCCGCCATCGGCGATTTACCCATGCGCAGGTGGCGCGCGATGTTTTCGATTTCGACGATCGCATCGTCGACCAGCACGCCGACGACCAGGGCCAGCGACAGCAGCGTGATGGTGTTCAAGGTGTAGCCGAACCAGTAGATGCCGAGGAAGGCCGGCATCACGGACAGGGGCAGCGCGGCCGCGGCCACCAGCGTGGCGCGCCAGTCGCGCAGGAACCACCAGACGACCAGCACCGCCAGCAGCGCGCCTTCATACAACAATTCCATCGAGCCGGTGAAATCCTCGTGGATCGCGGTGGCATTGTCGACCGCCAGCTTCAGTTCGACGCCGGGATTGGCTTTCCGCAGTTCTTCCACGGCCGCCTTGACCAGTTCCGCCACTTCGGTTTCGCTCGCGCCCTTGGTGCGCAACACTTCGAAACCGACGACATTTTTGCCATCTTGCTCGGCCAGCGAGCGCGGTTCGGCCACGGTGTCGCTGACGACGGCAAGCTGGTCGAGCCGCACGTGGCGCCCGTCCTGCAAGGGGATATCCATCGCGCCCAGTTCGGCCGCCGTCTGCACGGTGCCGATGGTGCGCACCGACTGTTCTGCGCCGCTGACGTCGCCGCGTCCGCCGGGCGCTTCCTTTTGCACCAGGCGCAACTGGCGCGATACGTCCAGCGCCGACACCCGCAGCGCGGCCATGCGCGCGTCGTCGAGTTCGACGCGGATTTCGCGCGAGACGCCGCCGACCCGCTTGACCGCGCCGACTCCCGGTACCGTCAGCAACCGCTTGGACACGGCATTGTCGACGAACCAGCTCAATTCCTGGCCGTCGAGCGCGCGCGCCGGGCCGGCTTTCGGCGCGGCCGTGAAGACCAGCACCGCGCGGCCCGCGATCGAAACCTTGCTGACGACCGGGTCGCGCAATTCGCCCGGCAGGTCGGCGCGCACCTGGGAGACGGCGTCGCGCACGTCGTTGACGGCTTCCGAGATGTTACGTTCGAGGATGAATTCGACGGTGATGATGGCGGTGCCGTCGAGCACCTTGCTGTAGATGTTCTTGATGCCTTGCAGCGTGGCGACCGAGTCCTCGATCTTGCGCGCCACTTCGGTTTCCAGCTGGGCCGGGGCGGCGCCCGGCAGCGAGGCGCTGATCGTCACGATCGGCAGTTGCACGTCCGGGAAATCCTGCACCGGGTTGGCGCGGTAGGCCATCAGGCCGGCCAGCGTCAACAGCGCGAACAGCATGATCGCCGGGATCGGGTTCTTGATCGACAGGGAAGAGAAATTCACCGTCGCTCCTTAGCGCGCTTTGGCGTTTTTGGCGCTGGGCGTGGCGGCGGCCGCCGGCGCGATGGCGCCGGTGCCGGCATTGCGCACCAGGTCGCCGTCGTTCAGGAAACCGGCGCCGCTGGCGACGAGGGTCGTGTCGGCATCGATGCCGGCCAGGATCTCGATGCGGTCGGCCACGCGGCGCCCGGCCTGCACCTTGATCTTGCTGACGCGCTGGTCCGGGTTCAGGCGGAACACATAACTGAAACCGTCGCGCACGGCGACCGCCTGCTGCGGCACCGTCAGCGCGGCCGAACTGCCCATGTCGAAACGGCCGCTGGCGAACATGCCGGCGCGGAAGGCGCTCTCTCTCGTCTTGGCCGGCGGCAGGTCGACATACACCAGCGCGTAGCGGTTTTGCGGATCGACGGTCGGCGCGATCATGCGCACTTTACCGGCCAGTTCGCTGCCGCTGGCGGCCGTGACGACGGCGTTGGCGCCGATTTTTATCTTGGCCAGGTCGGTCGCGGTGACTTCGGCGCGCCATTCGAGGCGGCCCTGGCGGATCATGCGGAACAGTTCCGTGCCGGCGCCGACGACGGCACCGACCGTGGCCGTGCGCGCGGAAATGACGCCGCTGTCGGGCGCGACCACCTGCGTGTATTTCAGGCGCAGCTGCTGGCTCGACAGCGCCGCCTTGGCCGACGCGATGCGCGCCTTGGCCGTCAGTTCGGCCGTCATGTACTGGCTGATCTGCTGCGCGCTGAGCGCGCCGCTGGTTTCCAGCGAGCGTGCGCGCGCGGCGTTGCTGATCGCTTCGACCGCGTTCGCTTCGGCTTCCATCAGCGCCGCGCGCGCCTGCGCCACGTCGGCGTTGACGCTGTCGGCCGAGAAGGTGGCCAGTATCTCTCCCTTTTGCACGATGTCGCCGACGTTGACGCGCACTTCCGTCAGGCGCATGCCGTTCGATTCGCTGCCGACGCTCGCTTCCTGCCAGGCGGCGACGTTGCCGTTGGCCGTCAGCGTGATCGGCAGGCGCGTGGTAACCGGTTTTGCCGTGGTGACGGTCAGCGCCGGCTTGGGCGCATCCTTCTTGTCGTCCGCCGCACCGGCGTGTGGCGCGGTCAGGGCGAACGCGGCCAACAGCAGCAGCGCGGGCGGATTCGATGGGCGTGTTTTCATGGGATTTCCGGCAGGGTTCATCGGGTATTCGGGATGGTGTCGGCGCTGGCGCTCCAGCCGCCGCCGGCCGCGCGGTACAGCGCGATCCAGGCGGCGTTGCGTTCTTGCTGCAGGCCGACGACGGCGTTTTCCGCGGCCAGGCGGGTGCGGCGCGCATCTTCCAGTTCCAGCAGGCTGGCCAGGCCGTTCTTGTAGCGGTCCTCGGTGGCCGTGAAGGCGGTCCGGTAACCGGAAAGCGCCGTCTGCGCATCGGTCGCGCGCTCGGCGGTGCTGTTCAGGGTGAGGAGCGCCTGTTCCACTTCGCGCACCGCGTTGCGCACGCTGGCGCGGTATTTGATCACGGCCTCGTCGTAGCGCGCGCCGGCCGCATCGGCATTGGCGCGGCGGCGCCCGCCGTCGAACAGCGGCACCGTCAGCGACAATGGGCCGAGGGTCCAGGTATCGAGCTGCGTGTTCTGTCCTCCGGTGCGGAAATTGGCCAGGCCGACGGAGCCGGACAGGCTCACGCGCGGATAGCGCTGCGCCTGCGCGCCGCCGACTTCGGCGCTGGCGGCGGCCACTTCGCGTTCGGCGCTGTAGACGTCGGGCCGCTGGCTCAGCGTCTGCACCGGCAAATCGGCGATTACGATCGGCGGGGCCGGCACGGCGGGGCCGGCGGCGAGCTGGCTGCGCAATTGCGGTTCCGGCAGCGCCGTCAACGCCACCAGGGCCTTGATGTCGCTGTCGCAGGCGGCGCGCTGCGCGCTGGCGCGGCCACGGCCGTCGGCCGCGCTGGCGCGCGCCAGCGCGGCGGTGGCCGGCGCCTGGAATCCCGCTTTCGCGCTCAATTCCGTCAGGCGCGCCGTGTAGGCGCGCGAACCGGCGTCCTGCAGCGCCACCAGCAATAACTGTTCGCAGCTGCGCAGGCTGTAATACTGGTTCGCCACGTCGGCCGCGAGCGAGACGCGCGCCTCGTGCCAGCCGGCTTGCGCGCTGTCCAGGCGCGCCTGCGCGGCGTCGCGCGCGGCGCGGCCGGCGCCGAAAATGTCGATTTCCCAGCCGGCCTGCAGCGCGGCCTGGCTGGTGGTGCCGGTCGGCAGCGCCGATTGCTGGCTCATGCGGTTGATGCTGGCCGCCGCATCGACGCTGGGCAGCAGCGCGGCGCCGGCCGCCACGCGCTCGGCGCGCGCCTGCGCGATGCGCGAGCGCGCCGCCGCCAGCGACGGGCCGGCCGTCTGCGCGGCGTCGATCAGTTGCACCAGCAGCGGATCGCCCTGTTGCCGCCACCAGTTCGCCAGGTCGGTCACGCTGCCGTTGTGCGGCAGCGGCGCTTGCCACTGCGGCACCGGCACGGCATCGACCTTCGCCGCCGGCCTGGTCATGGCGCAGCCGGCCAGCAGCAGCGCCGCTGCGATGGCCAGCGTCGTGCGGGGCGGAACCCAAGGCAATCTCTTCATGCTGTTTTTTCCCGGTCTGTTTTGCGGCACTTCGCCATTTTAAACAATTGATATCGATCAAGCTGGCATTTCATGAAATCTTCCGGATCGCGTAACAAATGCTTACACGGCAGGCTTTTCCGGATGGGGCCGGCTGGCGTATAAAGTAGTAAGGATAACGACAGCGAAGGGGAGAAACATGAGAGTACTGGCCTGGCCGGCACTGTTATGGATGGCGTGGCTGCCATTCGCGCAGGCGCAGGTGGCGCCACTTGCGTCCGAACAGGCGGCCGTGCACCTGCTGAACCGCATCGCCTACGGCCCGGCGCCGGGCGACATCGAGCGCGTGCGGCAGATGGGCGCGCAGCGCTATATCGACAGCCAGTTGCAGCCGGAAGCGCTGGCGCTGCCGGCCACGCTCAAGGAACGCCTGGCCGCGCTCGACACGGCGCAGGCGCCGGCCGGCGACGTGCTGGCCGCGTTCCAGTCCGCGCGCGCACTGGCCAAAGAGGGAGAAGAAGGAAAACAGCGCAGCCGCGCGATCCTGCAAAAGATTACTAACCAGGCCGCCGAGGCGCGCATCGCGCGCGCCGTCGCCAGTCCGCGCCAGTTGGAAGAAGTGATGGTCGACTTCTGGTTCAACCATTTTAATGTTTTCGCCGGCAAGGGGCAGGACCGCGCGCTGGTCGCCAGCTACGAGCGCGACGCGATCCGCCCTCATGTCTTCGGAACGTTCCGCGAGCTGTTGGGCGCGACCGCGAAACATCCGGCCATGCTGTTTTACCTCGATAACTGGCTGTCGAAATCCGGCGCGCTGAACGAAAACTATGCGCGCGAACTGATGGAATTGCACACGCTGGGCGTCGACCAGGGGTACGCGCAACAGGATGTGACGGAACTGGCGCGCATGCTGACCGGCTGGACTTATGCGCCGCGGCGCATGGAAGGCAGCGATAACGGTTTCCGCTTCGATGCGAAGCGCCACGACCAGGGCGCCAAGCGCTGGCTCGGACGCGACATCCGGCCGCAGGGCCAGGACGAGGGAGAATATGCGCTCGACGTGCTGGCCATGCACCCGGCCACCGCGCGCCACGTCAGTTATCAGTTGGCCCAGTATTTCGTGCAGGACGCGCCGCCGCCGGCGCTGGTCGAGCGCATGGCGCGCACCTGGCAGGACAGAGGCGGCGATATCCGCGCCGTGCTGCGCACGCTGTTCGCCAGCGCCGAATTCATGGCGCCGGAAACGCAGGGCGCCAAGTTCAAGACGCCGTACCGCTACGTGATCTCGGCCGCGCGCGCCGGCGCCTTGGCGCTCGACGATGTGCAGCCGGCGCTGGGCATACTCGCCCGGCTTGGCATGCCGCTGTACGGGTGCCAGACGCCGGACGGCTACAAGAACACGCAGCAAGCCTGGCTCAATCCGGACGCGCTGGGCCGGCGCATCGGCTTTGCCGCGCAACTGGGCAAGACGCTCGATGCCGGCGCGCTGCAAGTCACGCTGGGCGGCGCGATCTCGGGCCGCACGCGCGATCTCGTCGCGGCCAGCCCGGAACCGCTGCGGGCGGCGATGCTGCTCGGCAGTCCCGACTTCATGCAATATTAGGAGGCTTAGTCATGCAACGCAGGGATTTTTTGAATGCGCTGGCCGCCGGCGCCGGCCTGACGATACCGCTGGGGCGCCACGCCTGGGCCGCGACCGGCATTCCCGGCGCGGCGCCGACGGCGCGCAAACTGATCGTCGTCATGCTGCGCGGCGCCGTCGACGGCTTGAACGTGGTGGCGCCGCTCGGTGACGCAAATTACGCGCGCCTGCGTCCGGGTATCGCGCTGGCCGCGCCGGGACAGGAGGGCGGCGCGCTGGATCTCGACGGATATTTCGCGCTGCACCCGGCGCTGGAACCATTGATGCCGCTGTGGCGCGAAAAGAAGCTGGCCTTCATCCACGCCAGCGGCTCGCCCGATCCGACCCGCTCCCATTTCGACGCGCAGGATTACATGGAATCGGCGACGCCCGGAATTAAAAGCACGGCCGACGGCTGGATGAACCGCCTGCTAAGTACCTTGCCCGGCGCTTCGACGCCGACCCGCGCGCTGAGCATCGGCCCGACCATGCCGCGCATTCTCGCCGGGCAGGCCGCGGCGATCAATCTCGCCAACGGCGCGGCCGGCGTGCGTGCCGGCGCGCTCGACCGCCCGCTGCTGAGGGACGCCTTCGACCGGCTGTACGCGGACAACGCGCGCTTCGGCCGCGTCTACCAGGACGGGCGTGCCGCGCGCCAGGAAGTGATGGCGGCGGCGATGCCGAACGAGATGCAGGTGGCCGACGGCGGCGCGCCGCTGCCCAACGGTTTTCCGGACGATGCGGCGCGACTGGCCGCGCTGATGCGCAACGACGCCAACGTGCAACTGGCCTTCTTTGCGCTGGGCGGCTGGGACACGCACGCCGGCCAGGGCGCCGGCAGCGGCCAGTTGGCCAATCGCCTGGCGCCGCTGGCGCAGGGGCTGGCGCTGCTGGCACGGCGCCTGGGGCCGATGTTCGACGACACGGCGATCGTCGTCATGTCCGAATTCGGCCGCACCGCGCGCGAAAACGGCAATGGCGGCACGGATCACGGGCATGGCAACGCGATCTGGCTGCTGGGTGGCGGTGTCGCCGGCGGCCGGGTGCTGGGCGAGTGGCCCGGCATCGGAGACGCGCAATTGCACGAAGGGAGAGACTTGCATGTGACGACCGATTTCCGCAGCGTGCTGGCGCAACTGGCCGAACGTCATTTGCTGCTGGGGGAACGCCAGCTGGCGCAAGTGTTTCCGGGTTTGCCTGCAATGCCAGCCGCGGGTGCGCCATTGCGCCTGTTGCGAGCCTGACGGGATACGGGAAACTTTAGCAAAAATCAGATGCAAGGGCCGGGGTCAGACCCATGGGACTCGGCGTCCCCGTCTGACCCCAGATTTCGCATTTGATTTGGGCAAAAAAGAGCCCGCGACTGGCGCGGGCTAAATCCAATTGTTCGGGGAACGTTTGGAGGAGACAGTTTCACTATAAGCTGATTTTTGTTGCGCTGCAATACAGTAAAACTACGATGTCGAAGTATTCAACAAAGCAAGATGGCAATATTGCAGCGCGCGGCTTCAAGCTGCCTGCGCGGCGCTGGCCAGGCAGCGCTCGACGGCGTCCACCAGTTGCTGCGGTTCCAGCGGGTGCGACAGCCGCAGCGGCGCCGGCGCACGCTCGCCGACATCGCCAGCGACGCTGTCGTCGTCGGCGGCCCTGATCAGCAGCAGCGGCAGTGCCGGCCAGGCGCGCAGCGCGCTTTCGAGCAGGGCGGCGCGGCGATCGTTCATGGTGTCCAGGTCGCACAGCAGCAGGTCAAATTGCTGCCCTGCGCAAGCGGCTGCCTGCGCGCTGTCGGCCGCCACCGACAGCGTATAACCGAAGTGCGACAGGATGCTTGCGACCACGCCGCCATTGTCCGGCGCCGCGTCGAGCAGCAGGATGCGGGCGCGCCGCGCCGGCGAGACCGGCTGCACGCCGCCGGCTTCGCCGTGCGCGTCGGGCTGGTGGTCCGAGCGCAAGGCGGGCGGCAAAAAGCTTTCCAGCGACGGGATCAAGGTGTCCGGTTCCAGCGACTTGGGCAGGTGGCCGTCGAAGCCGGCCTGGCGCAACGCGGCGCCGCCGTCGCTGACCGGCAGCGCACTGGCCGCCAGCACGGGAATGGCGCGCGTGGCCGCATCGGCTTTCAATTGGCCGACCACGCCGTAACCGTCCAGCCGGGGCAGGTGGATGTCGCAGATGATCAGGTCCGGCAGCGCGCTGCGCGCCAGTTCGACCCCGTGTACGCCGTCGTAGGCCGACAGCGGCGTGTGGCCGAACGCAGTCAGCAGGTAGACCATCAGGTCCATATTGGCCTGGTTGTCTTCGATGATCAGGACGCGCGCCGCCATGCCGGCTCCTTTCGCCAGTACCGTCTTGTGGATGGGTGCTTCAAGACCTGGTTTTCAGCGCCAGGGTGAATGTGCTGCCATGGCCGAAATCGCTGCTGAAGAACAGTGCGCCGCCGATCAGGTTGGCCAGGTTCTGGCACAGGTACAGGCCCAGTCCCGCGCCTTCGGCGTGGCGGGTCGATGTCGAATCGAGCTGCGAAAAGGCTTGAAATAACTTGGCCTGGTCTTCTTCGCGGATGCCGGCGCCGCTGTCGGCCACGGCAAACTCGGTGACTTGCGCGCCGCCTTCGCTGCGCTGGCTCAGGCTGATGCGCACCGTGCCCTTTTCCGTGAACTTGATCGCGTTGTTGGCGAGATTGATCAGGATCTGCGTCAGCGCGCGGCGGTCGGTCTCGATCGACACCGGCTGCGGCGCCAGGTCCACTTCCAGCGACAAGCCTTTTTGCTGGGCCAGCGGACGCAGCGTGTCGGCCACTTCCAGGATCAGGTCCTGGCAGGCGATCGGCTCGACCGACAGCGTGACCTTGCCGGCCTCGATCTTGGCCACGTCGAGGATATCGTTGATCAAAGAGAGCAGGTGGCGCGCGCTGGAACGGATCGTCGTCAACTGCTTGTCCTGCTCGCCCGTCAGCGGTCCGGGCAGCTTCATCAGCAACGCGCCCGTAAAACCGATGATGGCGTTCAGCGGCGTGCGCAGTTCGTGTGACATGTTGGCGATGAAGGCCGACTTCATGCGGCTCGCCTCGGCCAGCTCCAGGTTCTTCAGCGCGATTTCGCGGTTGATGGTTTCCAGTTCGCCGGCGTGGTGCGCCAGGCGCATGTTCAATTCGATCACCTGCCGCTCGCGCGCCTGCAGTTCGCTGTTGACCTGCACCGCCTGTTCGTAGGTCGAGATCAGCAAGTCCAGGATCTGCTGGCGTTCGGCATTGATGAAGTGCTTCTGGTCGCCCAGGTAGAGGGCGATGCCGACCTCCATGTTCTGGTTCTTGCGCAGCTTCTGGTTGACCAGCATGTGGCCGATGCGGTTCAACAGGTAATCTTCCGCGTATGGCTTGCGGATAAAATTGTCGGCGCCGCATTCGATGCCGCGGATGATGTCTTTCGGATCGGTCAGCGACGTCACCAGGATCACCGGGATGTCGCGCAGCGCCGGGTCGGCTTTGATCGAACGGCACAATTCATAGCCGTCCATTTCCGGCATCACGATGTCGGACAGCACCAGGTGCGGCTTGCGTTCGCGGATCGCGTTCAGCGCCAACTGGCCGTTGCCGGCCACGCGTGCCTTGTAGCGCACCGACTGGATCAGGCGGCGCAGCCGCTCGGCTTGGGTCGGGCTGTCTTCGACGATGAGGATCTCGATCTCATCGGGTTCGATCTCGTAACTGGCGTCCACGGACTGCCTCCAATCAGGGGTTTTTCAAGCAATGGTGACTATATCGGATTTATGTGGAACAGGGGAACTTTCCCGTGCACGGCGCAATCGTCTCAGCCTTGCTCGCCCTGGAAGCTTTCAGCTCGATAGGTGATGACCAATGTGTCGCGGTGGCCGTGTTCGCCGAGCGGCTGGATCGGCGTCGATTCGTGGATCACGGTGGCGTCGTCGAGCAGCAGCATGGTCCACGGTTCGGTCATCGTAAAGCGCTTGCCGTTCGGACCGTCCGCTTCGAAGATGCGCGTCTCTCCGCCCTTGATGCCGGCGCGCCCGATCAGGATCACGGCGACGAAATCGACGCCGTCGCGGTGCGCGCCTTCCGGCGTCGGGCGGCCGATGCCGTCGGTGGTATCGATGCGGAACTGGTGCGCCTCGATATGCCACGGCCGTTCACCGCGCACCATTGAACAACTGCGGCCGATGGCGCTCAGCAGTGCGTTCCACGCCGGCCGCGCGGCCGTCTCCGGCAGCACCGGTTCGAACAGGCGGCGCATGCCGCCGTGCAGCGCATTGTATTCGAGCGGTTGCCAGTGCGCGCGGTGCGGCGTTTGCGTCAGCGCGTCGCCCTGCTGGATGAAGCAGGAATGGCGGCGGCGGCGGTAGCGGCCGCCATCCTTCAGGTACTGGTCCAGTTCGAGCGTGTCCCAGCTGCCGGCCAGCGCGTCGAGTTCAGGCAGCGTGCAGCCGGCCAGCGCGGCCACGTCCGACGGCCGCAGCAATGCATAGCCTTCGGTGCGCAGTGCTTCGGTAACGCGTTCGGGAGGGGTGAAGATCGGTGCGGAAGTCGTCATTGGAGCGGGATCGGGGTGAGTAGGTCCCATATTTTACGACGAGAAAAGCAAGCGGGTATTGCCCGGCGCATATGCCCTGCGGCTTGGCCGCCGGCTTGCCGGCCGATGTGCGCCGCCGTGTCAGGTGCTTTTCATCAGGCTGTCGCGCAGCGCGTTGAGCTGGTGCTTGATACTCACCACCTGGTCGACGCTGCAATGGCTCGCGCCCAGCACTTCGGCCGGCAGCTTGGCCGCCTCGTCGCGCAGGCGGTCGCCTTGCGGCGTCAGCGAAATGATGACTTGCCGCTCGTCGTTCGGGCAGCGCGTGCGCGTCAGCAGTTCGGCCTGTTCCATGCGTTTTAATAGTGGCGTCAGCGTGGCGGAATCGAGGTACAGCCGTTCGCCCACTTCCGACACCGTCAATTCATTCTTTTCCCACAGCACCATCATGACCAGGTATTGCGAATAGGTCAGCCCCAGCTTGCGCAGCAGCTTGCGGTATAACTTGTTCATTGCCAGCGACGTCGAGTACAGCGCGAAGCATAGTTGCGCATCGAGCCGGGGCACTTGGTAGAGCGGATCGGGGGTGTTGGTATCCATGCCCGGAGTATAGGTAGCGCGCGATTCAATTGCAAGCTATGTCCTAAAATAAAGTTTCACTTGTCATGCGATGCCAATTTGACTATCGTTAGATTGGCCCGCTTCCCTGGAAAGCGGCAGGGGGATTACCGATGAAACAAACGTTGGACCAACGGGGCGAGGCCCCGTCTTTATTGCTGGTGGAACTGGACCCGCTCTCCGTCGTCGATGGCGAACGCTGCGACGACACCTACCTGGTCGAGGATGTCAACGCCTGCGGCGCGATGCGCGAATTCTGCCCATCGTGCCGGCAAGGCCAGTTGCAATTGATATTGCGCCAGGATAATGTGCGCGTCGCACACCTGTTCTGCTACCACTGCACGCGCTGCTACGGCGCCTTTTTTGAGGATGGCACGCCGGCACTGTGCGAATGAGCTCCGGCCCCTGTATCATACTTACTGGTAAGAAACGGGGGAAGGCAGTTCATGAATGCGACTACCAGGGCCATCGTGCTGATCGCCGACGCGGCGCCGGACAACCTGATCTGGCTGTCCGGCCTGCTGCAGGAACACTACGAGATCCGGCTGGCCGACAATGGCCGCGCGGCGCTACACATTGCCCAGCAAGTGCCGCGCCCGGACTTGCTGCTGCTCGATGCGCACTTGCCCGAACTCGACGGCCACGCCTTGTGCCTGCAATTGAAGCGCAGCCCGGACACGGCCGCGCTGCCAATCATCCTCATGCTGGACGCCGGGCAGCACGAGCAGGAACAGCGCGCCTTCTGCGACGGCGCGGCCGACACGCTGTCGCGCCCCCTGATCGCCGAAACCGTGCTCGCGCGCGTGGCGAACCACCTGCAATTGACGCAGGCGCGCGACCTGCTGGCGCACCAGCGGCTGCACCTCGAACAACTGGTCACCGAGTGCACGCTGGAATTGACGCAGATGGTCGACGCCGTGATCTGGGCCATGGCTTCGTTGGCCGAGACGCGAGACTATGAAACCGCCAATCACATCCACCGCGTGCAGCGCTATGTCGCCGCGCTGGCGCGCCAGTTGCTCGGCCATAAACGCTTCGCCGATGAGCTGAGCGAACACACGATTTCCCTGCTGTACAAGGCCGCGCCGCTGCACGATATCGGTAAAGTCGGCATTCCCGACGCGATCCTGCTCAAGCCGGGCCGCCTGACGGCCGAAGAATTCGAGCAGATGAAATTGCATACCGTCTATGGCCGCGACGCCATCGCCGACGTCGAGCGCCACCTCGGTTTTACTAATACCTTCCTGCGCTACGCGCGCGAGATCGCCTATTCGCACCAGGAAAAATTCGACGGTTCCGGCTACCCGCAAGGTTTGAGCGGCGACGCGATCCCCGTCTCGGCGCGCCTGATGGCGGTGGCCGACGTCTACGACGCCCTGATTTCACGGCGCGTCTACAAGCCGGCGTTTACGCATGAAACGGCGATCGAACTGATACGCCAGGGCAGCGGCGAACATTTCGACCCGGACGTGGTCGACGCGATGCTGATGGCCGAAGACCAGTTCATGGCCATCGCCGCGCAATTCCAGGACCCGCCCTTGCCCGATGGTCATGCCGGATAGCACTATGCTATAGTCGTTGCACCCCTCCGGCGCGGATGGCCGGCCCGATACGACACTGTGGAGCGTAGCCATGCGGACTCACGGATACCTGGCGTTTTTTGTCGGTATTTGTATGACGCTGTGGGGTGCTCTGTTCGTGCTGGAGACGCAGGACCGGCAGGCGCGCCAGAATTTTCAGCGCGACGTCGACCGGATCGCGCGCGACACCGGCGTGCGCCTGCAAACTTATTTTGATGTGCTGCTCAGCATCAAGGGCATGTACGCGGTCAACCCGGACCTCGGCCGCGCCCAGTTCAGCCGCTACGTGCGCGAACTGAACGTGGCCGAACGCTACCCCGGCTTCCAGGCGATCCAGTTCGTGCGCAGCGTGCCGCAGGCCGACCTGGCCAGCTTCACCGACGCCGTGCGGCGCGACGCGTCCATCGTGCCAGGCGGCTATCCGCACTTCATGGTTCACCCCAGCGCGCTGCGCGAACTGCACTGGATCATCGAATACAACGAGCCGATGCGCGGCAATGAAAACGCGTTCGGACTCGATCTCTCCGCGCTGGCGCCGCACCGCCGCGCGCTCGAACTGGGGCGCGACAGCGATAAAATCATCGCCACCGAGCGCATCACGCTGGTGCAGGACGCCAGCGGCCAGCCCGGCTTCGTCGCGCGCGTGCCGCTGTACCGCGCCGGCATGCCGCAAGGCGACGTGGCGCAGCGGCGCGCCGCGCTGCTCGGCTTCGCCGCCATCGTGTTCCGCGTCAACCGGCTGATGCGCGAAGTGATCGACCCGCAAGTGCTGGCGCACATGGATATCACGATCCACGACGCCGGCCTGCTCGGCGACGGCGGCGCGATGCCGCCGACGATCGACAACCTGATGTACGACAGCGCCGGCAAGCCCGGCGCCGCGCGGCCGGCGTCGCCGCCGGGACTCAGTGCGAGCATGAGCCTGAACGTCGGCGAACGGCGCTGGGTGATGCGCTTTAATGGTCAAAGCGGCGCGCGCTACAGCAACGGGCACCTCGGCGCGGCGCTGATCGCGGTGGCCGGCGTCATCATCAGCGCGCTGATCGGCATGCTGCTGCTGGCGGCGCAGCGCCGCCGCGCGCTCAGCGCCCAGTTGCGTAGCACGCTCGACGAACAGCGCGCGCTGCAGGACAGCGCCATCGTCGGCATCGGCCTGTTTTGCGAGGGCGTGCTGGTGCGCTGCAATCTCGGGCTCGAAGAAATGCTCGGCTATGCCCCCGGCGAACTGGCCGGATGCCCGGCCGCGTTGCTGACAGGCTCCCACGGCACCGACCCGTTTAGCTGCGACGCGCAAGGCCGCCGCCTGCGCATCGAGCGCGAATTGCTGCGCAAGGATGGCACGCCGATCTGGTGCATGCTCAATGGCCGCGTGCTCGACGCGGACGACGCCAATAAAGGCTGCGTCTGCGTGATCAGCGATATCAGCGAGCGCAAGCAGGCCGAGGCGGCGCTGGTCGATACCCAGCACGGCCTCGAACGCAGCCTCGATGAACTGGCTGCGCAAAAGGCCAACGCCGAACTGGCGCACCACGACCTGTCGAACGTGCTGGCGACGTTGAAGCAGGCGCAAACGAGCCTGATCACGTCGGAAAAAATGGCCTCGCTCGGCGCCTTGGTCGCCGGCATCGCGCATGAACTAAATACGCCGATCGGCAACAGCCTGTTGACGGCCACCGCGCTGAGCGACATGGTCAAGGATTTCGAACAGCACCTGGCCGACGGCGGCATCAAGCGCTCGGCGCTCGATGCGCATTTGCGCGATGCGCGCCTGGCCTGTTCGATCATCGCCAATTCGCTGACGCGTGCGGCTGAGCTGATCACGTCGTTCAAGCAGGTCGCCGTCGACCAGACCAGCGACCAGCGCCGCCAGTTCAACCTGGCCGGCGTGCTGCGCGACACACTGGCGACTTATGCCGCGCAACTGCGGCGGATCAATTGCGACGTCTCGGTCGAGGCGCCGGACGTGCTGGAATTCGATTCCTATCCAGGCAGCGTCAGCCAGGTCGTCAGCAACTTGATCAACAACGCCATGCTGCACGCCTTCGAAGGCCGCGGCAGCGGCTCGATCGCGATCCGCGCCCAGGCGCAGGACGACGGCACGGCGCTGCTGGAATTTAGGGACAATGGCGTCGGCATGTCGGCCAAGACTCTGCACCAGATCTTCGATCCATTTTTTACGACGAAGATGGGGCAGGGCGGTTCCGGGCTCGGCATGAACATCGTCTACAACATCGTCACCGGCGTGTTGCGCGGCACGATCGCCATCGAATCCGAGCCGGGAGAAGGGACCACCATCACGCTGGTGTTGCCGGTCAGCGTGCCGCGGCCGCTGGACGAACCGGTCGAGGCATAAGATTCAATTGGCGCGTTGCCGGCGCGCCAGCGGCGCCGGCGAAATCGGCGCATGGGAGCGTTGCTGCTGCGTTGCGCTGCCAGCGCGCGCGGGACCGGCAGCGCCCGTATCGCCAGCGATGGACGGAAGCTGCCTTACAGGAAGCCGCGCACCGGGAAGGCGGCGTCGCGCTGTATCCAGTTGCGCGGCGAATAGAGGGTCGCGGCGTCGGTCGCGTGCAAGGTGTAGGCGTGGCGGGAAACTGGTGAACGATTCGGCGCGCTGTAATGCGGCAGCAAGCCGTGGAAGCAGACCAGGCTGCCGGCCGCGCATTCCAGCGGCACGGCGGTCGTATCGTCCGGCCACGGCGTATCGTCGAGTTTTTCGAGGCCGATGACATCGCCGTCGCGCACGAAGCGTTCGCGCAGCGGCGAGCGGTGGCCGCCCGGCTCGGCCCACAGGCAACCGTTGGCCAGCGTCGCCTCTTCCAGCGCGAACCAGAACGTCGTCACGCTGACCGGCGTCGTCTCAAAATAAGTCGCATCCTGATGCCAGCGCACCTCTCCGCCGATGCCGGGCTGCTTGAAAATATACATCGATTGCCAGACCCGGGGCTGCGCCAAACCCAGGTCGCGCGCCACCGCCGCCAGTTTCGGATCGCTGGAAAAGGCGCGGAAGACCGGGTCCAGGTCGTGCATTGCATGGCCTATTTTATTGATCGACAGCGCCTTATCCTGTTTGAGTTGACCGTCCGGGCCGAAGGCTTCCTCCTCAAAAAAGCAGCGCACCGTATTATCCGAGCCGAGAAAATAAGCATCGGCCTGCTGCTTGCGCGTACTGAACGTACCCTGCGCCACGGCGGGATCGAAAGCGTCGACAATCTCGGCCGCACGCGCGCGCAGCGCGCCGATCTCTTCCAAGCTTTTAAAACCGGGCAGCACGAGATAACCGTCGCGCTGGTACTGTTGCTGCTGGGCTGGTGTCAGCATGACAGACACTCCGTTCGATGGGGATAGGCCATTGTACGGCCCGCAAGGCGGCGCAACAATGGGGTCAGGCCTGCGTTATTGCGTTGTTAACCGTGGGGTCAGGCGTGACTTATTGCGTTGTTGACGGTGGAAACAAGCCAGGCTGGCTGCGCGCGTCATTCAGGCGGCAAGGCGCAGGAGGCGCGAGCGAGTCCAGTATCAAGGCATTCCGCAGCGTATGACACGATAAACCATGGCGGCCGGGCATGAGCCAACCGGGCCATGGCGCTGCCGTTCCCGGGCGTGGGATTGCGCGTAGCTGGTAGAGCGCCTGAATAACGCAATAACTCAGGCCTGACCCCACGGTTAACAACGCAACAACGCAGGCCTGACCCCAGGGTTAGAGCAGGGCCCAGAGTTGCCGGTATTCGGCGCGTTCGAGCATGTGGCGGATGCGGGCGGGAAGTTGCGGGTGCTGGGCGGCGATGCGTTCCAATAAACTTTCGATGCGCGCCAGGTTCAGGTCGGCGATTGCTTGCTTGAGTTGTGCGCGAACTTCGGGCGCCAGCGGCGCCAGGTCGTCTGCGCTCAAGGCTGGCTGTGTCGACGGCGCCGGCGCAGCGGGCTGTTCGCGCAGGAAGTGCAGGCCGAGCTGCAACTCCAGCATCGCATATAACTGGTCCTGTTCGAGCGGCTTGCGCATGAAATCGTCGGCGCCGGAGGCGAGCGCTTCGCGCCGCTCTTCTTCGAAGGCGCTGGCGGTGAGAATGACGATGCGCGGCTGGCGCAGCGTGCCGTGCGCGCGCGTGCGGCGCGTCAATTCCAGCCCGTCCATGCGCGGCATGCGCCAGTCCATGAACACCAGGTCCGGTTGCAGCGCCAGGATGCTCGCTTCTCCTTCGATGCCGTCGCAGGCCTGGTCGACCGTGAAGCCGAGCGGAGCGAGCAGGCTGTACAGCAACTGGCGGCCGTCGGCGTTGTCGTCCACCACCAGGATGCGCTTGCCGCGTTCGTGCGCCGGCAATCCCGCCACCCGCTCTCTCGCGCGCGACGGCGTGCCGACGGCGGCGCAGCGCGTCACGTCGAGCGCAAAACTGAAAGTGGAACCGGCGCCGATGCGGGAATCGAGTTCCAGCTCTCCTCCCATCAATTGGACGAATTCGCGGCTGATGGTCAATCCTAACCCGGTGCCGGCTTGCGTCGCCGGCGTGGCCGCCTGCACGAAGGGTTGAAAGATGCGTTGCCGGTCTTCGTCGGCGATGCCGGGACCGGTGTCGATGACGGAAAATTGCAGCCGCACCTGTTCCCCATCCTGCGCGGCGCCGCGCACCGTCAAGGTGACGCTGCCGCGCTCTGTAAACTTGACGGCGTTCGACAGCAAATTGAGTAGCACCTGGCGCAGCTTGATGCCGTCGGCCAGGATCAGTTGCGGCACGCCGGCGCAATCGAGATTGAGTTGCATGCCTTGCGGGCTGGCGCGCATTTGCACCATTTCGAGTACCGATTCGAACAGCGCGTACAGGTCGACCGGCGCCACTTGCAGCGCGACCTTGCCCGCTTCGATTTTCGACAGTTCCAGGATATCGTTGATCAGGCTGAGCAAATGGTGGCCGGAGCGGTTGATCATCTCGAGCTTGTTTTTCTGCTCGGCGCTGGTGTCGGCCGCGCCGGACAGCAGTTGCGAGAAGCCGATCACGGCGTTCAGCGGCGTGCGCAATTCATGGCTCATGTTCGACAGGAACACGCTTTTTGCGCGGTTGGCCGCCTCGGCGCGGGTCAGCGCGATCGACAGTTCGGAGGTCCGTTCGCGCACCAGTTCTTCCAGGTGCGCGCGGTAGCGCCGCAATTCATCCTCGGCCTGCTTGCGCTCCGTGATGTCTTCGACACTGCCCTCGATGAACACCAGTTGCCCGGTCGCGGGATCGAGTACCGGGCGCGCCACCAGGTTGACATACATTTCCTTGCCGTCGCTGGGGCGCCGCATCAGCACTTCGGTGCGGTGCGAGACGGCGCCGTCGATCTCCATCTGCCGTTGCCAGCGCATGCGGCTGTCCGGATCGTCATACAGTTCCAGCACATTGTGGCGCTTGATCTCGGCCTGGCTGTGCATGCCCAGCATGCGCATCGCGGCGGCGTTGATTTCATCGAGCACGCCGTCGCGCGTGGTGCGGAACAGGGGGATAGGCACGTCTTCGTACAAGGCGCGGTAGCGGCGCTCGCTTTGTTCGAGCGACTGTTCGCGCGCGGCCAGTTGATCCGCCATCGCCTGCAGCGCGTGGAACGATTGCTGCAACTGCCCGGCCATATGGTTGAACGAGCGCGCCAATCCTCCCAGTTCGGCCAGCGGGCTGCCCGGCACGCGCTGGCCCAGGTCGCCGTCGGCCATCGCGCGGGTGGCGCGCGCGATGCGCCGCAGCGGCGCCGTCACGACGGCCGATAACAGGACCGCCGCCACCAGCGACAATAACAGGGCCAGTGCGATCACCATCGCCGACTGGCTGTTGCCGGTACGTACGCCTTCCTGGTACCAGGCTTGTGGCATGGCCGTCAGCAGGATCCAGTCGCTGCCGCCGCTGCGGTCCTGGTACGGCGTCGCCTGCATCAGCCAGCGCTCGCGCGACAGCGGCTTGCTGCTGAGCAGGTCGAAGGTCAGCAGCAGCGCCGTGCGCACGCCGCGGTAATCGCCGGCCGCCTGCAGCAGCGCGCTACTGGCCGCCTGCAGCACCGGGTCCGGCAGCGCCGCGCCCTCCGGCTGCGACGAGGCGACGACGCGGCCCTGGCGGTCGATGACGACGGCGCGTCCGTGGCTGGCCACCGGCAGGCTGCGCAACAGCGCCGACATGTCGTCTGCGCGCGGAGCAACGTCATCGTGCTGGCGCGCGGCGACGTAATCGTCCAGGCGCAGGTTGATGTTTTCGGCGATTTCCTGGTGCAGCCGGCCGGCCAGCATGTCCGAGGTGTTTTCGGCGCTGCGCAGCGTCAGGTAGGCGGTGGTGCCGACCAGCACCAGCACCAGCCCGATAAAAGGCGCGGCCAGGAAGGCGGGGATCGGGATGCCGCTTTCGAGTTCCGTTTCGGCGCTGCCGTCGGCCCAGCGCCAGCCGCCGCGCCCGAAGCGGCACTCTTGCACGTGGCGCGGAATCTCTGCCCAGAACATGCCGCTCTTGCGTGCCAGCGGCAGCGCTGCCAGCATCGCGAACGGGGCGATCAGCCAGGTGATGGCGGTCGTGAAGAACAGCGCCGGCGTGACGCTGCGGTAGGCCAGTTCCGGCGTGAACTGGGGAGAAGTGATATATCCCCATAATTGCGGTTCGATCGCCATGAACACGAAAACGAACAGTACATACCAGTGCCAGGTGCGCAGGCGCCGGAAGTCGGGCTGGCGTCCAATCAACTGGTGCGCGACCCAGAAGCAGGCGGGATTGATGAAATATCCGAACAGCCAGTCGGCCAGGAAGGCCGGCGGCACGCCTTCGACCAGGTCCGACAGGCCGTAGGCGAAGGGGACGATGATCAGCGCCGGGTAGCCGAACAGCACGATGCACAGGAACACCGACAGGTCTTTCAATGATTCGAAGGTTTGCGCGCCCGGCACCAGCACGATGAATGAACCGATGTAGCCGGTAATAAAAATGATGGCGAAGGTGAAGATGACGCTGATCATCGCCTGGCTGTCCCAGCTCTGGCGGATGCGGCCCAGTCCCCAGCGCCCGCCGGGCCGGAAGGTAATGCCGCCGAAGGCGCACAGCATCAGCCCGAAGCCGAGCAGGTAGCCCAGGCGGCCCCATACTTCCAGCAGGCTCAGCGGGATGTGCAGGAAGACCGATTCCAACCACTTGATGACCGCGTGCATAGCTTCCTTCGTGCGCGACGGCGCCGCCTAGACTTGCCAGGCGCCGTCCTGGTAGACCACTTGCCGATCGAGATAGACCGCCTGCGTCACGGCGAACACGTCGACGTGAAAGCGCGCATCCTTGCGCTTGAATTGCGGTTTCTGGTATTGCCCGTGCTTGGCGCCGAGCGACAGGTGGATGCCGCACATGCGTTCGAAGGTGCCGATGTCGTCGACCAGCCGTTCGCGCGAAAACGCGCGGTTCATGCCGAAGCCCAGTTCGCGCAGCCATACTTCTCCTTCGTGCGTGCGGATGATGCGCAGCATGTCGTCGAAGGCCGGCGTGGCGTCGCGCGCACCGGTCACGCGCCCGCGCTCGACGATCATCGTGATCGGCACGGGCGGGTGGTTGACGTGGAACGAGGTATCGCCGAAGACGAAGATGCGCACTTCGCCGTTGACCGCTTCCAGGTCGCGCGCTTCCGTAAACACTTCTCCGATCGGGAACTGGCCGCCGACATTGTTCATGCCGCTGTAGTCTCCGATGTTGAGCTTGGCCGCTTCCAGCGGCGAATCGAACACGAGCAGTGCGCCTTCTCCGCTGTCGACGGTGGCGCTGGCGGCGCTGTCGATGCGCGCCTGCAGCGCGCGCCCGACGCCGCGATAGTAGGCCGGATCGTAGGCCAGCGCGGCGATATAGTGCAAGCCCTGGTCGCCAGGCATGCGGGACAGGTGGACGTGTTCGATCACTTTCAGGCCGCGCTTGAACAGTTCGATGCGGATGCGGAATGCTTCCAGCCTGAAGCTGGTCGACTGGATCAAGACCACCAGGTCGTCCGCGGCCAGGCGCGCGAAGGCGGCCAGCACGTGCTCCGGCGTGACGCTGTCGAAATCGATGAAGACAGCGCCGGGCAGCGCGCGGCGGTAGGCTTCGGTCAGCGCCAGGTTCAGGTCGCAGCGGCGGTCGTACACCACCAGCGCGCCGTGCGCCGACCTGTATTCGATCGCTTGCGCGAGCAGGTCGCGCACATTGCGCGCGGCCGTGTCGACGGCCGCTTCGGGCAGCGCGCCATAGGGTAAGGGGGGAACGGACGGCTGTGTCATTATTGGCTTAGGGCAATACAATCGGGCAATGTGTCGGAATACGGCCCATTATGCGGCATCGGCCTGTACAGCGACAGGGGGGGCGCGGTAGAATCAAAGGCAATATAGCCGAGCGGCAACTACACGCAGACCGCGCCACATGACAGGCAAGGAGGGAGTAATGGCCGTACAGAAGAGTGTCCAGAAGGGGCTGGATTTGCCGCAGGAGCGTCCTGACGCGGATGGGCGCGCAGCCTTGTTCGTGCCGACCGGCACCATCAAGGAAGAAGTGCTGCTGACGATCCGCAAGGGGGCGGCCATCGTCGGCTACGGCAATCACGACCGCACGCTGACGGTATATTACGAAAGCAACCGCTTTGCCGATCCGCTGTTGCAAAAATGGGAGCAGAAGGCGAGAAAGGCATATGACCGCCTGATCGACAACCTGCCGACGACGTCGAAGATGATCAGCAAGATGGACAACTTCGAGCAGGTCGGCTACATCAACGCCAAGGGCATCACGATACGGCGCATGGAAGTGCTGCACCGCTGGCTCGAATATTCGGAAGCGATGGAATCGGCACCGGTGGCCGAACTGGTGCCGTGGACACCGCCGCCGCCGCCGAAGAAAATTACCTGATTTTTATTGCTGATCCATCCCGATACCGCCAGCGTGCCTTCCGGCACGATGCGGCTGTTGCTATCACTTTTTGTCCATCCCCTGCGCGAACCATGATGCAACATGCGTTATGATTCAAAGAACAACTTGAGTTCGCCTTGGCAGAGCTCGGGTTCCGCAGGCGGATCGAATCGAGCACAGATATGGCATACAGATGGGAGACTTCCGACAGCGTGTGGCTGGAGGACGAGCGTAATGGGCAATTCGAACTGGACGCGAGTCGCGGGTTGAGCCGTATCGAGTGGCAGGCGCAGGCGCGCAGCCGCCTGCCCGACGTGGCGCAGTTGCTGGGCGCGTCGCTGCCGGCCGGCTGCGCGCACGCGCCGATTTATCCGGAAGGTTTTAAATTTTGTCCCGAGTGCGGCATGCCCTTGCAGGTCTGCGCGCCGCCCGCTGTGCGCGCACCCGCGTGGTGGGGGCCGAGCAGCGCGCCATTGCCGGTTGACGAATCGCCGCTGCCGAAGCATGCGCCGCACGGCTTGCCGCTGACGGCGCTGCCGCTGGCGGCGAGTCTCGAAACGCGCGCCGCCGAGCCGGTGGTCGGCCGCGCCGATGTCCGGATACCGGCGCCGCCGAATGCGGTCTGCGTGTTCGCCGCCGCCGATTTCGGTTTCGCCGCGCAGCGCCTGCTGGCGCTGGCCCATACCCGCAACGTGCTGCAATACTGGGACCCGGCCGCGTCGCGCTGGCACTTGATGACGGCGCAAGAGACGGCGGCCGACCTGACCTTCGATTCTTCCGCCTATGCCTGGCTGCCGGCGCACGGATCGACCCGGCGCGGAGAAGTCGGCATCGTGCCGTCTGCGCAGGGATTGGTGCGCTTGATCATCGACCCGGTCAGCGAAAGTTACGGCACCGAGCCGATATTATCCGCGAAACTGGCCAGTGCGCCGGGCATGGTCGGACGCCGCATCGCCTGCCTGATCGCGGCGGCCGGCAGCACGCGCCTGTGGACGGCCGCTGCCGACGGCGCCGATCCGGAAGTATTGGAATGCTTACAGGACGGCGCGCCTTCAGTCGCCGATCCGATCGACCCGCATGCCGTGCCCGACCCGGACGACGCTGGCGCCGCGGCCGGCGAGGGCGCGGGTGATATTCCGCTGTCGGGCTGGACGCGCCCGTTCAGCTACGACGGCAAACTGGTGTGGCTGCACGCGCGGGGCCAACTAGTGTGGCGTCCGGGCAGCGCGCCGCAATGGCTGCCGTGGCCGGCCGGCTGGATGCCGCGCCTGCAGTTCGGCGCGCCGGTGCGCAGCCGCGACGGCCGCCTGTGGCAGATCGGTCACAGCACCGCGCACGGTTATGCCCTGCGTGAACTGGGCGTGGCGCAGGCGCAATCGCAGCCGCTCGACGGCGCGCGGCTGGGGTTCGACACATTGCTGTTCCGGCGCGGCCACCAGGTCAAGAATGAACCGTGGGATGTCGAAAACGTCGAAGACCAGACGCGGGACGACGCGCTGGTATTGCCGCTGCTGGAAAACGTCGGCAGCACGCGCAGCCAGCCGACCGGTCTCGTATTGCGCTTCGAGCAGTTCAGCGGCAAGGCCGAAGCGGCGCTGGATGGCGCCGTGCTGCCGCGTACCCTGATCGAGTGGGTCGGACAGCGCAACGTCATCCTCGACGAAGTGGCGCGCTTGCAGTATCCGGCCGCCTGCCAACCCTTCGTCTACGACCACTGCCTGTGGCTGCACCATCCGGCCTGGAACGAGATACGCGGCTGGCACCTGGAAGCGCAACCGTGAGGCGCATCACCCTGGCCGGCGCGGCCGTGCTGGCGGCGTGCGCGATCGCTCCCGCGCTGGCCGCGCCGGCCTCGCACGTGTTTTTGGTGCAGAATTCCGGCTGGATGGAACCGTTCTTCAGCGATCCCGCCTCGCAATACAAGGCGCTGGTGACGGAAGTGGTGCTGGCCGCGATCGAGCCGGGCGATGCGCTGGTGCTGGCCTCGTTCAACCAGAGCGTACCCGGCGCGCCGTCGCCGAAAGCGCTGCTGGCCGCGCAGGTCGATCGCCAGCCGCAGCGCGCGCGCATCGGCGCCGTGCTGGCGCCGCTGGTGGCGGCCAGAAAGCCCGGCGGCACCGCGCTGGCCGACACCGACCTGGGAGAAGCGGTCAACGCGGCGATGACGACCGCGCTGGGCGGAGGACCTGGCCTGGTCTGGCTGTTCACGAACAATAAAAACAGCCCGAACAACGACCAGGCCACGGCGCAGCGCAACCGCGAATTTTACGAATTGATCCACCACGGTGGCGATATCAAAAAAGTGCTGGCCTTCCCGTTGCACATGCCGGTGCAGGGCCGCTACCGCGCCAACGGCTTGATGATCTACGTGTTCGCGATCAAGGATGAAGGCGTGCGCGAACTCGATGCGCTGCTGCGTTCCGGGCGCCTGCAAAAAGTCATCACCGAACAGCCGGCGCGCCTGAAGCCGCTCGACCAGGACACGGTGCGGCTGCTGCCGGTGCAGGTTGATAATGCGCCCGGCGTCACCTTCTCGACGCAGCCGAACGGCACGCTGCGCGCCGATGTCGATGCCGGCGCGACATTGGGAGCAGCGCGCGCGGCGCGCATCCAGTGGCGCCTGGAAAACACGATTTATCCATACACCATCGGCAGCGCGCGGGTGACCGCGCGCTCGGTGCTGGGCGGGGCCGAACGGCCGATCGCGCTCGGCGCGGGCGACGTCAACAACCTGGCGCCCGGCAAGTCCCAATCATTGCCGTCGACGATGCAACTGCCGGCCGCGCAACTGCCGGGCAAATGGTCGCTGGCCGCGCTCAGGGCGGCCGGTTCGGCGACGGTATTGCCGGGCCGGATCGACGTGCAACTGAGCGAACAGAAACTGGAACTGTCGCAGGCTTTCCGCCAGCGCATGGGAACCCTGTTCCCGGGCGACCCGCTGCCCGACATCTTTACGCCGCCGGCGCAGGTGCAGGGTTCGCGCGCCGTGCTGCCGCTCGAAGTGCGCATGCAATATGGCGTGGCGCCCTTGCTGGCGCTGATCGGCGGCGCCGGCGCGCTGCTGGCGCTGGCCGTCGCAGCAGTGCTGGGCACGACGCGCGCGCGCAAGGTGCAACTGACAGTGGAAGGCGAGTTGCGCACGCTGTATGCCAAGGCTGGCAGCACGCAGCCTGTTTACGACCGCGCCGGCAACCAGGTCGCCGCATTGAAAACCACCTTATTTGGACATACATTGACGGACTTGCGCGAAGGCGCGCAAGTGCGGCTTGGCCGCTAGCCGGCAACATCGAGGAACGACAGATGCAACAACAAAACACCATCCAGCTGGCGCAGGCCAATACCGATCCCGGTTTCAAGATTCCCGGCGCGCCGCTCGACAGCGCCAAGCCGGCGTCCAGCGCGCCGCCCGGCACCGTGACGCCGCCGGCGGCCGAGGCGACGGCCAGCGCGCCGATCGAAGTGGCGCCCGTGGCCGGTGCGCCGGCCACCGACACGTCCACGCGCGACATCGCCATCGGCGGCACCGTTTTCATCATCCTGCTGGTCGTGTTCTTCTTTGCGCGCAACGCCTATGCCAATCACCTGGTGCGGCGGCGCGTGGCGCCCTCGTCGGCCGACACAGCCGGCTGGCTGATGTTCTTCGGCCTGGCCTTCCTGAGCGCGGCGGCCGTGCTGGCGATCATGAACGCCAGCAAATTCCTCACCGTCGCCATCACCGGCAGCCTGCTGGTGTTCGGCATCGCCGCGCTGGTCGGCGCGTTTGTCACCGGACGCCGCTAAACCAAGGACATCACCATGGCAGAATTCCCGAATATCGGCAGCGAAAAAAAGGCCGAGCTGAAAATCGACCTGCGGCCCACGCTGTTCATCGGCGCCGGCGGCACCGGCATGGAAGTCATGATGCGCATCCGCCGCCGCATCCTGTCGGCGGTCTGGAACCGCAACAATCCGACCCGTGTCGACGCCATCGGCCAGTTCCCGGTCGCGCGCTTTTTGCACGTCGATCTCGACAGCGGCGCCATCATCGACGAGGGCAAATCGCAGCGTACCGACCCGTGGTATGAACTGGTGCGATTGAGCGACGAGGAACGCCTGGTCGAAGCTATCGACCTGGCGCAATACCACGAGTCCGACGACAGCCTGGCGCGCTTTCCGCTGATCGAAAAATGGATGCCGCTGCGGCCGAAAAAACTGCGCTCGCTCGGCATCGATCCGTCGAAGGGCGCCGGCCAGATCCGCGCCGTGGCGCGCTTGTACCTGTTCGACAAATACCCGAAGCTGCGCGGGCGCATCAAGGGCGCGCTCAATTTTTTGAGCAGTAACGCCGGCAACGAGCGCAAGGAAAATTACCAGCGCCTCGGCCTGCAGGTCGACACTTCTAAATTCCGCATCGTCGTCATCGCATCGAACGCCGGCGGCACCGGCGCCGGCACTTCGCTCGACCTGGGCTGGATCGCGAAAGCCATCGCGCGCCAGGAAGTGGCCGACAGCCAGGTCGACCTGGTGATGTTCATGCCGTCCGGTTACGCCAAGGCGAACAAGGAGCGCACCGAAGCCAATGCCTACGCTACGATGATGGAACTGGAAACGGCGATGCGCGACATGAGCGCGCAGGTGCGCTGGGCCGACCCGGACAGTCTCACAGGCAAGGGCGCGCCGTTCGACGATGTCTACCTGGTCGACACGGCGAACCTGTCGAACAAGGCGACGCAGGACGTCAAGGATGTCTACCAGATGGTGGCCGATTCGCTGTTCGAGGATTTCGCCTCGGCCGATTTCGCCAACCGCAAGCGCTCGGTCGCGGTCAACCAGCAGCAGCATAAACTCGGGCCGTTCAACCCGCGCGTGCCGGAACAGCGCTTCGGCGACATGCGCCTGTCATATTCAAAAGTGTATTCGGCGTTTGGCCAGGCCGTGCTCGACACGCAGCAAAACCTGCGCGAGGATATCCGGGCCTATGAACTGGCGGCCTTGATGGTGAAGGCTTTCTTCGGCCTGCTCGGCGCCGACGGCGCGCCGGCGCGGCGCGCGGGCGACCAGGAGCGGGACAACTTCATGCGCGAACAGATGGCGCTGTCGGAGCACCCGTTCGACGCCTTCCCCGATTTTAAAAAGGGGACCGTGGATGTCGCGCCGTTCCAGGAATATGCGCTGACCGACCAGCTGTTGCTGGACAAGGATGAACGCTCGCTGCTGGAGAGGGTGGAGAGCAAGGTGCAGCTCGAAGTCGACCGCATCATGGGAGATTATGAACTGAAACAGTGGCGAGAGAAGGTGGCGGAACTGCTCCCGCAACTGGAGCGCGACGCGATCCGCGAAGCCGGCGCCAGCGCCGAAACCAGCGAAGACCGTTTAAAACGCCACACGGCGGAATTGCTGGTGCGCCTGAAGGGCCGCGCGCGCGAACAGCTGTATGCCTTGCTGGACGACCGCAAGCAGGGCGGGCTGGAATTCGTATTATCTCTGCTGGAACAGATCAAGGCGCGCATCTCGCAGCGCGACCTGGTCAATGTCGAGCGCAACGGCAAGCGTTACCGCGCGATCCGCGACGCGCTGCGCACGCGCCAGGTCGAAGAGTCGCTGAACAACCTGTCGCAGGCGGCCTCGAAACTGTTCGGGCGCGATGCGCAGGCGCGCGAAGTGATGGCGCATTTAAAACGCGATATCGCCGATTATCTGCGTTTTCATTTACTGGCCGTGGCGGCAGGGCAGGCCGAGGACGTTTTAAAAGCGATGTCGGCCTGGCTGGGCGACGCGCAATCGGTGGACGACAAGGGGCAGGCGGTTTGGAGCGGCATCGCCGGCGAATTCCAGGAAGGGCGGCGCTGCGTGGAAGCGATGCTGGCGTCGGTCGACCAGCGCATCGCGCAATTGCGCGCCGACGCGCAGCACGAGCACGCGACCTACATGAAGCTGGCCAGCGACACGGTGCCGGACGCCGTCAAGCTCAATGGTGACATCAGCGTCTGGAGCGAAGAAGTGCTGCTCGAATTCGGCGGCTCGGCGCGCCTGTTCCCGCAACTGGGCGACGATAAATTGCGCGCTTCGCTGTTATTAAAACTGTTCCGTCGCGCGCAGACGCAGTTGATCCGCGACGAGGTCGGGGACACGGCGCCGCCCGATCCGCTGCTGGAGCGCCTGGTGGCGATGTCGCCGCAGGAGCGTCAGCACATTTTCAATGAATGGATACGCAGCGCGATGCCGTGGATTAATGCGCGCTTCTCGGCCGAATTCACGCCCAGCGCCGACCAATTCAAATGTTTTATCGGCGTCGGCGACGCCGCCGCGTGGCGCAAGCTGGAAGCCGATATCAAGGCGGCCGTGCCGACCGGCTTCTTCCACGGAGATTTGGTCAGCATCGTCAACACCGGCATCAGCGGCAAGGCGGTCTGCTACATCGAACTGTCCGGTTTCCCGATGACGGTGCTGCGCGGCTTGCCGACGTGGCGCACCTCGTACCAGATCGAGAACCCGAAAATCCCGACCCACCTGCATTTCGACGCGACCCGTTTCCGCCACCCGATCGCGCCGTCGATGGATGAATTGAACCGGCTGGCCGACGATTACGAATGGTTTTTGCAGGCGATCGCGCTGGGCGTGATCAAGCGGAAGGCCGACCTGGCCGACCGGGAAGCGTCGTTCCAGCCGCGTGGGCAATACCTGTTCGAAGTGGAGCCGGGTTCCGGCGAATGGCTACAAATCGGCAACGAGTTCGCCGTGCGCTCGAACGGCTTGCCGCCGTTTTACCGCGACCAGGTGGTCGGCGCCGTGCAGCAGCGCCTGGCGCGCATCGGTCCGAACCAGATGCTGTTGCTGGCCGCGCTGATGCGCTACTACCAGTTGAAGGTCTACCAGCCGAAGCTGGAAGTCGACGAGACGGGCGCCGAACTGCCGTCGCCGTCGCTGCCCAACATCACGGCCAAGCGCTTGCACGATGCGTGGTTCAAGCGCGCGCAGGCGATGCAGGAGGTGTTACCCGCATCTCCCGTCGAGCGCGCGCTGGAGGCGCTGGGCCAGTGGAGCGAGCAGGTCGGGCATTCGGCCGGCGACGCCTACAGCTGGGAAGTGCAGCACGCGGTGGACAAGCGCGTCTTGAAGGCCGAGCACCTCGCCAGCGAGGCGCTGGCCACGCAGGTATTCACGGACAATGTGCCATTCGGCGCGATCGCCGTGGCACCGACCTCGCAACCGGCCGCGCAGCCTGCCATAGCTGCCGCGGTACGGGCTGTGCCGGCCGCTGGCGCCGCGCTGTACAAGGTGTTCGTCAACAAGACGCAGCAGGGACCGTACACCTTGCACGAACTGGCGCAGCGCATCGCGCTGGGCGACGTCGACAGCATGACCAAGGTCTGGAACATGCAGTGGATACCGCGCGTGGACAATTGGAAAACGGCCGGCGAGATGGCGGAATTCGCGCCGCTGCTCAGTGCCGCGATCCCGGACCCGCATGACGACATTCCCGATCCGGAATAAGGAAGGCTGATTAGTGGTGGAGCCAGCGATGTACCGATGTAACAATGCGCCTTGCGGCCGGGGCTTCCCGCGCAAGGTGAATTTTTGTCCCTACTGCGGCACGCGCCAGCAGGGCGCCACCGTGCCGCCACTGCCGCAACGCGCGGCAGCGGAGCCGGTGCGCCCGGTAACGGAAGCACCGCGCGGCGCGCCGGCGCAGTCCGCGCCGTCGGAAGCGCCGCGTACAGCATACGAACCGGTACAGCCTGCGGCGACGGCAGCGCCGCAGTACACGCCCGAAGCGCCGCGCACGGCGAACGAGCCACAGAGTGCCGCCTCGGCGGCGGCGCTGGAACGGCTCGCCGCCGCGGTGGCGCTGGGTAAAAAACCGGCCGCACCGCCGCCGCCGATCTCTCCGTACGCGTCGTCCGGCCATGCCGCGCCGCCGCATGCGCCAGCCGGATCGGGCAGCGGCGCGCCGCCTGGAACTGGAGCCGGAACCGGAACCGGAACGCCCGGCGCCGGCCCGGCATCGCCATCCCCATCGCGCCCGCCGCTGCGCGCGCCGATCAGCAAGACCACCTGGGCCATCGTGGTGCTGGTGCTGGCGGCCGTGTGGATCGTCGCCAGGCCGGGCCGTCCCGAGAAAAAATTCGATGCGAGAGTCGAGCACGCGGTGGCGTTGACGACCGAATGCAAGCTGGACCTGGCGCGTGCCGAACTGGCGTCGCTGAAGACCGACAAGGCCACGGCGGCGCAAATCAAACAGGTGCAGGATGCAATCGGCGGCACGGCGGCCGGCTGCGAGAAAAAACGCCAGCGCGGCAAGGCGTGGAGCGAATTGCGCTCCGCGCTGGAAAGCGCCTTGCAGGGCGGCGCCGTCGATCGCGCCGCCAGCCGCCTGGCCGCTTTCACCAAAAAATGGGGAGAGGACGACGACACGCGCGACTGGGACAAGCGCATCGATTTGCAAAAAGGAGAACGCCTGCTCGACGAAGCCGACGCCTGCCTGCGCAAGGCCGACCGCGCCTGCCTGGAAAACAAGTTGCTGGCGGCCGAACGCTTGCAGCGCCAGGAATTGACCGCGCGCATCGGGCTGTTGCGCGAGTCGCTGTCACGCTTGCTGGAAGCGACCGTGCTCGAACAAAAGACGCCGGCGCAGCCGCCCGTGCTCACCAACGAGCCGCCGCGTCAGGCCGTTCAGCGGCCCGCATCGCCTGTCATCAGCACCGCGCCGCAAGTGCAGCAGACGGTGCAGCAGGCGCGCAAGATCCTGGCCGACGCCGAACGTGAACTGAGTCAAGGCAACTACAAGGGGGCGATGGACAAGGCCGACATTTGTGCCACAATGATCGATGTCGGCAACCGCGAGTGTCTCGGCCTGAAGCAGCGCGCGGAACGCCTGAACCGCGAGATGCTGCGCTGCGTGGCCAGCGGCGCAGACTGGGTCAACGACCGTTGCCAATAATCCCGGAGGGCTCATGAAACGACCGTTGCTGATCGTCGTCGCGACAGCGCTGCTGGCCAGCGGATGCGCGGCGCCGCCGAACAATGGCGGGCGCTACGACGGCGATGCCGGCAACGGCAGCGCCGGGCAGAATGCCGCAGGCGGCGCCGCGCTGGGCGCCGTGGCCGGCTGCGCGCTGGCCGCGCTGGCCGGCAAAAAATGCGCGCAGGGCGCGGCCGTCGGCGCGCTGATCGGCGCGGCCATCGGCTGGTCGACCTATTCCGAAAAGGTGGCTACCGCGCAAACCGTCAACGCCGCCGCGCGGCGCGAAGGCTTGCAAGTACCGGAGCGCGAAATCCGCCTGCGCGACTACCAGGTGCACTCGTCGTCGAGCGTCGCGCGCGCCGGCGGCGCGCCCTTGCAGGTGGTCGGCGAAATCACGCTGTATGGCCAGTCGCAGCACGTACCGGAAGTGGTGCAGAGCATGACCTTAATAAAAGCCAACGGCGAAAAGGCGTCCGAGCAACCGCAGATCGCGCGGGTCGAGCGGGTCGACGGCGCCGGCCAGTTCCGCGCCGTCGGCGTCTACAAGATTCCGAAGGGGATGGAGCAGGGCCAGTACACGGTGCAAAGCGTGCTGCTGCTCGACGGACGGGAGGTGGCGCGCCGCAATACCGGTTTCCAGGTGGCGCAGGCGCCGCTTCCACTGCTGGCGCAAGCGGCGCTTCAGCCGTAATAAGGCGTATAGCTGAAGCCGTCGCCGATCTTGCCGACCAGCGCTGCCTGGTTTTCCACGCTTTCGCTGAACGCGACCAGCACGTCGGCGCGCGCCATACCGGCCTCCAGTTTCTGGTTCCAGTAAGCCAGGCCGGCCTGCTCGCCCGGACGGTGCAGCGCGTTGAGATATAGCTGGTTGACGAAGGCCGCATTGCTTGGTGCCTGGCCATAAAGCGCCTTGAATTCGCCGCTGTCGATAAAACCTTGCGCCACAGTATGCAGGCTGGTGCCGTTGTCCAGCGCCGCCATCCAGAAACCGACGCCCACTTTTTCCGGCGATCGATTGAACGCCGCCTGGAACAGGCGATAGGCCTGGCCGCCGGCGCCATCGATGTCGAGCGCGAGGCTGTCGTACTCGAACATGATGCGCTCGACGCTGGTCAGCGTGTCTCCGGTGCCGCCCCCACGCGTGCTGACCGTCGCCTGACCATTGGCGCGGTGCACGGTATATGAGTACGACGGCAACTCGTACACCGCCGTATCGACGCCCGCGCCGCCGGCCAGTTGCGCACCCTTGCCGCTGCCCGCCAGATAATCGTTGCCAGCGCCGCCCGTTGTGACCAGCGGCGCCGTGGCGAAGCTGTAGGTCCTGGGGCCGGCATAGGCGTTGCCAGCCAGGTCCTTCACGCCGCCAGCGGCAATGTCTAGCGTATAAGTCTGTCCGGGGCGCAGGGTGATGCCGGGGTTGATGATCAGCGCATTGTCCAGCGCCAGCGCTTGATCGTAGACCAGGGATAGCGCGCCGCCGCCGGCATCCCTGAGCGTCACCGCGTTGCGGTCGGCCTTGATCGCCTCGTTAAAGGTCAGCACGATGTTGTCGTTCAGGCCGATCGCGGCGGAGCCGGCCAGCGGCGAGTGCGCCGTCACCACCGGCGCGCTGACATCGCCGGTCGTCGTGGTCGCGCGCAAGGTATAGCTGCCGATCTGATAGTTTCGGCTGCTGCCTACGGCGATGTAATAGTCGCCGCTGGTGGTCGCCGTGAATTCCAGCCTCGGCTCGGCGGCGGCGCCGTTGTGCGCCGCCAGGCTGTAACCCGATGCGCCGTATATGTTCAATTCCGTCGAGGAGCCGGATGTCTTCAGGCTGCCGGCGCCGCTGGTCGAACCGCGCAAGTCGAACACATAGGACTTGCCGGCTTCGAGAGCGATCTTGATCCAGTCGATGTCATCCGGGACGTCGAGCGTGCCCCGCGTTTCCCCGTTTGGCGCCAGCGTGCCGCCGGTGCTGGGGCCTGTCGGATAATCATCCTTGCCCACCGTGTTGGCGACCAGCGTATAGCTGCCGGTGCCGTTGCGGGAGCCATCGCCGACCGTGAAATAGAAGTTGCCCGATTCTTTGGCTTCGAAAAAGGTATGGCCATCCACATTACGCAGGCTGACATACTTGTTGCCACCGTTGGCGCCGTCGAGCGTTTTTAGCGGAGGCGAACTGGCACCGTCAAGCTTGACCGGGGCCACGTCGAGCTTATAGGTATAGCCGGCCTTGACGCTGAGCTTGAAGGCGTCAACGTCGTTGGCGTGCTCCAGCTTGCCGGTGATCTTGACACCTTCAGTCAGCCCCCCCGCATCGGCGGCGCTTGCGCCGAAATCGTCGGTCACGCCGATGCGCGCAGCCACCGTGTAACTGCCGGTGGCGTGGTCCGATTGCGATACCTCGACATAATAGGTGCCGCTTGCGGAGGGCGCGAACGGCATGATGGGCGCATAGCTGTCGCCGTTTCCTCCAACGGTGGCCAGTACGTTGCCCTTGGCATCGAGCAGCTTCATGACCGAAGTGCCACTGAGGTTCGATGTCAGCGTGCCGCCGCGGGCGCCAGCGCCGGCCAGTGAAAACCAGTACGTCGTGCCGGCGTCAAGCTTGACCGCGAACCAGTCGCGGTCGCCGCCGCCCGCTTCCAGCACACCGGTGGCGCTGCCGCCGACTTTCAGGATGCCAGTGGTCGTTGCGTTGGCGCTGTAATCGTCTTGCGCCAGGCTGGCGTGCAGCACATAAGATGTTGCGCTGCCGTAGCTGACCGAAGTCTTGATGAAGTAGTCGCCGTCCTGCTGCGGCGCAAACGTCGCGTCACTTCCGGTCTTGTCGTAGAGGGCAATGGCGGACAGGCCATCGGTATTGACCAGTGCCAGACTCAGGTAAGGATTGGCGCTGGCGGTGCCCTCGCTGACCTGCTGCACATCAATCGCATAAGTCACACCGGCTTTCAGCGACAATTTCACCACGTCGATATCGCCCTGCGCCTCGATGCGGCCCTTGATATCGGCGCCGATGGCAACCGCCGTTGCCGTTGCCGGCGTATCGCCAAAATCGTCCTGCGCCGTCGCCAGCGCTTTCAGCGTATACGGGCCGTGCGTCAGGCCAGAGGGCAAGCTGTAGCCGGACACATGCGCATAAATGTCGTCCGACAGTGCTGCCTTGAACGTGGCGCTCAAGGCGCCGCTGCCGGAGCGGGTCGCGGTGGTCTGGACGATCTTGCCATCACTGCCAATCAGGCTCAAGTCGAGCAAGCGTTGGTCCGCCGCGTCGCCGGACAATTCGACGGTGTAGTACGTGTTCGCTTGTACGCTGAATTTGAAGCCATCGTCGTCGTAGCGGTATTGGAGTGCACCGCTGACCTGGCTGCCGGGGACGAGGCGGCCGGTGGTGCTTTCGTTGCTCGCGTAATCGTCTTCACGCAACACTGAACGCAGCGTGTAGCTGCCGCTCGTGTTGCCCTGGGCGACGACAAAATAATCACCGGATTTTAAAGGTTCGAACGGCGTGGTCGGAAGTATCTCGATTTTGCCGCTTGCATCGAGCAACTGGATGGTGGGCCTGACCGACTGGCCGCTAGGTTCAATGGGCGAACCGAAAAAGTAATGCTTGCCGACTTCCGCGTGAAACTTGAACCAGTCCCGGTCGCCGGCGACTTCGAAACGGCCCTGCGCCGTGCCGCCCGCCGGCAGTACGGCGGTCGTCGTCGTACTGGATGGGAAGTCGTCGCCGGTGGCCGGCTTCACCGCCGCCGATACCGTATAGCGGCCGAATTTCCCGAACAGGGTTTCGGCCGACAGGTAAAAATTACCCGATTTTTCCGGCGTATATTGGACGTACAGGCTGCTGCCCTGGCCGTAGCCATTGTCGTACGCCAGGACGGCGCCGCCCGCTTCCCGCAGCGCCAGGTAGGGTGGATAGCTATCCTGTCCATCTGAACCAAACACGAGTTGCGACGTGTCGAGCGAGAGCAGATAGGTGGTGCCTGCCTGCAGGGATACCCTGAACCAGTCCCAATCCATCTCTGTTTCGAATACGCCTTTGGCGGACTGACCCACCGCGAGCACCCCGCTGGTCGATGTGTCGGAAGGGTAGTCGTCATTGATGCCGGCCATGGGAACGTGCCTGAAAATGGAGGAAGGCCAGTCTACCAGTTGCCGCAACGCAAAAAACTACCCAATTGTCACGCCTTCAAGCCAGCGGCGCCATTTCGATCGCGATCCCCGACAGCACTGCATTGCCCGACAGCGGGTCGCGCAGGTTTTCGTCGAGCAGCGCGTTGAGGTTGACGCCGGGGCGCTCGGCCGCCACGCCCATCTGCGTGCCGGGCAAATTATGGCCCCAGCCGTGCGGCAGGCTGACCACGCCCGGCATCATCTCGTCGCTGATCTCGACCTGCACCTCGATCTGGCGTGCGCCGTTGCGCATGGTCGCGCCGGCGCCGTCGGCCAGGCCGAGGCGGATGGCGTCGTCCGGGTGGACCAGCGCCGTGCAGCGGTAAGCGCCTTTCGCCAACACCGGCAGGTTGTGCATCCAGCTATTGTTCGAACGTAATTGGCGGCGGCCGATGATGACCAGTTGCGGTGTCGGGGACGCGAGGTCCGCTTGCGCGCGCGCCAAGTCGTCGAGCAGCATTTGCGGCGCCAGTTCGATCTTGCCGGATGGCGTGCGCAGCGCTTCGGGAATACGCTGCGTCATCGCGCCGAGGTCGATGCCGGACGGCGCGGCCTTGATCTTCGCCAGCGTCAGGCCGCCGAAAACGCGGCCGAACTGGTCGCCGTACGGACCGCTGCGCAAGGCGAGATCGAGCTGGCGGTCGGCGCCGCGCAACGGGGACAGCATGCCCATCACCGTCTCGGCCAGCGGGCCGACGGATTTATCCAGGTCGGCGCGCAACAGTTCATCGTCGAGCGCATCGATGTCGGCGTCGGCACCGAGGCCCTTGACGATCGCCGTCAGGCGCAGCAGGCTTTCCCATTCGTCCGGCAAGCCGTCGCTGCGCGGCAACACCGGCGGGCTGTAGCGCGCGTGGTTGCGGTGCGAGAATTGAGTAAAAGTGACGTCGTAGTGCGCGTCTTCCAGCGGAGACAGGCCGGGCAAGATGACGTCCGCGTGGCGCGACGTTTCGTTCAAATAAATGTCCATGCTGACCATGAATTCGAGCTGGTCCAGCGCGGCGGCCAGGCGCGGGCCGTTCGGCGCCGACAGCACCGGGTTGCCGGCGATGGCGATCAGCGCCTTGATCTGTCCCGCACCCGGGGTGTCGATTTCCTCGGCCAGGCACGTGACCGGCAATTCTCCCGACACTTCCGGCGCGCCGGACACGCGGCTGACATAGCGCCCGCTGGTGATGCCGCGCCCGCTGCCGGGCTTGCCGCGCGTGTTGGCGGCGAAGGCGGCCGCTTTCGGGAACATCATGCCGCCTTCCTCGTCGAGGTGGCCGGTCAGCACGTTGACGACATCGATCAGCCACGACGACAAGGTGCCGAATTCCTGGGTGCAGGTGCCGATGCGCCCGTAGACGGCGGCGTGTTCGGTATGGGCCAGCGTGCGCGCCAGTTCGCGCATGACGGGCGCCGCGATGCCGCAGCGCTCCGCCATCCGTTCCGGCGTGTACTCGGCCACGGCGGTGCGCACTTCGTCGACGCCGTTGACGTGTTCCGCCAGGCGGCCGAGTTTAACGAGGTTTTCATCGAACAGCGTATTGACCAGGCCGAGCAGGAAGAAGACGTCGGCGCCGGGGCGAATGAAATGGTGCTGGTCGGCCACCTGCGCCGTCTCGGTGCGGCGCGGATCGACGACGACGATCTTGCCGCCGCGCGCGCGCAGCGCCTTGGCCTTGCCGCGGAAATCGGGCACGGTCCACAGGCTGCCGTTCGACACCATCGGATTGGCGCCGATGATGAGCATGAAGCGGGAGCGCTCGATATCGGGCACCGGCACCGACAGCCAACTGCCGTACATCAGGCCGACCGACAGCATCTTCGGCACCTGGTCCACGCTGGAGGCCGAGTACATATTGCGCGTGCCGAGCGCCTTGGCCAGTTTCGGGAAATACAGCAGCAGGCTCATCTTGTGCGAGGTCGGGTTGCCCAGCACGGTGGCCACGGCGCTGCCGCCGTCGCGCGCGATGATCGGCACCAGGCGGCGCTCGATCTCGGCGTACGCTTCGGCCCAGCTCGCTTCGACGAACTTGCCGTCGCGCTTGATCAGCGGCGTGCGCAGGCGGTCGCGGTCTTCATGCAAGTCCTTCAGCCCGATCGCTTTCGGACACAGGAAGCCGCCGCTGAAGACGTCGGCCTCGTCGCCGCGGATGCGGACCACTTGATGGCCGTTGAGTTCGACTTCGAGACCGCAACTGGCCTCGCAAAACGGGCAGATGCGGCGGGCGACTGCGGCTGGCTCGGACATGATGGCTTCCTCGGTGTTAAGAAAAGTGAACGGTCGTGCTATTGTCAGGATTAGTTACGTGCGTGTCAACCGGGATTTTGCATGCAGGTGTATGCTTGAGCCATGGAGGAGAGCGACATGAAACCGAGAAATTTATTTTATGCAGCATTGGCGGTGGCGATCGTGGTGGCGGCGCTGAGCGGTTGCCAGCGGCGGCAAGAGCCGGGTCCGGCCGAGCAGGCCGGGCGCAAGATAGACCAGACTACGCAGCAGGTCACGCAACAGGCCACCGATGAGCTGGTCAAGGCGCGCCAGGCGGCCAAGGATGCCAATGAAAAGATCGCCAACGCGGCCAGGGAAACGGGAGAGCAGTTGAACCGTGCGGCCGGGGAAGCGGGCCAGGAATTGAACAAGGCGACCGAGGCGGCCGGGCGCAAGATCGAGCGCGCCGGCGAAAAAATCCAGGAAAAAGCGCGCGAACATCAATAAGCCTTTTTCAAAAACGCCGTCGCAGCTGCTAATATCGTTAAGTCAGGCCAGCGACCGTAATGCCGTTAAGTTAAGCCACCGACCGTAGAGTTGTCATTCCCGCGAAAGCGGGAATCCCATCTTTTTGCGCCGTTTGCGACTCTAAAATGGGATTCCCGCTTTCGCGGGAATGACAGATTTGGCTGTAACTTGATGTATCAGCCTCAGTTGCCGGCTTTGAGTACCGGCTTCAGTGGCACCACGTTGCTGTGTTCGGTCGGCGACGGCGGCGGCCGGTCGGGAGAGTTGCCGAGCACGATGCTCAGGTCGACATAGCCGGCGCGCCACGCGCGTTCCAGGTCTTGTTCGATCGCTTCCATTGACGTCTGACTAAAATTGTCGAAGCCGCGCACGCCGTAGGCGCGGTTGCGGCCGTGCGCCTTGGCCAGATACAGGGCCATGTCGACCAGGTTGACGGCGCGTTCCCACGGCAGCGGCGTGTCGCCCGGGATCAGCGGGAACGGCGCGAAGCCGACCGAGACATTGACGCTGAACTTTTTATCTTGGTATTCGATCACTTGCGACGAGATGCACAGCAGGATGCGGCGCGCGATCTCTTCGACGCCGCTGCGCGGAATCGCCGGCAGGAAGGCGAGGAATTCTTCGCCACCCCAACGCACGATCATGTCGGTCTCGCGCAGCGCGATGCGCAGGTTTTCCGCGATCATTTTTAAGACAATATCGCCGGCCGCGTGCCCGTAGCTGTCGTTGACATGCTTAAAATGGTCGACGTCGAGCAGGAACAATGCGCCGACGATTTCTTCGCCGCCGCTGCCACGCCGCTCGACCTGGTTGTGCGAGCGCATGAATTCCTGGAAGTGGCGCCGGTTGTACAGCGAGGTCAAGGGATCGAGCGAGCTTTGTGCCTTCAATTCCAGGTTTTTCACTTCCAGTTGCGCATTGGCTTGCCGCACCTTGCGGTACAGCAGGCCGACGATCACCGCCGCCAGCGCGAACACGACGGCCAGCAGCCACCAGATGCGCTGTTGCAGGCGGCGGTTGTCGATTTCGGCGCCTTTGACCTGGTTTTCACGGCTGAGCAATTCGATCTGCCGCTGCTTCTTTTCCGCCTCGTATTTTTCCTGCAATTCCCAGACGGCTTTCTGGCGCTGCTTTTCGAACAGGTCGTTCGAGATCGCGCGTTCCTTGTGATAGGCGGCGATGGCACCGGGAAAATCGCCGGCCCGTTCCAGCGCCTGGCCGTATTCCATCATGATCGACTGGATTTCCGGCTTGTTGCCGGTTTTTTCATGATATGCCAGGCCGGCCTCGAAATTCTTCTTGCCCTCGGCCACGCGCCCCATGCCGAGATAGGCCTGGCCGATGTTGAGCAGGGCGGTGGCTTCCGTAATATCTTCGTTCGACGCGGCCAGCGCCTCGCTGCCGTAGCGCAGCGCGCGCGGATAATCCCGCTCCTTCAGGTAACTGTCGGACAGGTTCACCAGCGTGTTGGCGATCAGGGTTTTCGCGCCAAGCTTGCGCGCCAGTTCCAATTCCGCCTGCAGCGCGGCGAGCGCGCGGCGCGGTTGATTGGAATCGATCGCCAGCGCATATTCGGTATTCTTGGCGATCGCCATGCGGCCGGGGGAGTTCAGCTTTTCGGCCACCCGCACCGATTCGTTGAGCACCTCCCACCCCTTGTCGTATTCCTTCATCTGGTCATACAGCAGGGCCAGCGCATTGAGCGCGCCGGCCAGCGGCACCAGGTCATCGAGCTGGCGTCCCAGGTCGACCGCCACCTGCAACTGGGCGAGCGCGCTGGGGAAATTCCCCTGTTCGGCATAGGATTGGCCGGCGCTGATCGTCGCCTGCACGCGCAGCGCCAGGTCGGAAGTGCCGTTGGCGATCTTTTCCGCCTCGAAGGCGAGCAAGTGCGACGCCTTGCGCTCGGCCATCGACGACAGCACATATGCCTTCGTCAAAAGCCCCTTGGCCAGGATGGTGTTGTTGTTCTGGCTGCGGCCGAAGGCGATCAATTCCTCGGCCAGCAGCAGCGCCGTTTCATGCTTGCCCAGCGCACGCCAGGCTGAACTGAGCTGGGCCAGGAATTCGGCCCTGGTCGCGGCCGGCGCGGCGCGCGCGGCAGGCTCCATCTGTTGCAGCAGGACCAGCGCCTTGTCGGGCACGAAGCGCACTTCGTCGCGGATCTCGGCAATGCTGCCATCGAGTGCCGATTGCGCCACTGCGGACAGCGGCGCCAGCAGGCACACCAGCGCCAGCTTGCGCATGCCGCGCGCATATGACTTGTCCTGGAAACCGGCCAATTTGATATCCCTTGTCTGAACACCGCACTGATTTGGCGCAAAGTGTCTAGACAATTATATTCTTGTTGCAAGCTAGAAAGCCGCAAGCCAGTCGAGATTTTGTTTAAATTTGCACAGTTTTTTTTGCTACCCAGAAAGTAATATCGGCGTCCTCAACATTACGTCTCAGAATTCGACCCACTCTTCCGTGGCCGCCGGTGGCGCCAGCCGCGCGGCAGGTTTTGACTTGCGCTGCGGTGTGGACCGGGCCGGCGCCGGGGCGGCGGCGCGCGCTGGCGGCGGGCGCCGCGCAGGTGTGGACGTGGAGGCCGGGGCAGTTGCGCCAGGCACCGTGCCTTTCAGGTGGAAGATGCTGACCGCGCGCGCCAGCGCCAGTGCTTGTTCCTGCAAGCTTTCGGCGGCGGCGGCGGCCTGTTCGACCAGGGCCGCGTTTTGCTGGGTGATCGAATCCATCTGGCTGACCGCCTGGTTCACTTCGACGATGCCGGCGCTTTGTTCCTGGCTGGCGCTGGTGATTTCCGTCATGATGGCGGCCACCTGCTGGATCGAGGAGACGATCTGTGCCATCGTGTGCCCGGCTTCGTCGACCAGCCTGCCGCCGGTCTCGACGCGGCCGACCGAATCGCCGATCAGGGCCTTGATTTCCTTGGCCGCCGCCGCGCTGCGCTGGGCCAGGTTGCGCACCTCCGACGCCACCACGGCGAAGCCGCGTCCCTGTTCCCCGGCGCGCGCCGCCTCTACCGCCGCGTTCAGGGCCAGGATATTGGTCTGGAAGGCGATGCCGTCGATGACGCCGGTGATGTCGGCGATCTTGCCTGAGCTTTCCCGGATCGCGCCCATCGTGCTGACGACGTCGGCCACCACTTGCCCGCCCTTGACGGCGATCTGCGAAGCGCTGGCGGCGAGCCGGTTCGCTTCGTCGGCATTGCTGGCGTTCTGCTTGACGGTATCGGTCAGCGTTTCCATCGAACTGGCCGTCTCTTCCAGCGAACTGGCTTGCGATTCGGTGCGCGACGACAGGTCGGCGTTGCCCAACGCGATTTCGTTGGTGGCCACCGTCATCTCTTCGGTGCTGCCGCGGATATCGCCGATCATGCTGGCCAGGCTGGTGTTAATCGTGCGCATCGCCTGCAGCAAGGTGCCGATCTCGTCGGTCCGGCGCACGTCGATATCTCCGCTGAGGTCACCGGCGGCGATCTTTTCGGCCGCATCGGTCGCTTGCCGCAAGCCGCGCTTGAGGTGACGGTACACCAGCATCAGGCTGCCCACCGAGGCGGCCACCGACAGGATCAGCAGCGCGACGGCGACCGCGTAGGCGGTGCGCGTTCCCTGTTCGGCCGCCTGCACGGCGGCGCCGGTGCGCGCGTCGAGCAGCGCCAGGAATTCATTGACCGGCTGCATGATTTTAGCCTTGTTCTTGTGATAATCCTCGTCGTGCATGATCTTGCGCGCCAGTTCCTGGTCCGGTTCGCCCTTGCGCGAAAACTTGCCGCTGCCATCGTCGAACAAACCCTTGACGGCGTTCATCGCGATCACTTCGGTCTTGACCAGGCCGTCGGAATTGGCTTGCGCCTGTTGTAATTTGGCGAATTCCTGCTCGCTGAAACCGGCTTTTTTCATCAAGTCCTGCAGCGATATCGTGACGCCGCTGGACGGCGGCAGCGGCGCGCCGGCCGCCGCGAAATCCCAATAGATGCGCTCATAGTGTTCCGGGCGCGGTTTCTTGCCGTTGCGGATATCGAGGATGTCGAGATATTGCTGTTCATACTTCGCGTCGCCGGTGACGACATAGGTGCGCGCCAGCCGCGTCAGGTCGTCCGAGCTCTGGCGCAATTCGTCGGCCAGCAGGTAGGACTGGTAGCGTGACTGGCTCGCTGCGGTCGACTCGGCCTGCTTGTCGGCGACCCGTACCAGCGCCCACAGCGTCAGGCTGGCCAGCAGCAACGTCAGCAGGAACATGCCGATGAATGTGTTCTTGATGGACAGTTGGCGCATGATGCTACTCCGATGGTAGTGACTGATTGTTCAGTATCGGACGACAAACCGGGTAGGTAACTTGTACTTTGGTACAGTAGCCATTCTAGTCTTGGCTTTTGAGGCCAGTCGCGCGATAGACGGTCACGTCGATCGATAGTGCGTCACGTAATCAGCTTAGCAATTGTTGCAAAAGATAAAGTCGCTGATACAGCCCATCGTCGATTCGCATCAAGTCGTCATGCGAGCCCGCTTCGGCGATGCGGCCGTGGTTCAGCACGACGATGCGGTCGGCCGCGCGGATCGTCGACAGCCGGTGCGCGATGGCGATGATGGTGACGCGTCCGCGCAATTCGTCGAGCGCGCCTTGCACGATCTGCTCGGTCTGGCTGTCGATGCGCGACGTCGCCTCGTCGAGCAACAGGATGCGCGGCCGGCCGGCCAGCGCGCGCGCGATCGCGATCAACTGTTTCTGGCCGCTCGACAGGCGAGAGCCGCCTTCGCCGAGCGCCGTGTCGTAACCCTGTTCCAGCGCCATGATGAAATCGTGCGCATGGGCCGCGCGCGCGGCCGCCTCGATCTCGGCTTGCGGCAAATTCCTCCCCATCGCGATGTTGTCGCGCGCGGACGCGGCCAGCAGGAAGGGGTCTTGCGGTACCAGGCCGACCTCGTCGCGGAATTGCTCGTTGGCGATGCGCTCGAGCGGCACGCCGTGCAGCGCGATGCTGCCGTGGCGCACCGGATAAAAGCGCAGCAGCAGCGACAGCAGGGTCGACTTGCCGCTGCCGGTGTGGCCGACGATGCCGAAAAAGGCGCCTTGCGGAATTTTTAAGGACAGGTCGTGCAGCACGGTCTGCGGTTCGGCGTAGGCGAAACTGAGGTGCTCGATGGCCACCGCCGGCGCTTGCGGATCGGAGATATTCGCAGCCCGTTCCAGGCCCGGCGCGTGTTCCGGCGCGCCGGGTTCGTCAAGCAGCGCCGCCACGCGCGCCGTCGCCACCACCGATTGCTGCAACTGGCTGAATTGCATCGTGATCTGGATCAGCGGCTCGATCACGCGCGCGATATAGCTGATGAAGGCGTACAGCACGCCGACTTCGGCCGCGCTCATCTCGCGCTGGCCGAAGGCGAAGATGACGGCCGCCAGCAGTAACACGTTCAGCAAGTCCAGCGCCGGGCGCAGCAGCCAGGCATTGGCGCGGATCTCGGCCAGGCGCTGCGTGTAATGGTCATCGTTGGTCTTGCCGAAGCGCGTTGCGAAGCGGGCTTGCGCATTGTTCGCCTGCAGCACGCTCATGCCACCGATCGATTCGGCCATTTGCCCGTTGATTTCGCTGCGCAACTGGCGCGCGCGCGTCACGGCCGGTGCGCTCATTCTCTGGTACAGCCAGACGATGCCGAGCACGGCCGGCAACAGCGCCAGCACGATCAGCATCAGGTGCCAGTCCAGCCAGGCCATCGCGATCACCGTGCCGACCAGCACGATGCTGCTGTCGAGCATGACGAACAGTACTTGCACATACAGCGTCTTGACCGCTTCCGTGTCGTTCGTCACGCGCGAGACCAGTTGGCCGATGATGGCGCGATCGAAAAACGCCATCGGCAGGCGCAGTACATGGCCATACACCTGTTCGCGCAGGCGCTGCACAGAGCGCATCGCCAGGCCGGACAGGCGCACCAGTTGCAGGTAGCGCAAGCCGCTGGCGATCCAGCCGCTCAGCAGCACGCCGGCCAGCAGCAGCCAGATGCGCGGCCAGTCCAGGTGGCGCGGCAGCAGGTGCTGGTCGATCAGCGCCTTGCCGGCGATCGGTCCCAGCACTTCCAGGCCGGCCGCGACGATCAGCCAGAACAGCGCCCAGCCCAGGTGATGGCGGTCGGGCAGGGCGGCGCGGCGCAGCAGGCCGAACGCCTGCACCGTCTGCGCGCGCGCCGAAATCGGAGATGGATCAAAGGGCATCGAGGCTGGCCTCCAGTTGTTGGTAGCGCCACTGGCTGGCATACCAGCCGTCGCGCGCCAGCAGCGCGTCATGGCTGCCGGTTTCGGTGATGCGGCCGTCGCGCAGAACGATAATCAGGTCGGCATTGACCACGGCGCTGAGGCGGTGGCTGGCGATGATGGCGCCGCGCGCGGGACGCTGGCGGCGCAACGCTTCCAGGTGTTCCAGGATGTGCGTCTCGGTGCCGGTGTCGACGGCGGACAGGGCGTCGTCGAGCAGCAATAAATCGTTATCCGCCAGCAGCGCGCGCGCGATCGCCACGCGCTGGCGCTGGCCGCCGGACAAGGTGATTCCCTTTTCGCCGACATGGGTTTCGTAGCCGTCGGGAAATTGCAAGATATCGTCGTGGATCGCCGCCAGCGTGGCGGCGCGCTCGACGTCGGCGCGGCTGGCGCCGGGGCGCGCCAGTGCGATATTGTCGGCGATGGTCGCGGAAAATAAAAACGATTCCTGCGGCACCCAGCTGATCGCCGCCCGCAGCGCCTGCAAGGTATACGCGTCGAGCGGATGGCCGCCCCAGCGCACCGCGCCGTGCTGCGGCGTCAACTGGCGCAGCACGACGCGCAGCAGCGTCGACTTGCCGCAACCGGTCGGGCCGACCAGGCCCAGCGTCTGCCCCGGCTGCAAGGTCAGTGAAATGTCCGCCAGCGCCGCGTCGTTCTGGCCCGGATACGTATAACTGACGCCCTGCAAGGTCAGCGGGCCGGGCGCCATGTGTTCGATTTCGCCATGGTCGTCGATCGCCAGCGGCGCATCGAGCATCGGTTGCAGGCGCGCATAGGCCGCGCGGCCGCGTTCGATCAGCGACAGCACCCAGCCGGCCGCGAACATCGGCCAGATCAGCTGGCCCAGGTACATGCTGAAACTGGTCAGCGCGCCGATCGTCAATTGACCCTGCCACACCAGGTAGCCGCCCAGGCCCAAGGTCAGGCCGGTGGCGGCGGTCAAGGTCAGGCCGACCGCCGGTTCATACGCCGCCTCCCACACCTGCGCGGTCAGGCTGGCCTTGGCCGCCTGGCCGGCCAGCACGCCGAACTGTTCGCTGCTGCGCTGTTCCAGGCCCAGCGCGCGCAAGGTGCGCACGCCGGACAGGGTTTCCTGCACGTGGCCGTTCAGCGCCGAAAAGCGTTGCAGGGAATCGGTCGACGCCGTGTGGATATGGCTGGAAATGCGCCAGAACGCCAGCGCCATCAGCGGAAACGGCAGCAGCGCGATCGCGGCCAATCTCCAGTCCACGCCCAGCAGCATGATGCCCAGCACCATGACCAGGGTCAGCGAGCCATCGAAGCCGGCCAGCATCGCCTCTCCGGCCGCCATCTCGATCGCATCGATATCGTTGGTCGCCAGCGCCATCAGGTCGCCGGTGCGCTGTTTCTGGTAAAAGGCGGGACCTTGCAGCGACAGGCGCGCATAAAAGCGCGTGCGCAGCGACACGCCGAGTTGATACGCGGCCGCGAACAATTTTAAGCGCCAGCCGACGCGCAGGAAATAGATGGCGGCGCCGATCAGTAACAGTTGCCCCAGTTCCAGCAGCAAGGCGTTGCCGCCCAGCGCATGCGCGGCCAGGCCGTCGATCAGCGCGCCGATCTTGCGCGGCACCAGGATGCCGAGCAGCGCGACACCGGCCAGCATGGCGCCGGCGCTGGCATAGGCCGGCCAATGCTGGCGCACAAAGCCGCCAATCAGCGTCGATAAACTCATGGACATATCCTCGCAGCGTGAAGCTCGCTAGGATACCTCAGGAATGATTCTGGGGTCAGGCCTGCGTTGTTGCGTTCTTCTCCAACAATTGTCGAGAAAGAAGTCAATAACGCAGGCCTGACCCCAGCAAAATGAACGTGGGGTCAGGCCTGCGTTGTTGCGTTCTTCTCCAACAATTGTCGAGAAAGAAGTCAATAACGCAGGCCTGACCCCAGCAAAATGAACGTGGGGTCAGGCCTGCGTTGTTGCGTTCTTTTCCAACAATTGTCGAGAAAGAAGTCAATAACGCAGGCCTGACCCCAGCGGGTTATGGCGCGGGCGGGCGGCCGCCCGGCTTTCTTACTTCTTTGGCGACACCGATTTCAGCACGACTGGCTTGGCTTCCGGGATGTCGGCGGCGGCCGGTTTGGCGGCGCCGATCGGCTGTTCGGCCAGCTTGGCGACCGCTTCGGCGACCTGCTTGGTCTGCGTTGCCGGTTTGCCCTTGATTTCAGCCTTGGCGGCGGCTTTCGGTGCGGCGGCAGGCGCTTCGACCAGCTCGGCTGGAGCTGGTGCCGGCGGCGTTTCCACTACCAGCGGGGCCGCTTCCTGCGCGGCGACCGGGGCTGCGGGAGCCGGGGCGGCTTCTACCGGGGCGGCGGCAACCGGGGCCGGCGCGGGTTCCGGCTCCACTGCGGCTGGCGCAACGGCGGCGGCGACTGGCGCGGTCGCTGCCGTCACAACGGCAGGCGCGCTGGCGGCGACCTTGGCGGCCAGCGCCAGCGGTTTTGCAGCGACGGCCGCGGTGGCGCTCGTGACTTCCTTGATCTGGTCCTTGGCGCTCTGGATCAGGTCGCTCTGGGTCTTGGTGGCGATGCCGACCAGCTCGCGGCTATAGGCGAGCAGGTTGTCGAAATTCGGTGCCTGGATCGTGCTCAGCGTGAAGAATTCGCGTGGATCCTTCGCTTCCAGCAATTGCCTGGCCGCGGCGGACGATTTTTCCACCGATGCCTTGGTCGCCCGCAGATTCAGCGCGATTACCTGCTGCGCGCCATCGAAGGTGGTGCTGGCGAAGTTGTTGATGATTTTCAGCTGGGTTTCCAGCTGCGATTTGGTCGCTGCGGAAAACTGTTCGGTAAACGAAAACATGACTTCTCCTGGGAACGGTTATATTGCGCTGCAATAAAATTCATTTTAGCGGCGATTGCTGGCGTTGAAAAGTTATTTTTCCGCTATCCGTACGCTGGCGCACTCAATAGTGACTAAACGCAACGAGTTGATATTAAGAATGCTTTCTGTGGATTAATGCAGTGCAGCATCAAGATAGTGTTTGCGCGCAAGCCGCGCCTCTGCCTACAATCGTTCATCACAACCTGCGGGAGTCACGATGGATGTCGTCATACGCAACGCCAGCTTGCCCGACGGGCGGCGCGGCATCGACCTGGCGATCGCCGACGGGCGTATCGCCGCCTGCGGGCCTTCTCTGCCGGTGCGCGGCGCGCGGGAAATCGACGCGGCCGGCGACTTGGTGTCGCCGCCGTTCGTCGATGCCCATTTCCACATGGACGCCACGCTCAGCTACGGCTTGCCGCGCGTAAACCAGTCCGGCACGCTGCTGGAAGGCATCGCGCTGTGGGGAGAATTGAAACCGCAACTGACGCAGGACGCGCTGGTCGAGCGCGCCCTGGCCTATTGCGACTGGGCCGTGGCGCGCGGCCTGCTGGCGATCCGGACCCACGTCGATATCTGCGACGACCGCCTGCTTGCCGTGGAGGCGCTGCTCGACGTCAAGCGCCGCGTTGCTCCCTACCTGGACATGCAACTGGTCGCCTTCCCGCAGGACGGCCTGTTGCGCAGCCCGACTGCGCTGGCCAATCTGAAGCGCGCCATCGCGCTCGGCGTCGATGTGGTCGGCGGCATCCCGCATTTCGAGCGCACCATGGCCGACGGCGCCGAATCGGTGCGCATCCTGTGCGAATTCGCCGCCGAACAGGGTCTACGCATAGACATGCATTGCGACGAATCGGACGATCCGATGTCGCGCCACATCGAGACGCTGGCCTATCACAGCCACCGGCTCGGCCTGCACGGCCGCGTGGCCGGCTCGCACCTGACGTCGATGCACTCGATGGACAATTATTATGTGAGTAAATTGCTGCCCTTGATCCGCGAAGCCGGCGTGGCGGCGATCGCCAATCCCCTGATCAACATCACGCTGCAAGGGCGCCACGACAGTTATCCGAAGCGGCGTGGCATGACGCGCGTGCCGGAAATGCTGGCCGCCGGCATCGACGTCGCGTTCGGCCACGATTGCGCGATGGACCCGTGGTACAGCCTCGGTTCCGGAGATATGCTGGAAGTGGCGCACATGGGCTTGCACGTGGCGCAGATGACGGGGCAGGACGCGATGCGCGCCTGCTTCGCGGCGGTGACGGAGAATCCGGCCCGCATCCTGGGCCTGGATGGATACGGTTTATTACCCGGCTGCCACGCCGACCTGGTGCTGCTGGACGCGGGCGACCCGGTCGAGGCGATCCGCCTGCGCGCCGCGCGCCGCATGGTGATGCGGCGCGGCCAGATCGTCAGCGAAGCGCCGCGCGCGGCGGCAACATTGAACTTGCCGGGACGGCCGGCGCAGGTCGATTTCCGCCTGGCGCGGGCGCGGTGAGATGCGGATACTGAGCACCGAGCGCCTGCACCTGCGCACCCTCGACGCGGCCGATGCGCCGTTTTATTTAAAACTGGTCAACGACCCAGGTTGGCTGCGGCACATCGGCGACAAGGGCATCCGTACGCTGGACGGCGCGCGTAACGCAATCCTGGAAGGACCGTGCGCGATGCAGCGCGAACACGGCTTTTCGCTGTACCTGGTCGTGCGCCGCGACGACGGTACGCCGATGGGCCTGTGCGGCCTGCTCAAGCGCGACAGCCTGCCCGGTGTCGACATCGGTTACGCGATCGCGCCGCGGTTCCGGGGCCATGGTTATACCCATGAAGCGGCCTGCGCCGTGCTCGCGCACGCGCGCGACACTTTGCGCCTGCCGCGCCTGTTCGCCATCACCGGGCCGGACAACCTGGCGTCGAACCACCTGCTGCAAAAGCTGGGCTTGCAGTTCATCGAAGAGACTGTCCTCGCCGGCAGCGAGCGCCCCAGCAATGTGTACCGCATCGAGTTCACCTCTCCCGTGGCGTGAGAGGCACGCCGCCAAAAATTCTTTACTGACAACGCCAGTTGCCGCTTGGCTTATGGCGGCCCGCGGCGCATGATGTATGTTCAACAGGACTGAGGTCTCTGTGTGCAAATTTCCGCCCCCGAGAACCCGTGGCGCATGACCATGTCCGATGTCGATGTGTTTTTCCAGGGGAAAAATGATGAAATTTGCTGACCTGAAAATAGGCGTGCGCCTCGGCCTGCTTGGCGTATTCTTTTTTGTCGCGCTGCTCGTCACCGGTTTTCAAGGGTGGAATGCGCTGAACTTCATCAAGGAACGCAATGCCGAGGGCATGCAGCGTTCCGTCATGCTGACCGCGGCGGTCGACCAGGCGCGCAGCGCGCAAGTCGAATTCAAGATTCAGGTGCAGGAGTGGAAGAATATTTTGCTCCGTGGTAACGATCCCGCCAATCTCGACAAATACAGCAAGGCCTTCGTGCAGAGCGGCCAGCAGGTGCGCGCGGAATTGCAGAAACTCAACGGCACGCTGGCCCGGCTCAAGCTGCAAACCCCGCTGGTGGACGAAGCGATCAAGATGCATGAAGAACTCGGCGCCAATTACCTCGGTGCGCTGAAGCAGTACGATGCCGCCAACGCCGATAGTTACAAACTCGTCGACGGCCTGGTCAAGGGCATGGACCGCGAACCGACCCGGAAGATCGACGATATCGTGCTGTTCATCGGAGAACAGGCGCGCCGGCTGGCGGCGGAAATGGCGGCCGACAACGCGGCCGCCTACCGCAGCGCGACGATGTCGCTGCTGGCGATGCTGGGCGCGACGCTGGCCGTCGGCGCCGCCATCGTCGTCTGGCTGATCCGCGGCATCACGCGGCCGTTGAGGCAGGCGATCGACATCGCCGAGACGGTGGCGGCGGGCGACCTGCGCTGCGAAGTCGAAGCGTCCGGCCGCGATGAAATCGGCCAGTTGCTCAGGGCGCTCAAGCGCATGAGCGACAACCTGGCCGGCATTGTCGGGCGCGTGCGCTCGGGCACGGAAACCATCGCCACCGCCAGTTCGCAGATCGCGCACGGCAACCTGGACCTGTCGTCGCGCACCGAGCAGCAGGCCAGTTCGCTGGAAGAGACGGCATCGTCGATGGTTCAATTGACCAGCACCGTGCGCCAGAACAATGAAAACGCCGGCCAGGCCCGCAAGCTGGCCCATTCCGCCTCTGAAGTGGCGGCGAAAGGGGGACTCACCGTGTCCGAAGTGGTGCAGACGATGGGCGCCATTAATGAATCGTCGAAAAAAATCGTCGACATCATCGGCGTCATCGACGGCATCGCCTTCCAGACCAATATCCTGGCCCTGAATGCGGCGGTGGAAGCGGCCAGGGCCGGCGAGCAGGGGAGAGGATTCGCCGTGGTCGCGAGCGAAGTGCGCAACCTGGCGCAGCGCTCGGCGGCCGCGGCCAAGGATATCAAGATGCTGATCGGCGATTCGGTCGAGCGGGTCGAGCAGGGCAGCCGCCTGGTCGGCGCGGCCGGCGCGACGATGGACGAAGTGGTCGCCAGCGTCGAGCGGGTCACGGCCATCATCGGAGAAATTGCGCTGGCCAGCGGAGAACAGCAGGATGGCATCGAGCAGATCAGCACCGCGATCAACCAGATGGACAGCGTGACGCAGCAGAACGCGGCCCTGGTGGAACAGGCCGCCGCGGCGGCCGATTCATTGCAACAGCAGGCGCAAGGCTTGAGCGAAGCGGTCAGCGTGTTCAAGCTGCATGAACACGGCGGACCGCCCGCGCGCCCGGCGTTGCCGCTTGGCCGGGTATTGCGTGCGCTGACCTAGGTTTTATTTCTTGGCCTGTTCCGCCGCCGCCAGTTGCCGGTTCTGCTCATCGAGCCACACCTTCAGCGGCGCGAAATAATCGAGCAGCGCGGAACCGTCGATGCGTTCTTCGCCCGAGATCGCCTTCAGCGCTTCCGGCCATGGCTTGCTGGCGCCCATTTCCAGCATTTTTTCCAGCTTCGCGCCGGCCTTCTCGTTGCCGTACACCGAGCAGCGGTGCAGCGGACCGGTATAACCCGCTTCACGGCACAGCGCGCGGTGGAACTGGAATTGCAGCAAGTGGGCCAGGAAATAGCGCGCATACGGCACGTCGGCCGCGACGTGGTACTTGGCGCCGGCATCGAAACCGCCGGCCACCATCGGCGCCGGGCGGCTGACGCCCATGTATTTTTCGCGCAACTGCCACCAGGTCTTGTCGTAATCGGCCGGCGCGACCTTGCCGCCATACACATCCCAGCGCCACTTGTCGACGGAATAAGCGAACGGCAGGAAGGCCACCTTGGCCAGCGCGCGCTGCAGCAATTCTCCGATATCGGCATTGGCTTCCGGCGCCTGCTCCATCAAGCCGATCTGCTTCAGGTAATCCGGCGTGATGGACAGGGCGACGGTATCGCCGATGGCTTCATGAAAACCGTCGTTGGCGCCAGTCTGGAACAGGAACGGTTGTTTGCGATAGGCGAGGAAATAATAGACGTGGCCCAGTTCATGGTGGATCACCTTGAAATCTTCGTCGGTCGGCGTGATGCACATCTTGATGCGCACGTCATCCTTGCCGTCCAGCGACCAGGCCGACGCGTGACACACCACCTCGCGGTCGCGCGGCTTGGTCAGCAGCGAACGCTGCCAGAAAGTTTCCGGCAATTTCTGCATGCCGAGCGAGGTATAGAAACGCTCCGCGTATTGCGTCATCTGCTTCGCGTCGGTCTTGCGCTCGACCAGCACCTTGCTCAAGTCATAGCTGCTGGCGTTGCTGGCCGGTTTCAGCAAGGGATAAATGTTTTCCCAGCTCTGGCTCCACATGTTGCCAAACAGGTGGGCCGGAATCGGGCCGGAGGCCGGCACCACGTCCGGCCCGTAAGCCTGGCGCAGCTTGTAGCGCGTATAGGTGTGCAGCGCCGTGTACAGCGGTTGCACTTGCTGCCACATGCGTTCCATCTCGCCGGCGAAAGCATCCGGCGCCATGTCATACTGCGAGCGCCACAGCGCGCCGGTATCGGCAAAGCCCATTTCGCGTGCGCCCTTGTTCGACAGCGCGATGTAGTCGACATAGGTCTGCTTGTAAGCCGGCGACTGGCTGTGCCAGCCGAGCCACACTTCTTTCAGACGAGCCGGATCGCGGCTGGTGGCCAGGATTTTTTCCAGGTCGCCCAGCGGCAGGCAGCCCTCCTTGGCGTCGGTCGGGCAGTATTTCGCCTTGCCGTAGGCGCCGTTCAGCGCGGCCTGCTTGGCGGCGTAATCGGCGCGCTCCTTCGGATCGGACAGCATCAAGGTCAATTGCAGCAGTTTCAGTTTGCGCGCCGAGTCATCTTTCAGCTTCAAGCCGTTGTAGCGGCGCGCGGCCAGCGCCGCCTCGCCGGAAGCGGTCAACTGGCGCTCGCCAAAATATGCCGCCAGCGCTTCCGTGTCTTCCGTGATGAAATTTGAGCCGACCCACTGCGCGCGGGCCTGGTCGATATTGAGTTTTTCCAGCTTGCCTTCGGTAACGGCCAGGAAGCGCTCGGCTTCGGCGACGGTGGGCTTGCTCGTAGCCTTGCCCGCGGCCAGCGCGCCCGATGCCGCGGCGATGGCGGTCAAGGCGAACAGCGCGGCCAGCGCCGGTTTGTATGATGTCGTCAAGTTCTGTCTCCCATATAGGTCTGCCCGATCCGTTCGGTCGGATAGCGAGAATATACACGGGGCAGGGGTGGTTGGAACCATTGGAAGGGTGATTTTGGTGAAAATATTCAATTTTTTTCAATCGCTTCTTAGCCAAGAATGGCTTGATCAGGCGAGATGATGCCAGCAAAGATGCTAGGAGATGCTAGGGTCAGTTCCGGCAATCCGACAACAGGGATGCCAGGGTCAGTTCCGGCAATCCGACAACGGTAGTTGCAAATTGCTTGAGTCGCGATTACTTGTTCTCAAAATTGTGCATTTGCCGGAACTGACCCTCAATTTACTTAAAAACACTGGTTATTTGTACAGCTTTCTGCTATTTTTAAGATAACTAGAAAGCTGTACTTTCTAGTTATCCATCCCCGCCACGCACGGCGGGATTTCTGTTCAAGTCAGGTAAATTGATCATGCCCACAAATACTATCCGTCTTCACCGCGTGCTGAGCGCGCCTCCTGAACGTGTCTACCGGGCCTTGCTCGATGCGGACGCGATGGCCAAATGGCTGCCGCCGCACGGCTTCACCGGCAAGGTGCACCACCTGGACGCCACGGTCGGCGGCACTTATAAGATGTCGTTTACGAATTTCAGCACGGGTCACAGCCATTCCTTTGGCGGAGAATATCTTGAACTGGTGCCGAACGAGCGCGTTGTGCACACGGACAAGTTCGACGACCCGAACCTGCCCGGCGAAATGCGGACGACGTTGACCTTGAAGCAGGTGTTTTGCGGCACCGAATTGAATATCGTGCAGGAAGGCATACCGGAAGCCATTCCGCCCGAAGCCTGCTATCTCGGCTGGCAGGAATCGCTGGTGCTGCTGGCACAACTGGTCCAGGCCACGATTCCCGATTGAGCTGGTTCACCGCGCAGGCAGATGCGCTGTAAGGGTGCTTGATCGCGCGGTGCAGGGCCGGTTGCAGCGCCGCGCCGCGTTGCCGGAAGGGGGCTTGGCCACCGCAGCCGCGCGCCGTTTTGCCGCCAATCGCGGTAAAAATGCGATAGCGCCGGCCCCAGCCGGCTTCGATCACCAACGCGGAGCGAACATGGCCATTCAAACGGTTGCAACCCAAACCATCCCCGGCCAGCGGCCGGGAACCTCCGGCCTGCGCAAGAAGGTCGCAGTCTTCCGGCAGCCCCATTACCTTGAAAATTTCGTCCAGAGCCTGTTCGACACGCTGGGCGACGGCAGCGGCCAGACGCTGGTGCTGGGCGGCGACGGCCGCTTTTATAATCGCACGGCGATCCAGGTCATCCTGCGCATGGCGGCCGCGCATGGCTACGCGCAGGTGCTGGTCGGGCAGGGTGGCATCCTGTCGACGCCGGCCGTCAGCTGCGTGATCCGCAAGCGCGGCGCCAATGGCGGCATCATTCTGTCGGCCAGCCACAATCCCGGAGGGCCGGACGGCGATTTCGGCATCAAGTACAACATCGCCGCCGGCGGTCCCGCGCCGGAAAACGTCACCGAGGCGATCTACCAGCGCACCGAAAGCATCACGCAATACCGCATCAGCGACGCACCTGATATCGACATCGACCGCATCGGCAGCACGCAGATCGAGCAGATGCGCGTCGAAGTCATCGACCCGGTCGCGGATTACGCGGAACTGATGCAGCGCCTGTTCGATTTCGACGCCATCCGTACACTGTTCGCCGGCGGTTTTACCATGTGCTTCGACGGCATGCACGCCGTCTCCGGTCCGTACGCGAAGGCGATCATCGAAGGCATGCTGGGCGCGCGCGCCGGCACCGTCATCAACGCCGTGCCGCTGGAGGATTTCGGCGGCCACCACCCGGACCCGAACCCGGTCAACGCGGCGCAACTGATCGAGCTGATGGCGGGGCCGGACGCGCCCGACTTCGGCGCCGCCTCGGACGGTGACGCCGACCGCAACATGATCGTCGGGAGAAAATTCGACGTGACGCCGTCCGACAGCCTGGCGGTGCTGGCCGCCAATGCGCAGGTCGCGCCGGGCTACCGCGCCGGCCTGAAGGGCATCGCCCGTTCGATGCCGACCTCGCGCGCGGCCGACCGCGTGGCGCAGGCGCTCGGCATCCGGTGTTACGAGACGCCGACTGGCTGGAAATTCTTCGGCACGCTGCTCGACGCTAATCTCGTCACGCTGTGTGGGGAGGAAAGTTACGGCACCGGCTCCGATCATATCCGCGAAAAGGATGGCGTCTGGGCCGTGCTGTTCTGGCTCAACCTGCTGGCCGCCAGCGGCAAGTCGGTGGAAGACATCGTCACCGCGCACTGGGCACGTTTCGGCCGCAATTATTATTCGCGCCACGATTACGAGGCGGTCGACAGCAGCGCCGCCCAGTTATTGATGACGGACCTGCGCATCAAGCTGCCGGTACTGGCGGGGCAGAATCTGAACCACTACACCGTCGATTTCGCCGACGATTTTAGTTATACCGACCCGGTCGACGGCAGCAGCGTGCAGCAGCAAGGCGTGCGCATCGTCATGACCGACGGCGCGCGCATCGTCTACCGCCTGTCCGGTACCGGCACCGAAGGGGCGACGCTGCGCGTCTACCTGGAAAGTTACGAGCCCGACCCGGCACGCCATCACCGACCGACGCAACAAGCGCTGGCCGCCCTGATCGCGATCGCTGAAAGCGTGGCCAGCATCGCCATGCACACCGGGCGCAGCAGTCCGACGGTGATCACATAAAACCTGAAGAGGTCAAAGGCGGGATGGTCGGTGCCATCCATGGGTGGCACCGACTTGCTGGAAGAGCGAACAACCATCGGGCGCAGCAGTTTGCCGCCGTGCCGATGGCCTGATTGTTTATTGCGTCTGTTTCATCGAATTGATGACGACAGGCGTGACCGGCACATCGGTCAATGCACCGACGGTCTGCGTCGGCACGGCGGCGATCTGGTCGGCCACGCTCAATCCGGTCACGACCTTGCCGAATACGGCATAGCCGCCGCCCGATGTATCGAGGAAGACGTTATCGACGGTATTGATGAAGAATTGCGACGTGGCCGAATCCAGGACGCTCGTGCGCGCCATCGCCACCGTGCCGCGCAGGTTGCTCAAGCCATTCGGCACTTCCAGCTTGATTGCCGGATTTGTCGCGGTTTGCTGCTGCAGGGCCGCATTGAAGCCACCGCCCTGGATCACGAAATTCTTGGCGATGCGATGGAAGATCAGGTTACTGTAGAAATCAGCGGAAACGTATTTCAGGAAGTTGTTCACCGTGATCGGTGCATTGTTTGGATACAGTTCCAGCACGATGTCACCCAGCGTCGTTTTCATCGTCACCTGCGGCACCGGGACGACAGGGTTGATGGCGCTGAGCGCAGTGCCGGCCGTGGTCTGGATTGACAGCGGGATGGAGCCGGTGGCGCTCGGCGTGCAAGTGAATGAACGCTGCGTCGCGGTGCCGCCGGTGACTTCGGTAATGCTGCTGCACGAGGCGCTGACCAGCTTGACGCCCTGGTCCAGGTTCTGACCTACCACGTTGAATTTGACAGCTTTGCCATACATCAGCGTTTCCGGCGTGAAGCTCGATACGCTTGCGGCAGGAGGCGGAGTGGAGTCGCCGCCGCCGCAAGCAGTCAACAACGCCGCGCCGGCCAGGAGAGTTGCTATGGTATGTAATTTCAATTTATTCCCCAGGAAAATTATCTTTTATTAAATATTGCGCATCTTTATGAGCAAGATCAGCGCATTCCAAAAAATCATGGTTGCCAATTGTACTGGTACTTTTTGAAAAGTACGGTATTGCAACAATTGGTAACATCGACAGCCCGTTTCATTCGACAAACACCATCGAGGTGTTATTTTCGTCCTGTACTGATCTGATATTTTTTCAGTTTGTCGTACAGCGTCTTGCGCGGCACGGCGAGGTTGTCGGCGGCGAGGGCGACGTTGCCGTCCACGCTGGCCAGCGTGCGCACGATCAGGTCGCGCTCGAAATGGTCGACTTGCCGGGGCAAGGAACCGGGGGCGTGTTCTTCGGCGGCCGGCGCGGCGTCGGCACGCGCCGATGGCGGGACGCCGGAGCCGGTCGCCATCCCTGCGGCCAGCGTGGCCGGCGGCGCCACGACCGGCGACAGTCCCAGCGTCAGCCGCTCGGCGAAATTGCGCAACTCGCGCACGTTGCCGGGCCAGTCGGCCGCCTGCCATGCCGCCATCTGCTGCGCATCCCATACTGGCAGCGCGCGCTGGTAACGAATGGCCGCTTCCTGCACGAAGTGGGCGAGTAGCAGCGGGATGTCGTCACGCCGGTCGCGCAGGCGCGGCAGGTCGATGCTGACCACGCCGATGCGGTAATACAGGTCTTCCCGGAACAGGCCCTGCGCGCTCAGTTGCAGCAAGTCCGCCTTGCTGGCGGCGACGATGCGGCAATCGAGCGCGACGCCGTCGTTGCCGCCCAGCCGTTCCAGCCGCCGTTCCTGCAGCACGCGCAGCAGCTTGACCTGCAAGGCCATCGGCATGCTTTCGATCTCGTCGAGGAAGACGGTGCCGCCCTGCGCGTATTCCAGCTTGCCGATGCGGCGCTTTTGCGCGCCGGTAAAGGCGCCGGCCTCGTGGCCGAAGATCTCGCTTTCGAACACCGATTCCGGCAGCGCGCCGCAGTTGATCGCGACGAAATTGCCCTTGCGCCCGCTGGCCGCGTGCAGCAAGCGCGCCACCACTTCCTTGCCGGTGCCGGTCTGGCCGTTGATCAGGATATCGACGCCGGCCGGCGCGACGTTGCGGATCAGGATTTTCAATCGCTCGACCGCTTCCGAGCGGCCGATCAAGTCCGGCGTGTCGGGATGCAGCGCGCGCGCCGTGCGCAAGCGCCGGTTTTCCAGCACCAGGCTGCGCCGCTCCTGCGCGCGCCGCACCGCGTCGAGCAGGCGTTCGGCGGCGAACGGTTTTTCGATAAAATCGTAGGCGCCGCTGCGCATCGCGGCAACGGCCATGCCGACATCGCCGTGACCTGTGACGATGATCACCGGCAGCTCGGCATCGAGCGCGGTGACCTGCGCCAGCAAATCCAGGCCGGACTTGCCGGGCAGGCGCACGTCGCTCACCACCACGCCGGCGAAATCGGCGCGCAGCAAGGCTTGCGCCTCTTCCGCGCTGGCGCAGGCTTGCACGCGAAAGCCGCCCAGCTCCAGCGTTTGCGTGGTCGCCAGGCGCAGCGCGGCTTCGTCTTCAATCAGGATCGCTTGCAATGCCGGTTCCTTCCATGTGCAGGGGCAGGCGCAATATGAACTGGGCGCCGCCATCGGCCAGATTATGCGCCGTCAAGCGGCCGTTCATCGCCTGCACGATCGACGATGAAATCGCCAGTCCCAGTCCGAGTCCCTTACCGGACGGTTTTGTCGTAAAAAACGGTTCGAACAGGTGCGCCGCGACCTGCTGCGTGATGCCGCCGCCGCTGTCGCTGATGCGCACTTCGGCCGCGCCGCCGGCGCGCGCCAGCGCGACCGACACGCTGCGCCGCGGCGCTTCTTCGACCGCGTCGAGCGCGTTGCGCAGCAGGTTGATCAACACCTGCTCGATGCGCACCGTATCGCCGGCGACGAACAGGCCGCCTTGCGCGGTATCGATCAGCAGCGCCACATCATGGCGGCGGAATTCGCTCTCGAGCAAAAAGGCCGAAGCGCGCACCGATTGCGCCAGGTCGACCGTGCCTATCGTCTCATCCTTGCGCGCAAACCCTTTTAATTGACCGATGATGGCGCCCATGCGCGCGCTGGCGTCGCCGATGTGACCGAGGTTGCCGGCCACCTGTTCGAGCTGTCCCCGTTCGAGGAAGATGCGCGCATTGTCGGCAAAGGCGCGAATCGCCGCCAGCGGCTGATTCAATTCATGCGTGACGCCGGCCGCCATCTGCCCCAGCATCGCCAGCTTGCCGGCCTGGATCAATTCGTTTTGCGTCGAGCGCAGCAGGTATTCCGTCTGCTGCAGCTTGGCGTAGCGCGTTTCCAGGTTCAGGTTCGTCAGTCGCAGTTGCTGCGTGCGTTCGACGATCTTGCTGTCCAGTTCACGCGCCGCCTGCTGCAAGGCCTGGCGCGATTGCTGCCGTTCTTCCAGCCGGCGGCGGCGCTGGTGCAACGCCCACAGCGACGCCGCCGCGCACGACAACAACAGGAAGGCCGCCAGCGCCCACAGCAGGCCGGTGCGGACAACGCGCGCCTGCGCCGGGAACAGCAGCAGGCGCCAGCCCAGCGGACCGACTTCGCGCGTGACGACATCGCCATAGGCTGGCAACGGGCCGATCTTCTGTCCCAGGTATTGCTGCGTGCTGGCCAGTTGCCGCTCGGTGGCCGCGTCCAGCGGCAGCAGGCTGCGGTAGCGCCAGTGCGGCTGGTTGCTGAGGAAGATCACGCCGCTGCGGTCGGCCAGCGCGATCGTGTGTTCGCTGCTGCGCCAGTTCTGTTCGAATTCGGCCAGGCTGATCTTGGCGACGACGACACCGGCGACGGGGCCGCCCGCGCTGCCGTCGCGCAGCACCGGCTGCGCAATAAAATAACCGGCCTCGCTGGTGCTGGTGCCGATGCCATAAAAGCGTCCCGCGTGGCCGTTCAGCGCGACGCTGAAATAGGGCCGGTATGAAAAATTCTTGCCGACGAAACCGAGCGGCTGATCCCAGTTGCTCGCGCCCAGCGTCAGGCCGTCGCGGTCCATCAGGTAGAGTGCGCCGACCTTCGCCTGCTGCTGGATGGTTTGCAAGGTCCGGTTCAGGCGCGCGATGGTCGGCGCATCGTCGGGGTGCGCCAGCGCCTGCGTCAGGTCGGGCTGGAAGCCGAGGACGAAGGGCAGCGTTTCGAACTTGTCGATCGCCGATTGCAGATCCGGCGCCATCAATTCCAGCTGGCGCCGGCCCTGTTCCATCAAGTCCGCGCGCGCCCGATGCGCGCCCAGCACGTACGCCGCCGCGATCGTGCACAGAGCACCAAGCAGGGCAAGCAACAACAGCAAGGATGGTTTTGCGCGCATGGCTGGCATTGTATGGGGTCAGGCCTGACTTGTTGCGTTGTTTACCGTGGGGTCAGGCGTGCGTTATTGCGTTATTGCTGTCCCGGAGTCCGATTTCCCTGCTGGCTTGCTGCGGACAAGAGAGGCGGTCGCGCTGGCGAGCAGAAATCTGGCTGCCCATCCATAAGCCCGTTCGTGGATGGTACGCCAAAGCGTCCATTCTGCGCGAACCGGCAATGCATGCCTCAACAACGCAACAAGTCACGCCTGACCCCACGGTAAACAACGCAACAAGTCAGGCCTGACCCCAGCGGGGGCTAATCGACGGCGGCCATGCGCATTTCATCGTTGTGGTGGCGCTGCTGTTCTTCCATCACCAGCGCGCCCAGTTCCCGTTTCAGCGCGTTGAATTCGGCGGCGGCCGGGTCGCGCAGGCGCGGCAGCTCGACCAGCATGTCGCGCTTCACGGTGCCGGGCCGGTACGTCATGACGACGATGCGGTCGGCCAGGTAGATCGCTTCCTCGATGCTGTGCGTGACGAAAATGATGGTTTTTTTGAGTTCCGCCCAGATGCGCAATAACTCGTCCTGCAGGTTGCGCCGCGTCAGCGCGTCGAGCGCGCCGAACGGTTCGTCCATCAGCATGATCGGAGAATCGAGCGCCAGTACACGCGCGATCGCGACCCGCTGGCGCATGCCGCCGGACAGGTCTTTCGGATAGCGGTTCTTGAAATCGCTCAGCGACAGCATTGCCAGCAATTGCGACACCGTGCGTTCGATCTCGGCTTGCGGCGTGCCCTTGATTTCCAGGCCGAAGGCGATGTTCTTTTCGACCGTCATCCACGGGAACAGCGCGTATTCCTGGAACACCATGCCGCGCTCGGGACCAGGGCCGGTCACCAGCTTGCCGTCGGCGGTGATCTCTCCGCTCGACGGCAGGGAAAAGCCGGCGATCGCATTCAGCAGGGTCGACTTGCCGCAGCCCGACGGCCCGAGCAGGCAGACGAACTGGCCTTGCGGGATCTCCAGGTGGATGTCTTTCAGGGCGATCACTTCGCGGCTGTCGGTTTTAAAAACCTTGTTGACGGCGGTGACTTTGATATGGGTTGCGTTCATTTCAATTCTCCAGGCCGCGGTGCCAGCGCAGCAAATGATTGTTCAATTTGTTCATGCCCGCGTCGATCACCAGGCCGAGCAGGCCGATGCTGATCATGCCGGCGATGATTTTATCGGACCAAAAATACTCGCGCGCTTCGAGGATGCGGAAACCGAGCCCGTTGTTCACGGCGATCATCTCGGAGACGATGACGACGATGAACGCGGTGCCGATGCCGATGCGCACGCCGGACAGGATGTAGGGCACGGCGGCCGGCAGCATCACGCGTACGAACATGGTTTTCTGGCTGACGCCCAGGTTGCGCGCTGCGCGGATATAAATGCCGTCGACCTGGCGCACGCCGGCGATGGTATTCATCAGCACCGGGAAGAAGGCGCCCAGCGCGATCAAAAACACGGCCGGCGCGTTGCCCAGTCCGAACCACAGGATCGCCAGCGGGATGTAGGCGATCGGCGGAATCGGGCGCAGCACCTGCATCAATGGATTGAGCCACGCATACATGCGCTGGCTGGAACCCATCATCAAGCCGAACGGCAGCGCCAGCCCGGCGCCGAGCGCGAAGCCGACCACCACGCGGTACATGCTGCTCAAGGTGTCCGTCATCAGTTCGCCGGACACGGACCACGCCAGCCACGAGCCGGCGGCCGGATCGTAAGGCATCAAAGGCAGCAGGTATTCGAACCATTTTTGCAGCACCGCCAGCGGCGACGGCAGCACTTGCGGATTGACCCAGCCCAGCATCGCGCTGGTCTGCCACAAAGCGACGATGACGACCGGGACGACCGCGCCCGTGGCGAGTTCACGCCAGTTTTGTTTGCTCATGATGTCTCCGTTTATTGGATGTTCAGGCTTTTCTTGGCCGCTTCGAGCAGGTCGGTCTTGACCCAGTCTTTCGCCACCGGCGGCGTGCGCATCTTGCCGGTGCCGTATTTCGCCATCACGTCCGTGGTGATCTGGATGTGCTCCATCGTCACGTCGTAGGAATACGGGGAATTGCTGATGGCGTCGTCGAAATCGCTTTTCGTGATCTGGCTTTTAAAAATCGTTTCGCGCACATATTTTTCGGCGACGGCCTGGTTGTCGATGAAGGTCCTGGTCGCCTGCACGAAGCAGTTCATGAACTTGGCCGCCGTGGCGCGGTGCTCCCGGTAGAACTTTTCGCTCATGACCATGGTGCGCACCGGCGCGCCGATCGGCGTGTCGTAGGGTTTCATCACTTCCACGCCATACCCCTTGTTGATCGCCTGCGACGATTGCGGCTCGCTCTGCATGATCGCGTCCAGGTTCTTGCCGAGCAGGGCCTGGTTCAGGTCGGCGAAGGCGAGGAACACCAGCTGCACATCCTTGCCCGGCTGGTCGGACGAGGTCAGGCCGGCCTGCGCCAGTTCGGCCACCAGCAGCACTTCGTGGATGCCGCCGCGCGTGACGCCGACCTTTTTACCCTTTAAATCCTTGACGGACTTGATGCCGCTGTCGGGGCGCGCGAGCAGGCGCGCGCCTCCCTTGGCGAAGCCGGCGACGATATAAATCGGCGCGCCGTTCGCGCGGCCCTGGATCGCCGCCTCGGAGGCGGTCGCACCGACATCGAGTTCGCCGGCCAGGATCGCCTGCATCACGTCCGGACCTTTGGCGAACACGTGTTCCTCGACCTTGATGCCGCACTTCGGTGCGATTTCCTTGATATACGAGACGGCGCCGTAATGGGCGAACTTGAGATTGCCGAGGCGGACTACTTCCTGCGCGCCGGCGTGGCAGGCAAGTGTGGCGGCGAGGGCTGCGCAGAGCAGGCGGATCTTGGTCATGCTGGTCTCCTATCGGGTTTGTTGTACCCGGATATGAGCAGCTTTTATGCCAGCGTCGACAATCCGCCAAGTCCTTGATTCATAAGGCGCCCTGCCGCGCAAGGCATGGCGCGGCAGGGCGGAAATCCGGAATGCGGCAAGGCGCTGTGCGGATTTCCGCCCGTGTGCCTTGTCAGGCTTTGGTCGGCACGGCGCGCAGCGGCGGCTTGCGGTCGACGCGGTAATTGTCGACCATCCTGTAACCCCTGGCGTACAGCGCGAAGGCGAGCGCGGTCAGCATCGCGAAGCCGGCAAAGAAGAACATCTGGAAGGCGATCACGCTCAAGCCGCTGGTGGCGATCTGGCCGATTACAGCGTCGTTCCTGACGCTGGAATTGACGATCAAGACCCACAGGTTGCCGACCGTAACGGCCAGCGTCCAGAAACTCATGATCGACCCTTTCATCGACGGCGGTGCCTGGCTGTACGCGAATTCCAGTCCCGTCGCCGAGACCAGTACTTCGCCCAGCGTCAGGATCGCGTACGGCAGCAATTGCCACAGGATCGACATCGGCGTGCCGGCATCCATCGTCACCTGGATCCAGCCGATGACGAGCCACGCGATGCCGGTCAGCGCGATGCCGGTGCCCATGCGGCGCAGCGCGGTCGGCTCGATGCCGATGCCGCGCATTAAGGGGTAGATCACCAGGTTATTAAACGGGATCAGCAGCATCACCAGCAGCGGATTGACGGCCTGCATCTGCGCCGGCAACAGCTTGAATTCCCAGCCGAAGATCGATAGCAATGGGCTGGTCATCGAGTTCGCCTGCACGATCCAGGTCGACGCCTTCTGGTCGAACAGCGACCAGAACGGCGTGACCAGCGCGAACACGATCAGGATGCGCAATACCGCGCGCACGCCTTCGACCGCCTCATCGGGATGCTGGCCGCGCGCGCGTTCCAGCTGCATCGAGGTGCCGATGCCGCCGAAGGCGAGCAGCAACACGAGCGCCAGGCAGGCGGAAATGACGAAACCCCATGACGGCGACATGCACAGCGAGGCGAACGCGCCGACGGCGCCGGCGATGGCAACGGCCAGGCCGGGACGCGACTGCCCCGGCTTTTTAGTCAACAGCGCGGTGCGCGCGACGCGCGTAAACGAGTCCGGGCTCGGTTCGGCCGGCTGCACGTGGATATATCTCTTGTTGCCGGACCAGAAAACCACGGTGGCGATCAGCATCAGCAGGCCGGGGATGCCGAAGGCGACGGCAGGGCCAAGGTCGCGCAGGAAGACCGGCATCAGTAAAGAAGCGAAGAAGGAGCCGAAATTGATCATCCAGTAAAAGGCGTCATAAACGAGCTTGGCCTTGTTCTTGTTGGTCTGGTCGAACTGGTCGCCGACGAAGGCCGATACCAGCGGCTTGATGCCGCCCGAGCCGAGCGCGATCAGGAACAGGCCGGCATAAAAACCCTGCAAATTGTCTTCGAAAATGGCAAGGCAGGCGTGGCCGCAGACATATACGAGGCTGAGCCAGAAGATCGTGTTGTACTTGCCAAAATAACGGTCGGCCAGCCAGCCGCCGAGCAAGGGGAAGAAATACACGCCGATGACGAAGGTGTGAAACACGTGCTTGGCTTCGCTGGCGCGGTCGGGCAGGGGGATGAACAGCAATAAGGTGCTGATCAGGAAGGGCGTCAGGATGTTGCGCATGCCATAAAAACTGAAACGTTCGCATCCTTCGTTGGCGATGATGAACGGGATTTGTCGCGGCATCGGACCATTGCCTGTTTGTAACTCGGCTTGTGACATGGGATCTCCATAGTTGTCTGACCGGGATGCTATGCCGAACCGGGCAGCCTTGGCAACCGGTATATGCAAGCCGTTCATGCGGGATGGAACCGGCCCGGGCTTGCCGGCACGCAGCGCTCATCGGCCAGGCAGACTCGCGCAGCTTGCGCGGCAGCGGCGACGGCGTGGGCGGCCGGCCCGGCTTGCTTCTGCCGATCGTGTATTTCAGGTATCCTTGCCGCCTCCCGGGTGTGAAAAAATAGAATGACGATGAGACAAGCTGACCTTGACCCCAAACCGGGCCGCACCGCATTCGCCGACGGCCCGCGCCTGCTGGCCGATATCGGCGCCACCCATGCGCGCTTCGCGCTGCAGACCGGTCCGGCCGAGTTCCGCGCGGTGCGCGTGCTCCAGTGCGACGACTTCACCGGCATCGTGCCGCTGCTGCGCAGCTACCTGGCGGACCATGCCGGCATCGTGCTGAACCACGCCGCGCTGGCCGTCGCCAACCCGGTCGGCGGCGACCAGGTGCGCATGACCAACCGCGACTGGGAATTCTCGACCGACGAAGTGCGCCGCGCGCTCGGCTTGCACACTTTACTGGTCGTCAACGACTTCACCGCGCTGGCGATGTCGCTGCCCGGCTTGAAGCCGGGCGACCTGATGCAGGTCGGCGGCGGCGCGCCGGCCAGCAATTCCGTGATCGGCGTGCTCGGACCTGGCACCGGCCTGGGCGTGTCCGGCGTGATCCCGACCGTCGACGGTTTTGTTACGCTCGGCTCCGAAGGCGGCCACACCAGCTTCGCGCCGGCCGACGAACGGGAGTATGCGATCCTGCAATACGCATGGCAAACCTGGCCGCACGTATCGACCGAGCGCCTGATCTCCGGCCCCGGCATGGAAATCATCTATAAGGCGATCGCCAGGCACAACGGGCGGCAAGTGCGCGACCTGACGTCGCAGGAAATCCTGTCCGGCGCGCTGACCGACCGGGACCCGCTGTGCCTGGAAGTGCTCGAATGCTTTTGCGCGATGCTCGGCGGCGCCAGCGCCAATCTCGCCGTGACCCTGGGCGCGTTCGGCGGCATCTTCATCGGCGGCGGCATCGTGCCGCGCATGGGCGACTGGTTCGCGTCATCCCCGTTCCGCGCGCGCTTCGAAGCGAAAGGCAGATTCACCGGCTACCTGTCCGACATCCCGACCTACGTCATCACGACGCCGAACCCGGCCTTCTATGGCGTGGCGACGATTTTATCCGAGCACTTGCGCGGGCGCAGCGGCGCCAACACGCTGATGGAACGGGTCCAGCACTTGCAGCACGAACTGACGCCGGCCGAACAGCGCGTCGCCAACCTGGTGCTGGAGCAGCCGCGCCTGGTGCTGAACGAACCGATCGCCGACATCGCGCGCCTGGCCGAAGTGAGCCAGCCGACCGTGATCCGTTTCTGCCGCTCGATGGGTTTTACGGGCTTGGCCGATTTTAAATTGAAATTTGCCAGCAGTCTGACCGGCGCGATCCCCGTGCGCCACAGCCAGGTGCGCATCAGCGACAGCACGCACGACCTGAGCGCGAAGGTGATCGACAACACCGTGTCGGCGATCCTGAAATTCCGCGACCAGCTCGACGTGCGTTCGCTCGACCGCGCAATTTCCCTGGTGGCCAAAGCCAAGCGCATCGAGTTTTACGCGATGGGCAATTCGCGCGTGGTGGCGCTGGACGGCCAGCACAAGTTCTTTCGCTTCCGCATCCCGACCGCCGCGTATGGCGATTCGCACCTGTTCATCCTCGCGGCCGAGTTATTGAAGGCGGGCGACGTCGTGATCGCGATTTCCAATTCCGGAAAGCTGCCCGAATTGCTCGACGCGGTCGACGCCGCGCGCGCGGCCGGCGCCGACGTCATCGCGATCACCAGCAGCCAGTCGCCGCTGGCCAGGCGCGCGTCGGTCTGCCTGGCGGTCGACCACAGCGAAGACAGTACGACGTTCCTGTCGATGATTTCGCGCATCCTGCAATTGCTGCTGATCGACATCCTGTCGGTCGGCATTTCGCTGGATGCGCAAAATGCCGAACTGGTGCTGGAGCGTAAAGCTGGCGGTGGCGTTGAAGCGGAAAGCCGACGTTTGCTGATTTCTCATCTGGACAGTTGATGGGGGAGGGCGGGCGTGCTGGCGCTTGCCCGTGTTCTTCACCCTGCCCAGTCGACAGTGAGCAGCCTTGAGCGCACATCAGGTGCAGGCGTATGTTCGATGCGGGACGGTTGCGCGAGCAGGTCCATCAGTGCCGGCCCGGACAAGTCGTCGGGGATTAGCGTGTGAGTCAATAAGCTGCCTGAGTAGGCAAGTAGCAGCGGCAGATTGTCGGGAATGAAATCGCCCAGGAATTCGGCATGTTCTTCCAGGTCGAGCCAGAGCCAGGTCTCGTTGTCTAATGCAGTGGCGGCGCAGGCATCGAAATGTGGCTTGAATGCGCTGCACTTGCTGCACCATTCTTCCGCTCCAAGCACCAGTACCAGACGCGCGCCGGGCACCGCCAGACGTGTGGCAATCAAACGCGCATCTTGCCATGGGTTCAGAAGTGCACTCATGCCATTACCTGCGCACGCAAGGCAGCGGTTCGGCGCTGCTGGGACAGTACCGGACCGCGCACTGTGATGACGCTGCCTGGCAACATCTGCATCAGCGCCTGGGCGGCAATGCTGCGCAATGCTTGCGGAGCGGCTTCTACTTCTAGCAATGCCATCGCATGCGACATCGTGAGTTCCTGTCCCAGCAGGCTGCGCCGACCGGGTGCCAGCGCGTGCGCCTGGCCTGCGTGCGCGGCGAGTATGGCGTCGACGTTAGGTAATGGAAGCCCCTGATCGGCATCGAGGCGTGCCTCCGTAATTGCTTCCAGGGTATCGTCGATGGAGGCTGGTTCCGGTAGCACCAGTGCGTTGGCGACCAAGTCAATACCGGTCAGGGTTTGCCACACCCAGCCGGCGTAGCGCGCCACGGCGGGATCGGTCATCCGCACCAGCACATGCGATAGGTAGGTGCTATCGCCGTGATGCACGATGAACGCAAGGCTGATGCGCGCAGGCAGCCAGTCCAACAGTTGCGCAATGTCGGCGTGGCCGAGCGGCGTCATTACCGCGAGGTGCCGTACCCAGCGCAGCAGGCGGCGCGCGGCCTGCTTACGATACCAGCCGGTGTGCTGTTCATGGATGGCGATTTGTGCTGCAATGCATTGCCATAACACGGCTGCCGCGTTTTCCGTTATGCCGCAGCGGGCCAGCGCGATCGCTGCTTCCGCACGCACCGTCAGATCGGTATCCTGCAACGCAGTGCGCAAGGCTGGCGCCAGCGAACCGATGCAGCGTTCGTCATCCGGCCTAGCGGCGCGGCATGCAGCTGCGCGCACGAAGGCGTGTGGAGATGCGAGATAAACCATGATTGCTGCGGGCAGGGCGTTGACGCCATCCTGACCGATCAGCGCGGCGGCGCGCAATGCCGCTACCTGGTCGGGCGCAGCATTATCGTTCGCCCCCAGACTTGCCAGCCAGGGAAGCGCGCTGTCGCGCGGCGCCCAGGACAGTGCGGAGATTACGCCGCGCAGCAAGGTGTCGGGTTGTTTGCGCACTTGCGCCAGCAGGGCCGCCGTGGTGTCAGCATCGTTGAACTGCACTGTCAGCCAGGTGCAAGTGAATGCTTCCGCCGGGCCTTTCCAGCGCTGGAGCGCTGCCAGCACAGAAGGTATGCCTTGTGTGCCCGCTACCTGTAAACCCTCCAGGTGAGCGTCGAGCAGGTGGTTAAAATGCGCATACTTCGACAGTCCGAATTGCGTTGAGCGTTCGGCGCTGTCCAGCTGCGACCAGTAAAAGGCTGCATCCTCTGCATGGCGCACGATGAGCGGTGTAACAATGTTGGTTAACACAATCCGGGTACCCATGCTTGTTACTGCGTTATGAAAGTCCAATTGAATTCGACGTCAGTCTATGTAAGGCGCGACAATGTCTTTCCACTCTTTGCCGTCAAAGCCCCAGACCGCGTAGGGACTTGCAACAATCAGCAAACCATCGCGTGCATCCATATGGCCGTAGGCGGATACTTCTTCGCCTTTATGCTTGACTGACTGCATTTCTTTACCATCCCAAACACGTAATTTGTAATCCGAGGCTAGCCAGAGCTTGCCCTCGAACCAGAGGACGTCGTTCCAGAGGATGCTCGATCCGCCTTGGTACACGCGTTTCCAGGTTGATTTCTTTCCTATCCACAGACTTCCACCTTCGCCTGAAATGTAAACGTTGCCGTCGCCTGCGCAGGTCACCGTGCCCAATTGCACATTGCTTGGAAAACCCATCTGCGTCCAGATTTTGCCATCGTAGTGCCATACGTCACCATGACCGCCAACGGCATACATATCGCTTTCTGAGAATGCATCCATGTCGTTGAAGCCAACTCGCTCAATGTGTTCTGAACGTGGCAAATCTGCGAAGCGTTCCCATTTGCCAATATCTACGCGCTTGTAAATTTTGCGTTGCCCACCTACTGAATAGGCATAGCCATTGATGCATTTGATGCGCCATGGCATTGGGGAATTGTCGGGGTGAATAAATTCGTCTGGAAATGTACTCCCGCCTCCCATAACGCTTACCTGTCCATCTCTATTGCGGGCGGCTAGCAAGCCTTGCGGTTGAGGAAGAAGTGCAATTCCCAGTCTGGGTTTGTTGTAACCAGTAAGCGTTCGGACCCCTGAACGAGTACCCTGTGGCTCAGCCAAGCTGAGGACGAACATTTCAGTGTGAATATCGTGATCGAACATCCGTGATGCTTGCTCCTCCGGTACGTCCTTGCGAAGGCAGATGTAAATAACAGTCTTGCTTCTTACTGCGCAGTCAGTAATCAACCATCCGGAGAATTCTTTTTGCCAAATATCTTTGAGAAGGTAAGCCAATTTACAAATCTTCCATAAAAAATTATTAAATCGAATTGGGGGCGCGTTGATCAGGAATAACATCCCCTCCATTTTTGTTCACTGCCTTAAGCCGCGCATTCGGACATTTACTCTTGTAATATTGCTCTAGCTGAGCTCTTATGCAGTTTGCCTTGCAACGAGAAGCGGGGAATGCCTCACTATGTGACTTGACCGCCGCAGTGATCGCCTCATCCATACTCATCGTTCCGTTGGCAGCTTTATTTGAATTTACAAGCTCTTGCACTTGCTCGTCCATCTTGCTATGTACTCGTCCATGGCTACCATGATTCTGCGAGCCTCCTTCGGTACATACCGTAGGTGCTGTTCCGTATTCATAGCCAGTGCAATTGGAATCCTTGATCATCGCATCATAAATTAGATGGTGCCCTGTCTGACCTGGACAGCAACCTTTTCCATCAGCCGTCTCGGTATTTTTCGCACCGTCTTTCTTGGATTTTGGTACCAAATTACATTTTCGTGCACGGGTACAGCTATTCAGTTCGGCCAGAACATCCTGGCCTTCGGCACCTATTTTCATCGCATCTTTTGCGGCATTTTCAGGGTCGAAATTTTTGAATCTGTTTGCCAAATCATGGAGTTCTTGACCTTGTTTTTTAAGAATTTCCAATGTCTCCAAAGCGTCAATGGCAGCGTGCCGGATGTTATTGACGTCGCCAATTGCCATTGCCCCGTCTACTACCGACACCAAACCCATCACCGCATTGCCCCAGAGTGGCACACTCGTGCCTAGCAATTGCTTTCCTGCGACTCTGCCACCCCACTTGGCAAATGCTTTTGCGCCTGCCTTCGTGACCATGTCCTGCAATTCGCCCTTGATTGCCTCTAATACCTGCAGCTCGCCAGGCATTTTTTGGTAGATATTCTTCATATCCTTGATGTAATCAATGGCCTTCTGTGGATCCCCGCCGAGATTGATTGTCAGGCCGTCGCAGTGATCTTCAGTCCAATGTGGGGGCGGTTCTTTGCCTCGACCCGTGTGCTTTGGACGTGGAGTTCTCTTCTTTTTCAATTCCATCATCAATGGGCTTTTTTTCTTCAAGCTGGTGTGCGCCTCTGATTGCTCCTTCTCCGGCTTGCAAGCACGCTCGATACGTTCCTCCTCTTTCTTGCAGCTGCTGCGTGTAGCGCGCGATACATATGGAAATAAGGGCGTATTGCTGGGCATCGATCCATGATTATGTCCAACCATATCCTGATGCCGCGGCACCCCGAACCCTTCAAACACCACATCAAAAGACCATTGCGTAAAATAAGCCTTGCCTTTGATGACACTGGTCTTAATTCCCTTCCTGAACCCTGGCGTGGCAGGTTCGTTACCTGTGCTGGTGGAAAAGTACGAGGTATCCTCGATTGCCACTTCCTGCCCGGCAATAAACACGGCGTTCTCAAGAACCAAGTGCAACACCCACTTGCTGTAAGGTGCTGCCATGCCG
>JAZJZT010000029.1:0-171485 GCA_040389645.1 Pseudomonadota bacterium | reverse complement strand
AGCACAGCATTCATAATGCTGGGGTCGGTGGTTCAAGTCCACCTATCACCACCAAAGAATATTTCAGGAATGGCTTGGACCGGAAACGGACCAGGCCATTTTTGTTTTACAGTGCGATAATTGTCCTCATGACCTCAAGCGCCCTCCTCGTCCTGCTGCTCCTGCTGGCATGGCCGACCTACCTGCTGATACGGGCGCGACGCGCGCCGACACCGTTGAGCCGCAACGCTTACTTTGCATTGATGCTGGTGTTTTGCCTGCTGCTGTTTTCGCTGCTGATCGCGCTCGGCATCGTGCTTGGCGGCGGCGGACGGCTGGCCGCGCTGACACCGGTGTTCAGCATTCCCAGCGCACTGCTGGCGGCTGTGCTGTTGACGCGCAAATACGCTGCCCGCCGCGACCGTGAATAAGACCGATATCCAGGGCTGCCTCGCTTTCCTGCAGGAGGCCGAGCGATTGAAGGATGTACTTCGCACCGCCAACACGTCGCAGGGTCGGCGCGAAAGCACGGCGGAACATAGCTGGCGCCTGTGCCTGTTCGCGCTGCTGCTGGAAGGGGAATTGCCCGGCCTCGATTTCGCGCGCATCCTGAAAATGTGCGTGATCCATGACCTGGGAGAAGCGCTCCACGGCGACATCCCAGCGATCGCGCAAACGGCTGGCGCGCCGGACAAGTCGCTGCGGGAACGGGAAGATTTGCAAACCTTGACCGCGCCGCTGCCGCCCGCGCTGCGCCAGCACCTGCTGGCGCTGTGGGACGAGTACGATGCGGCAGCCACGCCGGAAGCACGCATCGTCAAGGGCCTGGACAAGCTGGAAACGATGATCCAGCATAACCAGGGCTTGAACCCGGACGGCTTCGACTATGCCTTCAACCTCGATTACGGTGTCCGGCACACGGCGCATCACCCGCTGCTGGCGGCGATGCGCGCACTGGTGGACGCGGACACGCGCCGCCGCGCCGGCGGCGGCGATTGAAACGCGGCGACTGGTTCAGGCGCTGTACTTGGTCTTACCGGTCAACATCAATGCAACCAGGCTCAGGAAAGCAGCCGCCGACAGGTAATAGCCGACATACTGCAAGCCGTAATTCGTCGCCAGCCAGGTCGCGATGTACGGCGCCAGCGATGCGCCGAGGATGCCGGCCAGGTTGAACGTCAGCGATGCGCCGGTGTAGCGCACTTCGGCCGGGAACAGTTCGGACAGCATGGTGCCGAGCGGTCCATAGGTCATTCCCATCAGGCCAAGGCCGAGCGACATGAACAGCGTCACCTGCCACGTGCTGCCGGAACCAAACAGCGGCGCCAGCGCCAGCCCGAACACGACGATCGCGGCCGATACCGCGATCAGCGTGACACGGCGTCCGTAGCGGTCCGCCAGCAGCGCGGCGCCCGGAATCGTCAGGCCGAAGAACAGGACAGAGAACAGTTGCAGGATCAGGAAATCCTTGCGCGAAAAGCCGAGCGCACTGGTACCCCAGCTCAGCGCGAACACGGTCATCAGGTAGAACAGGACAAACGTCGCCATCGCCATCAAGGTGCCCAGCACCAGCATGCGGGTATGGTCGCGCAGCACGGCGACCACCGGGATCTTGACGCGCTCGTTCTTGTCGAGCACGGCCTGGAAGGCCGGCGTTTCCGTGATCTTTAAACGCACGTACAGGCCGACCAGCACCAGCAGCGCGCTGGCGAGGAAGGGGATGCGCCAGCCGAAACTGAAGAATTGCGCATCGGTCAGCGTCTGGCTCAGCAACAGGAAGATGCCGCCGGACAGGAAGAAGCCGATCGGCGCGCCCAGTTGCGGGAACATGCCGTACCAGGCGCGTTTGCCGGGCGGCGCGTTTTCAGTCGCCAGCAAGACCGCTCCTCCCCATTCTCCGCCGAGGCCCAGGCCCTGGCCGAAACGGCACAGCGCCAGCAGCAGCGGCGCTGTCGTGCCGATCGAAGCATAGGTCGGCAGCATGCCGATCAGCACGGTGGACACGCCCATCGTCAGCAGCGCCGCGACCAGCGTGGCCTTGCGGCCGACGCGGTCGCCGAAGTGGCCGAACACGGCCGATCCGACCGGGCGCGCAAAAAAGGCGATGGCGAAGGTCGCCAGCGATTGCAACGTCGCCGCGGCGGCATCGCCGGCGGGGAAGAATAACTTGGGGAACACCAGCACGGCGGCGGTGGCGTAGATATAAAAATCGAAGAATTCGATGGTGGTGCCGATCAGGCTGGCGAATAAAATCGTGCCGGGCGAATTGACCTTGGCGCCGGGATGGGCTGGACTCATTAATACTCCTGGATGGTGGACGGGATGCCGGCGCGCGCGGGTGGCGCGGCCGGGTCCGGAATGCGGAAGCGGCGGCACGGGCGAGGATATTGCCCGCATGCCGGAGCCGGCCCGTGTCGGGCCGCTGGCGATCAGGACGCCCGGTTTCGGTGGGTAGGACGCATGATACCGCTATCGGGCGTCATGATACACGTTGTTGAATAAACCCGCACAAAATGCATCATTTTTAATCAGCCGGCGGCGGCGACCTGCTCGAATCCTTGACGGATTTCATCGGCATCTTCCGGCCGGACGACGCGCGCGACTTCCTTGCCGTCATGCAGGAAGACCAAGGTCGGCCACAGCTTGACGCGGAACGAGCGTCCCAGCAGGCGGCCCGGGCCATCTTCGACCTTGAAATGGGGTATGCCCGGGTGCGCGGCATAGGCCTCGGCCAATACGTCCTGCGCGGCGCGGCAATATGCGCACCAGTTGGTGCCGAATTCCAGCAGCGCCGGGCCGGTCAACGCATCGATCTCGGCGCGCGTGGGCGCCTGTTCCTTGTAATTCGTTTCCATGATGTACCTCCGTATCCCGATGATCTATGATTTTGGCTTCAGGCTGGCGCACGGATCAGGCCGCGCCTGCGCGCCGACCTGGTGCACGACGTCGTACAGGCCGGGGGCCTGCGCCGATTCGGCATAGGCTTCGCTGCGCAGGGTCAATTTCGGCTCGACCGCGCCGAGCCAGCGCGGCACGCCGATATCCTTGCGCACGTGGCCATTGCCTGCGATCAGCACAACATCGCGCGGCTGTTGCGCGCGCACCAGCTTGGCCATCCAGATGTCGCGCGCGACTTGCGCGTTGACCATGCCGCCCACCATCATCTCGGGCAGCATGTTGCAATGGCCGGCGACGATTTCCTTCTGCTGCACCTGCACCACGTCGGCCGGCAGCGCTTCGTTGAGGCGATATTCGGCCACGGTTTTCGCGTCGAACGACGATGCCACGCCGTCGCGCACCACGCGCGACGCGTCGGCGCGCGACAGGTTTGCGGCCACCAGCGGCAAACCGTAAGTCATCGCCAGGTCGATGATCGGGCGGTAATGCTGCCATTCCCAGCGCGCGCCGGCCGTGCTCATCACCTGGATCACGCATTCGGCCTCGCGGCAATCCTTTTGCGCGCGGCTGAGCAGGGATTGCTGTTCGCGGTCGAACTGTTCCATCGCGATGGCCGGGCGCCAGCCCGCTTCGACGCGCTTGCGCAACTGTTCAAAACGCAGCCGGTGGCCGGCGGCGCTGTCGTGCACTTCGCCGAGCAACAGCACTTGCGGATTGGCGGCGATGAATTCGGGCTGCTTGCCGGGGCCGGCGCAACCGGCCAGCGCCAGCAGCGCGGCCAGGGAGAATGTCAGGGCGGCGCGCGGGGCAGCGCGGCGCGGATCGTAGATGGGCTGCGTCATGCGCGGCTTTTCCTTCACGTCAAATGGCATCGGGGGATCGGGCCGTCATACCGCCTGGCTGGCGCCGGACTTGTCGTGATGCGGAGCCATGACAAGGTTGGCGCGAGTGTCGCGCTGGCTTGGCGTTAGTCGGATCAGGCCTAATACCGTTAAGTTAAGGCCACAGACCGTAGAATTGTCGTTCCCGCGCAGGCGGGAACCCATAATTCGCATCCTGTCCTGCGAAATTTATAGAAAATCAGACAGGTGCTATGGGTTCCCGCCTGCGCGGGAACGACAAATTTGGCGCTAACTTAACGGCATTAGGATCAGGCCCGTAGTATGCCATGCGGCGCGCTATGCTGTGACGCGCGGCGCCGGCGCGGCCAGGCTGACAAAAGCGAGCGCGGCGGCGGCCAATAACAGCGCGGCCGACACCGCCAGCGCGCCGTGCACGCCGCCGGCCATCTGCGCCGGCGACGCCGCCGCCACCATCGCGCCGAACACCGCCACGCCGAGTGCGCCGCCGACCTGGCGCGCCGTGTTCAACACCGCCGACGCGGTGCCGGCCTGGCTGCGCGGCACGCCCGACAGGATCGACGTCGTCATCGCCGGCACGGCCAGGCCCATGCCGGCCGGGATCAGCGCCAGCCCCGGTAGCATGTCGATAAAACCCGCGTGTTCATTGATGCCGAACAGGCCGAGCCACGCGTAGCCGGCCGCGCCGATAATACCGCCGACGATCATCGGCGCACGCACGCCGGTGCGCCCTGCCATCCAGCCGCTGGCGATGTTGGACAAAATAAACGTGCCGGTCAGCGGCAGGAAGGTCAGGCCGGTCTGCATCACCGTGTAGCCGCGTCCCTGCTGCAAATAAAAACTGAGGACAAAAATCACGCCGTAATAGGCGAAATTCACCAGCACGCCGAACAGCACCGCGCCGCAAAAGCCGGCCTGGCGGAACAGCGTCAATGGCAGCATCGGCGCGCGACTTTTCGCTTCGACCAGCACGAAGGTGCCGCCCGCGCCCAGCGCCAGCAGCAGGCCGCCGATGACAAACGGGTGCGACCAGCCCAGCGCATGCACCTCAATGACGGCGCCGATCAAGCCGGCCAGCGCGGCGATCGCCAGCAACTGGCCCGGCACGTCGAAGGCGCGACCTGGGTCCTTGGCGGGAGAGACCGGCACCACGCGCATCGTCAGCCAGAAGCCGGCGAGGCAGATCGGAATATTGACCCAGAAGATGCTGCGCCATCCCGCCGTTTCCAGCAGCAAGCCGCCCAGTACGGGTCCGGCCGCGATCGATACGCCGCCGGACGCGGTCCACCACGCGACCGCCTTGGCCAGCAGGCGCTTGTCGTGCGCGTGCGCCGCGTTCAGGATCGCCAGCGAACTGGGGACCAGCAGCGCCGCGCCGATGCCCTGCGCGGCGCGCGCCACATTCAGCGCCAGCGCGCCGGGCGCCGTCGCGCATGCCAGCGAGGCCAATGTAAATAAGGTAAAACCGGCCAGGAAGATGCGGCGCGCGCCGAACCTGTCGCCGAGCGCGCCGGCCGACAGTAAAAACACGGCAAAGCCCAGCGTGTAGGCATCGACCACCCATTGCAGGGAGGTCACGCCGGCGCCGAGTTCGCGCCCGATCTGCGGCAGCGCCACGTTGACGATGGTGACATCGAGCTGGACGATGATGAAGGCGAAGCTGCAGGCCAGCAGGATAGTCAGCGAGGGGGTGGCGTCGGTTTTCATGATTTGACTATAGGCGCCTTCACTTATCCCATAAAGTGAATAATAATGATCTTATAAATCGCTTTTGGAGAACGTTATGGAATTGTCGGCACTGCGCATCTTCCAGGCCGTCGCCGAGGAAGGCAGCGTGACGCAGGCGGCGGCGCGGCTGCACCGGGTGCAGTCGAACGTCTCGGCGCGCCTGACGCAGCTGGAGGAAACGCTGGGCGTGGCGCTGTTCCACCGCGCCGGCCGGCGCCTGTTGATCACGCCCGAGGGTGAGCGCTTACTCGCCTATGCCGAGCGGCTGCTGCAACTGGCCGACGAAGCGCAGGCATCGATGCGCGGCGACCAACGCCCTGCCGGCCAGTTAAAAATCGGTTCGATGGAAACCACCGCCGCGGCGCGCCTGCCGCTGGTGCTGGCTGCGTTTCACCGCCGCCATCCGGAAGTGGATTTATTGCTCGACACCGGCACCACCGATTACCTGGTGCAAGGCGTCTTGCAGCACCGCCTCGACGTGGCGCTGGTGGCCGCGCCCCTTGCACGGCCGGAATTGGCGCAATTGCCCGTGTTTCACGAAGAATTGGTGTTGTTGAGCGATTGCCTGCACGGCCCGATCCATTCGCCGCACGATGTCGCGCGCAAGGCTTTATTGGTGTTCCGTTCCGGCTGCGCTTACCGGCGCCGGCTGGAAAACTGGTTCGCCGCGGCCGATGTGACACCGGCGCGGGTGTCCGAGTTCGGCACCTTCGAAGCGATCATCGGTTGCGTGGCGGCCGGCATGGGCGTGGCGCTGATGCCGAAAGAAGTATTGAAACAGCGCCAGCTGGCACAAAGCATCCAGTGCCACGCGCTGCCGCCGGCCATCGCCAGCGTACACACCATGCTGGTATGGCGGCAGGATGTGCTGCATCACCCGGCGCGCCAGGCATTCGCCGACAGTTTCGATCTTTCCTGACGCTCGCGCCGGCGCCGCGTGCGGGCGCCGGCTGACACGCCCTCACCCGCCGCCGGAGAAACACCGGCGGCGGCCGGAACGGCTTGCGCCGCTCACGCCCTCAGGCCGCAGACATCGCTGATGTTGCCAAACGAAATGCCGCTGCCGATCGCGCGCCCGACGCAACCCGCTTTTTGCCAGCCGTGGTCCGTCAATGCAATCGCGCCGATCACCAGCGTCGTCACCAGCACGACCATGATCAGGATGCCTTTATACAGATCGTTATTCATTTTCTTGCCGCATAGCAATTCAACAGGCCGGCATTGTAGCGTCTCGCGCAGCCTCAGGCAATCGGCGCCAGTTCGTACTCGAATTCATAGTAATGCTGGTCGCCTTCATTGCGTATCGCCAGTTTACCACTGAGTCCGGTCAAGTCGCCGCTGCCCGAATCGGGCACCACCGTCACGCTCAGCGTGGCCGCGCCGCGCTGCATGATGCCGCTGTGCTGCAACGTAAAACCGCCGCTTTTCCCGTCCAGGCTGCCTTCGACGCGCTCCATCGCGACATAGCCGGCCGAGCCGTCGACGGCGCCGATAAAACTGAGCATCTCGCCGTTGCCGGTGGCGTCGAGCGCGCCGTGATATCTCTTGTCGAGCGAGCGCCGTCCCAGGCCAAAACCGGACGCGGCCACCGACAGCAATTCGGCCTGCATCGTGACGTCAAATTCTCCTGCTGCCATAACCATGGTGTCGCTCCTTGTCAAATCGTCGTGGATGTCAGGCTGGCTGTTCATTGGCCAGCGCGTACAGTTTGCTGATCGTGCTCCAGTTGCGCGTGGTGACGGCGTCGCCCAGCACCTTGCCCATGGCCGCCGCCGCGCGGCTGGCCAGGATGCCGTCGGCGCACCACAGGTAGGCGGCCCAGCGGCCCAATGCGAACGCTTCCGGCGCCCAGCTCTGGTGCGTCAGCGGCGTCAGCCGCTCGCGGTCGGCCGGGTTGCTCAGCACGGCCACCAGCAGGCGCGACGGATCGTCGGCCAGCGTGTGCAGGCTGTTGTCTTCGACCACGTGCGCCAATTGCTCGGCGTCGAGCACCGTCACGCGCGCGCCGACACCCAGTTTCAGCACCAGCGCTTCCTCGATCAGCGTGGCGGCATCGGCCGGCGCGGCCGGCGGGCAATCGTAGACGACATTGCCGCTGTTGAGCACGGTGCGCACGCTCGTATAGCCGAGGTCTCCGATCAGTTTGCGCAGGTCGGCCATGGCCACCCGCTTGGCGCGGCCCACATTGATGCCCCTGAGCAGGGCGATCTGCCTGCGTATACTCATCTTGACTCTCCTTGCATGTAAACCGCCAGTATGCGGCAGTGGCGGCGCGAGGGGCGCGCCGCAGCCGCATCAGGCGTGCAGCGGCGCATCGGCGTGCGGTTGCGGGGCGCCGGCATGGCCGCCGTCGACCGGCGTCACGCGCGGCATGCGCAGCACGAAGCTGGCGCCCTGCCCCGGCGTGCTGCTGACGGTGATGGTGCCGCAGAACTGCTTGGCGATCAGGTTGAAGACGATATTGAGGCCGAGACCGGTGCCGCCCTGGCCGCGCCGCGTCGTCACGAACGGGTCGAACACCTTGTCGAGCATGTCGGCCGGGATACCTTTGCCATTGTCGACCACCTGCATCTCGATCCAGTCGTCGTCCGGTTTCACGTTGATGTGAATATGTCCCTCGCTGTCGGCATCGAACGCGTGTTCGACGCAATTCAATGTCAGGTTCGTGATCACTTGCGCCAGCGCGCCAGGATAGCTGTCGAGCACGATATCGGCCGGGCAGTCGATGGCGACCTGCAATTTCGTCTTTTTCAGCTTCGGCTGCAGGCTCGACACGACTTCGCCGATATATTCCCGCAATTCGAAACGGCGCCGCGCCTCGCTGACCTGGTCGACGGCGATCTGCTTGAAGCTGTGGATCAGGTGCGCGGCGCGGTAGGCATTGTTCATGATCAGGCGCGTGCTTTCCTCGGCCGTCTCGAGATATTTTAAAATGTCCGATTTCTTGATGTTGCCGCTGGCGACGGCCTGGTGCACGCTTTCGGTCGCCTCCATCAACACCGACGCGCTGGTCAGCGCGATGCCGACCGGGGTGTTGATCTCGTGCGCGACGCCGGCCACCAGCCCGCCCAGCGAAGCGAGGCGCTCGGCTTGCAGCAGCGATTCCTGGGTCCTGCGTAAATCGTCCATCGCCTTGGCCGTGACTTGCGCCGAGCGCCTCGCCTCGTCCTCGGCTTCGCGGGTGCGCGCGATGATCGATTTCACCTTTCTCTGGATCGCGTTGAAGCCGCGGATCACGTCGCCCAATTCGTCGTGCCGGTTGTCCGGCAATTCCTCGACGTCGTCGCTGCCGCGCGTGGCCAGGTCGTGCAAGCCGTCCCGCAACTGTTTTAAGGGGTCGAACACGATGCGCAGGCTCAGCGCCAGCGCGGCCACCAGGATCAAGTCCAGCAACAGCACTTCGGTGACCTTGCGCCGCACTTCGGCCGTTAATGTCGCATCGATCTGGGCCCTACTGAAATTGACCGTGACGCGCCCGACAATGACCGGTTTCGGCGCATTGCCGGCGGCGCCGGCGTCGCGGTAGGCGAGATCGGCTTCCACCGGCGTGCCGCTGATCTGCGCGCCGCTGTCGATGCCGACGATGCTGCCGTTTTCCTTGCGCAGCTTGCCCGAGAACAGGCCGACCGAGGTATCGTAGACGCGGATCGCCACCAGTTCCGGCGGCAGCATCTCGGCCGCCACGATATTGTCGACCTTGGCCTTGTCCAGGTCCCACAGCGCCGACGGCAGGCTCGTCTGCAAGCGCGTCAGCACGCCCTGGCGCAGCCGCTGGTTGCTCACTTCCAGTTCATGGCCCAGACTGTACTGCGCGTAGGTGCCGGAGATGGCCAGCACCACGGTGACGATCACCACGAACAGGAAGGTCAGCCGACCTTGGATTCCAAACATCACGACACTCCTCCCGGCATACGCTCCGCGCGGATTTGACGGCAAGGTCCCAATGTACGGTATGCCTAGCTGCTTGGCAAGATTTTCGGGCGCGCCGGCGCGCCGTGCCGCTGCAACAGTTCCGTTGCGCGGCGACAGACATTGCACCGTCGCAATGGTAAGATCATGGGTACAGGAAGACGGAGGCACGCATGACAGCAAGTTACCAACACCTGGCGCTCGCGCAGGTGCAAGCAGGAATGATCTTGTCCGATGAATTGCTCGACGTGCAAGGTCATGTGCTGCTGCCGCAGGGCACCGTATTGACCGACGCGATGATCGCGCTGATGCCGCGCCACGGCATCGCGATGCTGCCGATCGCGCTGGCCGCCGGCCCGTCCGAGGAAGAGCAGGCCGCCGGCCGCGAACACCACGCGCAGCGCATCGCCACGCTGTTCCGCAAGAACGATCCCGACAGCGACAGCGACTGGGCCACCGCCCTGCTGCGCCGCTTCATCACCGATTTTCGCCTCGGCCAGGAGGCCGCTGAAGAATGACTACCTTATTGACATACGACGATGTGGTCAACCACCTGGACGACTTGCCGTCGCTGCCGGCGGTGGTCATGGAATTGCTCAACAGCATAGACCAGGAAGACGTGGATATTTCCGTGCTGGCCAAAAAAGTCTCGTACGACCAGGCGCTGACGGCCAAGACGCTGCGCCTGGCCAATTCCTCGCTCTATGGCTTGCAGGTCAAAGTGACGACGATCCAGCAGGCGATCACCTATCTCGGTTTCCAGACCACGCGCAACCTGATCACGGCGGCCGCCGTCACCGGCTGCTTCGCCGAAGGGCGCTGCGCCGGTTTCGACCACAAGGCATTCTGGCGCCATTCGATCGCCAGCGCCGCCTGCGCCAAGGTATTGGCGAGACAGATGCGCTTCAATCAGGATTATGCATTCACCGCCGGCCTGCTGCACGACATCGGCCGGCTGGTGCTGGTGGCCTGCTTCCCCAAACACTACGCCCAGGTGGTCGCCCACCGCGCCGAACACGATTGCACGATGCTCGAGGCCGAGCGTGCCGTGCTGGGCATCGACCATGTCGATGCCGGCATGGCGCTGGCCGAACACTGGAATTTTTCCGATACGATGCGCCTGGCGATCGGCCACCACCACGACCCGGAAGCGCCGGGCGCCGGTTTCCTGGCCGCCATCATCCATATCGCCGACGCGATCGTGCACGGGCTCGACCTGGCGCAGATGCCGGATGGCCTGGTGCCGCCTGTGTCCACCGTGGCCTGGACGGCCTTGGGACTCGATGAGGAAATCTATTTGCAACTGTTCCGTGAAACGGAACTGCAGTACGAGGAAATCTCGATGGTGCTGCTGGCGTAAGCGCCTGCCGCACGGGCCGGAACAGGGTCCCGGCCCACGGTCCCGGCCATCGCCGGCGGCCGTGAAGATAGGCTGGCGCGCATCAATGCGCGTAGCTGCCGGCATCCTGTTGCGGCTTGTCATCCTGTTTCGGACGGCCTTGCGCGTCGGACAGGCGGTACTTGGTGCGGCGATCGCCCATCAAGTCGCGCAAGTCGCGGATGCTCATGCCGGTGACTTCGTGCATCCGGATCAGCAGCGAGGCGCCGACCGGCAGGCGGTGGTGGCGAATCTTGCTGATGACCGGCGGCGCCACTTCCAGCAGGCGCGACAGCGCGGCATCGTTTTTCAGTTGCATCTTGCCGAGCAACATGTCCAGCAGATGGTTGGGGTTGTAACTTTCTTGAGATGCAAGTGCATGGTGTGCCATGATAGTCCTCGTCTATGTAAGTTGTAGAGTGATGCTGTTCCAAACTTTAAAGCAGACCGTTGCACCCGTAAGTTAAGGAACGTACGCCACTAGCTACATAAGGCCGGTTATTTCCGGGTGAAATTGTATTTCAAACAATATTCTATGCCCGAACCCACCGGTTCCAGCCAAGCCGCGACTTGCGAACGTTATGAGATATCAACAGTGCGCTAGAATTCTTGGCAACAATGCTATTTCAACATATGGGGACATTCCGTGGCGCACGGAAGAACCTGTAGGAAATTGTTACAATTCAAGAGGGTGCCGGGAGGCGCGATGGCAGGCAATTCCGGGAAGAATGTCAGGCGGTGGTATCGATGGTCTGGCCGATGCGCGACGCACCGGCGGCCGGCCCCTGGCTGCGCTGCGCGTCGAGTTGCTGGCGGGCGACGGCGGCCGCCTGCACATCCTGGCGCTGTTGCTCGGCTTGCGTCGCCTGGCTCGCCTGCGCGTCGGCGCTGCCGAGCTGCTGTTCGCGCTGCGCCTGTTCTTCGCGGCGCGCCTGGCGCGCCACGTCGGCGCGCTGTTGTGCCACAGGATTGTTGACCTGCTGCACAGCGCTGTTGTTCGCGCCGGAAATGGAACCGATGGCCATCGCATGCTCCCGTCAGTGATAACTTGACTCTAGGGCAAGGATGGCGAAATTCAATATCATTGCGACAACAAGCGCAGGAAAATCGCGGCGCGGCGCGCCATTACGGTAAACTAAGACTTTGCAGCCCAACTTTCCCTGATCCCCCTTGAAAACGAAGACTCCCGTACAGCCGCATTACTTCATCCCCGAGCCGCTCGACAATGGGCGGTTGGCGCACCTGTGCGGCCCGCTGGATGAAAACCTGCGCCAGATCTCGGCGGCGCTGGACGTCACCATCTTCCGCCGCGGCGAAAAATTCATCGTCAGCGGCACCAACGCCGAACGCGCGGTGCAGATCCTCGAACAGTTTTATGCCGTGGCGCAAAAGGTCGTGCCGGTCGAGGAAGTGCAACTGGCGCTGGTCGAACAGCGCGCCGGCCTGGCGCCGCCGCTCGAACCGAACCAGGAAGAGCCGCCGTTCAACGAACCCGACATCACCAGCCCGGTCTTGAAAACGCGCCGCGTCGACCTGCGCGGGCGCACCCCGCACCAGATCAAGTACCTGCGCAACATCCTCGACCACGACATCAGCTTCGGCGTCGGCCCGGCCGGCACCGGCAAGACTTATCTGGCCGTGGCTTGCGCCGTCGATGCGCTCGAACGCGACGCCGTCAAGCGCATCATCCTGACGCGCCCGGCGGTGGAAGCGGGCGAGCGGCTCGGCTTCCTGCCGGGCGACCTGGCGCAAAAGGTCGACCCGTACCTGCGCCCGCTGTACGACGCGCTGTACGACCTGCTCGGCTTCGACCGCACGCAAAAGATGTTCGAAAAGGGCGTCATCGAGATCGCGCCGCTGGCGTACATGCGCGGGCGCACGCTGAACCACGCCTTCGTCATCCTCGACGAGGCGCAAAACACGACGGTCGAACAGATGAAGATGTTTTTGACGCGGATCGGCTTCGGCAGCAAGGCAGTGGTCACCGGCGACATCACGCAGATCGATTTGCAGAAAAGCCAGAAGAGCGGCCTGGTCGACGCGGCGCACGTGCTGCGCGACGTGCGCGGCATCGCGTTTACGCAATTCACCAGCGCCGACGTGGTGCGCCACCCGCTGGTGGCGCGCATCGTCGACGCCTATGAAAGCGCGCACAACGCCAGCGCCGAAATCTCCCCCCTGTTCCATCCCATCAAGAGCGCCACCGTCAAACATGTCCGAAAAAAATAAGCTGAACCTGTCGGTGCAATACCCGGATGCGCGCCTGCAAGACAGCATCACCCGCCCTCTGGTCCGAAAATGGGTGAAAGCGGCGCTGTTCGCGCCGGCCGAACTGACGGTGCGTTTCGTCGACGCCGACGAAGGCCGCGTGCTGAACCGAGACTACCGCGGCAAGGATTACGCGACCAACGTGCTGACCTTCGCCTACAACGACGGCGAACAGATCGCCGACGACGAGCCGACCCGCGCCGACCTGATCCTGTGCACCGACGTGCTGGAAAAGGAAGCGGCCGAACAGCAAAAAACCGTGCTCGAACACACCGCCCACCTGGTCGTGCACGGCGTGCTGCATGCGCAAGGCTACGACCACGAGGACGACGAGGAAGCGGCAGAAATGGAAGCGCTGGAAACGGAAATCCTGGCCGGACTCGGTTACGCCGATCCGTACGCATCGGAGCGCAGTTAGGTCGCTACTGGAAGACCCGCGCCATCCACGCCTTCAATCCCGAATAAAGTGGTGAAGCCGGCTCCAGCATGCCGCCCTTGATGGCGTAGTACAAGCCTTCGCCCGGCTGATCCTGCCAAGCCATCCAGGTGGCGACTTCGGCTTTTCTGCGCTGGACCGGCCTGAATTTCGGCGCTGCCAGCGCGGCAACCGTCGCCGTGGCATGGTCCAGTAATGCCTGCTCTCTGACAAGCGCGGATTGAAAAATCCAGTCTTCCAATATGCCGTCATCCTGATTGTTTGGCATGACCCACAAGCCGACATCGGGCAAGCCATCGTTATGCTGAAATAACAGCCCTCCGGTCGGCAGCACAACCGGCACAGGCGTGAAATCATGGCTGATTAGCTCAGCAGCCACCTGGTCCACGGTCCTGACGAAACCGCCGCCATTGGCTGTCCGATCCGCATCGAGCACCAGCCCCAGGCGCTCCAATGGGGCATCCGCATCTTCCAATTGCTTCAACAAAACTGACAAAAGCCTGATCGCGCCCTGCTTGGAATTATGAGTGCCGCCCACCTCGCGTGCCGGGGCGATTTTTACATCGGCATGCATGCCGTGCGCCCGGCAAAACTGCTCATAAAAGCTTTTGTCGTTGACACCTTCGACCAGCAACAGCCGCTTTGAGACCGCCATCAACGCACCTCGACATCGGATTGGGTGATATTGAACAATTGATCTTCATCGAAAACCGTTGCAATCACCCGGCCTTTATCGCTGGTCCGGGCGCTGCGGCCGACACGGAACAGCACTCCCTCGACGTCCTGACGTTCGTTCGCCACCTTTGCAAAGCTTTCTATACAATCCCAGCTATGCGTCGTCGCGAACACCTGGATATCGAGCCGTTCAGCAAGCTCGAACACCAAGGCCCAAACCTTTTCCTGCACTGCGTAGTGCAAGCCGTTTTCGAATTCGTCGACCAGCAGAAATCCACCTTTGGCGGGGAAAATTTTCAGCACCAGTTGCAGCACTCGTAACATGCCGTCGCCCAGGCTGTTCAATGGCACCGGACGATCGTGATTGCGAAGTTTGACCTTGGCTGAACGACTCAAACGCCCGTTTTCCTTGCCATTTGAATTCTCCTTGCGCACAAATGCAAGCGCTTCGAATTCCGGGCTAATGATGCGCATCGCATCATGGATTACCTGCTGGCTGTCGGTCAGCGCAATCTTGTCCCACTCATTGGCCAATTCATCAATGGAAACGAACCGAGTGGGAATCACACTACACGGACTCGCTCCTGGCGACTCACGAGCCGGCATCCGAACATTTAAGAGTGCTGGTGGCTGCATGCGCAACATGCTTTCCCGTTCACCCTTCCGAACAAATAAAGCCTGATTTGGCATTTCATCGCTTAAGGCAGATAAATCCGCTTTCGACATACGCTGCCGGCGAATCCGGATCCCCGGCTCCTCCTCCCCATCTGCAGGCATAATTGATTCAACATAAAATCCGTGTTCAATCGAGAGCTGCACCCCTGTCGTCAATGGGTCGCCAATCTCAATCGCCTGGCCGTCAATCAATGGATAGTGTCGGCCTGAGAAAAAATCCTCAAACGGATACGCCGTGTCAGCGTCGCCGCGTTCAGACTCGCCGATGCGGTATTTTTCATCATGTTCGTCCGCAATCGTTTCCAGCAAATCGAGTTGCGCATTCCCGGCAAAAATCCGCAACGCCTCCAGCACCGAACTCTTGCCCGAATTGTTCTTGCCGACGATCAGATTGACGCGTCCGAGCTTGCCGACTTCAAAGTCTTCAAGACTTCGGAAGTTCTTGATTTTGAGGGATTTCAACATGTAGTCTTCTCCAGTGCCAACCGCATTTTACCTGCCGATGCCCTTTTTTCACCATACAAACGGTGGCCACCGTAACGTGGAAATCATGCCGCGGCGCCGGGCCTGCCTCCGGGCAAACCGGCAAAAACGGCCTCGCCATCCCATTTGGTGTATCCTATAGCACTTCGGAACAACGGCTCACGCCTCCTATGCAAGAGCACTCTAGTAGTGGCGTCAAGACTGACGCCAAACCCCACCGGTCGCTGTTTGAACGCTTGACCGCCCTGATTTCCCCCGAGCCCGAGAACCGCGCGGAATTGCTCGAAGTCCTGTATGACGCCCACGAACGCAACCTGATCGACGCCGATGCGCTATCGATGATCGAGGGCGTGTTCCAGGTGTCGGATCTGTCCGCGCGCGACATCATGGTGCCGCGCTCGCAGATGGACGTGATCGACATTTCAAAACCGATCGAGGAATGGATGCCGTCCGTGCTGCAGACGGCGCACTCGCGCTTCCCCGCCATCGAGGGCGAACGCGACAAGGTGATCGGCATCCTGCTGGCGAAAGATCTGCTGCGCTACTACGCCGAGGAATCGTTCGACGTGCGCGACATGCTGCGCCCGGCCGTCTTCATCCCGGAGTCGAAACGCCTGAACGTGCTGCTGCGCGACTTCCGCGCCAACCACAACCACATGGCCATCGTCGTCGACGAGTATTCCGGAGTGGCCGGCCTGATCACGATCGAGGATGTGCTGGAGCAGATCGTCGGCGACATCGAGGATGAATATGATTTCGACGAAGAGGAAGACAATATCCTGTCGATCAAGGAAGGCAAGTTCGGTCCGCGCTGGCGCATCAAGGCGCTGACGGAGATCGGCCAGTTCAACGAGGAACTCGGCACCGACCTGTCCGACGAGGATGCCGACACCATCGGCGGCTATGCCGTCAAGTACCTGTCGCGCATGCCGCACAAGGGCGACAGTTTCGACATCGACAACCTGCGTTTCGAAGTATTGCGCGCCGACGCGCGCCAGATCCACGTGCTGCTGGTCGAAAAGCTGCCGCCGGCAGCGGACGAACAGGACTGATGCGTTTTCGCCGTCCCCGTCCCGGCGATGCGCCGTCCGCGCAGCGCAGCACGCGCGGGCGGATGACCATCGCCGCGCTGGCCGGCGCGGCCAGCGTCTTTTCGTTCGCGCCCTTCGGCTGGTGGCCGCTGCAAATCCTCAGTTTATCCGTGCTGTTCTACCAGGTGCTGCGCGCGTCGAGCGTGAAAGCCGGCGCGCTGGTCGGCTGGGCCTACGGTTTCGGATGGTGCCTGGCCGGCGTGCACTGGCTGGTGATCGCATTGAACCGCTTCGGCGGCCTGGCGCTGCCGCTGGCGGTGCTGGCCATCGCGCTGCTGGCCGTGTTCATGGGCAGTTACGCGGCGATGGCGATGGGCGCGGCCGGCTGGCTGCGCCGCAAATGGGCGCTGCCGCTGCCGGCGTCCAATCTTTTACTGCTGCCGGCCATGTGGGCGCTGTTCGAATGGGTGCGCGGCTGGCTGTTCACGGGGTTTTCGTGGGTCTCGGCCGGCTACGCCTATAACGACGCGCCGCTGGCCGGTTACGCGCCGCTGCTCGGCGTGTACGGCATCGGCTGGCTGGCCGCCTTGTGCGCCGGCGCGCTGCTGCTGGCCGCGCACCGCGCGCGCTGGATCGCGCTCGGCACCGTGGCGATCATTTTCGCCGCAGGCTTCACCTTGCAGGCGGTGCACTGGACGCAGCCGCAGGGCAAGCCGATCTCGGTGCGCCTAATCCAGGGCAACACGCCGCTGGACCAGAAATTCGACGCCACCCACACGCTGGCCACGCTGAACAAGTATCGCAACGCCGTCAGCGCCGAACCGGCCGACCTGATCGCCACGCCGGAAACGGCGGTGATGCTGTTCCCGCACCAGCTGCCGCCGGATTACCTTCCGAGCCTGGGCCAGTTCGCGAAGAAGAGCGGCAGCCACCTTGTCCTCGGCATCCCGCTGATGGACAGTCCGAGCCAGTATTCGAACAGCGTCATCGGCCTGCCGCCCGAATCGGGCTTGCCGACCTACCGCTACGACAAGCATCACCTGGTGCCGTTCGGCGAATTCATCCCGCCGGGCTTCCGCTGGTTCACGAATCTGCTGCAGATTCCGCTCGGCGACCAGACCCGCGGCCCGGTGGTGCAGCCGGCGTTCCAGGTCAAGGAACAGCGCGTGCTGCCCAATATCTGCTATGAAAACCTGTTCGGCGAAGAGATCGCGCAGCAGCTGGCGGCCGATGCCAGGCCGGCGACAATCTTATTGAATGTGTCGGAACTGGCGTGGTATGGCGAATCGATCGCGATTCCGCAGCATTTGCAGATTTCGCAGATGCGCACCCTGGAGACGGGCCGCCCGATGCTCAGCGCGACCAATTCCGGCGCCACCGTGCTGATCGACGCGCGCGGCAAGGTCGCCGCCAGCCTGCCGTATTACCAGACCGGCGTGCTGAAGGCGAATGTGCAGGGCATGGCCGGCATGACGCCGTACATCGTCATGGGCAACAAGCTGTTCCTCCTGCTGGCCGCGCTGGCGCTGGGCGGCGCCTGGGCCTGGGCACGAAAAAACGCAGGAAACCGGTCAAAAGTCGCTTAATCTCCACAGACCTGTTTTAAAACCCGCTAAAATTAGCCGCTTTGGCGAAACAACAACGCGCGCGCGCGATGCGCGCAACCGATCAGCGCACTAGAACCATATCCAATGCTCACATTTCAACAAATTATCCTGACCTTGCAAACCTACTGGGACCAGCAGGGTTGCGCCCTGCTGCAACCGTACGACATGGAAGTCGGCGCCGGCACCTTCCACACCGGCACCTTCCTGCGCGCGATCGGCCCGGAACCTTGGCGCGCGGCCTATGTGCAACCGTCGCGCCGCCCGAAGGATGGCCGCTACGGCGAGAATCCGAACCGCATGCAGCATTACTATCAATACCAGGTGGTATTGAAGCCGGCGCCGGAAAACATCCTCGACCTGTATCTCGGTTCGCTGTCGGCGCTGGGCCTGGACTTGAAGCAGAACGACGTGCGCTTCGTCGAGGATGACTGGGAAAGCCCGACGCTGGGCGCCTGGGGCCTGGGCTGGGAAGTCTGGCTGAACGGTATGGAAGTGACGCAGTTCACCTATTTCCAGCAGGTCGGCGGCATCGACTGCAAGCCGGTGCTGGGCGAAATCACCTACGGCATCGAACGCCTGGCGATGTATCTGCAAGGCGTCGAAAACGTCTACGACCTGACCTGGACCACGTGGGAAGAGAACGGCGTGACCAAGAAGCTGACCTATGGCGACGTGTTCCACCAGAATGAAGTGGAGCAGTCGACCTACAACTTCGAGCACGCCAACACCGAGCTGCTGTTCGCGCAATTCGCCAATCACGAAGCGGAAGCGAAGCGCCTGGTCGAACTGCAACTGACCTTGCCGGCCTACGAGCAGATCATGAAGGCCTCGCACAGCTTCAACATGCTCGACGCGCGCGGCGCCATTTCCGTGACCGAGCGCGCCGCCTATATCGGCCGCGTGCGCACGCTGTCGCGCCTGGTGGCGCAAGCCTATTACGATTCCCGCGAGCGCCTCGGCTTCCCGATGCTGGCAGGCGCCACTGCATCCGCACCATCCGCCGCGTAAAAGAATAACCAATATGAACCAGACACTGTTAATCGAACTGCTGACCGAAGAACTGCCGCCGAAAGCGCTGGCCAAACTGGGCGCCGCCTTCAGCGCCGGCATCGTCAACGGCCTGAAATCGCGCGACTTCCTGGAAGCCGACAGCGTGGCCACAACCTATGCCACGCCGCGCCGCCTGGCCGTTTCCATCACCAACGTGCGCGCCGGTTCGCCCGACAAGGCGATCCGCGAAAAAGTGCTGCCGGTGTCGGTCGCGCTGGACAAGGATGGCAACGCCTCGGCGCCGCTGGCCAAGAAACTGGCCGCGCTCGGATTCCCCGACTTGACGATCGCGGACCTGGAACGCGCGCAGGACGGCAAGGCCGAAAGCTTCTTTTATACGTATACCGCGCCCGGCTCGAAGCTGGAAACGGGCTTGCAGGCCGCGCTCGAAGAGACGGCCGCGAAACTGCCGATTCCAAAGCTGATGAGCTATCAGCGCCCGGACGGCAGCACCGTGCAATTCGTGCGCCCGGCGCACAGCCTGATCGCGCTGCATGGCGCCACCGTGTTGCCATTGACGCTGCTCGGCCTGACGGCATCGAACGTCACCGAAGGCCACCGCTTCCTGACCGCGCCCGGCGCGCGCAGCGTGACCATCGACCACGCCGACGGCTATGCCGCCACGCTGGCGGAACAGGGTAAAGTCATCGCCGGCTTCGACGCGCGCAAGGACAAGATCCGCGCCGCGCTGCTCGACAAGGCCGGCGCCGACCTGGTCCTGATGCCGGAATCGCTGCTCGACGAAGTGAGCGCGCTGGTCGAATGGCCGGTGGTCTACGAATGCCGCTTCGAGGAAGAATTCCTGGCCGTGCCGCAGGAATGCCTGATCCTGACGATGCAGACGAACCAGAAATATTTCGCGCTGACCGATGCCAATGGCAAGCTGCGTTCGCGCTTCCTGATCGTCTCGAACATCGCCACCGACACGCCGGACGCCATCGTCGGCGGCAACGAGCGCGTGGTGCGCCCGCGCCTGTCCGACGCCAAGTTCTTCTTCGAGCAAGACAAGAAGAAGACCTTGGAATCGCGCCTGCCGTTGCTGAAGAACGTGGTCTACCACAACAAGCTGGGCACGCAGGCCGAGCGCAGCGCGCGCGTGACCGCGCTGGCCGGCGCCATCGCGTCAAGCATGAACGCCGACGTGGCGCTGGCCGAACGCGCCGCCAGCCTGTCGAAGGCCGACCTGCTGACCGACATGGTCGGGGAATTCCCCGAGCTGCAAGGCATCATGGGCACGTATTACGCGCGCCACGACGGAGAGCACGAGGAAGTGGCGCTGTCCGCCTCCGAGCATTACCAGCCGCGCTTCGCCGGCGACACCCTGCCGACGACGGCCACCGGCACCGCCGTGGCGCTGGCCGACAAGCTCGAAACGCTGGTCGGCATCTGGGCCATCGGCCTGGCGCCGACCGGCGACAAGGACCCGTTCGCGCTGCGCCGCCACGCGCTGGGGGTGCTGCGCATGCTGCTGGAAAAACGCTTGCCGCTGTCGATCCAGGGTTTGTTGGCCGACGCCGCGCGCCAGTTCGGCGCCGTGGCCGGCTTCAAGGATCCATCGCAGGAAGTCATCGCCTTCATGCTCGACCGCCTGCGCGGCATCCTGCGCGAGCGCGGTTTCACGCCGAACGAGATCGAAGCGGTGGTCGCGCAAAATCCGGACCGCCTGGACGACATCGTGCAGCGCCTGGAAGCGGTGCAAGCCTTCGCCGCGCTGCCGGAAAGCGCCTCGCTGGCCGGCGCCAACAAGCGCATCACGAACATCCTGAAAAAGAACGAGCAGGCGCTGGCGCAGGCCGGCGCCGTCGATCCGGCGCTCTTGCAGGATACCGCCGAGAAGAACCTGGCCGCGGCCGTGGCCCGCGTGCAGCCGCAGGTGGACGCGGCCTTCGCCAGTGGCGACTTCGCCGGCACATTGAAGACGCTGGCGCAGTTGCGCGACGACGTCGACGCCTTCTTCAACGACGTGATGGTGATGGCCGAGGATGTCGCGCTGCGCAACAACCGGCTGGCGCTGCTGTCGTCGCTGCACGGCATGATGAACCGCGTGGCCGACATCTCGAAACTGGCGGCGTAACATGGGCGCGCCGATGAAGCTGATCATCCTCGATCGGGATGGCGTGATCAATCAGGATTCGCCGGACTTCATCAAGTCGCCCGCCGAATGGATCCCGGTGCCGGGATCGCTGGAAGCGATCGCCCGCCTGAACCAGGCGGGATATCGCGTGGTGGTGGCGTCGAACCAGTCCGGCATCGCGCGCGAACTGTTCGACATCACGATCCTGAACGCGATCCACCAGAAGATGCACACGCTGGCGCAGCAGGTCGGCGCCGAGATCGAGGCGATCTTCTTCTGCCCGCATGCAGCAAGCGACAACTGCGATTGCCGCAAGCCGAAGCCGGGCATGTTCGCCGAAATCTCGAAGCGCTACCAGGTCAGCCTGAAAGGCGTGCCCACCGTCGGCGACTCGCTGCGCGACCTGCAGGCCGGCTTCATCAGCGGCTGCGTGCCCTACCTGGTCCTGACCGGGAAGGGCGAAAAAACGAACGCCACAGGTGGCTTGCCACCCGGTACAATGGTCTTCGCCGACCTGGCCGCGATGGTGAACCATTTGCTGAAAACCCCCGCGCCCAACGCCGCAAGCTGAGCGCCCCCTGGAGAACCGATTGCGTAACACCGTCCTGTTTTTGCGTTCCTTGCTGTTTACGATCATCATGGTCGTCGCCACCATCATCTGGTCCGGCGTGTGCTTTCTGGCCGCTCCCCTGCCGTACAACAAGCGTTACTGGGTCACGTCGCGCTGGAACGTGTTCATGATCTGGTGCGCCAAGGTCATTTGCGGCATCGATTATGAAATCAAGGGCGCGCAGAATTTCCCGGACGCGCCGGCCATCGTGCTGTCGAAGCACCAGTCGGCCTGGGAGACCATCTTCCTGCTGGCGAACCTGCCGCGCCCATTGGTCTACGTGTTCAAGAAGGAGATCCTGTACATTCCCTTCTTCGGCTGGGGCATGGCGTTGCTGCGCATGATCCCGATCGACCGCAAGCAGGGCAAGCACGCCTTCAAGCACGTGGTCGCGCACGGCAAACGCCGCCTGAAGGACGGCCAATGGATTATCATGTTCCCGGAAGGCACCCGCATCCCGGTCGGCCAGAAAGGCAAGTACAAGAGCGGCGGCACGCGCCTGGCCGTGGCGACCGGCGCGGTGGTGGTGCCGATCGCGCTGAACTCGGGCGAGTGCTGGCCGAAGAACTCCTTTATCAAGCGCCCCGGCAAGGTGACAGTCTCGATTGGCAAACCGATTCCGTCCGAGGGACAGACGGCGGACGGTTTGATGGAACAGGTGGAACAGTGGATAGAATCAGAAATGCGCGTCATTTCGCCCCACGCCTACAGCGCTGGCTAGACGACCTGGCCACCGCCGCCCGACCGGCGGCGGACCAGGCGGACCAGGGGCAACTCGATTTGTTCGGCGCCGAAACGCCGGGCGTGGCGTCGCGTCCGGCGGCGAATTCCTCCAGCATGGCGCCGCGCGCGGTGCCGCCGCCGTCCACCTGGCAGGCGCCGCGCCCCGCTCCCGCCGTCCCCATTCCTGCTCCCTCCCCTGTTCCCGCCGCCGATTCCGCGGCAGCTTCCCCCTCTCCCATTCACTTGCCGCCGCCGTTGCCGCTGCGCCGTCCCGACTCCCCGATCCTGCCGCCCGCCGAAGCGCTGCCGCGCCGCCAGCTGATGGTCGGCCAGTTCGTGCTCGAATATTCGCTGCGCCGTTCGACGCGGCGCTCGATCGGTTTCATGATCGACGACGACGGCTTGCGCGTGACCGCGCCGCGGCGCGTGACCATCGCCGAAATCGACAACGCGATCTGCGCCAAGCAGCACTGGATCCTGTCGAAGCTCGACGAGCGGCGCGAACGGCGCGCCGCCCGCCTGCAAAAGCCGCCCATCGAATGGATCGACGGCGCCGTGCTGCCCTATCTCGGCGGAGAATTGACATTGCGCCTGTACAGCGCGCCGCGCAACCGCACCGACTACAACCCGGCCACGCGCGAACTGAACCTGGGCCTGGTGCCCGGCGCCACAGAGACGCTGTTGAAGGAGCGCGTGCGCGCCTGGCTGCAGCAGGAAGCGAAGATATTGTTCGAGCAGCGGCTGGATTTATATGCGGCGCGCCTGGGCGTGGCGTACAGCGCCTTCACGCTATCGTCGGCCGGCACGCGCTGGGGCTCGTGCACCGTGCAGCGCGTGATCCGGTTGAACTGGAAACTGATCCATTTTTCGCTGCCGCTGATCGATTACGTGGTCGCGCACGAATTGGCGCATATCCTGGAGATGAACCACAGCCAACGCTTCTGGGACACGGTGGCGCGCATCTATCCGGCCTATGAAGACGCCAAGGCGCTGCTGCGCAAGCGCGCGCAGGAGTTGCCGGTGTTGTTTAACTAAAAATCAGAGGCAAATTCTGGGGTCAGACCCTTGGGACTCGGCGTCCCCGTCTGACCCCGGCTCTTCGGGGTTGATTTTACCGGCGGATCAAAAATCAGAGGCAAATTCTGGGGTCAGACCCACGGGTCTGACCCCGGCCCTTCGGGGTTGATTTTAAAGGCGGATCAGAGTCGCACAGAAAATCTCACCCCGCAGCGCCAGCATCAAATACCGACGCAGGCAATAAATCCGGCAGCAAGTCCAGCGTGCGCCGCGTGGCGCCGCGGTGCTGGTTGGCGAAGGCCAGCGCCTGCCGTCCCATCGCGCCGCGTGCGGCGTCGTCGGCCAGCAGCCGGGCGGCTTGCCGCATCAAATCATCGGCATCGGCCACGCGCAGCGCGCCGCCGGCGGCAAGCGCGTCTTCCGTCACCTGCGCAAAATTGAAGGTATGTTCTCCGATCAACACCGGCTTGCCCAGCGCGGCCGCTTCGATCAGGTTCTGCCCGCCCAGCGGCAGCAAGCTGCCGCCGATGAAGGCGCAATCGCAGGCGGCATAATAAGCGAACATCTCGCCCATCGAATCGCCCAGCAGCACTTGCGTGGACGGTGCGACGATGGCTCCGGGCTGCGCCAGCGCGGTGCGGCGCTGGCAACCCAGACCGCGCGCCGCCACCATCGCCTGCACGTCGTCAAAACGCTGCGGATGACGCGGCACGAGCAGCAGCAGCGCACCGGCCGGCAGGCTGGCCTGCGCCCGGCTGAAAGCGTCGAGGATCAATTCCTCCTCTCCTTCGCGCGTGCTGGCGCACAGCAGCACGGGGCGCGCGCCGATCTGGCCGCGCAACTGCGCACCGGTGGCCAGCGCGGCGGGCGGCACCACGACATCGAACTTGATGCTGCCGGTGACGGCCACCTTTGCCACGCCCAGGCTGCGCACGCGCTCGGCGTCGGCCTCGGTCTGCGCGGCCACCAGTGTGATGCCGCGCGCGGCTTGCCGCATCAGGGCGCCCAGCCGCAGCGCCTTGCGCAGCGAGCGCTCGGACAAGCGGGCGTTGGCCAGCACCACGGGTATCTTGCGCCGGCCGCAGACGTCGATCAGCACCGGCCACACCTCGGTCTCCATCAGGATGCACAGGCGCGGCTCGAAATGGGTGATAAAACGGTCGACCATGGCCGTGGTGTCGTACGGCAGGTAGGATTGCACCAGGCGCGCGCCGTGTTTGGCGAACAGCTGGCGGCCGGTGGCGCGCCCGGTCGGCGTCATGTGCGTGAGCACGATGCGGGATAATGGATATTGTTTCAGCAGCGCGTCGACCAGCGGTTCGGCCGCGCGCGTTTCTCCGACCGAGACGGCGTGCACCCAGATCGTCGGCGGCTCGTCGTTGGCGGCGCGCCGCCGATACAGGCCAAGCCGCTCGTGCCAGTGCTGGCGGTAGCCCGGTTCCTTGCGCCCGCGCAGCCACAAGCGCGCCAGCACCAGCGGCATCGCCAGGCGCCACAGCAGCGAATACAGTCCGAGCATGGTCACGCCGCCCCGGCCAGCAGGCGCTTGGCCGCCGCCAGCACATCGGCCACCGACGGCGGCGCGCCGCTGTCGCCCAGGTTGATGATCTTCGGCGACCAGTTGCCTTCCGTTTTCCAGCGTGGCGAATCCGCGTAGATTTCCACCGTCGGCCGTGTAAACGCCGCGGCGATGTGGGTCAGTCCCGTGTCGACGCCGATCGCCAGCGCCGCGTGACGTGCCAGCAGCACGGCGTCGGCCATCGACAGTTTCGGCAGCACGCGCGCGTGCGGCAGGCTCGCCGCCAGTGCCTGCGCTTCAGCCTTTTCTTTCGGCGAACCCCAGGGCAGCAGGATAGGCATCGGCGCCAGCGCCGCGCCCAGCTCGATCCAGTTGGCCGGCGCCCATTTCTTGGCGTCGCGCGCAGTGCCGTGGAAATACACGGCGTACGGCGCGGCCGGCATCCAGTCCGGGTGCGGATCGGATGCGGAAATGCCGGGCAGGCCGAAGTCGGCCGGCGTGTCGACCTCGTAGCCGAGCGCCGCGCCCACCACCAGCCGGCCGCGCGCGACCGCGTGCGTGCGCGGGTCGAGCGGGATGCTTTTGGTGTGGAACAGGCGCGAGATGCCTTCGTAGCCGGAACCTTCGCTGCCGTTGGCCAGGCCGACCTTGTGCCCGCCTTTGACGATGCGCGCCGCGCCCATGATGACGCCCGTCTTCAGCAAGCCCTGCGTGTCGAACACGTAATCGTAACGCTCGGCGCGCAGCGCGCGGAAGAAGGCCTTGATCTCGGCGCGCGTTGCCGGGTCGCCCAGGCTCTTGCGCCAGCGCCGCAATGCGAACGGAATGATGGTGCGCACGCGGCCGTTCAGCCGCACCAGGCTCGTATACCCCTCTTCCACCACCCAGTCGATATGCGCGTCCGGATAATGGCGCGCGATATCGGCCACGATCGGCAGGTTGTGCAGCACGTCGCCCAGCGAGGACACGCGCACCAGCAAGATGTTCAGCGGCGCCTGCGCGCCGGCTCTGCCGCTCATGGCGCTCAGAACGGCAGTTCGGCGTCCGGCTTGGCGGCCAGGATCACGCTCTTGAACTGGCCCTGGATGCGTTCCAGCGCCTGCGGCGTTTCCGCCTCAAAGCGCATGACGATCACCGGCGTCGTGTTCGACGAACGCGCCAGGCCGAAGCCGTCCGCGTATTCGACGCGCAAGCCGTCGATGGTGACGATGCGTTCGTGGCCGGGGAACACGGCGTCGCTGCGCAGCTTGTCCATCAACTGCACGTTTTCCCCTTCCTTCAGGTGCAGGTGCAATTCCGGCGTGCTGTCGGACTGCGGCAGGGAATTGAGCAGCGCCGACGGATCGGCTTCGCGCGTCAAAATTTCCAGCAGGCGCGCGCCGGAATACAGGCCGTCGTCAAAACCGTACCAGCGGTCCTTGAAGAAGATGTGGCCGCTCATTTCTCCGCCCAGCGGGGCGCCGGTTTCGCGCAGCTTGGCTTTGACAAGAGAATGGCCGGTCTTCCACATCAGCGGCACGCCGCCGCTTTTTTCGATCCATGGCGCCAGGTGGCGCGTGCATTTCACGTCGTACAGGATCTGTTCGCCCGGGTGGCGCGTCAGCACGTCTTGCGCGAACAGCATCATCTGGCGGTCCGGGTAGATGATCTGGCCATCCTTGGTGACCACGCCCAGGCGGTCGCCGTCGCCGTCGAAGGCGATGCCGAGTTCGGCGTCGCTGGTCTGCAGGCAGCGGATCAGGTCTTGCAGGTTTTCCGGGTGGGCCGGATCGGGATGGTGGTTCGGGAAGGTGCCGTCCACTTCGCAGAACAGTTCGACCACTTCGCACCCCATGCCGCGGAACAGGTCTCCGGCGAACGCGCCGGCCACTCCGTTGCCGCAATCGACGGCGATCTTGATCGGGCGCGCCAGCTTGACGTCGCTAATGATGCGCTCCAGGTAGGCGGCGCGGATGTCGTGCGTCGAATAGCTACCAGGCACTGCGGCAAGCTTGTCGCCATTGTCGATGATGCTCTGGTGCAGATTCGTGATCGCTTCGCCGTGGATCGCTTCTCCCGCCAGCACCATTTTAAAACCGTTGTAGTCGGGCGGATTGTGGCTGCCGGTGACCATGATGCCGGACGACGCGTCGAGCACGTTGGTGCCGAAATACACCATCGGCGTGGCCACCACGCCCAGGTCGATGACGTCGGCGCCGGCCGACTGCAAGCCCTGCGCCAGTGCGGCCGACAGTTCCGAGCCGGACAGGCGGCCGTCGCGGCCAATCACGACGCGCCGCTCGCCCTTGGCCAGCACGGCCTGGCCGAAGGCGTGGCCGATCTGGCGCGCCACGCCGGCGTCCAGGGTTTTGTCGATGATGCCGCGGATATCGTAAGCTTTGAAGATAGTTTTAGACAGGGAGACCATAATTGAAATCGCGTGATGCCGCCGCCCGGCGCAGCGCGCCAGCCGGATGCAAGGTGGGGAAGAATAGCGGCTGCCCGCCAACGGCGCGGGCACAACAACCGGTATAGTAAGTGCGATGCCAGCGGCAGGCAAGTGCTGCCGCTGTGCCAAGAGGAAATTCTTAAATGCGCAGGCCGTCGATCGGCTTGCCGGCGTCGAGCCATTCCTTGACCCATTTCGGCTGGCGCCCGCGCCCGGTCCAGAGTTGCGCCGAATCGGCCGGATTGCGGTAGCGCGCGGCCACCGTGCCGGTTTTGGCGCGCGCACCAGCGGCGCCTTTTACGCGCACGCCATTGCCGATCAATTCCTTGACCGGCACGCCGAGACTTTGCGCAATCGCAAATATCTTTTCGCGCGCCTTGTCCTTATCCTCGGTTTCCCGCTTCTTCAATTCGCGCTCGACTTGCTTCTGCAAATCGCGCAAATGGGCGGCAGTCATATTCGACAGATCCATAATTAATCCCTTTAACATGAGACAAACGGTAAAAAGATGATTCTGATCGAAATATACTACAAATTGCGATTTTTCCTAGTTTTTCTTGTGCCGTATCATCCAGCGCGGCGCTTTAAATCGCACGATGCGCACATATAGCCAGATGTAACTGACGACAAATAACAGGCTGAAGCACATCAACACCCAGGTATCGCGCCAGAACACCGTCGCCGGTATTACCGCCATCAATGAAAACATCCACAGATAAGGCGATGTCAGCGAATTGCGGCGCATTAAGGCGCGCGCATCCTTGCGTCCCACCGCCCATTGCACCACGCGCCGGAATATCAGGCTGTGCAGGTGGATACCGTCCGGCATGGTCGGGGATTTTCCGCGAATAAACATGCGGCGGTAGACGGAAAACAGGGTTTCAAAGGTGGGATAGATCAGCAGCAGCGCCGCGTACCAGGTCGATACCTGCGGATTGCGCGTCACCAGCAGCAGCGCCAGTTCGCCCAGCATGAAGCCGATGAAATAGGCGCCGCCGTCGCCCAGGAAGATCAGGCCGACCGGGTAATTCCAGATCAGGAAACCGGCCGTGGCGCCGGCCACCATCAGCGCGGCCACCAGCACGAACATATCGTTGACCTGCAATGCGACATAACCGAGCGACAGCAGCATGCATATCGTCACCACGCTGGCCAGTCCATTAAAACCATCGATAATATTAATTGCGTTGGCAATACCGGCCACCGCCAGCACCGTCAGCGGCAGCGTCAGCCACATATAATGCAGCGGCCACGCTGAAAAAACCCAGTCGATGCGGTCGATCTTGGCGTCCATCAGGAAATAAGCGACCAGCGCGGCGGCCATCGTCAACACCAGGCGGCGCGTGGCGCTGACGCGTCCCGTATAGTCTTCGACGATGCCGCCGGCAAAGGCGATCGCGGAACAGACCATCAGCGACAGCATCCAGGTAGTCAATGCCGGTACGCGCCAGATTGAAATGCAGGCGCTCAGCGCAACGGCGAAGAATATCGACAGGCCGCCAATGCGGGATACGGCATGGGAATGGACTTTTTGTACCGCGCCGAAATCGGCATCAAGTGCCGGCCCGTGCAATTTCGCTTCTTTTATGACCAGCAGGGTCAACAGCGTCGATGCGACAAAGCTCACTAGAAATGAAAACATTATTATTTATCAATACAAAAATTCCAGAGCGCTTTTTGTTATCCCGCAGTGCAATATGGCAAGCTGTTATCAGCACGCCAACCCACGATTGTACCGGATTAATGTAGTGAAACAGGAGAAGAATCGGCCGGGCCAGGGACCGATGCGACGCGCGGCGGGAATTGTAACAAATCCCGCCGCGGCTGCCGTACTGCGTTTACGCTTCGATACATTTGGCTACGGCCTTGACACTGACCTGTCCTCCCGGGCCGCCTAGCTCAGGCACAGGCGCAACGCTTCGCGCCAGTGCGGCAACTGGCAAAAGCGTTGCTGCAGGCGCTGCGACGACAGCACGGAATAATGCGGGCGGCGCGCCGGCACCGGATATTCGGCGCTGGTGATCGGCAGCAGGCGGCAATCGATATTCGCCTGCGCCACGATCGCCTGCGTAAACTCGAACCAGGTGGTCTGTCCCTGGCTGCTCAAGTGGTAGATGCCGCTGTTCTGTTGCCACCAGTCGGGCGCGCCGTGCGCGGCCTGCGCCAGGATCAGCGCCGTGCTGTCGGCGATGGTGCGGCTCCACGTCGGCGCGCCGTGCTGGTCGTTGACGATGCGTAACTCGTCGCGTTCGCGCGCCAGTTTCAGCATCGTCAGCAAAAAATTCTTGCCGCGCATGCCATATACCCAGCTGGTGCGGAAAATCAGGTGCGGGATGCCGGCCGCGATAATCGCCTGCTCCCCGGCCAGCTTGCTGGCGCCATATACATTGATCGGACCGGTGGCGTCGTCTTCGCCGCGCGCTGCGGGGTCGTCGCCGGGAAACACGTAATCGGTCGAATAATGGACCAAGGCCGCGCCGAGCAGTTTCGCTTCTTGCGCCATCAAGGCCGGCGCCAGCGCATTGACGCGGTGCGCCAGTTCCGGTTCGCTCTCGGCCTTGTCGACCGCCGTGTAGGCGGCCGGGTTGACGATGAGATTCGGTTTTACCTCGCGGATCACGTCGCGCACCTGGTCCAGGTCGGCCAGGTCCATGCGGGCGCGGTCGACGGCGATCACCTCTCCCAGGCCTTGCAGGCTGCGTTCCAGTTCGTAGCCAACCTGGCCGCTACTGCCGGTCAACAGGATTTTCACGGAAAAACCTCCGCGCCGGCCAGCGGCACACCCTGCCTGTCCTTGGCCGACAGCAGCGGCTCGCCGTCGAGCGGCCAGTCGATGCCGATCGCCGGATCGTTCCACAGGATCGAGCGTTCGAATTCGGGCGCCCAGTAATCCGTGGTTTTATACAGGAATTCGGCCGCGTCGCTGGTGACGACAAAGCCGTGCGCGAAACCGGCCGGTATCCACAATTGCCGCTTGTTGTCGGCCGACAGTTCCAAGCCGTACCACTGGCCGAAGGTCGGCGAGCTGCGGCGGATATCGACCACCACGTCGAACACGGCGCCGGACGTGACACGCACCAACTTGCCCTGCGCCTGCTGGACTTGATAATGCAACCCGCGCAACACGCCCTTCGCCGAGCGCGAGTGGTTATCCTGCACAAATTCGACTTGCACGCCGGTCAGTTCGGCGAAACGCCGCGCATTAAAACTTTCATAAAAAAAGCCGCGCTGGTCGCCGAACACGGTCGGCTCGATCACCAGCAAGTCGGGAATCGGAGTGGTAATGACTTTCATCGCGGTATAACCTTGTCTTCCAGGATTTGCAGCAGGTACTGCCCATAATTGTTTTTCTTCAGCGGCTCGGCCAGCTTGCGCAATTGTTCGGCATCGATATAGCCTTTACGGTAGGCGATTTCCTCCGGACAGGCGACCTTCAAACCCTGGCGTTTTTCGATGGTGGCGATGAATTGCGACGCGTCGAGCAGCGATTCGTGCGTACCCGTGTCGAGCCAGGCCATGCCGCGCCCCATCACTTCGACATTCAACTGGCCGCGTTCCAGGTAAACCCGGTTGACGTCGGTGATTTCCAGTTCACCGCGCGCCGACGGTTTGATGGCGGCCGCGATATCGCAGACCTGGTTGTCATAGAAATACAGGCCGGTGACGGCGTAATTCGATTTCGGCGCGACCGGCTTTTCTTCGATGCTGACCGCGTGGCGGCCCTCGTCGAATTCGACCACGCCATAACGCTCGGGATCGGTGACGTGGTAGGCGAACACGGTGGAACCGTCCGCCTGTTCGGCCGCGTGACGCAGCAGCGCGTCGAGGTCATTGCCATAATAAATATTGTCGCCCAGGATCAGCGCGGATGGCGCATCGCCGACGAATTCGCGGCCAATGATGAAGGCTTGCGCCAGGCCGTCCGGCGACGGTTGCACCGCGTAACTGAGTTGAATACCCCACTGGCTGCCGTCGCCCAGCAATTCCTTGAAACGGGGCGTATCCTGCGGCGTCGAGATGATCAATATCTCGCGCATGCCGGCCAGCATCAAGGTGGTCAGCGGATAATAAATCATCGGCTTGTCGTAAATCGGCAACAACTGCTTCGACACGCTCATCGTCACCGGATACAGGCGGGTGCCGGAACCGCCGGCCAGGATGATGCCTTTACGCTCGGATACTGGAGTCATTGTTCGGATTCCCGGTTGAAGTAATTAGTCGCCACCCATGCGGAATAAGCGCCCGACTGCACGTCGGCCACCCAGGCTTGATTGGCCAGATACCACTGGACCGTCTTTTCGATGCCGGTTTCAAAGGTTTCGGCCGGTTTCCAGCCCAGTTCCCGCTCCAGCTTGCGCGCATCGATCGCATAGCGGCGGTCGTGGCCGGGACGGTCTTTGACATAGGTGATCTGCGCCCGGTAACTGGCGCCGTCGGCCTTCGGCTTTAATTTGTCGAGCATGTCGCACAGCGTATGGACCACGTCCAGGTTCGCCATCTCATTCCAGCCGCCCACGTTATACGTTTCTCCGATACGCCCCGCTTCAAGCACGCGGCGGATGGCGGCGCAGTGATCGCTCACATACAGCCAGTCGCGTATTTGCTGGCCATCGCCATAGATCGGCAGCGGCTTGCCGGCCTGCGCGTTGGCGATAATCAGCGGAATCAGCTTTTCCGGGAAGTGATACGGGCCGTAATTGTTCGAGCAATTCGTGGTCAGCGTCGGCATGCCGTAGGTGTGGTGGTAGGAGCGCACCAGGTGGTCGGATGCCGCCTTCGAGGCCGAATACGGGCTGTTCGGCGCATAGGCCGTGGTTTCGCTGAACGGCGCGTCGTCCGGCCCGAGCGTGCCATACACCTCGTCGGTCGACACGTGCAGGAAGCGGAACGTGGCGCGCTCCTCCTCCGGCAGCGCGCTCCAGTAGGCGCGCGCCGCTTCGAGCAGGCTGAAGGTGCCGTTGATATTGGTTTCGATGAAAGCGCCCGGCCCGTGGATCGAGCGGTCGACATGGCTTTCGGCCGCGAAGTGGATGATCGCGCGCGGCCGGTGCTCGTGCAGCAGCGCCAGCACTTGCGACTGGTTGCAGATGTCTCCGCGCACAAACACGTGGCGCGCATCCTGTTTCAGCGAGACGAGATTATTCAGGTTGCCGGCGTAAGTCAGCTTGTCGTAATTCACAACGGGTTCGTCGGATTGCGCCAGCCAGTCCAGCACAAAATTCGAGCCGATAAACCCGGCACCACCAGTCACAAAAATCATCGAGTTATCCCGTGCAGTATGATGCATTAGTCATGAGCATGATTTTATGTGAAACTCGCGCCGCCACGGGCAAAATATCGTCACGCCCCTTTATTATTGATATATAACAACTATGAAAACATACGTTATTGGCGACTTGCAAGGCTGCCATGAACAGACCGTCGCGCTGGTCGAGCGCATCCTGGCTGCCGAGCCGGAAGCGCCATCGATCCTGTTTACGGGCGACTTGATCAACCGCGGGCCGGATTCGCTGGCGACCTTGCGCTACGTGTACGCACTGGCGCAAGCCAGCGACGGGCGCATCGACACCGTGCTCGGCAACCACGATTTGCACTTGCTGGCCGTGGCGCACGGCAGCCGTCCGGAAGCGAAGTCCGATACGCTGCGTTCCGTTCTCGACGCGGAAGACGGCCCGCAACTGCGCGACTGGCTGAGAACGCGGCCGATGGCGATCCTGCACCAGGGCCACCTGCTAGTGCATGGCGGCGTGTTGCCGCAATGGGATGTGCAACAGACGCTGGCGCTGGCCGGCGAAGTCGAAGCGATGTTGCGCGGGCCGGACTGGGGCCGCTTCCTGGCGCAAATGTACGGCAACAAGCCGGATACCTGGGACGATAGCCTGGACGGCATGGCGCGGCTGCGCTGCATCGTCAACGCGCTGACGCGGCTGCGCTTTTGCACGGCTGGCGGCACGATGGATTTTAAAATGAAGGAAAGCGCCGGAGCAGACCCCGACAGCGGCTTGATGCCGTGGTTCGAGGTACCCGGCCGCAAGACCGCCGACGTGACGGTGGTCTTCGGCCACTGGTCGGCGCTGGGCCTGATGCTGCGCCCGAACCTGATCGCGCTCGACACCGGCTGCGTCTGGGGCGGCTACCTGTCCGCCGTGTGCCTGGACGACCGCTCGCTGATGCAGGTGCAATGCCCGGAATTCCGCGCCCACAGCGGCAAGCGCAAGACCGCCTAGGCCGGCTTCAGGCCGTCTTGTTGTGAGGATGCCCGGCGTCGCTCGCCACGCCCAGCGCGGCGGCGACCGCTGCATGCGTGGCCTGCGCCAGTTCGCGCCGATGCGCGCCGTTGGCGTCGACCGCCGGCAAGCATTGCAGGCGCGCGCGCACCGGTTTGCCGGCCACGATCGCCAGCACGCTTTGCGCGAACGTCATGTCGCCGATGAAATCGACCGACGGGTGGGAATGACCGGCATCGTCGACATAACTGAGCGCGAACGGCTGCACCATGACCTTGGCGTCGATCGCCGCCTCGAACAGGTTGGCGTGGAACGGCAGCAGCGTGCCCTGCGACGACGTAGTCCCTTCCGGGAAGAAGGCGACGCGCTCGCCGGCCTGCAGGCTGTGCACCAGTCCCTTGAAAATATGGCGCAGATCGCGCCGGTTGCCGCGCGCGATGAACACCGTGCCAGCCTTGTCGGCCAGCCACCCCGCCAGCGGCCAGGAACGGATTTCCGCCTTGGCCACGAAACGGCACGGATACAGGGCATCGACGACGAAGATATCGAGCCAGGAGACGTGGTTGGCGACGATCATCGCATGCGCCAGCGGCGTTGCGCTGCCGGGCGCCATCTCGACGCTGACGTTACACATGCGCAGCAACTGGCCGGACCAGCGGCGGATGTGACGATTGCGCGGCTCGCTGCCGATCCACGGAAACACGGCGGCGCAAATCGCCATGCCGTACAACACATGCGCGATCACGCGCGCCAAGCGGAAAATAATCAGGGGATTCACTTCACACCAAAAATGAATTGTGGGGTCGGAGGGGGCCGTCAAGTTGGCGCCAAATTTGTCAAGTTAGCGCCAATTTTTGTCATTCCCGCGAAGGCGGGAATCCCATTTTTCTGCGCCGTTCGGGAGGCAAAATGAGATTCCCGCCTGCGCGGGAATGACAACGCTACGACCTGTGGTCTTAACTTAACAACATCAGGGCCTGGCGCATCCCAGCGGCCCGCCTGGCCCCAGGGTTTAACGCGCGTTGCGCTCGAAGGCGATGCGGCCGGCGACGATGGTGGTCTGCACTTGCCCGGCCAGTTCGTAGCCGAGGAATGGCGTGTGCTTGCCCTGGCTGGCCAGCGCGCTGGCCGCCACGGTCCAGCGCGCGGCCGGGTCGAAAATGCAGATGTCGGCCACGCTGCCGGCGCCAAGCTGCCCGGCATTTAAACCTGCGACCTGCGCGGCATTGCTGCTGATGCGAGATATCGCCTGCGCCAGCGCGGAATCGGCCATGCCGGGTTGCGCGGCGGCGTAATCGTCGACCCATTTCAGGGTCAGCGACAGCAACAGTTCCAGGCCGGTCGCGCCGGGCGACGCTTCGCCGAACGGCAGCAATTTTTCATCGTCGTCGACCGGCGTGTGGTCGGAGCAGATCGCGTCGACCGTGCCGTCGAGCAGGCCGGCGCGGATCGCGTCGCGGTCGCGCTGGCTGCGGAACGGTGGCGTCACGCGCGCGTTCGGATCGAAAAAGCCGATGTCGGCGTCGGTCAAATGGATGTGATGGGCGCCGACGTCGCAGGTCACGCGCAGCCCCTCAACCTTGGCGGCGCGCACCAGCTCCAGGCCGGCGGCCGACGAGATGCGGCACAGGTGGACGCGCGCGCCGGTGGCGCGCATCAATTCGAAAATCGTGTGCAGCGCGATGGTCTCGGCCATCACCGGCACGCCGGACAGGCCCAGGCGCGACGCCAGCGGGCCGCTGTGCGCGACGCCGCCGCGGCCGATGTGCGCATCCTGCGGGCGCAGCCAGACGGTGTAATCAAACGTCTTCGCGTATTGCAGCGCGCGCAGCAGCACGGTGGTGTCTTCGACCGGCACTTCGGCATGTGAAAATCCGATGCAGCCGGAACCGGTCAGTTCCGCCATTTCCGTCAGCGCGGCGCCCTTCAAGCCCATCGTCAACGCGCCGAGCGGGTGGACGTTGGCCTGGTTCAGGCGGCGCGCGCGGTGTTTCAGCATTTCGACCAGGCCCGGTTCGTCGAGCACCGGGTCGGTGTCCGGCGGGCAGACCAGGCTCGTCACGCCGCCCTGCATCGCGGCCTGCATTTCCGATTCCAGCGTGGCCTTGTATTCGTAGCCCGGTTCGCGCAGGCGCACGGCCAGGTCGACCAGGCCCGGAGCGACCACCAGGCCGGCGGCGTCGATCGTGCGTTCGGCAACAAAGCCGGCCGGCGCGGCGCCGATGCTGGCGATCTTGCCGTCGACAATAAATAAATCCTGCACGGCGTCGATGCCGTTGGCCGGGTCGATCACGCGGCCATTCTTGATATGTAAGGTCATGCTTGTGTTCCCGCCAAAATGCTCATCACCGCCATGCGGACCGCGATCCCGAACGTCACCTGCGGCAGGATCACCGCCTGCGCGCCGTCGGCCACGGCCGAATCGATCTCAACGCCGCGGTTCATCGGGCCCGGATGCATGACGATCGCGTCCGGCTTTGCCAGTGCCAGGCGCTCGGGCGTCAGGCCGTAATTTTTAAAATATTCCTGCGCCGACGGCAGCAGCGCGCCGTTCATCCGCTCGTTTTGCAGGCGCAGCATGATAATCACGTCCACGCCTTTCAGTCCCTCATCCATGTTGGTGAAGGTGCGCACGCCCATCTGTTCCAGGCCGCCCGGCAGCAGGGTGTGCGGGCCGATCGCGCGCACTTCGGGCACGCCCAGCGTGGTCAGCGCGTGGATGTCGGAACGCGCCACGCGGCTGTGCAGAATATCTCCGACGATGGCCACCGTCAGATTGGTAAAATCCTTCTTGTAGTGGCGGATCGTGTACATGTCCAGCAAACCCTGGGTCGGGTGTGCGTGGCGGCCGTCGCCCGCGTTCACCACGTGCACGTGATTCTGCTTGTGGTCGTTCAAATGCTTGGCAATCAGGTACGGCGCGCCGGACTGCGAGTGGCGCACGACGAACATGTCGGCATGCATCGCCGACAGGTTGTCGATGGTGTCGAGCAGCGATTCGCCCTTGCTGGCCGACGAAGCGGAGATGTTCAGGTTGATGACATCGGCCGACAGGCGCTTCGAGGCGATCTCGAAGGTCGTGCGGGTGCGCGTGGAATTTTCAAAAAACAAATTGAAGACGCTCTTGCCGCGCATCAGCGGCACTTTCTTGACATCGCGGTCGGAAATGCCGACGAAGGACGATGCCGTGTCGAGGATATGGTTGACGATGGACTTCGGCAGTCCCTCGATCGACAGCAAGTGTTGCAGTTCGCCGTTTTTGTTCAGTTGCGGATTAAGCATGGTCGTCATCGATGGTTAGCGTGAATTGTCCGGCGTCGGTGCGTTTCAGCACCAGCGCCTGCCCCGGCCCGACCTTGACGGTGGCGGCGACGAAATCGGCGGCGATCGGCAACTGACGCCCGCCGCGGTCGACCAGCGCGGCCAGCATGATCTTGGCCGGACGGCCGTAATCGAACAGTTCGTTGATCGCCGCGCGCGTGGTGCGGCCGGTGTACAGCACGTCGTCCACCAGCAGCAGCGTGGCGCCGGCCACGTCGAAGCCGATCTGCGTCGGTTTCACGTCGGCGGGTAACCCCTTCTTCGCGAAATCGTCGCGGTAGAAGGAAACGTCGAGCACGCCGCAGCGGGCCGTCAGGCCGAGGTCCGCCGCCAGCCGTTCGGCCAGCCAGGCGCCGCCCGAATGGATGCCGACGATGGCCGGCTCATGGGCATCGGCCAGGCCGGCTTTCACCTGTTGCAGCAGCGTCGCGTACAATGCTTCCGCATCCAGCGAGGAGGGATTGATTGGATGGCTCATGTTTCGTCAAAGTATTGTTGCAAAATAATGGAGGCGGCGCGGTCGTCGATGACTTCGCCGCGTTTGGCCGTGATGACGGCCGACGAATACCGTTCGTCGACCAGGTCCACCGGCAGATTGAAGCGGCCATGTAACTGGTTAGAAAACCGGCGGCAGCGCGCCGTCATCTCGTGCTCGGCGCCGTCCGGATGGGTCGGCAGGCCGACCACGAAGCGGGTCGGTCCCCATTTTTCGATCAATGCCGCGATCTGCGCGAAGCGCGCATCGTTGGCCTCGGCCGAGATGACGGTCAAAGGCTGCGCCTGGCGGATCAGGGAATTGCCCATCGCCACGCCGATGCGCTTGACGCCGAAATCGAAGGCGAGGATGGTGTCGATGGTCACGGACGCCGCCCCGCCCGGCCGCGCGCATCACGCATGGCCAGCCTCGGAAGCGAGCATCAGCGGATCGAAGCCGAGCAGTTTCATCGCGGCGAAATAACGTTCCTCGACCGGCAGGTCGAACAGGATGCGGGCGTCGGCGCCGACCGTGAGCCAGCCGTTGCGGCTGATTTCATCTTCCAGCTGACCCGGACTCCAGCCCGAGTAACCGATCGATACCAGCATGCGCTGCGGGCCGGTGCCGTTGGCGACGGCTTCGAGCACGTCGATCGACGTGGTGAAGGCGACATCGTCGGTCACCGTCAGCGACGACGAATAGCGCGCGCCGGGCGTATGCAGCACGAAGCCGCGGTCGTCCTGCACCGGGCCGCCGAACATGATCGGTTCGTCGACGATGGACGGCGCCAGGCCGGTCGACAGTTCCAGGTCGATGCGCTCGAACAGCACCTGCATCGTCATGTCGGTCGGCTTGTTGATGACCACGCCGAGCACGCCGTTTTCGTTATGTTCGCAGACATACACGACGGTGCCGCCGAAGACCGGGTCTTGCATGGCCGGCATGGCGATCAAAAAATGGTTGGCCAGGTTCAGCGCGGCGCTGCTTGCGGTGCCGGCCGGTTCCAGGCGCTCGGTGGGATCCTGCATCAGGCCGGGCGCAGGCAGAGGGTTATCGGCTTTACTTTTTTTCATACGCTAGGCTCTCTCTGCTGGGCGGGTGTACTTTTATGATCTTTACGGTAATATCGCACGGCTGATCGCTATGGTTATACCGACAGTTTACTATGAATTGCCGTTCCGGCCACGTTTGGCGCCACCACGCGCATCCCGAAAGCCGGCGCCGGGCGTGAAAAATACCGTCACCCGACCATGAGCTCAAGTATGCCACTGAATAAATCCCTGGTCTGGTTCCGTCGCGACTTGCGTGCATTTGATCACGCCGCGCTGCACCATGCCTTGCAACGCAGCGCCAGCGTGCATTGCGTCTTCATTTTCGACCGCACCATCCTGGACAGCCTGCCGCGCGCCGACCGCAGGGTCGAATTCATCCACGCCTGCCTTCAGGAATTGGCAGCGGAATTGCAACAACTGGGCGGCCACCTGATCGTGCGCCATGCCGTGGCACAAGACGAGATCCCGCGCCTGGCGGCCGAACTGGGCGTGGACGCCGTGTTCGCCAACCACGATTACGAACCGCAGGCGATCGCGCGCGACGACGCCGTGACGCGCGCGCTGGCGGCCGACGCCCGCCCCCTGTTTACCTTCAAGGACCAGGTCATTTTTGAAAAAAGCGAAGTCTTGTCGCAGTCGGGCACGCCGTTTTCCGTGTTTACGCCGTACAAGAACGCATGGCTGAAAAAAATGCTGGCCGACCCGGCCGGCCTGGCGCCGTTCGATATCGCGCCGCACGCGGCGCGGCTGGCGCCGGGCGTGTCGGACCTGCCGTCGTTGCAACAGCTCGGCTTCGAACCCACCAACCTTGCGCAACTGGCGATTCCGCCCGGTATGGCCGGCGGCGCGCAACTGTTCGACGATTTTTTGCCCCGCCTGGCCAATTATGGCGTGGCGCGCGATTATCCCGCGCTGAAGGGGCCGTCGTATTTATCGCTGCACCTGCGCTTCGGCACGGTGTCGATCCGGCACCTGGTGCGCAGCGTGTCGGAACTGTCGGCGCGCGGACTGGCAGGAGAAGGCGGCGCCGTCTGGCTGTCGGAACTGATCTGGCGCGAGTTCTACATGATGATCCTGTATCACCATCCGCACGTGGCGCACGCCGCCTTCAAGCCGGCCTACGATGCGATCGAATGGGAAAGCAGGCCGCAGGCTGACCAGATGTTCGCGGCCTGGTGCGCCGGGCGCACCGGCTATCCGCTGGTGGACGCGGCGATGATGCAGTTGAACCAGACCGGCTACATGCACAACCGGCTGCGCATGGTCACGGCCTGCTTCCTGATCAAGGACCTGGGCCTGGACTGGCGCCGTGGCGAAGCGTATTTTGCGCAGCATCTGAACGATTTCGATCTGGCCGCGAATAATGGCGGCTGGCAGTGGGCGGCATCGTCCGGCTGCGACGCGCAACCATATTTTCGCATTTTCAATCCGGTCACGCAGTCGGAAAAATTCGATGGCGCGGGACGTTTTATCCGGCGCTACCTGCCGCAACTGAAGGCGCTGAGCGACAAGGAAATCCACGCGCCGTGGCTGGTGCCGCGCATGCTGCTCGAACAAAAAGGAATACGGCTCGGGCAAGATTACCCCGAGCCGCTGGTGATGCATGATGAAGCGAGAAAGCGCACGCTGGAGCGTTATGCCGTGGTCAAGGCACCAGCATAGCGTGCTCTAAAATCAGAAGCAAAAGGCCGGGGTCAGACCCATGGGTCTGACCCCAGATTTTGCTTCTGATTTTAGTAATATGAGGCGGCACTCTCCACCGCCAATTTTATTTACCCACCGCCGCCGGCACCTCCGCCAGCAAGCCGGCAATCGCTCCCACCAGCACCGGTTCCTGGAACGGCTTGCCGAAGTAGGCATTCACTCCCAGTTGCATCGCGTAATTGCGGTGCTTGTCGGCGCTGCGCGAGGTGATCATGATGATCGGGATATCCCTGCTTTTCTCGTCGCCACGCACATTCCGGGTCAAATCGAAACCATCCATGCGCGGCATCTCGATATCGACCAGCATCAGGTCCGGCAGCCGGTCCTGCATCTGTTCCAGCGCATCGACGCCATCCTTGGCCAGCACCACCTGGTAACCTTCTCGCTCCAGCAGCCGCTGTGTGACGCGGCGCACCGTCAATGAATCGTCGACCACCATGATCACGCGGCTGGACGGTTGCGCGGCCGGCGCGCTGCCGGCGACCGCCTGCGATCTCGCGCGCAATTCCGGATGGTGCGCCAAATGCTGCGCCAGCGCCACCGGGTTCAGGATCAATACGATTTCTCCGGAACCGAGCACGGTGGCGCCGGCGATGCCGGCCATGCGAGCCAGTTGCGGACCGATATTCTTGATGACGACTTCGCGGTTGCCCAACACGTCGTCGACATGCAGCGCCAGGCGCTCGTTACCGTTCCTGAGCATGAGCACCGGTGAAGAACGCTGCTGCGCCGGCTGCGCACCGGCTTCTCCCAGCATCGCCGGCAGATAATGCAGCGGCGCCGGCTGCCCCTGCAACAGCACGTGTCCCCTGGTGCGCGCCTCGCCCAGCGCGCCTTCCTTCATCTGCAACACCTGCTCGACCAGCGTGGACGGCAATGCATACGTCTTGCCGTTCGCCACCAGCAGCACGACTTGCGTGACGGCCAGCGTCAACGGCAGGTGAATCGTGAAACGCGCGCCCTTGCCGCTTTCGCTGGCGATGTCGACCCGGCCGCCCAGCGCCTGCGCTTCCGAGCGCACGATATCCATGCCCACGCCGCGCCCGGCCAGTTCGGTCAGCGCATCGGCGGTGCTGAAGCCGGCCTCGAAAATGAGTTCGGCCGCCTCGCTGTCGCTGATATCTTCTCCTTCGAGCAGCAGGCCGACGCTGCGCGCCTTGGCGCGGATGCGTTGCAAGTCCAGGCCGGCGCCGTCGTCGGAAAACTCCAGCACCACTTCATTGCCCTGCTGGCTGACCTGCACCAGCAATTCCCCGGTTTCGTTCTTGCCGGCGCTGGCGCGTTGGGCGCGCGTTTCGACGCCGTGCACGATGGCGTTGCGCAGCAAGTGTTCGAACGGCGCGGCCATGCGTTCCAGCACGCTGCGGTCGATGTCGACCGAGCCGCCGCGGATATCGAGGTTGACCCGCTTGTCCACTTCCTTGGCGCTCTGGCGCGCGACGCGGAACAGCCGCTCGGAAATGCTGGCGAAGGGCACCATGCGCACGCGCATCAGGTCGCGCTGCAAGTCGCGCGTCATGCGCGCCTGCTGTCCCAGGTCTCCGCTGGCGCTGTCGACGCTGCGCGCCAGGCTTTCGTGGAAGGAGGCGACGTCGTTGACGCTTTCGGCCATCATGCGCGTCAATTCCTGCAAGCGCGTAAAACGGTCGAATTCCAGCGGGTCGAATTCGCGCTCGCTGGAAATGGCCATGCGCGAGGCGATCTGCGATTCGGCCTGCATTTCGATTTCGCGCAACTGGCGCCGCAGGCGTCCCAGGTTTTCGGAAAACTCGGAGAGAGAAGAACGCAGCGTGCCGACCTCGTTTTCCAGCTTGGAGCGGGAAATCGAGATTTCGCCGGCCTGGTTCACCAGGCGGTCGAGGATGTCGGCGCGCACCCGCACCAGCGGCGCCTTGGCCGCGCCGCCGGTGTTGTCGCTGTCGCCAACGGCGGTGGCACTTGGCGCCGGTGCGCTGTCCTCGACGCGCGCTTCGGCAACGGTTGCCGCGGCGGCATCGGGTGCTGCCGGCTGCTCCGGCTGCGGCTCGGCGGGATGCTGCAAGTGTTCGAACAGCAGCAGCGCATGGTCGTAATGGGCCAGCAATTCCTCGAAGGCTTGCGGCGTGGCGCTGCCCGCGTGGACCATGTTTTCGATATGGGTTTCGATTTCGTGCGCATGCTGGCCCAGGCGCATCGCGCCGGCCATGCGCGCGCTGCCCTTGGCCGTATGCAGCACGCGCTGCAGCAGGTTCGCATGGCTGAAATCGGCCGGGTTGCGTTGCCAGGCGCGCAGAGCCTGGCCGATTTGCGGCAGCAGATCGGCGCCTTCTTCCAGGAACACCGGCAGCAAGTCCGGGTCCAGTTCATCGGTATAACTGGCCGGCGCCACGGCCGCCAGTTCGGCCGGAGCATCCGGCAGCATGACGACCCGGACGTCGGGTTCGGGTTCCGCCTGCGGCGGCTCCGGCACGGCTGGCACCAGCATGGCGTCGGCTTCGGACGGTTCCAGAGCGGCCACGCTTGCCTGCGGCTCGGGTTCGAGTTCTTGCAGCGACTGCAAATGCTGTTCGGCCTCGGCGGCCAGTGCGGCGTCTTCTTCAGGTTCTGGTTCTGGCTCCGACTCCGGCTCCTGCTTCGCCTCGGACTCAAGTTCAGATACAGGCTCTGGCTCCTGCGTCGTTTCCGACTCAAGTTCAGATGCAGCTTCCAGTTCTGGCTCTGGCTCCAATTCCGGCTTCGCCAATTCTGCTTCCAGTTCCGGCGTTGGTTCTGCTGCCGGTTCATCCTCCAGTGCGCGCACCAGTTCCAGCTTGGGCGCGGCTTCCGGTTCGGGCGCGGCGAAGGCCAGCAACTCTGCTTCGGCGGCGCTGTCGACGACGGCAGGCGCGTCGATTTGCGACAGCGGCGCGGCGAAAGCGTCGTCGAAAGCGGAATCGAACAGGTTGTCGATATCGTCGTTGACTGTCGGCGGCGCTTTTTTCGGAGGCGCCTCGTTGAAAACGGAATCGAACAGATCGTCGATATCATCGTTGACCGTCGGCGGTGCTTTCTTCGGTGGCGTCGCGTCGAAAACGGAATCGAACAGGTCGTCGATGTCGTCGTTGGCTGATGGCGCTTTTTTCGACGGCGTCGTCGCTGGCACATCCAGCGCCGGCCGGCTGGCGAAATCGGAAACAGGCGGCGGACCGCTCATCAGGCTGTGATAGGTTGCGGCGAACAAGGCGTCCAGTCTGTCTTCCAGGCTGGCGTCCTCCGGCAATTCGATGTCCGCTGCCGGGCTGCCGCCGACAGCGGTCTGCGCGGCGGCGCTGCCGTCGGCATGTGCGACATCGACGCTGTCGTCCGCCACGTCGGACTTGGCCGCATCGTCAGTATCGCTAACAATGCTGTTGAAGGTGTCGGCAAACAGCGATTCCAGGCGCGCATCGAATTCGCTGCCGGGGCCACGCGGCGCGGCCAGTTCTTCGCGCAGTTTCTCCAGCGCGGCGATCAGTTCCGGCTGCGCCGGCGGCATGTCGCCCAGCGCGAAACTTTGCAGCATCTGGCGCACGCGTTCGATGGTGAAATCGAGCAGGTCGTGCTGCGCCTGCTCCAGTTGCGGCGCCGGCGGCTGCAAGCCTTGCAGCGTCTGTTCCAGCACCAGCGCCAGGTCGCGCAGCACCTTGAAGCCGACCGTGCCGGAAGTGCCGGTCAGCGTATGGGCCGCGTGCAGCGCTTCGCCAGTGACGGGACGGCGCGGCTCGTGGCGCCATTCGCCAAAATCGCGTGTCAGCAGGCGCACCAGTTCGTCGGTTTCCGCCAGATAGATGTTATAGAGCGGCAGCGGGATCGACAGCGCGCCGATGTGCTTGACATTGTCGTCTTCCGGCGGCGGCTGCAGCGCCGCGCCGGACGGGAAGTCGATGACGTTGCCGCTGGCGTGCGCCAGCGTCGGCTCGGCAACCGGGAAACCCGTATCGTCGGTGCCGGATTCGTCGTGCGCTTCGATGCCGGTATCGGCATCTGCCGCACCGTCCATGCCGGCGATGCTTTCGGCGCCCGTTTCAGCCTCGGACCCGGCCCCGATTTCAGCGCCATGTTCGGCAAATGTTTGGGCTAACGTTTCGGCGTCAGGCTCGGTTTCGCCCCCGGTTTCGGCTTCGATCCCGGCTTCGACTCCAACTACCGTTTCAGCTTCGATCTCGGTCTCGGCAACAGTATCGACAACGACAGTCTCCGCCGGCATGTCGATGACATCGATGGCCTCGATGACATTGTCGCCATCCACAGCACCGTCAACATCCGGCACATCGGCAGCGACAGCTTCCGCCGCTTCGTCCGCATCAGCCATGTCGAAGGCGCCGCCCTCTTGCACGCGCGCGGCGGCGGCGCTCAAGGCGTCCGCATTGCGCGCCGAGACGCCGTCGGCGATCAATTCGTCGACCCAGGCGCTCAAGTCGCGCTCGGCCCGCGTCAGCAGTGCGAACAGTTCATCGTTCGCCGGCCGCGATTCGGCCAGCCACACATTCATCACTTTTTCGATGCTGGCGGCGGCGTCCGCGAACTGGTTCAGCCCCACCATGCGCCCGCTCCCCTTCAGCGTGTGGAAGGAGCGCCGCAACATCGTCAGGTTGTCGGCACTGCCGGCATGCGCGTTCGGCTTGCGCAGCGTTTCGTGCACAAATATCAGCACTTCCTGCGCTTCCGAAATAAAAATCTCCAGCAGCTCGGCTTCCACCGCCGCATCGCCAGCTTCGGGCGCCGCCTGGGCCGCGACTTCCGGTTCGGGCGCGGCGGGAGCCGGCATTTCCTCTTCCAGCAGCGGCACCGGCGCGGCGGCAGCGAGCTTCTTGAACGGCACCGCGCGGAAGGTGCCGTGCGCGGCGTCGAAAGCGAAGCGCTCCCTGGCCCCGGCCGCATTCTGCGCCAGCATGTCGACGAAGAAGCCCAGCGCCCCGACGTTCTGCGCAATCTCGTCGAGCGTTTTCGGCTCCTGCGCCGGATCGCCCTGCCCTGCCGCCAGTTCGCGCACTTGCGCCTTCACGTGCAAGGCCGCCTGCATCGCATCGTCCTGGTCCAGGATCGCCAACGCGCCCTGCAACTGGTGCAGCACCGCGTCCAGTTCCTGCAACGCCGGCCGCTTCGACGGATCGCCATAATAATCGTCGAGCACCTTCTCGACCTGGCGCAATTCCGCCTTCATTTCCAGCGCCAGCGCCACCACAGTATCGTCCTGCTGCATCTGGCGCGCGATGCCGCCCTGCCACTGCGCCGGCTCCGGCGCGGACTCTCCCGCCAGCAGCGCCTGCAGGCGCGCGCCGATCGTGTCGGCGTGCGCCGCGAAATCGTCCGGCAGGTGGCGGATCTGCTCCAGCCCATGCTCGGCGAACAGCACCGCCGTCGTCATCTCCAGCGACAGCGCTTCGCTGCGTCCGGCCGTGACGGCCGCTTCGGCCACGGCGGCCAGTTGCCGCACCAGCGTCGACAGCGCTTCCAGGCCCAGCTTGTCGCAGGCGGCCGCCACCTGCGACAGCGCTTGCCCGAACGCCGCGTCCAGTGCCGGGTCGATGGCGGCATCGGCCAGCCGCTGCCAGGCCGCCTTCGCTTCGGCCATGCCCTGCCTGGCGCGCGCCAGCGCTTCCGGATCGATCTTGCCGTAACGCCGCGTCTCGTAATCGCCCGGCGCCATGCCGTCCAGCGCAAATACGCCGCGCAGGTGGTTCACCAATGCAGAGACGTCATCGCCGGCGGCGCCGCTGGCGGGACCGGGACCGGCGATAAAGAACAGCGCCTCGCGCAGCATCGCGTCCGGCAGCGCCGCGTTACCCTGCGTCAGGCGGCGCATCTGCAGGTTGATCAAGCCAAACAACTGCTTCACATACAGCCCGCTGTCAAGCTGGCCGGCCGCCACCAGTTCGGCGAACGCCTGTTGCGCCAGCCAGAAGGTGCGCGCCGGCGCATCCTGCTGCGCATCGGCCACCTGCGCGACGGCGTCGCGCAGCGCGCCAGCCTGCGCCAGTTGCGCCTCCTTGTCGGCACTCTTCAGGTAAGGCAGCAGGGCGCGCTCGAAGCGCTGGCGGTAGGCCGGATAATCGGGCGCGGTCCCGCTTCCCTCGGGCGCCGGCAGGCGCGCCTGTTGCGACAGGTCGGGGAAAAACAGGTCGGCCGGGTGGATCCGCTCGGCTCCCAGCATCTCCTGCACCGCGCGATAGTAGGGAAACAGGCGCACCGGCTGCGACGGCGCGCCGCCCAGCAATTCTTCCAGGTATTCGACCAGCGCCTGGTACAGGTTGGCCAGCGTCTGCGCATGGTCGGTAGTGCATTTCAGCGTGCCGGCCTTGAAGCGGTCCAGCGCTTCCTCCGCCACCTGCGTGATCAGCACCACGCCATCGACGTCGACCATCTGAAGCGCGCCGTGCGCCTGGTGCAGGTGCGACTTGGCGTGCTGCAGCGACGTGGCCTGGTCTTCCGGTTCGCGCCCGCCGGCCTCGAACAGCGCCGTTTTCGAGCGCCCCAGCGCCTCGCGGATTTCCACCATCACCCAGGACAACGGTCCGGTGTCGAATTGCGCTGCGTTCGGAAAATCAGTATTGCTCATGCTTGCCTCGGCCTTTCAGTGGAGCGCGCGGTGTTACGAAATCAGGTCAGGTTCAGGCGGCGGCGATACGGAAGCGCGAAACCGAGTTTTTCAATTCTTGCGCCAGCATCGACAGCTTGTGGATCGATTGCGCGGTCTGCTGCGTGCCATCCTGCGCCTGTTCGGTCACCAGGAGGATGTGCTGGATGTTCTGCGCCACGCCGTTGGCCGACGTCGCCTGCATGCCGGTGGCGAACGAGATGCCCTGGATCAGTTCCGCCAGCCGGTTCGACACCTGCGAAATGTCGGCCAGCGCGGCGCCGGCAGCGTCCGACAGGCGCGCGCCTTCGACCACGCCCTGCGTCGATTTTTCCATCGCCGCCACCGCGTCGTGGGTATCGGTCTGGATGGTGCGCACCAGCGCGCCGATCTGCTTGGCCGCCTCGGCCGAGCGTTCGGCCAGGCGCTGCACCTCTTCGGCCACGACCGAGAAACCGCGCCCAGCCTCGCCGGCCGACGCGGCCTGGATCGCCGCGTTCAGCGCCAGCACGTTGGTCTGCTCGGTGATGTCCGAAATCAGTTCGGTGATCTCACCGATCTCCTGCGACGATTCGCCCAGGCGCTTGATGCGCTTCGAGGTTTCCTGGATCTGCTCGCGGATTTCGTGCATGCCCTTGATCGCGTTTTCCACCGCCGTCGAACCCTGGCGCGCCGCCGCTACCGACTGGCGCGCCACGTCGGCCGATTCGGCCGCCGACTTCGACACGTCGGTAATCTCGTTGGCCATTTTGACGACGGTCGAACTGGCGTCCTGGATTTCGCGCGACTGCTGTTGCGACGCCAGCAGCAGGTCGCTCGAGATATTCTGCGCGTGGGACGAAGCGGCCGTGACCTGCTCGGCCGTGCTGGTGACGCGCCCGACCAGGCCGCGCAACTCTTCGACCGTGTAATTGACGGAATCGGCGATGGCGCCGGTGATGTCTTCCGATACGGTCGCCTGCACCGTCAGGTCGCCGTCCGCCACTTCCTGCAACTCGTTCATCAGGCGCAGGATCGCCGCCTGGTTCTGGTCGTTCATCGCCTTCGCTTCCTCTTCCTTGCGCTGCGCCTGCTGGCGCATCGCCTCGGCCTCCTGGCGGCGGCGGTCGGCGCCGCGCGTGCGGTTGTACGAATCCTGCAGCAGCACACGGCCGATGGCCGCCGCCGACAGCAACGTCAGCATGCCGCCGGCTACCATCAGCCAGAACGTGCCATTGAGCGAATCCTGCTCGGCGCGGAAGGCGCCCTGCACCTCGCCCAGGCGCTGGCGCAATTCTTCATTCTCGTCGAAGATCAATTGTTCGGCGTTTTTCGCGGCGCTGAAATTATCGAGTTTATCGAGGATCGTCACGGCCAGCTTTTGGTAATCCTCGAACTGGGTTTGCAGCGTGCCGAATTTTTCACGCAACTCCTGGTCGCGCGTAGGCGCCAGTTGCAGCGCCTCGCTGCCGAGCAGGAAGGCTTCGATGGTAGCGCGGAACAGCGCCGTGTCGCGCCCCAACTGGAACGCGGTTTCGGAACGGATCGCGCCGGCCGTCATGAATTCGGCCGCGCTGCGGCTCATGCGCTGGGTCAGCATCGTCAGCCGGCCGAGCGCAGCCAGTTCGCGCGCGCTGCCGCCGCGCTGCACTTTCAGCGCCACGATATCCTCGGTCTGCGCCAGCAACGCCGGCGACATCGCGTCGAGCCGTTTCAAGGCCTGGTCGATGCCGCTCAAGGCCGGCTTCAGGCGCAGGATGGTTTCGGCGGCCCGGTCGGACGCGGCCCATTTTTTGCGCGCGGCCGCCACCACCGGCGCCAGCGCCTCGCGCGGCGCGCCGGTGCCGCGGCCCTGGTAGGTGCCCCCTTCGAGCATCAGCTTGAAATCCTGGTTCAATGCCTGGCGGCTTTCCTCGAGCTGGCGGAACGCTTCGGCATTGCCCTGCACCGCGTTCGGCACGGCCTTGCCGATGCGCTGCGAGTGCATCAGCGCATCGCTGGCGATTTGGGTCTGGTTCGAGGCGCCGCCACTGTGGCTGATATTCAGGCCGACGAACACCGCGCTCAGCGCCAGGCTGATCGCCAGCGCCGTCGACAGGATGCTCAATTGCTGTTGCGCCGCCAGGTTGCCGATCAAGGGCAGCTTGATGCCGGGACCGGCTTCGGCCGAAGTGCCACCGCGGCGGCGGCGCAGCGCATCGCGCAGGCGCAGCGGCGCGGCGCTGTCGGTGCCGTCGGGCGGCACGGCCGGTGGCGGCAGCGGCGCCTGCGTGGCACGTGCGACGGCCGCGTCGAACTGGGAATTGCCGCCGTCGCCGTAAGCGGCGAACTCCGAATCGGGGCCGCCGCCCGCGCTGGCCTGCTGCTTCGAGCGCGAGAACAAATTTGTCATGAATCCCATTACACCGTCCCTCGTGGCTAAAGCTACAATTACAGACCGACCTGCAGGAACCGTGCCTCGCGCACCAGTTGCGCCAGATCGAGCCGGGTCCAGCGCTGCCCTTCCTGATCCAGATAATGCTGCGCGCACCAGGCGCCGTCGGCCGGTGGCGCGCCGTCATCGGCCTGCGCCTGCATCTCGTCGAGCTTGCGCAAGCCCAGCACGCGCGCCGCCAGCAGCGCGCAATTGAACCCCAAGTTCGGCGCGAAGGTGACGACGCGGCTGTCCGGGCCGGGCACGGTGGCCGGCTGGCCCAGGTAGCGCGCCAGGTCGATGACGCCGGTCAGGTTGCCGCGGATGTTGCACAGGCCGAGATACCAGTCCTGCGCCAGCGGCACCACGCTGGGCGGCTGGTACGGCACGATCTCGCTGACTTGCGTCAGGTCCAGCAGGCAGTGCTCGGCGCCGAACTGCGCGCCGAGCTGGCGCCCGGCGACGGCCGCGCCGCTCTTCGCGGCATGCATGCGTTCGAGCAGCTGCGCCTGGTAACGGCGCAGCCGGCTGCGCCGTTCGGCGCCGGCCGCTGCCGGTGCGGGAAGATGTTCGCTGGCGGCGCTCGTCATCGTTCAGCCGCCGAGCGCGGCGATCTTGGCCAGCAGTTCGGCCGCGTCGACCGGCTTGACCAGGTAATCCTTGGCGCCCTGGCGCAAGCCCCAGATGCGGTCGGTCTCCTGGTTCTTGCTCGAGCAGATGATCACCGGCACGTCCTGCAAGTCCGGGTCGCGCGCGATCGCGCGCGTGACCTGGAAGCCGTTCGCGCCCGGCATGACGACATCCATCAGGATCAGTTGCGGCTTGTCGGCCTTGATCTTGACCAGCGCCTCCTCGCCGTTTTCGGCGGTGGACACGGAAAAACCGTTCTTGACCAGGATATCGGTCAGATAGTAACGCTCGGTCGGCGAATCGTCGACGATCAGGATTCTCTGTATGGCCATGCTTTCCTCACTGCTTTGTTATACGCCGGCTGGGCCCGCGGTGTGCTCGCGCACGGCCGCCAGCAGGCTGTCCTTGGTAAATGGTTTGGTCAGGTAAGCGGCCGAACCGACCATTGCGCCGCGCGCGCGGTCGAACAGGCCATCCTTGGAAGACAGCATCAGCACCGGCGTGCCATTGAATTTGGCGCTCTTCTTGATCAATGCGCAGGTCTGGTAGCCATCCAGGCGCGGCATCAGGATGTCGCAAAAGATCAGCGCCGGATGGTGGTCGTTGATCTTGGCCAGCGCGTCGAAACCGTCTTCGGCCAGCACCACCTGATAGCCCGCCTGGCTCAGGAAAATCTCGGCCGACCGGCGGATGGTGCTGCTGTCGTCGATCACCATGATCTTCAAACCGGTCGCTTGCGGCGTAGTCGTCATATTTGTTCACCAGGATGTTACGACACGATAGCATAGGGCGCCGCACTTTGGCACGGCGCCCGACGTGCGCTGCCCGCTTACAGGGCCACCATCTCGAAATCGTCCTTGCGGGCGCCGCATTCCGGACAGGTCCAGTTGATCGGCACATCGGCCCAGCGCGTGCCCGGCGCGATACCCTCGTCGGGCAAGCCGGCTTCTTCATCGTAGATCCAGCCGCAAATCAGGCACATCCAGGTCTGGAACTGCTGCGTTGTTTCATTGCTACTCACGTTGTATCACCTTCAATCAAGTAAAATGCCGAATCAGGTATCTTAATCTACCAGCCGTGCAAAACCAAACAACTCCTCTTATCATGACTTTCGGCGCGGCCGATCCGGTCGGCGCCGTCGGCGTCCAGGCCGACCTGGCCGTCTTTTCGGCGCTGGCCTGCCACGGCCTGGCCGTCACCACCGCGTTGCTGATCGGCGACAGCGCCCGCGTCGAAGACATGCAGGACGTCGACCCTGACTGGGTCTCCGACCAGGCCCGCGTGGTGCTCGAAGACGTGCAGATCTCCGCCTTCAAGATCGGCGCGCTGGAAAACATCGAACATGCGTCGGCGATCGCCGAAATCGTCTCCGACTACCCGGACGCGCCGCTGGTGCTCGATCCTTTCAGTTCGCGCCTGCCGGAGCAGGGCGAGGATGCCGAGGAATTGCTGACGGTGGTGCGCCAGCTGCTGGTGCCGCAAACCTCGCTATTGATGCTCTCGCAGGTCGAATTGGGACGCCTGTCCGAAACCTGGCGCGACAACGGCAGCGAAGAAACCATGGAAGACGATGCGCGCCACCTGATCGACCTCGGTTGCGAATTCGTCCTCGTCACCTGCACCCCGGCCGGCCCCGGCCACGGCGACGCGGTACGCGCCAACACGCTGTACAGCGCCGACGGTGTCGTCAGCCACGACAGCTGGCAGCATTTGCCCGGTCCATTCATCGGCGCCGGTGGCACCCTGTCGGCCGCGATCGCCGCCTACCTGGCGCGCGGCGCCGACACGCCGCAGGCGGTGCAACTGGCGCAGGAATATACCTTCGGCGCGCTGGCCCACGCGCAGCGCTACGGCATGGGTAAGCTGGTGCCGAACCGCTTTTTCCGCCTGCACTCCCCGCCCGCGCAGTAAACTGCCGGGCACGATCAACATTATCAACGAGACATCATGACCACTGAATCCAGGAACGACACGCTGTTTACACGCGCCCAGAAAACCACGCCTGGCGGCGTCAACTCGCCGGTGCGCGCCTTCCGCTCGGTCGGCGGCACGCCGCGCTTCATCACTCGCGCCGCCGGCCCGTATTTCTGGGATGCCGACGACAAGCGCTATATCGACTACATCGGTTCCTGGGGTCCGGCCATCGTCGGCCACGCCCACCCGGACGTGGTAAAAGCGGTGCAGGAAGCGGCCACGCGCGGCCTGTCGTTCGGCGCGCCGACCGAAGCCGAAGTCGAGATGGCCGAGGAAATCTGCCGCCTGGTGCCGTCGATCGAACAGGTGCGCCTGGTCTCGTCCGGCACCGAGGCGACGATGAGCGCGCTGCGCCTGGCGCGCGGCGCCACCGGGCGCGACCGCATCGTCAAGTTCGAAGGCTGCTATCACGGCCACGCCGATTCCTTATTGGTGAAAGCCGGCAGCGGCTTATTAACTTTCGGCAACCCGACATCGGCCGGCGTGCCGGAAGATTTTATCAAGCATACCCTGGTGCTCGATTATAACGACGTCGCCCAGGTCGAAGAAGCATTCGCCAACATGGGCAGTGAAATCGCCTGCGTCATCGTGGAACCGGTGGCCGGCAACATGAATTTGATTAAGGCGTCGCCGGAATTCCTGCAAGCGCTGCGCAAGCTGTGCACGCAATATGGCGCGATATTGATTTTCGACGAAGTCATGTGCGGCTTCCGCGTCGGCCTCGGTGGTGCGCAGGAATTGTATGGCATTAAACCGGATTTGACGGCACTGGGTAAAGTCATCGGCGGCGGCTTGCCGGTAGCGGCATTCGGCGGCAGCGCCGAATTGATGGGTAAAATGGCGCCGCTGGGTGCCGTTTATCAGGCAGGGACCCTCTCCGGCAATCCGGTCGCAGTGGCGGCCGGCATGGCGACTTTAAAACTGATTCAACAGCCGGGCTTTTACGAAAAATTGGCCGCATCGGCCAAGCGCCTGGTCGCAGGTTTGACGGCGGCGGCCAAGGAAGCTGGCGTGACTTTCTGCGCCGATTCCGAAGGCGGCATGTTCGGCCTGTACTTCAGCGCCACGCCGCCGAATAACTACGCTGAAATGATGGCCGGCGACCGCGCCAAATTCAATACCTTCTTCCATGCGATGCTCGATGAAGGCGTGTATTTTGCGCCGGCCGCATTCGAAGCGGGCTTTGTATCGGCCCAGCATGACGACGCGGTCATCGACGCTACCATCGCAGCGGCACGCAAAGTATTCGCAACGCTCGCATAAACGTTTTTCGCTTTATACCAAGGCCCGCATCGTCGGGCCTTTTTTAATATCCGAAGCAAATGCAAGCGCCGGCCAAGCCTGAGTGCACCTCAGGCAGTTTCCAATAAATCCCATTCCGCTTTCTGCTCGCAGGCGAGAATCCCTGTGCAGCATTCATTCTCTTTCTCGGCATGCATCGGCAAGCCTGTACCGATATCGGCTTTTGGAAAGACAAAGGTTTTCCGGATTCACCTTGTCGCGCCACCAAAGCCGCCGCTCCCTCTTTGCCCCTGGATCATGCCAAAATTTGGCACAATCAGGCCAATTTTCAGCCTAAAACCCTTGTTGCAGCCCTGCGACCAAGAGCAAACCCTCACGGCCGCCCAATATTTCAGGGCTATTCACTATTGTCGAAAATTCGCAATGCAAACTGACTGGAGCTTTACCGCGCCTTTTCGGCACCATGGTATTTCCCATGCAAGTCAGGAGCTTCAAATACGGCGCTGTTACCCGGAACGATATGCGCTTCAATTTCAAAATTGCCCGCCATGCGAACAGCGGTGAAAACACAATGACCGGTCGTGTAGAGCAGGTGCCGTGCATGAACAAGCGCTCATCCGATCAATTTCCGCTTTCCAGATAAAACTTCCTCGCCCTCTGAATGACCACCATCAGAATTTTCATTAAAATCTTTCCGCCATTTTCCCGAACTTGAAATCGATTTTTTGAACAATACATTTATACGACAACCTTATTATCCACCGCTGCGCCACCAAAAACCCCGGTGCACAATGGCGAAATAAAACTGCGCACAATCATGCACCATTCCTGCAATTCCTGGAAAAACAACATTGAATGACCATGTGCACATTACCTGCATCCAAAGCATTAGTACGTATTCAATAGAAGTGTGCCGGCGGATTATTTCGGCATCCCGCCGCCATGTGCCGATTTGTGTTCATTCGCGCCAACTTGTACTGCTCGCACTCCATCGCCGACGCCGCTTTGGGTCTGCCCCTAATACCGCTAAGTTAAGCCACAGACTGTAAATCTGTCATTCCCGCGCAGGCGGGAATCCCATTTAGAGTCGCAAGCGGAGCAAAAAGATGGGATTCCCGCCTGCGCGGGAATGACAAATTTGGCGCTAACTTAACGGCATTAGGGCCTGAGCCCGAAGCGGCGTCGACAATTGGGCAGCTCAGCATGCCGGCGCCGACATTTATGCGTGTCCTGCGCCGTTTGTGGAAGTTGGATAGTTTTCAACAGTATGAATAAAGGCATACTGTGGCAATGAAACTCATCGCCGAAAAACGCTCCAGCAATGATCGCTACGATGTCTTGCGCTTTGTGCGCAACAATGGCAGCGCCACCGATGCATTAATGCCGCGTCAGGGTATGCTGCCGCAGGATTTGCTTCGTTATGTGGTGGAATCCGCCCTGCCTTTGCGCTTCGGCTTGCTGAGCCAGGTCGCGCGCGGCGCGGAGGCGCGGTCCGTGCAGGCGCACGGCCATGGCAATCCGGCCATGAAAGAACAGGCGGTGCAGGTGGAGGCGATCGTGGCGGGCTTGCAAATCCAGCTGTGGGCCGGCCGTTTCGATCACGCCGCCTTTGTCACCGCCGCCGGCGCTGCCTGTGCGGCGCGCGGCCAGCCGGCCTATGATCTAGCGGGGATCGATGTCCGCACCACCCTGTACGAACGGGCGCTGGCATTGAACGCGCAATGGCTGGACACGCCTTATTGCAAGGCGCTGTCCCTCGATTTCAGCCCGCGCGCGGCCTGATCCCGGCCTATTTCAGCCAGCCGCGGTGGCGGAAGTACAGGAAAGGTGCGATCGCGCTGGTGATCATCAGGGTCCAGGCCCACGGGTAACCATAGGTCCATTCCAGTTCCGGCAAAATCTTGAAATTCATGCCGTACACGCTGGCGATCAGGGTCGGCGGCAGGAAGGCGACGCTGGCCACCGAGAAGATCTTGATGATCTTGTTCTGGTTGATGTTGATGAAGCCGACGGTGGCGTCCATCAGGAAGTTGATCTTGTCGAACAGGAAAGATGTATGGCCATCCAGTGATTCGATGTCGCGCAAAATCTGGCGCGCTTCCTCGAACTGCTCGGAATTCAATAATCTGCCGCGCATCAGGAAGCTGACCGCGCGCCGTGTATCCATCATGTTGCGGCGGATGCGGCCATTCAAGTCTTCCTCGTGGGCGATCGCGCTCAGCGCATCGGCCGCGTCCTTGTCTGTAAACTCTTCCTGCAGCACGCGGCCGGACACGCCTTCCAGGTTCTGGTAGATGCCCTCCAGAGCATCCGCCGAATATTCGGCATCGGTCGCATATAAATCCAGCAACACGTCCATGTAATCGGCGATCGAACCGGGGCGCGAGCGGGCGCGCATGCGCACCAGGCGGAATACCGGCAAATCGTCAGTGTGGACCGAGAACAGCATTTTCTTGGCCAGGATGAAGGCGACCGTGACAATGCGCGAGGGGCCATCGTCTTCTTCCAGCAGGAAGTCGGTACGCAAGTGCAAGTCGCCGTTTTCCGCCTCGTAATAACGGGCCGACGCTTCGATATCCTTGACTTCGTCTTCGCCCGGCAAGGTGACGCCGTAAATGGCCTTGACCCAGTTGCGTTCATCGTCGTTCGGATCGGTCAGGTCGACCCAGACCGGTTCGATGTTTTCCAGGTCTGCGCGGCTATCGATCGGAACCTGGTTGAGACGGCCATTTTGTAAGACGAAGACATTGATCATAGGCACTCTCAGCCGGTGGGTCCAGGCGCCCGCGAGCGCAAAAATCGAAACAGCGCAAGTGTACCCGCAAAGCCCTTTTTGCGGCCACCCCGGTGCGTTCTTTTTTAACTCAACGGGTCGCCTTTTCGATCATTTTGTCTTGCATGCTCTGCGGCGTAGCGTCGGCAGGGTCCGGCTTGCGCACTTTAGGCGATTCGATGCCCCGCGTCTGGTGCACGGTGATGGTCTTGCTGGTCGGGTTGCTATTCGAGCATTCGGTGTCGGAAATGACGGTTTTGCCATCGATGACGCAACGCCGCAGCGGCGCCGCGGCCGGCGCGGCCTGCTGCACCACGGCGGCGGCGCCGGATTGCTTGACCGCCTTGTCGACGCCTTCGGCAAAAAAGTTGCGCCCGTACCGCATCGAAAACAGCGCCGCCATCGCCGCCGCAGCCAGGCCGGCCATCCCTATCGCTACCCAGATCAGACTCAAACCGCGCTGCCGATGGTGCATGTCGCCTCCCGACGTCAATGGTGCTTTATGGTAACTCAGCCGAACCCATGCGGCGCAAAATCGTGCCAGTGCGGCGCGCCAGGTAATTCGAATCGCGGTGCGCGTCGAAAAAACGGGGATTGGGCAGCATCACCGCCAGCTTGGCGGCTTGGGCCGCGCCCAGTTTCGCCGCGTTGGTGCCATAGTAATGCTTGGCGGCAGCCTCGGCGCCAAAGATGCCTTTGCCGAATTCCACCACGTTCAGGTAGATTTCGAAGATGCGCTCCTTGTCCATCAGCGCTTCCAGCATATAGGTGATGATCAATTCCTGCCCCTTGCGCCAATAGCTGCGCGAGCCGGACAGGAACAGGTTCTTGGCCAGTTGCTGGGTGATGGTGGAACCGCCCGACACCACCTTCTTTTTCTTCGTATTCTTTTCGTAGGCTTTTTGCAGCGCTTCCCAATCGACACCCTCGTGCTCCGAGAAATTGGCATCTTCGGAGGCGATGATCGCCCGTTTCAGGTTAGTCGAAATGCGGCTATACGGCACCCACTGCTGCTGGATGTTAGCGGCCGGATTTTTATCACGCAAAGCCGATTGCTGTTCGCGCATGAACGCGGTCATCGTCGGGTTATGGTCGACCCACCACCAGATCTGCAATAAAAAATACAGTTGCACCGCCAAAAACAGGAGCACCGGTATGATCAACAGCCATTTTATCCATCCCCACCTGCCACCGATCGCCGCCGGTTTGCGTGCCGTTGTCATAATTTTAAGCGCAATTGTGCCAGTAACTCCACGGTTTCGGGACGCACGCCGCGCCATGCGAGGAACGCTTCGGCGGCCTGCTCGACCAGCATACCTAAGCCATCGCGCACGATCGCGCCATGTTCCGCGGCGAACTGCATGAATACGGTCGGCTCCTTGCCATACATCATGTCCAGCGCCAGCGTTCCTGGGCCGAACACGGCCGGAGGAACCGGCGGCAATTCGGCGCTCAGGCTGGCCGAGGTGGCGTTGATGACGATATCGTATTGCCCTTCCACGTCGGCAAAGCCGCAGGCGGACAAGGCGCTGCCGCTGGCCAGCGCGGCGAATTGCTCCACCAGCGCTTCAGCCGTGGCCACGGTGCGGTTGGCGATCGTCAATTGCGCCGGGCGGTGTTCCAGCAATGGCAGCACGACGCCGCGCGCGGCGCCGCCGGCGCCGAGCAGCAATATGCGCTTGCCGGTCAGCGGCACGCCGGCGTTGGCGACGATATCGTTAACCAGTCCGGCGCCGTCGGTGTTGTCGCCGATGATGCCTTCGTCCGTGAACAGCAGCGTATTGACGGCGCCGGCTGCCTGCGCGCGGATCGTCAGCGCGCGCGCCAGTTTATGCGCGTCGAGCTTGAAGGGCACGGTGACATTGGCGCCCTTGCCGCCTTCGGCGATGAATGCCTGCACGGCGGCGCTAAAACCGTCCAGCGGCGCGAGGCGTTTTTCATACGTCAATTGCTGGCCGGTCTGGGCCGCGTAGGCGGCGTGGATCTCCGGCGATTTGCTGTGCGCGATGGGATTACCGAAAACACAATAACGATCCATCAATGCGCTCCACCGCTCAGGTTTGCTTCCATTTTTTCTTCCCTGGTAAATTTGAAACGGGTGATGATCACCCACAGGTCGTCCCGCTCGTTCGACAGCATCTTCGGAGGAAATGGACCGAACGGCGCGGCGCGCCGCACGATCGCCAGCGCAGCCGCATCCAGATCAGGATTGCCGGAACTTTTTTCGATGCGTACGCCGCCATCCTTTTGGTAAATCGTGCCATCCTGGAAAATCGGGATGTACACCACCAGCTCGCCATAGATCTTGCGGCCGTTTTTTTGCGGGAAATTCAGCGTGCCGACTTCTTCCACGCGGCGCTGCATCTGCTTGTAATACATCGCGTAACCGACTTCGCGCGTGCTCGGCGTAATAAAAGTGCGCTTCGGGCGCTTGTTCTGCTCGTCGATGGTCTGCGTGATCTCGGCTGCCATGCGGGCGATGGCCTTGCTGCTTTCGATCAGGTCGGCACCGGTCGGCAAGGGATCAGGCTTGCTTTTTTCCGTCACCGGCGCGGCGGTGAACGGGATCGGCTTGGTGACCTGGGTCAGCAGATTCTGTTGCTTCTCTTCCAATTCGGCAATGCGGCGCTTGGCTGCCTTGACGCTATCTCCGCTTTCATTCTTGCGCATGTCCGGCAAGGGAGATTTGGCGCGGCCGGCGTCCGCATTGCCGCCGCCGTCCAGATTCGCCTGCGCCAGCACGTCCGCCTTCAACGGCGCCTTCGCATGCTTGGCGTTGACCAGGATCACTTCCAGCCCGGGATCGGTCGGCTCCACCTTGAAATTCTTTGGCGCGACGAAATTCACCGCCAGCAATATGCCGTGCGCCAGCAGGGAAATGCCTGTGGCCAGGTACAGGAAGCGGTTTTCTTGAAAGGACTTCACGCGGGACCGTTTGTGGTACGTCAGAGGAATGCTGGATTTTACGATAAAAGAATACGGTGAACCGTGTCTCTTCGCCCTGGTGGGAACGACAAGCGATGGGAACAGGTCCGAATACCATTAAGTTAGCGTCAAATTTGTCATTCCCGCGCAGGCGGGAATCCCAGTTTGTTGCGCCACCCAACACGCAAAATGGGATTCCCGCCTACGCGGGAATGACAGTTTAATGGCCTTCACTTAAAGATATTGAAGGAGCCAGTCCCAGATTTCAGGTCGCGTCCGGCTCCGTCACAGCCGTTTCGCTGGCCAATTCCGCCACTTCGGCCTGCTCGTCGCTCGGGACAGCGGCATCGGCCGTCGCTTCGGCGCCAGGTTCGCCGGCGGCGTTGCCATCGCCCGCTTCCTCATCCTCGTAATCGAGTTCGGCATCGCCGGCCACGGCCGGCGCTTCGGCGATTTCCAGCAGGCGTGCTTCGATCGACAGGTCGACCTCGTCCCAGCGCAGGATGTCGAGCTTGACTTGCGCGCCGCGCGCCACCGACGGCATGCCGGGCAGCTTGATGATCAGTGGAATATCGACCAACCGCAACACTTCATCTTTTAATACCACCGCATCGACCTGGCGCGCGTTTTCCTGGCCCAGCCAGCGCAGGCACCAGTAGCGTTCCATGTTCGACTGGAAATCGCCGTAGGCGCCGTACGCCGCGTCAAACGCGGAAACGATCGCGAACAGGTTCGCATCCTTCGGCTTGAACGGCGCCACCAGCGGCGCCGTCACGCCGTGCTCGGCGCAGGCCAGGATCTGCCACTGGTTGACCAGGTCCGTGTACCGGCGCAGCGGCGACGTGCTCCACGCATACTGGTCGACACCCAGGCCCTGGTGCGGCGCGGCGTGCGTCACCATGCGCACCTGCATCTTGGCGGCCCAGCCGCCGACGCCCTGCCCCTGGCTGCGATAAATGCCGGGCACGCCGTGGTCGTGCATCAACTTGCCCCAGGTGCTATTGGCGAAGATCATCAGTTCGGCGACGATCTTGTCGAGCGGCGCGCCGCGCTTGCGGCGGCTGACGGTGACGATATCGTCTTCGACATAAAAATTGAAATCGACGCGGTTGTTCTGTTCCGGTTTCAGGCCAAAACCTTCGCGCTTCTTCATGCGGCCCGCTTCCAGTTGCAAGGCCCATTGCCACAATTGCGCCAGTTCCGCCTTGCGTGGATACTCGCCTTCTCCGCTGGCCAGGGTTTCCTCGTTGACCAGTTCATCGAGGTCGTTATGGCGCAGGTTGTTGGCGATCGGCACGAGTTCGGCGCGGGTTTCGGTGCTGACCACGCTCCAGTCGGCCGGGTCCAGCGTCGCGTACAGCGACAAGGCCGGGCAAGTCTTGCCCTCGGCCAGCGTAAATGCGTTGACGATGGCATCTGGCAGCATCGTGATCTTATCGCCCGGCATGTACACGGTCGACATGCGCGCGCGCGCCATCTTGTCGATGGCGTCGTCCGGGCGGATGCCGAGGCCCGGCGCGGCGATGTGGATGCCGACGCGCAGCTTGCCGTCTTCCAGGTGGACGACGGAAAACGCATCGTCGATCTCGGTGGTCGTGACGTCGTCGATCGAAAACGCTTCGACAGCGGCCAGCGGCAGCGCCGTCGTCACCTTCGGCACCGGCACGTCCGGGAAGCCGGCGCCGCGCGGGAAGTTTTCGAACAGGAACTTGGACATATGCAAGTCCTTCGGCGTGGCCAGGCCGCCGGCGGCCAGCATCAGGCGCGGCGGACTCAGGTGCAATTCATTGCAGGCCGCTTCCATCGCCTTGTATTCGATGGTGTTCTTGTCCGGCTTGAACAGCAGCGGCAGCACCATGTTTTGCATCGAGGCAGGCAGGCGGTTCGCTTTCAGTTCGTCAACATATTCCGCCTGCACCAGCGCCTGCTGCTTCTTTTTCTCGATGCCGGCCTGGGCGGCGCGCAGCGCCTGCTCCGGCGCGGCCTTGTAACGGCCGCGGCCCTTCTTATAAAAATAGATCGGCGAAGAATGCAAGCTCAGGATCAGCCCGGCCGCTTCGAACGGCAGCGGCGCGTGGCCAAAATATTCGGCGCCCAGTTCGGCAAAGCCGAATTCTTCCTGTCCCGCCACTTCCCACAGGAATTCCAGGTCCATGTCGGCCATCACGGCCTTGGCCTGCTCCTGCAATTCGGCCGGGGATGGCTTTTCGTATTGCAGCAGCACATCCTTGACCTTGACCTTGCTGCGTTTGCCGCTGGCCAGTTCAACCTGGTAAGCCTCGCCGGCGTGGGACAAAACGGTGCCGACTTTGAAATCGCCGGATTCTTCAAAAAATACGTTCATTATTTATGTTCTGTTCATATAAATGTCACTCGCACCGGCTTGCACCAGTTCCAGCACCGCCGGCAAAAACACCTCGGTGACCAGCAGCGATCCCTGATGACGCCGGTACAGGCAGCGCCGTGCATACAATGGCGCTTCGCCATCGATGCCCAACGCCGCGCGGGCGCGCCGGGCCAGCGGATGGCTGGCCCCCAATCTTGCAAATTCCAGTTCGCCGCGCCGCACTTGCGGATCGCCGAACAGCGTCGAACCCAGCGAACGGTTACCGAGCGCGCTGAAGGCGGGCCAGTCGGCGGCCGTGGCCGACATCGGCACCACCGTGTGGGCAAACACCACCGGCGTATTATCACACCGCAGCAACACTTCGCGCTCCCAGATCCTCCCCGTGCGCGGCAGGCCGACCGCCAGCGCTTCGTCGCGCAGGCACAGCGCCGTGCGCTGGTGCAGGCATTGCACGCGAAAAGCGCCACTGTGCGCTTTCAATTTCGCCGTCAGCGAATCCTCACCGGTGAGCCAGTGGCGCAAGCGCTGCGGCGCATTGACGGCGTTCACATGCGGATGCCAGCGGGCCAGCCGCAGCGAGCGCCCCGTCACGCCGCACCGCCGCCGATGCCGCAAAAAGCCAGCACTTCGTCGGCGTAAGCGGCAAATTCGCTGATACCGTGGTCGCTGCCGGCAATGATCCGCTGGCGCGCGTCTGCATAGTGCGCCACCATGTCGCGATAGTCCAGCACTTCGTCGCCGGTGGCGGCGATCAGGTAATAACGTTCCGGCCGGGTGATATGCGGCACGGCCAGCGCGCGCAATTCGTCGATGTATTCGCGCTTGAATTCGAACGGGGCGCCGGTATGGTAATCGGTCGTCACGCCGACGTGCTGGTCCAGGTCTTGCAGCGGCACGATGGCGGGATTGAGCAGCACGGCGCGGCAACCGATGCGCTCGGCCAGCCAGGTCGCATAATATCCGCCCAGCGACGAGCCGACGATCGTCAACTGTTCCGCCGGCACGCCGTCCAGCAGCGCCAGCGCCTGTTCCATCGCCAGTTTTGGGGAAGCGGGCAACTGCGGGCAGACGTATTCGGCGGCGCGCCCCAGTTGCGCCATCCGTTCGCCCAGCAGGCGCGCCTTCATCGAGTGCGGCGACGAGCGGAATCCGTGCAGATACAGGATCATCGCGCCAGCGCCTCGAGCAGTTTCTGGTGCACGCCGCCAAAGCCGCCATTGCTCATGACGACGATATGGTCGCCCGGCTGCGCGCGGCCGACGATGGCTTGCACCATCGTATCGATGTCTTCGTAGGCGCTGGCCGCTGCTCCGATCGGTTGCAGCGCGGCGCCCAGGCTCCAGCCCAGTGCCTGTTCGCTGCCGAAACCGAACACGATATCCGCGTCGACCAGGCTGCCCGGCAGCGCATCCTTCATCGCGCCCAGTTTCATCGTGTTCGAGCGCGGTTCCAGCACGGCCAGGATGCGCCCCGCTTTGCCGATTTTCTGGCGCAGGCCGCCGACGGTCGTCGCGATCGCGGTCGGATGGTGCGCGAAATCGTCGTAGACCGTGACGTTGTTGACGACGCCGCGCACTTCCATGCGGCGCTTGACGCTCTGGAAGGCGCCCAGCGATTGCGCCGCCTGCGCGACCGGCACGCCGACGTGGCGCGCGGCGGCGATCGCGGCCAGCGCGTTGGCGCGGTTGTGCCTGCCCGTCAACTGCCATTGCACGGTACCGGCCGTCTCTCCATTGAAAATGACGTCGAAACTGCCGTCATCGTGCTCCTTCATCGTCCAGTCGGTGCCCTGATTGGCACCAAAACTTTCGCGTTCGCTCCAGCAGCCGCGCGCCAGCACGCGCGCCAGCGCTGCCTCGTCGCCATTGACGATGACGCGGCCGATGCCGGGCACGGTGCGCACCAGGTGGTGGAACTGGGTCTCGATCGCGCCCAGATCGGGGAAGATGTCGGCGTGATCGTATTCCAGGTTGTTCAGCACGGCCGTTTTCGCGTGGTAATGGACGAATTTGCTGCGCTTGTCGAAGAAGGCGGTATCGTACTCGTCGGCTTCGATGACGAAGAAGGCGGAATCGGCGCCCGGTCCCGTCAGGCGGGCCGAAATGCCGAAGTTCATCGGCACGCCGCCGATCAGGAAGCCCGGCGCATAGCCGGCGTCTTCCAGTATCCACGCCAGCATGGCGGATGTTGTCGTCTTGCCGTGGGTGCCGGCCACGGCAAGCACCCACTTGTCGCGCAAGATGTGTTCACCGATCCACTGCGGGCCGGAGACATAGGGCAGGCTGCGGTTCAGGATTTCCTCGACCAGCGGGTTGCCGCGCGAGACCACGTTGCCGATCACGTACAGGTCCGGGTTCAACGCCACCTGTTCGGGACCGAAACCCTGGATCAGTTCGATGCCCTGGGCTTCGAGCTGCGTGCTCATCGGCGGATAGACATTGGCGTCGCAGCCGGTCACGCGGTGGCCCGCTTCTTTGGCGAGCACGGCGAGTCCGCCCATGAATGTGCCGCAAATACCCAGTATATGAATGTGCATGTTATGAATTGCGCTGGCGAATGGTCAAGACTGCGATTTTACCCGACCGGTGGCGTCTTCCGGTTCAGAGTATGATCTTGCTCATGATGACCAAGCCATTTGATGAAGTCCAGTTGCTGCGCGCCGAGATCGCGGCCGCCGCCGCCCGCCTGATCGCGCAGGATGGCGCCGACTACGGCACCGCCAAGCGCAAGGCCGCGCGCCAGGTGCTCGGCGACGCGCCATCGAACGCCAATACCCTGCCCGACAACAACCAGATCGAAGCCGAAGTGCGGCTGTACAATGCGCTGTTCCATGCGCACAGCCAGCCGGCGCGCCTGTTCCGCCTGCGCACCATCGCGCTGCAGGTGATGGAAGCGCTGCAACAGTTCAATCCCTTCCTGACCGGCGCCGCGCTGAACGGCACGGCCGGGCCGCACGACGATATTCACTTGCAACTGTTTGCCGACAGTGCGAAAGAGGTCGAGATTTATTTGCTGAACAAGAACATCAATATAGATATCTCGGAAACGCCGCATTTTAAGGGGGCGCGTTTCGACCCGGTCGAGACCGTCAGCTTCCTGTGGCAACAGGAAGGCGTGCATGCGGCGCTGTATGAACTCGACGACATGCGCGGCGCCTTGAAGGCGCGCGGCGACGGCCGGCAAATCCGCGCCGATATCGCCGGCGTGCGGGCCTTGCTGATCACCAGCACGCACGATGGCGACGCATTGACGCCGCAAGCGGAGTCGCAAGCGGGGACGCAGGGACCGGAATCGACGGGGCCGGATACCCGGCAAGATTGACCCGGCAGCGCCCGACCCAACAATTTTATCAAATCAACAATTAAATTTATGTTTAAAAAGAACTATCTAATATATGCAGTGATCGCTATCGCCTTCGGCGCCACCGGCGCCTGGGTCGGCCTGAACAAGAAGGCGCCGCCGGCGCCGGTCACCAGCACGGCAGCAGCGGGCCAGGTGGCCCCGGTCGATGCCTTGTTCCGGCAAGAAATGAAGGATGCGAAAGGCGTGCAGCAAGCGCTGGCGCAGTGGAAAGGCAAGGCGCTGGTCGTCAATTTCTGGGCGCCGTGGTGCGGTCCGTGTGTCGAGGAAATGCCGGAACTGTCGTCGCTGCAGACTGAAAGCAAGGGCAAGAACCTGCAAATCATCGGCATCGGAATCGATTCGCCGACCAATATTGCCGAATTCGCCGACAAGCACCATATCGCCTACCCGGTTTATGTGGCTGGCATGAGCGGCACCGAGCTGTCGCGCCAACTCGGCAACACCCAGGGTGGCCTGCCGTATACCGTGCTGATCGGGGCCGATGGGCAAGTCAAAAAGACCTATCTGGGGCGTCTGAAATTCGACGAGTTGCGCGCGGACCTGGCCACTATGTGATAATTCAGGCAAGTTATTTTTACTTGCCAAGGGTCGCTGTTGGCGGCAAAATGCGAAACTTTCGCGAAAAATGGTCTAAGACACATGGCAAAAAACCTGCTGCTACTGAATGGCCCCAACCTGAATCTGCTGGGCACGCGCGAGCCTGGGGTGTATGGCGCCAGCACGTTGGCCGATGTCGAACAGGCCGCGCAGGCACAGGCGACGGCGGCCGGCGCGACCATTAATTGCTTCCAGAGCAACCATGAAGGGGCGCTGATCGACCGCATCCATGCCGCCAGGCAGGAAGGCGTCGAGATGATCGTCATCAATCCGGGCGGCCTGACCCATACCAGCGTCGCCTTGCGCGATGCGCTGTCCGGCGTGGCCATCCCCTTCGTCGAAGTCCATATTTCCAACATTTATCAGCGCGAAGAATTTCGCCATCATTCTTTTCTCAGCGCGATCGCGCAGGGTACGATCTGCGGCCTCGGTATCGATGGATATCGGCTTGCCATCGACTTTGCCCTTAATAAGCGTTAATCTACGCGATCTGCGCGCATTTATCGCGGCGAACCCCGCAAGGTGCCGCTGCCTCACTCACACTACAAGATAATTCCAGGGAGTCTCAGATGGATCTACGCAAGCTCAAGACGTTGATAGACTTGGTCGCCGAGTCGGATATTGCAGAGCTCGAAGTGACGGAAGGCGAGAGCAAGGTCCGCATCGTCAAATCGTCCGCGATGCCGCAGAATCAAATGGTCATGATGCAACCGCAAGGCATGCAGCACTACCAGCCGGCCCCGGCCGCCTCGAACGTCGCGCCGGTGGCCGCCGTGCCTGCCGCCGCCGTCGTCGTCGAACCGACCGGCTATACCGTCAAGTCGCCGATGGTCGGTACCTTCTACCGCTCGTCCGCTCCAGGTTCGGCGGCCTTCGTCGAAGTCGGTTCGACCATCAAGGAAGGCGATACCCTGTGCATCATCGAAGCGATGAAGCTGCTCAATGAAATCGACTCGGACAAAGCCGGCGTCGTGACCCAGATCCTGGTCGAGAACGGCCAACCGGTCGAATTTGGCCAACCCCTGTTTGTGATCGGCTAAATCGGACGCGCCGCCGTGCTCACGCACCTGCCGGCCGCCCGATCTGCTTCCGCAATTCCTCTACACCATGGAGCGGCCGGCTTGCCGGCGCCCACACACAAACACACAACCTGCCATGTTTGAAAAAATTCTCATTGCCAACCGCGGTGAAATCGCGCTGCGTATCCAGCGCGCCTGCCGCGAAATGGGCATCAAGACGGTGGTGGTCCACTCCGAAGCGGACAAGGACGCCAAATACGTGAAGCTGGCCGACGAATCGGTCTGCATCGGCCCGGCCCCCTCCTCGCTGAGTTATCTGAACATGCCGGCGATCATCAGCGCGGCCGAGGTGACGGACGCGGAAGCGATCCACCCCGGTTACGGCTTCCTGGCCGAAAACGCCGACTTCGCCGAACGCGTGGAAAAATCCGGTTTCGTCTTCATCGGCCCGCGCTCGGACTCGATCCGCCTGATGGGCGACAAGGTCTCGGCCAAGCACGCGATGATCAAGGCCGGCGTGCCGTGCGTGCCCGGTTCGGACGGCGCATTGCCGGACGATCCCAAGGCGATCGTGCAGATTGCGCGCAAGGTCGGCTATCCGGTCATCATCAAGGCGTCCGGCGGCGGCGGCGGGCGCGGCATGCGCGTGGTGCACACCGAGGCGGCGCTGGTCAACGCGGTGACGATGACGAAGGCCGAAGCCGGTGCCGCTTTCGGCAATCCGGAAGTGTACATGGAAAAATACCTGGAAAATCCACGCCACGTGGAAATCCAGATCCTGGCCGACGAACATAAAAATGCGGTCTGGCTGGGCGAGCGCGACTGCTCGATGCAGCGCCGCCACCAGAAGGTGATCGAGGAAGCGCCGGCGCCGGGCATCCCGCGCAAGCTGATCGAAAAGATCGGCGACCGCTGCGCCGAAGCGTGCCGCAAGATCGGCTACCGCGGCGCCGGCACCTTCGAATTCCTGTATGAAAACGGCGAGTTTTACTTCATCGAGATGAATACCCGCGTGCAGGTCGAACACCCGGTGACGGAAATGATCACCGGCATCGACATCGTGCAGGAACAGATCCGCATCGCCTTCGGCGAGAAGTTGCGCTTCCGCCAGCGCGACGTGATGCTGGCCGGCCACGCGATCGAGTGCCGCATCAATGCCGAAGACCCGTTCAAGTTCACGCCGTCGCCGGGACGCATCACGTCCTGGCACGTGCCGGGCGGCCCCGGCGTGCGGGTCGACTCGCACTCGTACGCGGGGTATTATGTACCGCCGTACTACGATTCGCTGATCGGCAAGGTCATCGCCTACGGCGCCACGCGCGAACAGGCGATCCGCCGCATGCAGATCGCGCTGTCGGAAATGGTGGTCGAGGGCATCCAGACCAACATCCCGCTGCACCGCGAACTGATGATCGACGCGCGTTTCATCGAAGGCGGCACGAATATCCATTACCTGGAACAGAAGCTGGCCGGCATGCCGAAGGTGGACGCATGAACTATATCGAAATCGTCATCGAGGTCGCGCGCGACCACGCCGAGGCGCTGTCCGATGCGCTGATGGAAGCGGGCGCACTGTCGGTCTCGGTCGAAGATGCCGATGAGGGCACCGACGCCGAACAGCCGCTGTTCGGCGAGCCGGGCATGGAACCGGAAGAAGCGGCGTGGGAACACAGCCGCGTGGTGGCACTGACGGCCGACGACGCCGACCAGGCCGCCATCGTGGCTGAAGCCGCCGCGGCGATCCAGCAGCCGGTGCCGAAGTACACGGTGCGCGACGTCGCCGAGCAGGACTGGGTGCGCCTGACGCAGTCGCAATTCGACCCGATCCACATCGGCAAGAACATCTGGGTGGTGCCGAGCTGGCACGAAGCGCCGGATCCGTCCGCGCTGATCCTGGAACTGGACCCGGGCCTGGCGTTCGGCACCGGCAGCCATCCGACCACGAGACTGTGCATGGAGTGGCTGGAAGCGCACCCGGCGCCGGGCAAGACCGTGCTCGATTACGGCTGCGGTTCCGGCATCCTGGCGATGGTGGCAAAAAAACTCGGCGCCGGCGTCGTCACCGGGGTCGACATCGATCCGCAGGCGATCGAATCGGCGCATGACAATGCCGCGCGCAACCAGTGCGACATCGAATACTTCCTGCCCGACACCTTCGCGCAATCGGCGCACGCGACCGAACGCTTCGACACCGTCGTGGCGAATATCCTGTCGAGTCCATTGAAGGTGATGGCGCCGATGCTGTCGGGCCGCGTGGCCGACGGCGGCGCGTTGATCCTGTCCGGCGTGCTGGCGCGCCAGGCCGACGAAGTGGCGGAGGCGTATGCGCCGTTCATCAAGCTCGGCGTCTGGGCCGAACTCGATGGCTGGGTTGCGCTGCACGGCCGACTCGGCAGCGATACCGTACCGCCCGCACGTTAAGCAAGCAACAGCGATGGCGCTCGCCACCAAATGCCCCCACTGCAACACGATCTTTCGGGTCGCCCACGACCAGTTGAAATTACGTGGGGGCATAGTGCGCTGCGGCGCCTGCAATGAAGTTTTTGACGGCAATGCCACGCTGGTCGAACCGGCGCCGAAACAACCGGTCTTCATCGACTTGCCAGAACAGGCGCCGGAGCCGGCGCACGCAAGCTCTCCCGAACTGGACGCCATCATGGCCGCGCTCGACACGCGCGCGGCCGACATGCTGGAACCGGACCCGGTGTTCGAACTGGACCTGGACGATAGCGTGGCCGAAGCTGAAACGCATCATGCCGGCGTGCCGGCCGATGACGATGCCGACGATGCGTCTCCGGCGGCCGACAGCCTGGCGCCAGCCACACTGCCGCTTGAAGACAGTTTCGATCTCGACCTGGACGTCGACATCGAAACACCATCCGACGACGAAGCGGCGACTGCCCCCGACTACCCGCACGACAATCACGACGAAGCATCCCCCGCGCCATGGGAAACGGCGTCCGCGGCCTATGCGCCGTTCCCCGACGACGCGCCGTACCGGCCCGAACCGGGCCTGGACGATGCCGCCGACGATTTCGCCGACCCACTGCCGGACCCATACCTGAACGCCGCGCCGGCATCATCCACCGCCGATCCGGCATTCGACGATGAGGCCACCACTCATCACCTTTACGATGGCCGCCGCGAACCGACGCTGGATATCCCGGACGAACACCTGGAAGCCGCCGCGCTGGACGACGGCTTCGCGCTGGACGACGGTCCCGATGCCGCAGCAGGGGAAGCGGTCGGACCATCCGACGCTGCCGGGCGCTTCGACGCCGGCAGCGAAGATCAAGCCACGACCGAAGCCGATGACGATGATGAAGACATCGTCACGCTGTCCGGCGCCGCCGCGGTGGCGGCTGCAGCCACCGCCGCTGGCGTGGCGGCCGAGCCGGCCCACGAGGAACCGGGTTTTATAAAACGCGACCGCCGCCGCCAGCGCTTCGGCAAGGCCGCGCGCATCGCGATGGCATTCTCGATTCCCCTATTGATCGCCGCGCTGCTGGCGCAGATCGTCGGCACCTTCCGCAATCCGCTGGCGGCGACGGTGCCGGCCGTGAAGCCGGCGCTGGTCTCGGCCTGCGCGCTGGCCGGCTGCACGGTCGACCTGCCGGCGCAGATCGATTACCTGAGCATCGAGCAGGGAGAGCTGCAAACACTGGCCGACAACACCTTCAGTTTCGCCACCGCGCTGCGCAACCAGTCCGGCACCGCGCAAAGCTGGCCGCACATCGAACTCATTCTCAACGACAGCGCCGACAAACCGGTGCTGCGCCGCGTCTTTTCTCCGCGCGAATATCTCGCCAGCGCGGCCGACATCGACAAGGGGTTTACGCCGCGCTCCGAGCAATCGGTCAAACTGTATTTCGAACTGGCCCGGATTAAAGCATCGGGCTATCACATCGCTGTTTTCTACCCATAGAACCTATCATGAACCAGACTTCCCTGATCTGCGGATCGCTCGCCATCGACTTCATCATGCAGTACGAGGGCCGCTTCAGCGACGCCCTGCTGGCCGACCAGCTGCATAAAATCAATGTCTCGTTCCTGGTGCCGACCATGCGCACCGAGTTCGGCGGCTGCGCCGGCAATATCGCCTACAACCTGAAGCTGCTCGGCGGCGAAGGCCGCATCGTCGGCGTCATGGGCCAGGACAGCGGCCCGTACCTGGCGCGCCTGCAAAAACTCGGCATCTCGACCGCCAACATCCTGGTCAAGGGCGACGCGTACACGGCGCAGTGCTTCGTCACCGCCGACACGGAAAACAACCAGATCAACGCCTTCCACCCTGGCGCGATGTCGTTCGCGCAGGAAAACCCGGTGGCCGATGCCGGCCCGGCGCGCGTGGCGATCATCTCGCCGGACGGCCACCTGGGCATGCTCAAGCACGCCGCCGACCTGGCCGAATTAAAAATCCCGTTCATGTTCGACCCGGGCCAGCAACTGCCGATGTTCAACGGCGAGCAATTGATCGACTTCATCGACAAGGCCACCTACGTGACTTGCAACGATTACGAAATCGAATTGCTGATGACGCGCACCGGCCTGACGCTGCAAGACATCGCCAGCCGCCTGGACGCGCTGATCGTCACGCGCGGTGACAAGGGTTCCGAGATTTATACCGGCGGCACGCGCATCGACATCCCGGCCGTGACGGCCGAAGCCGTGCTGGATCCGACCGGTTGCGGCGACGCGTATCGCGCCGGCCTGCTGTACGGCATCACCAAGGGCTTTAAATGGGAAACCACCGGCCGCCTGGCCAGCCTGCTGGGCGCGATCAAGATCGCCCACAAGGGTGGCCAGAACCATGCGCTGACCAGCGAGCAGATCGCCGACCGCTTCGAAGCGGCATTCGGCTACCGTTACTAAGCACAACTCGCCGCCGATGGCGGCAGCGGGCGGCCACGCCGCCCCGCATCAACAACTGCTGGCGCGGCGATCCGCACCGGCAGGCGCAAACATCACACCATCACGCCGGCGCACTGCGCCAGCGTCGATTCACAGTCCGCTGAACAGCATGCCCAGCACCAGCTGCGCCACCTGCAACAGGATCAGCGCCACCAGCAGCGACAGGTCGAGATTGCCCACCAGCGGCACCACGCGCCGCAAGGGATTGAGCAGCGGCTCGTTCAACGCCCGGACGAACGGCGCCAGCGGCGCGTGCGGGTTGATCCAGCTGAAGATCGCTTCGATCACCAGCAAGGCCATGAAGCCGTACAGGATCCATTGCAGGAAGCGGTGCAAGGCCATCAGCAGCACGGTCTGCGCCGGCACGCCGGCGATGAACAACACCGAGGTCGCGAGGAACACAATCAGGAATGCGCCGATCAGGCTGGCCCAGTCATAGCCGCCCACACCGGGAACCAGCCGGCGCAGGGGACGCACCAGCCAGTCGGATAATTGGAAAGTAAATTGGGCCACCGACGACGGTGGACGAACACGGATAGCCTGCATCCAGAAACGCAACAACAACACCGCGCCGAGCAAACCGGCAATGGTGTCTACAATCAGCATAACGATACTAAGCACGAGGTCCCTCCAAAAAAAACCGCTGTGTGATTGTCTCACACAGCGGCGTTGCCTTATAAGGCTCTAAGCAAAATCGCTCAGGATGGGCGCGTGCTGGTCGGGAACGGCCATGCTGCGACCGGCGACACCACGGTTTTCGAGATCGGCGTCACCGCTGCCGGTTTGGCGGCGGCGGCCTTTTTCGGTGCCGCTGCTTTCTTCGGCGCGGCGGCTTTCTTTGCCGCCGGCTTGGCCGCTACCGGCGCTGCGGCTGCCGGCGTTGGTTCTGCTGCACTTGCCGGTGCCGCGGCCGGTGCCGCTACAACAGCAGCTTTCTTCGCCGCCGGTTTCGCTGCCGCTTTCTCGGCAGGCTTAGTGGACGACTTTTTTGCTGCTGGCTTAGCCGCGGCCTTTGCGGCGGGCTTCGCGGCTGCTGTCGCCTTGGCGGCTGGTTTGCTTACTGGCTTGGCGGCTGCCTGCTTGGCGGCCGGTTTCTTTGCTGCTGCCTTGGCGGCTGGCTTGGCGACGGTCTTCGCCGCGGCTTTGGCGGCTGGCTTTGCGGCTGGCTTGGCTGCCGCGGCCTTGCCTGCTTTCGCGGCCGGTTTCGCGGCCGCTGCCTTGGCTTTCGCTACCGGCTTGGCTGCTGCCGCTTTTTTCGCAACCGGCTTGTCGGCCGACTTGCCCGCTGCCTTCGCTGCAGGTTTCGCTGCCGCGGCCTTGGCTTTCACCGCTGGCTTGGCTGCCGCTTTTTTCGCGACCGGTTTTGCTGCTGCCTTGGCTGCCGGCTTGGCTGCCTTCGCCGCAGGTTTGGCCGCGGCTTTCGCTTTCACCGCAGGCTTGGCTGCTGCCTTGGTGGCGGCGGCTTTCTTCGCGACCGGCTTGGCTGCCGCGGCTTTCACCGCAGGCTTGGCCGCAGCTTTTTTCGCTACCGGTTTTGCTGCTGCCTTGGCGGCCGGCTTGGCCGCTGGTTTGGCTGCGGCTTTCGCTGCCGGCTTGGCGGCCGGTTTCGAGACCGCCTTGACGGCGGCTTTCTTCGCTACCGCTGCCGGTTTTGCTGCTGCCTTCGCGGCTGGTTTAGCGGCTGGTTTAGCGACAGCGGCCTTGCTTGCAACTGCCGTTTTTTTTGCGGCAGGTGCAGCCTTGGCGGCTGGTTTCTTTACTTCTGATTTTTTTGCGGCTGTAGCCATTTTGTCTCTCCTTCATCTAGAGATGAGAATCACGCACAAGATTTAAACCCGTCCAGCCCGGGATTGGGCCAGGCGAATTATTCATCGGCACAAACGAAAGTTTGCGCTAATGAATTCGGCACAGCTGAACTGCTGCAACTCCTCACGTTTGCAGCGCTTCAGCCTCTGACTGCGCCGCCGCCCGTTCGGGCGTTGTGCGGCGCATGTCTAAATCTTGTTGCGGTGTGTACTGGCTCTCGGGCGTGTCCTCAGCGCCGTTCACCTCACATCGCAGCCACATCACGGTTTTCTTTTTCAAAGAAAAAACCGCCCGGCCTGAGATTTTTCAGGCAAGGCGGTTTGATGAAAACGGTATGGTCTTGTGCATACTTGTGCGAATCTGTATCCCATTTTGCCGATCATTTTGCGGCTGCGTGCAGTGTAAAAAACCGCACCTCAACAAACACGCAAATTCAATCTCGTAAAGTACACGAAAACCTTGTCAATGCGCAACCGGCACGACTCACTTTCGTATGCTTTTTTTGCAGGATAAGCGCGCTAACGCACATTAGCAACTCAAAAACTGTTTAATCCCAGTTCAGGGCGCCACCGGTCTGATATTCGGTGACGCGCGTCTCGAAGAAGTTGCGCTCCTTTTTCATGTCGATCATCTCGCTCATCCAAGGGAATGGATTGTCGGCCTGCTCGAACAAAGACTCCAGTCCGATCTGCTGCGCGCGGCGATTTGCGATGAAGCGCAGGTAGCCTTTGAACATCGTCGCGTTCAGTCCGAGCACGCCGCGCGGCATCGTGTCTTCGGCGTACGCGTATTCGAGTTCGACCGCTTTCATGAACAGCGCCTTGATCTCTTCGCGGAAGGCCGCGGTCCACAGCTGCGGGTTTTCCATCTTGATCGTGTTGATCAAGTCGATGCCGAAGTTGCAGTGCATCGACTCGTCGCGCAAGATGTACTGGTACTGCTCGGCCGCTCCCATCATCTTGTTCTGGCGACCGAGCGCCAGGATCTGTGTGAAGCCGACGTAGAAGAACAGGCCTTCCATCAGGCAGGCGAACACGATCAGGGACTTCAGCAGCTTCTGGTCGTTCTCGGTGGTGCCGGTGGTGAATTGCGGATCGGTCAGCGTGTCGATGAACGGGATCAGGAACTGGTCCTTGTCGCGGATCGATTTGACTTCGTTATACGCGTTAAAAATTTCCTGCTCGTCCAGGCCGAGCGACTCGACGATGTACTGGTAGGCGTGCGTGTGGATCGCTTCCTCGAACGCCTGGCGCAGCAGGTACTGGCGGCATTCCGGCGCCGTGATGTGGCGGTAGGTGCCGAGCACGATGTTGTTGGCGGCCAGCGAATCGGCGGTGACGAAGAAGCCGAGGTTGCGTTTCACCAGGCGACGCTCGTCGTCGGTCAGGCCGTTCGGGTTCTTCCACAGCTCGATGTCGCGCTGCATGTTCACTTCCTGCGGCATCCAGTGGTTGGCGCAACCGGCCAGGTATTTGTCCCACGCCCATTTGTATTTGAACGGCACCAGCTGGTTGACGTCGGTCTTGCCGTTGATGATGCGCTTGTCGTCGGCGTTCACGCGCAGCGCGACCTGCTCGGCGTTCGCTTCCGGCGCGAGCGGTGGTTGTTGGGGTTGGCGCGGTGCCGCGACTTCATCGTCCCAGGATAGCATGGTGATTTCCTTCAATATGTTCGGTTAAATTTCTGTCGTTCCCGCGTGGCGGAAAGGTCGCCCTCTCCGCCGTCTCACGCGTGAATCGTTCACGCGGTGCGCATCGCACACTCAGCATGGGTTCCCGCCTGCGCGGGAACGACAGGCTAGCGTCAGTGGCTAGCGTATTACTGGCAAGCTTCGCATTCCTCGAAACCGTCGTCGCCAGGACGCAGGTAGCAGGCGGCGCCGTCGGCTTCGGCTTGCGCCGTCGTCGCTGCCGCCGCGCTGGCGGCGCTGGCCATTGCGCTGGCCGACATGCCGCCGTCCACCGCCACCGCGTTCAGCGCTCCGGTCTTCGAGGTCGACTTCTCCATGTGGGTGGCCGCCATCGTGCGCAGGTAATACGTCGTCTTCAGGCCGCGCAACCAGGCCAGTTTATAAGTCTCGTCGAGCTTCTTGCCCGATGCGCCGGCCATGTAGATGTTCAGCGACTGGGCCTGGTCGATCCACTTCTGGCGACGCGATGCCGCTTCCACCAGCCAGGTCGGCGACACTTCGAAGGCGGTCGCGTAGATGTCGCGCAAGTCTTGCGGGATGCGGTCGATCTTGGCCAGCGAGCCGTCGAAGTATTTCAGGTCGGCGATCATGACTTCGTCCCACAGGTCGCGCGCCTTCAGGTCGCGCACCAGGTAGGAGTTGATCTCGGTAAATTCGCCGGACAGGTTCGATTTCACGTACAGGTTCTGGAAGGTCGGTTCGATGCAGGCCGACACGCCGATGATGTTCGAGATGGTCGCGGTTGGAGCGATCGCCACGCAGTTCGAGTTGCGCATGCCGAACTGCTTGATGCGCTCGCGCACCGGCGTCCAGTCCATCGCGGCCGAGCCGTCCTGTTCCAGGTAGCCGCCGCGCTGTTCGGCCAGCAGTGCCACCGAATCCTGCGGCAGGATGCCGCGCTGCCACAGCGAACCCGGATACGATTCATAGTGACCGCGTTCCTCGGCCAGCTCGGTCGACGCCAGGTAGGCGTAGTAGCACACCGCTTCCATCGACGTGTCGGCGAAGGCGACGGCCGCGTTCGACGAGTACGGCGTGCGCATGATGTGCAGGCAATCCTGGAAGCCCATCACGCCCAGGCCGACCGGACGGTGACGCATGTTCGCGTTGCGCGCCTTGTCGACGGCGTAGTAATTGATGTCGATCACGTTGTCGAGCATGCGCATCGCGGTGCGCACGGTCTTTTGCAGCTTGACGTGATCGAGCTTGCCTTCTTTCATGTGCGCCGGCAGGTTGACGGAACCGAGGTTGCAGACGGCGATTTCGTCAGGGCCGGTGTTGAGCGTAATTTCCGTGCACAGGTTCGAGCTGTGGACGACGCCGACGTGCGACTGCGGCGAGCGGATGTTGCACGGATCCTTGAAGGTGATCCATGGATGGCCGGTTTCGAACAGCATCGACAGCATCTTGCGCCACAGGTCGAGCGCGGCGATGGTCTTGAAGACGCGGATATCTCCGGCGGCGGCGCGCGCCTCGTAACCGGTGTACGCTTCCTCGAACGCCTTGCCGACCTTGTCGTGCAGGTCCGGCGTTTCGGACGGCGAGAACAGCGTCCAGTTGCCCTTCTCCATCACCCGCTTCATGAACAGGTCGGGAATCCAGTTGGCCGTGTTCATGTCGTGCGTGCGGCGGCGGTCGTCGCCGGTGTTTTTACGCAGGTCGAGGAATTCCTCGATGTCCATGTGCCAGGTTTCCAGGTAGGCGCAGACCGCGCCCTTGCGCTTGCCGCCCTGGTTGACCGCGACGGCGGTATCGTTGACCACTTTCAGGAACGGCACCACGCCTTGCGATTTGCCGTTGGTGCCCTTGATGTGGGCGCCCAGCGCGCGCACCGGCGTCCAGTCGTTGCCCAGGCCGCCGGCGAACTTGGCGAGTAATGCGTTTTCCTTGATGGCGTCGTAGATGCCTTCCAGGTCGTCCGACACGGTGGTCAGGTAGCACGACGACAGTTGCGAGCGCAGCGTGCCGGAATTGAACAGCGTCGGCGTGGACGACATGAAGTCGAAGGTCGACAGCAAATTGTAGAACTCGATGGCGCGCGCTTCGCGGTCCGATTCGTTCAGCGCCAGGCCCATCGCCACGCGCATGTAGAACGCTTGCGGCATTTCGATGCGGATGTCGCGCACGTGCAGGAAATATCGGTCGTACAGGGTTTGCAGGCCGATGTAGCCGAATTGCAGGTCGCGGTCGGCGACCAGCGCCTTGGCCAGGCGGGCCAGGTCGAACTCGGCCAGCTTGACGTCCAGCAGTTCGTTGGCGATGCCCTTGGCGATGTATTGCGGGAAGTAGGTGATGTATTCGGCGGCGGCTTTCGCTTGCGCGACTTCCTTGCCGAAGACTTCCTTGCGGATCGTGTGCAGCAGGATGCGGGCCGTCACTTGCGAATAGGCGGGATCCTTTTCCATCAGCGCGCGGGCGGCCAGGATGGCGGACTTGTGCAATTCCTCGACCGGCACGCCGTCGTACAGGTTTTTCACGGTTTCGGCCAGGATGGCGTCGGCGTCGACGTGCTTTTCCAGGCCGAAGCAGGCGGCGTCGATCAGGTCGCGCACTTCATTCATGTCGAGCGCGCGGCGCGCACCGTTTTCCAGCACGTGCAGTTGCGGCGCGGAGATGGTGGCCGAGGCGCCGGCCGCTTCCTTGGCCAGGCGGCGCTCTTCCATGTGCTTGGCGCGGTACAGCACGTAGGCGCGCGCGACGTCGTGTTCGCCCGAGCGCATCAGCGCCAGTTCGACCTGGTCTTGCACGTCTTCGATATGGAAGGTGCCGCCGGAAGGCTGGCGACGCACCAATGCAGACACCACGCTGTCGGTCAGCTGTTCCACCAATTCACGCACGCGCGCCGAAGCGGCGCCCTGGCCGCCGTTGACCGCCAGGAAGGCCTTGGTCATGGCGATGGCGATCTTCGACGGCTCGAACGCCGCGACGGAACCGTTGCGGCGCAGGATGCGATAGTCGCCCAGCGCGCTGGCAGCCATACCCAGGCTGCCGGCCGCGCCGACCGACGCCGGCACGTGTTGCGCCGGATTGATGGTGATGTCTTGAGTAGATTGCATTTAGGCTCCTGGTAACAGTGGGCAGCGTCGCTGCGGCGTGTTTGTTTTTTAAAAGACAATATGAAGCGGCCAACCAAAGAGCAGCTGGCTCAACAGCGAAAAGAGGGTGTTAAAGTTGTCCGTTGCCGAAAAGCAGCTTTGAACGAATGATAAGGTTTGGCACTACATCTAGTGAATTACGTATTCTGTTTCACTAATTGTAGTTAGTGTCGTCGGTTTGGGCAAGGCGCGCGCGGGCAAAATAATGGAATTTTTCTGTTGACATTTTGGATCTCAAACGAGGAAGCCCAATTGCGGGTTAGCGAGTACTAACACCCCATTTGGCACTGCCTTTGGCGCCAGCAAAGCTTGCAATTTCGCCCAGTCGAAACACGGTCCCGGGTCGGTCTTGCGGCCCGGCGCGATGTGCTCGTGCCCCTGGACGAAGCGCAAAGGATAGCGCAACTGCAAAGCTTGCGTCAGCGCGGCCAGCGTCGCATATTGCCCGGGCTCGAATGCCTGGTGGTCCGTCCCTTCCATCTCCACGCCGATCGAAAAATCGTTGCAGTTGTCCCGGCCCTGGAAACGGGAAACACCGGCATGCCAGGCCCTGTCGTCGCAGGAAACATACTGGATCGCGCGACCATCGCGCCGGACCAGGAAGTGGGCCGAGACCTGCACGCCGCGCAGGTCGTGGAACGACGGATCGGCATTATAATCTACCCGGCCGGTGAACAGGTCGGACACGTGCGGCCCGCCGAACTTGCCGGCCGGCAGGCTGATGTTGTGCACCACCAGCAGCTCGACGGCGGTGCCGGGCGGGCGCGCATTGTAGTGCGGCGAGTCGTAGCGCGTGGCGCCCGAGCACCAGCCGTCGGCGCCGAGCACGAAATGTGGAGGGACGCTGGAGCTTTCAAAATCCACGGCAGAATCTGGGGTCAGACCCATGGGTCTGACCCCGGCCTTTGCCGCTGATTTTTGTCAGTTTCATCACACTTCACAACTTACCCCTCCGGTTCCTGGATATTCAATTTCTGCATCTGATAGCGCAACTGGCGGAAGCTGATGCCGAGCAGGTGCGCGGCTTGGGTGCGGTTGTATTGCGTCTGCGCCAGCGCGCGCATGATGATGTCGCGCTCGACCTGCGCCAGATAATCGGGCAGGTTGCTCGGCAAGGCGCCCGGTTGCAGCGGCACGGACTCGGCGGGTGCCGCCGCCGCGACGGCGGCCGGGACCGGGGCGGAAACCGGGTTAACCGCCTGCGGTGAAACGGCGGCCGGCGCGCTCCCGGCCGGCATGCCGCCCCCCTGCTCCGCCTCTCGCGGCGGCAAGTAGCCGGACGGCGCCTCGGCGATGCGGGCGCCCTTCAGCGCCAGGTCTTGCACCTGGATCACGCCATCGTTGGCGAACGCCAGCGCGCGTTCGAGGATATTTTCCAGTTCGCGCACATTGCCAGGGAAGGAATAAGCGCGCAATGCATCGAGCACGCCCGGCCCCAGCACGACCTTGTGCTCGAAGGTGCCGAGCCGCTGCAAAATCGCGTCGGTCAGCACGCCGAGATCGTCGAGCCGCTCGCGCAGCGGCGGCAAGCTCAGTTCGATCACGTTCAGCCTATAAAACAGGTCCTGGCGGAACTTGCCGGTTTCGACGCAATGCGCCAGGTCCTGGTGCGTGGCGCTGATGATGCGCACGTCGACCGGCTCCTCGGCCGTGGCGCCGATCTTGCGCACGCGCCGCTCCTGGATCGCGCGCAGCAGTTTGACTTGCATCGCCAGCGGCAGGTCCGCCACCTCGTCGAGCATCAGCGTGCCGCCGTTGGCGGCCTGAAAAAAGCCGTCTCTCTCATCGGCCGCGCCTGTAAACGCGCCCTTGCGGTAGCCGAAAAATTCCGCTTCCATCAGCGCTTCGGGAATCGCACCGCAATTGACGGCAATGAACGCCTGGTTCGCGCGCGAACTCTGGGCGTGGATTTCGCGCGCCGCCAATTCTTTACCGCTGCCCGATTCTCCGGTGATGGCGATCGGCGCCATCGAGCGCGCCAGCCGCGCGATCTGCGCGCGCAGCGCCTGGATCACGGCGGAGTCTCCCTTCAGCCGGCTCGCCTGCGGCGCCGCGCTCGGCGCGCCGGTCGGCGGCGCGTTCAGGCGCAATGCCGATTGCACCATCACGCGCAACTGGTCGAGCACCACCGGTTTTGACACGTAATCGAAGGCGCCCGCCTTCAACGCCACCACCGCGTTGTCGGCGCTGCCGAAAGCGGTGACGACGGCGATCGGCGTGTTGCGGAACGCGGCCGACACTTCGCGCACCAGTTCCAGGCCCAAGCCGTCGGGTAGGCGCATGTCGGTCAGCACCAGCGCATACTCGGTCTGCGCCAGCAAAGCGCGCGCTTCCTTCAGCGTGGCGGCGCTATCCACGTCCAGCCCCATCTTGAGCAGCGTGATTTCCAGCAGTTCGCGCAAGTCGGCTTCATCGTCGACGACCAGGACACGGGGAGAACTCATGGAGAACCTTTCTTTCTGTTCTTCTTATATGCACTTTGCCGGCGCCATCGCTTTTTCGCATCGGCGCAGCGTCGTGAAAGCGGGTGCCAATCTCAAATTGATTTCTGCCTACGCTTGAATGACAGACTGCTGCGCGGCCGGGCGCGCGAACGTGATCACGAAGCGGCCGCTGGACTTGCGGCTGCCGTCGGCGTTGGCCTCGGAATCGAAGCGGTATTCGTAATCGAGCATCGCTTCGTTATTCAAGCACAATTCGCGCGCCAGATACAGCCCCAGTCCGGTGCCTTTGCTGGACGTCGTATAAAACGGCTCGAACAGGTGAGCCCGCACTTCCGGAGAAATGCCGGGACCGTCGTCCTGCACGTGCAATTCCATGCGGCGCAGCTTGTCGCTGACGACAAACACGCGGATGCTGGCCGGGGTGCCGCTGGCATAGCGCACCGCGTTGTTCAACAAATTGAGCACCACTTCGCGCAAATGCAGCGCATCGAAGCGCACCGACACCTTGCAATGGCCGCCGACGCGCACGATGTCCGGTTCCAGCGCATGGGTTTCCTGGAATTCCGCCATCAACTCGGCCAGGAAACCGTCCAGCGCCAGCGGTTCGCTGTGCGGCTGCACCTTGCGCGACAGTTGCAGGATGTCTTCCACCATGCGGTTTACGCGCGCGACATTGTCGCTGACGATCTGCAACAGGCGCGACTGCACCGGCGTCAGCAAGTCCTCGCTCAATAAGGAGGTCGCGTGGCCGATGGCCGACAGCGGATTGCGCACCTCGTGCGCGATGCTCGCCGTGAGCCGGCCCATCGACGCCAGCTTCAGTTGCTGCGCCTGGTTTTCGATGCCGGTCACGTCTTGCAGGAAAATCACGCTGCGCTGCACGCCCAGGCCGGCCGTGTCGACAGCGGCAAAGCGCACTTTCAAATGCGCGGCCAGGTCGCGCCGCGCGCTCCAGGCCGCCGTCACGCCTTGCAAGGCGGGATCGGTGTACGGCTTGATCGTGACGAAAGCCGTGCCGAGCGAGGCATCAAGCTGCCACTCGGCATAGGCCAGCGCCAACGGTTGCAGCGCCGGCGCCGCCGCCAGGCTGAAATCCCCGTCCAGGCCGGCCAGCCCGAGCATCTGCTGGGCGGCCGGATTGCCGGCGAACACCTGGCCGTCCGCGCCCAGCACCAGGATGCCGTCGCTCATATGCGACATCACCAGCCGGTTGACGGCCTGCTGTACGCCGATCTCGACGCCGCGCCGCACCGCCAACTCTTCCTGGCCGATCAGCTTGGCCGCCATCCGGTTCACCACCAGCACCACGGCCAGGAACGAGGCGCCGTACAGGCCGGACTGCAGCACCGTGGTCTCTCCTTCCAGCATGAAGATTTGCCACAGGCTCTCGGCCAGCATGAACAGCGTGACCAGCGAAGCCGAGAACAGCGCCAGCAGCAAGGGCGCCAGGATCGCCATGCCGGCCAGCGGGAACAGGTACAAAATCGCCAGGCCGCTGCGCACGCCGCCGGCCACCTGGTACAACAGCGAGATGATGGCCAGGTCGCAGGCGATCTGCGCCAGCAGTTGCAGCAGGAAGCGGCGGCGCGTGCGCACCGTCACCAATGCAAAAGCGACCGCCAGCAGCAGGTAGGCCAGGCAGACCTCGGCATAGACGAAGGGGCCGGACGCGCGCAGGCCGCGGCTGTCGAAACTGAGATAGATCAGCAGCACGACGGCGATCACGATGCGCGTGCCGTTCAGGGTTTGCAGCGAGCGCCAGAACGTTTCGCGCGACTCGGCCGACAGCGCTTGCAGGCGCGACACCACCGATTACGACGCCGGCAGGCGGGCGTGGGCAGGACTGCAATAGTCGCGCCCGTCGATCTGCACGTTTTCCGACGCGGGGAAGTAGACGCCGCAATGGGCGCAGCACAGCATGGTTTCGGCATTCAGCGCGGCCTGCGCGCGCGCTTGCGCCTGGCGCTCGCCGGCGCGGCGCGGCTCGGGCGCCGGTGGAGGGGGCGGCGGCGGGCGGCGCGCGCTCCTCAGCTTGCTGCGGATGGCCGCCACCACCAGAAACGCCAGCGCCAGCCAGAACAGGATACGTGTCATGCCATTCCTCGATGCAACACCACTTCAAGTACAAAACGGCTGCCGACATACGCCAGCAGCAAGGTCGCGAAACCGGCCAGGGTAAAACTCAGCGCCGTCTTGCCGCGCCAGCCGCGGAAATGGCGGCCGGCCAGCAGCGCGGCGAACAGTACCCAGGACAGCAGCGTGAAGACGGACTTGTGGTCCCACTTCAATGCGCGGCCGAACAGTTCTTCCGAAAACACGATGCCCGACAGGACCGTCAAGCTCAACAGGGCAAAGCCGAAGGCGATCAGGCGGAACAGCAGTTTTTCCATCGTCAGCAAGGCCGGCAACTGGTCCAGCGCGGCCGACAGGAAGGTCGTGCGTTCGCTGCGCGTATGCAGGCGCGTTTCCTGCAGCGCCATCAACACGGCGTGGAACGCGGCGATGGTCAGCGTGCTGTAGGCCAGCGTGGCGATCCCGATGTGCCAGCCCAGCATGGCCGAATTGCCGTCGAGCTGCACCAGCGCGCCGGGAAACAGCCCTTCCAGCGCGACGGCCAGCGCGGCGTGCGGCATGACGATGCGGCGCAGGCCATCCAGCGCGAAATTGCGGTTTTCCAGCCAGTAGGCCGCCACCGAGATCCACAGCGCCGACGACAGCATCGCGGCAAAACCGATGCGCAGTGAACCTGGCGCCATCACGTCGAACCACAGCGTGGCCCCATGCAGCAGCCAGGCCAGCGCGGTGATGGCGGAAATGAGCGCGCCCATGCGGGACGGCAGGACAGCACAAAGAACATACAGCAACGTGGCTGCGATCAGAAAATAAGTCTGCATGGTAGTCAGTTTACACTAAACCCGAAACGAAGGGCCGGGGGGTGAGTAGCCCCAGTGGGGCTGCTCACGATCCCGAAGGCACAGCCCTTCTATATGGGGTCAGGCGTGACTTATTGCGTTCTTCCTCAACAATTGTTGGGAGAGAACGCAATAAGTCACGCCTGACCCCAGGGGGCTAATCAACTGCCGCCATGCGCAGTTCGTCGTTGTGGTGGCGCTGCTGCTCTTCCATCACCAGTTGGCCGAGCTCGCGCTTGAGCGCATTGAATTCGGGCGCGGCCGGGTCGCGCAGGCGCGGCAGTTCGACCAGCAGGTCGCGCTTGACCGTGCCGGGCCGGTACGTCATGACGACGATGCGGTCGGCCAGGTAAATCGCCTCTTCTATACTGTGCGTGACGAAAATGATGGTTTTTTTCAGTTCCGCCCAGATCCGCAATAACTCGTCCTGCAGGTTGCGCCGCGTCAGCGCGTCGAGCGCGCCGAACGGTTCGTCCATCAGCATGATCGGAGAGTCCAGCGCCAGCACGCGCGCGATCGCGACCCGCTGGCGCATGCCGCCGGACAGGTCCTTCGGATAGCGGTGTTTAAAATCGTTCAGCGACAGCATCTGCAACAGCCGCGTGACGGTGGCGTCGATCTGCGCCTTCGGCATCCCCTTGATCTGCAGGCCGAAGGCGACATTGTCGGCCACCGTCATCCACGGGAACAGCGCGTATTCCTGGAACACCATGCCGCGCTCCGGTCCCGGCGCCGTGACGATCTGCCCGTCGGCGGTGATGGTGCCACTGGAGGGCAGCGCGAAACCGGCCACCGCGTTCAACAGCGTCGACTTGCCGCAACCGGACGGTCCCAGCAGGCAGACGAACTGCCCCTGCGGGATTTGCAGCTCGATATCCTTCAGCGCCACCAGTTCGCGCTCGGCGCTGCGGAATACCTTGCTGACCTTGGAGATGACGATGTGGGCAGGATTCAATCAATTCTCCAGGCCGCGGTGCCAGCGCAGCAAATGGTTGTTCAGGCGGTTCATGCCGACGTCGATGGCCAGGCCGAGCAGGCCGATGGTGATCATGCCGGCGATGATCTTATCCGACCAGAAATATTCGCGCGCTTCGAGGATGCGGAAACCGAGCCCGTTGTTGACGGCGATCATCTCCGAGACGATGACGACGATGAAGGCGGTGCCGATGCCGATCCGCACGCCCGACAATATATAAGGCACGGCGGCCGGCAGGATCACGCGGAGGAACATCGTGCTGCCGGACGCGCCGAGGTTGCGCGCGGCGCGCAAATATATGCCGTCGACCTGGCGCACGCCGGCGATGGTATTCATCAGCACAGGGAAGAAGGCGCCCAGCGCGATCAAAAACACGGCCGGCGGGTTGCCCAGGCCGAACCATAAAATCGACAACGGGATATAGGCGATCGGCGGAATCGGCCGCAGCAACTGGACCAGCGGATTCATCCACGCATACACGCGCGGACTGGCGCCCATCATCAAGCCCAGCGGCAGCGCCAGCCCGGCGCCGATGACGAAGCCGACCACGACGCGGTACAGGCTGCCGAGCGAATCCTGGATCAGTTCGCCCGAGACGGCCCAGGCCAGCCAGTTGCCGTCGGCATAGGGCTGCATCGGCAATAGATAGGCGATCCAGCGCTCGGTGACGGCCAGCGGAGACGGCAGGATTTGCGGGTTGACCCAGCCCAGCATCGCCACCGCCTGCCAGGCCGCGATCACCACGATCGGCACGATCAAGCCGACGCCGATTTCACGCCATGCGATTTTTCCCATGCAGCCTCCGCGCCTATTTGACGTTCAAGCTTTTTTTGGCCGCGTCGAGCAAGTCGGTCTTGACCCAGTCCTTCGCCACCGGCGGTTTTGCCATCTTGCCGACGCCGGTTTTCACCATGACGTCGGTGGTGATCTGGATATGCTCGGGCGAGATGTCATATGAATATGGCGAATTGCTGATCGCATCCTGGAAATCGTCGCTGGTGATCTGCCCCTTGAAGACGACGTCGCGCACATATTTTTCGGCCGTGGCCGGGTTGTCGATGAAGGTCTTGGTCGCCTCGACGAAGCAGCGCATGAATTTCTCGGCCAGCAGGCGCTTCTCTTTATAAAATTTTTCCGTCATCACCATGGTGCGGATCGGCTCGCCGATCGGCGTGTCGTACGGCTTGACGATCTCGTTGCCGAAACCCTTGTTCAACGCCTGCGACGATTGCGGCTCCGACTGCATCATCGCATCGATGTTCTTGCCCAGCAGCGCCTGGTTCAAGTCGGCGTAGGCGAGAAACACCAGTTGCACATCCTTGCCCGGCTGGTCCGACACCGTCAATCCGGCCTGCTGCAACTCGGCCAGCAACAGCACTTCCTGGATGCCGCCGCGCGTGACGCCGACCTTTTTACCCTTCAAATCCTTGACCGATTTCATTTTCAGGTCGGTGCGCCCGACCAGCCGCGCGCCGCCCTTGGCGAAACCGGCGACAACATAAATAGGCGCGCCGCCGGCGCGGCCGGAGATCGCCGCCTCGGACGCGGTCGTGCCGACGTCGAGTTCGCCGGCGATAATCGCCTGCATCACATCGAGTCCCTTGGCGAACACGTGCTCGTCGACCTTGATGCCGCACTTCGGTGCGATCTCTTTAATATAGGAGACGGCGCCGTAATGCGCGAACTTCAGGTTCCCCAGCCGCACCACTTCCTGCGCCTGCGCGCCGCCGGCCAGCACCAGCGCCGCGACCGCCAAGGTCTTGCAGATCGATTTCAACTTCATCAGTCTCTCCTGTTAAAAACGCATTTGCCCGTAGTCAATTTGGAAATGTGTACAGATCATACCCAAGCTTTTACAACTTGCCTATCGAACACGCACAGATCGAAATATCGGTGACAACAGACCGCCGCGGGCGAGCCGTTTCCGCGCTGGCCGGATAAGGTAAAATGCTTGTCCTTGCCGGCCTTGCCGGCTCACGCATTCTAATTAGTAGGCTGACCATGCTAGACAATCTGACTCAACGCCTCGCCAAGGTCGTCAAGACCATGCGCGGCGAGGCGCGCCTGACCGAAGCCAATACCGCCGACATGTTGCGCGAAGTGCGCCTGGCGCTGCTCGAGGCCGACGTCGCCCTGCCCGCCGTGCGCGAATTCATCGCCAATGTCAAACAGAAGGCGCTGGGCGAGGAAGTGATTTCGTCGCTGACGCCGGGCCAGGCGCTGGTCGGCGTGGTACAGCGCGAACTGGCTTCGCTGATGGGCGCGGACCTGGGGCCGGAAGCGTCGCAACTGAGCTTCGCCCAGCAACCGCCGGCGATCATCCTGATGGCCGGTCTGCAGGGTGTCGGTAAAACCACCACCGTCGGCAAGCTGGCCAAGTACCTGAAGGAAGAAAAGAAAAAGAAAGTGCTGACCGTCTCGGCCGACGTGTACCGCCCGGCCGCGATCGCGCAGCTCGAATCGGTGACCAAGCAGGTCGGCGCCGACTTCTTCCCGTCCACCGCCAACGACAAGCCGGTCGACATCGCGCTCGCGGCGCTGGACTGGGCCAAGAAGCATTATCACGATGTGCTGATCATCGACACCGCCGGCCGCCTCGGTATCGATGAAGAAATGATGCGCGAGATCGCCGCCGTGCACGCGGCCGTGAAGCCGATCGAGACGCTGTTCGTGGTCGACGCGATGCTGGGCCAGGATGCGATCAACACCGCGAAAGCCTTTAATGACGCGCTGCCGCTGACCGGCATCGTGCTCACCAAGCTCGATGGCGATTCGCGCGGCGGCGCGGCGCTGTCGGTGCGCCACATCACCGGCAAGCCGATCAAGTTCGCCGGCGTGTCCGAAAAGCTCGACGGCCTGGAAGCGTTCGATCCGGCCCGCATGGCCAGCCGCGTGCTGGGCATGGGCGACATCATGGCGCTGGTCGAAGAAGCGCGCAAAGGGGTCGACTCGAAAGCGGCGGCCGACCTGGCGCAAAAAATGAAAGTCGGCGGCAAGTTCGACATGAACGACTTCAAGGCGCAACTGGGGCAAATGAAGAAAATGGGCGGCATGGCCAGCCTGGTCGACAAGCTGCCGGCGCAGTTCCAGCAGGCCGCCGGCGGCGCCAACATGGACCAGGCCGACAAGCAGGTGCGGCGCATGGTCGGCATCATCGATTCGATGACGCCGCAGGAACGCGCCAAGCCGGAATTGATCAAGGCCACGCGCAAGCGCCGCATCGCGGCCGGCGCCGGCGTGCAGGTGCAGGAAGTCAATCGCATGCTGAACCAGTTCGAACAGATGCAGACGATGATGAAAAAACTGTCCGGCGGCGGCATGATGAAGATGATGCGCAGCATGAAGGGCATGATGCCCGGCATGCGCTGAAACGGCGTCAAATCAGGGCGGCGCCGCGGGGCGCCAGCCCTGACGGCGTTTAAGTGACGTTTCCTTGAAAAAACACGAAAAACACTTGCATAGTCGGCAAATCCCCACCAATATTAGCCGTGCGATCGAATTGCGCAACTTTCCATGTGTTCGTTAAGGAGGCTCGAATATGGCAACAGCCAAAAAAACCCCAGCAGCAGCACCAGCCAAGAAGGCCGCCGCCGCGAAACCTGCGGCCAAGGCAGCCGCAGCCAAGCCTGCCGCCAAGGCAGCACCGGCAGCACGCAAGCCCAACGCCGCATTCATGAAAGAGATGAAGCCATCGACCGAGTTGTCGGCCGTGGTCGGCCCGACGCCGCTGCCGCGTACCGAAGTGACCAAAAAAGTGTGGGACTACATCAAGAAGCTGAACCTGCAAGATCCGGCCAACCGCCGTATGATCAACGCGGACGACAAGCTGAAAGCCGTTTTTGGCGGTAAAGCGCAAGTGTCCATGTTCGAAATGACCAAGCTGATCTCCAACCATTTGAGCTGAAACACCCCGGCTGCCATAGCCCACCGAATGCCCCTGTCGCACTGCGATCGGGGCCTTTTTTTTGCCCAAACCAGATGCAGAATCTGGGGTCAGACCCATGGGTCTGACCCCGGCCTTTGCACTTGGTTTTTGCCAGCAAGCCCGGTCATCCTCAATGGTGCCTAAAAACCAAAAGCCGCCTTCATCAAGTCGAACACCCGCGTATTCTCCATCGTCCCCTTGAACGCTTGCGCGCCGGCGCCGGTCGCGAACAGTTTCACGTCGCCGCCTCCATGGGTTTCGCCGCGCAGGCGGATCGCCGTTTCCTGGTGATAGTCGTAGGCCTGCGCCAGCGCGCTGTCGACATCGGCGCGCGCGTCCGGCCGGTTCGGGCCGTTGCCGAACACCAGCGTGGTGTAGGTATGGCCGTCGGCGTCGCGCGCCGGTGCGCCGTCCGCGCCGCGCGCGATATCGAGGATCGGATTGCCGCGCCGCGCATTGCCCTGAAAGGCCAGCGCGTGGTCATGGTCGGCCGTGACGACGATCAGCGTGTTGCGCAAGCCCGGATCGAGTTTCTGCATGCGGTCGATCGCGGTCTGGATCGCATCGTCGAAGGCGATGGTGTCGCCGATCGCGTTCCTGACGTTGGAATCGTGCAGCGCGTGGTCGATCTTGCCGCCTTCGACCATCAGGAAAAATCCTTCGCGGTTCGGCGACAGCAGGTCGATCGCCTTCGACGTCATCGCCGACAGGCTCGGTTGCGTCGCCGCTTCTCCTTTCGGCGACGCGGTGGCGCGCTCCAGTTCATACGCCAGGTGACCATCCTTGCTGTACAGGCCGACGAACTTGCGGCCGGGCCGCGCCGCCGCCATCTGTTCCCGGTCCAGCGCCACGGCATAGCCGCGCGCGGCCAGTTCGGCCAGCAGGTCGCGACCGTCATCCCTCCCTTTCGGATTGGCTTGCGCATCGTACGGCGTGAAGTGGTGACGGCCGCCGCCCATCAGCACGTCGAGGCCGTCGCCCAGCGCGGCGTTGTAGCCGGCGCCGCCAGGCACCGCCTGCGCCGCGATCGCATAGCCGCTGCTGCGGTGACAAATGTGCGCGTAGGTCGACGCCGGCGTGGCGTGCGTCGCCTCGGTGGTCGTGATCGCGCCGACCGATTTGCCGTGCGCCTTCGCCAATTCCAGGATCGTCGGCGCGGCGCGGCCGTTGGAAGGCAAGCAGGTATCGATGGTCTGGTTGCCGTGCGCATCCTTGCGCGGCGCGCTGGCGATGGTGTCCGACGACATCGAAATGACTTCGTTGCGGATTTTAATGCCGGTCATGTAGGAACCCATAGACGGCGCGCTGTCCGTCGTCTGCGCATCCTGCGAATAGGTCTTGATGCGTGCCGTGCGTTCCATGCGTTCGAACTTCAGCAAGCCCTCTTCCTTGTATTGGTAGATGCGCGCGGCGGTGATCGCGGCCGGACCCATGCCGTCGCCGAGGAAGAAAATGATGTTCTTCGCCTGCGCGGCGCTTGTGTCGAAGGAATGCGCGGCCAGCAGCAGGCCAAGCAGGGGAACGGTTTTTTTCATCATGGTGTACTTCCCCTTTACCAGCCGGCTGCGTTCTTGATCAGCGTGTGCACTTGCGTGTTGTCCAGCGTGCCCCGGAAATCCGCCGCACGCGCGCCGATGGCGCCGAGGTAGACGTCGATGCCGCCATTGGTGGTGGTGCCGGGCGCCATGCGCAGCACGGCTTCCTGCTGATAGCCGGGCGCGCTGACGATGGCGTCGCTCAAAGCGGGCGCGTCGGCGCGCCGGCCCTGTACGCGATTGACGCCGTTGCCGAAGCCGATGATGGTGTACGGCTTGCCTTCCTGGTCCTGGTAATACTTATTGTCCGAATAGCGCCGCGCCAGTCCCAGCACGCCCGGTTCCGTCGCCGTGGTCTTGCCGGTGCGGATCGCGTAACCGTTCAGGATCAATGTGCTGTCCTGGCTGGCCGTCATCACCAGCAGCGTGTTTTTCAGGCCGGGATCGATCGCGCGCATGCGGTCGATGGCGGCCGTCAAAGCCTTATCCAGCGAGACGGTTTCTTCCAGGCCGCGCCGTGCGTTCGATGCGCGCAGCGCCTGGCCGATCAGGCTGTTGCCGACCACGAGGAAGAAACCGCGCTCGTTGGTCGCCAGCGCGTCGATGGCTCCGGTCGTCATCTGCGCCAGCGTCGGCGCGTTACCCGCATCGCGATTGGCGCCGGCATCGGGCGCACCTTCATTAAAAATGCCGACCAGGCGACGACCGGGCGCGGGCTTGAACGCGGACAGCGCGGAGATATCGGCCACCTGCGCATAACCCTGCGCTCGCAGTTCGGCCAGCAAATCGCGGCCGTCGGCGCGGCGCTGGAAAAATGGCGCGCCGCCTCCCAGCACGACATCGAGACCGCCGGCCAGCGCGCCGTTGTAGCCGGCGCCGCCGGGCACCAGCGCGGCGGCGATTTCCTCGTCGCGCGCGAACAGGCAATTGTGCGCGTAACCGGCGGCAGTCAGCGGATCGGTCACGCTGCCGGCGTTGACGACGCCAGCGGACCAACCGCCCCGCTTAGCCAGTTCCAGCAAGGTGGCGATGGGACGCACTTGCGCGACGGCGGCGTAAGCCGGCGTCGCGGAGGCTGCCGGATCGACGCCGGGCCGGGTGACGCTGGCGGCGGCCGGCCCGGCTGGCGATGCGGGACAGCCGCTCATCGCCAGCACGCCGTTGCTGGTTTTAAGGCCAGTCATGTAGGCCGACATTGCGGCTGCGCTGTCGGTCACCTGCATGTCGGCGGAATGGGTCTTGATGAAGGCCGATTCAGGCAAGGTATCCAGCGTCAGGTCGCCCTCTTCACCGACGGCGTAGGTGCGCGCCGCGGTCAGCGTGTTGATGCCCATGCCGTCGCCGACGAACAGGATGATGTGTTTTAGCGTGTTGCTCGCAGCGGGTATCGGTGGCGGCGGAGGGATGGACGCGAGGTCTTTTGCGCCGGCCGCAACGGGACTGCCGGCCAACAGCATGCTCACGCCTGCCGCCACCAATACGGGAAATTTCATTGCGCCGCCCTTGTCTGGAAAGGCTGCAATCTTATCTGAAAACCTGGCACATTTGAGCGCAGATGCAGCGCATGATTCTGTCCACGCCAAGTGCACGGCACAATTAATTCAGACCAAATCCAGTGCAAAAGCCGGGGTCAGACCCTGAGGGTCTGACCCCAGGGTCTGCCATTGATTTTTGTGGGCTATCCCGACCATCCATGAAGAACCCTCACAGCGGCGGCGTATACTTCCACTTGTTCCACGCCGTCAGCACCGCGTTCGGATACTCGGGCCGGCCGCGCGAGCCGTTGTAGCGGCCCAGCGCGAGGTACAGGTTGCCGCGTTCCTGGTCGATATACATGCGCAGGATCGCGCAGCCGTAACGCAGATTGGTCTGCATATTGAAAAGCTTGCGGCGGTCGCTGTCGCCGATGATGTTGGTCCAGAACGGCATCACCTGCATGTAGCCGCGCGCGCCGACGATCGACACGGCGTATTTGCGGTACGCCGATTCGACCTGGATCAGGCCCAGCACCAGGCCGGGCTCCAGCCCGGCGCGGCGCGCTTCATACCAGACGGTGGCGAGGAATTCGGTGCGCAACTGTTCATCGGACAGCTTGCGCTTGAGGCGATCGGACATCTGTCCCAGCCAATTCTCGTAACGCGCCCGCTCGGCCTGGTCGTTGAAACTGGGCTTCGGCGGACGCGCGTCGAGGATCGTATTCGACAGCGCCAGCCGGACCGAGTCGGCCAGCGCTTCTTCCTGCTGGTTGCCGGCGAAGCCGTACGGCGCCGCCAGCATGCCGGTCGTCAGGGTCAGCATGTACCACCAGCGCAGCGGCTGCGCCCAGAAACGGCGCCGGTCAGAGCCCGGCCGGTGGTGTGCCCTGCGCTTCACTTTGCAATTTTGCCTTGGATGAAGTTGACGATATCGGCCACCGGCACTGCGGTCGCTTCCGTGTCGCGCCGGCCCTGGTATTCCAGGTTGCCTTCCTTCAGGCCGCGCTCGCCGATGACGACGCGGTGCGGCACGCCGATCAGTTCCCAGTCGGCGAACATGCCGCCCGGACGCAGGCCGCGGTCGTCGAGGATGACGTCGATGCCGGCCGCCACCGCCTGTGCGTACAGCTTCTCGGTCGCCTCTTTGACCATCTCGCTGCGGTCCATGCCCATCGGGCACAGCACCAGTTCGAACGGCGCCAGAGACGTCGGCCAGATGATGCCCTTGTCATCGAAGTTTTGCTCGATCGCGGCGCCCAGGATGCGGGTGATGCCGATGCCGTAGCACCCCATCTGCAATGGCGCCGGCTTGCCGTTTTCGTCGAGGAAGGTCGCCTTCATGCTTTCCGAGTACGCGGTGCCGAGCTGGAACACGTGACCCACCTCGATGCCGCGCTCGATCGCCAGCACGCCCTTGCCGTCCGGCGAAGGATCGCCTTCGACGACATTGCGCAAATCGGCCACCAGTGTCGGTTCGGCCACGTCGCGGCCCCAGTTGGCGCCGGTGTAGTGGTAGCCGGACGCGTTCGCGCCGCATACAAAGTCCGCCATGTTGGCGGCGGTGCGGTCAGCCACCACAGTGACGGGGCCCTTGGTGCCGATCGGGCCCAGGTAACCAGGCTCGCAGCCGTACACTTCCAGGATTTCCGCTTCGGTCGAGAAGCGGTGATTGGCCAGGCCAGGCACTTTCGATACCTTGATCTCGTTCAGTTCATGGTCGCCGCGCAGCAGCAGCATGAAGTGCTGTTTCGTGATCTTGCCGTCCGCTTCCTGTTCGACCGTCAGTGCGATGGTCTTGACGGTCTGATTCAGATTGATCTTCAACTGGTCGGCCACCTGCTGGCACTTGGTCGCGTCCGGCGTCGCCGTCTTGACCAGCGCGGCGCCGGCGGCGGCGCGCGTGCCGCTGGCCAGCGCTTCGGCCGCTTCCATGTTGGCCGCGTAATCGGAATCCGGGCAATACACCAGCGCATCTTCGCCGGTGCTGGCGATGACGTGGAATTCATGCGAACCGGTGCCGCCAATGGCGCCGTTATCGGCCGCCACCGCGCGGAATTTCAGATTGAAGCGCGTGAAGATGCGGGTGTAGGCGTCGAACATCACCTGATACGACTTTTGCATGCCGGCCAGGTCGCGGTCGAACGAATATGCATCCTTCATCGTGAATTCGCGGCCGCGCATCAGGCCGAAACGGGGACGGCGCTCGTCGCGGAACTTGGTTTGAATGTGGTAAAAATTCAACGGCAACTGGCGGTAGGATTTGATTTCCGTGCGCACCACGTCGGTGATGACTTCCTCGGACGTCGGCTGGATCGCGAATTCGCGGCCGTGGCGGTCTTTTACGCGCATCAGTTCCGGGCCCATCTTGTCCCAGCGGCCAGTTTCCTGCCACAACTCGGCCGGCTGCACCAGCGGCATCAACAGTTCGATCGCGGCGGCATTGTTCATCTCTTCGCGCACGATCGCCTCGACCTTGCGGATCACTTTCAGGCCCATCGGCATGTAGGTGTAAATGCCGGAACCGAGGCGTTTGATCATGCCCGCGCGCATCATCAGCTGGTGGCTGACGATTTCAGCGTCGGACGGCGCTTCTTTGAGAGTTGAAATAAAAAATCGGGAGGCACGCATACGGTGAATTCTTTTTAAAAAGAGAGAGTTATAATCAACCTAATTTTAAAGGATTAGCTGGCTGATGCGTCCATACTTTATACAAATGCGTTCATTAGATGGCGTTCCGGCGGTTTTCGTACCCCGAAAACCGGGCAGGTGTGTCTGTTTATGGGCAAAAATATAAGAAGGAAGCTCGGTCGCAGAAAGTTTGAGGTGCAATATGCTCGATCGTGAGGGGTTTCGGCCCAACGTCGGCATCATCCTGCTGAACGCCCAGAACGAGGTGTGGTGGGGCAAGCGAGTGCGCGAGCACTCTTGGCAATTTCCACAAGGCGGCATCAAGTATGGAGAAACGCCTGAACAGGCAATGTATCGGGAACTGGAAGAAGAAATAGGATTACGGGCGGAACACGTCAAAATTGTCGGACGCACCCGCGACTGGCTGCGCTATGAAGTGCCGGATCACTTCATCAAGCGCGAGATTCGCGGACATTACCGGGGCCAGAAGCAAATCTGGTTCCTGCTGCGCATGTGCGCGCGCGACAATGACGTCAACCTGCGCCTGACCGACCATCCCGAGTTCGACGCCTGGCGCTGGCATGAATACTGGGTGCCGCTGGACGTCGTCATCGAGTTCAAGCGCGACGTCTACCAGCGCGCCTTGCAGGAATTGTCGCGTTTTTTGACCTGGCCGGCGCACGGCAATGGCCACCACCGGCATACGTCGCGCTACCTGCGCCAGCCGCACGCGCCGCGCAACCCGAACGGCGCCATCGGGCCGAACGATACGCCGGCCCCGGTGCCGGCGCTGGCCACCGAGGAAGCGGCGCCCTGCGAGGCGCCGCGCATCCTGGTGCCAGGTAAAGAGTAAATAATGCACGGCAAAACGGACGCTTGACGGCGTCCGTTTTCACGTTGCGGGTACAATGACGGCCTGTCCCCGCCCTATTCTTGCCCCATGTTCAATCCCTCATCCGACGACGTGCGCCGCTTCTTTTGCGACGTGCTGCGCAAACACCAGCAGCAGGAACTGTTATCTCCGATCGAAGCGATGGCGCTCGACTGGGTCTTGCAGCATCCCGAATACCACGCGGCGCTGGCCGATGTCGACGCCGCGCTGGCGCGCGATTACTCCGTCGAAGGCGCGCAGGCGAATCCTTTTCTGCATTTGTCGATGCACCTGTCGATCGACGAACAGATTTCGATCGACCAGCCGCGCGGCATCCGCGCCGCCAGCACGGAACTGACGCTGCGCCTCGATTCCGCGCACGAAGCCCACCATAAAATCATGGAATGCCTGGGCGAGATGATCTGGAATGCGCAGCGTAACGGCACGCCGCCGGATGGCGAGGCATATATCGAGGCGGTGCGGCGGCTGTTGCGCTAATCATTACGGATTAGCGGAATTGCCGGCAAAAACCAGAGGCAAAATCTGGGGTCAGACCCATGGGTCTGACCCCGGCCTTTGCCTCTGATTTTTACAAAAAAAAAAGCCACGCGATGCGTGGCTTTTTTGTCACAAGCGGGTGCGTATCAACGATGCACGGCCAGCGTGCCTGGCAGGCTGTGCAGGTATGCCGCCAGATCCTTGATGTCCTGGTTCGTCAGCGGCTTGACCTGGCCGGTCATGATCGCATTGCTGCGGCCGTTGGCGCCGTCGCCGCGCTTGTAAGCGGTCAGCGCGTGCTGCAGGTAATCCTTGTGCTGGCCGGCCAGCTTCGGATAGCTCGGGTCGATCGGCGAATTGAAATCCTTGCCGTGGCAGGCCGCGCAGCTGTATTTGTCGGCCAGCGCCTTACCGGCGTCGATATTGCCGGCGGCGAAGGCGCCGAACGAGAAGGTGGTGCAGAACAGGGCGATGATCAGTTTTTTCATGGTGCTATCCCTTATTTCTGCGCGGTTTGTTGGGTCTGCTGCGAATAGTAAGCGGCGATGTCGGCGATATCCTGATCCGACAGGCTGACGGCGATGCCCTTCATGGATGGATGTTTCCGCTCGCCTTTTTGATAACCTTTGAGTGCATTTTCAATGTACTTTGCCGACTGGCCACCGATCATCGGCACCTGGAACACTTCCGGGAAGGTCGCTTTATAGCCTGGGATGCCGTGGCAGCCGATACACATTTCGATCTTGGCTGGAGCCGCCTTGGCGTTTCCAACGATGTCCGCCGCTGCGGCGACATTGGCGATGCCGGCGAGCACGAGAAGTGCGAAGATTTTTTTCATGGTGGTGGCAAGGTTAATCAATGGTAGTCGGATCGCGGGTGCAAAAGTTGACTTTTGCACTATTAACCTGCGATTTTAACTCAAGAACAAGCTTACCGTCCACCAACAACTGGGTCGAGGGCGCGCTCCATACCTGCCATCGGTTCTGGCATATACTCGGATAATTCCACTTTCACAGCGAGACATGTACGTATGCAAGCTAATCAAGGCCAAGGCCACCGCTTCCAGGGTTCCGACAATTACGTCGCCACCGCCGATCTGAAACTGGCCGTCAACGCGGCGCTGACCTTGCAACGCCCGCTGCTGATCAAGGGCGAGCCCGGCACCGGCAAGACCATGCTGGCCGAGGAAGTGGCCGCCGCGCTGGACATGCCGCTGATGCAGTGGCATATCAAGTCCACCACCAAGGCCCAGCAAGGCTTGTACGAATACGACGCCGTGTCCCGCCTGCGCGATTCGCAACTGGGCGACGAGCGCGTGCGCGACATCCACAATTACATCGTCAAGGGCGTGCTGTGGCAAGCCTTCACGGCGCCGGAACCGGTGGTGCTCCTGATCGACGAAATCGACAAGGCCGACATCGAATTCCCGAACGATTTATTGCGCGAACTGGACCGGATGGAATTCTATGTCTATGAAACGCGCGAAATGGTGCAGGCCAAGCACCGCCCCTTGGTCATCATCACATCCAACAACGAGAAGGAATTGCCGGACGCCTTCCTGCGCCGCTGCTTCTTCCACTACATCAAATTCCCGGACAAGGACACGATGGAAGCGATCGTCAAGGTCCACTATCCGAACCTGAAGCAGGAATTGCTGGCGCAGGCGCTGCAAACTTTCTACCAGGTTCGCGATGTCGCGGGCCTGAAGAAAAAACCGTCGACGTCCGAATTCCTGGACTGGCTCAAATTGCTGCTGGCCGAGGATATCCCGGCCGAGGCGCTGCGCAGCCAGGATGCGAAAGCCGTCGTGCCGCCGCTGCACGGCGCGCTGCTGAAAAACGAGCAGGACGTGCACCTGTTCGAACGCCTGGTCTACATGTCGAAGACCAACCGCTGATGAAAACCGTCGCCGACGTCACGCTGGAATTGAACGGGGTGCGGCTCGAACCGCTGGCCCTGCGGCACGCCGGCGGCCTGCGCGCCGCCGCGCAGGACGGTCAATTGTGGAAGCTGCGCATCACGTCGGTGCCGGAACCGGAAAACGTCGAACGCTACATCGCCACCGCGCTCGGGATGCGTCCCGAGCGCTTCGCTTTCGCCGTCATCGACACCGTCAGCGGCAACGTGATCGGCAGCACCAGTTACCACGACATCGTGCCGGCGCTGGACCGGGTCGAAATCGGCTACACCTGGTACGCGAAAAGTTTTCAGCGCAGCCACGTCAACACCAGCTGCAAGATGCTGCTGCTGACGCACGCGTTCGAGACGCTGGGCTGCGCCGTGGTCGGTTTTAGGACCGACAATTTCAACTTCGCTTCGCAGGCGGCCATCGAACGCCTGGGCGCGAAGAAGGATGGCGTGCTGCGCCACCACGGCCTGCGGCGCGACGGCACCGTGCGCGACACCGTCATTTACAGCATCGTGCGTGGCGAATGGCCGGAGGTGAAGGCGCACCTGCACTATAAATTAGCAAGGGACTGAACATGCTGATCGATTTTTTCTTCACGCTGAAAGACGCGAAAATCCCGGTCTCGATCAAGGAATTTTTGACTCTGCTCGAAGCGATGCAGCAAAACGTCATCGATGCGTCGATGGACGATTTTTATTACCTGTCGCGCCTGACGATGGTCAAGGATGAAGCCAACTTCGACAAGTTCGACCGCGCCTTCGCCCAGTACTTCAAGGGCATCAACGGCGCCTTCGAGACCAACAGCGCGATCCCGCTCGACTGGCTGATCAAGCGCATGGAGCGGGAATTGAGCGACGAGCAGAAGGCGCAGCTGGAAAAATTCGGCTACGACAAGCTGATGGACCGCCTCAACGAACTGCTGAAAGAACAGAAGGAACGCCACGAAGGCGGCAGCAAGTGGATCGGCACCGGCGGCACGTCCCCGTTCGGCAACGGCGGCACCAACCCGGAAGGCATCCGCATCGGCGGCAAAGGCGGCAACCGCACCGCCGTCAAGGTGTGGGAAGCGCGCGCCTACAAGGATTACGACTCCGAGCGCGAACTGGGCACGCGCAACATCAAGGTCGCCTTGCGCCGCCTGCGCAAGTTCGCGCGCGAAGGGCACGAGGAAGAACTGGCGCTGGACCAGACCATCCGCGCCACCGCGAACAATGCCGGCTACCTCGACATCAAGATGCAGCCCGAGCGCAAGAACAACATCAAGGTCTTGATGCTGCTCGACGTCGGCGGCACGATGGACGACCATATCGAGCGCACCGAAGAACTGTTTTCGGCGTCGAAGACGGAATTCAAGAACATGGAATTCTTCTATTTCCATAATTGCGTCTACGATTACCTGTGGAAGCACAACCGCCGCCGCAACGCCGAACGCTTCCCGACCTGGGACATCCTGCGCAAATACCCGCCCGACACCAAGCTCATTTTCGTCGGCGACGCCACCATGAGCCCCTATGAAATCCTGCAGCCGGGCGGCTCGGTCGAGTACAACAACGAGGAAGCGGGATCGGCCTGGCTGGCGCGTTTTACGAATGCCTTCCCCAAGTTCATCTGGCTCAATCCGGAGCCGGAAGGCTTGTGGCAATACCGCCAGTCGATCGCCGTGATCCGCCAGTTGATGAACAACCGCATGTTCCCGCTGACGATCGAGGGGTTGGAACGGGCGATGCGCATGCTGAGCAAATAAGCGCTCCGCCGATGAACAGCCAGGCCCTGGCTCGGCATGTCGCGCTGCTGTCGGCGCTATGCGTGCCGCCTGCGCACGCGGGGCGGCCGATGACGGCCGACGACGCCGGCATCCTCGATCCGCGCCAGTGCCAGCTCGAAACCTGGATCCAGCACGATCGCCGCCAGACGGAATACTGGGCCGTCCCGGCCTGCAATGTCGCGGGCCACTGGGAACTGGCCGCCGGCGCGGCGCGCGTGCGCCCGGCTGGCGGCGGCGCCGGCGATACGCTGGCGCTGCTGCAGGCGAAAACGATCTTGCGCGCGCCCGACGATGGCGACGGCTGGGCGCTGGGCCTGGTGCTGGGCAACCAGTTCCGCCCCGCTGGCAGGCTGGCCGGCGACCTGTCGGCCAATGTGCCGCTCACCGTGGCACTGGCCGACACGCACACGCTGCTGCACGCCAACCTGGGCGCGCTGCGCGAACGCGACGGCGAACGCGGCCCAAGCCTGCAAGCCACCTGGGCATTGGGGATCGAAACGGAAATCGGCGAGCGCGCCGCCGTGACGTTCGAAGGCTTCGGCCGCCAGCGCGGCCCCGCCTATTTCCAGCTCGGCGCGCGCTATACGCTGATCACCGGCCGCGCCGACATCGATATCAGTTACGGCAACCGGGCCAGCCTGCGCGGCAAGGACCGTTTTGTCGCCATCGGCCTGACGCTGTGCACCGGGCTGGATTGAAATGAAAAACAGCGAACACTGTGTTTACATACAGCTTGCTGGTATGATGTCCAGGTAAAATCTCCGCGCCGTGCGCCGCAGCCGCCGAAATGCCGGCCGCAGCGCCCGCGCAGGCCAGCGTTTTTTGTCATTTACCCCACAGTTCATTGCGCGGCAGGCCATCAGGATGCCGCCAGCGCGCGCCGTTGAGGATAGAATGCGCAGGCGTCCGCATTAACCCAGAATCGCATTTACCCAGTTTCGATCAGTATGGCCACTAAAAAACCAGCATCCGACTACAGCGAATCATCCATCCGCGTCCTCAAGGGACTGGAGCCCGTCAAGCAACGGCCGGGCATGTACACCCGCACGGAAAACCCGCTGCACATCATCCAGGAGGTGATCGACAATGCCTCCGATGAAGCGCTCGGCGGCCATTGCAACAACATCGTCGTGACGCAGAATGCCGACGGCAGCATCACGGTCGAAGACGACGGGCGCGGCATCCCGGTCGGCCTGCACCCGGAAGAAGGCGTGCCGACGGTGGAAATCGTGTTTACGCGCCTGCACGCCGGCGGCAAGTTCGACAAGGGTTCCGGCGGCGCCTACGCCTTCTCCGGCGGCCTGCACGGCGTCGGCGTGTCGGTCACCAATGCGCTGTCCAAGCGCCTGGAAATCACCGTCTGGCGCAAGGACGAGAACGGCAACGGCATCCATCAACTGGCCTTCGAGCACGGCGACGTGGTCGAACCGCTGTCGTCCAGCCCCGCCCCGCGCGACGGAAAAAAATCCGGCACGCGCGTGACGGCCTGGCCCGATCCGAAATATTTCGATTCCTCGCTGATCTCGCAAGTCGAGCTGCAACGCCTGCTGCGCTCGAAAGCGGTGCTGCTGCCTGGTGTGACCGTCACCTTGGCCAACGCGAAAACGGGAGAATCGCAGACCTGGCAATACAATGAAGGCTTGCGCGGCTACCTGACGGAAGCGCTGGCGCAAAGCACCAATGGCGAGACCCTGATCCCGCTGTTCGAGGGCGCGCAGTTCGCCGGCCCGGACGCCGAAGGTTTTGCAGAAGGCGAAGGCGCGGCCTGGGTCGTGGCCTGGACCGAAGAAGGCGCGATCGTGCGCGAATCCTACGTCAACCTGATCCCGACGCCGAACGGCGGCACGCACGAATCGGGCTTGCGCGACGGCCTGTTCGGCGCCGTCAAAAGCTTCGTCGAGATGCATTCGCTGCTGCCGAAAGGCGTCAAGCTGCTGCCGGAAGACGTCTTCGCGCGCGTCTCCTTCGTGCTGTCGGCCAAGGTGCTCGACCCGCAATTCCAGGGCCAGATCAAGGAACGCCTGAATTCGCGCGACGCCGTGCGCCTGGTGTCGACGTTTACAAAGCCGCCGCTCGAACTGTGGCTGAACCAGCACGTCGAATACGGCAAGAAGCTGGCCGAACTGGTGATCAAGCAGGCGCAGTCGCGCCTGCGCTCGCTGCAAAAGGTCGAAAAGAAGAAATCGTCTGGTGTCGCCGTGTTGCCGGGCAAGCTGACCGATTGCGAATCGTCGGACGTGACGCGCAATGAACTGTTCCTGGTCGAGGGTGACTCGGCCGGCGGTTCGGCCAAGATGGGCCGCGACAAGGAATTCCAGGCGATCCTGCCGCTGCGCGGCAAGGTCCTCAATTCGTGGGAGACCGACCGCGACCGCCTGTTCGCCAACAACGAGATCCACGACATCGCGGTGGCGATCGGCGTCGACCCGCACAGCTACGGCGATTCGCCCGACCTGTCCGGTCTGCGCTACGGCAAGATCTGCATCCTGTCCGACGCGGACGTCGACGGCTCGCACATCCAGGTACTGTTGTTGACGCTGTTCTTCAAGCACTTCCCCGGCCTGATCGCCAGCGGCAATATCTGCATCGCGCGCCCTCCCCTGTTCCGCGTCGACGCGCCGGCGCGCGGCAAGAAGCCGATCCAGAAACTGTATGCGCTCGACTCGGGTGAACTGGTCGCCATCGAAGACAAGCTGCGCAAGGATGGCTTGAAGGATGGCAGCTGGTCTATCTCTCGCTTCAAGGGCCTGGGCGAGATGAACGCCGAACAGCTGTGGGAAACCACGATGAACCCGGACACGCGCCGCCTGCTGCCCGTTGCGCTGGGCGACTTCGACCACGCCGCCTCCGCCTCGCGCTTCAACATGCTGATGGGGAAAGGCGAAGCCGCCGCCCGCCGCGCCTGGATCGAAGAACACGGCAACGAAGTCGAAGCCGACATCTAATCAAAATACGTATTTACCATGTCCAACCAAGCAAATCTCTTTGACGAACAGCAGCCGGATGAACCGGGCGGTCCGACCGACGGCGAAACGCTGACGCTGTCCACCTTCGCCGAGCGCGCCTACCTTGATTACGCGATTTCCGTCGTCAAGGGCCGCGCGCTGCCGGACGTCTGCGACGGCCAGAAGCCGGTGCAGCGCCGCATCCTGTATTCGATGAATGAACTGGGCCTGAGTTTCAGCGCCAAGCCGCGCAAGTCCGCCACGGTCGTCGGCGACGTGCTCGGTAAATTGCACCCGCACGGCGACCAGTCGGTGTACGACGCGATGGTGCGCATGGCGCAGGACTTTTCGCTGCGCTATCCGCTGGTCGACGGCCAGGGCAACTTCGGTTCGCGCGACGGCGACGGCGCCGCGGCGATGCGTTACACCGAGGCGCGCCTGACGCCGATTTCCCGCCTGCTGCTCGACGAGATCGACCAGGGCACGGTCGACTTCCAGCCGAACTACGACGGCTCGTCCGAAGAACCGAGCCTGCTGCCGGCGCGCCTGCCGATGGTGTTATTGAACGGCGCATCCGGCATCGCGGTCGGCCTGGCCACCGAGATCCCGTCGCACAATCTGACCGAAGTGGCGCAGGCGGCGGTGGCGATGATACGCAATCCGAAGATCACGCACGCCGAACTGATGGCGATCGTACCCGGCCCGGACTTCCCCGGCGGCGGCCAGATCATCACGCCCGCGGCGCAGATCCACGACATGTACGCGGCCGGCCGCGGCAGCATGAAGGTGCGCGCGCGCTGGAAGATCGAAGAACTGGCGCGCGGCCAATGGCAGGCGGTGGTCAACGAACTGCCGCCGGGCACCTCGTCGCAAAAGGTGCTCGAAGAAATCGAGGAATTGACCAACCCGAAGATCAAGCTGGGCAAGAAGGCGCTGTCGCCGGAACAGGTGGCGTTGAAGGCATTGATACTCGGCTCGCTCGACACGATCCGCGACGAATCCGGCCGCGCCGCGCCGGTGCGCCTGGTGTTCGAGCCGAAGTCGAAAAACCAGGACCAGACCGAATTCATGCTGATGCTGCTGGCGCATACGTCGCTGGAAAGCTCGGCCTCGATCAACCTGGTGATGATCGGCGAAGATGGCCGCCCGCGCCAGAAGGGTTTGAGCGAAATCCTGTCCGAGTGGATCAGCTTCCGTTTTGAAACCGTCACGCGCCGCACCCGTTTTAAACTGAACAAGGTCGACGACCGCATCCATATCCTGGAAGGTCGCGAGACCATCCTGCTCAATATCGATGAAGTCATCCACATCATCCGCAACGCCGACGAGCCGAAGGCGGCGCTGATCGCGCGCTTCAAATTGTCCGACCGGCAGGCCGAGGATATCCTGGAAATCCGGCTGCGCCAGCTGGCGCGCCTGGAAGCGATCAAGATCCAGCAGGAACTGGCCGACTTGCGCAAGGAAAGGCAGACCTTGCAGGACCTGCTCGACAATCCGTCGTCGATGAAGCGCCTGATCATCCGCGAAATCGAGGCCGACGCCAAAACCTTCGGCGACGCGCGCCGCACCGTCATCGAGGAAGCGCAAAAGGCCGTGGCCGAACAGAAGGTGGTCGACGAACCGGTCACCGTCATCATTTCCGAAAAGGGCTGGGTACGCGCGCGCACCGGCATCGGCCACGACAAGGCGCTGTTCACCTTCAAGGCCAGCGATGCGCTGTACGGCGCCTTCGAGTGCCGCACGGTCGACACGCTGCTCGCCTTCGGCGACAACGGTAAAGTCTATTCAGTGCCGGTGGCCGCGCTGCCGAACGCGCGCGGCGACGGCGTGCCGATCACGACCCTGGTCGATTTGACCGGCGGCGCCCGCATCCAGCATTACCATGCCGGGCCGGCCACGACGCAATTGATGCTCAGTTCCAGCGCGGGCTTCGGCTTCATCGCCAAGGCCGGCGACATGGTCAGCCGCATCAAGGGTGGCAAGGCATTCATGACGCTCGACGAGGGCGACGTGCCGCTGCCGCCTTGTGTCGTGCCCGACAGCGCCAGCGCGGTGGCGGTACTGTCCGAACAGGGCCGCCTGCTGGTGTTCGGCCTCGATGAAATGAAGACGCTGACCAACGGCGGGCGCGGCGTGATCCTGATGGAACTGGAAGCGAAAGAGAAGCTGCTGGCGGCGCAGGCAATCAGCCAGAAGGGGGTCATTGTCTCCGGCACGATGGCGGCCAAGCCGCGCGACCTGCAATTGTCCGCGTCGCTGCTGCAGCCGCACATCGGCAAGCGCGCGCGCAAAGGCAAGGCGCTGGCCCAGCGTATCAAGCCGGCCACGCTCTCGCCGGTCACGTGACGCGCTAAACCGCCGGCACGCCAGCAAAAAGACAGGCAGGGGCCACCCGCCTGTCTTTTTTTTGTTGAAACGCCCGTGTTGACTTAGCCTATCCAGTTCAGCACAATGGGTTACACACGGTGAACGGTATCCACGCTGAGGCAACGTCAAGGGCTCCATGACTCAACATCCCGCCGCCGGCGATGAAGCGCCGGCACCCGGCAAGGCAGCCAGCGATGCGCTGATTCTCGGCGCGCTGATCTTCGCCTGCTCGCTGTTCGGCATCTACAGCGCGCCGTCCGGATTGCTGGCGGCGTTCTGGCCGGCCAATGCGGTGATGCTGGGGGTGCTGGTGCGGCGCGCGCGTCCCGCCACGCCGCTCGACTGGTTCATTGGCTCGGCCGCCTATATCCTTGCGGACCTGTTCAGCGGCGAAGCCTGGCTCAGGACCATCCTGCTCAGCGGTACCAACCTGGTCGGCATCGCCACCGGCTACCTGCTGTTCGCGCGCATGAAAAAGACCGATACGCGCCTGCTGCATCCACGCTCGATGCTGCGTTTCGTGTTCGTCGTCGCCACCGCCGCCGCCGGCTCCGGCGTGGCCGGCATGGTCAGCAACCCGCTGCTGGTCGGCGGCACCGTGTTCGACGGCTTCACCTTCTGGTTCACGACGGAACTGGTCAACTACATCGCGCTGCTGCCGGCACTGCTGACCATGCCGGACATCACACGCTGGCTGAAAGACCACCGGCGCCGCGCCGACTGGCCCAGCTTCACCTTCAACGAGGTCGCACCGATCTGCGCCTTCGGCCTGAGCCTGTGGCTCGGAACGCAACTGGGCGGCCCCGGCGTGATTCCGTATCCGATCCCGGCGATGTTGTGGTGTGCGCTCACTTACAGCCTGTTCACGACGGCCGGCATCACGCTGTTCTTTTGCATGTGGACGCTGCTGGCCATTTCCAGCGGCTATCTGAGCATCGGCGCCGCCGTCGACACGCAGCAGGCGATCATGTCGCTGCGGGTCGGCGTCACGCTGACGGCGCTGGCGCCGCTGACGGTGGCCAGCGTGATGGTGGCGCGCAACGAGTTGCTGGAACGTTTAAAACACGCCGCCACCCACGATTACCTGACCCACGTGTTGAACCGCAACGGTTTCCTGATCCGCGTCGAAGCGCTGCTGTCGGCGCCGCACCCGGTGCGCCAGCAGGTGGCCGTGCTGATGCTCGACATCGATCATTTCAAAAGGGTCAACGACAGTTACGGCCACGCCGCCGGAGATTTGGTGCTGGCCAGTTTCGCGCGGCTGACGCAGGAATGCCTGCGTTCGAGCGATGTGCTGGGCCGCCTGGGCGGCGAGGAATTCGCCGTGCTGCTACCGGACTGCAACCGCACCGACGCGCGCCTGATCGCGCAGCGCATCTGCGACGCCTTCGCCCAGCACAGCGTGCAGCTCGACGACGGCACCGTGCTCGGCGCCACCGTCAGCATCGGCGTCTGCTGCGAAGCGCACACCAGCGCGGCGATCAGCACGATGCTGTCGGCGGCCGACGCGGCGCTGTACAAGGCCAAGGAGCAAGGCCGCAACCGGGTCGAACTGGCGCTGCCGGGCAAGGCCGCCGCCCACGCTTGAGGCGAGCGGCCGGTGCAAAAAGGGGGATCGGCAACGCTGGCAAAAATCAGAGGCAAAATCTGGGGTCAGACCCACGGGTCTGACCCCGGCCCTTGCATCTGATTTTTGCTAACATTCACGATAGCCGTGAAGCCCCCAAAAAATAAAACAGGCGACTGCCTGCGCAGTCGCCTGTCCTGTCTTACCGGTTCCGCACCTTACTTGGTCGTGGCGGCTTTCACATCGGCGGCGCCCTTGGCCTTGGCTTCGGTGGTCTTGGCGGCGGCGATGGCTTTTTCTTCATGCGCTTCGGCTTTTTCCTTGGCGACCTTGGAATCGGCCTTGGCGACGGTTTTTTCAACCTTGGCATCGGCGCCGGCGACTTTCTTGTCTGCCTTGGCTTCGGCTTTTACCTTGTCTTCGGCCTCGGCCTTGGCCGCTTTTGCTTCCGCCTTGGCTTTGGCTTTATCCGCCTTGGCTTGCGCCTTGGCTTTTTTCGCTTCGGCCTTGGCTTCGGCTTTCGCTACTTTCTGGTCGGCGCTGGCATCCTTCTTCATTTCCTTGTTTTCCGCTTTCGCGACGGCAGTGTCGGCCTTGGCCTGAGCCTTGGCGACATCGGCCGCCGGGGCCGGCGTCTGCGCGTAGGCGGAAGTGAAGGAAGCGGTGGCCAGCAGGGCAGCGATCAGGGTGGTGGTGAGCTTGTTCATGGGGACTACCTTTCGTCTTGTGTGGGAGGGCGTATGCTTTTTTTCTTGGTACGCCCTAAGATTAATCCCGGCCGGCAAGCCCATCTGTACGCTAGCGTACACAGGCGAATTATTTATAGTCGTGCGCCTGCGGCACTTCGATCGGCCGGATATCGAGCCGCATGTTCAGGATCGAATAGGCGTCGCGCGCGCGCGACACGTAAGCGCTGCTGTCGGGCGTCTTGCTGAACTTGAACTCGAAACCCAGTGCCGGCAGGCTGTCGCCGGCACCGCCGGTGGCGATGCCGATCGCCTGCTGCTGCCGGTTGTTAACCAGTTGCTCCATCAGTTCGACGACGGCGTTGGAACCGAGGATATTCGACGAGAACAGCGGTTGCCCGGCGCCGTCGCCGGGCAGGCTGGCCGCCTTGTCCGGAGACGGGATGAAGGTGCGCGTGGCCAGATCGTACCGGTCTCCCCGGTCCAGGTAGCTGATCGCCACATTCGATACGTTGAAGCCGGCGCTGCTGGCATCGGTGGTGGCGCGCGTCAGGTCGATCAACAGCGCGCCCTTGTGGCCGACGATTTCGACGCGGCGCCGGTTGTCGACCACCATCGCCGTGTTTTCATCGATGCCCAGGCCGAGTTTATAGCCCTTTTTCAGCATGGCCGGGATCATGCGCGCGAAGCGCCCGCGCACCAGCAGGTGCTGGTCGATGAAGACGTCATCTCCGATGAAACCCAGGCCGGGCGCAATCTCCCGGCCGTCGGTCACGCCCATGCGCAAGGTGCCGAACACCGTCTGCGGCGCATAAAACATCGTGCTGCTCATGATGGCGGCGCCGGCGCTGCTGCCGGCGACGACGCCGCCGCGGCTGTAGACATCCCAGACGGCGTCAAGCACGGCGCTGCGCTTGCCATCTTCGCGCACCAGCACTTGCGTGATGCGGGCCTGGTCACCGCCGGCGAAGAACACGCCGCCGGCCGCGCGCACCGATGCCGCCAGCGCCGGGTCTTCGGCCAGCTTGCGGAAATCGCTGCCTTCGAGCTTGACGGCCAGCGGCACCAGGAAAGAGTTGGCGCCGTATTCGTTCAGGCGGCCGACGATGATTTCTCCGGAGCGGGCCGGATCGGCCGACGCCGACGGAAACACGGCGATGCGCGCGCCGGGGCCGCCGGCCAGTTGCACGACGCGCTGCCAGACGTCGGCATTTTCGGCGCGCAGATTGCCGCCGATGATGACCAGCGAACCCTTGGGTGGCGGCACGGGCGCCGCCTGGACCGCCAGCGAAGCCGGCAACATCAGCGCCACGCCCAGCAACTGCAAGAATAATCTGCACAGTATTCGCATGATTCGCCATCCCGTTCAGTACGCGCGCCGCCGCGCATCAGCTCGCACTATATACCCGATCGATGGCGGTTTCTTAACCAGAAGCAAAATTACGGTTGATATGGGTAACGCATCAGGCCACACTTCAAAAACGGACCCGAGCTTATTTTTGACCAACCCAAGTGCAAAAGGCCGGGGTCAGACCCATGGGTCTGACCCCAGATTTTGCCGCTGATTTTGGTGTTACCGACAATCCTTGAGAAAGCTTATTTATAGCGGTACAACGGCAATTGCAGCTGGATCGGCCGGATGTCGAGGCGCAGCTTGAGCACGGAATAGGCTTCGGCTTCGGTCGAGCTGTAGCCGACGCTGTTCACGGTCTTGCTGAAACGGAACTCGAAACCGAGGTCCGGATATGCGTCGCGCGGGTTGCCGAAGGCGATGCCGATGGCTTCCTGCTGCGCATTGTCGATCAGGTTGCCCATCAGGTCGAGCACGGCGTTATTGCCCAGGATGTCATTGGTGAACACCGGCTCGCGCATATCCGGCTGATTCGGGTCGAGCTTGTTGTCGGCCTTGTCCGGCGATGGCGTGAACACGCGCGTGACGAGGTTGAACTTGTCGCCACGATCGAGGTAGCTGATGGCCGCGTTGCTGATATTAAAACCCTTGACGCCGCGGTCGGTAATCGCTGCCGACAGGTCGATCAGCAGTGCGCCGCTGTAGCCGATGATCTCGACATCGCGCTTGGCATTGACCACCATCGCGCTGTTTTCATCGATGCCCAGGCCGATCTGGTAACCTTTTTTCAGCATCACCGGGATCATGCGCGCAAAACGGCCGCGCACCAGTAAATGCTGGTCGACGAAGACGTCGTCGCCGATGAAGCCGAGACCCGGCGCGATTTCACGGCCGTCGGCCACGCCCATTTTCAGCATGTCCAAGACCGGCTTGGCATCGTAAAACATGGTCGTGCTCATGATGGCCGCGCCGGCGCTGGAACCGGCGACGACGCCGCCGCTGCGGTAGACATCCCAGATCGCTTCCAGCGCCGCCGTCTTGTGGCCGTTCGGGCGCACCAGCGCCTGCGTGATGCGGGCCTGGTCGCCGCCGGCGAAATAAATGCCGGACGCCGAGTGGATCAAGGCGACGATTTCCGGGTCTTCGGCCGCCTTGCGGTAGTCGCTATTGGGCAGCGTCACGCCGAGCGGCACAAAAAAAGCCTGCGCGCCGTACTGGTTCAACTTGTTGATGATGCCCTGGCCCGATTTTTCCGGGTTGATCGACGCCATCCCGAACACGGCGATGCGCGCACCGGGACCGCCGGCCAGGCGCACGATGCGCTGCCAGACTTCGGCATTGTCGGCGCGCAGGCCGCCGCCGATGATGACCAGGTTGCCGTGCGGCGGCGCCAGCACCGGCTTGGGCGGCGGCACCGCCTTGGAAGTCTGCCCGGGCTTGCCCGGCACCGGTTTCTTGTCGGCCGCCGCGGCCGCGCTGCCTTGCGCGGCCGCGCTGCCGATGGCGATCAGCCAGGCGGCGAACAGCCAGGCCAGCGATTTTCCACATAATTTCATTCAATGTCCTTCCACTAAAAAAAGCGGCGCGTGCGCACGCGCCGCCATGCTGCATCGGTTGCGCTTACTTGAAGGAATAGTTCGCACTCGCATAGAAACGCCGCCCGCGCGGATCGGTATAGCTCGGATCATAGCCTGAGATGAAGAAAAACGCCTGATTCGAATAGGGCGGGCTGGTATCGAGCAGGTTCTGTATCCCGGCGCGCAACTTGAACTGTTTATTGATCGCGTACGCCGCCGACACGTCCCAGATCGAATACGCCTTGACGCGGTTGGCGGCCACCACGCTGCCGTTGTCGATATTGATGGCCGAATTCTGATCCTGGTAAGCCGACGAATAGGTATTCATCAGGCTGGCCGACAGCGGGCCGCTGTCCCAGTCGACCGAGATGTTGTGGCGCCAGCGCTGCACCACGCCTTCGGTGACGAAGCGGTTCAGGTTGCTGATATAGGCGTCGCCGGGACTGGTCTGCAGTTTCGACGACAATACATAGGTCCCGTTCAGGTGCGCGCTGAACTGGCCGAACGCTGTCGGCGTGCCGCGCAGGTCCGCCTTCAGGTCGATCCCCGACGCCAGTTGCGCGCCGCGGTTTTCCTTGTGCAGCTCGATGTAATCGATATCGCCATCTTCGGTGCGGTGCACGAGGTTGCCATATTTCGCCAGGTTGCCGAGGATGACGTCGTCGCCGATTTCGCTGATCAGATCGGTGCGCTTGATATGCCAATAATCGGCGCTGACGTTCCACAGCCGGCTCGGCTCGAACACGGCGCCGAGCGAAAACTGGCGGCTGTGCTCGGGTTTCAGATTGGCGTTGCTGTAGCGCCGCGTATTCCAGTTGTCGGCGCAGTCGGCATAATTGTTGTCGACCGTCGCGCACAGCACCGGGTCCGGCAAGGTCGCCGTGGCGCTGTAGACAGTCGGCCGGAACAGGTCCGACATCGACGGCGCGCGGAAACCGCGCCCGGCCGACGCGCGCAGCAGCAACTGTTTACTCGGCAAATACGTGACGCCGACTTTCGGGCTGGCCGCGCCGCCCACCACCTGGTAATGGTCGTAGCGGGCCGACAGTTGCGCTTCCCACTGTTTAGTAAAGGGCAGCAACAGTTCGCCATACAGCGCGGCGACATTGCGCTTGTCGCTGGTCGCGTGGCCGCCTTCCGGCGCCGGGTCATTGTTGATGTTGTCGCTCAACAACAAGGCCGACGGCATAAAGTCGGTGCGTTCGCGCCGCACTTCGCCGCCGATGGCCAGCGCCATGTCCCCTCCCCCCATCTTCATCAGCGCGTGCGAGGCCTTGAAATCGATCGCATCCATCGTGCCGCGCGCATGGCGCACGTCGTCGTTGACCTGGATGCTGTTCAACAGCGCGACGCCGGACGCACCGGACGGGCCGAACGGGTTGATGCGGCCATCGGCGATACCGGCCAATAACTGGTCGTACAGCACGTAGCCGTGCACGTCCTTGTCCTTGACGGTGTTGACGCTGTGGTTCAGGCCGACGTCGTAATCCCAGCCGTTGCTGCTGCCGGTCAGGCCGACGACATAGCGCTGGCTGGAGCTGGTCAGTTCGCTGGTGCGCATGCCGGCCTCGTTCAGGCGCATGCGCAATTCCAGTTCGCCGGGAATGTCGTCGTCCAGTTGATCGAGGCCGGTATTGGCCAGTTGCGGCACCTTGCGGTAATCGAGATAGCCGATCACGCGCGCCGAAGAGCCGACATAATTGGTGCGCGAGCGGCTCAGCGCCGCTTCGACATAAACCTGGTTGTCCGCGTTCAGTTGCAGCACGCCGCGGCTGAGCAGGTTGACCTTGTTCGATTCCGGATACAGCTCGGTGTCGCCCATGTAGTTATAGGTGCAGGCATCGACGCCGCCGGTGCCTGCCGGCAAATAAATATTGGCCGGCGGCGCGCAGCCGGGCACGGACAGGTTGATTTGCCGGTTCGTGATCGGCTTGCCGTTGATCTTGAAACCGATGTCCTGCAAATGGTCGCGCTGGGTCGACGTCAGGCGGATATTGGCCGGGCTGGTAAAGCTCGACAGCAGGTGGCCGAGACGCTCGGGAATCTGCAGTTCGGGAATGAAGCTGCGCTGCGACGTGTTCAGGCGGTCCGTATGCTGGGCGTCGAACACGGCGAACACATTGTAGCCATCCTTGCCGACATCGCCGGCGCCGGCGCTGATGCTGGCGGTGCGCTTGCCGGCGCCGCCTTCTTTCGTCCTGCTGGCATAGCCGTTCAGCTCGACGCCCTTGAAATCCTTGCGGGTAATGAAATTGATGACGCCACCGATCGCGTCGGTGCCGTACAGGGCGGAGGCGCCGTCGAGCAGCACTTCGACGCGCTGCAGGGCAGCGGCCGGGATATTGTTCAAGTCAACGCCGGCATCGTCGCCGGGCGACGCGAAATTGGCCATGCGGCGCCCGTTCAGCAGCACCAGGGTCGACGAGGTGCCGATGCCGCGCAGATTCGCGCTATTGAAACCGCGCTGGTCGCCGCCGACGTTGATGCTGGCGCCGTCGGTCAGGCCGCCGACGTTGGCCGAGACGCGCGCCAACAATTCGGCGGCCGTCGTCACGCCGGTCTTGTCGATGTCGGCGCGGGTGATCACCTGCACCGGCAGCGCCGTTTCCGATTCGATGCGCTTGATCGCCGAACCGGTGATTTCGACGCGCTGCAACGGTTGCGACGACTCGGCCTGGGCCCACGCTTCGTGTCCCAGCATGCCGGCCAGTGCGCCCACGCCCAGTGCTGCGCGCACCGAACAGGCCAACACTGATACCCTGAGGCTGGTGCGACCGTCGGGCCGCTGTGGTTTATTCATGGTTCTTGTTCCTGTTTATTGTGCAATGCGGTGAATGAAAATTCACTGTACGCACGTCAAAAAAAAAACTCAATAGCTTTCCATAATAAAATTGTTATCGATTTACTTAGTAATTAGAATGCTACATAATCGGCCCCAAAAGCCATTCTTCCGGTCCCCATTCCGCCATTCCCATGCAAGCACAACAACATTCGATCACCGCCCCGCACGCTCCCGCCGCCTATGTCCTGCACAGTTTTCACTACGGCACCCCGGGCAGCGGCAAAAAAGTGTATATCCAGGCCGCGCTGCACGCCGACGAAGTGCCCGGCATGCTGGTGGCGCAATTCCTGCGCACCCGCCTGCATGAACTGGAAGCGGCCGGCAAATTGCGCGGCGAAGTGATCCTGGTGCCGGCCGCCAACCCGCTCGGGCTGGCGCAAGCGATCCAGGGCGCGCCGTTCGGCCGCTTCGATCTGACGACAGGCATCAATTTCAACCGCGCCTACAAGCACGTGGCCGACGATTTGAAACAGTCGCTGGCCGGCCTGCTCGGCGCCGACGCGCAGCATAACGTATCGATCATCCGCAGCCACGCACGCGACGCCGTGGCGGCCTGGCGGCCCGACACCGATGCCGGCGCGCTGAAAAAAATCCTGCTCGGGCTGGCGATCGACGCCGACATCGTGCTCGACCTGCATTGCGATAACGAGGCGGTGCTGCACCTGTACGCCGGCACGCCGCTGGCCGAGGATGCGCGCACGCTGTCCTCTCTGCTCGGCGCGCAGGCGGTGCTGCTGGCGCTGGCCGCCGGCGGCGAACCGTTCGACGAGGCATGCAGCCGCCTGTGGTGGGATTTGCATGAACACTTCGGTGACGATTACCCGATTCCCGCCGCCTGCTTCGCCTCCACCGTCGAATTGCGCGGCGAAGTCGAAGTCGATTACGACCTGGCGCGCCAGGATGCCGACGCCCTGATCCGCTTCATGGCGCACCACGGCGTGATCGATGCCGAAGTCGGAGAGATCGCCGCGCCGCTGTGCGAAGCGACGCCGCTGGAAGGGGTCGAACCGGTGCTGGCGCCGCACGCCGGGGTGCTCGTCTACGCGCGCAAGCTGGGAGAACGCTTGCAGCCGGGCGACGCGGTGGCCGACATCGTCAACCCGGTCAGCGGAGACATCACGACCTTGCGCTGCACCACGGGCGGCGTGTTTTTCGCCCGCAGCGCGCACCGCCACGTGCTGCGCGGCATGAACGTCGGCAAGATCGCCGGCGCCGACGCCTACCGCAGCGGCTCGCTGCTCAGTCAATAAGGCGTTCATGAACCGGCTCAAGCTGCCCAACACCTATGTCCTGATCTTCGGCATCCTGGCGCTGATCGCGCTGGCGACCTGGCTGGTGCCGGGCGGGAAATACGACACGCACCTCGTCAACGGCAAGCAGCTGATCGACCCGGCCAGCTTCCATTACATCGACAGCAAGCCGCAGGGGCCGGTCGCGCTGATGATGGCGCCGATCAAGGGCTTTGTCGAAGCGGCGCTGATCATCGGTTTTGTTTTGATCGTCGGCGGCGCCTTCGCCGTGCTGCAAAGGACGGAAGCGATCGATTCGCTGATCAAGTCGATCGCCAAGGCGCACACCCATTCCGCCTTCGTGCGCGCGGCGCTGATCCCGGTGTTCATCACCATGTTCTCGATCGGCGGCGCCACCTTCGGCATGAACGAGGAAGCGATCCCGTTTATTCTGATCTTCGTGCCGCTCGCGCTGGCGCTCGGCTACGACACCATCGTCGGCGTCTCGATCCCCTTTCTAGGTTCGCAGGTCGGTTTTGCCGCCGCCTTCCTGAACCCGTTCAACGTCGGCATCGCGCAGGGCATCGCCGGCGTGCCGGTGTTTTCCGGCATGGCCTATCGATTGGTCGTCTGGGTGCTGGCCACCGCGGTCACGATCGGCTTCATGATGTGGTACGCCGCGCGCGTCAAGCGCTCGCCGGAACTGAGCCCGACCTATCTGCTGGACCAGACCAAGCGGCTCGAACAGCCGGCCGACTTCCACGATTTCCACGGCATGAACGGCACCCATAAACTGGTGCTGTGGGTATTCGTCGCCACGCTCGGCACGATGGTGTTCGGCGTCGTCAAATACGGCTGGTTCATCGAAGAACTCGCCGCGCTGTTCCTGGTGATGGGCATCGTGGTGGGGTTGATCGGCCGGCTCGACTCCGATCAACTGGTGGGCGCCTTCATGCAGGGCGCCAAGGACCTGGTCGGCACGGCGCTGGTGATCGCGCTGGCGCGCGGCACGATGATCCTGGCGCGCGACGCCAACATCATCGACACGATGCTGCACGCGCTGATGCCCTTGGTCGCCTCGTCGAGCCCGATCTTCGCCGCGCAAAAGATGTTTTTGATCCAGACCGTGATCAATTTCTTCATCCACTCCGGCAGCGGGCAAGCCGCGCTGACGATGCCGATCATGGCGCCGCTGGCGGACCTGGTAGGCGTGACGCGCCAGACCGCGATTCTCGCGTTCCAGTTCGGCGAATTCACGACGCCGATGATCCCGACATCCGGCATCACGGTCGGCGTGCTGGCGCTGGCGCGCATCCCGTGGATCACCTGGGCCAGATGGATGGTGCCGCTGCAACTGATTTACGCGGTGCTGGCGCTGCTGCTGTTGATTCCGCCGTGCTTGATGATGTGGCAATGAGCTACACGCCGCCAAATTAGCGCCGATTTGTCATTCCCGCGCAGGCGGGAATCCCATTTCGGGTCCCGGACGGCTCAGAAAAATGGGATTCCCGCCTGCGCGGGAATGACAGATCTGCTGCCTGTGGCTTTCAATTAATGGCATTGCCGCCTGCTCCTGAAAAGCAGGACCCGCTAGCGGCTATGCAGATAACGCGCCGGTATCGGATTCTTGTCCGTCTCGGCCTGCCACACCAGCGACTGTATCCACCAGCGCTCCCCGTCGTTGACCAGCTGGATGCTGTTGATGCCGCGCTGGAAAGGGTGCGCGTCGGCCGCCGCGCGGCGCGATTCGTAGGTGCTGAATACGTGCGCGATCTGGCCGAAGGTCTCGGTGCTGCGCGCCAGTTCCGTCTCATAAAAGCCCTCTTTGGCAAACACCGGCTTCATGCGCGAGATGTAATCGGACACCGTCAGCACGCGGGTCGTCATCTCCCCTTCCTTGTTCATGCCGTGCACCACCATGCGGCCGTCATGCATGAACAGCGTGTGCAGCCGGTCCCAGTCGCGCGCCTGCCCGGCCGCGCCGGAAATGGTGCCGTACAATGCGGCCAGCACGCCGTCGATGGTGCGCAGGTCGGCGCCCGCAACGGTATTCGCGGCTGCCGTGCCATCGGTAGCCGCCTGGATCGCGCGGGCGGTTTCGGCCGGTACGCCGGCTTTGGCCTGTGCGGCGGCGGCCGGCTCGGCGTCCAGGGCGGACGCCCCGGCGGCGGCGGCACCGCCCATGCCGAGAACGAGGGCGAACAGCAGGCTGGCACGTGCGGCTGGCTGCTTCATGATGTCTCCTGACTGGATGGCGATTGCCGCCATCATCGGCGATTTCCGCCGCGCTGTCACCCGAACGCCACCAAAAGTTACCAACGGATAGCGCCTTTCAGCCCGAATGAAATGCGCCTAAATGCCCGGCCCCGGCAAACCTTGTTTATAATCGGTTAAAACTTCCGCACGTTTAACCTGACACATATCATGACTGCACAACTCTCCAAAAAAAGCGAAGCCTGGTCGGCCCGTTTCTCCGAACCCGTCTCGGACCTCGTCAAGCGCTATACCGCCTCGGTGTTTTTCGACAAGCGCCTGGCCAAGGCCGATATCCAGGGCTCGCTGGCGCACGCCGAAATGCTGGCCGCGCAAGGCATCATCAGCGCGGCCGACCGCGCTGAAATCGAGCGCGGCATGGCGCAAATCTCGCAGGAAATCGACGCCGGCCAATTCGAATGGCTGCTCGACCTGGAAGACGTGCACCTGAATATCGAAAAACGCCTGACCGAACTGGTGGGCGACGCCGGCAAGCGCCTGCACACGGGCCGTTCCCGCAACGACCAGGTCGCGACCGACATCCGCCTGTACGTGCGCTCGGCGATCGACGACATCGGCACGCTGCTGAACGCGCTGCGCGGCGCATTGACGGACCTGGCCGAGCAGCACGCCGACACCATCATGCCCGGCTTCACCCACATGCAGGTGGCGCAGCCGATCACCTTCGGCCACCACATGCTGGCCTATGTCGAAATGTTCGGGCGCGACGCCGAGCGCATGGCCGACTGCCGCAAGCGCGTCAACCGCCTGCCGCTGGGCGCTGCCGCGCTGGCCGGCACCACGTTCCCGATCGACCGCGTGCGCGTGGCGAAAACCCTGGGCTTCGACGACGTCTGCCACAATTCGCTGGACGCCGTCTCGGACCGCGACTTCGCGATCGAATTCACGGCCGCCGCTTCCCTGCTGATGATGCACGTGTCGCGCATGTCGGAAGAACTGGTGATCTGGATGAGCCCACGCATCGGCTTCATCGACATCGCCGACCGCTTCTGCACCGGCTCGTCGATCATGCCGCAAAAGAAAAACCCGGACGTGCCGGAACTGGCGCGCGGCAAGACCGGCCGCGTCTACGGCCACCTGATGGGCCTGTTGACCTTGATGAAAGGCCAGCCGCTGGCCTACAACAAGGATAACCAGGAAGACAAGGAACCGCTGTTCGACACCGTCGACACCGTGGTCGACACGCTGCGCATCTTCGCCGACATGGCAGGCGGCATCACCGTCAAACCGGAAGCGATGCGCGCGGCCGCGCTGCAAGGTTACGCCACCGCGACCGACCTGGCCGACTACCTGGTCAAAAAGGGCTTGCCGTTCCGCGACGCGCACGAAGCCGTCGCGCACGCGGTGCGCGCCTGCGTCGACGCAGGCTGCGACCTGGCCGACATGTCGCTCGACCAGTTGCGCCAGTTCTCGACCTTGATCGAGCAGGATATTTTTGCCGTGCTGACGCTCGAAGGTTCGGTCGCCGCGCGCGACCACGTCGGCGGCACCGCGCCGAACCAGGTGCGCGCCGCGATTGCGCGCGTGCGGGGGCAGTTGGGAAACTAGTATTAGTGGAGTTGCAGGCAAAAATCAGAGGCAGAATCTGGGGTCAGACCCAGGGGTCTGACCCCGGTCTTTGCTTCTGATTTAAACGCAAAAAGGCCAGGGCCGCATCAGCGGCCCTGGCCTTTTTCATGCCGCCCCCGCCTAGCGGTAAGCCAGCAAATCAATCACGCTACTGCCATTTTCCGCGATCAACTGCAACGCCGCCGGCGCTATCTCGTTCGACGCCAGCGCCACACCGCTATAACTGCCAGCCGCCACGCTACCGCAAGCGCTGACGTTCAGCGTCACGCCCCGCGCGCCACCATAACTGCTATTGAAATCGACCTTCCCGCTCAATTTGCAATCGCTCGCGCCCGCACTCAGCGTGCCGTCGGCCGCCAGCGTGAAACTGGCCGGCTTGCCGCCGACCATGGCCGTATAACTGCCAGCCGCCTTCGCGTCCAGCGCCAGCAAGGTCACCGGCTGCGAACGTTCCATCGCCAGCGTGACGAACGCGGCGCCGCCCGGCACGCGCCGCGCCTTGCCGTTGTCCGTCACGTGCAGCACGCTGGCGCCGCCGTCGCCGTCGGCCGACAGCGCGATATATCCTTTACCCTCTTTATTGATAAAAGCGCTGGCGGCGGGCGCCGTGTCGCCGCCGGCATAGCCGAGCAGCGCACCTTCGGCCAGCACCGGCACGGCGCTGGTCGGCGCCGGGGCTGGCGCTTCGGAAGCGTTATTGCCGCAGCCGGCCAGGGCGAATACGGCCAGCGCCGCCGCGCACAGCGTGGTTTTCGATGAGGTCATCCCAAGCTCCCTGTTATTGCGCGATCGCATTGAGCTTGATCTTCATCGCATCTTCGAACGCGCGGCGCGCCTGCGGCACGCCTTCGATCGGCGAAATCGTGACCGCCGTCTTGGTGACGATGACATTGTCCTCGGAGGTGACCGCCGTATCCTTCGGCAGCGTCACACCGCTCGGCAGCACGGTACCGGCGCTGGCCAGGCTGATGCCGGGCAGCGGGAAGTTGACGCCGGAAGCGACCGCCAGCGGGCTGTCGGACAGTTTTTCGTAAAACGCCGGCGCGTACGAAGTGGCCTTGCCGATACGGGTGAATTTGAATGGCAGCGCGGCGCCCGCGCCGGCGGCGAAATCGGGGATGTTGACGTTCAAGCCGACGCCTTCCGGCATCAACAGGCCGCCGGCCTTGCTCTTGTTGGACAGCAGCGCGTCGACCAGCTTGGCGACGATGCCCGCCACTTCGTGGATGCGGTGCGTGGCCGGCAGCGACGCGCTCCAGTTGACTTGCGCGGTGGCGGCATCGCTGACGGCGATCGCCGGCAGGTTGCGGTTGACCGCGTACACCAGGTTATTAAAAGTGCCGCTGCTGGCGTTGATGGCGCCGGTGTTGTTGCCTTCGTTCGGGCCGGAGATCACCAGGTCGGGCGCGCCGCCCCATTTTTTCTTGGCCAGCACGTCGATGCCGTACAGGCAGGCGGCGACCGGGGTGCCGTTCACGTAGGACACGTCCGCATCGGCCGGATCGGTGCCGACACCGGCCGTGCCGGCCGCAAAGCTCAAGGCCTTGCTGCCGCGCTCATTGCCGGTCAGCGCGGAGATCGGCGTCAGGAAGGCGACATAACCGCCGCGGCCGGACTGGTTGTCGATCGGCGCGGCGATGGCCACGCTGTGGCCGGACGCCACCAGCTTTTGCTTGAGCGCGCGCAGGTTGGCGGCGGTGATGCCATCGTCGTTGCACAGCAGGATGTTAGCAGCCAGCGCAGGCGCGGCAGGCAAGGCGAAGGCGCCGCACAGCGCGAGCGCGCCGGCGGTCAGGGAGAAGCGGTGTTGCATGGCAGTCCTGTCGATTGAAGGCAAAAGCGCGAGTCTAGGTCTGCCATGTGACAGCCGCGTGACAGCGCCGCGCGGCGCAGCGATAGTCCGTATAGCGGGAGACGCATAATGCGCCGCGGCGCAAGTCACGTCGCGCCGGGCAGGAACAGGTGGCGCGGCTGCCGGAAAACGGCCTGAAATGCTTCACCGAACCTGCCCACGGCATCGACGATCCGTTCGGCTTGGCCGGATGGGCGCGGCGTTTCATGCCGCGCCGGTTACGCCCGATGTAGGGTCTTATTTCACTTTCGGTGCGACGTAGCTCAGCTCAGCCAGCTCTTTCCTGGCCGCTTCCGGGCCTGAGCGACAAAACACGCCACGTCACAGCAGATAGCGCACCAGCAGTGTTACGCCCTGCCGCACATGCTCCGGCTGCGTGATGTCACCGGCGGGGTTGCCGTTGCGCGTAGCCGGCTGCGCAGCGCTGCGCGGCACTTTCATGTAGTCGAATTGCGCGCCCAGCGACAGCCGCGCGAAACTGCCCGGCTGGTATGTCAATTCAAACAGATAGCCGGTGGCGGCGCGCGTGCGCAGGGACGCGTCATCGAGCACGCCGGAAAATTGCACGCGCAGGCGCTCTGGCTGCGCGTGCACCAGAGTCGCACCCGCGCCAAGCTTGCCACCCGACCGCATGTTCCATGTCTGTTCGGCTCCCAGCAGAAGGCGCCGGGAATGGGTCTGTTCACGCAGGCCGATGGCGACCGCGCTGCCCCGTATGTCGCGCTTCCAGCCATCGTATTCCAGCGCGGCGATGGCGCGCGTGTCTGGCAGCACGCGGTAACGCAGACCAAGCTGCGACTGCGCCAGGCGCGTTGCCGTCTCGCTGCCGTAACTGCTGCCGTTCTGCAGCACGCCGTCGTAGCTGATCGTAGCCCCGAACACGCGCATGGTGCCGAACACTTCCAGCCGGTCCGCGCGGTATGACAGCCCGATCCCGGCGCCGGGCAAGTCCCCGCTTTCGCGCACGAAGCGCTTGCCACTCTGCTCGTATTCGGACATCGTCACGTGGCGCGCCGCCGTTTCCAGCGCGCCCTGCCATTGCGCGCAAGCATGCGGCGCGGCGGCGACAGCCAATGCCGCCATCAGTATTGATTTCATCAACAAAACTCAATCGAGGACGTTGAAATCAGCCCAGGCAAGCGTATTGCTGGCAGTGGTGACGCCATCACCCTTTTCACTATAATCGACACGAACCGTCGCGCTATTCAAGGCAGTCACGGCGACGCTGGCCTGCGCGCCCCGCACGATCAGCGCACCGCTGATCTGGAGCACATTGGAAATTGGCGTCACCAGGGGCTGCAAGATCTCCACACCATACGAATAGCTGCCGCCCAACTTGCCCGATGTTCCCGACATCGTATATTTTCCCGTCAAGATGATGGCATCGTCCGATTGCGTGCTCGTCAGATTGTATGAGTCAAGACGGTAAGTATTCGTCTTGCCGGCTGCCGTCAGCGTGAACGAGAGCGCCTGGCCCGACATGTCCATAGTGACAGCACTGCTGCCGCTCTGGCTGACATTCACCGCCAGGTCGCCCTTGATGACACTCTGTCCGTCCGTGCTGTTCAATTCAAAATTGTCGAACAGCATGGCCACTCCGACACCATAGCGGTTCGTCTGGAACGGCTCGCCGGTCGCGGAAGTGATCGTGAAACTGGCCGTGCCGCTAAACGCCGCTTGGCCGGGTTCCTGGCAATTGGTCCCCGTGACTTTGATGCGGTCGCCAACCGTGTAAAACATTTGGCTGACTATCGACGTATCGAGCTTCATCGTGCCGCCGTTGGTGCAGTTTTGGTTCACGACCACACCGGCCACCAAGGATGAATTTTTTGCCTGGACGCGCCGGTAAAGCTGGATTGCCACGTCAGCCAGACCCTGGGATGGTTGAGCGACTTCGACTGCGCCGACCAACTGTCTGGCGGTGCCGCCCAAGCCGACCATTTTGCTCAGCGGGTCGATCGCGGTGGCGCCGACGGCCTGGTAATTCGACTGGCTGATGGTCACCGAAGTGACGGGAGCAGGCGTGGCGGAAGTATCTCCGGCGCTGCCTCCTCCACCGCCGCAGGCGGAAAGGATCAGCGGCAACAGCAGCGTGCCGGGAACGATGGCGGAACGGAGAGTCATGGTCATAAAGAGTGGTGTAGGAAGCAAATCAGCCGGCAAGCGCCGGCTGATTCGCATGTGGATCGGTTATGTGGGAAGGGCTTCAATTGCCTGAATTGCAATTGCGTATCGTAACGGCTATTGCTGTGTTACAAACTATCCAATATTCACACCGCGACTATTTTTCCGCCGAAAATTACCGATCGGGATGAAAGAAGTGGAACATGAGCGTGAAATGGCATGAAATTACCGATCGGTAATTATCAAGAAAAAGCGGGGGGCAAGACGTGATTGGCGAGTGCATGCACTCGCCAGGCAGGCTGCCAAAAACGACGATTTTTGGCGGCCCGTTGGCGCCGCCGGGAAGTGAGCTTATCCCGGCAGGCGTGCCAACTCTAAGCGCGTTTCATCACCAGCGTCAGGATGTCGTAGCTGGCCACCAGTTCATCGTTCTGGTTCGTCACCTGCACATCCCACGCGACCACGCCCTGCCCCACGCCCTTTTCGTCGGTGCGGTTGCGGTCGACCTTGCGTTTGCAGGTCAGGCGCGCGCGGATCGTGTCGCCGATCGCGACCGGGGTGATGAAGCGCAGGTTGTCCAGCCCATAATTGGCCAGCACCGGTCCCGGCGCCGGCGACACGAACAGGCCGGCGGCGGCCGACAGCACGAAATATCCGTGCGCGATGCGCTTGCCGAATTGCGTGTCCTTGGCTGCGATTTCGTCGAAATGCATGTAGAAATAATCGCCCGAGACGCCGCCGAAGTTGACGATGTCCGCTTCGCTGACCGTGCGGCGGTGTGTCAACAGCGAGTCTCCCATCTTCAAATCTTCGAAGTGTCGGCGGAACGGGTGGATTTCGCTTTCCTGCACGGCGGCGCCGCGCACGTATTCTCCGGTGACGGCGGCCAGCATCGTCGGCGAACCCTGCACCGCGGCGCGCTGCAGGAAATGGCGCACCGCGCGGATGCCGCCCAGTTCTTCGCCACCACCCGCGCGGCCAGGACCGCCGTGCTTCAGCTGCGGCAGTGGAGAACCGTGGCCGGTCGAATCGACGGCCGCTTCGCGTTCCAGGATATGCACGCGGCCATGCGAGGCGGCGATCACCGGCACCGCGTGCGCGGCGATCTTCGGATCTTTCGTCACCAAGGTGCTGACCAGGCTTCCCTTGCCGCGCGCGGCCAGCGCCAGCGCTTCGTCGATACCGGTATAGGTGATCAGGGTGCTGACCGGGCCGAAGGCTTCGACATCGTGCACCGCGTCGTTGACCATGCCGTTGCGGCACAAGACCAGCGTCGGCGAGAAGAAGGCGCCGTCGGCCACGCCTTCTCCGACCGGGTTGAAACCGTGCTGCGCGCCGAACAAAATTTCATTCCCCTTCGACAGCAGTTCCACGCGCTCGGCCACGTCGCGTTGCTGGTCCTTCGACGCCAGCGCGCCCATGCGCACGCCTTCGACCGACGGATCGCCGACGCTGATTTTGGACAGGCGTTCGCGCAGGCGCTCGCCGACCGCGTCGGCATACTGTTGCGGCACGATGATGCGGCGGATCGCCGTGCATTTCTGGCCGGCCTTGCCGGTCATCTCGCGCGCCACTTCCTTGACGAACAGGTCGAACTCGGCATCGTCTGGCGTGACGTCCGGCGCCAGGATCGCGCAATTGAGCGAGTCGGCTTCGGCGGTGAAGGGCACGGAATTGGCGATCAGGTTGCGGTTGGTGCGCAGCTTGGCGGCCGTGTCGGCCGAGCCGGTGAAGGTGACGGCGTCGAAGCCGCCCAGGCGGTCGAGCAAATCGCCGGTGCTGCCGATCACCAGTTGCAGCGCGCCTTCCGGCAGCAGGCCCGATTCATGCGCCATGCGTACCACGGCTTCGGTCAGATAACTGGTGGCGGTGGCGGGCTTGCCGATGCACGGCATCGCGGCCAGGAAGCTCGGCGCGAATTTTTCCAGTAAACCCCAGATCGGGAAATTGAAGGCGTTGATGTGCACCGCCAGGCCGCCGCGCGGCACCAGGATGTGGGTGCCGGCGAAGCCGCCACGCTTGCCCAGTGCGATGGCCGGGCCTTCGTGCAATACGTTCGACGACGGCAGTTCGCGGCTGCCCATGCTGGCGTAGGCAAACAGGGTGCCGATGCCGCCTTCGATGTCGACCCAGCTGTCGGCGCGGGTGGCGCCAGTCAGGTGGGACACCTTGTACAGTTCTTCCTTGCGTTCCATCAGGTAGCCCGCCAGCGCCTTCAAGCGCGCGGCGCGCTGCTGGAAATCCATCGCCATCAGCGCGGGAACGCCGGTCTTGCGCGCATAATTCACGGCTTCGGCGAAGTCGATCTGTTCGGCGTGGGTGTGGTAGATCAGGCTGTTGTTCAGGGCGCTGTGCAGCGGGGTCGCCGCTTCCTTGCCGTGCCAGCGGCCAGCGATCAGGCTTTGCAGAATTTGTACCATTACGATTTCTCCAGGTTGATTGATTAACCTGTCGTTCCCTTGAAAGCGGAGATCCATGCGGCGCATGCCTGGCATGGATTCCCGCCTGCGCGGGAACGACAATTTATGCGTTCTTGTGCAGGTGCAGCGGCAGCGACGTTTCCCAGTCCATGCGCTTGCGGTCGGCCTCGACTTCGGTCAGCGCATCGACTTCGCGCATGGTCGCCATTGAGCGCAGCGCCAGTTCCTGGTACTGCGCGGTGCCGGAATTTTTCCATTCGATTTCGGTGTCGGTCACGCTGCGGATCACGCGCGCCGGCATGCCCACCACCATGCTGCGCGGCGGCACTTCCATGTTCGCTTTCACGAAACTCATCGCGGCGACGATGCTTTCGGCGCCGATGACGGCGTTATCCATGATCACCGCGTTCATGCCGATCAGCGCGTTGCGGCCGATGCGGCAGCCGTGCAGCACGGCGCCGTGGCCGATATGGCCATCGACTTCGACCACCGTGTCGCAACCGGGGAAACCGTGCATCACGCAGCAGTCCTGCAGATTGGCGCCCTCTTCCAGGATCAGGCGGCCGAAGTCGCCGCGGATCGAGGCCAGCGGACCGATATAGCAGCGCGGGCCGATGATGACGTCACCGATCAGCACCGCGCTCGGGTGCACGTAGGCGGTCGGATGCACGACCGGGCGGATGCCGTTGATTTCGTAGACTTTTACCATTGCTCGATCTCCTGTTTTTCTTAAAATCAGAGGCAAAGGCCGGGGTCAGACCCAGGGGTCTGACCCCAGATTTTGCCTCTGATTTTCATCACATCCCCAAATACGCGCTCTGCACCTGTTCGTTGCGCAGCAGTTCCGGCCCCGGCCCGCTCAGGGTGATCGCGCCGGTCTCGATGACGTAGCCGACATCGGCGATCGACAGCGCCGCATGCGCGTTCTGCTCGACCAGGAAGATCGTGATGCCCTGGTCGCGCAGGCTCTTGACGATGCGGAAAATCTCGGCGATCAGCAGCGGCGCCAGTCCCATGCTCGGTTCATCGAGCAGCAGCACGGTCGGATGTCCCATCAGCGCGCGCGCCATCGCCAGCATCTGCTGCTGTCCGCCGGACAGCGTGCCGGCCAGCAGCAGCCGCTTTTCCTTCAGGATCGGGAACAGCCCGTACATGCGTTCGATGTCGGCGGCGGCGTCGCCGCGCGGCCGGGTGTAGGCGCCCAGCCGCAGGTTATCTTCGACCGACATCGGACCGAACACCTGCCTGCCTTCCGGCACCTGGCAGATGCCGGCGCGCACGCGCTGGTCGGCGCTGGCGCGGCTGACGTCGCGCCCGCTGAACTGGATGCTGCCGGCGCTGATCGGCTGCACGCCCGAAATCGCGCGCAGCAAGGTGGTCTTGCCGGCGCCGTTGGCGCCCACCAGCGCCACCAGTTGCCCTTGCCGCACTTCGATGTCGATGCCGTGCAGCGCCTGGATGCGGCCGTAATGGCTGGTCAAGCCCTTGATGTCGAGCACCAGCGGCTGCTTCGGATTGTTCGGATGGTTATCGTCCATAGCGTCCCTCATGCTGCCGCTCCAAGATAGGCTGCCACGACATCCGGATTGGCGCGCACTTCGGCGGCCGTGCCCTCGGCCAGCTTCTTGCCGTAGTCGAGCACCAGGATATGGTCGGACAGGTTCATTACCAGCTTCATGTCGTGTTCCACCAATACCACCGTCACGCCGGACTGCGCGACCTTGCGGATCAGCGCCTCGATCTCTCCGGTTTCGGTATGGTTCAGGCCCGCCGCCGGTTCGTCCAGCAGCAGCACTTTCGGCCGCGCCGCCAGCGCGCGCGCGATCTCCAGCCGTTTCAAGGCGCCGTACGACATCTGGCTCGCTTCCGCGTCGACGTGCTGGCCGACGCCGACGAAATCCATCAGTTGCGCCGCCTCTTCCCGGCACACGGCGTCCGCCTTGCGCACCGACGGCAGGCGCAGCATGCCGGCGAACATGTTCTGGTTCAGGCGCAGGTGCGCGCCCACCATCACGTTATCGAGCGCCGTCATGTTCATGCACACTTGCAGGTTCTGGAAGGTGCGGCTCATGCCGCGCCGCGCCAGTTGATCCGGCGTCAGTCCCGCCACGTTCTCGCCGCGCAGCAGGATCTGGCCGGAACTCGGCGTGTAGACGCCGGTGATCAGGTTGAACAGCGTGGTCTTGCCGGCGCCGTTGGGGCCGATGACGGAGTGGATCGACCCTTCCTTGATGCTGAAGCTGACGTCCTGCACCGCCTTCACGCCACCGAAGCTTTTACTTAAATTCTGTATCGTCAGCATGGTTCAGCTCCCCGTTTTCCTGACCAGCGCCAGCGGCGGCGCCACCGGCGCGCGCTTGTTGCGGCTGCGCTGCGCGAGACTCGGCACCAGGCCGCGCGGCAGGAAGATCATCGTCGCCATCAGGATCGCGCCGAACACGACGATCTCCCAGCCTTCGAAGGCCGACAGCAGTTGCGGCAGCACCGTCAGCAGCGCCGCGCCGAGGATGGAGCCAAACACCGACGCCATGCCGCCGACGACGACCATCGTCACCAGCTCGATCGAGTGGAAGAAGCCGGCCATGTTTGGCGTAATAAAACCGATGTAGTGAGCGCTGATGCTGCCGGTGATGCTGGCCACCACGGCCGACAGCACGAACACACGCACCTTGAAACGGGTGGTGTCGATGCCGACCACGCGCGAAGCGACCTCGGAACCGTGGATCGCCTGCAGTGCGCGGCCGACCGGAGAATCGATCAGATTCAGCGCGAACCAGGTCACCAGCAGCAGCAAAGCCGCCGCCACCGCGTACCACGATTTCTCGCCCGAGATCTCGGCGCCGAACAAGGAGAAGGCCGAGACGGCAAGGCCGTCCGGACCGCCGGTCCACTGCGTTTCATTGTTGATCACGATGGAAATGATGATGCCCAGTCCCAGCGTGGCCATCGCCAGCGTATGCCCTTTCAGTTTCAATACCGGGCGCGCCAGCGCGAAGGCCAGCAAGCCGGTGATGACCGCGCCGGCCGCCAGCGCGGCCATCGGCGGCCAGTTGTGGTGCGTGGTCAGCACCGCCGACGCGTAGGCACCCAGGCCGAAGAAGCCGGCGTGGCCCAGGCTGATCTGGCCCGTGTAACCCATCAGCAGGTTCAGGCCGATGACGACGATGGCGTTCAAGGCGATGCGGATCGCCACGTCGAAATAATAGGCGTTCGGCAGCGCCAGCGGCAGCACGGCCAGGACCAGCGCCAGGACCAGCAGACCAGGATGGACAACCCGGCCGGAAAACAGGTTTTTCATCAGACACGCTCCGATACTTTGGCGCCGAACAGGCCGCGCGGCATGAAGAACAGGATCAGCAGGATCAGCACGAACGGCACCGCATCCTTGTAGGCCGACGAGATGTAACCGGCCGTCATCGCTTCGGCGATGCCGAGGATCAGCCCCCCGGCGATCGCGCCGACGCCGCCGCCCAAGCCACCGAGCACCGCCGCCACGAACCCCTTCAGGCCCAGCATGATGCCGGCGTCGTACGAGGTATACGTGATCGGCGCGAGCAGCACGCCGCCGACGGCGCCGAGCAGGGCCGCCAGGCCGAACGACATCAGCAATACGCGGCGCGTGTTGATGCCGACCAGTTGCGCGGCCAGCTTGTTGTGCGAGGTCGCCAGCATCGCCTTGCCGAGCAAGGTGCGGCCGAAGAACCAGCCCAACGCGCCGACGATGAGCAAGGTCACGCCCAGCACCCACAGGCTTTGCGGCAGCAGGCTCGCGCCGAGGAACTGGATCGGCGTGTCGCCCGAAAACGCAGGCAAGGTATGCGTGCCCTTTCCGAGCCAGATCTGCACCAGGCCGCGGATCACCAGGGAGGCGCCGATGGTGATGATGATCAACGTCACCACCTGCGCGTTCTGCGCCGGCTCGATGACGGCCTTTTCCATCACCAGGCCGACCAGCGCCGTGGCGACGACGGCGATGACGATCGCCAGCGGCAGCGGAATGCCGGCGCCGGCCATCATCGCGGCCAGCATCCCGCCGAGCATGATGAATTCACCCTGCGCGAAGTTGATCACGCCGCTGGTGTTGTAGATGATCGTAAAACCCAGCGCCGCCAGAGCATAGGCGGAACCGGCCGTCATTCCCGAGTACAGGAATTGCAAGAATTGGGCAAGCATGTCGGCTCCGGGTTTATTTCAGCAACTGCCAGTCGCCGTTCTTGACTTCCACCATGCGGAAGGCGGACAGGTCCAAGCCCATGTGGTCGGCCGCCGACATGTTGAAGACGCCGGTCGTCGCCACAAAACCCTTGGTCTGTTCCAGCGCGTTGCGCACTTTTTCCTTGTCAGTGCCGCCGGCGCGCTTGATCGCGTCGACCGACAGGTTCAAGGCATCCAGCGCATAGCCGCCGAAGGTCGACGGATCTGCCTTGTAACGATCTTTATAGGACTTGTCGTAACCGGTGACGATGGTTTTTTGCGCATCGGCGGCCGGCAGCATCTGGCCGATCAGCAGCGCGGGCGTCGGCAGGCGCACGCCTTCAGCCGCCTTGCCGGACAATTTGATGTATTCGTCCGACGCGACACCGTGCGACTGGTACATCGGCAGCGCGGTCATGCCGAGCTGGCCGTAGTTCTTGGTGACGACGGCCGGTCCCTGCCCCAGGCCGAACACGAACACGGCTTGCACGCCGGCCGTGTTCTTGATGCGGGTCAGCTGGGCGGTGATGTCCGTGTCTTTCGGGCCGTAGGTTTCATCGGCCACCAGCGTGATGCCATATTTGGCGGCGACGTGCTGGGTTTCCTTGCGGCCGGACGCGCCGAAGCCGCTGGTTTCGGACAGCAGGCCGACCTTCGTGATGCCGCGTTTTTTCATGTCCTCGAACACCTTCTCGGCCGCCATGCGGTCGGTGTGCGGCGTCTTGAACACCCATTTCTTGACCGGGTCGATGATGACCACGGCGCCGGCCAGCGAGATGAAGGGCAGACCGGCCTTGTCGACCAGCGGCGCCATCGCCATCGTCGCACCGGTGGTGGTGCCGCCGATCAGCACATCGACCTTATCCGATTCGATCAGGCGTTTCGTAAAACCGTTGGCCTTGGCCGCGTCGCTGCCGTCGTCGTAGTGCACCAGTTCCAGCTTGCGGCCCAGGACACCGCCTTCGGCATTGATTTTTTCGACGTACATCTGCAGCGTTTTCAGTTCCGGGTCGCCCAGGAAGGCGGCCGGTCCGGAGACCGACAGCACGGAACCGATCTTGATGTTTTCGGCTGCGTAGGCGGCGCCCGCGGCGATCAGCAGCGAAGCGGCAATGGCGGTTTTTTTCAGGATGTTGGTGAACATTTTTTGTGTCTCCGTTGATTTATTAGAATGGTCGAAAAAAATGCTGCTCGCGCTGTCATTCCCGCGAAAGCGGGAATCCCATTTGCTTCGCAGATAACTCATGCAAATGGGGTTCCCGCCTACGCGGGAACGACAAACTAAACTCGCTCTATCACCAGCGCAATCCCCTGCCCCACGCCGATGCACATCGTGCACAGCGCGTACTTGCCGCCGGTGCGCTCCAGCTGGTTCAGCGCGGTCGTCACCAGCCGCGCGCCGGACGCGCCGAGCGGGTGGCCGATGGCGATCGCGCCGCCGTTCGGGTTCACGTTCGGCGCATCGTCGGCCAGGCCCAGGTCGCGCGTGACGGCCAAACCCTGCGCGGCGAACGCTTCATTCAATTCGATCACGTCCATCTGTTCGATCGTCAGGCCGACCTGCGCCAGCACTTTTTTCGATGCCGGCGACGGCCCAAAACCCATGATGCGCGGAGCCAGGCCGGCGGTCGCCAGGCCGAGCACCTTGGCGCGCGGCTTCAGACCATATTTATCGACCGCCGCGCCAGACGCCAGCAGGATCGCGCAGGCGCCGTCGTTGACGCCGGACGCATTGCCGGCCGTGACGCTGCCATCCGGTTTCACGACGCCCTTCAGCTTGGCCAGCATCTCGACCGTCGTATCCGGACGCGGATGCTCGTCGGTGTCGAATACCTTGGGATCGCCTTTCTTCTGTTGAATCGTCACCGGCACGATCTCGCTTTTAAAGTAGCCGGCAGCGTTGGCCGCGGCCCAGCGCTGCTGGCTGCGCACGGCAAACGCGTCCTGGTCGGCACGGCTGATATTGAAATCGTTGGCCACGTTCTCCGCCGTCTCCGGCATCGAATCGATGCCGTATTTCGCCTTCATCTGCGGATTGACGAAGCGCCAGCCTATCGTCGTGTCCTCGATCTTCGCCGCGCGCGAAAACGCGCTGTCGGCCTTGCCCATGACGAACGGCGCGCGCGTCATGCTCTCGACGCCGCCGGCGATGATCAAATGCGCTTCTCCGGCCTTGATCGCACGAGCGCCGATGCCGACCGCGTCCAGGCTGGAGCCGCACAGGCGGTTGATCGTATTGGCCGGCACGTCGACCGGCAGCCCGGCCAGCAGCGCGGCCATGCGGCCGACGTTGCGGTTGTCTTCGCCGGCGCCGTTGGCGCAACCATAATAAATGTCGTCGACCTGTGTCCAGTCGACGCCGGGATTGCGCGCCATCAGCGCGGCGATCGGCAATGCGGCCAGGTCATCGGCGCGCACGCCGGCCAACGCGCCGCCATAGCGGCCGAACGGAGTGCGTACCGCGTCACAGATAAAAGCCTCGTTCATCTTTACTCCTTAAATGGTTTTGGGACGCTGGTCGATCACGCGCTTGGCCTTGCCGGCCAGCGTGCGTTCGATGCTGGCCGGTGGCAGCACGCTGACCTTGGTCGAAGTGCCGACGTGGGTCTTGATCGCGCCCTGCAACTGCTTGGCCAGAAGCTCGCTGTCGGCCGCGCCGGCATCCTGGCGCAATTCGACCAGCACTTCGAGCTTGTCCATGTGGCCGTCGCGGCTGATGATCAACTGGTACTGCGCCGACAAGGCCGGCACTTTCAGGATCAATTCCTCGATCTGGCTCGGGAACACGTTTACGCCGCGGATGATCATCATGTCGTCCGAGCGGCCGGTGATCTTGCCGATGCGGCGCATCGAACGCGACGTCGGCGGCAGTAACCGGGTCAGGTCGCGCGTGCGGTAGCGGATGATCGGCAGCGCCTCTTTCGACAGCGACGTGAACACCAGCTCTCCGTCGGAACCGTCCGGCAGCACCTCTCCGGTTTCCGGGTCGATGATCTCCGGATAAAAATGGTCTTCCCAGATCACCGGGCCATCCTTCGATTCGATGCACTCGCTGGCCACGCCCGGTCCCATGACCTCCGACAGGCCGTAGATGTCGACCGCGTCGATGCCCGCGCGCGCCTCGATCTCGGCGCGCATGGCGTCGGTCCACGGCTCGGCGCCGAAGATGCCGACCTTCAGCGACGATTCGGCCGGGTCCAGGCCCTGACGCTGGAATTCCTCGATGATGTTCAGCATGTACGACGGCGTGACCATGATGATGTTCGGCTTGAAATCCTGGATCAGTTGCACCTGCTTCTCGGTCTGGCCGCCGGACATCGGGATCACGGTGCAGCCCAGGCGCTCGGCGCCGTAGTGCGCGCCCAGGCCGCCGGTGAACAGGCCGTAGCCGTAGGAGATGTGCACCATGTCGCCGGCCCTGCCGCCCGCGGCGCGGATCGAACGGGCGACGACAGTGGCCCAGGTGTCGATATCGTTCTGCGTATAGCCGACCACGGTGGCCTTGCCGGTGGTGCCGCTCGACGCGTGGATGCGCACCACTTTTTCGCGCGGGACCGCGAACAGGTTGAACGGATAATTGTCGCGCAGCGTCTTCTTGTCCGTGAAGGGGAATTTCGCGATATCGGCCAGCGTCTTCAGGTCGTCCGGATGCACGCCGGCGGCGTCGAACGATGCGCGGTAATGCGGCACGTTGTCATAAGCGTGTTTCAGCGACCATTTCATGCGCTCCAGTTGCAGCGCTTGCAGTTCATCCTTGCTGGCGCGCTCGATCGGCTCCAGGTCGGATGGGGCGGGGGTGCGTTGTACCATTGCTGTCTCCTTGTCTCGTGTTCGTTTCGTGCTGATGCTGCTGGTGCCTGCCCTGCCGCTACTGCGCCACCACTTCACCGCTGACGCGATGGGATTTGCCGCGGAACAGGGCGATCGTGCGTCCATCCTGGTTGCTGACCTTGACGTCGTAGATGCCGCTTTTGCCGGCCAGCGCCTGCTCGCTCGCCTCGGCGGTCAGCACGTCGTGCTGGCGGCCGGGGGCCAGGTATTCGATGGTGCAACCGGCGCCCACCGTGTTCTGGTTATGGCTGTTGCAGGCGAACGCGAAAGCGCTGTCGGCCAGGGCGAAGATAAAACCGCCGTGGCACGTCAGGTGCCCGTTCAGCATGTCTTCGCGCACAGGCATCGTCATGCGCGCATAGCCGGGGCGGATTTCCGCCAGCAGCATGCCCATCGCCTGGGTCGCGCGGTCGCGTTCATACATCGCCTCGCCGGCCGCCTCGGCCAGCGCCTGGGCTTGCGCCGGGGCTATCGTCGGGACATCCTTATGCATGGAATTGCTCTCCACTTGCCAGTTTGCGGCGCAGCAGCGGCGAGACGCGGTAGCGGTCTTCGCCATAGCCTGCGGCCAGGTTGTTCAATACGGCGACGATGCGAGATATGCCGACCGCGTCGGCCCAGGCCAGCGGCCCGCGCGGATAATTGACGCCCTTCTGCATCGCGATGTCCGCGCCCTGCGCGCTGCACACGCCCTGGTTGACGGCGTCCGCCGCTTCGTTGGCCAGCATGGCGACGGTGCGCATCACGGCCAGGCCGGGCACGTCGTCCAGTTTCGTCACCGTAAAACCGGCGGCCTGGAACAGGCCGACCACGGCATCGAAGGCGGCATCGCCGCACTGGTCTGCGCGCGCGACGGCGACGCGGGTCGCCTTGCCGTAATCGAGCGCCAGGTCGAACAGCACCGTGTCCGGGTGTTTATTGTCCTGCGCGCGCTGGGTCGCGCTGCGGCCATCGGTGAGGTAGACGGCCGCGCCGTTGCAATGGAAAGCAGGCGCTTCGTCGTGCCCGTGCCCTTCCGCGCTCTTGCGCACGGTGACTTCGATGCCATGCTGCTTCAGGCGCGCCATCATCGCGTCCGTCACGCGGCCGGCGCCGGTGACGCCCGGCTCCACGCTGTAACTCACGTATTCCGGTTTCGGCTGCGGCGCTTCGGCCTGCGCCTGCGGCATCGCGGCGCCTTCGCCGTACGGGTAAAAACCGCGTCCCGACTTGCGGCCGAGGAAACCGGCGTTCACCATTTCCTGCTGCAGCACGGACGGCATGAAGCGCGGGTCATTGAAATAGGCGCTGAAGACGGACTGGGTGACGGAAAAATTCACGTCGTGCCCGATCAGGTCCATCAATTCGAATGGCCCCATGCGGAAGCCGCCGGCCTCGCGCATGACCGCGTCGATCGTGGCCGGGTCGGCGGCCTGCTCGCCGAGGAGGCGCAAGCCCTCGGCATAAAACGGGCGCGCCACGCGGTTGACGATAAACCCCGGCGTCGATTTCGCATGCACCGGGTTCTTGCCCCAGGCGGCGGCCGTGTCGTACACGGTCGTCGCGACGGCGGCGTCGGTAGCCAGGCCGCTGATCACTTCCACCAGCGCCATCAGCGGGACCGGATTGAAGAAATGCATGCCGACCAGGCGCTGCGGACGGCGCAACTTCGCGGCGATCGCGGTGACGGAAATCGACGAGGTATTGGTGGCCAGGATGCAGTCATCGCCGACGATCGCTTCCAGGTCCGCAAACAGCGCGCGCTTGACGTCCAGGTTTTCGACGATCGCTTCGACCACCAGCGCGGCGTCGGCCACGTCGGCCAGGCTGGCCGCGCCGTGCAGGCGGGAGATGGCCGCCTGAGCCTCGTCGGCTGTCATGCGCTGCTTGTCGACCAGCTTGCGGTAGACCTGGGCGATATCGGCCAGCGCCTTGGCGACGGCTTCCGGGCGCGTGTCGAACAGCTTGACGACGTAGCCGGAAGCGGCCGCCACCTGGGCGATGCCGGAACCCATCGCGCCGCTGCCGATGACGGCGACGACGCTGCCTGCCTTGATTGCTGCCATGCTTACTCTCCCTTGAATTCCGGCGTGCGTTTCGCGATGAAGGCGGCCACGCCTTCGCGGTAATCGTGGCTGTAGCCCAGTTCGCGCATCATCTCGCCTTCGAGCTTCAACTGTTCCGGCAGCGAATTGCAATGACTGATCTGCAACGCTTTCTTCGTGAATGCCAGGCCCTTGGTCGGCGCGGTGGCGAAATGTTCGGCCATCGCTGTCGCTTCCGTCATCAAGACTTCATCAGGCACGCATCTCCAGATCAGGCCCCACTGCTCGGCGCGTTCGGCCGTCAGTTTTTCACCCAGCATGGCCAGACCCGTGGCGCGTGCCATGCCGATCAGGCGTGGCAGAATCCAGGTGCCGCCGGTGTCCGGGATCAGGCCGAGTTTGCAGAACACTTCGACGAAGCTGGCCGATTTGCCGGCGATGACGATGTCGCAGGCCAGTGCCAGGTTGGCGCCGGCGCCGGCCGCCACGCCGTTGACGGCGCAGATCACCGGCATCGGCAGGCCGCGCAGTGCCAGCACCAGCGGCGCATAGAATTTTTCCACCGACTCGCCCAGGTCCACGCCCTGCGCGCCTGGTTCCACGGCGCGGTCGGACAAGTCCTGGCCGGCGCAGAAACCGCGCCCGGCGCCGGTCAGCAGGAATACGCGCACCGATTTATCGGCCTGCACCTTCGCCAGCGCGTCGCGCACTTCCAGGTGCATCGCCTGGGTGAAGCTATTTAATTTGTCGGGGCGGTTCAGCGTCAGTTTCGCGATGCCGCCTTTTATTTCAAACAGGATGTTCTCGTAGCTCATGCTTGTCGTCTCCGTTTTATTTTTCAATCAAACCCGAAAGGCCGGGGTCAGACCCATGGGACTCGGCGTCCCCGTCTGACCCCAGGTTTTGCCTCTGATTTGAAGGCCAGGGTTAACTCCAGGGGTTGCTCTTGATTTAACGTTCTTTATTCGTGCTGATCGAAATCCACAACCACCTTGTCCGTCACCGGAAAACTCTGGCAGCTCAACACAAAACCACGCGCGATCTCGTAATCTTCCAGCGCGTAGTTGACGTCCATGTCGACCTTCCCGTCGAGCAGCTTGCAGCGGCAGGTCGAGCACACGCCGCCCTTGCACGAGTAGCGCATGTCGATGCCTGCGCGCAGGCCGGCGTCAAGGATGGATTCCTTGTCCTGGTCCATCGTGAACATCGTGTGGTTGCCGTCCATGATGATGGTCACCTCGGTCTGGCCGTGCGCCGCGTCCAGTTGCGCGCGCGGCTTGTGCTGGTGCTTTGGAATGCTGGCGGCGAACAGTTCGATTTTGATATGCGCCTTCGGCATGCCCGCTTCCTGCAAGGCTTCCGACACGCCAAGCATCATGTCTTCCGGACCGCAGATGAAGGCGACGTCGTAGTCTTCGACATTGACCCAGTGCTTCAGGAATTGACCGCATTTTTCCTTGTTGATGCGGCCGTTGAACAGGTCGATGTCCTGCTGTTCACGGCTCATCACGTAGGCGATGTTCAAGCGCTGCGTATAAATATCCTTCAGGTCGGCCAGTTCGTTTTTGAAGATGACCGACGACGATGCGCGGTTACCGTAGAACAGCGTGAAGCTGCTGTCCGGCTCCGTCAGCAAGGTGGTCTTGATGATCGACAGGATCGGCGTGATGCCGCTGCCGGCCGCGAAGGCCATGTAATTCTTGCGGTTTTTCGCGTCCAGCGGCACATTGAAATGGCCCATCGGCGGCATCACTTCGATCGTCGTGCCCGGCTTCAGGGTATCGTTGGCCCAGGTCGAGAACGCGCCGCCGGGGGTGCGCTTGATGGCCACGCGCAGCGCGCCGTCCTGCACCGCGGAGCAGATCGAATAGGAACGGCGCACGTCTTCGGAATTGATCAGGGTGCGCAGCGTCAGATGCTGGCCCTGCTGGTATTTGAAATGTTCTTCCAGCTCGGGCGGCACGGCGAAGGTGACGGCGATGCAGTCGCGCGTTTCATTGTTCACCTTCGAAACAGACAGCGGATAGAATTTGCTCATGGTGTGAAATACCCGTTTAGTGGCACTTGAAGTAATCGAACGGCTCGCGGCAATCGAGGCATTTGTAGAGTGCCTTGCATGGCGTCGAACCGAACTGGCTGGTGACGGCGGTGTGGCTGGAGCCGCAGTGCGGACAGACCACCTTCGGTTTCGCCAGCGCGCCGCGCTTGACACCGGCGGCCAGGTCCGGCGCCGCGCCCCGTTTCAGACCGCTGATGTCGATCACCTGCTGCGCCGGCGGCGCGATGCCGTAACCGTGCAGCTTGGCCTTGCCGCTTTCGCTCATCCAGTCGGTGGTCCAGGCCGGGGACAGTTGCGTCACCAGTTTTAACTGTTCGACGCCGTGTCCGCGCAGCGCATCGGTCACGGCGTCGGCGATCACCTGCATCGCCGGGCAGCCGGAATACGTCGGCGTGATGGTGACGGTGCAGGTGCCGTCGTCGGCCACGTCAACCGCGCGCACGATGCCGAGATCGACCACCGAGATGACCGGGATTTCGGGGTCGGCGACTTCGGAGAGCCAGGTCCAGATCTGTTCGGCGTTCACGCTGGGATTCATGCTGTTCATGTCAGTCAACGTGCTATGGATTCCCGCCTGCGCGGGAATGACATGGTGGCCGGGTTTGGCGTTCATTACCACTCCGAACCGGGATAGGCGCGCTGCAGGAATTGCATCTCGGCCAGCAGGTAGCCCAGGTGTTCGCTGTGCGCGCCCTGCTTGCCGCCCTTTTGCATCCACGCGTCCGGCGACGGCATCGTCAATGTCGCTTCGCCGAAGATGTCGGCCACGTGTGACAGCCATTGCTGGCGCAGCGGCTCGGCCGCCGGCGCGACGCCGGCTTCCACCATCGCCAGGTCGACCGCGTCGTAATTGAAAAACTCTCCGCTGTACATCCACAGATCGTCGGCGGCCGCCTGCGTCTTTTTGTGGCTGTCGGGCGTGCCGTCGCCCAGGCGCACGATCAGATCTCCGCTGCGACGCAGGTGATAAGTCACTTCCTTCAGCGATTTTTCGGCAATTTCCGCGACGCGGGCGTCTCCCGATTTCGTCAGCGCACCGATCAAAAAGTAATGCCAGGTGTCGAACAGGAACTGGCGCATCATCGTGTCGGCGTAGTTGCCGTTTTCCTGCTCGACCAGCAGGCAATTCTTGAAATCGTGCGCGTCGCGGTGGTAGGCCAGCAGGTCTTCGTCGCGCTGCTTTCCTTCCAGCTCGCCCGCGTACGAGAACCACATGCGGGTCTGGCCCAGCAAGTCCAGCGCCACGTTGGTCAGCGCCATGTCTTCTTCCAGCGCCGGCCCCTTGCCGCACAATTCCGACAGGCGCTGGCTCAGGATCAGCGCATTGTCGCCCTGGCGCAGCAGGTAGTTGACTTTATCGTCCATGATCGTCGCGCTCACAGGTTCTTGACTTCTTCCGGCATCGGGAAGAAGGTCGGGTGGCGATACACCTTGCTGTTCGACGGCTCGAACAGCGCATCCTTGTCGCCCGGGCTGCTGGCGACGATGTCGGACGCGCGCACCACCCAGATGCTGACGCCTTCGTTGCGGCGCGTGTAGACGTCGCGCGCATTGTTGACCGCCATCGCCGCGTCGGGCGCGTGCAGGCTGCCCACGTGTTTATGCGCCAGGCCGTGCTGGCTGCGGATGAAAACTTCCCACAATGGCCATTCTTTGCTCATCAAATGTCTCCTCAGGCCGCAGCCTTGTCCTCGGTATGTTTGTCGGCGTAGGCGACCAATGCGTCACGGAACCACTGGCCATCCTCGTAGGCTTTCACGCGCGTGCGCAGGCGCTCGCGGTTGCACGGGCCGTTGCCCTTCAGGATGTTGTTGAATTCGCTCCAGTCGATCTCGCCGAATTCGTAGTGGCCAGTCTCGTCGTTGAATTTCAGGTCCGGGTCCGGCACCGTCAAGCCCAGGTATTCGGCTTGCGGTACGGTCTGGTCGACCATGCGCTGGCGCAGTTCATCGTTCGAAAACAGCTTGATGCGCCACTGCGCCGATTGCGCGCTGTTGACCGATTCCGCGTCGGACGGGCCGAACATCATCAAGGAAGGCCACCACCAGCGGTTCAAGGCATCCTGCGCCATCGCCTTCTGTTCCGGCGTGCCCTTGGCCAGCGACATCATGATGTCGTAACCCTGGCGCGCGTGGAACGATTCTTCCTTGCAGACGCGGATCATCGCGCGCGCATATGGGCCGTACGAACAGCGGCACAGCGGGATCTGGTTGATGATGGCCGAACCGTCCACTAGCCAGCCGATCGCGCCCATGTCGGCCCAGCTCAGCGTGGGGTAGTTAAAAATGCTCGAATATTTGGCTTTGCCGGAATGCAGCGCCGCCAGCAGTTCGTCGCGCGACACACCCAGCGTCTCGGCCGCGCTGTACAGGTACAGGCCGTGGCCCGCCTCATCCTGGATCTTCGCCAGCAGGATCGACTTGCGTTTCAGGCTCGGCGCGCGCGTGACCCAGTTCCCTTCCGGCAGCTGGCCGACGATTTCCGAATGCGCGTGCTGCGAAATCTGGCGCACCAGCGTCTTGCGGTAAGCGTCCGGCATCCAGTCCTTGGCCTCGATTTTCACGCCGGCGTCGATGCGGGCCTGGAACTCGCGCTCGTCGGCACCCATGTCATCGAGGGTGCGGACGTTTTTCAGGCCGGTTTCCACCATTTGTGCGTACATGATCTGTCTCCCTGTTCAAGGTATGGATCCATAATACGATACAAAATTATTTTTGCATACGGATTTTTTGTGTCATTTCAAAATTTTGTATCCTGTTGCGCGGGTGATAAAAATAATGCTGCGCCGATCCCGGGGCAAAGTAAACTCCTGCCTTAAGAGAATTGAAACCTTGCCCAGACAATGAACAAGTTAAACAGCAATGAATGGATCGCGCACTTCCTGGCCACCGACCCGCCGCGCTCGAAGTCGCTCGTGATGACCATCTTCGGCGACAGCATCGTGCCGCACGGCGGCATCGTCTGGCTCGGCAGCCTGATCGAGTTGCTCGCGCCGTTCGGCGTCAACGACCGGCTGCTGCGCACTTCCGTGTTCCGGCTGGCGCAGGAAGGCTGGCTGGTGTCGCAGCGCGACGGGCGCCGCAGCTCTTATGCGATCACGCCGGACGCGGTGGTCCGTTTTACGCGCGCCTACCGCCGCATTTACGCGCCGCTGCACGTGCACTGGGATGGCAAGTGGACCCTGGTGTTGAGCGGCAACGGCGCGCTCGGCGCGGCCGAACGGGGCCTGTTGCGCAAGGAATTGTTGTGGGAGGGCTACAGCATGCTGGCGCCCGGCGTGTTCGGCCATCCGGCCGGCAATGCCGAATCGCTCGACGAACTGCTGGCGCGCACCGGCACGCGCGATAAATTATTTATTTGCCACGCGGCCGACATGCCCGGCGTACAGCACACGCGGCCGCTGCGCGAAATGGTCGCCGACGGCTGGGATCTGACGGGCGTGATCGACGGCTACCGGCAATTCATCGCCCGCTTCATGCCGCTGCTGGCGCTGCTGCGCGACGGCCGCGCGCTCGCGCCCGAGTCGGCGTTCGCGATGCGCACCTTGCTGATCCACGCCTACCGCCGCGTGCAATTGCACGACCCGCAATTGCCGGTCGAACTGCTGCCGGAACCGTGGCCCGGCGCCGCCGCCTACGACCTGGCGCGCGCCTTGTACCTGCTGCTGTTCGCCGCGGCCGAGCGCCACGTCAACGAAACGCTGCGCCGCGAAGACGAGCACGCGCCGGACGCCGACGCCAGTTTTTATGAGCGTTTCGGCGGCCTCGTGGCAGCGTGATTACCCCTTGTAGATGCCGCAGATGAAGACCAGGTCGCCGGCCCGCTCGACATAGGTCGATTTTTTCTCCATCACCTTGCTGACCGGATTCGGCCACTTGTAATCGACCCAGCCGCTGCCCTTGGTGCGGGCGACGTCGAGAAAACTTTTAATGAAAAACTTGTCGTCGACGTCCTTCAAATCGATCATCTGCTTGCCGATCAGCTTGGCATTGCCGCCGTGCGCCAGCGTCATGCCGTTCGCGTCGAGCACGGCGATATACAGGTCGCGGTCCTTGAACTGCCCGTTCGGATTGTTGAATTCGGCGAACGCCTTGTCCTTGCCGTTCGCGTTCAGATAAGCGATCGCCTTCTTGACCATCGCCACCGCCTCATCGGCGGTGCCGACATTGGCCGCCGCGGCAGCCTGTCCCATGCAGCAAGCGAACAACAGGGCAGCCAGAGCCCGGAATAGCATTTTCATCGGACGTTCCTTTCAGGATGGAAAGAATGCACAGCGCCGATCCAGTGTAGTCCAAAAAAACTGGGGTCAGGCGTGACTTGTTGCGTTCTTGCTCAACAATTGTTGGAGAAGAACGCAACAAGTCACGCCTCGGCGGCCCCGCCTGACCCCATACTGCGATGCTGATCTGGTCATTCTGTATCATCGCCACGGCCATCGAGGCCGCTGGTTGTGGTCGTGGCGGAAGTGTTTTCATGGTTCATGCATGGGGTCAGGCGTGCGTTGTTGACTTCCGCTCCAACAATTGTTGAGCAAGAACGCAACAAGTCACGCCTGACCCCATGCTTACCCCATGCTTATTTGCGGCCGATGCTGATCAGGTAGTTCTGCATCGTCGCTTCGGCCACGGAGGCCCACTGGTTCTGGTCGTGGCGGAAGCGTTTCCACGGTTCGTAGATCTTCTTGAACTTGGCGTTTTTCGCCGCTTCTTCATCCATCACTTCGGTCGACGTTTTATAGGCCGCGTCCATGATCTCTTTCGAAAAACTGTGCAGCTTGGCGCCGTTTTTCAGCAGGCGCGCCAGCGCGGCGGGGTTTTTCGCATCGTATTCGGCCTGCATGATGACGTGGCATTCGTAACTGGCCGATTCCAGCGCGGCCTGGTATTCCTTGGGCAGCTTTTCCCATTCCTTGATGCTGACGTAGAACGACAGTTGCGGCCCGGCTTCCCACCAGCCCGGCGCATAGTAATGCGGCGCCACGCGCGCCAGCCCGAGCTTTTCATCGTCGTACGGACCGACCCATTCGGCCGCGTCGATCGTGCCCTTTTCCAGCGCACCATACACGTCGCCGGCCGGGATCTGCTGCGGCACCGCGCCCATGCGCTCGAGCACGCGCCCGGCGAAACCGGCGATGCGGATTTTCAGCCCCTTCATGTCGGCCAGCGTCTTGATTTCCTTGCGATACCAGCCGCCCATCTGCGTGCCGGTGTTACCGCCGAAGAAATTGATGATGCCGTATCCCTTATAAAATTCGCGCATCAGTTCGCGTCCGCCGCCCTGGTCGATCCAGGCCGTCTGCTGGCGCGACGTCAGGCCGAACGGCACCGCGCAATCGAAGCAGAAAGTGGGGTCTTTACCAAAATAATAGTAGGACGCCGTGTGTCCCATCTCGACCGTGCCGGCCTGCACCGCGTCCATCACCTGCAAGCCCGGCACCACTTCGCCGGCCGCGTACTGGCGGATGACGAATTTGCCGCCGGTCAGTTCCGCGACGCGCTTGACGAAGTGCTCGGCCGAACCGTAAATCGTATCGAGCGTTTTGGGGAAACTCGATGCCAGGCGCCAGCTGACGGCCGGCTGCGCTTGCGCCAGCGCCGGGACGGCCAGCGCGCCCGCGGCTGTGCCTGCTGTGGCTTGCTTCAGGAAGGAACGACGCTCCATGGATCAGGTCTCCGATTATTATTCTGGGGAAAATGAGGGTCCAGTGTATGTCCGAACTGGCAAGCTTGCAATCCCGGGACGCGTAATAAAAACCAGTATGATGGCGGGGTGCGCCATGCAGCGCACCTTCAACCTCACAGGACCGAGCAATGCCTATCAAGATCAGCCACCAATTCGATGCTGGCGCCATCGACGTTCTGCGCGCGGACGACCCTTCCGCGATCGATTTGAACATCCGTAAAGATTCCCATGCCGACATCGTGCAATGGTTTTATTTCCGCGTGCAGGGCGCCAGGGCGACGCCGCTGACGCTCAATTTCGTCAACGCCGGCGATGCCGCCTACCCGGACGGCTGGAAGGATTACCAGGCCGTCGCCAGCTACGACCGCGATAGCTGGTTCCGCGTGCCGACCCGCTACGACGGCCAGGTCATGACAATCGACCATACGCCGGAATTCGACAGCGTCTATTACGCCTATTTCGAGCCGTATTCGTGGGAACGCCACCTGGCGCTGCTCGACAATGCGCAATTGTCGCCGCAAGTGCGCATGGAAGACCTGGGCAGCACCGTCGACGGCCGCGACATGAATTTACTCGTGATCGGCGATCCGGCCGCGCCGAAAAAAGTCTGGGTCATCGCGCGCCAGCACCCGGGAGAGACGATGGCCGAGTGGTTTATCGAGGGCATGCTCGACGCGCTGCTCGACGATGCGAATCCGCACGGCCGCCAGTTACTGAAAGAATCCGTGTTTTACGTGGTGCCGAACATGAACCCGGACGGCTCCGTGCGCGGCAACCTGCGCACCAACGCGGCCGGCGCCAACCTGAACCGCGAATGGCTGAATCCGACCATGGAGCGCAGCCCCGAAGTGTTTTTGGTGCGCCAAAAGATGCACGCGACCGGCTGCGACCTGTTCCTCGACATCCACGGCGATGAAGGTTTGCCGTATGTGTTTGTCGCCGGCAGCGAATCGCTGCCAAGCTTCGGAGACAAGGAACGCGCCGCGCAGCAGCGCTTTGTCGACGATCTGAAAATCGCCAGTCCCGATTTCCAGGACGTGCACGGTTATGGTGTCACGCCATTCACGCCGGAAACGCTGACGATGGGTTCGCCCCACATCACGCACGCCTTCGGCTGCCTGTCGCTGACTTTGGAGATGCCATTCAAGGATAACGCCAACGATCCGGACCCGGTCGCCGGCTGGGATGGTGCCCGCAGCGCCCGCCTGGGTGCCGCGTCGCTGCAAGCGATCCTGCAATCGCTGCGCGCGTGATTGATTGAATAAAAATCAACGGCAGAATCTGGGGTCAGACCCATGGGTCTGACCCCGGCCTTTGCATCTGATTTTTAGCAAAAAAACTGCTTATTTGCCCCCGCGTCCGGCGCTGATCAGGAAGTTCTGCATCGTCGCTTCGGCAACCGAGGCCCACTGGTTCTGATCCTGGCGGAAGCGTTTCCACGGTTCGTAGATCTTGGCGAACTTGGCGTTTTTCGCCGCTTCTTCGTTCATCACGTCGGTGGCCGCCTTATAACAGGCGTCCATCGTATCTTTCGGGAAGTTGCGCAGCTTGACGCCGTTTTTCAGCAGGCGCGCCAGCGCGGCCGGGTTTTTCGCATCGTATTCGGCCTGCATGACGACGTGCGCTTCGTACGACGCGCATTCGATCGCGGCCTGGTATTCCTTCGGCAGCTTTTCCCATTCCTTGATGTTGACGTAGAACGAGAACGAGGCGCCCGCTTCCCACCAGCCCGGCGCATAGTAATACGGCGCGACTTTATAAAAGCCGAGCTTTTCGTCGTCGTACGGTCCCACCCATTCGGCCGCGTCGATCGTGCCCTTTTCCAGCGCCGGGTAGATGTCGCCGCCGGCCAGCTGTTGCGGTACCAAACCAAGACGTTCCAATACCTTGCCGGCGAAGCCGCCGACGCGCATTTTCGTGCCCTTCAGGTCGGCCACGGTCTTGACTTCCTTGCGGAACCAGCCACCCATCTGGGTGCCGGAATTCCCGCCCAGGAAATTGATGATGCCGTAATTTTTAAAGAATTCGCGCGTCAGTTCGCGTCCGCCGCCCTGGTCGTACCACGCCGTGTGCTGGCGCGACGTCAGGCCGAACGGCACCGCGCAATCGAAGGCGAAGGTCGCATCCTTGCCGAAATAATAGTAGGAGGCGCTGTGGCCGCATTCGACCGTGCCGGCCTGCACCGCGTCCATCACTTGCAGGCCGGGGACGATTTCACCACCGGCGAACGAGCGGATATTGAATTTGCCGCCGGTCAGCTGCGAGATGCGCCGTGTAAACGTGTCCGAGGCGCCGAAGATGGTGTCCAGCGATTTCGGGAAGCTCGACGCCAGGCGCCAGTTGATGGTTGGCAGCGCTTGCGCCAGTGCCGGCGCGGCGATGGCGCCGACGGAGGCGCCGACTGCCGCCTTGGTCAGAAAGGAACGACGTTCCATACTTGTGTCTCCTAGTTTTTAACGTCACGAGAAACGTTGCAGCATTGATATGCTGGAGACAGTGTATGGAAAGGTGGACGAGCTTGCAACGAAAATATCATGCCGCCGGGCATCTACGATGCCACGGCGGCGGGAGGTCCGACATCAGCCCCCGGCGACGACCATTTTCTCGATCAGGATCGAACCGGTCTGCTTGGTGCCGCGGATCAGCACGTCGTTGCCGATGCCGACGATCTGCTGGAACATCTCTTTCATATTGCCGGCGATCGTGATTTCCTCGACCGGGTACTGGATGATGCCGTTCTCGACCCAGTAGCCGGAAGCGCCGCGCGAATAGTCTCCCGTGACGTAGTTGGTGCCCTGCCCCATCAGCTCGGTAACCAGCAGGCCGGTGCCCATTTTCTTCAGCATGCCGACGAAATCATCTTTCTTTTTCGTCAGCGTCGACGTCATCGACAGGTTATGCGAACCGCCGGCGTTGCCGGTGGTTTTCATGCCCAGCTTGCGGGCCGAATAAGTCGACAGGAAATATCCCTGCACGACGCCATCCTTGACGACGTCGCGCTGCTGCGTGCGCACGCCTTCCTCGTCGAACGGGGCCGAGCCGACGGCGCCGATCACGTGCGGATCTTCGGAAATCTGGATGTGCGACTGGAAGGCGGACTTGCCCAGGCTGTCGAGCAGGAAGGTCGACTTGCGATACAGCGCGCCGCCGGACGTCGCCTGCACGAAGGCGCCGAGCAGTCCGGCCGCCAGCGGCGCCTCGAACAGCACCGGGCAGGTCCGGGTATCGAGCTTGCGCGCGTTCAGGCGGGCCAGCGCGCGCTCGGCGGCATAACGGCCGACCGCTTCCGGCGCGGCCATTTTCTTTGGATCGCGCACCGAGCTGTACCAGTCGTCGCGCTGCATCTTCGCGCCCTTGCCGGCGATCGGCGCGACCGACAGCGTGTGGCGAGAATATGGATACCCGCCGACAAAGCCGCGTGAGTTGGCCGACACGAAGTGCGACTGCTGCACGTGCACGCCGGCGCCTTCGCTGTTGGTGATGCGCGGGTCGACGTCGAAGGCGGCCGCTTCGGCGCGTTGCGCCAGTGCCACAGCCTGTTCGGTCGAGATCAGCCACGGATAAAACAGTTCCAGGTCGCGCGGCGCCAGTTCCAGCATGTCGGCGTCGGCCAGGCCGGCGCAATCGTCGTCGGCCGTGAAGTTGGCGATGTTGTAGGCCGCGTCGACGGTGGCGCGCAGCGCGGCGGCCGAAAAGTCGGAGGTGCTGGCATTGCCGCGCTTCTGGCCGATGTAGACCGTCACGCCCATGCCCTTGTCCTTGTTTTGCTCGATCGTCTCGATCTTGCTCTTGCGCACGGACACCGACAGCCCGCTGCCCTCGCTGATCTCGACGGCGGCATCGGTGCCGCCCTTCTCGCGCGCATACGTCAACACGTCGCGTGCAAGCTGTTTCAACTGATCCTGGCTATGGGTGAAGACGGAGTCGCTCATATGGTGTTTTCTTCGGGTGGCCGCTAAAACAGTTATGATAGCAGTCGTTTACAGTTTTTACAGGTAAGGTTCGCGCCTTGCCTCCTCTATCATGCCAAATCCAAACCGGGGCGCCTGCGGCTTCCAATCCTCCGAATTCGAACAAGAGTACGAGCGTCCATCCAAAACCGAGATGAAACGCCAGTCCGACGCGCTGCAAAAGCTGGGGGCCGACCTGGTCGAACAGCCGCGCGACCGCGTCAAGCGCGTGCCGATGCCGGAAGACGTGCGCGAGGCCATCCTGACCTGCCAGTCGATCACGAACCACGAAGGCCGCCGCCGCGCGATGCAGTTCGTCGGCAAGAAGATGCGCACGCTCGATGAAGAGGAAATCGCCGTCATCCAGCGCACCATCGAAGGCTGGAAGGGGCTATCAAAAGCCGATACGGCCGCCATGCACGCGCTGGAGCGCCGCCGCGACAAGCTGCTGGCCGACGACAAGGCGTTGACTGTCCTGCTGGCGGAAAACCCGGAACTCGACGTGCAGCACCTGCGCACCCTGATCCGCAATGCCCGCAAGGAGCAGGCCGAGAGCAAGCCGCCGAAGGCTTATCGCGAAATCTTCCAGATCCTCAAGCAGATCGAAGCGAAGAACAAGGCGAAAAACAAGGCCGCCGGCGATGACGAAGACGACGAAGAAGAAGACTTCGACGACGCGGACGTGGACGCGAACGTGGATGGCGAGCGCGATGACGCATGACGCGGAACTGGTCATCGGCCTGGTGTCGGTGTCGGACCGCGCCAGCGGCGGCGTCTACCAGGACCAGGGTATCCCGGCATTGCAGGACTGGCTGTCGGCCGCGCTGACGACGCCGTTCCGCATCGAGACGCGCCTGATTCCCGATGAACGCGCGCAGATCGAGGCGACGCTGATCGAACTGGTCGACCAGGCGCGCTGCCACCTGGTGTTGACCACCGGCGGCACGGGTCCGGCCCGGCGCGACGTCACGCCGGAAGCGACGCTGGCCATCGCGACCAAGGAAATGCCGGGTTTCGGCGAACAGATGCGGCAAGTGAGCCTGCATTTCGTGCCGACCGCGATCCTGTCGCGCCAGGTCGCCGTGATCCGCGAAACGTCGAATCCGGACCACGCGGCGCTGGTACTGAACCTGCCCGGCCAGCCGAAGGCGATCAAGGAAACGCTGGAAGGCTTGAAGGATGCCGACGGCAAGCAACTGGTCGGCGGCGTGTTCGCGGCCGTGCCGTATTGCGTCGACCTGATCGGCGGTCCCTACATGGAAACCAACCCGGCCGTGTGCAAGGCATTCCGGCCGAAATCGGCGCTGCGCCCCGCTGCCGCGCCGTCGAACTGAAGGAAGACGATGACTACTGTGCTGGAAAACATTGAACTGGAAACCGCGCCCAATCCGGGCGTGGCGATCATCTGGATGCACGGCCTGGGCGCCGACGGCAACGACTTCGTGTCGATGGTCGATGAACTGGATTTAAGCGGCCTGCCCGCGATCCGTTTCATCTTCCCGCATGCGAACGCGATCCCGGTGACGATCAATAACGGTTATGTGATGCGCGCCTGGTACGACATCGTGCACACGGACCTGGGACGGCAGGAAGATGAAGCCGGCCTGCGCGCTTCGCAATTGCAGGTCGAAGCGCTGATCGCGCGCGAAAAATCGCGCGGCATCCCGGCCGACCGCATCGTGCTGGCAGGATTCTCGCAAGGCTGCGCGATGACCTTGCAGGCCGGCCTGCGCCATCCTGAAAAACTGGCCGGGCTGATGTGCCTGTCCGGCTACGTGCCCCTGGCCGACAAGGTCGCCGCCGAACGCAGCGCGGCCAGCGTGCAGACGCCGATCTTCATGGTGCACGGCCGCATGGACCCGGTGATCCCGCTGGCGCGCGCGGCCGCCTCGCGCGACCTGCTGCAAACCCTGGGCTACCAGGTCGAATGGCATGAATACTACATGCAGCATTCGCTGTGCCAGGACGAAGTCGACCACATCGGCGCCTGGCTGAAAAAAATCCTCGCTTAAGCGGGCGGCAAGGGCAATGGCGGGTGCGAGCGGAACGCGCGCCCGTTGCCGATCGTGCCGACAGCGTTGTCGGCGCGCTGGATATCCGGCCGCGCGGGCGCGGGTTTTTTTGCCACCGATGGCGGCAGCCAACCCGCGATCGCGGCGGCTCCCAGGCCGCCCAGACCGATGACGGCAATGGCTGCGACGAGCAGTATCGGATACAGGGCGGGCTTGGCGGCTATGCCTGGAACAGGGTGCATATCATGACCTTTTGCTGATGTGAGGTGACTATCATCACACTATCGCCCGGCTCCCCCATTCGCTCTGTACGATGTCTCACACAAACTTATAAATGGCAACATCCGCGCCCTTCCAGGCCGACACCGCTTGCTAGATCAGCTTGTCGACGGTGATCGGCAGATCGCGGATGCGCTTGCCGGTGGCGTGGTAGACGGCGTTCGCCACCGCCGCGGCGACGCCGACGATGCCGATCTCTCCTATCCCCTTCGCGCCCAGCGCATTGATCTGCGCATCGTGTTCATCGACCACGGTGATGTCGATCTGCCCGATGTCGGCATTGACCGGCACGTGGTAGTCGGCCAGGTTGGCGTTGACCGCGCGCCCGGCGCGCCAGTCCATCTCCGTCTTTTCCAGCAGCGCCATGCCGATGCCCCAGACGATGCCGCCCATCAGCTGGCTGTGGCCCGTCTTGCGGTTCATCAGCCGGCCGACGCCGTAGGCGCCGACGATGCGCGGCACGCGGATGGTGCCGAGGTCGGGATCGACGTGCACTTCGACGAACACGGCGCCGAACGAATGCATCGAATATTTCTTTTTTTCGTCGCCCGGTTCGGCGCCGCTATCGGCCTGCACCGGCGCGCCGCCGTGGCGCGCGATGACGGCCGCCACCGGCTCTCTGCGCTCCGGGGAGGCGCGCCGGAACAGCCAGCCGTTGTCGAGCGCGACTTCGTCCATCCGCGCGCCGGACAAGGGCGACGCCTCATCGGCGATCGCCAGCGCCAGCAGCTTGTCGCGCGCGGCGACCGCCGCCGCGTGCACGGCCGGGCCGACGCTGGCCACCGTTTGCGAGCCGCCCGAGACCGGCGCTTCCGGCAAGGCCGTGTCGCCCAGTTCGAACTTGACCCGTTCGACCGGCAGGCCGAGCGCCTCCGCCGCGATCTGCGTCATGACCGTATAGGTGCCGGTGCCGAGATCGTGCGAACCGCTGCGCACAACGGCCGTGCCGTCGGCCAGGATGCTGGCCGACGCCTTGGCCGGGCGCCGGTTGGCCGGATACGTCGCCGTCGCCATGCCCCAGCCGACCAGCGTGCGGCCGGCGCGCATCGAACCCGGTTGCGGCGTGCGGCGCGCCCAGCCGAAACGTTCGGCGCCGACGCGGTAGCATTCGCGCAGCGACTTGCTCGACCAGGGCAGGTTTTTCTCCGGGTCCTGTTCGGCGTAGTTTTGCAGGCGCAGTTGGACCGGGTCCATCTTCAATGCGTACGCCAGTTCGTCGAGCGCCGATTCCAGCGCGAAGCTGCCGCTCGATTCGCCCGGCGCGCGCATGTAGGTCGGCACGCCCAGGTTCATCGTCGCCAGCCGCTGCGTCGTCGCCAGGCTGTCGCTGCTGTACAGCATGCGCGTGGCCGAGGTGCACGGTTCCGTGAAATCGTCGAGGAAGGACGTATGCGAAATCGTGTCGTGCGTGACGGCGGTGAGCTTGCCGTCGGCGCCGGCGCCCAGGCGCAGGTGCTGCTGCGTCATCGGCCGCGCGCCGACCGGGCCGTACATCTGCGTACGCTCGATGGCCAGCTTGACCGGGCAGCCGGCCTGCTTCGCCGCCATCGCGGCCAATACGACATGCGACCAGGTGGAACCCTTGCAACCGAAGCCGCCGCCGACGTAGGGGCAAATGACGCGGATCTTTTCCGGCGCGATGCCGAGATTGGCCGCCACGGCCTTGCGCACGCCGGACACGTTTTGCGTCGCGTCGTGCAGCGTCAGCATGTCTCCGTCCCAGGCGGCGATGGTGGCGTGCGGCTCCATCGGATTGTGGTTTTCGATCGGCGTCGTGTACACCGCGTCGATCTTCGTCGCCGCGCGCGCCATGCCGCCGATCACGTTGCCGCGGCTGGTGTCGGTCGGGCGTTCGGGCTGCGATTTCGGCTTACGCTGTTCGAGCCTCGCCTTGTTAAAATCGAGCAGCGCGGCTTGCCGCGTGTAGCGCACCTTGATGCGCCGCGCCGCGTCCTGCGCGTGTTCCAGCGTATCGGCCACAACCACGGCGATTGGCTGCCCGTTATACAGCACGGCGTCGTCCTGCAGCAGGCTCAGTTTCGGATTCGGCGGCTGGTCGTTGGGACCGGGCGGCTTCGGTTTCGGCAGTTTTAATGCATTCTTGTGCGTCATCACCAGCAGCACGCCGCGCATGCCGGCAGCGGCCGCCGTGTCGATCGCGGCGATTTTACCTTTCGGGATGGTACTCAATACCATCACCGCCTGCGCCACGCGCGGCGTCGCATGTTCGGCCGAAAATTTTGCGGTGCCGGTGACCTTGGCGCGGCCGTCGGTGCGGTCGATTCCCTGTCCGATGATGTTCATGCGTTTTCTCCCGCGTTGCGCAGCGCGCGCACGACCGCGCGCTGCGCCAGTTCGATCTTGAACTGGTTATCCTTGTAGGCGCTGGCACCGGCCAGCAAGCGGACCGCGACCTGGCGCGCGATGTCGTCATTCAGCGACGCGCCTTGCAGCAGCGCTTCCGCTTCCGGCACGCGCCACGGCTTGTGCGCGACGCCGCCCAGCGCGATGCGCGCCTGGCGCACCTTGTTGCCATCCATTTCCAGCGCGACCGCCACCGAGACCAAGGCAAAGGCGTAACTGGCGCGGTCGCGCACTTTTAAATAATGCGCGTGCCGGTAGCGCGCGGCGGGCAGGTCGACCGCGACGATCAACTCTCCCGGTTTCAGTACGGTATCCAGGTGCGGCGCGGCGCCGGGCAGCCGGTGGAAATCGGCCAGCGCGATGCGCCGCTCTCCGCCGATGCCGGCCACGACCACCACCGCTTCGAGCGCGGCGAGCGCGACGTTCATGTCGGACGGGTTGACGGCGATGCAGGCGTCGCTCGCGCCGAGGATCGCGTGCATGCGGTTGTAGCCGTCGCGCGCGGCGCAGCCGGAACCGGGAATACGCTTGTTGCAGTGCTCGAAGGCGCTGTCCGTAAAATATGGGCAGCGCGTCCTTTGCAGCAGGTTGCCGCCGGTGGTGGCCATGTTGCGTAGTTGCGGAGAGGCGCCGGACAGCAGCGCCTGCGACAGCAGCGGATAGCGTTCGCGCACCAGCGCGTGGTTCGCCGTGTCGCTGTTTCGCGCGGCCGCGCCGATGCGCAGTCCGCCGTCGGGCAATTCCGTGATCTTGTCCAGCCCGGCGCGGCTGACGTCGACCAACCGCAGCGGATGCTCGATGTCTCCCTTCATCAGGTCGAGCAGGTTGGTGCCGCCGGCGATGAAGCGCGCGCCGGGCGCGCGTCCCAGCGTCAACGCCTGGCCGATGTCGGCGGCGCGTTCGTAATCGATCGATTGCATGGCGTCCCCCTTATGTTTTGGCGGCGGCGACGCTGCGCACGGCGCTGACGATGTTCGGATAGGCGCCACAGCGGCAGATATTGCCGCTCATACGCTCGCGGATTTCGTCGTCGGTGAAGGCGCCGGCCTTGCGCACGTCGGGAGAAACGGCGCTGGCGTCGCCCGCTCGCACCTCGCCGAGCAGCGCGGTGGCCGAACAGAGCTGGCCGGGCGTGCAGTAGCCGCACTGGAAGGCGTCGTGTTCGATGAAGGCGGTCTGCAAGGCGGACAGTTTATCGCCCTGCGCCAGCCCCTCGACGGTGACGATGCGTTCTCCCTCGTGCATGACGGCCAGCGTCAGGCAGGCATTGATGCGGCGGTCGTCGACGAGCACCGTGCAGGCGCCGCACTGGCCGCGGTCGCACCCCTTCTTGGAGCCGGTGAGGCCGATCGATTCGCGCAGCGCGTCGAGCAGCGTCACGCGCGGCTCTAGAGACTGGCTGTATTCTTTACCGTTGATATTCAGTTGCACCGGGCGCGGCGGCGCCGTCGGTACGGGATCGGCAGGTTCGGTGCGCGCAGCGGCGATTGCCTGCGGTAATTGCGCCGCCGTCGCGGCGGCCAGCGCCGATTGCAGGAAACCGCGTCGCGCGGGGTCGGTCAGATCGTTCATATCGTCTCCTCAGAATCCGAACGATTATCCCGACATGGCGGCGCGCATCTGTACGGCGCTTCACATAGAACGCCGGGCCGGCGGATCTACAAGCTGGCCTGATTCCGGCATGGTTTTTGCCAAACAACGCAATAACGCAGGCCTGACCCCACTAGGGGAGCGGCGCGGCGCTCGATGGCGGCACCGCCGATTGCGCGGCGTTCATCACCATCGCGAGGAAAGTGTAATAACCGTTCAGGCCCATCAGGTCGACCACGCCCTGCTCGCCGAAGCGCGCCAGCGCGGCGTTATACGTGTCGTCCCTGACTCGCTTGGCCTGGTGCAGCTCGATGCAAAAGTCGTGCACCAGCGCCTCGTCGTCGCGCATGCCGTCCGGGCGGCGGCGCTGCGCGATCGCGTCGATGATGGCGGCGTCGATGCCTTCCTGCTGCGCGATCGGCGCGTGGATCGCCCATTCGACCTGTTGATCCCATTGGCGCGCCGTGACCAGGATCGCCAGCTCGGACAGGCGCATGCCGAGCGCGCTGCGGTAGCGCAGGTACTCTCCCATGCGCTGCGCGCAGGCCATCAGTTCCGGGCTGCGGATCAAGGGCACGAACGGGCCGTACAGCGCGCCGCGCGGACCGTCGATGATCGCCTGCGCGGCCGCCTGCTGCTCTAGTGTGAGCTGGTCGAAGGGAATGGGACCGAGTCGTTCCGTCATCTGTCTTCCTGTTGTTTGTTTGCAAAAATATCCGCACATGATCCGAGAAAAATCAACAGACCGCAATCCCGTCCCGGTTATTGTCTTTTGACAACAACTATCTCGAGGACAACATGAGCCACATCATCCACCGCAATCTGCGCCAGACGCCGCCGGTCGCCGTCGGCGCTTACGGCATGACGGTGCGCGACCACCGCGGCAATACGTATCTTGACGCCAGCGGCGGCGCGGCCGTGTCCTCGCTCGGGCACGGCCACCCGGACGTGCTGGCGGCGATGCATGCGCAGATCGACCGCATCGCCTATGCGCACACCGGCTTTTTCACCACCAGCGCGGCCGAGGAACTGGCCAACCGGCTCGCGTACGACGCGCCGGGCGACTTGAACCACGTCTATCTCGTGTCCGGCGGTTCGGAAGCGATGGAAACGGCGCTGAAGCTGGCGCGCCAGTATTTCGTCGAGCGCGGAGAAGTACAGCGCAGCGTGTTCATCGCGCGCCGCCAGAGCTACCACGGCAACACGCTGGGCGCGCTGGCGCTGGGCGGAAACGAATTCCGGCGCCGCCATTTCGCGCCGCTGCTGATCGACGTCGAACGCGTGGCGCCCTGCTACGAATACCGCGACCGCGCGCCGCAGCAGACGCTGGGCGATTACACGGCCGATCTGATCGTGGAACTGGAAGCGAAGATCATCGAGGCCGGGCCGGAACGCGTGATCGGCTTTTGCGCCGAAACCGTGGTCGGCGCGACCGGCGGCGCGATTCCGCCGACACCAGGTTACTTCAAGGCGGTGCGCGCGCTGTGCGACAAATATGGCATTTTATTGATCGCCGACGAAGTCATGTGCGGCATGGGCCGCACCGGCACGCTGTACGCAATCGAACAGGAAGGGGTACTACCGGACATGGTCGCGCTGGGCAAGGGACTGGGCGCCGGCTATCAACCGATCGGCGCGGTGGTCGCGCGCGACCACGTGGTCGAGACGGTGCGCAACGGCAGCGGCGTGTTCCAGCATGGCCATACGTATATCGGCCACCCGGTGGCGGCGGCGGCGGCGCTGGCCGTGCAAAAGGTGATCCAGCGCGATTGCCTGCTGGGCGCGGTGACGGTGCGCGGCAGCCATTTCAAGAGGATGCTGCGCGACGCTTTCGGAGCACATCCGCATGTCGGAGACATCCGCGGACGCGGCCTGTTCTGGGCGCTGGAACTGGTGCGGGATCGCGACAGCAAGCAGCCGTTCGCGCCGGACCTGAAACTGCACGCGGCCGTCAAGGAACAGGCGATGGCGCGCGGCCTGATGGTGTACCCGATGGGCGGCACCATCGACGGCCAGCACGGCGACCACGTGCTGCTGGCGCCACCGTTCATCGCGACCGAGGCCGACCTGAACGAAGTCGTCTCCCGCCTGGACGATGCGCTGGCCGCGGCGCTGGCCAGCGTCGACTGTTAATACTGCTGGAAGGCGATCACGTCCTGCTGCTGCTCGCCCAGGCCCGCGATACCGAGGCGCATGAAATCTCCCCGTTTCAGGAAGCGCTTCGGCGAGCGGCCGTTGCCGACGCCGGCCGGCGTGCCGGTGGCGATGATGTCGCCCGGCTCCAGCGTCATGAATTGCGAGACATAACTGACGATCTGCGCCACCGTGAAGATCATGTCTTCGGTGCAGCCGGTCTGCATGCGCTTGCCGTTCACTTCCAGGTACAGGTCGAGGCGCTGCACGTCGAACACTTCGTCGCGCGTGACGAGCCACGGGCCGACCGGGCCGAAGGTGTCGCAGCCTTTACCTTTATCCCACTGGCCGCCGCGCTCCAACTGGAATTCGCGTTCCGACAGGTCATTGACGACGCAGTAGCCGGCGATGTACTGCTCGGCGTCTTCCTCGCTGACGTAGCGCGCGCGGGTGCCGATGACGACGCCGAGTTCCACTTCCCAGTCGGTCTTCTTCGAACCCTTCGGCAGCATCACCGGATCGTCCGCGCCGGACAGGCTGCTGATCGCCTTCATGAAGACGATCGGTTCCTTCGGCGCCGGCAGGCCGGCTTCGGCCGCGTGTGCGGCGTAATTCAAGCCGATGCCGATGAACTTGCCGACCTTCGCCAGCGGCACGCCGAAGCGCGGGTTGCCGCGCACCAGCGGCAGCGTGTCGTACGCAATCTTCGACAGCTTGCGCAATGCCTTGTCCGACAGTTGCTCGGGACCGATGTCCTCGATCACGCCGGACAGGTCGCGCAACTTGCCTTCTTCATCTATCAGGCCGGGCTTCTCTTTGCCTGGGCGGCCATAACGAACCAGTTTCATAATCATCCTTCATGTTAATCGCCGCCATTTTACCGGATGGCGCGCGAACGCCCCGGCGACGCCACATGAAGAACACGAGTCCGGGCAATTGCAGCAGCGCCAGCAAGCCGAATGCGACCTGGTAGGCGATGGCCGGATACTGCTGCAAGGCGTTCGGCTGCCACAGTCCGACGACCTGGCCGAAGCCGGCCTGCACGATGAAGGCGCCCAGGAAGATCAGCAGGTTCAGGCAGGTCGACGCACGCCCGGTCAGCGCCGGCGGCATCGCCTGCGCGACGATGACATACTCGATGCCGGTGATGGTGCCGACCAGCGAGAACATCACGGACAGCAATTGAAAACTGGGCGCGTGATTGACGATAAAACCGAACTGGATCGCGATGAACAGCGCGATGCCGCAGGCCGCCACCGTCAGCGGCGCGATGCCGCGCCGCGCGGCCCACTCGGTGAGCATGCCGACCCCGATCGCGCCGAAGATCAGCGCGGCCATGCTCAGGTACAGCAGGTAGGCCACCGCCTGTTCCGAAAAATGCGCGACATCGCCGAGCCAGCGCGCGATCCACAAACCCTGCAAGCCAAAGAACACCGTGTGCGGCAGCAGCACCAGCGACGCCGTTTCACGGAAGGCCGGGTGCGTGTAGACGTCCCACAGCACGCGCGGCGAAAACGGTTTTTTTACCACGCCGGCGGCCGGCGCCACCGGCGTCGGCGCCAACAAATAAATCAGCAGCGCGGCGATCGCGCACAGGCCGGCCAGCGCCAGGAACAGGCCGCGCCAGTCCGTGTAGTGCAAGGCCAAGCGCACCGGCAAGGTGGCGGTGGCGGCGCCGAGGCCGCCGGCGGCGATCAGGTAACCCTGCACCGACGGCAGGCGCGCCGGCGAGATCCACGTCGAAATCGCCTTCACCGCCGCCATGAAGCAGCCGCCCAGGCCCAGACCCAGCAAGGCGCGCGCCCACAGCAACTGCGACAAACCGCTGCCGCCGGCGAAGGCCAGCGCGCCCAGCGCGGCCAACAGCAGCATCGCGAACTGCACCCGGCGCGGGCCGTAGCGGTCGAGCGCGATGCCGACCGGCAGCTGCACCAGCGCGAACGCGAAAAAATACACGCTGGTGAGCAGGCCGAGCTGGCCCGGCGTCAGCGCCAGCGCGGCCACCAGTTGCGGCGCCAGCACGGCATTCACCGTGCGCATCAGGCATGACAGGTAATGGCCCAGCGCGTACGGCACGAACACCAGGCACAGCACGGCCACGCCGGACAACTCTCCGGGCTGGCGCACGCGGCCGATGACGGCCGGTACGCCGAAGGTGAGCAGGGATGGAGGGCTGTCGTTGGTTGGTTGGTGGTCGCTTGCGTGCCCTGGCGCTCTTTTAAACCAGGACCAGAAACTGGGGTCAGACCCTCGGGGTCTGACCCCGGCCTTTCGCCGCTGGGTTTCCATGTCAGGCCGCGTTGCTGCGCGAAATGGACGTGGCGCAGCCGTCGGCGCGCGGCGCATGCGCCTGCGCCAATTGGATCACCTTGCGCGGCATCGGCTCGTCTTCCTCGAAGAAGAATTTATCCTTGCCGAAGGCCGGCACCAGGTCGTCCATCCAGCTCGCCTCCGGATCGAATTTCGCATAGAAGGGCTTGCGCACCCAGTCCGCGTTGCGCGCCTGCAGAAACTGCAGCGCGAACACTTTTTCGCCGCCGATCGTGACCACGCCGTCGATGACGACCTTGCCGGGAAAGGCGCTCATCGACGGGCCGCGCACGGTGCGCGACAGGCCGGACACCATCTGGTACGCCTGCTGGAAAATCTCGTGCGCGCGCGCCAGCGGCAACTGGAAATATTCGCGCGGCCCGGTATCGCGCTCGACGAACATATAGTAGGGAATGGCGCCCAGGCGCACGCCGGTGGTCCACAGTTCGGCCCAGCTTTTCGGGTCTTCGTTGATGTGGCGGATCAACGGCCCCTGCATGCGCAAGGTCGCGCCGGTGCCGACGATGCGCTTGACGGCTTTTTGCGCAATCTCCTGGCGCAGTTCGACCGCGTGGTTGTAATGCCCCATGATCGCCATGTTCTTGCCGGAGGCGACCACGCGCTCGAACAGGCGCAATAAATCGTCGGCGTCGCGGTCGCTGACGAAGCGCTGCGGCCAATACGCGACCGACTTGGTGCCGATGCGGATGTTCTGGATATGCGCCAGTTCCGGCGCCAGCAGCGGTTCGATGATCTCGGCCAGCGAGCGCGTGTTCATGATCAACGGATCGCCGCCGGTGATGAGGACGTCCGTCACGTGCGGGTGATCGCGCAGGTAGGCCGCCAGTTGCGTCGTTTCGCGCGCGTCGAACTTCATGTCTTCCATGCCGGCGAATTGCGGCCAGCGGAAACAGAAGGTGCAATACGCGTGGCAGGTCTGGCCGGCGCTCGGGAAGAACAGGACCGTTTCCTTGTACTTGTGCTGGATGCCCTTCAGCGGCGCGTCGTTGACGCGCGGGACGTTGTGCGTCATCTGGCCGGCCGGGTGCGGGTTCATCCGCATGCGGATCGCTTGCACGTAGCGCGCGATGGCCGCGTCATCCTTCTGCACCAGCACCAGGTCGCGCAGGTGCGCATATTCGTGCGGCGGCAGCATGTCGCGGTGCGGGAAGGTCAGCCGGTAAATCGGATCGTCCGGCACATTGTTCCAGTCGATCAGCTGGTCCAGCACATATTCGTTGGTGCGGAACGGCAGCACGTGCGACACCACCTGCACCGCTTCGCGCAACTCTTCGTCCAGCCATTCCCACTGGCGCGCCTGGCGGATGGTCTGGCGGGTATACGGTTTGAATTTGACGGGGACGGATTCGGTCGTCATGGCAATCTCCTGGATGGGTCGGCGGGAATTTCATCGTAGATCCCGGCGTGCAAGGCACGTTGCCAGATATCAATGGCCACCTGGAAATTTTCCAACAAGACACAACTCCTTGATGCATTTCGACTGCGCGGCGCGACCTGCCTGGCGCTTGCGCCAGCGCAATTGCTGGCGGCGTCGGCGGCGTACATTGGGCATGCGCGACGGAAATGTTTATCCACGTAAAAAGTAAAGGACTCCCTATGAAACAGGTATTCACCGGCACCGTGCTGTGCCTGAGCATGGCCCTGGCGGCGGCATCAACCGAGCCGACCGAGAAGGATGCGATCGCCATGGCCGAACGCGGCGCCGCCTTCATGAAGGCGCACGGCAAGGACGAGATGATGAAAAAGATCACCGCCAAGGACCCTGAGTTCGTGCAGGGTTCGCTGTATGTCGACATGCGCGACATCAACACCGGCATCGTGCTGGCGCACCCGATCAACCAATCCATCGTCGGCAAGGACTTGACCGACGTGCCCGACGCCAGCGGCAAGAAATACCGCAGAGAGATCATCGAGCTGGCGGCCAAGAAGGGCAAAGGCTGGGTCGACTACATGTACAAGAATCCGAGCAGCGGCAAGATCGAACCGAAGACGACCTATATCCTGCGCGTCGGCGATGTCGTGCTCGAAGCCGGTATCTATAAAAAATGAACGGCGGAGGCCATCATGCTGAACAAATTACGTATCGGCCCGAAACTGCTGCTGGCACCCGTGCTGGTATTGATCCTGCTGGTGGCGACTTCGGGCAGCGCTTACTATGGCATGGTGCGCCAGAACGCATCGATGGAAAACCTGGTGCAGGTGCGCGCCGCACGCCTGCAGGCGGCGGCCGACATCATGGGAGAGACCCGTTATGCGCACGCCAACGCTTACCAGTTGCTGGCCTGGATCAACGGCAGCTTCGCCCAGGCCAGGCTCGATGAACTCATCGCGCAGATCCGCGCGCGCCACGGCGCGATCGCGCAGCAGCTGGCACAACTGGCGCAGGTGAGCGACGCCGACGAAAAACGTATCGTCGACGCGTCGGCGCTGGCACTGGCGGCCTACCGCAAGGCCGTGCTGGAAACCATCGAACTGGCGCAGGTCGACCAGTCGATCGCGACCAATTCGATGATCAAGGCGGAGCACCAGTTCGGCCTGCTCAACGGGCAGCTCGGCCAGTTGTCGGCGCACGAAAAAAATTCAAGCGTGCAAGCCTACGCGCTGGCCGAGGCGCAATTCCGCACCTTGGTCTGGACCATGGCCGGCCTGCTGCTGCTGTCGGTCGCGCTGTCGCTGCTGGCGACGATGCGCGTGCGCGCCGCGCTGTTGCGCGACATCCGCTCGATTTCCGACGTCGTGCGCAGCCTGGCGGCCGGCCGCCTGACACTGGGCCGGCGCAACGAGGGGCGCGACGAGATCGCCGAGACGGCGCGCGCGCTCGATCTCACCATTTTCAATTTGAACCAGACCTTGCGCACCATCCTCGGCGCCGTGCAATCGATCGACACCGCGTCGCACGAAATCGCCAGCGGCAACCTGGACCTGTCGACCCGCACCGAGTTGCAGGCCGGCTCACTCGAAGAAACCGCCAGCGCGATGCACAACCTGACGCAGGCGGTGCGCCAGAATGCGGACAATGCGCGCCAGGCATGCGAACTCGCCGCCAGCGCCAGCGGCCTGGCCGCCAAGGGCGGCACGGCGGTGACGCAGGCAGTGGCGGCGATGGACAGCATCCGCGCCAGCTCGCGCCAGATGGTCGACATTATCGGAGTGATCGACGGCATCGCCTTTCAAACCAATATCCTGGCGCTGAACGCCGCCGTCGAGGCGGCGCGCGCCGGAGAGATGGGACGCGGTTTCGCCGTCGTCGCCAGCGAAGTGCGCACGCTGGCGCAGCGCTCGGCCGGCGCGGCCAAGGAAATCAAGGCGCTGATCGCGGCCTCGGTCGCCACCATCGACAGCGGCAGCGCCTGCGTCAACCAGGCCGGCAGCAGCATGGGAGATATTGTCGCGTCGGTGCGGCAAGTGAACGACATCATCGCCCGCATCAGCGACGCCAGCGCCGAGCAGGCGCAAGGCATCACCGAAGTCAACCAGGCGGTCGGACAGATGGACGATGTCACGCAGCAGAACGCGGCACTGGTCGAGCAAGCCGCCGCCGCCGCCGAAAGCCTGCAAGAGCAGGCGGTCAACCTGTCGCAGGCGGTGGCCGTGTTCCAGCTCGACGACACGGCGTGCGACCCGGAAGCCGGCGATGACGAAGCAGCCATCGCCGAGGGCGGCGAGCGTCGCGCGCCGGGCAGCCCGATGCGGGGCCACGCGCCGACGGTGCCGCGGGCCGCGTCGGCCGGGCGGCGCGTGGTCAAAAAGGCGGGCAGCCTGCAGTGGCAATGAGAGTCCCGCCTCTCCCGTCCGCGCCGCTTCGTGCAGCCCCTTTCAATGTCGTTAAGCTAAGGCCACACTGTCATTCCCGCGCAGGCGGGAATCCCATTTAGAGTCGCAAACGGTGCAGAAAAATGGGATTCCCGCCTGCGCGGGAATGACAGACTTGGCGCTAACTAAATTAAATGGCATTATGGTCAGCGCATCGGCCGGCTCAAAAAACGCGAGCCGCGCTCGCCGAAACGCCACGGCAAGTCGACCGCTTTCGAAATGCCGATGCGCGGCCCGATTGCGATGTCCGGCTCGGCACCGCGCGCCACCAGCTCGAACGGCGGCGCCGTCAGAGATAAGCCGTTATGGGCGCGCGTGACGGCCAGCGCCTGGCACAGCCGCCCGGGACCGGAACACAGCAGCCTCACATCGTCCAGCCCACGCCGCTCACGCATCGCGTCGAGCCCGGCCAGCGGTTCGATCGCGCGGATCAGGACGCCGGCGCCGTGGTCCGGTTCGCGGCAGACGAAATTCAGGCACCAGTGGATGCCGTGCGACAGATACACGTAGGCGTGACCGGGCGGACCGAACATGGCAAAGTTGCGCGCGGTCAGACCGCGATGGCAGTGTGAAGCCGGCTCGTCGCGATCATAGGCTTCCACTTCGACGATGCGCCCGCCGACGCCGTTCACCAATACCGTCAGGCCGATCATCTGCGGCGCCACGTCGGCCGACGGTGCATTAAAATCTATACCGGCAATCAAGATAGTCATGCAAACAATTGTAGCGTCTCCACGTCCGCGTTGCCGGACTGATACGATTGTCGCTGCAAGCTTGCCAGGGCGTCATGATTACCCCGCCGCGTTGCATCATATTTGCCGCATTGACGCGAATTTACATTCCATTTTTTCGCTACGCCAACCGGATCAGGGGATAATCGGAGTTCGCATGCTCGGCAGCATTTGCACGGCTCAGTTATAGTGCAGGCTGGCAATCCCAACAGACTTGATGATACGTTCGACAACATGACCTCAGTAGCAGCCCCCGCCCCGGTAATCGAAACGTCGGTAGAAGACGCGTTGTTGCGTTCGATCCGCATACCGCCACGGCCCAGCCTGCTGGTCGACCTGCAGCGCGAACTGGCCGAACAGGACCCGTCGCCGCGCCGCATCGCGCGCATCATCGGCAACGACGTCGGCATGTCCGGCGCGCTGCTGAAACTGGCAAACTCCCCCTTCTTCGGCGCGTCGCGCAAGGCGAAATCGGTCGAACAGGCGATCAATTTCCTCGGCATCAACCAGTGCGCCGCCCTGCTCACCGGGCTGCTGGCGCGCCAGGCCATCGACGGCAACGACGGCGCCCTCGACAGCTTCTGGGAAACCTCGGCGCGCCGCGCCCAGGCGGTGGTGTTCATGTCGCGCACACTGCGCATCGCGCCGCCCGACATCGCCCATACCTTCGGCCTGTTCTGCGACATCGGCGTGCCGCTGCTGATGAGCCGTTTCACCGATTACGCCGACACCTTCGCCGCCGCCAGCCGCGAACCCGAACTGAATTTTACTGCCGTCGAAGATGCGCGCCACAGCACGAATCACGCCGCCATCGGCTGCCTGCTGGCGCGCAACTGGGGCCTGTCGCCGGACGTCTCCTGGGCCATCCTGCACCACCACGATTACAGCGTCATGGAAGACGACGCCACCGACGACGCCGTGCGCTCGCTGATCGCCCTGTCGGTCCTGGCCGACAAGGGCATCGAACGCTATAACGGTTACGTCAGTTCGCTGGAATGGGATAAAGGGGGAGAACGCGCCTGCGCCCACCTCGGCCTGTCGTCCGACGAAACGGCCGACCTGCTCGACGAACTGCACGAAACCTTCCACTCCGAACACTGATACGACGCTTTTCGCGCCACCTATGCCAAAAAACAAGCGCCCCGCGCCCCGCAAGAACAGCACCCCACCCGAAGAAAAAGAAGACTTGCTCAGCGAAGCGCTGTGCGCGCTCGCGCTCGAACTGGCCGAACAGGAAGACCGCGACACGCAAAGCGACGCCCTGCGCGAAAAGGAAGCGGACTTCCAGCGCCTGGTGCGCAAATACCTGAACCAGCAAAAGGACGATGTCCTGTACGGCGCCATCGAACTGGCGAAATTCGAGGATGTCGACGCCTACCGCCTGCTGCGCGACACCGTCGAAGAAGCGGCCGGCACCGCCCTGCTGCGCCGGGAAGGCGCGCCGGCGATGGAAATCAATGCCTTCGCCATCCCCCTGTTCGTGCACAGCACCGGCGGCCTGGTACAAGCCAATACCTTCCAGGACGATGCCGCCTTCGCCGCGCTGCTGGACAGTTTTCAGCAGGCGGGTTTGGAAAGCCCGAAAGCCAAGGTCGTGCTCCTGCAACACGCCTACGATCTGCATGAAGTCGACCGTATCACCTATGGTCAATTGAATGCGATGGTGCGCGAAGCGGCGGCATCAATGACGGAGAAAAAACTGTCGGCCGCGCCCGCGCTCGAACGCAGCATGGCGGGATGGACCGGCGCCGGCTTCGGCCCGGACGACGCGGCGGTCGAACTGCGCTTCCTGCTCGGATTTGCCTTGAAACGCGCCGACGACCCGTTTTACCAGGCGCCCGCCGACGAACAGGCCGCCGACGAATACTATGCCGCGCGCATGGAACGCTACCGCAAGTGGACCGAACAGGCCGCGCCGCTGATCGCGCGCTGCCTGTCTCCGGCCGGCGGCGTCGAACTCAATTTCCTGTACCAGGATTTATTCTTCGGCGCCAAGCAGCAAGGCATGGCCGAACACGCGATGCTGGGCATGATGGCGGAATTGCGCCAGGCATTGCAAACGCACGGCGACGATTGCCACGCCGTGCTCGCGGCGGCCGACGTCGAGGGCGACATGGTATTGCGCGTGAACCTGTACGGCGCCGGCGGCAGCGCTCCGCTGGCCAGCGCCGACAAGCCGCTCGACCTGGGCTGCGACCTGGAACTCGAAATCGACGACGTGGCCGACGCGCTGGCGACGATCGGCATCACGACCGTATCCGTGGCACAGCGCTTCGATGCGCAAGGCGTGCCGCTCGAAGCACACCCGCTCGATTAAATACCCGCGCCCTCATCAGGGCGCAGGTCCGCCCTCCTCGCTTACTTCCCCAGAAACACGCCGACACATACGGCGGTTTCCCCATCGCCTTGCTCGCAGTAGGTTTTCTTTCGCTCATACTCCTTCGTCACCGGATTGGCAGACTTGTATGGTCCATACCATCCCGTTTTCCTGCTTTTAACGACATCGATAATCCCTTTGATCAGCAGATTGCCATCCACGTCCCTCATTGCGATCAGCGATTTCCCCACCATTTTCGGCTGGCGCCCGTTCGCCAATGATGTGCCTTGAAAATCGACAACGAATACAAACAGGTCCTTGTATCTGAAGGCACTGCCAGGATTGTCGGTAAACGTTTTGTAGGCGACAGCGGAGCCTTGGGCGTGAATCAGGCTGACGGCCTTGTTCACCATCTCCTGTGCTTGCTCCTCGCTGCCACGCTCACTTGCTGCAAACACCTGAACAGCCGTCACCAGCGACAAACCCAGCACGACCGGATTGATGCCATACCGTTTCATTGTTCTCATCCTTAAATTCGACATCAGAAACGGTGCTTGATGCCGAGATCGAGTTCGCGGTCGCCATCGCCGAATTTGCTGGTGGTAAAGCGAATATTGCTGAGCTTTGAGTACGCGACGAAGACATTGGTGCGTTTCGACAGCGCATAGGTATAGGCAGCGGCGACCTGGTTGGCGCCGAGACGGGTGTTGGCCCGGTCGCTCTTGTGGATGAAGGTGCCCGAAATACCGTGCGCACCGAACGGGGCCGAGACAGCGACGAGATAGTCGCGGCTGTCGGTCGAACCGGTCCCCTGGTTGGCGCCGTATCCTGCCGAAGCGGTCAACGGGCCGAAACTGTATTTCGCGATCAGCAAGACATTGCGTGCGCTGTCGGTGGCGCCGGCGTTATCGGTGCGGTTATAGGTCGCGCGCAGCAACAGCGGGCCGGCGTTGTAGCTGGCGCCATATTCGAACTGGCGCGACCTGGCGGAATCGCCCGGCACTTCACCGAAACCATAGGCCAGCTGCGCGCTGAAACCGCGCACGGCGGGACTGGTGTACTGCACGGTGTTGTTCATCCGCGTGCCCGCTTTTTCGCCCGCCATCAACTGGCCCGCGGCGCCGCCATAATTATTGGTAAACGGATCGACATCGGTGAGCGTGTCGAACATCAGCGTGTATTGGCGGCCGATCTTCAGCGTGCCTGCGGCGTGCGTGAGTCCGACGAACGCCTGGCGCCCGAACAGCAGGCCGCCCTGGTCGGACGCGCCGGTATCGATCAGGATGCCACTTTCCAGCGTGAAGAACGATGACAGCCCATTACCGAGACCCTCTCTGCCGGTAAAGCCGATCCGGCTGCCGTTCGAGACGCCGCTGTCAAGCCTGGTCGATGCGCCTTTCGGTCCGCCGCCGGCGACCACCACGGCGGCGTCGAGCAGGCCATACACGGTGACATTCGACTGGGCTACATTCGACTGGGCCATGGCGGATGCCACGCTGATGCCCATCCCTACACCTGCAAAAATCATTTTTTTCATGTTGTCTCCATTAGGTTGTGACGTGACGATGCCAGCCGGGCGCCCTGTAGCGCCGGCCCGGCCTGCCATATGCATTGCGGGGTTGTTAAGCTGTCCCGGTCCGGCTTTTCGCGCCGGACGCGGGGGTGGATTCGGCCTTGTGCTCCTGAATCCGGATGAAATACGTCATCAGGAAGGAAACCACCAGCAGCGCGGCCAGGAACAGCAGGCCGGTGGTGGCGCTGTTGCCGCGTCCCTTGACGTAACCGATCACGAAGGGACCGACGAAGCCGCCGAGATTGCCGATCGAATTGATGATGGCGATCGACACGGCCGCCGTCGAGCGGCTCAGGAACAGCGTCGGCAAGGCCCAGAACGGCGACTTGAATGCATACAGGCCGGCCAGCGTCAGGCTGATCATCGCGATCGACAGGTAGGGATTGGCCAGCAGGCCAGCGCCCGTCAGGGCCAGCGCCGCCACCGCCAGCGGTATCGCGGAATGCATGCGGCGTTCTCCGTTGCGGTCGGAACTGCGCGACCACCAGACCATGACGATGGTGGCAAAAATATACGGGATCATCGCGATCAGGCCGACCTGCGTGTGGCTCAGCGAAGTCGAAAAACCCTTGATAATCTGCGGCATCCAGTAACCGACGCCAAGGCTGCCGCACTGGTAGACAAAATAAATGAACGACAGGTACAGCACGCGCGGATTAGTCAGCGTCTTCAGCAGCGGCAAGTGCTGCGCGGCCGGGCGCGACTTGCGGTCGTTTTCCAGTTCGGCTTCCAGCCACGCCTTTTCCTGCGGCGTCAGCCATTTTGCATCGGCCGGTTTGTCGGTCAAAAACAGGAAGCAGACGATGCCGCCAAGGATGGCCGGCACACCTTCGAGCACCAGCATCCAGCGCCAGCCACTCCAGTCGAACCAGTGGCAGTTATCCATGATCCAGGTGCTGAGCGGCGCGCCGATGATATACGACACCGGGATCGCCGACGTGAACAGCGCAACCGTCGTCGCCAGTTCCCGGGCACGGAACCAGTGCGTCAGATACACGATGATGCCAGGGAAAAATCCGGCCTCGGCCACGCCCAATAGAAAGCGCAGTACATACAGCTGGTTGGCATTTTGCACAAAGCCGCAGGCGACAGATACCGCGCCCCAGGTCAACAGGATGCGGGCGATCCAGATGCGCGCGCCGTAGCGGTTCAGCATGACGTTGCTCGGCACTTCGAACAAAAAATAACCGATGAAGAAAATGCCGGAAACGAAACCGAACGCTTCGCTCGACAAGGCCAGTTCCCGGTTCATTTGCAGCGCGGCGTAACCGATGTTGGCGCGGTCCAGGTAAGAAATTACATACAGGATGAACACGAAGGGAATGATCTTCCACGTGATTTTCCTGACCAGCGCGGATTCGTTGATGTCTAGTCTAACTTGCATGGCAATGTCGCCGGCGGATCAGCACCGGTGTCCTTTGTAGGGTGAGTAAAAAGCAGCGCTTCAGGCGCCGTGCGAAAACACCATGCAGACCGGGCTGCCGCAGGCGATGGAAAAGCCGGTCGCGCGAAGGGTGCCGTGCGCCGGGTCGATGGCCATGGAGACGATGGTGTCGCTGTCTTCATTGAGCGCATACAGCAAGCGGCCGGAAGGCGCCAATGCAAAAAAGCGCGGCGTCTTGCCGCTGGTCGGCGCCACTTCCGCCAGCGACAGCAGGCCGCTGGCCGGATCGATGCGGAACACGGCGATGCTGTCGTAACCCCGGTTCGATGCATACAGGTAGCGCCCCGCCGCATCGACTTCGATTTCCGATGCGCGGCTGTTGCCGGTAAACGTGTCCGGCAAAGTCGACAGGATTTGCAGCGGCTGCAAGGCACCGCTGGCGGCCGACCAGCGATAGGTCGTGACGGTCGAATCGAGTTCGTTGACGACGTAGGCGATGCCGAGTTTCGGGTGGAACGACAGGTGGCGCGGGCCGGCGCCTTCGCGCGCCACCGTCAATGCCGGCGCGGCCGGTGTCAGCCTGCCATCGGCGAAGCGGAATACGAAAGTGCGGTCCAGTCCCTTGTCCGGCACGACGACAAACTGCCCGCTCGGGTCGAAGGGATTGAAATGCGGCTTCGGCAATTTTTGTTCGATCCGGTGCGGACCGGGCGGACCGCTCAGCGGCACCAGTTGGCTCAGTTCTCCAAGACTGCCGTCGGCGCCGACCGGCAGCACCGCCAGGCTCGACCCGATGTGGTTCGAGACGACGATATGGCGCCCGCTTGGGTCCAGCGCCAGGTGCACCGGGTTTTTGCCGCCGGTACTCTGGCGGTTGATGAAGGTCAGCTTGCCGCTGGCCTTGTCGACCTTGAACGCGCTGATGTCGCTGAGATCCCCATGCACCGTGTACAGGTGCTCGCCTGCCCGGTCCAGCGCGAGAAACGAGGGATTGATCAAGTCGCCGACGACTTGCACCAGCGCCAGGTCGCCAGTGGCGTCATTGATCCTGTACACGCTGATGCCGTCGCCGCGCGCATTGCGTTCACGCGTGGTGCGTGATCCTACATAGGCAAACATGGCTGGTCCTGTGGAAGTAGTGGAGGTAACGGGATTGATGCCGGCGCCGGTCGCGCAACCCGCCAGGCCAAGCACGGCGAGAGTGCCGGCCGAGCCGGCGGCGAGCAGGAACTGGCGCCGTCCGGCGCCCGTATCCGGCACATCGATAGCGCCGCATTCGTCAGCGGATGCAGCGGAAATCTTGCTGGTCATCGGGAGTCTCCGGTTAGTGATGAGTGTTATTGTTTTTCGGTATATTGCATTTTTACGCAAAAATATGCAACAATAACTTATGAAAAAAAATTCCTCGTTCCCGCCGTCGCTGCTTGAGCATGCCGGCACCCCGTACCTGGTAGTGGACTTGCCAGGATTGTTTGGTGAGCGCTTACACCGCTTGCCGGTCGTGCTGCGACTGTTGCTGGAAAACGTCATCCGCAACACGTCCGGCGACGAGCGAGAGGCGGCGACAGCGGCCATGTTCGACTGGCTCGAGCGCGGAACCAGCGAGGCGGAAATCGCCTTCCAGCCGGGCCGGGTGCTAATGCACGACACCACCAGCACGCCGGCGCTGGTCGACATCGCCGCCATGCGCGACACGCTGAGCGAGGCCGGCTGGGACCCGACCGTGCTCAATCCGGGCTTGCCCGTGGATGTCTCGGTCGACCATTCGCTGGCGGTCGAGTTTTTCGCGCAGCGCTACGCGCTGACGCGCAACCTGCAATTGGAACTGCGCCGCAACAATGAGCGCTACAGCTTCCTGCGCTGGGCCTCGAAGGTCATGCGCGGCGTGCGCATCCACCCGCCGGGCACCGGCATCATGCACACGATCAACCTCGAACAACTGGCCACCGTGGTGCAAACCGAGCAGCGCGAAGACGGTGTATGGATGGTGCCGGACACCCTGATCGGCACCGACAGCCACACGCCGATGATCAACGGCATCGGCGTGCTCGGATGGGGCGTCGGCGGCCTGGAAGCGCAGACCGTCATGTTCGGCATGCCGACCATGTTGCGTATTCCCGACGTCATCGGCGTGCATTTGACAGGAGAATTGCGCGCCGGCGTAGGCGCGACCGACCTGGCGCTGACGGTCACGCAGCGCCTGCGCGCGATCGGCGTTTCCGGAGAATTCGTCGAATTTTACGGAGAAGGCGTCAGCACGCTGAGCGCCGGCGAGCGTTCCGTGGTGGCCAACATGGCGCCGGAATATGGCGCCAGCACCGGTTATTTTGCCGTCGACCAGCAAACGCTGACATATTTGAGCGACACCGGCCGCGCCCAGCCGGCAATCGACCTGGTCGAAGCATATGCAAAACGTGCGGGCCTGTGGTTCGATCCCGCCGCCGCGCCGCGCTACACCCGCGTGCTGGAATTGCCGCTCGACGCGGTCGACATGCACGTGGCCGGCCCGCGCCGGCCGCAGGATTTATTGGGCTACGGCGAAACCGGCGCCGCGCTGGCCAGACTTGATTTCACCCCGACTCCGGGCGACAGCGGCATGCCGCGTCACCCGGTCGCGATCGCCGCGATCACCAGTTGCACCAATACGTCGGACCCGGCGCTGTTGATCGCCGCCGGTTTGGTGGCGCGCCGCGCGCGTGCGCTCGGCTTGAAGGTGGCGCCGTGGATCAAGACCTCGCTCGGCCCCGGTTCGCCGGCGGCCGCCGCCTACCTGGAACGGGCCGGGTTGATTGACGATCTGTCGGCGGTCGGCTTCGATATCGTCGGTTATGGCTGCACGACCTGCATCGGCAATTCCGGGCCGTTGACCGAACCGGTCCAGCGCGCGCTGGCGAACAAGGAGATCCACCCGGTGGCGGTCCTGTCGGGCAACCGCAATTTCCCGGGCCGCATCCACCCTGACCTCGACCTCGGCTTCCTGATGTCGCCGGCGCTGGTGATCGTGTTCGCGCTGGCGGGCAATGCCGAAATCGACCTCAGTGTCGAACCGGTGCAGATCGCCGCCGACGGCACCCCGGTCCACCTGCGCGACCTGTGGCCGAGCCGTGCCGAAATCGATGACCTGGTGCGCGCCGGCACGCGGCCCGACGACTATCCGCAGGCTTTCGCGCAGGCGAGCCTGAATCCGATGTGGCATGCGCTGAATGTGCCGAAAACGCCGCTGTTTCCCTGGAACCCCGCATCGACGGCGCTGCGCCGGCCGCCATTCGCCGCGCTTGGCGAAGGCAGCCAGTTGGGCCGCTACAGCGCCTATCCGCTGCTCGTACTCGGCGACGACATCACGACCGACCACATCTCTCCGGCCAGCGCGATTCCGCAAGACAGTTACGTGGCCGATTTCCTGGTCGAACGGGGCGACGAGCGGGGAGATCTGAACGTGTTCGCCTCGCGCCGCGGCAACTGGGAAGTGATGCTGCGCGCCGCCTTCCACAGCAAGACTTTACGCAACCGGCTCTGCCCTGCCGCGCCGGTGGCGCACACGCTGCACGTGCCGAGCGGCACGGTGGCCCCGATCTTCGAAGTGGCGCAGCGTTACCGCGACGACGGCGACGCCGTGGTGCTGGTGGCGGGAGAACGTTACGGCACCGGTTCGTCGCGCGACTGGGCGGCCAAGGGCCAGCGCCTGCTCGGCATCCGCGCCGTGCTGGCCGTCAGTTTCGAACGCATCCACCGTTCCAACCTGATCGGCATGGGCATCCTGCCGCTGCGCCTGCCCGCCGGCGTCAACCCGGACACGCTGAATCTCGCCGCCGGCGACAGGATCGAGATCGATGCCGCGCCGGAATTGCTGGCGCCGCGCTGCGCGATCGACGTGACGGTACGGCGCGCCAATGGCGAAGTGCTCAGGTTCCAGGCCACGGCCGCCGTCGAAACGCAACTCGAAACGAGCCTGCTCAAACAGGGAGGCGTGATTCCATTCATCTTGCAAAAGACGATCGCAGCCCAGCGCGCCGCGTGATTTCTGCTAGGCTGTCGGGGACTCCGTTACCGATGAACGATATGAATACTGAAACGCCGATTCCGACGCAGATCGTGGAATTGATCAAGAACGAAGGGTGGCAGGTGGGTGCGCACCTGCCGGCGCAGATGCTGGCCGACCGGCTGCGCGTATCGCGCCAGCCCGTCGGTGAAGCCTTGTCCCTGCTGCACGAAAAAGGATTTTTGACGCGCGAACGCAATCGCGGTTATTTCGTCGCCAAGCCTTTCACTGAACCGCTGTCCGATGTCGTCAAGGCGCTGGGACTGGCGGAATCGGATGTCGTCAGCAGCGTCTATTTCCGCATCGCCGACGATTTATTAAAAGGCGAACTGCCGCAGGAATTCTCCGAACAGTTGATCAAGACGCGCTACGGCCTGACGGCGACGCAACTGGCCGCCGTGCTGGGCCGCATCGCCCAGGAAGGATGGGCCGAACGCAAGCCCGGTTACGGCTGGATCTTTTCATCGATGCTGCTGACGCCGGACAGCCTGCTGCAATCGTACCGCTTACGCTTGGCGCTGGAACCGGCGGCGCTGCTGGAACCAGGCTATAAACTGGAACCGGCGAAGCTGGAGCTATGCCGCGCTACCGAATTGCACATGCTGAACGGCGGCATCGAAACTGCCACCGCCGACGAACTGCATGAACGCGGCGTGCGTTATCACGAATGCCTGGTCGAAGCGTCCGGCAATACCTTTTTTATCGACACCATCAAGCGCGTCAACCGCGTGCGGCGCCTGCTGTCGTACCGCTCGATGCAGGACCGCGCGCGCTACCCCGAGCATTGCAGGCAGCACTTGCACGTGCTCGAACTGCTGGAACGCGAACGCAACGAGGAAGCTTCCGCCTTCCTGCGCGAACATTTGCAGCATACGTTACAAGCGCTGTCGCGGATCGAAAACATCCTGAAACCGTAATCCCCTTACCTGGCGAGACCCACATGACCCTGATTCCCACCGATGCCATCCGCGCCGCGTTTACCCCGAGCGGCAAGCTGCGCGCCTCGATCAATCTCGGCAACCCGATCCTGGCTAACACCGGCGCCGATGGCCTGCCTTGCGGCGTCTCGGTCGACCTGGCGACGCAATTCGCCCGCCTGCTCGATGTTGAACTGGAGCTGGTCGTGTTCGACGCCGCCGGCAAGTCGGTCGAGGCGGTGGTCGCGGAGCGCGCCGATTTCGGCTTTTTTGCGATCGACCCGGTGCGCGGCGCCGATATCGCCTTCACCGCGCCGTACGTCTTGATCGAGGGGTTTTACCTGGTGCGCGAAGCGTCGCCGATCGCCAGCAACGTCGACGTCGACCTGCCCCACAACCGGATCGTGGTCGGCAAAGGCAGCGCCTACGATTTATACCTGACGCGGGAATTGAAACAGGCGGCCATCGTGCGCGCGCCGACTTCACCGACCGTGGTCGAAACGTTTTTGACGGAAGGCGCCGAAGTCGCCGCCGGCGTCAAACAGCAGCTGGAAGCCGATGCCGTAAAAGCCGGCGGCCTGCGCCTGCTGGACCAGCGCTTCATGGTGATCCAGCAGGCGATGGGCGTGCCGAAAAGCCGGGGTGCCGAGGCGGCCGCCTTCCTGGCGGCGTTCGTCGAGCAAATGAAGGCGGACGGTTTTGTCGCCGATGCGCTGGAAAGGCACGGCATCAAGGGCGCCTCCGTGGCGCCGGCATCCGCGCTTTAAGTCCCGTTTGACGGTCATTTGTCGTTCCCGCGCAGGGGAAAGGCATGCCGTTCCCCCATAGCACGTATGCGTTCATCAATGCATTCGCCTATGAGCAAGCGTGGCATGGGTTCCCGCCTGCGCGGGAACGACAAATCTAAGGTCTGTGGCTAATGCCGTTAAGTTAAGCCACCGGCCGTAGAGATGTCATTCCCGCGCAGGCGGGAATCCCATTTAGAGTCGCAAACGGCGCAAAAAATGGGATTCCCGCCTGCGCGCACTAGTGTCCGGAATAATTTGATTGACATGT
>JAZJZT010000028.1:0-114378 GCA_040389645.1 Pseudomonadota bacterium | reverse complement strand
CAAGAAAATTTTACCAATATTTTTCAAGCTTTGGGCCTACTGGGATACGCTCTTAAAGACCGAACTGGCGCATGCACATGAATTATCCAGCCAGCGCCAGCAAGCGCTGGACCAACTGGCACGGGACAAGGCTGATGAAATTGCCGCCGTCCGTTCGGAACTGCAGCAGTACCGCGAACGGGAAGCCGTCGCGCAGGGGCAGACCGACCTGTTTCGCGCCGAACTGAATACCCGACAGCCGCACAGCGTGCAACGCAAAAATGCGCCTGGCCAGAACGCACCGCCACCACAGCCGACCAACTCCGGCGCGGCAGCGGGCAAGCCCAAATAAACCACTTATCTGCTGGGAACCGGCCACTGATGCGCATGCCAAAACGGCCTTTTGAACTTAGCCTAAGACAGCTTGCTCGCCACCGCCACGCCTGCTATAGCTAGTGATAAAAAGAGAATTGCCCCGCTGATCGTGCCCCCTTGCGGCGCTGACAGTACACCAGGTTAGCGCCAGCAAGCACTGGCTCAAAAGGCACGTGACAAGGCCGATGAACTTGCCGCCCTGCGCTGCCGCCGACACTGCCCGCTCGGCCGCCAGTCCCCTCCAGCATCCTAACTTCCGGGTAACAGCCGGATGACAGATGAAATTTCGCTGGCCTCAACAACAATCAGTCAGCACAAACCCTGATATAGCGTAGCGAGCATGCTATGCTATTTTCCATTCACAATGCTATTCATTATTCCATTCAAATATGCCACTTTTTACTATGAAAACTGGCAGAATTTTTCTATTCAAAGTTCTTAACAAAAATGGCTAAAAATCAGCACATGGACAAGCTTCTGCAGTTGCTGATGCAAGGCCCCGCGAAAACTTCGACCATCTTGACGGCACTGGAGGTGAGCCAGCCGACGTTTTCCCGGCTCTGGGCAACAGTAAGCGATGGCATCGTACTGGGGGCAAGCAAAGCCCGGCAATACGCTTTGCGACGTCACGTTCCTGGTGTCGATGCGCCCATCCCCGTATTTCGTGTTTCCGAAGACGGTCAAGTGGAGCCGATTGGCCATATTGCCACCCTTCAAGGCGGCTTCTATGCGTTCACACCGCTGGAAGGGATGGGTTACCGGCTATTCCAGGGGACGCCATATTTTCTACGGGATCTCCGTCCCCAAGGTTTTTTGGGCCGGATGGAGCCAGGCAGGAACCGCGACCTGGACCTGCCAACGGATATCTTGCGGTGGACGGATGAGCAGGTGCTCAAGTACATCTCGCGCCGCAGCGAACATGCCGCTGGTGACCTCATCCTGGGAAACGAGTCGTACGCCAGGTATCTCTCGGATATGGCCAGGACACGGCAGTCGGTGATACCGGACGCCGACCGCGCTGCCCGATATCCTGGTATGGCAGAGCACTCCATGCAAGGCGAACCCCCGGGGTCCTCGGCCGGCGGTGAGCAGCCAAAATTTACCGCGATAATCCAGCGCAGTGGCGAACACGAAATCATCGAGCACGTCATCGTGAAGTTTTCTCCCCAGGTTGACACGCCAAGCGGCCGCCGCTGGGGCGACTTGCTGATCTGCGAACACCTGGCGCTGGAGGTCCTCGCCCGCAACCGGATCGCCGCCGCCAAAACGTCGATCCTGGAAACCGGAGGGCGGGTATTCCTGGAGGTAGTGCGGTTTGACCGGGTCGGGCTGAAAGGAAGACGTCCGATGGCGACCTTCTCCGCGCTGGACGGCGACCTCGGTATGCTCGATCAAAACTGGACTGCGGTCGCGCGTGAACTTGGCCGCCTTGGCGAGCTTTCCCGGAAAGACGTGGAGACAGTCGAAATCCTTGATCTGTACGGGGCGCTCATTGGCAATACGGACAAGCACCATGGGAACATTGCCCTCGCCTGGACGTTCGATCAGCGACACCGCTTGCTCGATGCTTATGACATGTTGCCCATGCTGTATCGGCCGAATACGCATGGCGAAATTATCGCGCGAGAGTGGGTTCCCAACTTGGCCAAGCTTGAACTACGACACCTGCCGCAGTGCCATGGAATGGCCTACCAATTCTGGACAGATGTATTGAACGATGCACGCATTTCCAAGGAATTCAAACAGGACGTCGCATCTCGCCACTTGAACACGATGCGCGGCTTACATGACGACGTAGACCTCAGGGACAAACCACTCGCCCAATACGATGCGAATGTCGACACGCCAAGAACGTAGACGCCCCCTTGGCAGATTGCTTATCGAGGATGCCGGCGTTCGCTTGCCCTGGCATCCAGCATGCACGACGCCATATCACTTTCGGTGATTCCAGTTTGAGCACTTTGGTCAATGACTGCCGAGCAAAGTTCATACAAGTGCCGGGCAATCATCTTCATACCCCGAGATTCGATCTCGCCAAGCGCTGACAGGAATTCGCTGCGCCTCGCTTCGTCAATAGGAAGACGGGACATAGCCGGAAAAATATCCGCCTGAAGCCGATAAACAGCAGTTCTCGCGATCTGCGCGGCACATCTCCTGACCTTATTCGCATCTATCCATCCGGGCATCGGCACCGTCACATCGGGCCACTTGGGAACGCGCAGTTTCGCGGCGTTAAATTCCGTTCTTGGATCCAGCCCTTCGCGCAGCATGTTCTTCGCTCTCACGCGATGCGCTCGCGCCAGGAGCGTCGGGACTTCTGGGTAATGACCGAAAGTGAGTGAGCACTGCAAGCCGTTGGCGTTGGTCCGACAGATTTTCATGCGCCAGATTTTCGAGCCACAAGGAGTCACTTCCAGATAAAGCCCGCTGCCATCGAATAGCCTATACGGCTTTTGTCGCGGCTGGGCGTTCACGATTCGGTCTTCTGTAAGAGGGACAGCAGGCCTGGGCATAATAACCTCCGGTTTACACGTCAGGAAAATTCCGTTCATTCCCGAGGGATAGCTTTTGGTTGATCGGCGACGCCGCTTTGGCGCTAACCTCATCAAGGTAATCGGCCCACTCCTGCATCATCTTGCGGCGCTCGGCCAGAAACTGTGCGCGGTCATAGGCACTGGCGACCTTGTCTTTCGGCGCGTGCGCAAGCTGCCGGTCAACCACTTCATGACGGTAGCCCAGGTGCTCCTTGATGGTACTCATTGCCAGCGAGCGGAAGCCGTGGCCGGTCATCTTTCCCTTGTAGCCCATGCGCTCCAGCGCTTTCAGGATCGCGTTGTTACTCATAGGCTTGCTGTGGTCACGCTGATTCGGAAACAGATAGGTGCCGCGCCCGGTCACGGCATGCAGTTCACGCAGCAAGGCCTTCGCCTGCTTCGAAAGGCAGACGTGGTGATTGGTTTTATCCGGGTTGACGGTGAGCTTGCCGCGCTTCATGCGCTGCCATGGGATGATCCAGTCGTCCTTCTCCAGGTCGATCTCGCTCCACGGCGTCTCAATCAGTTCGCTGGTGCGCACGAACACCAGCATCATCAAGCGTAGGGCGATGCGCGTGGGCTTGTGCATGCAGGCTTCGTTGCGATTGAGGTTATTCAGGAATGACGGGAGTTCGTCGGACGCAATGGAGGCGAAATGGCCGGCGGCGACCGGTTTGAGCACGTCCTTCATGTCGGTGGCCAGGTTGCGATCTGCAAGGCCGCACTGGATGGCATAGCTGAAGACCTGCGAACAGGTCGCCTTGAGCCGGTGCGCGACTTCCTGCGCACCGCGCGATTCGATTTTCCGCAAGACGGATATCAAATCCCGGTGCTTGATTTCGTAGATGGGAATGCGGCCAATGGCGGGAAAGATGTCCGCCTCCAGGCGCTGTATGGTGTTCTTTGCGGTGCGCTCGCTCCACGATGGTTCTTTGATGGAGTGCCACTCGCGGGCGATCTTTTCAAACGTGTTGGTGGCGCGTTCGGCGGCGATGCGCCTGGCGTCGTCACGCTGCTTGGCGGGATCTATCCCTTCCAATAGCAGGCGGCGTGCAGCCAGGCGCTTTTCTCGCGCGTCCTGCAGCGTAATTTCGGGGTAGGGTCCGAACGTGAGCAGGTTCTCTTTACCGTTGACCTGCCGAAACTTCATGCGCCAGATCCGGGATCCGGTAGGCGTGATTTCGATATACAGGCCACCGCCATCGAACATCTTGTAAAGTTTCGGCTTGGGCTTGGCGTTCTTGACCTGAGAATCGGTTAGCGGGACGATGATCTTGGGCATGATCGGCCTCCTCAGCGTATTCGTCAGAAACCACTATAGACCGTTTTAGCCGCCCTATCAGGGTAACTTCATTTTCAGAGTGAACTGCCACCTCCATCATCTACCCTGAAAAAATCAGGATGCCACCGGATGAGCTAGGACGTCCTGAAATGAAAAAACCGCTTCAGCACGGGCTAGAAGCGGTTTTTTGAGACTTTCTGGGATGCCCAGAAACTAACTAATTTGTATACTTGGCGGAGAGACGGGGATTCGAACCCCGGATAGGCTATGAACCTATACACGCTTTCCAGGCGTGCGACTTCAACCACTCATCCATCTCTCCTGCTTTCCCCATAACTCGGGAGCCGCAGATTATAGCAAGGATTCTGGAAAGTACCAAAATTTTTACTGAGGCCTTGGTGGCTGCGGCGGAAGTGGCTGTTTTTCGTGCTGGTTAATGGCGCGTGTGCTTGTGTTTACTGCGATTGGCGGCTTGAAAATGGGATTCCCGCCTGCGCGGGAATGACAGGGGCATGCGGGCGCGCGTGTCCAGAATGGATGCAGGATCACGCGCGCGGATGTCTTTCTACGTCTTACGACGCTTCTTTCAGTTGCTCCAGGATGGCGGGGTTTTCCAGCGTGGAGACGTCTTGGGTGATCGTCTCGCCCTTGGCCAGCACGCGCAACAGGCGGCGCATGATTTTGCCGGAACGGGTCTTCGGCAGGTTGTCACCGAAGCGGATCTCTTTCGGTTTGGCGATCGGACCGATTTCCTTGCCGACCCAGTTGCGCAGTTCCACGGCCAGCCGTTTCGCCTCATCCCCGGTCGGACGCGCCTGTTTCAAGACGACGAAGGCGCAGATCGACTCACCCGTCGTGTCGTCCGGCTTGCCGACCACGGCCGCTTCGGCCACCAGCGGATTGGCCACCAGCGCCGATTCGATTTCCATCGTGCCCATGCGGTGGCCGGACACGTTCAGCACATCGTCGATACGGCCGGTGATCGTGAAGTAGCCGGTATCCTTGTTGCGGATCGCGCCGTCGCCGGCCAGGTACATCGTGCCGCCCAATTCTTCCGGGAAGTAGCTGGTTTTAAAGCGATCTGGATTGTTCCAGATGGTGCGGATCATCGACGGCCACGGGCGTTTGACGACCAGGATGCCGCCCTGCCCGTTCGGCACGTCGTTGCCGGATTCGTCGACGATGGCGGTCATGATGCCCGGCAGCGGCAAGGTGCACGAACCCGGCACCATCGTCATGGCCCCGGGCAGCGGGGTGATCATGTGGCCGCCCGTTTCGGTCTGCCAGAAGGTGTCGACGATCGGGCATTGCTCACCCCCGACGTTCTTGTAGTACCACATCCACGCTTCCGGGTTGATCGGTTCTCCCACCGTGCCGAGCAGGCGCAGCGAGCTTAAGTCGTAGTTTTTCGGGTGCACTGCCGGATCGACGTCGGCGGCCTTGATCAGCGAGCGGATCGCCGTCGGCGCGGTATAGAAGATGTTGACCTTGTGCCTGGCGACCGTCTCCCAGAAACGGCCGGCGTCCGGATAAGTCGGCACGCCCTCAAAAATGACTTGCGTCGCGCCGACGGCGGTCGGGCCGTAGGCGATATAACTGTGGCCGGTGACCCAGCCGATATCTGCCGTGCACCAGTACACGTCGGAAGGCTTGATGTCGAAGGTCCACTTCATCGTCAGCGCGGTCCACAGCAGGTAGCCGCCGGTGGAGTGCTGCACGCCTTTCGGGGTGCCGGTGGAGCCGGAGGTGTAGAGGATGAACAGCGGGTGTTCGGCTTCCACCCATTCCGGTTCGCATTCGGCCGGCTGATTTGCCACCAGGTCGTGCAGCCAGATGTCGCGGCCTTCAACGTACGTCACGTCGCCGCCGGTGCGTTTGTAGACGATGACGTCCTTGATCGTGTCGCAGCCGCCCAGCGCCAGCGCTTCGTCGACGATGGATTTTAATGGCAGCTGTTTGCCGCCGCGCAGTTGCTGGTCGCCGGTGATGACGGCCACGGCGCCGGCGTCGATGATGCGTTCCTGCAGCGACTTGGCGGAGAAGCCGCCGAAGACCACGGAGTGCGTGGCGCCGATGCGCGCGCACGCCTGCATCGCGGCCACGCCTTCGACCGACATGGACATGTAGATGATGACGCGGTCGCCCTTTTTGATGCCGCGCGATTTCAGGCCGTTGGCGAACTTGCAGACTTTTTCGTGCAGCTCTTTATATGAAACGCGGGTCACGGCGCCGTCGTCGGCTTCGAAAATGATCGCGGTTTTATCGGCGTTGCCGTTGGTCAGATTGCGGTCCAGGCAGTTGTACGAGACGTTCAGTTTGCCGTCTTCGAACCATTTATAAAATGGGGCGTTGTCTTCGTTCAGCGTGCGGGTGAAGGGCGTGTGCCATTCCAGGTTTTCACGCGCCAGGCGTGCCCAGAAGCCTTCGAAATCCTGCTCCGCTTCGGCGCACAGCGCGTTGTAGGCAGCCATGCCGGAAACGTTGGCCTGCTCCGTGAATGCCGCCGGCGGCGTGAAGATGCGCGATTCCTGCGGGCCCTGGTGTTCCGTTGTCTTGGTGGTCATGCTGGTCTCCAATGTTAGTAATCGTTTGTCAATACAATAGACTTTGTCGCTTACTGAGGCCTTACAGGCTGAAACCGGCAAGTTGGCGCTGATGTCATTCCCGCGCAGGCGGGAATCCCATTTCGCTGCGCCGTCCGGGACACAAAATGGGATTCCCGCCTGCGCGGGAATGACAGAGCTACGGTCCGTGGCCTGTACTTAAAGGCATCCACCTTGCAACCCGGATCACGTCCTACTGGCCCCTTTGGCAACTTGGTCTTTTGTTTAATTCTACATACATTCGGCGCCTTTCATATGCGCCTGATGCTAGCGATCAATACCCCGTGTAAAATGTCGGCAGCTCAAGTTTGCCCTGCTTTAAGGAGAATGCATTGACGAAGGACCAGCCATCGCCCCCGAAAACGCGCGCTTTACGGCCGCTGCCGGCATTGATCTTCATGTCGCGCTGGCTGCAGTTGCCCCTGTACCTCGGACTGATCCTGGCGCAGTGCGTCTACGTGTTCCACTTCTGGGTCGAACTGAAGGATTTGATCGGCGCCGCCCTCGGCAACGACGCGGCCTTGCAGCATATCCTGCAGGCGGTCGCGGTGCCGGTGGAAAACGGTGCGGCCGTGGTGCCGACCAAGCTCAATGAAACGACCATCATGCTGGTCGTGCTCGGCCTGATCGACGTGGTGATGATCTCGAACCTCTTGATCATGGTGATCGTCGGCGGCTATGAAACCTTTGTCTCGCGCATGCACCTGGACGACCACCCGGACCAGCCGGAATGGCTGTCGCACGTCAACGCCTCGGTGCTGAAGACCAAGCTGGCCATGGCGATCGTCGGCATTTCGTCGATCCACCTGTTAAAAACCTTCATCAATGCGCACGCCTACGACGTGAAGGCACTGGTCGCGCAAACCGTGATCCATGTCGTCTTCCTGCTGTCGACGCTGGCTATCGCCTATACCGACCGCATCATGACTGAAACCCAGAACCTGTCCAAACCGCATTAACCACCATCGTCCAGCGAGAACACCATGACCGTCATAAAGCAAGAAGACTTGATCGAATCCGTAGCCGCCGCGCTGCAGTACATCAGCTACTACCATCCTGCCGACTACATCCAGCACTTGGCGCGCGCGTACGAGGCGGAACAAAGCCCGGCGGCGAAGGACGCGATCGCGCAGATTCTGACCAATTCGCGCATGTGCGCCGAGGGCAAACGCCCGATCTGCCAGGATACCGGCATCGTCAACGTGTTCCTGAAAATCGGCATGGGCGTGCGTTTTGAGGGCTTCAGCGGCACCGTGACCGACGCCATCAACGAAGGCGTGCGCCGCGCCTACAATTTTGACGACAACAAGCTGCGCGCCTCGATCGTGGCCGACCCGCAGTTCGACCGCAAGAACACCAAGGACAACACGCCGGCCGTGGTGCACATGGAACTGGTGGAAGGTAATACCGTCGACGTCAAGGTCGCAGCCAAGGGCGGCGGTTCGGAAAACAAGTCGAAATTCGTCATGCTGAACCCTTCCGACTCCCTGGTCGACTGGGTCATGAAGACGGTGCCGACGATGGGCGCCGGCTGGTGCCCTCCGGGCATGCTGGGCATCGGCATCGGCGGCACCGCCGAGAAGGCGATGCTGATGGCGAAAGAAGTGCTGATGGACGACATCGACATGTACGAACTGAAGGCGCGCGGCCCGCAAAACAAGACCGAAGAATTGCGCATCGAGCTGTGCGACAAGATCAATGCGCTGGGCATCGGCGCGCAGGGCCTGGGCGGCCTGACGACGGTGCTGGACGTGAAAATCATGATGCATCCGACCCACGCCGCGTCGAAGCCTGTCGCGATGATCCCGAACTGCGCCGCCACGCGCCACGCGCACTTCGTGCTGGACGGTTCCGGCGCGTCGTACATCGAGCCGCCTGCGCTGTCGACCTGGCCTGAAGTGCACTGGACGCCGGACACGGAACGCTCCAAGCGCGTCGACCTGAACACCTTGACGAAAGAGGAAGTGGCATCGTGGGCGCCGGGCCAGACCTTGCTGTTGAACGGCAAGATGCTGACCGGCCGCGACGCCGCGCACAAGCGCATCCAGGAAATGCTGGCGCGCGGCGAATCGCTGCCGGTCGATTTCACGAACCGCGTCATTTACTATGTCGGCCCGGTCGACCCGGTGCGCGACGAGGCGGTCGGCCCGGCCGGCCCGACGACGGCGACGCGGATGGACAAGTTCACCGACATGATGCTGGAAAAGACCGGCCTGATCGCGATGATCGGCAAGGCCGAGCGCGGCCCGGCGGCGATCGAATCGATCAAGCAGCACAAGTCGGCTTACCTGATGGCCGTCGGCGGCGCCGCCTACCTGGTGTCGAAAGCGATCAAGAGCGCGAAGGTGCTCGGCTTCGAAGACATGGGGATGGAAGCGATCTACGAATTCGACGTGGTCGACATGCCGGTGACGGTAGCCGTCGACGCGGCCGGCACCTCGGTACACAACACCGGCCCGAAAGAATGGCAAGCGAAAATCGAACAGTTGAACGTCGCCATCGTTACCGCCTGAGAGTAGTTTTCGCGCCAAGTCTCATTTACGCGCCAAGTGTCGTTCCGCATCGGCGGACCGCCGATACGGAACGACAGCGTCTCGCCTAATGCCACAAGTTGGCGCCAAATTTGTCATTCCCGCGAAAGCGGGAATCCCATTTTTTGCGCCGTCCGGAACTCGAAATGGGATTCCCGCCTGCGCGGGAATGACAGATTTACGGCCACTGGCATTATTCACCCTGCACCTCTCCAGAACACATGCCCTCCACCTCCTCCCCCACGCCACCCGACGCCCCCATCGGCATCTTCGATTCCGGCGTCGGCGGCCTGTCGGTGCTGCGCCACATCCGGGCGCAACTGCCGCACGAGCACTTGCTGTACTTTGCCGATTCCGGCCACGCGCCGTATGGCGGCAAGACCGAACAGTACGTGGTCGAGCGTTCGCTGGCGATCACCGATTTCCTGCTCGCGCGCGGCGCCAAGGCGCTGGTAGTCGCCTGCAACACGGCCACGGTGGCGGCCATCAAGGCGGTGCGGGCGCGCTATCCAGATTTGCCGATTGTCGGCGTCGAACCCGGGCTGAAACCGGCGGCCGCGGCCACGCGCAGCGGCAAGATCGGCGTGCTGGCCACGGCCCGCACCCTGTCGGGCGAAAAATTCCTGCTGCTGCGCGAACAGATCAGCAGCGCCAGCCAGGCCGAATTCCTGCTGCAACCCTGCGTCGGCCTGGTCGACCTGATCGAGCAGGGAGAACTCGACACACCGGCCACCGACGCCATGGTCCGGCACTATGTCGCGCCACTGCTGGAACAGGGCGCGGACACGCTGGTGCTGGGCTGCACCCACTACCCCTTCGTGCGGCCGGCGATAGAACGCGCCGTCGCGCTCGGCGGCGAGCGCGTGGTCACCTTGATCGATACCGGTGACGCCGTCGCGCGCCAGTTGACTCGCCTGCTCGATGGCGCCGGCCTGCGGCGCCCGGCAAGCGATGGCCAGTCGGCGCTGCTGCACAGCTATACGACCGCCAATTCAGCCACGCTGTCGGCCGCGTTCGCATCGCTGCTGGGACTGGCGCAAGAGGTCGAAGCGCTGGTGGTTTAAGCAAAACCCAACTTTTGAAGAAATTTCGCGTTGGGGTTTGCAAGTTCGGAAACCAGCTTGTATAATTCGGCACCTGTTCAGCGAAAGCCGAACAAATAGTAAGACAGTGGTGGCTGTAGCTCAGTTGGTAGAGTCCAGGATTGTGATTCCTGTTGTCGTGGGTTCGAGCCCCATCAGCCACCCCACCGAATACGCGAATAAGGCCGAATGCTTCTGCATCCGGCCTTTTTTGTTTTACCCTTTCCGCTTCACGGATTCTTCAGCTGGTACTGGCGGTAGTCGGCGCCGACGCGCACTTCCTGGATCACTTTCCAGTAGCGCTCGGAGAAGCGCGGGTATTGGGCGTGGAACTGGCGCGATACCATCAGGTACAGCGGCGTCAGTTCGAACGGCTTGAGCGAGCGCTCTATCTTGCCGGCATAGCGGCTGGCGATCAGCCGTTCCGCTTCGACATCCATACCGATCACGCTGTCGACCCGGCCGGCCACCAGCTTGGACAGGTTCGGTTCGAGCGACTTGGAACCGTCATCGTAGGCCACGCCGAGCTGCTTCAGGCGGTCAATGATGAACACGAAACCGGATTCGACTCCGATCCTGCCATCCCCCAGTTCGATAAAACGCTGACCATCCCAGCCGACGCTGGAACCGGCCCGGCGGTAGACGTAATAGCGCACCGTGCCGAGCGACTTGCTGTCGTCGATTTCGCCGCCCGCCATCGGAAAGATCGCATATTCCGCGCGCTCGGGCGCATAGGCCGAGACCATGCCGTCGCTGACGCCATTCCTGATTTCTTCGAGGCAGCGCCGGCGCGGCGCGACACGCCGGTCGATGGCGACGCCCATGCTGTTCGCGGCCTGCTGCAACAGGTATTGCAGGTGGCCGCTGCCGTCCACTTTCGCAAAAGGCGGGAAATCCACGTCGAGCGCGCACAGGCGAAAGCGCGCCGGCATTTCCGCCGCATGGGCCAGCGACACCCAGTACAGCACCCCCAGCGCCAAACCCAGGCGCAAACACAAACCGAACATCATTCACACTCCGCATAACCCAATCTGCCTGTAGCGTAACACGCGCCATCGCCAAATTCGCCGGGCGCAGGCGGGACCAGAGGAAAGCCCCTAAAACAAAGTCCTTTCCGGACAACGACATTTTCGCCATCGCCAATGTTTGATTTACATTGCGTCGAACCTCAATTAATTATAAAAAATTTAATATTAATGTAAAATTAATCTCATCCGGCTTTTCTTGGCTGCGCCTCGAAACCGCCGCGCAACGTTTGACGGGGCTGATCGCTGCGCCGGCGCAACATGCCGGTGCGGCGATTTTTTTATGCCCCGTTGCACATCAGCAACGCTGAAAACATCCCTTCCCCCACGCCTTCCGCACGAACGTCTTTTTTTATTGGCGCTGATGATTTTTTATGCAGCGGAGGTGCTACCATTAACTTCCTGAAAGAAACTATTATTGTCTTTTAGAAATCATAAGGTGCATATGAACTTCGCCAATCGCCTGAAACTTGCCGCTGCCACCATGCTGCTGGGCTGCGCCCAGGCGCAGGCCGGGCTGATCGTCAACGGCAGTTTTGAAAGCGACGCCATCGCTTCTTCCTGGGCACCGGTCAGCACCGTGACGGGCTGGAGTTCATCCGCCAGCGGCAGTTCGGCCTTCGAGATCCAGCGCGATGTCGCGCACGGCGGGCAGACCGGCTTCAATACCCATGCCGCCGACGGCGTCCAGTACGTGGAACTCAATACCGACCGCATGACGTCGATCTGGCAAAATGTCGCCACCGTGGCTGGCGCCAGCTACAGCCTGTCGTTCGCCTACGCGGGGCGGCCCGACACGGCCGGCCAGGCGAGCAGCCTGATGAATGTTTACTGGGGCGGCGTCAAGCTCACCGCGGCGCCGCTGGTGGGGCTGACCAACGATGCCTGGCAATATTTCACGCTCAGCGGCCTGCATGCCAGCAGCGCGTCGACCCAGCTGAAATTCGAATCGGTCGGCCCGACCTCGGCCAATACCTATGGCTCCTACCTGGACGATGTATCGGTCACGCGCGTGGTGCCGGAACCGGGCAGCCTGGCCATCGTCGCGCTCGGCCTGTGCCTGATCGGCGCCACCGCGCGCCGCAAGCCGCGCGCCTGACAGGCAGCATCACCGCCTGCGGCGAAAAAACAACGCCTTGCCCGGCAGACCGTTGCCACAACGTTTTATTTTGATATCGACGTCCCGCGCGGCGTCGGCAGTGGTAAGATTTCTATGTCAAAAGGGAATCAAAATTTCCTTTAAACAATATCGAATATCCAATAAAGTTCTTGTCCCGGCGCCTGCGCCGGGATGGAACAAGCCATCATGTGCTGTCCGGCATGCTGGCCTTGCCGCGCGATGTAAACAAGAACAGCCGCATCTGAACAAGCGCGTCGTACGGAATGCCGTCCCCTGAAAAGCGGACGGCATTTTTTTTGCCAAAACCAGATGCAAAGGCCGGGGTCAGACGGGGACGCCGAGTCCCACGGGTCTGACCCCAGGTTTTGCCGCTGGTTTTGACTGGCGTTCCTGGCAATCCGTGCAGAGCCATTTTTGGGCTGCCCTGACATGACGGCCTGAATCCGCTCGGCTCCAACCCGCCATTTTCCCGCCGCCCCACGCGCACGCGGCGCTCCCGCAGCGCACCATAAATAGCACCGGGTAGTTTCCCTAAGGCATTGATTTAACGCTACAATGTAACTCACCCCATGCCACACTGCGAGCTGAAAATGTCTGAAGAAAAATCCATTTCCGAAATGTCTACCTATGGCAAGGACACGCCGGTCGGACGGCCGGACATCGACGGCCGCGCCGCCGTATTCGTGGCCACCGCCGCCTTCGACCTGGAAAACAGCTCGACCATCCGCAAGGGCGCAGGCATCGTCGGCTTCGGCAATCCGGACGGCTCGCTGACCGTTTATTTCGAAGCGAACCGCTTCGACGACAGCAGCCTGCACAAGTGGGAAAACAAGGTGCGCAAGGCCTACGACCGCATGGTGATGGGCGCGCCGACGGTATCGAAAGCCAAGATCGACGCACGCATGCTGGAACAGGTCGGCTTCATCGATGGCATGGGCATCAATATCAAGGTGCCGGAAAGCCTGCACCACTGGCTGGCGCGCGCGAACGCACTCGATACGGCGCCGGAACAGAACATCATCCACTGGAAGAAATAAACAGCACGAGGCATTGTCCTACAAGACCGGGGTGTATCGGCTGATGCCAACCTGCATCAGCGCGGACTAAGATGGAAGCATAGCAAGTCCACCAACACCCAGGAGCCTGCCATGTTACGTTTCTATCCCATTACCCTCGGTTCCCTGCTGGTCGGACTGGCAAGCATTTCCACCTGGGTGCTGTGCTCCGCCGATGTGCTGAACGAAGCCTCGTTCTTCCTGGTGCACTGACACACCGCAGATCAGCGGCCGCGCCAGCGGCCACGGCCGCCGCCATAACGGTGGCCCCAGTTTCCGAATACAAAATCAAAGCCGATCGACACGGGCGGATAGTAATAAGCCGGTTGCGCCACGTAGACCGGCGCGCCAACATACACCGGCTCGCTCACATAGGCGACAGGCGGTTGTTGCGGCACGGCTTCCGTCGTGTATTCGACGCGCTGCCCGCCACTGCCGCGCTGCACAGGCACCGTCGACACGGTATGCCATTCATACGGATTGACCACTTGCGTACGGGCGCCATAATAAGCCTGGTTGGCCGGCACCACCGCGCAGCCGCCGAGGGCCGCCAGCGCGACCACTACAGATATACTCTTGAACATGAAAGCCTCCTTTTCCCGATACTACTATAAGTAAATTCGGGGCCTTTTGCCGCACATTTACAGGCTGTTACATTCAACGGGAGAGCTGAAAAAAAACCGGCCGAAGCCGGTTCAACTGCTGCAGCCGGCTCAGGCAAGCCGGCGGGGTAACTCAATCCAGTTTCCACGCATAGTCGACCTTGGTCCAGGTTTCATCCGGCTTGCCATCCTTGCTGCCGGGCTTGAACTTGCAGGCGCTGATGGCCTTGATCGCGGCCTTGTCCAGGTTTTTAAAACCGCTCGACTTCTCGACCTTCGAATCCTTGACGTCGCCGCCGGCCGTAACCAGGAACATCATCGATACCGTGCCCTGCTCCTCATTCATCAACGAGGCCTTCGGGTATTCTGCCTTGCAATTCTTGGCATCGAACGAGGCGGGAATTTCGGCGGCAAACGCCGGTGCGCTCATGACGAACATTGTTGCGATAAGGCTCAAGCAACGTTTATTTTTAGACATCTTATGCTTCCCAATATTTAATCTGACCGGATCGTAAAATCGCCCGGTTTACAGTTTCTAGACGTAATCGACTTTTGTCCAGGTTTGCGCCGCAGCGCCCTCGCTGGTGTCGTTTAAAACTCCTCCCAGTCGCCCGCGGTCGTGGCGGCGGCGATCTTTTTCGGCCTGGCCGGCGCCGTGGCGACAATCGCCCTGGACGGTGCGCGCACCGCCGGCTTGCCCTTGGCGGCCGGTGCCGCGGCGCGCAGCGGCGCCACTGCCGGCACGGCCCGCTCCTCTCCCTCGACCAGCTTGAAGATGCTGACCACGCGCGCCAGTTCGGCCGCCTGGTCTTGCAAACTTTGCGCCGCCGCCGCCGCCTGTTCCACCAGCGCCGCATTCTGTTGCGTCATGCTGTCCATCTCGATGATCGAATGATTGACCTGCTCGATGCCGGCGCTCTGCTCCTGGCTGGCGTTGGCAATTTCTCCCATGATGTCGGTCACGCGACGCACGCTGGCCACCACTTCATCCATCGTCACGCCAGCCTGTCCGACCAGTTTTGTGCCGCGCTCGACCTTCTCGACCGAGTCGCCGATCAGGGTCTTGATTTCCTTGGCCGCGCTGGCCGAACGCTGCGCCAGGCTGCGCACCTCGGAGGCGACGACGGCAAAGCCGCGTCCCTGTTCTCCGGCACGCGCCGCTTCGACCGCCGCGTTCAAGGCCAGGATATTGGTTTGAAAAGCGATACCGTCGATGACGCCGATGATGTCGACGATCTTGTTGGCCGATTCATTGATCGAGCTCATCGTGTCGACCACCTGCGACACCACGGCGCCGCCCTTGCGCGCCACTTCGGAGGCGGCCGAGGCCAGCTGGTTCGCTTCGCGCGCATTGTCCGCATTCTGTTTCACGGTCGATGTCAATTCCTCCATCGCCGACGCAGTCTTTTCCAGCGACGACGCCTGCATTTCCGTGCGCGACGACAGGTCGATATTGCCGGCGGCGATCTCGCGCGACGCGGTGCCGATGGTCTCGGTGCCGCCGCGCACCTGGCCGACGATGCCCACCAGGCTGTTGCGCATTTCCTTCATTTCCATCAGCAGGCTGTCCTTGTCGGACGCGTCGGTGTGGATCGCGATCGACAGGTCGCCCTTGGCGATGCTGCCGGCGATCCTGGCCGTGTAATCCGGTTCGCCGCCCAGCTGTTTCAGCAGGCCGCGCGTGATGATCGCGCCGGCCGCCACGCTGATCAGCACGGCGATGCCGCCGAGCGCGATCATGAAGCTGCGCGCGGCGCTGAAGCCGGCCGCCGCATCGAGCTGCACCTGTGCATTGGACTTCTCTTCCAGCGCGGCCAGCTTGTCGAGCGCCTCGATCCATTTCTTCTGGACCGGGCGGATTTCCTTGATCATGACCTTGGTGGCCGCTTCGGCCTTGTCGCTCAGCCACAGCTCGGAAGCCTTGGCGATGGCCGGCAGCGCAGCCGCCTCGTGTTCCTTGATGGCGGCGATCAGCGCCTTTTCCTCGGCCGTGCCCTCGAGCGCGAATTGCGCGGCCAGTTTCTTTTGCGCTTCCTCGTATTTCCGCGCTTGATCCTTGATCCGGTTCATTTCCGGCTCCATGTCGCCGGCATCGCTCATCAGGGTCAGGATGCGCAAGGACGTGATGCGGTCGCTGACGTTGTTGCGCATGTCGATGACCAAGCGGGTCACGACATTATTAAAACTGACCACGTGATCGAGCCGGTCCTGGATCTGCGCCATGCGCGCGATCCCCACCGCGGTCACGGCTACCAGGAATACCAGCACCAGCGCGAACCCGAGACCCAGGCGCGTGCCTACCTTCATTTTTGCTAAATTCATTTCGGCGTTTTCGTAAATGACACAATTGATGAGAATTGACCCGGAAATGCAATGTGTATGCACATGAAGCATCCAATGTCATTAGTGCCACAAAGCACGAACAAGTAGCAAAAATGACTGCGGATGCAAAAAATGCCCTCTAACGGAGCATTATTACGTGGTTTTTCAGGTGTAAACACACATGCGGAAGTAGTGAGGATGTGTGTATATTCTGAAATTATAGATGCAGAATTTGCCTCTCAGCAAGCAGAAACTGCCTCAAATTTACGCACGCAACTTTCTACGGAGAAAGGGTATTTTGACTGACATTTACCTTGTAAAAGGCGAAATTTATGCGAGTTGCGACCGCCGTCCAGCCGCGCCAAATGCCGCCCGGCCGCGCTGGCGGCGGGCTTGCCTTAAAAGGGGAAAAATGGGGAAGACACCGCGCGTATCCGCCACATCGCCGGCCGGGCCTTGTCCGGCGCGACTCCCGGCGTGGCCGCGGACTCGCCAGCGCAACCTTTGGCATGTGACGATGCGCGATGCTTTTACTGTCCTCCGTGTGCTGTATTGCGAAGTCAAAAAATGGTGCAAACAAGGGCAACGACCTCGCATGCATGCACCAGCGCGGCGGCATGTTTTCGCTCCTGCGCTTTTTAATGTATATTAGGCAATTTTAAACCAACGAAAACTTGCCATGAAGACGACACGCCTTTGCTGCACGATACTGGTGACATCCCTGCTGGCCGCCTGCGGCGGCGGCAATCAGGAAGCGCAGCCTGCGCAGTCACCGCGCCTGCTCGCCTCGGTCGTTGCGACCAGCGCGGCCGACTACACCCCTGTCGTGCAACAACTGTACGTGTCTTATTTCGGACGCCCGGCCGACACTGCCGGCTTGAACAATTTCAAGAACCAGCTCGCCGCGCTCCAGGCGCCCACCGACATCGCCGGTCTGAGCGCAGCGTATTCCACCAACGCGTCCCTGAAAGCGCTGATCGACAGTTTTGGCAACAGCAGGGAATCGCAGGCGCTGTATGCCGGCACGAACGAGCAATTCATCAGCGCGATCTACCGCAACCTGCTCAGCCGGGAACCGAATGAAGCGGGCAAGGCATTCTGGGTCGGCGCGCTCGACAAGGGATCGCTGACGCGCGCCAATGCCTCGCTGTCGATCATGTCCGGCGCATTCGGCAACAGCAGCACGCAGGGCCAGGCCGATGCGGCGCTGATCCATAACCGGGTCGCGCTGGCCACGGCGTTCAGCGACGCGATGCTGACAGTAAGCCAGGTCAACTCCTATAGCGGCAGCGCCGCCGCCGCCAAGGCGCGCGCCCTGTTGGCGTCCATCAGCAATGGCACCAATACGGCATCCTTCGCCGCGCTCGCCAGCGCCACGCTGGATTCGATGAGCGAACTTCCGTCCGGGACGACGATGCCGACGCTGCCGCCATCGGCATCGACGGCAACGCCGGAAGGCTTCTGGAGCGGCACCGCGTCGAACGGCGCGCAAGTGCGCCTGGCGCTGCTGGAAGACGGCAGTTCCTGGGGAGTCTACCTGGCGAACAATACGATCGCCGGCGCCATCATCGGCAGCGTAACCGTCAACGGCTCGACGGCGTCAGGCATCGCCAGCGATTTCAATGTTGCGACCAGAAGCGTCACAACCACCCGCTACACCGGGACATTCACGGCGAAAAACACGATCAATATCACCGCGTCGAACGGCATTACGTTTGCAGGAAAATATAACACCGCCTACGACCAGGCCGTGTCGCTGGCCACCGTGGCCGGCACCTATTCCGGCAGCGCCATCACTGGCCAGTTTTCCCAGGCCATTAACGTGACGGTCTCCGCGACGGGCGCGATCACCAGCGCCGGCAACGGCTGCAGCGCCAGCGGCACCGCAACGCCAAGGGCATCGGGCAAGAATGTGTTCGATATCAAGGTCGTGTTCAGCGGGACCAACTGCGCACTGGGCAATGGCACGGCCACCAGCGGCGTGGCGACCTACGACGCGCAATCGCGCTCATTGCTGGCGCTGGCCGCCAACGGCAGCAAGTCCGACGGCTTCATTTTTATCGGCACCAGGTAATTAGAGGGCTAACTGAACGGCATTTGATACCGTACGGTTTTTTTAGGGCCAAACCAGATGCAAGGGCCGGGGTCAGACCCGTGGGTCTGACCCCAGATTTTGCATCTGATTTTGGCTGGAGCTCCCGCCAATCCGTGCAGCGCCTTTTATGCCGCTTGCGGCAACCGCGCAGCCGCCTCGAACAGCAGCCGCGCATCTCCAGCGGCCAGCTTTTTCGAATCCGACAGCGTCTGGCGGAAACCGCGCGCGCCCGGCAATCCCTGCATCAGGCCGAGCATGTGGCGCGTGATCGTGTTCAGCTTCAGGCCACGCCCGCCCTCCTGCGCCAGTTGCGCCTGGATGTACGGCACCATCGCCGCCAGGATCTCGTCGCGGGTTTTAACGGGCGTCGTCGCTCCGTAGTAACGCTGGTCGAAGCCGGCCATCAAATACGGATTGTGATAAGCCTCGCGGCCCAGCATGACGCCGTCGACATGCTGCAGGTGCAGGTCGATTTCGCTTTCCGTCTTGATGCCGCCGTTGATCAGGATTTCAAAGTCGGGAAAATCCTTTTTCAGGCGGTACGCGAATTCGTATTTGAGCGGCGGAATTTCGCGGTTTTCCTTCGGCGACAAGCCTTTCAGGATCGCGTTGCGGGCGTGGACGATGAAAGTCCGGCACCCGGCATCGGCCACCGTGCCGACAAAGTCGCGCACGAAATCGTAACTTTCGCTGTCGTCGATGCCGACCCGGTGCTTGACGGTGACATCGATACTGACCGCGTCGCGCATCGCCTTCACGCAATCGGCCACCAGTTGCGGCTCCGCCATCAGGCAGGCGCCGAACGCGCCCTTTTGCACGCGCTCGGACGGGCAGCCGCAATTGAGGTTGATCTCGTCGTATCCCCATTTTTCCCCCAGCTTCGCGCTGGTGGCCAGGTCGGCCGGATCGCTGCCACCCAGTTGCAGCGCGACCGGGTGCTCTTCCTCGTTGAAACGCAGGTGGCGTTCGACGTCGCCGTAGACCAGCGCACCGGTGGTCACCATTTCCGTGTACAGCCAGGTGTGCTGCGAGATGATGCGGTGGAAATGGCGGCAATGGCGGTCGGTCCAATCCATCATCGGGGCCACGCTAATACGGCGTGCCCCGGAGACGGTGGATTTCAGGGCTTTTCCCTCTGTATCGTAGCAATTTTGTAGCATTCGTTTATCACTGTATATAATGATCCATCACCCAATATCATAACGCAGTGCTACAGGATTGCTACGACATGGCTTCAGTAATTAAGGTGGGAACCCAATAGCGCGCGCAGGTACGGCGTAAGGGCTTTCCGACGGAAACACGGACATTTCCCACGAAGGGATTGGCGACCGCCTGGGCGGCCACGACTGAGTCCAACATGCTGGCGATGAAGCACCAGGACGTGCGCATCATATCAAAAACGACGTTGTCCGACCTGATCGACAAGTATACAAAGGAGATAGGAGCGGTCAAACCTTTCGGCAAGAACTAGAAGGCCGTGCTGGCCGCGTTGACGATCCAGCTGGGTGAAACCCTGCTGCCAACACTGACTATCGAGCGCCTGACCCAATTCGTTCAAGCCCGACAGCGCAGCGGCGCCGGTGGCGTCACTATCGCCATCGACTTGACCTATCTAGGCAGCGTGCTGAAAGCAGCCAAGAATCTATGGCGTCTGCCAGTTGACCCTGGGCATCGTTGCTGCAGCGCGCGACAACATGAAATATCTTGGCTTATCTCCTAAATCGAACGAACGGGAACGGCGGCCGACAGAGGACGAACTGAACAAGCTTTACGCACACTACGCGTCGATCAAGCGGCAGAAGGTGCCCATGCCCGACCTGATCAAATTTGCGATTGCAACGGCCATGCGCATGGGCGAGATCATCAATCTGAAATGGGCAGACCTCAACGAAGAGCACCGGACGATCACCATCCCAAACAGGAAGCACCCTACCGAGAAGGCTGGCAACGATCAGGAAGTCCCCCTGCTTGGAACTGCATTTGAGATCGCCATGCGCCAGCCGCGCGTAGATAAGGAAGAAAGGATTTTCCCGATAGCTGAAGGGACAATTAGTAGCATCTTCCCGCGCGCCTGTACGAAGTTGAAGATTGTGGATCTGCGATTCCATGACTTTCGCCACGAAGGTGTGTCAAGGTTGTTCGAGCAGGGATATACGATTGAGCAAGTCGCTTTAGTGTCGGGGCACCGGGATTGGAAGATGCTATCACGCTATCTACACCTGAAGGCACGAGACCTACATCGACCTTCTAATTCGGTGAACGCGCAACCGCACACCTAGCAATCAAATAAAATATTGGCTTCAATAAAAAACCATTAAGAAAAACATTTGATTTTATCAATTACCGTAAAATAAAAAAAATTTATGGTCCACACCTGCAGTCTGTCAAGAGAGATAAAAATGCCAGTAGATATCCCATACAATGATTTAGTATCCATTTTTATTAAATTTCGCGAAAATTTGGACAGACTTATGCAGATCTTAATCAGTCGCGTAAATCAAAACCCCGAAATAAAAAATTTTATTAATGCATATTTAATATCAAATGAAGAATTTGGCCGAGCCATGGCTAGTCGCTTGCGCGCCAAAGAACTAACTCAATTTTCATTTAACTATCTGCATTCATCAGAAGAACTGATCTCATCAGCAACTATCAACACAGCAATTGATTTTTCTGACATTTTCCCAGAAGCTGAAAAAATAATAATTGATCAAAAAACAAAAATGACTGAATTAAATATGAAGTCATTAGAAGCACGCCAAAAAGATAGTTTATTTGAAAACGAGGATAAAAAAATAAAAGATCAAATAGAAATACAACGTATTAATTTAAAAAAACTCAATGATGATTTTCAAAATTTGAGTAAAACATTTTCAGACACATATGATCCTCTAACAAAAAAATACAATGAAGCTATTGAATCATATGAGAAACACATAACATATTTAGAAAATAAAAAAACTGAAATTGATCAATTACTAGAACACGTTGGCGGAAAAGCGATAGCAGGAAGCTATGATGATAGCGCATCTGAAGAAAAAAACACTGCCAATACACTCAGATTTTTATCTTTAATAATTATGGGAATTGCACTTTCCATAGTTGGGTATTCCTTTGTGGAAATAAATAAACATGATTTTAATCTTGAAAATACTTTACTTCGCTTAACGTTCACAATATTGCTTAGTATACCTGCAGCCTATTTAGCAAGAGAGTCAGCGAAGCATAGACAACAGCAATATACCCATCATCAAACCTCGCTTGACTTAAAGGCCATTAGTCCATATATTGCATCCCTACCAATAGAAATTCAAAACAAACTAAAAGAAGAAATGGCAACAAAAATATTTACACCAAAAACATTTGATCACATTACAAAAGAAAGTTACCCAATCAATACACAAGAAATAATTATGTCACTTTTATCAAAATTCGGAGAAAATGAAAAATCCAAAAAACAATAATTAAAATTCCTAGTCGGCGACATAAATTCTTTAAATTTATTAGTTGTTCGAAAAAAAACGCTCGTGCATAGGCTATGAATTCATCAAGGGCGGGACTCCGGGGTAATCGAGGGGAGCGCTCCTCTATGGGGCGGCCTTCTTACTTGCCCCTGCCTATCCCTACATGCCATCATTTAACACCGAGATTAGCCCAGCCTTGCGACATATCCAACAGCCGCCCTACCGCGCAGGCTAAGCTACAGCTTTCGCAGGAGATGTTATGAGCGCAGCGAATTTCGACCGGCCAGACGCAGCCATGGCTACCAAAGTGGAAAATGCCATTCGCCTGGAGAAAGTAGCAGGTCGCGCGATGGCCGCAGGGCTACCTGGCACGGGAACAAGTGCCCATGCCAGTGATCGCACGAGTGCTAAAAAATGATCCGGCCCACCCTGAACTGACCCCATAAAGTTGGACGGTTAGGCTCTTTAAGCAGCCAAGGCCTGGGTCCTGTACTGAACAGGACTCAGGCCTTTTAGTTTGAGTTTGATACGGTCGTAATTGTAATAGTGGATGTACTCTGCCAAGCCATCCTGTAACGCAGCCACGCTATCGAATTTGTTCAGGTAAAAGAATTCGGACTTGAGCACGCCGAAGAAGCTTTCCATTGCTGCGTTGTCGTGACAGTTGCCTTTGCGGGACATGCTCTGCACGAGCTGACGCTCTCGAAGCTGACGCTGGTAGGCCGGCATTCGATATTGCCATCCTTGGTCGCTGTGTAGCAGTGGTTTCTCATGCGGCTGCAGCTTGGCCATGGCCTTCCTGAGCATCGTACTCACCATGTCAAAGACGGGGCGTTTGTTGGTTTCGAAGGCGACGATTTCGCCGTTGTAAAGGTCCAGCACAGGCGACAGGTAAAGCTTCTCGCCGGCGACGCTGAACTCGGTCACGTCTGTTACCCACTTCTGATTGGCCGCTTCGGCCCTGAACTGGCGCTGCAATTTATTGGGCGCGGTCTGTCCTACCTCTCCCTTGAACGAGCGGTACTTCTTCGGTCGTACCAAGGATTGCAGGCCCAGCACACCTATCAGACGTTGCACCACTTTGTGATTGACCAGGTGCCCCGACTGCCGAACCACAGACGTGATACGTCGGTAACCATAGCGTCCCTTATGCCGCTCGAAGATGGCTTTGATCGCATCTTTCAGCTCACTGTACTTGTCGCCTCGACGCAGCAAACCTATCTGATAGTAAAACATGCTGCGCGCCAGCTGGGCCAGCTGGAGCAGACCGGCAATCGGATATTGCTGCCTTAGCTCCTGCACTACTTGCGCTTTTTCGGCGACACTTGCTTTGGACGCGCTTGAACTAAGGCTTGCAACTTTTTTAAGTAGGCATTCTCCATGCGCAGGTAGGCCAGCTCGGCCAGCAACTCCTCCGGGGAGGGTTTCTCATCATCGGACGCAGTATCAGGCTTTGCTGGCGGAGCTACCATTGCTGTGGATTTGGTTTCAATGCGTCCAGTCCGCCGCTATGAAAACTGCGCTCCCACACGCTGAGAACACCAGCATTGCGAATATCGAACTGCACGGCCACCTGGCCGTATGACAGCTCATTTTCCCACATGTGCCGCAAGACCGATAATTTGAACTCGGCGCTGTAGTGGCTGAACTTCTTCTTGAAGGCATCCTCGCCACGCAGACGAAACCGCTGGACCCAACGCCTCACCAACGACTGGACCAAGCCATGTCGATATGCCAGCGTCTTGTAGCCGCCTTTACCGGCTAGATATTGATGTACCACTGAGAGCTTGAATCGCTCATCGTATTTCGTCATGAAAAAACCCCAAAAATTGGTGTCCAACTTTTGGGGTTCAGTTCAACGGACAAGGGTACGTGTGGCTTTTTTAAGCAAGACTTATTCAGATTTTTGCAACACTTCTATAGAATTCCATTGCCTCAGGACTTGGCGCCTCTGTTAGAGTCTGCACCATGCGAACACGATCACTATGCGAATTCTCAATAAATTCACGCAACTGACGCATCTGCTCATTGAATATCGCCAGTTGCTCTCGCGCAGTTAGATTGGCAGTTGAGGACATTGTGTCAGCCAACTGTTCCCGATCAGTTAGATTGGCAGTTGAGGATATTGTGTTGGGATGATGATAGTGGACCCAAGAGCGACCTCCGCCAGCAAATTTCTTTGGCTGGACCAATACCATATGATCATTCACAACTACGTTAAGATTGTCTTGCTCCTTGCTATCTGAGCGACGCATACGACGTAGCTGAATAATCGCCTGCTCAATCTCATCCTTACGTGAAGTAGACGCTCCCTTCTTTCTCGAAGCTTTTAACGTAGCCTTTATCTTTTCGTTTGAAATAGCCATTTTAAACCCCCTTCATTCGGAGATACACCGGATTGGCGCTATCCGTAAATTCAACTTTCCCATTAACAACATCAGTGCAAATGGACCCCATCGATGACCAAAAACCACCGGGTTGATAAAGAGAACGCTCACGATAGTAATGCATGACCGGATCGTTGGCATAACCATCAAATATCAATCCTAAGGGAACATATCTTTCAGTTTTCAAGAACCTACTTGCCGCTCGAATAGCAGCTTCTTTGCGATGGAGAATCGTGGCACTAAGATGAACAGAATAGCCGGATTCTTTCAGCGCCTTCGCCGTAGCCACAATGTCTTCAAAATCGCTACCGACAGTCGGAATTACCATGTTGAATCCGGCGGCCTTGCAATATCCTAGTAGAGATGGAGCTTTCGTGCCGCCCAATATGACTAGACTGGACTCTTTATGGACGAGATTGGCACCCGCAAAACTTCCGTTATACTCAGGAAGTTTTCGCTTGGCAAAGTCCGAGTCAATGATCATCGCACCAAGCTGGTCCGCAGTTTGAGTGACTAATGAAGATTTTCCAGAGGCAGGAAGCCCAACTATGAAGTATGCCTGCTTGCCAGCGACTGGCTCGTCCATACCTTTTGGTTTCGCACCGCCTCCACCTGGGCCAAGCTTGATCTGGTCATCGTCGTCCAACCGATCCTGATTGATCAGCTCACTGAGAATCTGACTACGCAGCGCTGAGCGCGATTTGTCATCACGGAACTTCCTGTCCCGATTATTTTGATGGTCAATCGTCGGCTCGCCCGTAACCCCCTTGTTCGCGTTTTCAGCGTCTCGTATTCTTTGAGCCAGATTGAAGAATTCAATCCCATGACTCAGAAGCCAGTCACCCTGCTCCTCAATGCCCAGACAATTTCCCAAGAAATGTTCGACATTGAACTGGTCTCCCAGCGGCCGCGAGAATACGATAGACATAAATTTTGGACTTCAATGCAGTAACGTTGTCAAGAAAAATGCTTTAAATTAATGCTTAAGAGCAAATTCTACCTCTATTTCCTGCTCTTTTGCTGTTCAACATACAAAATACCATCAATCTCAGCTTCGGTCTTTGTAAAAAAACAATCAAATCGAGCAGAACACGCTTTTTCAGCTATCTCAAGCTTTCAGTTAGGTGGCTCGAGATGCTACAAAATTGCTACGAAATCATAGCGAAGTATCAATTCCTACTATGAGAGAATTTCTCACTCGGTCCAGTCCATCATCGGCGCGACGGACAGGCGGCGGCTGGGCGCGATGGCTGGCGCGGCAGGAGTGTCGGAAGTCGGAGCGGTGAGGATGGTCATGGTGACGGGCCAGTAAACGGAAGGGGGCCGTCATTATACAGCTGGGAAGCGTATCGCAAGCGAACGGCAGCGGCACCGTGATTGTGCCGCCGCCATCCGCTTGCCAACTCTACTTGCTGAAGATCTCCTCGATGCGCGCCATGCGTTGCGCGCCGTCTCCCGTCAGCGAGCCGGCGGCGCCGGCCACTTGCCGCACCACGTCGAGCGCGCTGGCGCGTTCGGCTGGGTCGGACGGCAACAATAACGGCAGGTCGCGCAAGGAACCCGGCTCGTCGAGCTTGAGCATCAGGTATTGCTCGTGCACGATTTCCTTGAACCGCACCAGTGTGATCTGCTGCCCGGGCGGCGTATGCTGGCGCAGTTCGCGCAAGGTGGCGAAGGCGCGTTCGTCGGCGACGCGCAATTCCGGACTGCTGAAAATGTACAGCAGCGCGCGCACCACCGCTTCCGCCCGGCCACCCTCGGCAGTACGCATCGTCAGTTTCGCGCGGCCGGCGACCACCGCCGCTTCGCGCGCGATGTCGCGCCCGATGTGGCGTGGACGGCCGCCGTCAGTACGCAGGCCGACCAGCGCCTGCAGTACCGGCGAGCCATAGACGCCGAGAAAACTGCGTTCGACCGCCTGGTCGCGCAGGTCGCGATACTGGTCCAGCGCGGCCACGATCTGGCCGGACATCGCTTCCTGCATGCGCATGAAGACATTGTCGGAAGCAACCGGGGCGCGCTGCTCGCGGATCTGCCGCGCCAGTCCGGCGATGCCCTGCAACAGCGGGTTCTTGCTGGAGAAAACGCGGTAGCGCAGCCGGTACGGGTGTAATTGGCGCAGCATTTCGGCACTGCTGTCGTTGACGGCCCCCTTCACCATCGGGCTGATGAATGTGCGGTACAAGCCCTGGTTGATTTCGGACAGCCGCGCCACGGTGGCGAAGCGGCGCTCGTCTTCGGCATCGTTGCCGCCCAGCGCGCGCAAGGCATCGAGTCCTCTGCGCTCGAAACGCAGCACATAGTTGTCGGCCACGATATCGGCCTGCCCGGCGTCCGCCGGCTGGTCCAGGAAGACCGCCTCGTACAGTCCCGGCGGCAGGATATCGATCAAGTCCATGCCCTCGGTGAATTCCTCGTGCTCCTTGTTCGCCACCGATGCCGAGACGAAGATGCCGAGGTGGCCTATGCTCTGGTGCAGAGAATAAATGATGGTCTGGCCGCTGGCGATCAGCGCTTCGTCATTGTCGTACAGGTCCAGCACCCAGCCCAGCGCCTGCTGCGGCGGCGTGATGTCGTCGCCCCACGAACAGAACACGACGATCGGCGACTTGACGTTGCGCAGGTCGATGCGCCGGCCTTCGCTGTCGAGGATGGCACCGTCGCTGAGGCGGTTGCCAACGAACAGGGAGTCGGCGATGTACTGCATTTCTCCCGCATTCAGCAGCACCGGATTGCCCCACCATTTTTCGAATTCCAGGAAGCGCGACGCTTCCGTTTCGATATTGGTAAACACGCGGTAGTTCTTCTTCCACAGCGTGTTCGACGGATTCATCTGCTCGAAATTGCTGACCAGGTGCGCGCCGTCGAAAATGCCGTTGCCCAGATCGCCCATCAGCGATGTCAGCCAGGTGCCTCCCAGCAGGCCACCCAGGTAGCGCATCGGATTCTTGCCGCGCACGCCGGCCCAGTACGACAGTGGCGCGCCGGCCAGCACGAGCGGGCCGGGCAAGTCCGGCTGCAGCGCGCTGGTCATCATGATCTGCCAGCCGGCCTGGCAATTGCCGATCAGGGCCGGCTTGCCGTCGGCCTGCGGGTGCAGCTCGGCCACGCGGGCGATGAACTGCGCCTGTGCGCGGCAGACATCCTCGATGGTCTGTCCCGGCACCGGATGCGGCAGGAAACTGACGAAATAACAGGGATGTCCGGCTTTCAGCACGACGCCGACTTCGCTCTCCTGCTTCATGCCGCCGATACCGGGACCGTGGCCGGCGCGCGGATCGAAGACAATGAACGGACGCTTGGCCGCGTCGATCTCCATGCCCTGCGGCGGCGTGATGCGCATCAGGCTGTAATTGACCGGCCGCGCCAGGCTGCGCCCATCCATGACGACGTCGAATTCAAAGCTGAGCACGTGCGGCGCGCTTTGCGCCGACTGGTCCGCGCACTCGTCGCCGCGCTGGCACAGCACGTCGAGGAAGAGGATCGAACGCTGCCAGAAATCGACGCTGTATTCGGTCGCCTGTCTCGCCAGGGTGAACGGATCGGTCGGCCAGGGCAAGGATGGAAATGTGGGGAATGCTGGAAATGCCGGGAAGGACGGCGGCGTCTGCGCGCCGCCGAAAGCGCCGAACTTGAATGGATCGAAGTTAAAGAAGGGATTGGCCTTGATGGGGTTCATGCGTTTCCTCCATGCCTTGCGCCGCGCGGTGTACGCCGTACCGATTGCAGCGGCCTGTTGGCAGCCACTGTCCGGGCCAGTATATCAGCAGGGTGGCGGCGTGGCGCGGTGGCCTTGAACTAAAATATACAGCTTATTCATTAAAACCAGAGGCAAATTCTGGGGTCAGACCCATGGGTCTGACCCCGGCCTTTGCACTTGGTTTGGCCATAAAAAAACCGCCGCCCCGGAGCCGGGAACGGCGGTTTTTTTATCGCTACCGGGCCAGCCAGTACGAATGTATTACGCTTCGCGCGATGCTTTTTTACGCTCGTGCTCTTTCAGGAAGCGCTTGCGCAGGCGGATCGATTTCGGCGTGATTTCGACCAGTTCGTCGTCGGCGATGAATTCGACCGCGTATTCGAGCGACATCTGGACCGGCGGCACCAGGCGCACCGCTTCGTCGGTACCCGACGAACGCACGTTGGTCAGCTGCTTGCCCTTGATCGGGTTGACGACCAGGTCGTTGTCGCGCGAGTGGATGCCGATGATCATGCCTTCGTACACTGGATCGTTGTGGACCACGAACATGCGGCCGCGATCTTGCAGTTTCCAGATCGCGTAGGCGACGGCCGCGCCGTCATCCTGCGAGATCAGCACGCCGTTGCGGCGGCCGGCCATTTCACCCTTGGTGTTGTCGACCGGTGCGTACTCGTCGAAGATGTGGCTCATCAAACCGGTGCCGCGCGTCAGGGTCATGAACTCGGACTGGAAGCCGATCAGGCCACGCGCAGGGATACGGTATTCCAGGCGCACGCGGCCCTTGGCATCCGATTCCATGTTTTGCAGGTCGCCGCGGCGACGGCCCAGTTCTTCCATCACGCCGCCCTGGTTGGCTTCTTCGACGTCAACGGTCAGCAGTTCGAACGGCTCGTGGCGCACGCCATCGACCATTTTGTAGACGACGCGCGGACGCGAGACAGCCATCTCGAAACCTTCGCGACGCATGTTTTCGATCAGGATCGTCAGGTGCAGCTCGCCGCGGCCGGACACTTCGAAGATCGTGTCGTCGTCGGTCGGTGCCACGCGCAGCGCGACGTTGGCTTTCAATTCCTTGTCCAGGCGATCGCGCAGCTGGCGGCTGGTGACGAACTTGCCTTCGCGGCCGGCCAGTGGCGAGTTGTTGACCATGAAGTTCATCGTCAAGGTAGGCTCGTCGACGGTCAGCATCGGCAGCGCGTCCGGGGTGTCCGGTGCGCAGACGGTCGAGCCGATGCCGATTTCTTCGATACCGTTGATCAGGATGATGTCGCCGGCGACGGCTTCGTCGACCAGCACGCGCTCCAGGCCCTTGAAGTTCAGCACCTGGTTGATGCGGCCCTTGATCGGGGTCGAATCAGGACCGTTCAGGACGATGACGTCCTGGCCGGTTTTGACGCGACCGCGCGAAACGCGGCCGATACCGATTTTACCGACGTACGACGAATAGTCGAGCGAGGTGATTTGCATTTGCAGCGGACCGTCCGGGTCGTCGTCACGCGACGGCACGTGTTTCAGGATCGCTTCGAACAGCGGGGTCATGTTGCCTTCGCGGACGGTCTCGTCCAGCGATGCGTAGCCGTTCAGCGCCGAAGCGTAGACGACCGGGAAGTCCAGCTGCTCGTCGGTGGCGCCGAGCTTGTCGAACAGTTCGAACGTGGCGTTGATCGCCCATTCAGGACGCGCGCCCGGACGGTCGATCTTGTTGACGACGACGATCGGCTTCAGGCCCAGCGCCAGTGCCTTGCGGGTCACGAAGCGGGTCTGCGGCATCGGGCCTTCCTGCGCATCGACCAGCAGCAGAACGGAATCGACCATCGACAGCACGCGCTCGACTTCGCCGCCGAAGTCGGCGTGGCCTGGGGTGTCGACGATGTTGATGTGGGTGCCTTCGTACTCAACGGCGCAATTCTTCGACAGAATGGTAATGCCGCGTTCTTTTTCGAGGTCGTTCGAGTCCATCACGCGGGTCTCGACTTGCTGGTTATCGCGGAAGGTACCGGACTGACGCAGCAGTTTGTCGACCAGGGTAGTTTTACCGTGGTCAACGTGAGCGATGATGGCGATATTACGAATTGCGCGTTTTGTAGTAGACATGGTCGTTATATTTGCTGAGAAACTGCTGAGTGCGTACGGAGGTGTACGAGAATTCGGAGACTGGAACCCACTAGTATAGCATGGCCGGATGCAACTACTTGAAAAACCTGGAAAAAGCCGTGGGGTCAGGCGTGACTTATTGACTTGTTGTTGAACAAGTCAATAAGTCACGCCTCGGCGGCCCCGCCTGACCCCAGCGTTATTACACGAACGCGATCAGGCGCTCTGGCGCCAGGATCGCATACTCGCCCAACTGGCCGGTGCCGAGCAGCTTGGCGCCGAGGTAGACGCGCACCCTGCCCTGGTCGACCGGCACGCTGACGTCCGCTTCCTTGCCCAGCGCCAGGCGCTGGCCTTGCAGAAAACGTTTGGACAGTTCTTCCGTCAATTGCAGCGCCGGGAACGACGACAGCAAGGCATCGACCGGCGCCAGCAAGTCCAGCGGCGCGGCATGCGCGGCCAATTGCTCCAGCGTGACGACATCCGTCATCACCAGGTCTCCGACCTGCGTGCGGCGCAGCGCATTCAAATGCGCGCCGCAACCGAGCGCAGCGCCGATGTCTTCGCCGAGCACGCGGATATACGTCCCCTTGCTGCACGTGACCGACAGTTTTAAAAACGGCGCCTCGTAGCTGACGAATTCGAGCTTGTGAATCGTCACGCGGCGCGCTTCGCGTTCCAGCGTGATGCCGGCGCGCGCATATTCGTACAGCGGCTTGCCGTCGCGTTTCAGTGCCGAATACATCGGCGGCACCTGGTCGATCGGTCCCCGGAAACGCGCCAATACCGCCTCGATCTGTTCGCGCGTGACGTTCACTTCGCGCGACTCGATGATCTCGCCCTCGGTGTCGCCGGTGTCCGTCTTCTGGCCCAGGTGCACCGTGGTCTCGTAGGTCTTGTCCGCTTCCAATAAATCCTGCGAAAACTTGGTCGCCTCGCCAAAGCACAGCGGCAGCAGGCCGGTGGCGAACGGGTCCAATGTCCCGGTATGCCCCGCCTTTTTCGCGTTCAAGATCCGCTTGGCCTTGATCAGCGCATCGTTGGACGACAGGCCGACCGGCTTGTCGAGCAGCAGCACGCCGTCGACCAGGTCGCGCACGCGCTTGATCTTATTCTGCTGCGTCATCGGTCTTTTCGTCGTCGTCTTTCGAGCGCGTCGCGTTGGCCTGGTCGATCAGCAGCGACAATTCCATGCCGCGCGCGGTCGACATGTCGTGCAGGAAGTGCAGCGCCGGCAAGGTGTGGATGCGCAATTTCTTGCCCAGTTCCTTGCGCAGGAAGCCGGACGCCGCGTTCAGCCCGGCCAAGGTGTTCTTGACCGATTCCGGGTCGTCCTTGAGCATCGTGAAATAAATTTTCGCGTGCGCGTAATCGGGCGTCAGTTGCACTTCGGCGATCGTGACCATGCCCACGCGCGGGTCTTTCAGTTCGTAAGCGATCAGCACCGCCAGGTCCTTCTGGATCTGGTCGGCGACGCGCAAGCCGCGCGCGGGGATGGTTTTGCTATGTTTTGCCATGATGGGTTTTACCAATAATGAGAGGGCGAAACAAATGGCGGGTGCGCCTGTCCCGTGCATTGCACGGAACCGGACACACCCGCCACGTTTCGCTGCCAGCCGCTATTACAGCGTACGGGCGATTTCCTGCACTTCGAACACTTCCAGGGTGTCGCCAACCTGGATGTCGTTGTAGTTCTTCAGCGACAAGCCGCATTCCAGACCGGCGCGTACATCTTTCGCATCGTCCTTGAAGCGCTTGAGCGAGTCGATTTCGCCAGTCCACACCACGATGTTGTTGCGCAACAGGCGGACCGACGACGAACGCTTGACGACACCGTCGGTAACCAGACAGCCGGCGATCGCGCCCACTTTCGATACCAGGATGACCTGGCGGATCTCGACCTGGCCGATGACCTGCTCGCGCTTCTCTGGCGCCAGCATGCCGGACAGCGCTGCCTTGATCTCGTCGATCGCATCGTAAATGATGTTGTAGTAGCGAATGTCGACACCGTTCGACTCGGCCAGCTTGCGCGCCTGGGCATCGGCACGGGCGTTGAAGCCGATGATGACCGCTTTCGAGGCCACCGCCAGGTTGACGTCCGATTCCGTGATGCCGCCGACAGCCGAGTGCACGACCTGCACGCGCACTTCCGAGGTCGACAGTTTCTGCAACGATCCGACCAGCGCTTCGAGCGAACCCTGCACGTCGGTCTTGACGATCATCGGCAGGTTTTTGACTTCGCCTTCTGCCATCTGGTCGAACATGTTTTCCAGTTTCGCCGCCTGCTGCTTGGCCAGTTTCACGTCGCGGAACTTACCTTGACGGAACAGACCGATTTCACGCGCCTTGCGCTCGTCGGCCATGACCATGACTTCTTCGCCGGCTACCGGCACCTCGGTCAGACCCTGGATTTCGACCGGGATCGACGGACCCGCTTCGTTGATCGCCTTGCCGTTCTCATCCAGCATGGCGCGCACGCGGCCATACGAAGAACCTGCCAGGATCACGTCGCCGCGGCGCAGCGTACCGGATTGCACCAGGATCGTCGCGACCGGGCCGCGGCCCTTGTCCAGGCGACCTTCGACCACCAGGCCGCGCGCTGGCGCATCGACCGGGGCTTTCAGTTCCAGCACTTCGGCTTGCAGCAGCACTTGCTCCAGCAGCGCGTCGATGCCTTGACCGGTTTTTGCAGACACCGGCACGAACGGCGAATCGCCGCCGTATTCTTCCGGCACGACCTGCTCCGAAATCAGTTCCTGCGTCACGCGGTCCAGGTTGCCGCCCGGTTTGTCGATCTTGTTGATCGCCACCACCAGCGGTACGCCTGCTGCTTTCGCGTGGGCGATCGCTTCTTTCGTCTGCGGCATCACGCCGTCGTCCGCCGCCACCACCAGGATCACGATGTCGGTTGCTTTCGCACCGCGGGCACGCATTGCCGTAAAGGCTTCGTGACCCGGCGTATCGAGGAAGGTGATGGTGCCGCGCGGGGTTTCCACGTGGTAGGCGCCAATGTGCTGCGTAATGCCGCCGGCTTCACCCGACGCCACTTTGGCGCGGCGGATGTAATCGAGCAGCGAGGTTTTACCGTGGTCGACGTGACCCATGACGGTGACCACCGGTGCGCGCGTGGTCGACTCGAAGTGCGCGTGTTCGCCGTTGTCGGCCAGCAGCGCTTCCGGATCGTCTTCCGCCGCGGCGTGGGCTTTGTGGCCCATTTCCTCGACCAGGATCATTGCCGTTTCCTGATCCAGCACCTGGTTGATGGTGCACATTTGACCCAGTTTCATCAATTGCTTGATGACTTCGGACGCCTTGACGGACATCTTGTGCGCCAGTTCGGCCACGGTGATGGTTTCCGGCACGTGCACGTCCTTGACGATCGCCTCGGTCGGCGCCTGGAAATTGGTTTCGCGGTCATCGGCGTGCGAATTGCGACGACCCTTGCCGCCACTGCGCCAGCTGTCGCGGCCACCGCCACCGGTGTTGCCGCCACGGCCTTTACCCGCACCGCCGCCCGGCGCGCCGCGTTTTTTCGCGTCGTCCGACCAGGTCGACGAGACATTGGCCGATTTGATCGACTTCTTGTCCGCGCCCAGCGCAGGTTTCTTGTCGGCGCCGCCAACGGCGGGCTTCTTGTCGGCCGGCTTGTGCAGCGTGCCTTCAGGCGGTTTCGCCTTGACCGGTACCGGCGCTGGCGTCGGTTCCGGCGCCTTGATCGCGCGGCGTGGCGCATTCATCATCGCCTTGATCTGCGCGACTTCGTCGGCGACAGCCTTGCGGGCACGCTCGGTAGCGGCGGCGCGTTCAGCCGCTTCCTTGGCTGCCTCGTCGGCTTTCTTTTTCGCTTCTTCAGCGGCGGCGCGTTTCTTCTCTTCGCCGGCGGCGTCGGTTGCAGGCGCGGCCGTGCCGGCGGCGACAGCCGTCTTCTCGGCGGCGGCCTTGGCGGCGGCCTTTTTCGCTTCAGCGTCGGCGTTTTTCTTCGCTTCCGCTTCGGCGGCGGCGGTTGCCTTGGCTTGCGCTTCCTTTTCAGATTCCAGCTTGGCCAGGCGTTCCTGCTTTTCACGCAGGTCCGCTTCCTGGCGGGCGATCAGCTCTGCCTGGCGGCGCGCGTCTTCTTCGCGGCGCGCCACTTCGGCAGGGTCGATCACCGGCGCGGCCGGTGCTGCTGGCGCGGCAGGCGGCGCCACGTCGTCGCGCTGGACGAAGGTACGCACCTTCTTGACCGCAACCTGGATCGTGCGCGACTTGCCGGTGGCGTCAGCCTGCTTGATCTCGGTGGTTTCCTTGCGGGTCAGCGTGATTTTCTTTTTCTCGGTATCCGCCGCTGCGCCGTGGGTGCGGCGCAGGTGATCCAGCAATTTATCCTTATCATCTTTCGACAATGGATCTGACGTCGAACTCTTTTCGACGCCGGCAGAACGCAGCTGCGTCAGCAGCAAATCTGCAGGCATCTTCAGTTCGGTGGCAAATTGGGCTACGTTGTTACTCGCCATTCAGTCCTCTTTTCTATGTGTCGCGGAGATGATAAAGATACTCAAATTAAGCCTTTGCGGATTCGGCCAACGACCATGCCTTGGCTTGTAAAGCCTTGACGCGGTCGTCGTACTTCGAGTCAACCAACTTCATCTCATCGTCGGTCACATCTTCAAATTCACTTGCAATCAGTGCACGTGCACGGTCGGCGGGCAGCGCCAGGATGGCGCCAAATTCGTCGTAAGCCAGTGCGGCAAAAGCTTCCACGGTCTTGATACCAGCCAGACCCAGCTTTCCGGCGGTGATACGGTCCATACCTTCCAGACCAACCAGCGCCTCGTCCATGCCTTCCAGACCTTCTTCCGAAGCAATCGCTTCGGTTACCAGCGCATCGCGTGCGCGGGTCCGCAATTCATTGACAGTATCTTCATCGAACGATTCGATTTCCAGCATTTCGGAGATCGGCACGTAAGCAATTTCTTCCAGGCTGGCAAAGCCCTCTTCCACCAGGATGTCGGCCACTTCCTGGTCGACGTCCAGTTTTTCCATGAACAGCGCGCGTACCGCTGCCGTTTCCTGGGCTGCCTTGTCGGCCGATTCTTCGGCCGTCATGATATTGATTTTCCAGCCGGTCAAGTCGGCGGCCAGGCGCACGTTCTGGCCGGAGCGGCCGATCGCGATCGCCAGGTTTTCTTCGTCGACGACGACGTCCATCGCGTGCTTCTCTTCATCGACCATGATCGACGAGACGTTGGCCGGGGCCAGCGCGCCGATGACGAACTGGGCCGGATCTTCCGACCACAGCACGATGTCGACGCGTTCGCCGCCCAGCTCTCCGGTCACGGCCTGCACGCGCGAACCGCGCATGCCGACGCAGGTGCCGATCGGGTCGATGCGCTTGTCGGCCGTGTAGACGGCGATCTTGGCGCGCACGCCGGCATCGCGGGCGGCCGATTTAATTTCCAGCATGCCTTGTTCGATTTCCGGCACTTCCAGCTCGAACAGCTTCATGATGAATTCCGGCGCGGTGCGCGACAGGATCACTTGCGGGCCGCGCATGTTGCGGTCGACGCGCAGGATATAGGCACGAACGCGGTCGCCGATACGCAGGTTTTCCTTCGGGATCATCTGGTCGCGCGGCAGGCGCGCCTCGATCTTGCCCGATTCGACGATCGCGTCGCCGCGTTCCATGCGCTTGATGGTGCCGGTCACGAGCGAGTCGCCGCGCTCGAGGAAATCGGCCAGGATCTGTTCGCGCTCGGCATCGCGCACGCGCTGCAGCACGACCTGCTTGGTGTCTTGCGCGAAGCGGCGGCCGAATTCCACCGATTCGATCGGCTCTTCGATATGGTCGTCGACTTCGATATCCTGGATTTGTTCCTTGGCTTCGAAGTGCAGGATTTCCTGGTCCGGCAATTGCAGGCCGGCTTCATCGGGTACCACGTGCCAGCGGCGGAAGGATTCGAATTCGCCCGATTCGCGGTCGATCGCCACGCGAATATCGACTTCGCCGTCGTAGCGCTTTTTCGTCGCTTGCGCCAGCGCGAATTCCAGCGCGCCAAAGACCACGTCTTTATCGACGTTCTTTTCACGCGCAAGCGCGTCCACCAATAACAACACTTCGCGACTCATGCTTTGCGTCCCTTAAAATCCACCTGCGGCACCAAGCGTGCCTTATCCATATCGGCGAGCGTAAACTCCAACATCGCCGGACCTTCTTTTCCTTCAAATTCCAGCGCCAGCTGATCGCCAACAGGCTCTTGCAGCACGCCCTGGAACGACTTGCGGTTGTTCGAATCGGGCATCGCCACGCGCAACTTGACGATCACTTCGCAACCGGCGAAGCGCACGAAATCCTCGAGCTTGCGCAGCGGCCGGTCCAGGCCGGGCGACGAGATTTCAAGGCGCTCGTAGTTGACATTTTCAACCGTCAACACGTGGCTCAGCTGGTGGCTGACGGTCGCGCAATCCTCGACTGTGATCGGGCCTTTTTCGGCCGCATCCGCCGCGCTGAAATCGATATACACGCGCAGCAGTCCGCGCTCGGCCCGTTCGACATCAACCAGCTCATAGCCCAGACCGGAGACGGTCTTTTCAATTAATTCCGGCAGTTGCAAGAAATTCTCCAGATCAAAGCCCGCCGTATCTGTACGGCAGGCCACTAAAAACGGTTCACCAAAAAAAAAATGGGCATCTGCCCATCTTCTTGTATTCCAAACCAGATGAAAGCACTCTCAGCATTAAATCCTGTGAATCACTTTTCCTAGGCTGGTCATTATAACCGCAACTTGACTGCACCGCAATGCCACATACCACATCGGGCGTGCATACAACAATCAAAAACAGTTAAAACCACCAGAAATACAATTTCGCACTGAGATTTTCCGCGGCGCCCTTCAGTCAAGGCGCCGGGAAGCTCAAAAAATCAGGGGCGTAAAGCTGGGGTCAGACCCCAAGGGTCTGACCCCGGACTTCGGTTTGGATTTTCTAAACGAAAGCCTAGCTCCAGCGCTCCCTAAAAATCAGCCTTTGCGCCGGCGCGGCATACCGTGGTCGATGGCGCCACCGCGCGGCGGCTGGTTGCCGCGACGCGGTCCGCCGGTGTTGCCAAAACCGAAGGTGGTCTGCAACGGGTCCGGCTGGCGTGGACGTTGCGGCCCTTTACCTTGCGCCGACTGGCCGCCACCGAAACCGCCCTGCCCCTGGCCACCCTGACCACCACCTTGCCCACGGCCCGGACCACCCTGGCCGCCTTGACCGCCACCTTGGCCTGGACCACCCGGACGACCGGAACCCGGACGACCCGAGCCGGAACCAGGACGGCCGGAACCTTGGCCTTGACCCGGACGACCCTGGCCAAAATATCCGCCCTGCGGCTGGCCGCCGCGTCCCATGCCGCGCGGTTGCTGCGGGAATGGATCGGCGTTCTTGTTGCTGACATCCATGCGATTGCCGTTCGGCTCGTCGCGCTCGCGTTCGCGCTGCGGTTTCTGGCCGTTTTGCTGACCTTTCGGACCGCGCTGCTCGATGGCAGGCTGTTTTTTCTCGACACCGTAGGCGGCCAACAGGTCGCGCACGGTGTTTTCTTCCATTTCTTCCCAGCGGCCGCGCTTCAGGCTGCTCGGCAAGGTCATCGCGCCGTAGCGGGTACGGATCAGGCGAGACACTGTCAGGCCGATCGCTTCGAACATGCGGCGCACTTCGCGGTTGCGGCCTTCGCCGATCACCACGCGGTACCATTTATTGATGCCGTCGCCGCCGCCGTCGGCGATCTTCGAGAATTGCGCCATGCCGTCTTCCAGCTCGACGCCGGCCAGCAGTTTCTGGCGCATGCCCTCTTCCAGAGTACCCAGCGTGCGCACCGCGTATTCGCGGTCGATGTTATAACGCGGGTGCATCAGCCGGTTGGCCAAGTCGCCCGACGTGGTAAACAACAGCAAGCCTTCGGTGTTGAAATCGAGGCGGCCGATGGCCAGCCATTTGCCGGCTTTCATCGTCGGCAGGCGGTCGAACACCGATGGACGGCCGTCCGGATCGTCGTGACTGACGATTTCGCCTGCCGGCTTGTGGTACACCAGCACGCGCGGCGGTTTCTTGCTGACTTTACGCTGGATCAGCTTGCCGTTGATGCGCACCGCATCGGTCGGCAGGATGCGCTGGCCGATATGGGCCGGCTCGCCGTTGACCGAGACGCGGCCGGCGACGATGAGATCTTCCATGTCGCGGCGCGAACCGAGACCGGCTTCGGCCAGCACCTTGTGCAATTTCGGCGCATCGTCGTCCGACGTCAGGTCGCGGCGCACGGCCTTGGCCGGCTGGCGTTGACCCTTGACCGGTTCGTCGCTGTCGAAAGCGTCCGACGTCACGTACGAGAAGGCTGCATCGGCATCGTTCGGTTTGACCTGGCCGCCCGGGCGCTGCTGGCCCTGCTGCGGCTTGCCTTTACCCTTGGTGTTTTTACCCTTGGCGCGCGCTTCGTTGCGCGGACCGCGCTCCTGGCGCGGCGCGGCGTTGGCATTTTCACCTTCGGCCGCCACGGCGTCCGGAGCACCAACACTGGAGCCTTCAACAACAGGCGCGGCATCGATCGGCGCGGCAACCGGGCGCGGTTGCGACGCTTCGCGGATGGCGCGCTGTTCGCGCATCTGGCGCGGACCGCGCGGCCGGCGCGGAGTATCCGATTTGTCGGCGGCCGGGGCGGCGGCATCGGCCGTGCCCAGCGGAGCCGATGCCTCGGCGCGCGGCGCCTCGACAGCAGGAGCCTGGACCGGGGCCGGGGTCAAAGCCGGCGCGGCAGCCACTGGCACTTCGGCGGCGGCTGGCTTGGTTTTAGGCTCGGCCTTGGCCCTGGCGGCCGGCTTGGCTGGCTTGGCGACTGGCTCGGCATCCTTGGCGACTGGTTCGGCCTGGACCTTGACTGCCGGTTCGGCCTTCACCTTGGCTGCGGGTTCAGCCTGAATCTTGGCGGCGGGTTCGGCTTGCACTTTGGCAACCGGTTTCGCCTTCACCTTGGCTGCCGGCTCGGCTTCCACCGGGGCGGCAGTCTTGGCTGGCGCCTTGGCGCGCGGCTTCTTGACCGGCGCGGCGACATCGGCGGCCGGGGCGGCGACGCTCGCCGTCACTTCGGCGGGAGCGGTCTCGGCGGCGGCCTTGGCCTTGCGCTTCGGCTTGGGCGTGTCGCCCGCGGCCAGCGCGGCAGCGTTATCGGCTTCGATCTGGGCTTTGGTGCGGCGCTTAGGCTTGGCAACCACATCGGCGGCGGCAACGCCGGCAACAGTGTCTTGGGTATCTTTGTTATTCATTATTCATTTCTTGGTTGGGCTCAGCGTCAACCATTGTTTCTGGCGCAGGGGCGTGAGTCGGTGCTTCGTTTACTGCCGAAGCGTCTTGGCCGGCATTCGGGCTGTTCGCGGCATCCGCCTCAAGCACCTCGCTACCTGGGCCAACTTGGGGTACGGCGTTGTGCGCCGCTCTTTCAAAATTCTCTTGCAGCGCCGCTTCCAGCGCTTCCATATCGGGCGTGCCGCTCTGCATGTCGCTGATTTGCTGCAAAGGCGGCAACTGGGACAGCGAATTCAATCCCAGGTCATCCAAAAACTGCCGAGTCGTCCCCAGCAAGGCCGGGCGTCCGACCACGTCGCGATGGCCGATCACATCGATCCAGCCTCGGTCTTCCAGCATCTTGATCGTTTGCGAATTGACGGCCACGCCGCGGATTTCCTCAATGTCGCCGCGCGTCACGGGCTGGCGGTAAGCAATGATGGCCAGGGTTTCCAGCGTGGCACGCGTATATTTCGGTGGTTTTTCAGGACTCAGGCGATCCAGGTAAGCCTTCATTTCGGGGCGGCTCTGAAAACGCCAGCCGGTCGACAGGCTGACCACTTCGATGCCGCGGCCGCTCCAGTCCAGTCTTAATTCTTCCAGCAACACCTTGATCGTATCGGCGCCGACGCCGGCGCCGCGCGGGCGGCCCTGGTCGTCCACGTCGACATACAGCTTTTTCAGGCTGTGGATCGACAAAGGCTCATGCGCGCATAGCAAAGCGGTTTCGAGGACTTTTTTCGCCTCAACTGTATTCATAACAATCTTGTGGCTGCAAATAAATGCAAGAAGAGCGCCCGGGCCGATATGCGCTGGGCAGGGGCACTACAGATCAGATGGAGAGTGAATGTTTTCGGGCGAAAACTGGCATGCAACGATTACCGCATGGCCGTTTCATCCAACTGTGGCAATTGTACCTGATAAAACCGCGCACAGCGCAAAAGTGCCGCACCGAAATGAAACTAGGCTTACACAGAGGCAAGTCTTTCAGACAAGATTGCAGAAACTCCAACGAAGGCCGGGTATTCCGCCGTGATGACGAAGGTCGGCACTTGCGCCAGGTAGCGCGAGAAGCGGCCCTTGCTTTCGAAGCGCGCGCGGAAGCCCGAGGCGGCGAAGCGCGCGCCCAGGCGCGGCACGATGCCGCCACCTATATAGATGCCGCCCTGCGCACCGAGCGTCACGCCCAGGTTGCCGGCGACCGTACCGAGCATGCAACAAAACGCTTCGATCACCTGCTCGCACAGCGGGCAACTGCCGTCCAGCGCGCGGCGCACGATGTCCGGCACCGCGAGCGCCTCGGCCTTCACACCCTGGTACGCGGCCAGCGCCCTGTAAATCAGTTCGATGCCGACGCCGGACATCAGGCGTTCGGCCGACACGTGCTCGAATTCCGTCCAGGCGTATTGCAGGATCGCGATCTCGGTCGGATTCACCGGAGAGAAGCTGACGTGGCCACCCTCGCTGAGCAGCGCGGTCCAGCCGCCGTCCTTCGATGGCACCAGGCCGGACACGCCCAGGCCGGTGCCGGCGCCGATCAGGCCCAGCGGCGCGCCGGGCTGCGCCGCACCGCCGCCAATTTGCACCTTTTGTTGGTCCGACAGGAAAGGCAGCGAACTGGCCAGCGCCGTGAAATCGTTGACCACGACCAGCACGTCGAAACCGCACTCCGTGCGCAAGGCTTCGATCGAAAATTCCCAGTGGTGATTCGTCATCCGCACCAAGTCTCCGGTGACCGGGTTGGCGATTGCGATGGCGCCGTGGCGAATCGCGCCGGCCGCGGCTTCGGCCACGTCCGGCAAGGCGAGATAGGCACGCAAGGCCTCGGCCAGAGTGGCGTAATCGCCGCACGCCAGCACGTGGATCAGGCCGATATCGCCGGGCGCCCGTTCCAGCCCGAAGCGGGCATTGGTGCCACCGACATCAGCCAGCAGGCGCGGGCCGCCAGCAAAACCGGAAGTCTGGGAAAACGGAGCGGAGGTGGGCTGGACGGTCATGGCGGTCAAAAAATGGGCGAGACCCAAGCTTAAGGGATTTACCAGTTCAGGCGCAAGTACTCTTTGTAGTTTTAGTACATATCCGTAAAAATCCCTAAATAAAATTACATTTTGAAATATTTTTTACGTAGTATGACTACCATCCCCAGTATGCAAGGCATCGAGCAGCGCGCACAGCTGGCGGTACTGGTGCTGTTCCAGCATGCGTTCGATGGCGGCGGCCAGCGCCGCGTGCTCGCGCCGCACCGGCATTAATAACTGTTCCACCAGCGCCAGGTTCAATTCCTGCAAGGCCGTGCGCAGCGCGGCGCGCGACGCCAGCGGCAGCAGCGCCAGTTCGCCCGGCGCCACTTCTCCTCCCGGCACCGCGTCGACCACTTGCCGGCGCCGTTGCAGGCGCAACTCCAACTGTTCTTCGAGCACCCGCAACAGCTTGTCGTGCTCGATCGGCTTGCGCAGGAAACCGTCGGCGCCGGCCGCCAGCGCCTGCTGGCGCTCTTCCTCGAACGCGGACGCGGTCAGGATCACCACGCGCGGCTGAGACAAAGCGGCGTCGGCGCGCACGCGGCGCGTCACTTCGAGTCCGTCCAGGCCCGGCATGCGCCAATCCATGAACACCAGTTCCGGCCGTTCGCGCACGATCGCCGCCAGCGCCGCCTCTCCGTCGGCCGCCTCGAACAAGGCGAAGCCGAACGGCGCCAGCAGGCTCGCCATCAACCGTCTGCCATCTTCGCTATCGTCGACCAGCAAGATGCGCCTGCCTCTTTGACCCGGATCGAGCGCGACCACGTCGGCCGCGACCGGCTCCGGCACGCTGGCGCCGGCGTCGACTTCGAGCGTAAAACGGAACACGGAACCGACGCCGAGCTCCGATTCGACTTCCAGCTTGCCGCCCAGCATGCGCACGAATTCGCGCGAGATTGCCAGGCCGAGCCCGGTTCCTTCGGTGGTGCCGGCGTGACCGGCCTGCACGAACGGTTCGAAAATGCGGGCCTGGTCGGCCGGCGCGATGCCGACCCCGCTGTCGCGCACGGCAAAGCGCAAGGCGTGGCGCTGGCCGGCCAGCGGCGTGGCGCGCACTTCCAGCGTGACGCCGCCCTGGTCGACAAACTTGACGGCGTTCGACAATAAATTGAGCAAGACCTGTCGCAACTTGGCGCCGTCGATCTCGATCGCCCCCGGCAAGCCGGCGCAATCGAGCGCCAGCGCCAGCCCGGATTGGCGGGCGCGCGCGCTGACCATGTCCAGCACTTCCTGCAACAACTGCGGCAAGTTCACCATCGCGCTCTGCAAGGCGACGCGCCCCGCTTCGATCTTGGACAATTCCAGGATGTCGTTAATCAGCGTCAACAAGTGCTGGCCGGAACGGTGAATGATCGCGACATTGCGCTTTTCCTCGGCCGACATGTTGTGCGAATCGGCCATCAGGTGTGAAAAGCCGATCACCGAATTGAGCGGCGTGCGCAATTCATGGCTCATCGTGGCCAGGAACACGCTTTTCGCGCGGTTGGCCGACTTCGCCTCGGTGACCGCGACCGACAGCGCGACGGTGCGTTCGGCCACCAGTTCTTCCAGGTGGTTGCGATGGCGCAGCAGTTCCTGCTCGGCCAGCCTGGCGGCGGTGACGTCGTAACTGACGCCGACCATGCGGATAGGCTTGCCGTGGGCGTCGCGCGTGGTTTGCGATTCGGCGCGGATATGGCGTATCGTGCCGTCCGGCCAGGCGATCCGGTATTCGGCGACATATTCGTCTTCCCCACGCAGCGCGGCGGCGATCACGGCGCTGACCCGCTCCACATCCTCGGGCAGCACGGCTTCTTGCCACGCATGGTAGCCGCCGCCGAACTGCTGGGGCGCGATGCGGTACTGGCGGAACATCGCCTCGTCCCACATCAATTCGTCCTTATCGATATGCCAATCCCAGACCCCGATGTTGGCGGCGCGGGTGGCGATGGTCAAGCGCTCCTCGCTCATCTGCAGCGCCTGAAAACGGCTGTCGAGCAGGTTGATCATGCCGCGGATGGCATTATTCAATTGCAGCAATTCGCCATAAAACCACGCTTTCGACGGCGCCGCGCCGACGCTGTCGCCGGCTTCCACCGTGGCCGCGTACTGGCGCACCGCGCGCAACGGTTTCAGCATCAGGTGCCACAACAGCAGGTACACGCTCAGCACCAGCGCCACATCGAGCACCAGGATCACGGCGATGATGGCCAGCCGGCGCTGGCGCAGGTCATCCTCGACATAGGCCGGCGTCGCATACACCCGCACCCAGCCGATTTCCTGGCCCGCCATTTGCACCGGGCGCTGCTCGGCCAGCAATTCCGGCGCGGCCGGCGGTGCCGCGCTCTCGACCAGCTGGCCGCGCGCATCGCGCCGCAACACGTACTGGCGCTGGTTGGCGGTGGCCGACACCACGCTGGCGGCCAGGTCGCGGTGGTTCAAGCCGCTGCGCATCACGGCCAGCACCTGGTGGTCGTCGAAATTCCAGGCAGGCAGCGCGACGGCCAGCGCCAGCTGGTCGGCGCTGATGGCCAGCGCCTGGTGCAACTCGTCCCAGCGGCGCTCGCGCTCGGCGTTATAAAACAGCACGGCAAAGGTCAGCAGCACGACGGTGACGACGCCGGCCAAGGTGGTGCTGACGATCAGCGCGATCGACGACTGGCGCGCCGGCAAGGAAAAGAGTTCTACCATGGGGCATCCGCGCCCCTTGCATGGGGCAAAGCATTATATCGACGCGTCCGCCACCAGCATGCGCGGCGCACTCCCCCGCATTGAGCCCGATATGCAGTTTTTCGCGCCCGGGCCTGCCCGCCACTGTCCAATACCCATCATGCCATTGATGCCTAATGGAATCAATAACAGGCACGGCCCTACGCAGAAGGCACTGACGGAAGGTGGTGGACGGTCAGCCGCGCAGGCTGGACATTTCCGGATCGGGCGCCGGCGCGGAGGCGGTTTCGCCGGGCGCGGCCGGGCGCCGCAATTCGTGCGCGAAGCCGGCATTCCACGCGTCGAGGCCGCCGTGCAGCGGCCTGGCGCGCACGTAGCCGTGGGCGTGCAATTGCTTGGCCACGTGCGCGGCCGTGACATCGTTCGGGCAACTGCAATAGACGACGATGTGCACGTCTTTCGACATCGCGCCGAGCGCGCGCAGCGGATCGCCGTTGGCCAGCAGCGCGCCCGGCACGGCCGCTTCCAGTTGCTGCGCGGTGGCGCTGCGCGCATCGACCATGACCGGCGCGTGCCCCTCGTCCAGCAACTGTCTCAATTGTTCGACCGTGATGCGCTCGATCTGCACGGCCAGCTGGAAGCGCTTGCGTTCGACATATTTAAAGAGCACGAACAGCGCCAGCAGCGTGCCGAGCACCATCAGCGCGGTGCCGCCCATGGTGGATAAAATGTCGAGCACCCGGTCGATCTTTTCATGAAAATACGCGCCGAGCGCGATTCCGCTGCCGCTCCAGATGAGTCCACCCGGCACGCTGAAGCCGAGGAAACGCGGATAACTGGTGCCCATCGCTCCCGACATCGGCGGCGCGATCGTATTGAAGCCGGGGATGAACTTGGCGATCAGCAGCGATTTCGGTCCCCAGCGGCGGAAATTGTCTTCGGTCTGGCTGACGCAATAATCGGGAGATAGCGAGATGCGGCACAGCAGCTTGAGGATGCGCTTGCCGTAGCGGCGCCCGGCGCGGAACCAGAAGAAATCGCTGATCGAGCACGCCAGCAGCGCCGCGCCGAGCACGCCGCCCCAGTGCAATTCCCCGGTGGCGGCCAGCGCGCCGGCCACGATCAACAAGGGATAAGCCGGAATCGGCAAGCCGATCTGCTCGATCAGGACGACGGCGAACACGATGAAGACACCGTATTGCTGCAACAGAGAGAGAAGGTTCGCCATGATGCCGCTATCTTATCCGAATTCGCCCGATGCGGCCCGCCGCACTCAAGCCGGCAGCCCGCGCGGGATCGCGCCCAGCAGCGCGCGGGTATAGGGATGGCGCGGATCGCGGTACAAGGCGTCGGCATCTCCGATCTCCACCACCTGCCCCTGGCGCATCACCATCACCTGGTCGGCGATGTAGCGGACGACTGCCAGGTCGTGCGAAATGAATATATACGACAGACCGAATTCATCCTGCAACTCTTGCAGCAAGTTCAGCACCTGCGCCTGCACCGACACGTCCAGCGCCGACACCGATTCGTCGCAGACAAGGATTTCCGGCCGCATCGTCAGGCAGCGCGCGATGGCGATGCGCTGGCGCTGGCCGCCGGAAAATTCGTGCGGATAACGGTGCCAGGCGTGCGCCGGCAAGCCGACCCTGTCCAGCAGAGCCTGCGCGATGCCGGCTCTTTCCCGCTCGTCGGCGCCGATGCGGTGCAGGCGCAGCGGTTCGAGCAAAATCTGGCCAACCGTGAAGCGCGGGTTCAGCGACGCGTACGGATTCTGGAACACGATCTGGATGCGGCGCTTATAGGCGCGGTGCTCGCTGGCCGGCATCGCCAATAAATCGCGCCCGTCGAACAGCGCGCTGCCGCCGCTGGCCTGGTGCAGCCGCAGCAAGGTCAGCCCGACCGTCGTCTTGCCGGAACCGGACTCGCCTACGACGCCCAGCGTCTTGCCGCGCGCCAGCGTAAACGACACGCCCTGGACCGCCTTGAATTCGCGCCGGCCAAACCAGCCTTCGCGCAGATAAAAACTCTTGGCCAGGTCTTTGACGATCAGCACCGGCTCATCGTCCGGCCCGCTGCCGCGCGGCCGCTGCCTGGCGTCGGGGCCGGATTGACCATTCAGATAATCGTCGATCACCGGCAGGCGCCACGGGCGTGCATCCAGCGGTGGCCGGCAGTGCAACAGTGCCCGCGTGTACGCCTGTTGCGGATCGGTGAACACTTGCCGTGTCGGCCCGTTTTCGACGATCTCACCAAAGCGCATGACGATCACGCGATCGGCAATTTCTCCCACCAGCTGTAAATCGTGGGTGATGAACAGCACCGACATCTTGCGCTTTCTTTGCAGCGCGGCGATCAGGGCCAGGATCTGCTGCTGGATCGTGACGTCGAGCGCCGTGGTCGGCTCGTCGGCGATCAGCAGGGTCGGTTCGCAAGCGATCGCCATCGCGATCATCACGCGCTGCTGCTGGCCGCCGGACAGCTGGCCCGGATAGGCATCGAGCCTGCTCGCCGGGTCCGGGATGCCGACTTCATCGAGCAGTGCCAGCGTGCGCTCGCGCGCCGCCCTTCGATCCATGCCCATGTGCTCGCGCAGCACTTCGCCGATCTGATAAGCGACCGTCAGCACCGGGTTCAGCGACGACATCGGTTCCTGGAAAATCATCGCGATCTCCTTGCCGCAGATGCGGCGCCGCTTGCCCGGAGGCAGCGCCAGCAAGTCCTGGCCGTCGAACAGGATGCTGGCGCCCGGCGCGATCACGGTATTGTCCGGTGGCAGCAAGCCCATCACCGCCAGCGAGCTGACCGACTTGCCGCTGCCGGACTCGCCCACCAGCGCCACCGTGCAATTGCGCGGCACGCTGAACGAAATCCCTTTGACCGCCTCGGACGTGGTCCGCTTGTCGAGACGAAAAGCGATGCGCAGGTTGCGCACGTCCAGCAGCGCGGTGTCGTGTTGCTCCATATTTATTTCACTTTCGGATCCAGCGCATCGCGCAGCGCATCGGTCAATAAGGAGAAGGCGGTGACCAGCAGCGCCATCGCCGTTGCCGCCGCCGTCAATTGCCACCACTTACCTAGAATCAATTCGTTCTGCGCCTCGTTCAGCATCGAACCCCAGCTGACGACACCGGCCGGCACGCCGAAGCCCAGGAAACTGAGGATGACTTCGGCCTTGATGAAACCGACCGCCAGGATCGACAGTTGCACCAGAGCGACGTGGCTGACGTTCGGGAAGATATGGATGAACATCCTTCTCCAGTGCGACGCGCCGATGGCGTCGGCCGCCATCACATATTCTCTGCCCCTGTGCCGCATGTATTCGGCGCGCATCAGCCGGTACGGCCCGGTCCAGCCGGTCAGGCCGAGGATCAGCACGATGGTCGCCACGCCCTTTTGCTGCAATACCGCCGCCACCGCCAGGATCATCAGGATCGCCGGGATCGCCGTAAAAATGCTGTAAAACCATGTCAACAGGTCGTCGACCAGGCCGCCGTAGTAACCGGACAAGGCGCCGAACAGCGTGCCAAGTCCCACCGCCAGCAGCGCGGCCACCAGGCCGACGACGATCGACGTCTCGGCGCCCTTGACGGTTTTACGCAGCACGTCGTGCCCCCACTTGTCGGCGCCGAACGGCAATGTCGCGCGCCGCCCGGCGGCGGCTTGACGGCCGGCGCCGGGGGCGACTCGCAACTCGCGGAGCTCGTCCGCCAGCGGGTCGAATTCGTTGGCCGGCGGCGCGGCGGCGGGCGCTTGCGCGACAGTCTGGTCCGCGGTGGCGCCCTGCCCCGCGGCGAACGATGGCGGCGCGTAATGGACGCCGATTTCCTCTTCCCAGTCGGCCACGATCAGGCCACCGGCCGACAATACCAGCATGCAGACAAAGGCGGCGACGATGGCCAGAGAGATCATCGCGACGCGATCGGCGCGCAGGCGGCGCCAGGCCAGCGCCCACAGCCCCGGGCTTGGCCCTGGTCCCGGCGACACGTAAATATTGTACATGCGGTCCCTACTTCAGTTGTACGCGCGGATCGACGGCCTGGTACAGCAGGTCGGCCAGCAGGTTGAACACCATCGTGGCAGCGGCGACGTACACGGTGATCGCCTTGATCACCGGAAAATCGCTGCGTTCGACGGCCAGGATCACTTCGCGCCCGATGCCGGGGATGCCGAAAAAACGCTCCAGCAGGAAAGCGCCGATCAGCAGCGCCGGCAAGTTCGCCATCACGTGCGTGATGATCGGGATGGCGGCATTGCGCAACACGTGGATCCACATGACGCGGCGCTCGCTCAAGCCCTTGGCGCGCGCGGTGCGCACGTAATCCTGCGCCACCTCGTCGAGCACGAAGCTGCGGAACAGGCGCAGCGTCGGCGCGATCGACACGGCAAGACCGATCAAGACCGGCAGCGCCGCGTAGCGCAGCAGGTTTTCCTTGAAATCGTCGCTCCAGCCCTGCACAGGGAACAGGCCGAGTCGATAAGCCAGGCCATATTGAAACACGATGATGTAGACCAGGATGCTGACCGACATGCCGACAGTGCACGCGACCATCACCGCGCGGTCGGTCAGCGAGCCGCGCACGAAGGCGACGGCCAGCGCCAGCGCGATGCCGATCGCCGTTTCGAGCAAGGTCAGCGGCACCAATATTGTCAGCGACGGCCCCAGCCGCGTGGCAACGATGTGCGCGACCGGCTCGCCCGTGGCCCAGCTCTGGCCGAAATCGAAGGTGGCGATCTGCCTGGCGAAGATGCCCAGCTGCACGTAATACGGCTGGTCGACGCCGAGCTGGCGGCGGATATTGGCGATGCCTTCGGCGTCCGACATCTTGCCCGCCAGGATATAGGCGGGATCGCCGCCGACCCAGTTAAACAGCAAGAACACCAACAGCACCACCCCCAGCATCGTGGGCAGCATCTGCCACAGGCGGCGCACCATGTAAGCCAACATACGAACCCTTTCAATTGCCGGCGCAGCGGCGCCGCTGCCATCATCTATGCCTCAGCTGGCGCTGCAAGAGGAAAATATGCCGCAACGCAGCATAAAAATCCGCCGGCGCGGCCACTGCTCCCGTTTACTAGAGGGATATCCCGGAATGCAGTGCAGCATCGGAATATTTTCCAGCGTCGCGCGGGCAGCAAGGTGGCATTTTCAATATGCCTTATATATTTATGGAAATGTAGTGAGACAGCCTCGTTCAATCAGTACCAGGCAACATTTTTTCGATCTTTTTGTATCAGAAAAGACACAAAAATACGCGCCAGACAATTTTATTTTGCTGTCAAAACCATGCATTCACAACAAAAAATTTCCCAATTGAAATATGTCGTTTTGAAAAGTTCCCTGCCAATACGATACATTTTAGCGGCAGTTACCCCATTTCATTGCATCGGAAGCACGATCACCATGTCAATTTAGCGTGTTTTTGCCGAAAGATGGCTGAAATTACAAGCGTTGACAGAAAACCCCATGGATGATTTCATCGCCCTCTTGAAAAAACATATCGAGTTTTTTTCAGGCCGGGAGCGCGTGTGGCGATAGTTAAAAGCTTGAAGTAACCGCAAGTTATCCGCTCGTTCGTTAATGTACTTTTGAGGTAAAAGCATGATGATGGAAACAGTGTTGTCCCGTTCCGTACGCCTGATGTTCTCGGGCAGTGTCGCAGCGGTAGGTTTGCTGGCGCAACCGGCCATGGCGCAAGACGCCGGCGCCAATGTGCAGCGCGTTGAAATTACCGGTTCGAGCATCAAGCGTGCCACGGCCGAAACCGCGTCGCCAGTCCAAGTGATCGGCCGCGAAGAATTGCTCAAGTCGGGCAAGTCCACCGTTTCCGAATACCTGCAAACCCTGACCTCGGACGGCGCCGGTTCGCTGCCGACCGGCTTCGGCAACGGCTTCGCCGCCGGCTCGACCGCGATCTCGCTGCGCGGCCTGGGCGCGACGTCGACGCTGGTGCTGCTGAACGGCCGCCGCATGGCCCCGTTCGCGCGCGCCGATGACGGCCAGAAAAGCTTCACCGATCTGTCCACCGTGCCGATGCAAATCGTCGAGCGCATCGAAATCCTGAAGGACGGCGCCTCGTCGACCTACGGCGCCGACGCGATCGCCGGCGTGGTCAACATCATCCTGCGCAAGGACTTCGAAGGTCTGCAAGTGAAGGGCGACACCGGCGCTTCGCGCTACAGCGACGCCAAGCAGAACAAGGCGTCGATCACCTTCGGCAAGGGCAACCTCGACAACGACCGCTACAACTTCGTCGTCAACGCCGAATACTTCAAGTCCGACAGCCTGAAAAACAGCGACCGCTCCAGCCGCGCCTACATCGGCAACGGCGACCTGCGTCCCTACGGCTACGCGCTGTCCTCCAATTTCGGTTCCGGCTACTTCACCGGCCCGAGCAGCCCGAGCGGCGCCAGCCCGGCCGGCTCGATCCGCGATCCGAAGTCACCCAACGCCTATGTGGCGCTGCCAGGCTGCGCCCAATTGTCGGCCAATACCGACCAGACCGGCGCCGGCGCCGGTTGCGTCTGGCACCAGAACCAGTTCCGCGACATGCAGCCGGAAATCGAATCGGTCAACCTGTACACGCGCGGCACCTGGCAAGTCAACGACAACATGCAGGCTTACGCCGAAGCGGGCTACTCGAAGCGCGACACGTCGTTCATGATGATCCCGCCGTCGGTCACCCCGACCGTGGCCTTCCCGCCGAACAAGGCCAACCCGACCGGCTTCATCAACTTCGGCAGCCTGCCGATGCTGGCCGCGTCGCACCCGCAAAACCCGTTCGGCGCAGCGGCACGCCTGCGCTATGCCGCGTTCGACGTCGGTCCGAGCACGCGCACGGCCAACAATGAATTCAGCCGCTTTGTCGTCGGCGTCAAGGGTTCGGCGATGGGCTGGGATTACGACACCGGCTTCACCCACTCCGAATCGAAGCTGCACCTCGATTACAGCAACATGCTGAACATGAAGGTGGTGGCGGCCGCGCTGGGCGATCCGACCTCGAAATACTTCCCGTACTACATCGGCGCGCAAGCGAACAAGAACCCGGCTTCGCTGTACGCCGCGATGGTGACCAACGCCACCTCCGATTCGACCACCAAGCTCGACATCGTCGACTTCAAGGCTTCGCGTGAACTGTTCGCCCTGCCAGGCGGCAACATGGGCCTGGCGATCGGTGGCGAACACCGCCGCGAGAAGCTGGTCAACCCGTCGCTGGCCGGCTCCGAAGACGGCTCGATCAACTCCAGCTACGTCTCGGCCATGGGCGACAGCAAGGTATCGGCGATCTATGCCGAGATCCTGGCCCCGATCGTGAAAACGGTGGAATTGACCGGCGCCGTGCGTTACGACAAATACGACAACTTCAAGTCGACCACGCCGAAACTGGGCGCCAAGTGGACCCCGCTGAAGACCTTCGCGCTGCGCGGCACCTATTCGGAAGGCTTCCGTGCACCGGGCGCCGCCGAAGGCAGCGCCTCGTCGCAATCGACCGGCACCGCGACCGTCCGCGATCCGATCCGTTGCCCGGGTGGCCAGCCGGCCGCCGGCGGCGGTAGCCAGACCGACTGCGCCATCCCCCTGGCCGCCGTCAAAGTGGGCGACCCTAACCTGCGCCCGGAAACGTCGAAAGGCTATACGCTCGGCCTGGTCTGGGATCCGCTGAACGACACCAGCCTGTCGCTCGATGGCTTCAAGATCAAGCGCAGCGACGAGATCAACCCGATGTCGTACAACGAAGCGGCTGCCCTGCCGACCGCGATCCGCAACGACAACAACCTGATCGGCGCCAACGGCTTGCCAGTGCCTAACACCGGCACGCTGATCCTGACCCAGGCACCGTACCGCAATTCGAGCTCCACCGAAATCAGCGGTGTCGACCTGGATATCAAGCAGCGCCTGCGCCTCGGTTCCTGGGGCAAGGCCACGATCGGCCTGAACTGGACCCACATCGCTTCGTGGGTACGCAACGAGTCCGCCACCGTGCGCTACCAGTACGCCGGCACGCACGGCAACTGCGACACGTCGAACTGCGCCGGTACGCCGAAGAACAAGATCAACCTGAACGGTTCGTGGGACCTGGGCGCGTGGAACTTCAACGGCATCGTGAACTACCGTGACAGCATGAAGAACACGACCGGCGTCGATGGCGACCTGTGCGCTTCGCACCTGGCCAATGGCGCAGATGCACCGAACGGCTGCCGTATCGCTTCGTTCACGACCTTGGACCTGTCGACCCGCTGGAACTTCAGCAAGCAGCTGACGCTGTTCGCATCGATGAACAACGTGTTCGACAAGATCGCACCGCTCGATCCGCTGACCTATGGTGGCGTGAGCTACAACCCGATGGACGCTTCCGGCGCCATCGGCCGCTACATCAAGATCGGTGCGAACTACAAGTTCTTCTGATCGTTTGACCTGACTATCGGTTAATTGAGCTCCTGAAAGGGCGATGCGCAAGCATCGCCCTTTTTTTATGCCCGGCCGGCCAAAGACCATACCAGTCGACGGCAACCACTCCACCATCGCAGTCATTTTTCAGCTTGCCGCAACAGGCGCCTCATACGTTTCATTTACGAAATTAAAATTTTGTGATTTAACGTAAATTAGCAGAAATTACCTTAAATATCAGCCAACTACAGTCAATTTACACACAAATCCTCTTGAGAAATTACCCCTGTTTTTCATTGACTTGCACAAATTCACGCTTTACGGAAGCACAATACGATGCGCGTTGTTTATGTACACAACAACCATGTCTTTATTGACATCGATACCAGCGGGATGGTTACATCACCGACTTGAAGAATGTCATTTCTTCAAAAAAATGCCTCCTGGGCCGCCTGGTATCCCTTCGCGGCTGACCGGCTATAACTAAATGTTCGTGTTCTTTTTGGGAGTGTTGGTAATGATGAAAGAAACAGTGATGTCCCGTTCCGTCCGCCTGATATGCGCCAGCGGCCTCGCCGGCCTGGGCTTGCTGGCGCAGCCAGCGATGGCGCAAAGCGCCGACCAGCCGATGCAGCGGGTCGAAGTGACCGGCTCCTCGATCAAGCGGCTGGTCTCGGAAACAGCCAATCCGCTGACCATTTTCAAGGCCGAAGACTTCGTCAAGCAAGGCTTGACCACGGCCCAGGAAGTGCTTGACCGGATTCCATCGAACAGTTCGAGCTTCAGCTCCGGCAACACGGTGGGCGGCAACAGCAGCGGCCTGCCGACCGGCGGCCAATCGAGCGCCGACTTGCGCGGCCTGGGCAGCGACAAGACGCTGGTGCTGCTGAACGGCCGCCGCATCGCCAACCACCCGTATGACGGCGCCAGCGTCGACTTGAACATCATCCCGGTCACGGCGCTGGAACGCGTCGAAGTGCTGCGCGACGGCGCCTCGGCCACCTACGGCACCGACGCCATCGGCGGCGTGATCAACTTCATCACCAAGCGCTCGGTGCAAGGCACCACCATCACGGCCGAAACGATCCTGCCGCGCGCCCCCGGCGCCGACGAGAAGCGCATCAACCTGTCGAGCGGCTTCGGCGACCTGAACAAGGATGGCTTCAACCTGTTCGGCGTGTTCGATTATCACAAGCTCGACATCCTGACCTCGCAACAGCGCGAATTCTCGAAGACCGGCGTGATCCCTGAACGCGGCCTGAACCTGACTTCGGGCACGACCTATCCCGGCAATTTCTTCGACCCGGGCTCGAACGTGACCGGCAACCCGGGCTTCAAGGCCGGCTGCGACCAGCCATTCTCGGTGCCGCGCGCCAGCAACGGCACCTGCCGCCAGGATTACACCCGCATGATCGACGATCTGCCGGCGCAAAAGCAGACTGCCTTCTTCGGCAAGGCGACGTTCAAGATCAATAACGACCACCAGGCCAGCATCGAGTACCTGCACGCGGAAAACGATGTGCTGTCGCACACGGCGCCGCCGCCGCAGACCGGCCTGACGCTGCCGAAATCGAGCAAATATTATCCGGGCAACTCGGGCGGCGTACCGGCCGTGGCCGGCCTGTCCGGCCAGCCGCTGTCGGTCAACTGGCGTCCGACCGAAGCGGGCCAGCGCGAAATCAATTCGCTCGGCGCGGCCGACCGCCTGAGCATCGCTGCCGAAGGCTTGCTCGCCGGCTGGGACTACAATACCGCTTTCACGCTGTCCGAAAGCCGTTCGGCCGAATGGTTCACGGGCGGTTATGTGCGTGATGAAAGCTTCGCCGCAGGCGTGCAGAACGGCATCCTGAATCCGTTCGGCAAACAGGACGCGGCCGGCAAGGCTTACCTGGACAGCACCGCGCTGCGCGGCAAGGTGCAGGATGGCAAGACCCGCAACACCGGCATCGACGCCAAGGCCAGCCGCGACTTGATGGATATGCCTGGCGGCAAAATGTCGGTCGCGATCGGCGGCGAACTGCGCCGCGAAGAAGCGGACTTCAACGTCAACCGCGACATCGCAAGCCAGGCCGCCAGCTCTGGCCTGTCAGGCTCGCAATCGACCAGCGGCTCGCGCACCATCAAGGCCGTGTTCGGCGAACTCGTCATGCAGCCCTTGAAAGACCTGGAAATCAATCTCGCGACCCGCTTCGACGATTACAGCGACGTCGGCAACACCGTCAACCCGAAACTGGCCGTCAAATACCAGCCGAACAAGGCGATGCTGCTGCGCGGTTCGGCCACCACCGGTTTCCGCGCGCCGACGCTGTTCGAGAAAAACGCGCCACGCTCGAAAAACGATACGAACAACTCGTACAACGATCCCGTGCTGTGTCCGGGCGGCAAGATTTCCTCGAACCCGATTGCCAATCCGCTGCGCGATTGCGACTTGCAACAATTTAAGCTACAGGGCGGCAATCCGGATCTGAGCCCGGAAAAATCCAAATCGTTCTCGGTCGGCATCGTGCTCGAACCGATCCCGCTGGCCACGCTGGCGATCGATTACTGGAACATCAAGTTGAAGGACAAGATCAACTCGCTGCCGGAAGAAGCGATTTATGCCGACTACGCGAAATACAAGGATCGCTTCCTGCGCAATGCGGATGGCTCACCGATCGCAATCCTCGACCTCAAGGAAAACTTAGGCAAAGTGAACACCGACGGCGTCGACGTCAGCCTGGCGATGCGCTCCGGCGCCACCAGCTTCGGCAACTTCACCTTCACGCTCGACGGCACCTATGTGCACAAGTATGAATACCAGGATGAGCGCGATGGCCCATTTGTGCAGAACGTCGCCCGTTATGCCGCCAACAACCCGGTATTCCGCTGGAAACACAATGCCGTGCTGAACTGGCGCATGGGCGTCTGGAGCGCGTCGCTGGCGCAATCGTTCAAGACCGGCTACACCGACCAGAACCTGGATCTGAAACCTGGCGATCCCTTCTTCAACGAAATCGGATCGTACAGCCTGTGGAACCTGTCGGGCAGCTACACCGGCGTCAAAGGCCTGACCTTGACCGCCGGCGTCAAAAACCTGCTGGACAAGGAACCGCCATTCTCGAACCAGGGCACGCTGTTCCAGAAAGGGTATGACCCGCGCTACACCGACGCGGTGGGCCGCTCGCTGTACCTGCGCGGCAGCTACACGTTTTAATTGAAATACGCCGCCGGCGCGAGCTGGCGGCAACGTCTTTCATCTGCCTAAAATTTACGCAAAACGGCGCGATCGGAGAATCCTCCGGCGCGCCGTTTGTCGTAAAAAAGTAACGTTATATTGGGTCTTGGGCATGATTTATACTTTGGCATAAAACACTGTCAACGCCCTCTCCCTCCTCTTTTCTTCTGCTGTGCAGCATTGTTTTTTAACGCCACTATCGAAGATCTTTAGTCAATTTTCAACGAGATTTCGCCAATTATTTGATTTTTATCAATACGCGTCGTCGAGTGAAATAGTAGCCATTTTCTTCAAACCGATGGATTTTGCAGATTGACATCAAGTGCCCTGGATGATTTCATAAGCCTTGGAAAAACTTTTGCTGTTTTTTCAATGGGTGTCCCAGCGGCATCGATCGATAACAAGAAATCAATTCGGGGCGATATGCACCCGTTTCATAGTTTTACATTGGGAGTGTTAAAAATGATGATGGAAACAGTGTTGTCTCGTTCCGTACGTCTGATCTGCGCCGGCGGCGTGGCATTGGGCATGCAGGCCGCTTATGCACAGGAAGCAGCCGCTCCTATGCAAAAAGTGGAAGTTACCGGCTCGCGTATCCCGACCGCGAACATCGAAGGCACCAGCCCAGTTACCGTACTGGGTGCGAAAGACATCAAGACCGACGGCGTGCGCAACGTCGAAAGCCTGCTCAACAACCTGCCACAGGTCTTCGCCGACCAGGGCGGCAACGTGGTCAACGGCTCGACCGGCACCGCGACCGTCAACCTGCGCAACCTGGGCGCCGAGCGCACCCTGGTGCTGGTCAACGGCAAGCGCATGCCGATGGGTAGCCCGGCCAACGTCGCCGCCGACTTGAACCAGATCCCGGCGCCGCTGATCAAGCGCGTCGAAGTGCTGACCGGCGGCGCGGGCGCCGTCTACGGTTCCGACGCGGTGGCCGGCGTGGTCAACTTCATCATGAACGACCGCTTCGAAGGCATCCAACTGGAAGCCAACATGAGCGGCTTCAACCACTCGCAAAAAGGCGGCAGCATCGCCAAGCTGGTGGAAACCCGCGGCGCGTCGAACCCGGCCCAATTCAGCCTGCCGGGCGACAAGGGTTACGATGGCAAATCGAAAGACGCCAGCCTGCTGATCGGTAGCAATTTCGCCGACAACAAGGGTAACGCCACCCTGTTCTTCCTCTACAAGAAAGAAGATGCGCTGCTGCAAGCGGACCGCGACTTCTCCGCCTGTACCGTCAGCTCTTCCGCAGCCGGCTTCGCCTGCGGCGGTTCCGGCACCAACGCCACCGGCCGTATCGCCAGCCTGGCCACCACCGGCCCATCGAAAGGCAAAGTCCTGACGATCACTGATGCCAACGGCACCGCGCGCCCATTCAACAATGCGCTCGACCAGTACAACTTCGGCCCGGTCAACCACTACCAGCGTCCATCCGAGCGCTACGGTTTCAACGGCACGGTGCACTATGACGTCAACGACAAGATCCGCGTCTATTCGGACTTCGCGTTCCACGATGACCGCACCGTCGCCCAGATCGCGCCGGGCGGCATCTTCGGCGGCACGGCCACGCTGAGCAACGACAATCCCTTCCTGTCGCAAAGCCTGAAAGACCAGCTGGGCATCACGTCGACCAGCCCGACCGAAGTATCGGTGCTGCGCCGTAACGTCGAAGGCGGCGGCCGCCAGTCCCAATATCGCAACAGCTCGTATCGCGAACTGTTCGGCGTCAAGGGCGAAATCGGCAAGTGGAACTATGACTTGTACGCCCAGTCGGCCAAGGTCCTCTACACACAGAGCGAAAGCAATTACTTCTCGGCCAACCGCGTCAACCGCGCGCTGGACGTGGTCAACGTCAACGGCGTGGCAACCTGCCGCTCCAAGGTCGACGGTTCCGATCCGGCCTGCGTCCCGTACAACGTGTTCAAGCTGGGTGCGATCACTCCGGAAATGCTGGGTTACCTGCAAATCCCGGGCATGCGCTCCGGTTCGACCGAGCAGCAATTCCAGGGCGGCACGATCGGCGCCGACCTGGGCGACTACGGCGTCAAGGTGCCCAGCGCCAACAGTGGCGTGGGCGTATCGTTCGGTTTTGAACACCGCAAGGAAAAACTGGAACTGATGACCGACGCCGCCACCCAGTCCGGCGACCTGTCCGGTTCGGGCGGCCCGACCGGCGGCGTGCTCGGCCAGTACTCGGTCAAGGATCTCTTCGGCGAAGTCAAGGTACCGTTGATTGAAGGCCGCCAGTTCGCCGACCAGCTGGCGCTCAATGGTTCCTACCGCCATTCGGATTACAGCACCGGCAACAAGACCAACACCTTCGGTGTGGGGATCGACTGGGCGCCGGTGTCGCAAGTGCGTTTCCGCGGCTCTTACCAGAAGGCTGTGCGCGCGCCTAACCTGATCGAACTGTTCAAACCGCAAGGCAACAACCTGTTCGATATGGATGCCGATCCGTGCGCCGGCGAACACCCGACCGCCTCCTTCGCCGCCTGCGCGAAGACCGGCGTGACCGCGGCCCAATACGGCTTCATCGCGGACAGCCCTGCCGGCCAGTACAACTTCCTGGACGGTGGCAATTCCAACCTGAAACCAGAGAAAGCCAAGTCGAAAACCTTCGGCGTGGTCTTCCTGCCGATGCGCAACCTGAGCGTGACCATCGATTACTTCGACATCAAGGTCGACGGCACCATCGACAAGATCGATCCTGCCACCACGCTGGAAAAATGCCTGGCTTCCGGCGACCCGGCGTTCTGCTCAAAGATCACGCGTGACCGTACCGGTTCGCTGTGGCTGTTCAACGATGCGAAGATCATCGGTACCCAGCAAAACATCGGCGGCAAGCACACTTCCGGTATCGACCTGTCGGCCACCTACACCCAGCGCATCGGCGCCTTCGGTTCGCTCGGTCTGAATGCCGCCGGCACCTATATCCGCAAGCTGGAGACGGAAGAGATCAAAGGCCAGGGCGCGTATGACTGCGTCGGCTACTATGGCGCCAACAAGTGCAAACAGCCAAATCCGGAATGGCGTCATAAAATCCGCGGCAACTGGAACACGCCGTGGAACGTGGACTTCGCCGTGACCTGGCGTCATATCGACAAGGTCAAGCTGCAGGCACTGAGCGACAATCCATTGCTGGCATCGGCCGGTTCCAGCCCGGTTGACCAAGAACTCGGTCAGCGCGACTATCTGGATCTGGCTGCCGTGTACAAGATTACCAAGAAGATCAGCATCAACGGCGGCATCAACAACGTCTTCGATCGCGATCCTCCGGTGACGTCGCAACTGGCCACCGGCCAGGGTAACGGCAACACCTATCCGTCGGTGTACGACGCGCTGGGCCGTCGCATCTTCCTGAGCATGACCGCGCAGTTCTAAGCGGCATCGGCTCCGTAAAAACGGCACCTTCGGGTGCCGTTTTTTTTGCCGAAAACCAAAGGCAAAGGCTGGGGTCAGACGGGGACGCCGAGTCCCGAGGGTCTGACCCCGGATTTTGCCTCTGGTTTGGCCTGTCCAGCGCCCCCTTGGCACGGACGAAAAAAAACGGACCGCGGCCCGTTTCTTTTCATCCCATGCCGGCGCCTACAGTTCGAAGCCGCCCGTCATGCCGCCGAATTCGCTGATGCCGGCGCTCATCGCGCTGATCATCGCGCGCTCGGCTTCGCTCAACTGCGGGTGCCAGACATCGAAGATCAGCAAAACGCGCAACTGTTCACTGTCATTCCATGCTTCGTGTTCGATGGTGTCGTCGAAGACCCAGGCCTTGCCCATTTCCCACTCGCGCACATCGTTGCCGACGCGGAAGCCGCAACCGGCCGGCAGGATCAGCGGCAAGTGCGTCACCAGGCGCACGTTCGATACGCCGGTATGCGCCGGAATGCGCGTCTTCGGTTTCAGCAGCGAAAACATCGCCGTCGGCGTCCGCTTGGTTTGCTGCGGCTGCGGCGCGTGCGCCAGCGCGGCCATCGTGGCCGGGCAGCGGGCCGCGTGCGCTGCCACGTTTTGCCCCTTGTCGATCAGGTGATAGGCGCTCCAGTCCGGCGAATTGTTCAATTGCGCAAACTGGTTGTGCGGCAGGTCGGCCGGATACGTCAAATACGGCGTAAAACCCTGGTCATCCTTCAGCACGGAGAGGAATTCGTCGCGGATGGCGTCGCTTGCCGCTTCGACCGTTTCAATCCACGGGAACAGGCCGCGGTCAAAAAAGGTGACCGGTGCCAGCCCGGTAAAATGGAACAGCGCCGGCTGCGATTCGTAGCGGCGCTTGCGGCCGAACATGATGTCGACCGATTCGCGGAATCGGCCCAGTTGCTCTCCCTGCATGTCTTTGAAAAACGGCGCCAGGTGCCGGTCCATGAAGGTGCCGAATTCCTGGTTGTATTTGTCGCGATAGTTATATGCCTGGGCCAGCGCGGGACGCAGGTCGGGATTGACCTGTTCCATCGGCGGCGCCACGCTGGCGGCCGCGCCGTAGGCACGCGCCGCTTCATGCGTCTTGCCCTGGCGTTCAAGCAGGTTGCCGCGCAACAGCAGCGCCAGCATGTCGTTCGGATCGATCGTCAAGGCGCCGCGAATGGCCGCCGCCTCGCCCTCTTCATCGCGCAAGCCCTGGCAGACGACGGCCAGGTTGATCCACGGTTGCTGGTCGTTGCCGCCGCCGGCCGCGATCAGCCGTTTGAGCAGCGCACGCGCGGCAAGCAGGTCACCGCCGCGGAAGGAACGCTGGCTCAGCGCGGTCAGCGCTTTTACATTGTCCGGATCGCCGTCAAGGATGCGCAGCCACAGGATGCCTGCTTCGTCATGGCGGCCGGCCTGGATGGCGCGTGCGATTTCCTGTTCGAGCGCGGCGATGTCATTGGCGTTCAATTTCTGCACTTTCGTTCCTGTTGTCTAGTCGAAGTTCTGTCCGCCGGGGTAACAGCGGACCGCGCTCGATTTTAGCCTGCGCCCACTGGCACAGGGGAGTGAAAGTGCAGATTGGTATCCGCCTCGCAACAACTTATTGGTCTTCACCCTGCAGGCGGCGCTGGCGCACGGCGGCGGCCAATCCTTCCAGCACTTGCACGCTGTGTTCCCAGTCGATGCAGCCGTCGGTGACCGACTGGCCATAGACCAGTTCCTTGCCCGGCACCAGGTCCTGGCGGCCGGCCACCAGGTGCGATTCGATCATCACACCGACGATGCGGCGGTCGCCGCCGGCGATCTGAAGCGCGATGTCGGCGCAGACGGGAATCTGGTTTTCCGGCTTTTTGGAACTGTTCGCGTGCGACGCATCGATCATCAGGCGCGCCGCCAGGCCTTGCGCGGCCACGGCCTTGCAGGCTTCCTCGACGCTGGCCGCGTCATAATTCGGCGCCTTGCCGCCGCGCAGGATGATGTGGCAATCCTCGTTGCCGTTGGTCGACACGATGGCCGAGTGGCCGCCCTTGGTGACTGACAGGAAATGGTGCGGCTGCGACGCGGCCTTGATCGCTTCCACCGCGATCTTGACGTTGCCGTCGGTGCCATTTTTAAAACCGACCGGGCACGACAGGCCGGACGCCAGTTCGCGGTGCACCTGCGATTCCGTGGTGCGCGCGCCGATCGCGCCCCAGCTGATCAGGTCGGCGATGTATTGCGGGCTGATCACGTCGAGGTACTCGGTGCCGGCCGGCAAACCCAGCTCATTAATGTCGCGCAGCAGTTCGCGCGCCATGCGCAAGCCGTCGTTGATGCGGAAGCTGTTGTCCATGTACGGGTCGTTGATGAGACCTTTCCAGCCGACCGTGGTGCGCGGTTTTTCGAAATACACGCGCATGACGATTTCCAGGTCGGCGCCGAGCTGTTCGCGCAGCGGCGCCAGGCGGCGCGCATATTCCATCGCGGCCTTGGTGTCATGGATCGAGCATGGGCCGATCACCACCATCAGGCGGTCGTCCTGGCCGTGCAGGATGCGGTGCAGCGCCACGCGCGCATCGGCTGCCGTCTTGCTGGCCGCTTCGGAGCACGGGAACTCGCGGATCAGGTGCGAAGGCGGGACCAGTTCTTTCATTTCGCGAATGCGCAAGTCGTCGGTGCGTTGCATAGTGTCTCCTGGGCTGATAAGGGTAAAAATCAAAAGTTCGGGATAAAAAAAAACCGCCATCGTTGGCGGTTTGTCTGGGATTGCTGGGATCTCGTTCTTGCTGCTACGTGAACCGGCCGCTACTCCACCGCCTTTGGGTTGGAATGGCTAAAGTAAAAATGGCCGGTAAAGAAGCGCTGCATGTCGGAAGCTCCGTGGTGTTTCAACGACTATAACAACAACCCGCGCCGTTTGGCAAGCAAATTGTCGCAGTGCCGCATTGTCGCGCGAACACGACATGCTGGCGGGAAACGCGCATCGGCCTGATGCGGATCACGGTCGATCATGCCGAACACGGCAAGACTGAAAATCCCGCTGACCCGACATGGAGAACAAAAAATGGATCAACCGACCCTGGCTTGCCTGCTGCGCCGCGCCTTTCCCGCCACCGCGCTCGCGCCACTGATGCTGGGCTTGCTGCATGCGCCGGCCCGCGCGCAGGACGACGCGGCGCCGGCGCAGCCGATGCAGCGCGTCGAAATCACCGGCTCGAACATCCGCCGCACCCAGGCCGAAACGGCGTCGCCGGTGCAGACCTTGAGCCGGGCCGATATCGAAAAATCGGGCAAGACCACGGTCGCCGAATTGATGCAGACGCTGGCGGTGGACAACCAGGGTTCGGTGCCGGCCTCGTTCGGCAACGGCTTCGCGTCCGGCGCGTCCGGCATCTCGCTGCGCGGCCTGGGCGCCGCATCCACGCTGGTGCTGCTGAACGGGCGCCGCGTGGCGCCGTACGGGCTGGCCGACGATGGCCAGAAAGTGTTTGCCGACCTGAACATCATCCCGGCCGAGGCGGTCGAGCGGGTCGAGATCCTCAAGGATGGCGCCTCGGCCATCTACGGTTCGGACGCGATCGCCGGCGTCGTCAACGTCATCCTGCGCAAGGATTACCAGGGCACCGTGGTGCATGCCAGCCAGGGCGTGTCGCGCTACCGCGACGGCCACGATACGCGGCTGACGGTCTTGCACGGTTTCGGCGACCTGGACAGCGAGCGCTACAACGTGATGGCCAGCCTGGAATACGGCAGAAGAGGTGCCGTCTGGAACCGCGACCGCGCCGGCCGCGACCAGGTCGGCCGCGGCGACTTGCGCGACTATGGTTTTTCGGCCCAGGAAACGCTGGGCGGCACCGGCGCCATCACCGGCGTCAACGCGGCCGGCAGTTCGATCATCGGCAATGTGCGCCGTCCCGTTGCCGATACCAACCAGCAGAATTTCTACAGCCGCGACGACCAGGCCGGCGTCGGTTTTGTGCGCCTGTTCCCGGCCGGCGCCTGCGCCAGGCTGACCAGCCACCCGCAGGGCGACCCCGGCGGCGGTTGCCTGATCGACGCCGAACAGCTATATGACCAGGTGCTGCCGAAACAGGAAACCTGGAACCTGTTCGGGCGCGCCGCCTTCCAGATGACACCGTCGATGCAGGCCTACGCCGAGCTGAATCTGTACCGCAGCGAATCGACCGCCTACACGACACCGTCCACCGTCAGCGCCTCGGTCGGCTACCCCGGCGGCCCGGTCAGCAATGCCGCCGTTTCTCTGGGCGCCGGCCACCCGGACAATCCGTATTTCGGCACGGCGGCGCGGCTGCGCTACCTGGCGGCCGACGTCGGCCCGCGCGTCAGCGCGATCGACTCCGATTTCGTGCGCGCCGTTGCCGGGATGAAGGGCAGCTGGATGCAGTGGGATATCGACACGGCGCTGCTGTATTCGCAAAACAGGGTGTCGAACGATCAAAACGGTTATTTGCAACGCGACGTCGCCTTCGCGCTGCTCAACCCGAGCGTGGAGAACCTGGCCGCCGCGCTGCGCAACCCGGCCTATGCGGCACTGCCGCCCGGCACTTACTGGCGCATCGGAGAAAATGCCGGGCTCAATTCGGCCGCGCTGTATGGCGCGCTGTCGCCGACGATCTCGAACGATGCGAAGACCCATATCGGCCAGATCGACGTGAAGGCCACGCGCGACTTCGGGCAGTTGCGCGGCGGGCCGCTGGGCCTGGCGGTGGGTGGAGAATTGCGCCACGAATCGACCGAGCTGCAACCGACTGCCGGCACCGAGCGCGGCAACATCATCGGCCTCGGTTATTCCGCCTACCAGGGCAAGCGCCGCGCCGCCGCGCTGTATGCCGAACTATTGGCGCCGGTGCTGAAGGAAGTCGAACTGTCCGGCGCGCTGCGCTACGACCATTTTTCCGATGTCGGCAATTCGTACACGCCGAAACTGGGCTTGAAGTGGACGCCGGTGCGCGAACTGGCGCTGCGCGGCACGTTCGCGCGCGGCTTCCGCGCGCCAAGCGCGGCCGAAAACGGGCGTGGCGGCCTGGCCGCGTTTTCCACGGCCGAAGATCCGCTGCGCTGCGCGCTCGGCGTGCAAGTCGCCTGCGAGGCGGCCTCGATCGCGATCATCACGTCGCCCAATCCAAACCTGTCGCCGGAGCGTTCGAAAAGCTATACCCTGGGCTTGATCTGGGACCCGGCGCCGCGCACCAGCGTGTCGCTGGATTTCTGGCAAATCCAGCGCAAGAACGAGATCAACCAGGAACAGACCGACGCCGCCATCGCGGCCGGCCACGTGGCGCGCGATCCGTCCACCGCCGCCGCGCCGGGCGATCCGGGCGCGATCACCGCCGTGCTGGCCAGTTACGTCAATTCGGCGTCGAGCAAGGTGCGCGGCGCCGACCTCGATGGGCGTTACGGTTTCAGTCTCGGTAAAGAACGCGGCACGCTGACGCTCGATGCGAAATGGACGCACCTGTTCAAGTGGCTGCGCACCGAGCAGGATGGCAGCCAGCGCGACTTCGCCGGCACCCATGGCAATTGCGACGTGACCAACTGCATCGGCACGCCGGACGACCGCGTCAACCTGGGTGCGACCTGGGAATACAATGCATGGCGAGTGTCGGCCGCGATGAATTACCGCGGCAAGCTCGACAACACGCTATTTAAAAACGATCCCGACGGCTGCGCCAACCACTTCGCGGACGGCAGCGACGCGCCGTCCGGCTGCAGGATCGCGTCATTCACGACGCTCGACGTGACGACGCGCTGGAAGCTCAGCGACAGGACCGAAGTGTACGGTTCGATCCAGAACCTGTTCGACCGCGTGGCGCCGCTCGATCCGCTGACCTATGGCGCGGTGTCGTACAACCCGCTCGACTACAGCGGCGCGCTGGGGCGTTACTTCAACCTGGGCTTGCGGCACCGATTTTAACGAGACAGCACAAGAGCGGCAACGCTCTTCCCTGAGCGTAATGCCGTCAAATTAAGGCCACAGACCGTAGAGCTGTCATTCCCGCGCAGGCGGGAATCCCATTGAGTGTCCCGAATGGCACAAAAAATGGGATTCCCGCTTTCGCGGGAATGACAAATTGAGGCTAACTTAACGGCATTATTCCCTGAACGGGATAGCTGCCGATGGCGCGATGGTGCGGGTATCAGGCGGTGCCGCCGACCGTCACGCCATCGATGCGCAAGGTCGGCTGGCCGACGCCGACCGGCACGCTCTGCCCTTCCTTGCCGCAGACGCCGACGCCGGAATCGAGCCGCATGTCGTTGCCGATCATCGACACCCGGTTCAGCACGTCGGGACCGTTGCCGATCAGGGTCGCGCCCTTGACCGGGTAGGTGATCTTCCCATCCTCGATCATGTAGGCTTCGCTGGCGGAGAAGACGAATTTGCCGTTCGTGATGTCGACCTGGCCGCCGCCGAAATTGACGGCATATAAACCGTTCTTGACGGAAGCGAGGATTTCGCCCGGGTCCTTGTCGCCACCGAGCATGTACGTGTTCGTCATGCGCGGCATCGGCAGGTGGGCGAAGGATTCGCGGCGCGCATTGCCGGTGACGGGCATCTTCATCAGGCGCGCATTCATCGTGTCCTGGATATACCCCTTCAGGATGCCGTCCTCGATCAAGGTCGTGCACTGGGTCGGATTGCCTTCGTCGTCGATATTGAGCGAACCGCGGCGGTCGGCCAGCGTGCCGTCGTCGACGACGGTGACGCCCTTGGCGGCGACGCGCTCGCCGATGCGGCCGGAAAAGGTCGACGAACCCTTGCGATTGAAGTCGCCTTCAAGGCCGTGGCCGATCGCTTCGTGCAGTAGAATGCCGGGCCAGCCAGGTCCGAGCACGACCGTCATCGGGCCGGCCGGGGCCGGGCGCGCGTCGAGGTTGACGACGGCGGACTTGACGGCCTCGGTCGCGTAGAAATCGAGCACGTCATCGGTAAAATACGCGTAATCGTAACGCCCGCCGCCGCCGGACGAACCGACTTCGCGACGGCCATCCTGTTCGGCGATGACGGTCACTGACACGCGCACCAGCGGGCGGATGTCGGCGGCCAGCACGCCGTCGCTGCGCACCACCAGCACGACATCGTATTCCCCGGCCAGGCCGGCCATCACCTGCACCACGCGCGGGTCTTTTGCGCGCGCCATTTTTTCGACGCGTTCGAGCAATTTGACTTTCGCCGTCGCATCCAGTGATGCCAGCGGATCGTGCGGCAGGTACAGCGAGCGGCCGCCCTGCTGCGTCATCGTCGACGCAACCTTGATCTTGCCGGCGCCGGCGCGCCCGATGGTGCGCGTGGCGGTGGCCGCTTCGAGCAGCGCGCGTTCCGAGATTTCATCGGAATAGGCGAAGGCGGTCTTGTCGCCGGAGATCGCGCGCACGCCGACGCCCTGGTCGATCGAGAAACTGCCGGTCTTGACGATGCCCTCTTCCAGGCTCCAGCCTTCGTTCTTGGTGAACTGGAAATACAGGTCGGCGTAATCGACCTTGTGCGTAAACATGGTTCCCAGGGTTTTCAGCAGCTTGTCTTCATCCAGCCCGAACGGCGTCAGCAACAGATCGCGCGCAACGGCCAGGGTGGAGAGATTGGGTTCGAATGGAGTCATGTCGGTGCCTTAAATTGGTGTTTTGCCATTGTAGTGGATACTGATCGCCTTTACATGGTGCGATGTTTCAGTGCAGGCAAGCTTTCGCGCACGCTGGCCAGATAAGCGGGATCGATTTCGCCATGCACCACGCCCTCTCCTTCGGCCAGCACCGCCTTGATTTCTCCCCACGGGTCGATCAGCATGCTGTGGCCCCAGGTGCGGCGCCCGTTCGGATGCAGGCCGCCCTGCGCGGCGGCCAGCACATAACACTGGTTTTCGATGGCGCGCGCGCGCAGCAAGACTTCCCAGTGCGCCTGGCCGGTGGTGTAGGTGAACGCGGCCGGCACGACGATCAGCGTGCACGGCCCCATCGCGCGGTACAGCTCGGGAAAACGCAGGTCGTAGCAGACCGACAGTCCCACCTTGCCCAGCGGCGTGTCGAGCGTGCCGACGGCTTGACCCGGAACGATGGTGCGCGATTCGTCGTAGGATTCGCTACCCTTGGTAAAACCGAACAGGTGGATCTTGTCGTAGCGGCCGGCGTGGCGGCCCTGGTCGTCGTAGGCCAGCGTCGTGTTGATGACCTTGGCCGGGTCATCCGACGCCAGCGGCAAAGTGCCGCCGATCAGCCAGATGCCGTATTCTCGCGCCATGGCCGCCATGAAATCCTGAATCGGCCCACTGCCCAAGGCTTCCGCATGGGCCACCTTGTCGGTGTCGCTCAAGCCCATGATGGCCCAGTATTCCGGCAGCAGCACGAGTTTGGCGCCGGCGGCGGCGGCCTTGGCGATCAGGTCGCGCGCGACGGCGATATTGTCCGCCACCGACGGCGAGGAAATCATTTGTACCGCTGCCACTGTATTCATCGTTTTAATCCTTGCTCGCTTTGACTGGTGCGCGTTCGATCCTGGCCGGGTCCAGCTTGGCCACCACGGGCGCCTTCCACGGCCCCGTCACCTGCATATGATATGTCAGCGCCTTCATCACCGGCGCGCTCAGGAACAGTTGCGCCAGGAAGCTGCCCAGGCCGATCACCGGGTTGACGGCCAGCGCATACACGAGTGGTGCCGTGCCGAGGTTGACTTCGGGGATCACGACGACGTGCAGATTGGTCGATTCGTTGGCGATGTCGGCAGTGCCGTCCATCAAGACGGTGGCGGCCACGCCGTGCATTTTCAGGTTCTCGGTCTTGACGATCCCGCGGTCGATGACGGCGTTGGCGCTGATCGCATCGAACGCCAGGCCTTCGGAAAACACGTCGTGGAAATCGAGCTTGAGCAGGCGCGGCAAGGCTTGCAGGCTGAGTACGCCGAGCAGCTTGGCCGCGCCGGGGTCTTGCTTGAGGAACTGGCCTTTTTCGACTTGCAGCGCGATCTGGCCCGACAGGCTCGGGATGTCTAGCGCATACGGCAAGCCTTGCCAGGCGATCTCGCCGCTCAATTTGCCCTTGCCGTTGCGCAGCGTATCGGCGAAACCGAAACGGTCCAGCAACTTGCCGGCGTTGGCGATGTCGAGCGCGAAATTCAGGTTAGTTTGATGCTGGCCATCTTTCGTCACCCAGCGCCCGCTACCCTTCAATTCGCCGTCCGGATTGCTCAGTGAGAGCTTGCTGACGCGCCACTCGCGCACCGACGTGATCAAGGCATTATAGGCCTGCAATTCCAGGCGCCCCAGCGGCTTGTTGAACCATTCGAAGCGCTCGGCCACGATGTCGAGCGCGGGAATCGTCGGTTGCGTCGCTTTTCGTTCGAGCAAATCCTTGACCTCGTTGGCGGCCGATTCGGGAATGATCAGCGAGCTCAGGCGCGCCGTGACTTTTCCTATCCCCTGCCCGGTGGCCGATTCATTCCACGTGATATGGCCGGACGCTTGCGCGGCATCGATATTGGCTTGCCAGACACCCTTCTGGTGCGTGACGCCGGTGACGACACGATCGAGCTTGCGTTCGCCGAGTATCAATTCGCCGGCGCGCGCGGCCATGCTGTCGGGCACCACGTATTGCGCGATATCGGTGCCGTCGGCCGCCGCGGCGGCGCTGGCGTCGGCAGGACCCGCCACGGCGTTGGCCAGGTCGATCCAGTGATCGACATTGAGCGCCTTCAGGCTGACGTTGAGCATCAGGCCGCTGTCCGGTTCCGGTGCCGGCACGTTGACACCGATGCCGCCGCGCACCAGTTTCCACGGCCCCTTGCCCTGCCGCTGGCGCTGATAAGCCGCGGCGATGGCCGCACCGAGCGAGATGCGGATTTCGTCGCGCATCAGGCCGGCGTCATTGGCGCCGCCGCCGTTCAGGATAAAACGCAGCGGCAGCGTCTCGGCCGCAGTCTTGTTCAGCGGTGCCGGCAATTCCAGTCCGAGCCCGCTCAGATTGGAATCGATGGCGACCGAATAATGGTGGTCGCGCGCCGAGACCAGGCCGCTGTAGCGCGCGCCGCCATTCAGGTGGTCGGCCAGGCGCTGCACGGCCGGCGCCGGATAGGTCTTGCGCAAGCCGTCGGTGGTCACGCTGCCGGCCAGGCGGATCTGGATCGAGCCGTCGCGCTGGGTGCCGCCCGACACGGCGATCGGACCACCGATGCAGTTACCGGCCAGGCCATTCAGGTTGACGCCCTTTTCATTGAATTCGATCTTGCCGGTGGCTGCCAGCACCGGCGGCATGTCGTGCCACAGCACGACGTCATTGCCCTGCAATTGCAACACGCCCACTACTTTCGAGTCATGCAGGTGCGCCAGCGGCAATTGCAGCTTCAGCGCCAGCTTCGCGTTGCCGCTCGCGCTGGTCTCGTCGGTGAAGTGGCCGATCCACTCCAGCACCGGGCTGGCCGCGACATATTTCAGGTAATCCGTCATCGTGCCGGCGGCGCTGCCATCGATTTCCAGCAGGGAATCGTGCGAACCGAGGTCGGCGATGACGGCCTTGACGTTGCTCAGCGCGATATTGCCGGTGACGGCCGTGTCGCCGCGGATTTCCATGCGGGTGCCTTCGAACAGGAAGCTGCCCTTGATCTTGTCCGCCTGCGGCCACAGCGGCGCCTTGCCGTTGCTATCCTTGGCGTAGTAACCGGGATCGTAATTGAGGCGCCCGTTATCGATGCGGCCGCCGATGCGGAATTCTCCCTTGCTTTTGGCGCCGGCCTCGCCCTTGAACGGGAAACCGGCCAGATCGCCGCGCAGGCGCAAATTCACGTCGTTGGCCATGCCCTCTTCCAGCGCGCCGGTCAGCCAGGTGCGCAAGTGGTCCGGCGTCTGCAGCGGCAGGTAGCGGCCGATTTTCTTGACATCGAAACCGTCGAGTTTGCCCGTGAAATCGGCGACGCCAGCGCCTTTACCGTTCAGAGGTATGGTGTGGCTGCCGGACAGCGAGCCGCTCAAGCCCTGCTGCATGAATTCCATCTGGTCCAGTTGCACCAATAAGCGTTCATTGTCGTCGAAGGACCAGCGTGCATTGACGGCCAGCTTGTCGAAGGGCATGGCCGCTTCGGCGAAATAAGCGGGCAGTTGCAACACGAATTGGTCCGAATTCAGGCTCAAGCTGCCGCCCTTGTCGGTCGCATCGATGGCGCCGCTCAAGTTGTCGAAACCGGGCCAGGCCGGCATGCCGCGCACGGCCGGCCCCTTCGCCGTCTTCGGCTGCGGCAGGCGCTGCGGCTGCGGCAACATGCCGAGTCCATCGAGCACGCCTTTGACGCGGTACGACAGCAGCGCCGGATAACTGCCCTGCCATTCGGCGGAGACGTCGCGCACGCGCCCGCGCGGCGCGAAATCGGCCAGCATCTTGCGCTGTCCCTCGCTCAACGGAAGCCGCTCGGCCAGACCGGCCAGCGTCTGCAAGTCCAGCACGCTGGCCTTCAATTGCATGGTTTCCGGCTTCTTGGCGCTCGCCGCCACGTAGCGTTCGGACAGGTCGGTCGGCGCCATGATCAAACCATCGCGGGTGCGCAGCGAAAAACCGTTCAGCATGATGCTGTGGCCTTGCGCGCCGAAAGCCGGCGTGCCCTCCTGGCGCGCGCCGGCGATTTCTTCGCGCGCCGACATGCGCCCGCGCACTTCGATCAAATCCAGCGGCGCCAGGTCCTTGCCCAGCACGGCGATGACATTGTTCAGGCCGACGTCGGCAGTAAAACCGGCCAGCCGCGCGCGATCGAGCGAGACCCAAGCCCGCACCGAACCGCTGCCGGACTGCAAGTCGAACGGATAGGCGACGTGCTGCTTCCAGGCCGCCAGGTCGGCATTGCGCACGTCGGCATAAATCTCCCCTTTCCACATGCGGACATCGGAAATGCGCTGGCTGAACGCCGGGTGGACGAAGTCGGCGCGCACGTCAACCGGGCCGCCCAGCGCGGCCGGCGGCGTCGCCTGCAGCGCGAACTGGTGGCGCCGCCACTTGTTGCGCAACACCAGGTTCATCTGGTCGAGCACGAGCGGCGGCGCGCCGCGCATTTTATCCGTCCAGTCCAGCCGGCCTTCGCGGATGACGATCTCGCGCTGCGCCAGCAGCCAGTCGGCGCCCTTGCCGTCGCCCTTGCGGTTCAAGTCGATATACAGGCCGGCCGCGTACAGCTTGCCGTCCGCCTCGCGCCGCACGTCCAGGTTCGGGCGGATCAGCTCTAGCGACTGGAAGCGCACGTCGGCCGTCACCACGCTCCACCACGACAGCGTGGCCGACACGCTGGGCAGCGTCAGCACCTGCAAGCCCTGCCGGTCGCGCAGCACGACGTCGCCCAGGAACAGGCTCGGATGCAGGCCGGACCAGGAAGCGTAGATGCGGGAAATGGTGACCGGGTTGCCGACCGCGCGGCTGGCCAGGCGCTCGATCTCGCCCTTGTAATGGTCGATATTGGGCAGCACCAGGTAGCGCAGTCCCAGGAACAGCAAGACGAAAATAAAATACAGCAGCAGCAGCAGCTTGACGGTGAAGCCCAGCACATGGTGCGTGGCCAGGTTGCAAATGCGATAGGCGGACTGCAGCCTGTGCCAGCGCACGGCCAAGGGCACGCTGCCTGACACGCTCTCCTGCGGCGGTTTTTGAACTAATAAATTAATAAATCACGCCCGGAATAAAATAAATCGCTAAAATCATTTGCAGCCTGAAAGTATGCTTGCGCCGACGCTTGCGCGCATATTTGCTTGCAGGCCCATTTTACCGCATCGCATGGCGCCGCCACGCTCCGATTACACCCACTTTAATTTCCCTCATGAATGTTTCCGCCCTGACCTCCGCCTCCCGTTATTACCAGCGCTGGGTGAGCGCCGATCCGGGCCGCGCGGCCAAGGTCGACGAACTGGCTCAATTGCCGCTGAGCGGGATGGAATTCGCCGCCTATCTCGCCCGGGAAGCCGACGCCGGCCTGGAACAGCCATTGCCGTTGCCGCGCGCGATGCGCCGCCTGCGCAACCTGGTGATCTGTACCCTGATCCAGCGCGACCTGGCGGGATTGGCCGACCTCGATGAAGTGGTCACGACGATGACGCGCTTCGCCGATTTCGCGATCCAGGCCCATGCCAGCGCCGTGCACCTTGAAATGGTGGCGCTGCACGGCCAGCCGCTGGCCTACGACGGCGGCGCCGAACAGGAATTGATGGTGCTGGCCATGGGCAAGCAGGGTGGCGGCGAATTGAACGTCTCGTCCGACATCGACCTGATCTTCGTCTACCCGGAAGATGGAGAAACGGCAGCCACGCAGCCGGGCCAGCGCTCGCTGTCGAACCATGAATTCTTTATCAAGCTCGGCAAGAAACTGATCGCCGCGCTGTCGGAAATCACCGAAGACGGATTTACGTTCCGCGTCGACATGGCGCTGCGCCCGAACGGCGGCTCCGGCCCGCTGGCGGCCAGCCTGAGCATGGTGGAACAGTACCTGATCGTGCAGGGCCGCGAATGGGAACGTTACGCCTGGGTCAAGGCGCGCGCCGTCACCGGCAAACCGGCCGATATCGCCGCGCTGGACGCCATCGTGCGTCCCTTCGTGTTCCGGCGCTACCTGGACTTCGGCGTGATCGACGCGATCCGCAACATGCACGCGCAAATCCGCGCCGAGGTCAACCGCCAGGAACGGCTGCACCCGGACCGCAGCAACAACGTCAAGCTGGGGCGCGGCGGTATCCGCGAAATCGAATTCCTGGCCCAAGTGTTTCAATTAATCCGGGGCGGGCGCGACAGCGCACTGCGCGACCGCTCGACCCGTCTGACCCTGCGCACGCTGCCCGAAAAAAATCTGCTCGACAGCGAAGTCGTCGCGCAACTGCTAGCCTCCTACACCTTCCTGCGCAACCTGGAACACCGGCTGCAATACCTGGACGATGCGCAAACCCATACCTTGCCGCCGAACGAGGCCGATCAATTGGTGGTGGCGCAGATGATGGGCATGCCGGATACGGCCACGCTGCTGTCCAAACTGGACGAGCACCGCAAGTTCGTCGCCGAGCAGTTCGACGCGATCTTTGCCGACAAAAGCACGAATGGCGCGCAGGAAGGAGATATCGATCCGCAATCGGGCAACGATTGCACCGACCCGGACAACCTGGAAGCGATCGAAAGCCGTTTCCGCTCGCTCGGTTACGACGATCCGGCCAGCGCGGCGCAGCGCCTGATCGCCACCTGGCAGGCGCCGCGCCTGCAATCGCTGCCGGAAGCGAGCCGCAACCGCCTGGTCGCGCTGGTCAATGCCGCGCTGCCGCTGATCGCCCGCACCACCTTGCAGTCGAGCATAGGCAACCAGCTGGTGACGCTGGGCAGCCTGCTCGACTTCCTGGAAGCGATCGCGCGCCGTTCCGCCTATTTGTCCCTGCTGACGGAATACCCGCACACGCTGGAACGGGTCATCATCATGATGCACGCCAGCGGCTGGGCCGCGAAATTCCTGACGCGCCACCCTATCCTGCTCGACGAACTGCTGGACGACCGCATCCGCAACGCCGTGTTCGACCCGGCGGCGCTGGCCATCGAGCTTGACGAGCAATTGCGCGCCGCCGCTGGTGACACCGAGCGGCAAATGGATATCTTGCGAGAAGTGCATCACGCGCAACTGTTCCACCTGCTGGCGCAAGATCTGGCCGGCGACCTGACGGTGGAAAAGCTGGCCGACCATTTATCGGCGCTGGCCGACACCATCGTCGCCGCGACCATCCAGGCCGTCTGGCAGACGGTGGCCACGCGCCACCGCGAAATACCGCAGTTCGCCGTGATCGCCTACGGCAAGCTCGGCGGCAAGGAACTCGGCTACATTTCCGACCTGGATGTCATCTTCCTGTTCGACGACGACGACCAGGAAGCGCCGGGCCAATATGCGAAACTGGCGCAGCGTTTTATTACCTGGATGACGTCGCATACATCGGCCGGCATTCTGTTCGATGTCGATATCGCATTGCGGCCGGATGGCGCCAGCGGCATGCTGGTATCCAGTGTGCAGGCATTCGAACGTTATCAGGACAGTTCGGCCTGGATCTGGGAACACCAGGCATTGACGCGCGCCCGTTTCTGCGCCGGAGATAATGGCATTGGCCGGAAATTCGAACAAATCCGCTGCAAGATATTACGCAAGGAACGCGCGGCGGATGGCGAATTAAAACGCGAAGTATCTGCGATGCGCAAGAAAATGATCGATGCCCGCCCAAATCGCTCCGACCTGTTCGATTTAAAACAGGATGCCGGCGGTATGATCGATATCGAATTCATTGTCCAGTTCCTGGTATTGCAGCATTCGGCCGCGTATTCGCAACTGACCGGCAACGTCGGAAATATCGCGCTATTAAAAATGTGCGGCGAATTGGGATTGATCGATGCGGAATTGGCACTCAGCGTGGGCGATGCTTATCGCGCCATGCGCAAATTGCAGCACCAGGTGCGATTGCAGGGCCAGGAAAATGCACGGGTCGATGCGGCGCGCGTTACCGTTCATGCGCATAATGTGATCAAGTTATGGAATGCGATATTTTTGGATGAAACGGTTTGAAGTGACGATTTTCGCTTAAAAAGACAATATAGTCTGCATCCGCCATTAATTTAATCCAGCGGCATTTTTTCCAAACCACATGCAAGGGCTGGGGTCAGACCCACGGGTCTGACCCCGGATTTTGCCGCTGGTTTAGGCTGGTAACCCGGCAATCTTTGAAGAACCTTTTTCGTCCTTACCGGGTTAATGAATACCATCAGGAAATTCATCGTTGTGGCGCAAAACAGAGAATAGTGCCGCACGTGCGAGGATGCCGCGCCAGGACAATTCATTCAGGCGCCGTATCCTTCCGTATTGCCTATCCTCGATCCTCGATCAAAAGCAATTCTCCTTCCATTGCATGCATTACGCCATGCCACTCATCCGAATCTAAAACATGCAGATGCATTTCCGGATTGAGCGGCATAGGGGATTGCGCTGCGCCTGCCGATTACCTGACTGCCCCGCCAATAGCGCCAGCCCGTGCGTTTCGCCATATTCATGCCAATTTTCGGCTTAATTGCGCCAAATTTTAGCACGATCACTGCAAAGCTGGCCCTTGGATCGGCAGGAACCGGGACATTCTTAATGCCGGCACTATGGAATTGAAAATGCCGTTTCCACGAATGCCCATAAAAAAAGCCACTCCGCAGAGTGGCTTTTTCAAGCGATGGCTTTGCCGATTATTTGGCGGACATCAGTGCAACGGTGGTGTCGAGCATGCGGTTCGAGAAACCCCATTCATTATCGTACCACGACGACACTTTAACCAGGCGGCCCGAAACCTTGGTCAGCGTCGAATCGAAATTCGACGATGCAGGATTGTGGTTGAAGTCGATCGATACCAGCGGCTCGGTTTGATAAGTCAGCACTTCTTTCAGCGCGCCATCGGCAGCGGCTTTCATCAGCGCATTGACTTCATCCACCGTCGTATCGCGCGAAGCGATAAACGACAGGTCGACCAGCGAGACATTAATCGTCGGTACGCGGATCGCGAAACCATCCAGCTTGCCATTCAGTTCAGGCAATACCAGGCCAACCGCGGCGGCAGCGCCGGTCTTGGTTGGAATCATGCTCATCGTGGCGGAACGGGCGCGGCGCAAATCTTCATGCATCACGTCGCTCAATACCTGATCATTGGTATAAGCGTGCACCGTGGTCATCAAACCGTTTTCGACGCCGATCGCATCATTCAAAGGCTTGACCAGCGGGGCCAGGCAATTGGTGGTGCACGAAGCATTCGAAATAACGGTGTCGGTCGCTTTCAATACGCCGTGATTGACGCCATAAACGATAGTGGCGTCGACATCCTTGCCGCCTGGTGCCGAGATAATGACTTTCTTGGCGCCGCCTTTCAAGTGGGCCGATGCTTTTTCTTTGGTGGTGAAGAAGCCGGTGCATTCCAGCACGACATCGACACCCAGCTCGCCCCATGGAATTTCCGCTGGGTTACGCTGCGCAAACACACGAATCGGATCGCCGTTCACGATCATGTTGTCGCCTTCAACCGTCACGGTGCCAGGGAATTTGCCGTGCGCGGTATCGTAGCGGGTCAGGTGGGCATTCGACTTCGCATCGCCCAGGTCGTTAATCGCCACGATCTGGATGTCATGCTTTTTGCCGCCTTCATAGAAAGCACGCAGTACATTGCGGCCGATGCGGCCATAGCCATTGATTGCAACTTTGATCGTCATTACTTTGCTCCTGATTAAAAAATTAAGGTATTAAGCAAGCAGTACAGATTTGACCTTGGCCACGACGTTGTCCACCGTGAAGCCGAAATGCTTGAACAGCACGCCTGCCGGAGCCGATTCACCGAAGGTGTCGATACCGACGACGGCGCCTTCGAGGCCGACATATTTGTACCAGAAATCGGTTACACCAGCCTCGATTGCCACGCGTGGCAAGCCTTTGGTCAACACGCCAGCCTTGTAAGCGGCGTCTTGACGGTCAAATACATCGGTCGACGGCATCGACACCACGCGCACGGCGATACCTTCGCCAGCCAGCGCGCTGGCGGCGGCCACGGCCAGTTCCACTTCGGAACCGGTGGCAATCAGGATCGCTTTCGGGTCGGCCACATCGTTCAATACATAGCCGCCGCGGGCGATATTGGCGATGGTGGCATCGTCACGCTCCTGGTACGGCAGATTCTGACGCGAGAAAATCAGCGTGCTTGGACCATTCTTGCGCTTGACCGCCTCGGCCCAGGCCACCATCGATTCGACGGTGTCGGCCGGACGCCAGTTGTCCAGGTTCGGGATCAGGCGCAGCGACGAGACGTGCTCGACCGACTGGTGCGTCGGGCCGTCTTCGCCCAGGCCGATCGAATCGTGGGTGAACACGAACAGCGAACGCTGTTTCATCAGCGCGGCCATGCGCAGCGCATTGCGGCTGTAATCGGAGAAGGTCAGGAACGTCGCACCGAACGGAATGTAGCCGCCGTGCAGGGTGATGCCGTTCATGATCGCGCTCATGCCGAATTCGCGCACACCGTAGTTGATGTGGTTGCCGGTCTTGCCGGAACGCAGGTTGACCGACTCTTTCCAGTTGGTCAGATTGGAACCGGTCAAGTCGGCCGAACCGCCGAGGAATTCCGGCAAGACCGGCGCCAGCGCCTGGATCGCGTTCTGGCTGGCTTTACGGGTTGCAATGTTTTCTTTCTTGTCGACGCAGGCGGCGACGGCGGCCTTGACGGCATCATCAAAACCGGCCGGCAGTTCGCCAGCCATGCGGCGCGTCAGTTCGGCCGCTTCGGTCGGGTACTTGGCGCTGTATTCGGCAAATTTCGCGTTCCACTGCGCTTCGTGTTCGGCGCCGGCGGCTTTCGCATCCCATGCCGAGTAGACTTCGGCCGGCACTTCGAACGGGGCCGGGGTCCAGCCGATGTATTCGCGCACGGCGGCGATTTCCTTGTCGCCCAGCGCGGCGCCGTGGACTTTATCTCCACCTTGCAGGTTCGGCGAACCCTTGCCGATCACGGTCTTGCAGCAGATCAAGGTCGGCTTGTCGGCCTGCTTGGCGCTGGCGATCGCGGCGGCGACGGCGGCGACATCGTGGCCGTCGACGTCGGCGATGACGTTCCAGCCATAGGCGGCGAAACGCTGCGGGGTGTTGTCGGTGAACCAGCCTTCGACTTTACCGTCGATCGAAATGCCGTTGTCGTCGTACAGCGCGATCAGTTTTTTCAAGCCCAGCGTGCCGGCCAGCGAGCACACTTCGTGCGAAATGCCTTCCATCAGGCAGCCGTCGCCGAGGAATGCATAGGTATAGTGGTCGACCACGTCCAGGCCGGGCTTGTTGAATTCGTTCGCCAGCAGGTATTCGGCCAGCGCCATGCCGACCGCGTTGGCGATGCCCTGCCCCAGCGGGCCGGTGGTGGTTTCCACGCCGGGGGTCACGTCGACTTCCGGGTGGCCCGGGGTTTTCGAGTGCATCTGGCGGAACGAGCGGATATCGTCCATCGTCACGGCGTAGCCGGACAGGTGCAGCAAGGCGTAATGCAGCATCGAACCGTGGCCGTTCGACAGCAGGAAGCGGTCGCGATTGACCCATTTCGGATTGGCCGGATTGTGGCGATGATGGCCACTCCACAGCGCCACGGCGATTTCTGCCATGCCCATCGGCATGCCTGGGTGGCCGGAGTTGGCCTTTTGTACAGCGTCCATTGCCAGCGCGCGGATCGCGTTAGCCATTTGGGTAGTCGGGAGCGTAGTTGTCATCGTGGTGGTCAATGCGGAGGTTTGAAATCGGTTGCGAAGATGGACTGCCTGCGTGCTATAACCAACTATTTTACCAGACCACGGGGCGGCGAATTAAAATTGCGATGCAAAGCGCACCCGGCTTTGTCCATTTCAAGGAGTCCGCATGCCCCGTTTCTATTGTTCCCAGCCGCTCGCCCTCGGCCTGCACGTCGATCTGCCGGAAGCCGTCGCGCACCATGTGCACGTGGTGCGGCTGGCGCCGGGCGAATCGGTCACGCTGTTCAACGGCGAAGGCGGAGAATACACGGCGGTGCTGAACAGCGTCGAAAAACGCCGCGCCAGCGCCGAAATCAAGGCGTTTTCGCCGCGCGACACGGAATTACCGTACGGCATCACGCTGGCGCAGGCGTTGCCGGAAGCATCCAAAATGGACTGGATCATCGAAAAGGCGGTGGAACTGGGCGCCGCGGCGATCCAGCCGCTGGCCGCGCGCCGCTGCGTGGTGCGCCTAGGCGGCGACCGGGCCGAAAAAAAGCTGGCGCACTGGCAAGGCGTGATCGTCGCCGCCAGCGAGCAAAGCGGGCGCAACCGGCTGGCGCGGCTGGCGCCAGTCGAGGATTACAAGGATTGGATCGCGCAGAACGATTTGCATCGCCGCGTGATCCTGACGCCGCGCGCCAGCCAGTCGCTGGCCGACTGGGCGCGCCACCAGCCGCCGCAGGCGCTGACCCTGATGGTCGGCCCGGAAGGCGGTTTCAGCGAGGAAGAAGAACACGCGGCCCTGGCGCAAGGCGCGCTGGCGCTGTCGATGGGACCGCGCATCTTGCGCACCGAAACGGCGGCATTGGCGGCGCTGGCGGCGCTCAATGCCAGTTGGGGCGGGATGTAAAAGTTGGGCAGCGCCTTGCAGCGGCACCCTTGTCATTCCCGCGCAGGCGGGAATCCATACCACGTCTGAGCAGATGCGAACTGCGAGTAGACACACACTGTGTAGTTAATGCATACGTGCTATGGGTTCCCGCCTTCGCGGGAACGACAGGGTAAAATAGCGGGTTGCACGCGCCGCGCGCGCCTTTTATTTGACCCTGCCCGATAACTACCGGCACTGGAACTGGATCCATCATGTTGCGACTGAATGAAGTAAAACTCCCGCTCGACCATACTCCCGAACAATTGACCGCCGCCATCCTGGCCCGCCTCGACATCGCGCCCGGCCAGCTGACCGGCTTTACCGTCTATAAACGCAGCTACGACGCGCGCAAGAAATCGGCCATCGTGCTGATCTACTCGCTCGATGTCGACACCAGCGACGAAGCCGGCATCCTGGCGCGCCGCCACAACGACGTGCACTTGATGCCGTCGCCGGACACGTCCTATAAATTCGTCGCCCACAACGTCAACGCCGACGGCAAGCAAGCTCGCCCGGTCGTAATCGGCATGGGACCGTGCGGCCTGTTCGCCGCGCTGATCCTGGCGCAGATGGGCTTGCGCCCGATCATCCTGGAGCGCGGCAAAAAGGTGCGCGAGCGGACCAAGGATACCTTCGGTTTCTGGCGCAAGCGAGAGTTGAACCCGGAATCGAACGTGCAGTTCGGCGAAGGCGGCGCCGGTACCTTTTCGGACGGCAAACTGTACAGCCAGATCAAGGACCCGAAACACTACGGCCGCAAGGTCTTGACCGAATTCGTCAAGGCTGGCGCACCGGAAGAGATCATGTATGTCAGCAAGCCGCACATCGGCACCTTCCGCCTCGTCAAAATGGTCGAAGCGATGCGCGCGGAAATCGAGTCGCTGGGCGGTGAAATCCGCTTTTCGGCGCGCGTCGACGATATCGAGATCGACGAGCGCGACGGCCAGCGCCGGGTGCGCGGCCTGAAACTGGCCAGCGGCGAGCATATCGTCACCGAGCACGTCGTGCTGGCCGTCGGCCACAGCGCGCGCGACACCTTCGAAATGCTGTATGAACGCGGCGTCTACGTCGAAGCGAAACCGTTTTCGATCGGCCTGCGCGTCGAGCACCCGCAATCGCTGATCGACAAGTGCCGCTTCGGCCCGAACGCCGGCCACCCGATCCTCGGCGCGGCCGACTATAAGCTGGTGCACCACGCGTCGAACGGGCGCGCCGTCTACAGCTTCTGCATGTGCCCGGGCGGCACGGTCGTCGCGGCCGCGTCGGAGCCGGGCCGCGTCGTCACCAACGGCATGAGCCAGTATTCGCGTAACGAACGCAACGCCAACAGCGCGATCGTCGTCAGCATCTCGCCGGAAGACTATCCGGGCCACCCGCTGGCCGGCATCGAATTCCAGCGCCGCCTCGAAGAAAAAGCCTTTGAACTTGGCGGCGGCACCTATGACGCGCCTGGCCAGCTGATGGGAGACTTCGTCGCCGGCCGCCCGTCCACCGCGTTCGGCGGCGTGGTGCCGTCCTATAAACCGCAAGTCCACCTGACCGACCTCGCGACGATCTTGCCGGAATACGCAGTGACGGCGCTGCGCGAAGCCTTCCCGGCCTTCGACAAACAGGTCAAGGGATACTTCAAGGCGGATGCCGTGCTGACCGGCCTGGAAACCCGGACTTCATCTCCGATCCGCATCAAGCGCCGCGACGACGACCTGCAAAGCCTGAACACGCGCGGCCTGTTCCCGGCCGGCGAAGGCGCCGGTTACGCCGGCGGCATCCTGTCGGCCGGCGTCGATGGCATCAAGGTCGCAGAAGCGGTGGCGCTGGCGATGGCCGCCGGCTGAAAGCGGCCGGCCGGCGGCGCGCCGAGCGGCAGCCTGAGGCGGAAACGGCAGCCGCGCTGCACGCTGTCGTCGACCGCCACCTGCCCGCCCATCTGGTGCAAGATGGTGTAGACGATGTGCATGCCCAGGCCGGAACCGCCCTGCCCGCGCTTGGTGGTAAAGAAGGGTTCGAAGATGCGCTCGCGCACGCCGGGTTCCAGGCCGATGCCGTCGTCGGCGAAATCGAGCAGCAGCGCATCCCCCGCCTGCGCATCGTCTTCGCGCCGCGCGGCGATCGTCACGATGCCCGGCCCGCCGTCGGGATAGGCGTGCCGGGCGGCGTTCATCAGCAGATTCGACAATATTTGCGAGAATTTCCCGGCCGGCAGGCGCACCCGCAATCCTTCGTCGATCTCCAGCACGACTTTGATGCCAGCCTTGCGCAATTCCGGGCTGTGCGCGGACGCCACGCCGTCGACATAATCGCGCAGCGCCAGCTCCGTCACGTGTTCGCTGCCCTGGTCCACCGCCAATTGCTTGAAATTGCCGATCAGGACCGCGGCCCGTTCCAGGTTTTGCTCGATCAGCGTGGCGCCCTCCTGCAGCCGCATGGCCAGCGCCATCAGGCTTGAACGGCTGACCTTTTCACCGCCCAGCATCTCGACCATCTGCCCCGTATAACTGCCCATGCTCGACGCGGCTGTCACGGCCACGCCGATCGGCGTATTGACTTCGTGCGCGACGCCGGCCACCAGCGCGCCCAGCGCGGCCATTTTTTCCTGTTCGACCAGGTTCGCCTGCGCCGCCCGTAACGCTTCGGTGCGCTTCTCGACCTTGTGTTCGAGCAAAGCCTCGCGCTCCTGGTGCTGCAATTCGGCGGCGCAGCGGGCCGCGAAAATCGACAGCAGCGACAGCGCCAGCAAGCGCTTGTTTTCGTCGATCGGCTTGATGTCGATGGCCGACAGGATGCCCAGCGTCTTGCCCTCGGTATCGATCATCGGCATGCCGATATAACTCTCGGCTTCCATGTCGACCAGCAGCGTGTCTTGCGGATAGTCGGCCTGGATGCCGCAACCGTGGAAGCACATGGTCTGGTCCGTCACGTCCTGGCAAGGCGTATGCAGCAGGCTGTATTCCATGTTCGGCAGATAATCGCTGCCGCCCCAGACTGCCAACGTGCGGATGCCTTCGCTGCCGTCGGCCAGGCTGACGACGCGGCCAGCGATCACGTATCGGATATCGAGCACGTCGGCCAGGTCCTTGACCAGCAGGCGCAGAAAATCGTCGCCGCGCAGGCGCGCGGTCGAGGCGGTGATCGAACGCAGGGCCGCTTCGGCCAGGATGCGCCCATCGTGTTCGTCAAACAGCAGGCTGGCCTGGCTGGTGTTCATGGACATGGCTCCGGCGCGCTGATGCGCTATTCATTAGAGGATGGATAAAGCTGGTACAGCGCCTGCAAGGCGTCGGCCTGGTCCAGCAGCAGCGCGGCCAGTTGCGGGTCGAAGCGGCTGCCGCTGCCGGAGGCGACCTGTTCCAGCGCGTGCGCCAGCGGCCAGGCCTGCCGGTAGCAGCGCGGGCTGACCATGGCGTCGATAAAATCGGCCAGCGCCGTGATGCGCGCTTCCAGCCGGATGTCATTGCCGGCCAGGCCGAGCGGATACCCGCTGCCGTCCCAGCGCTCGTGGTGCTGGTGCGCGATGTCGGCCGCCAGTTGCAGCACCGGTTGCGCGGCACCGACCAGCATCGCGTGGCCGATCGCGCTGTGCGCGCGCATCAATTGCCATTGTTCTTCGTCGAGCGGTCCGGGCCGATGCAGCACCGCGTCGGGCACGCCGCTGTGGCCAATATCGTGCAGCGGCGCAGCCAGGCGCAACTGGCGCACCGCGCCCGGCGCCATGCCGGCCGCCTGCGCCAGCATGGCGGCGATCAGGCCGACCCGCTGCACGTGCCCGCCGGCCAGCGCCGAGCGCGTTTCGATCGCCTGGCCGAGCAATGCGACGAGCGCTTCCATCGTGGCCGCGCACTCTTCGCGCTGCAACAGCTTTTCATAGGTGATGGCCACGTTGGCCGAAAACAGGGCGAGCAGTTCGCGCACATCCTCGCCGATCGCATCGGCAAAGACCATGTACAGCAAGCTTTCATTGTTGTCGCGGGTGCGGTGGTAACAGGCGTAATAATGGTCGCCATGGTGGTCGCACTGTTCGCGCATGCAGCGCGCGAACGCTTCCTGCACGGCCGGCGGCAACTGGCCGAGCGTCTCGTCGGCCTGCAGGCCGGCATAGGCGGACGTCACCGCCAGCACTTTCAGATGCCCGTCGAGCCGGGCCGCGGCGAAGGCATTGATGCGGCTGGCGCAGATGCCTTCGCCATCCTGCCCCAGCAGCACGGCGACCTGTTCCAGCACGGCCGAACAAAAGGTGCGCAGATTGTCCGAATCGCACACTTGCGTGATGGCCGCGATCGAGCGGCGCAAGCCATTCCTGGCCCGCTCCAGCCGCATCAGGTCGCGGTAGGCGCGCAAGGCGGAATAGAATACCGTGCTGAGCTTGCTGTGCGTGAGGTCGGTCTTTTCGCGGTAATCGTTGATGTCGTAGCAGCGCAATACCTGCGCTTGCGGCGCCTGCCCCGGCTGGCCGGTGCGCAGCACGATGCGGACATTGGCGTCGCACAGCACTTCGCGGATGTAGCGCACCAGGTCCAGGCCGGCGTGCTCGGTTTCCATCACGACATCGAGCAGGATCAGCGCGAACGGCGTCGGCCGGGCCAGCACGGTGCGCGCCTCGGCGCCCGAATAACAGTGCGTAAATTGCAGCGCGCGCCCGTCGAACACGAAATCGGACATCACCAGTTGCGTCACCTGGTGCACCGAGGCTTCATCGTCGACGACCAGCACTTGCCACGGCGGCAGCGCCGCTTCGCTGGCGGGGAGCACTTCGTCATCGTCAAACACCATCTCGTCATCCATGGCGGCCCCGCAGCGGTTGGTGACACGACTACTTATCTTGACGATTGTACATCCAGGATGCGGCCGTGCATCACAACCAGCCCGATTTCTTGAAGCGCCGGTACAGGTAATACGCCATCGACGCCATCACGGCCAGCGCCGCCGGATAACCGTACGGTAAATCCAGTTCCGGCATGAACTTGAAATTCATGCCCCAGATGCCGGCAAAGGCGGTGGTGGCGGCGAAAATGGCGGCCCAGGCCGCCAAGCGTTTGTTGACCTCTCCCTCGTCGATCGCCACCATGGACAGATTGACCTGGATCGCCGTGCTGATGGTGTCGCGGATCGTGTCGAGCGTGGCGCTGACGCGGTGCAGGTGGTCGTGCACGTCACGAAAATATTCCTGGGTATCCATGCAGACGGCCGGCACGCGCCCGCCGTGCAGCTTGCCGACCGCCTCGAGCAGCGGCGCAACGGCGTGGCGCAGGATCATCGCCTTGCGCTTCAAGGCGTACAGACGCTCGATGTTGTCGCGCTGCGCAACGCGGCTGAAGATGCGCTCCTCGATCTGTTCGAGTTCCGTTTCCATCGCGTCGGCGATCGGAAAATAACGGTCGACGACGGCATCCATCAGCGCATACAGCACGAAGGCGGGACCTTGCTTGAGCAGATGGGGTTCGCGTTCGGCGCGCGCGCGCACGCCGAGGAAACCGTATGCACTGTTTTGCCGGTTCGACAACACGTAATTGCTGCCGACGAAGATATCGACTTCCCCCACCAGCAGCGAATCTCCCTGCGCCTCGACGGTCTTGACGACGACGAACAGCGAATCGCCATACTCTTCGATCTTCGGCCGCTGGTGGCCGCGGCTGGCATCTTCGACCGCCAGTTCGTGCAGGCCGAATTCTTCCTGCATTTTCGCCAGTTCAGCCGCGTCGGCGTCGCGCAACGCGACCCAGACGACGCAATCGTTGCGCGCCACATAATCGCTGATATCCTCGACATCGACGTCGGTCAGTTTGCGCCCATCCTGGTAGGCGACACAGTTGATCAGCATGCATATTCCATAAAAAAGGGGCTTACCCGGGCCTGCCATCAAAAACCAATGGCAAAACCTGGGGTCAGACCCGTGGGGTCTGACCCCGGCCTTTGCATCTGGTTTGGACAAAAAAAAGCCCCGGGCCTGTTGAGCCCAGAGCTTACCTGAGAACCCGGCCGGGGTCAGTCGTCTTTCGCGCCATCGATCCCCAGTTCGGCGATCTTGCGGGTGATCGTGTTGCGGCCGATGCCGAGCCGCACTGCGGCATCGTTCTTGCGCCCGTGCGTGTGCTTGAGCGCGGTGCGGATCAGCGCCGATTCGAATTGCCGCCCCAGCACCGCCATCACTTCCTGCTGGCCGCTGCCGAGCATGCTGGCTGCCTGCAATTCCAGCAGGTTGACCCAGCTGTCGGCCGACGCCGGCGCCATGGCGGCCGCCGCCGTATCGGCTACCGCCACCGTCAGCACCGTGCCGTGGTGAGACAGGCCCACCGGCTCGCTGGTAAGCGGCGCGGCAGCGCTACCATCGTGGCCTTGCGTCAATTCCAGCGGCAAGTCCTTGACTTCGACGGTCTGCCCCGGCGCCATCACGGTGATCCAGTTACATAAATTTTCCAGCTGGCGCACATTGCCGGGTAAATCCAGGCTGCTGAGGAATTGCACCGTCGCTTCGCTCATTCTCTTGGCTTCGACGCCGAGCTGCTTGGCGCTTTGCACCAAAAAGTGGCGCACCAAGATGGGGATATCTTCGCGCCGCTCCCTCAAACTGGGCAGGCGCAAGCGGATCACGTTCAGGCGGTGATACAAATCCTCGCGGAACAGGCCGTCGCGCACGCGCTGCTCCAGGTTTTGGTGCGTCGCGGTAATCACGCGCACATTCGCCTTCAACGGTTGATGTCCACCGACGCGATAAAAATGGCCGTCGGACAGCACGCGCAGCAGCCGCGTCTGCAAGTCGAACGGCATGTCTCCGATCTCGTCGAGGAACAATGTCCCGTTCTCGGCCTGCTCGAAACGGCCGCGGCGCGTCGTCTGCGCGCCGGTGAAGGCGCCGCGCTCGTGGCCGAACAGTTCCGATTCCAATAAATCCTTCGGAATCGCAGCCGTGTTCAGTGCAATGAATGGCTGGCTGGCGCGCGGACTGTGCTTATGCAGCGCGCGCGCCACCAGTTCCTTGCCGGTGCCGGACTCGCCGGTAATGAGCACCGTCACGTTCGACTGCGACAGGCGGCCGATGGCGCGGAACACTTCCTGCATGGCTGGCGCCTGGCCGAGGATTTCCGGCGTTTCGGCCGGACCCGATTCGACGCTGGTCTCGCGCAGGCTCTCGTCGAGCGCGCGCCGGATCAGCTCGACCGCCTTGTCGATGTCGAACGGTTTCGCCAGGTATTCGAAGGCACCGCCCTGGAACGCGGCGACGGCCGAATCGAGGTCCGAGAAGGCGGTGATGATGATGACGGGCAGGCCGGGGAAGCGCGACTTCACCAGTTGCAGCAAGTCCAGCCCGGAATCGCCCGGCATGCGGATATCGGACACCAGCACTTGCGGCGTCTCGCGTTCCAGCGCGGCGATCGCATCGCGCGCGTTGGCAAAACTCTTGGTGGCGAGGTTTTCCCGCGCCAATGCTTTTTCCAGTACCCAGCGGATCGATTCGTCGTCGTCTACTATCCAGATTGGCTTCATGTGTTGTATGTATCCCGCAATATGGATCGTCTTTCAAGGGATGCGGCAACAGCAATCGCGTCACGCCCGCTTATGGCAAAGGCAGCAAAATCCTGAAGTCCGTCAATCCAGGCCGGCTCTCGCACTCGATCACGCCCATGTGCTGTTGCACAAAGGTCTGCGCCAGCGTCAGGCCCAACCCGCTGCCGCCCTCCCGCCCGGATACCAGCGGATAGAAAATGCGGTCGCGGATCTGAGGCGAGATGCCCGGTCCATTGTCAATGATATGCAAGTCTAATGCCAGGCCGTAACGGACCTTCGCCAGCGTCACTTGCCGCGCCACTCGCGTCTTGAAAGTAAGTTCGGCGTCGCCCGCCTCGATGCGTTTCGATAGCGCCTGGGCGGCATTGTGTGCGATGTTGAGCACGGTCTGGATCAATTGTTCCTTGTCGCCGCGGAACTCGGGGATCGACGCGTCGTAATCGCGCAGGATCGTCAGGCCGCTCGGGAATTCGGCCAGGATCAGGCTGCGCACCCTTTCGCACACTTCGTGGATGTTGACGTCGCCGACGATGTGCGGCCGGCGGTGCGGCGCCAGCAGGCGGTCGACCAGTGTTTGAAGCCGGTCCGCTTCCTTGATGATGACTTGCGTGTATTCGCGCAATTCGGCCAGGTGGCGCGGCGGCAATTCCATTTCCAGCAATTGCGCGGCGCCGCGGATGCCGCCCAGCGGGTTCTTGATTTCATGGGCCAGGTTGCGGATCAATTCCTTGTTGACCTGGCTCTGGTCGAGGATGCGCTCTTCGCGGTCGAGCTTGAGCTGCTGGACGTTTTCGCGCAACTCGATCAAGACGATATCGTCCGGTTCGTCCAGCGCCGAGACGATGGTGTGCACGTGCAAGGGATCCTTGCCGACGCGCTCGAGCGTCAAATCCTGGCGCAGATCCGAATACTTGTGCAGGCGCGCCTGCGCGATGATGTGTTCGAGTTCGTCCGGATTGGCGAACAGCGAACGCAGCTTCTGGCGAGATAAGGCCTTGACCGAGCTTTCCAGCAGATTTTCCGCCGCCGCGTTGACATAGGCGATCTGGCCGGCGGCATCGAGCAGGATCACGGCCGAGGCCAGCAATTCGAGCCCGGCCAGCGATTGCGGGCGCGCCATCGCGGCCGCCGCGCGGACGATATTCGTTACGAGGTTCATATGGGCGGACCCTATCGGATATTGGCGATTTCGCGCTTGAGCGCTTCCACGTTCTGTTCGGAGCGGCTGATGCTGTCTTTCAGGGCCGCCACCCGTTCCTGGTATTTGGCATAGTTGCGTTCATCGCCGCGGCGTTCCGGCTCTCCGTTGTTGAACTCGCGTTTCAGTTCAGTCAACTTGCCTTGCTCGCCGTTCAGCTCTTGCTGCAGGATCTGGCGCCGGTCGGCGTCGCGCGCCTTTTGCTCGCTGCTGTCGACGCGCGGAAAATCGCCGGGCGTGGCCGGCGCAGGCGCCACCGTGCGCGCGCGCGGCGTGCCCTCGGGCGCCTGGCGCCGGGCCGGCGCCGGGACGACGGCACCGGGAATGTCGAGCGGCCGGCAGCCGGCGTTTTTCCGGCTGTCGGTCAATTCCTTGTGGCCGGCGGCATCCACGCACAGGAAAATCTGGCCCTGCGCGCGCACCGGCATGGCCGGCGCGGCGAGCACGGCGAGCGCCGCGACTAGTGGTACGAGGTTCCTGATCGTCATGCCCCGACTATACAACATCCGCCAAAAAAAACGCGAGGAAAGCACAGGCCGTCCTCGCGTCTCGTTGCTACCGGCGCGGGGCCGGCGGCGTCGCCATTACAGCGAGTAGTACATGTCGAATTCGACCGGGTGCGTGGTTTGACGCATGCGGGTCACTTCGGTCATTTTCAGCTCGATGTAGGCATCGATCATCGTGTCGCTGAAGACGCCACCGCGGGTCAGGAACTCGCGGTCCTTGTTCAGCGCGTCCAGTGCTTCTTCCAGCGAAGCGCAGACGGTCGGGATCAGCGCGTCTTCTTCCGGCGGCAGGTGGTACAGGTCTTTCGACGCTGCTTCGCCCGGGTGGATCTTGTTTTGCACGCCATCCAGGCCGGCCATCATCAGTGCAGCGAAGCACAGGTACGGGTTTGCCAGTGGATCCGGGAAACGGGTCTCGATGCGGCGGCCTTTCGGGTTCGCCACGTGCGGGATACGGATCGATGCGGAACGGTTACGGGCCGAGTACGCCAGTTTCACCGGCGCTTCGTAGCCTGGCACCAGGCGTTTGTACGAGTTGGTGCCTGGATTCGTGATCGCGTTCAGCGCCTTGGCGTGCTTGATGATGCCGCCGATGTAGTACAGCGCGAAGTCGGACAGGCCGGCATAGCCGTCGCCGGCGAACAGGTTTTTGCCGTCTTTCCAGATCGACTGGTGCACGTGCATGCCGGAACCGTTGTCGCCAACGATAGGTTTAGGCATGAAGGTGGCGGTCTTGCCATAGCTGTGGGCCACGTTCCAGATCACGTATTTCATGTTCTGGGTCCAGTCGGCGCGCTCGACCAGGGTCGAGAAGCGGGTGCCGATTTCGTTCTGGCCGGCGCCGGCCACTTCGTGGTGGTGCACTTCGACCGGGATGCCCATCGCTTCCAGGATCAGGCACATTTCCGAACGCATGTCCTGGAAGCTGTCCACTGGCGGCACTGGGAAGTAGCCACCCTTGACGGTAGGACGGTGGCCGCTGTTGCCGCCTTCGATGTCCTTGTCGGTCGACCACGAAGCTTCGTCGGAATCGATCTTGACCATCGCGCCCGACATGTCGATCTTCCACTTGACGCTGTCGAAGATGAAGAATTCCGGTTCAGGACCGAAGTAGGCGGTGTCGCCCAGGCCCGACGATTTCAGGTACGCTTCGGCGCGCTTGGCGATCGAGCGTGGGTCGCGGTCGTAACCCTTGCCGTCCGACGGTTCGATCACGTCGCACTGCATGAACATGGTGGTTTCTTCCATGAACGGGTCGATATTGGCGGTGCTCGGGTCCGGCAGCAGGATCATGTCGGATGCTTCGATACCTTTCCAGCCGGCGATCGAGGAGCCGTCGAAGGCGTGACCGGATTCGAATTTATCGATGTCGAAGTGCGACACCGGCACGGTAACGTGCTGTTCTTTACCACGGGTATCAGTAAAGCGGAAATCAACGAATTTGACTTCGTTGTCTTTTGCCATTTTCAACACTTCTGCGGCGGTCATTGCCATTCAAATCTCCTAAATGAAAAGTGGGTCAGCCCACGCGTCACGGTAGTGCGTGCGACTAGAAACTCGTAAATCTACTAAGCATGAATCATGCCAGCCATTATCTCATCAGCATATGCGGATTGCTTCGTTGAACTTGCTGGCTATTGATCCTAAAATTGTCCGGGCACAAAAATGCACCGAATTTGCGCATGGTCAATGTTGCACTAAAATGGTGCACTTACAAAAATTAGCACTTGTTTGGTGCAAATTTTTGTAACATCAAAAAAATGCCTCGACATGGTGCGAAATTATACGCGAACAATCCGGGCACTATAATAAACGCAATGTTGAACCTTTAAGTGGAAAATTCGCTATGAGCAATATAAATGATATCCTCGACCGCGCACACAGCCGCGCCGATGCCCTGCCCTACGCCGGCGCCGTCACGCCGCAGGAAGCGCACACCTTGCTGGCGGCCGACAGCCGTGTCAAGCTGATCGATGTGCGCACCAATGCCGAACGCGACTGGATCGGTCGCGTCGCGATCGCCGACGGCCAGCACGGCGCCGTGCAATGGAGCACCTATCCGGGCGGCGTGCCGAATCCGCAATTCCTCGAGCAACTGGCCGCTCAGGCGGGCCAGGATGAAGTCTTACTGTTCCTGTGCCGCTCCGGCGTGCGCTCGCGCCACGCGGCCAAGCTGGCCACCGAACATGGTTATGCCCACTGCTACGATATCCTCGAAGGTTTTGAAGGCGACAAGGATGCCGCCGGGCACCGCAAGACCGTCGGCGGCTGGTGTCAGGCCGGCTTGCCGTGGATAGGCGCCTAAGCCAGGTAGGCTTGCCTGGGGCACCCGTTGCCTGCCGGCGCCAAGCCGCGGCGAGCGGCGGGCCCGTCAGCCGGCTTCGGGCTGCGCGGTCGCGTGAACGGACGGTTCCCCGTCGAGGCGGCTGACGATGCGCTGGCGCACCAGGTTGATGTGGCTGCGCAAGCCATATAAATCGTCGGCGAACGACAGCGGGATCGAAATCTCGTTGACCCGCTCCTCGATATCGTTCAGGCGTTCCAGCTGGGCGGTATAAATCGCGTTGCGCTGCGCATCGGGCGCGGCCGCCAGCGCCTGCTCGACCTTGCGCAACTGCCCGTACCAGCGGAACACGCGCGAGCGGATGCGCCACACGTACAAGGGCGGCACCACTTTCGACAGCGGCAGGATCAAGGCGCCCAGCGCCACCACCAACACCCACATGCGGTCGAAGAAATTGGCCAGCCAAAAGCTCATGTAGCGTTGCAGGAAAGGCGGCCCATCCTTGTAAAACTTGGCCGCTTCGTGCGCGACCGGGATTTCGGTATAGCGCGCCGACGGGAATTGCCCCTGCTGCTGGAACCAGCCGGCCCCGCCGTGGATGCTGCCGGCCGCCTGCACCAGCAGGTCGACCAGCGCCGGGTGCAAATCCTCGCGCGCGACCAGCGTGGCGGTCGGCGCGATCAGGTGGTAATCCTTGGGCGGCAAGTCGCGCCCGAGGTCGGCGATCCCGCGCGGCAGCACCACGTGGCTGAGGAAGGGTAAACGGCGCGTGTAGGCGTCGGCCTGCGTAAAATCGAACAGCTTGATGCCGGGCGTAATGAGCAGCATCTGGATCAGCGGCGCGTCCGGCGCCGACGTAAATACCAGGCCGTCGATGCGGCGTTCGAGCAATTCCACCGTGGCCGGCGTGTTTTCCAGCTCGCCTATTTGCAACTCTTCCGGCTCGACGCCGTTGGCCGCCAATATCTGCCGGAACAGGCGCGGCGAACCGCTGCCCTTCGGTCCCAGGTTGATCTTCAGGCCGCGCAACTGCGTGAGTTCGTCGACCTTGACGTCGTCGCGCAAAAACAGCCAGACCGGTTCCGTAAACAGGCTGCCGACCGAGACCAGCCCGCGCCGCTCGGCTTCATCGAGGTTCGTCGTGCCGCTCTGGACGAAACCGATATCGACCTCTCCCTTGTTCAGGCGGTGCAGGTTGTCGACCGACCCCAGCGACCGGCGCAATTCGACCTGCACGCCATGCCTGGCCAGCGCGGCCGCATATTTCTTGCCGAAGGCTTCATAGGCGCCGTTTTCCTGGCCAGTCGACAGGATCACCGTGCGCGGCGGCGTCGGATCGACCAGCAAATAGGAGACGATGCAGACGGCGGCGATGATCAATATCGTCGGGGTGGCGGTGACGACCAGGTCGCGCACGGAAAAACGCGTGAAGGCGAGGATCTTGCTCATGTGGTGGCGCATAGGTTTCATGGGTCAACACCATGCCAACAAATGCGCAACTATGCAAGGAAGGAAAGCGGACAGCGGCGATCGTGCAAGCGCCGGCAGATATGATCCGCTATAAAACCTGCGCGCCGGAGGCGCGCAGGGACAGATGTTGCGCTCAGCCGCCGCAGGCGCGCGGCGGGGTGGCGTTCAGCGGCGCGGCACCGTTCGCCTGCGGGTTGTGCGAGGCCGTCACGACGCCGCCCTTGCCCGCCTTCGGCGGCGCGTTCGGTTCGATCAGCGGCATCAGGCTCGGCGCCAGCACCACCAGCAATTGCACCGGCAACGCGCTGGTGAAATCATAGTTTTTCGATTCCGGGCCGTGCACATACGCCGTCATGCTGCCGAAGAAACGCTCGCCGATATTGAACACGAAGGTCGCCGAACGGTTGACGAAGCGCGATTCGATCAGGCGCCCGCCGGCGCCATAGACGTCGAAACGCTGGTCGCCGGTGCCGGTCTTGCCGCCGACGGGGATCACGGTGCCGTCCGACTTGACGAAGGCCATGCGCGCGCGCTTGGCGGTGCCGTCGGACACCACTTCGCGGATCACGTCGGCCACGGCGCGCGCCACTTCCGGCGCCAGGATCTGTTCATTGCTGGTCGGCTTGCCGCGCTTGAGCAGCGTTTCATACGGCGTGCCAGAGGCGAAATGCAGCGAAGTGATGCGCTGGCTGGCCTTGCGCACGCCGCCGTTGATGATGATGCCCATCATCTCGGCCAGCGCGGCCGGCCGGTCGGCCGAGGCGCCCAGCGTGGTCGCGTAGGACGGCACCAGCGATTCGAACGGATACCCCATCCTCTTCCACTGGCGGTGGATAGCCATGAAACTTTCCATCTCGACCAGGCCGGCGATGCGCTTGTCCTGCGCATGCTTGCGGTGCGTCTTGAACAGCCACTGGTACACTTCCTGGCGTTCCTTTTCGCTGGCGGCGACCACCTGCGTCAGCGTCGCGCCTTCATGGTTGTGCAGGTAGGCGACCAGCCACAGTTCGAGCGGGTGCAGGCTGGCGAGGTAGCCGCGGTCGGCCAGCGACCATTTATCGATCGCATACTGGTCGTACATCTTGGCCACGCGCTCTTCCGGCACTTCGTTTTGCGACGGCAGGTTGTCCTTCAGGAAGGCGGCAAACTGCGCCGGCGTCGCCTGCGGGTACAGCGTGCGGTGGATATTGGCCAGCCGCACCGGCGTCGCCCTGATGTTGCCGAGCAGGACCTTGTCCAGTTCGGCGGTCGGCTTGCCCTTGTACTTGGCATAGAAGCGGTACAGGAATTCCTTGCCTTCCTTGTCGGCGAAGCGCGCCAGGTAGGCTGCGCGGCGCGGATCGTCGGCGTCGGCCAGCAGCGACGCGGACGATCCCGGCGCCTGGAACATATAGTATTTGACGACGTCGCGCATCAGGCGCACGAACACCAAATTGGTCGAACGGCGCAGCGCTTCGCGCACGCTCAGGATGCGGCTGTCGTCCTCTTTCGAGAAGTTGCCGAACACGTGCACGCCACCGCCGGTGAAGAAGCCTTCGCCCGGGTTGCCGGAATACTTGCGCTCGAGCGCGGCCTGCAGCATGGCCGGCAAGTCCTGCTTGTCCTTCGGCGTTTCGAGGAACCAGGCGACGCCCCACTGGCTCAATTTATCCTGCGGCGCGACCACCGTCTTGCGCAGCGCCTCGGGCGCCATGTCCTTGTAGCGCTTGTGCAATTGCTCGACGATGTCCATGTAGGTCACCAGCGTGCGCAGCTTGGCGGTCGATCCCAGGTCCAGCTTGGCGCCTTCGTTGATGTCGAGCGGCTGGTCGAAATTGTCGGTCTGCAGGCGCAGGAAATTGGTGTTCTCTCCCTTTTCCAGCAAGGTAAAACTGTAGACGACATTGGCCGGGTCGCCGTTGCCGAGCATGCCCTTGCCTGTCAGCCCTGCGGCCTTGGCCGCTTCCGGGTCGCGCAGTTCGCGCAGCACCTTCGTCACGGCGCGTTGCGCCTGGGCGTCGAGCGTGCTGGCCACGCTCAGGTCGAGGCGATCGAGGTTGTACATGCGGCTGTCACCGAGCAAATTGGCCAGGTGCACGCGCACCGCGTTCGACGCCTTGCGCGTGACGAAGGACATTGCCGGCGCGGCGGCTACGCCGGAACCGGCGGCCGGATGCAGGCGTTCCTTCAGCGCCGCGTCGCGCAGCGCCGGCGTGATGATGCCGGCCTGCGCGACCAGGCGCAGGTGGCTGTTGGCCAGTTCTTCGAGGTCGGCCGTGCCTTCGCCGAGGTAATGGCTGGGGCGGCGCTGCGCGATCAGCAGGCTCAGGGCTTCCTTGAAGGCCAGCGCACTGCCCGGCTGGTCCATCTTGCCGCCCAGCAGGCGACTGACCTCCTTGAAGTCGCGCCCGTACCAGACCCACATGCCATCGCCGATGCCGTTGACTTCGCCGTAACCGGGCTTGGCCGACAGCGGCACCGTGTTCAGGTAATCGACGACAATCTGGCGCCGCACCTCGGTCGTGTCTTCGCCGCCCTGGTAGGCGCGCAGGGTCGCCGACACCATCTGCTGCAATTTGTCCTTCATCGAACCGGTGCGCCCTTCCGGCGAGTGGCGGTATTTTTCGATCTGCGTGGCCAGCGTGCTGCCGCCGGCGGCGCGGTGCCCGCCGGCCACGGCGCTGACGGATTTTTCCAGCACGGCCTTGCTCAGGCGGTCCCATTCGACGGCCGGATTGCGTTTCGGGTAAGTCGTGTCGAGCAGTTCGCGGTTTTCGATGAACAGCAGGCTTTGCACCAGCGCCTGCGGCGTGTCCTTGAAGCCGCCATAGATGCGCTCGGGGTAGCTGGCCGTAAACAGCGGTTCGGCGCGGCAATCGACGATGGCCAGACCGGTGCGGGTCTTTTCGCGGTAGGTGGTGAACACGCCCATGTCGGCCAGTTCCACCATCTTCGGAGAAAAGCGCGCCTGCGCGGCGATTTCGTAATCGCGCGCCTTCAGCTTGCCGAGGTAGTCGGGCATATTGGCGTAGCCGAGCCGTTCATCGTACGGACTGTCGTGCGGGAAGCGGATCGCCGCACTCGGACCCGGCTCGACCTTGTAATTCAGCTTGCCGACCAGGTTGGCGAAGAACTGGGCCTGCATCGCCGACGTGCGCATTTCCTGGATCAGCCACCAGACACCGAGCGACAGCAACACCAGCATCAGCACGATGAAGGCGTTGCGCGAACGCTTGCTCTTCGGGATATCCGCCGGCGGTTCCGGCGCGGCGGCCTGGGCATGCGCCAGGTGCACGCTGGCGTCGGACGGCGGCGCCGCCGGTGGCACCACGTGCAGGCGGTTGCTGCGTTTGTAGCCGAGTGCGGCGGCGCCGGCGCGCAATTTGCGCACTGCGCGCACCACAATACGGGGCCGGCGAAAACGTCGATTGCTTAACATAATGTTCAAACCGGTCAGTCGTCAAATCAGTGAGTCAGTGGTACTACGCTTGGTATCCATTGCACCACATCGGCAACGCGAGCACCGGGCCACACGCACAATTTTTGATCTGCACCGTTTTTTTTCGCAAAAAAACAACGCCCCAGCCATGTTACCGGCGGCCCGAACCAGCCCGCCGCGCTGCCGTCGTCAGATCTTGCGGTATTCGACCTGCAGCCGGTCGAGTTCGGCGCACATTTGCAGATAGGCGGCGGCGGCCTGGCCCGGCTCGCCCTTGACGCCGAGTTCGATGTGGCGGCGCGTCGCGGCATCGCCGACGCTGGGCAGGCTGAACACCTTGACGCGCGGGAATTGCGCTTCCAGCGCCACCATCAGCGGCGTCAGCGTCGATTCGGCCGCCTCGTAGACCAGCGTGGCGTGCTCGGCGCGCGGTTCGCGGTTGAACAGGTCGGCGTAATGGGTATCGAGCACCCATTCGATCATCGGCCAGGCCATCACCGGGAAACCTGGGACGAAATAATGGGTGCCGAGCGCGAAGCCGGGCACGTTGTTGTACGGATTCGGGATCAGCGCGGCGCCCTCGGCGAATTCGGCCATCTTGAGGCGGTGCAGGTTGTCGCTGGAATGCAGGTCGACCGCGTGGCCCGATTCGCGTCCCAGTTGCAGCATGCGCTGCTGGATCGCTTCCTTGCCTTGCGGGTGCAGCAGCAGCGGCAGGCCGAGCGCGTCGGCGGCCGCTTGCCGCGTATGGTCGTCCGGCGTGGCGCCGATGCCGCCGCAGGAAAACACGATGTCGCCGCTGGCGAAGGTGCGGATCAGGGTGGCCGTGATGCGGGCCGGATCGTCGCCGAGGAATTCGGCCCAGCCCAGTTGCAGGCCGCGCGCGGCCAGCAATTGCACGACTTTCGGAAAATGCTGGTCGACCCGCTTGCCCGACAGGATCTCGTCGCCGATGATGATAAGTCCGATAGCCATGATCGCGCCCTAGTGTGTGATGGAATGGTCGGCGGCACGCTGTTGCGCCAGCGCCTCCAGGCAATAATACTCAAACCACAGGCCGGTGAAGATAAATATCAGCACGTACAGCCAGGCCAGAAGTGGAAACAACGTCACCGACGCTATGGTGTTGCCCAACAATAGCGCGCCCGGCAGCGCGCCCGCCGCGCCGGACACGATCCCAATGGCCAACAGCGGCCAGCGGCGTTCGCGCCGCAGTTGCGCCAGTTCGTCGACACTGGCGTAATCGGCCAAGGCATCGTAAGCCATCAGGCGACTGGTCAGCCAGCCCCACATATACATTTGCATCAGCAGCGCCAGCGGCGGGATGACGAATAGCGGCAACGTCAGGAACCACACCAGCACGAAAATCAGAAAGCTGCCCAGGGCCAGCACCAGGCTGCCCGCCAGGCTGCCGCCGTGCTTCTTTTCCAGTTGCGGATAATGGCGGCCACCGACATGGCGCACGATGGCGGGCATGGCGGCCACGCCAATGAAAATCAGTACCGTCAGTATCATCAGCGGCAGCAGCAGCAGCATCGCAAGCAGCGGCACGATCACCGACTTGAGCACGCCCAAGCCGAGCGTGTTGAGCCAATCTCTACTGTATTGAAACAGTTCGTAATCGCTAAACACCGCGTGCAGATAATCGATCAGCGGCTGAAAGCCCAGCCCTAGCAACAAGCCCCATAATGCGGCCGACAGCAGGAACGGAATAAGGCTCAGCAACAGCATCTTGCCGTGCAATTGCGACAGCAATGCGCGGCCATAGGCATTCAGTACCCCGCGCATCAGCTTGGTTCCTTGCCGATGTATTCGACCATGCGTTTCAATCCCAGCCATTGCTGCTGCCAGAAGCCGCGTCCGTACTCTCGTCCCGGCAGCACGCCGCCGTCGGTGCCGGCGTGCGGCAACTGGTCGCGGATGCCGGTGCGCGCGTAGCCGGGCGCGAAATTGGCGGTGCCGAACACGATGTCCCAGACCGGGAACAGGACGGCGAAATTGCAGCCGCCCAGCGTGCCCTGCCCGCGCGATTCATGGCCGACGCCGATCGCGTGGTGGGTGCGGTGGTAGCGCGGCGACACGAGGATGCGTTCGCCGAGCGCGCCGAAGTGCATCCGCACGTTCGCGTGCTGCAAGCTTTGCAGGATGCGCGACAGCGACACCAGCAACACGTACTGGGCCGGCGGCACGCCGATCGCCAGCGCGACCAGGCCCATGACGACGTCGCGCAACAAATCGTCGAGCACGTGGTTGCGGTCGTCGCTCCACAGGTTCATGTCTTGCTGGCTGTGGTGCAGGCTGTGCAAGCCCCACCACCAGTTGAACTGGTGAGAGGCGCGGTGATACCAGTAGTCGAAGAAATCGAGTACCACCAGGTATAAAACGAAGCTGGCCAGCGGCGGCAGGTCGGGAAACAGGCTTTCCAGGTTCAAGGGGCGCACGTTTTCCAGCCGCAGCGCGGCGTTCAAGTGATCGAGCAGCGGGTCGAGCGTGAAAAAGATCACGATCGAAAACAGGCCGATCCGGTGCAGCACCGTATAAATAAAATCGTTCCAGCGCGCGCGCGGGTCGCTGAATTTATGGACCGGGATCAGCGCTTCGAGCGGGCGCAGCACGACGAACAGCAACACCAGTTCGCACAGGCCGATCAGCAGCCATTCGGTGCCTTCGAACGCTTCCTCGGTGATGTCGCCCAGGCCGAAATGGAAAATCAGGGGTTGGATCGCGGTTTCGAATAACCAGCCTTGGGCCATGCCCAGCCAGTCGGAAAAAAGTTGCATCATCGGTGTTTCATGGCAGAAGAATAATCGGGATGGTCGCGCAGCGTGGCAAAGCAAAAGCCCCGGCTCTTCAAGCCGACGATCAGCGGTTCCAGGTTGGCCGGCGCCCACGGGTCCTGGCGCGACCAGATACCCATGTGGGCCACAAAAATGTCGCCGTCGCGCAGTTCGCGCAAGGATTTTTGCAACAATACCGCATTCGGGAAGGCACTGCTGGAGAGCTCGTCGCCGGAAAAGCCGGCCTTGGCCCAGCCCACGTGCGCATAGCCGCAGGCCTGGCCGGCGGCCAGCGTGCGCGCCGACACCTTGCCGCCCGGCGCGCGCCAGATCGGATCGAGGGGGTGCCCGGTCAGTTCAGTGAAACGGCGGTCGACGCGCCGGATTTCATCGCAATACTGGCGCGCATCCCAGCTTTGCACCTGGCCGGCGCGCGCGCCGAACTGCGGCTTGACCTGAACGCGGTCGGCGCCGACATCCTTTTGCCAGTAGACGTGGTCGTAAGTGTGGGAGCCGAAGGCATGGCCCTCGGCCACGCGCGCCTTCCAGTAGGCGGCCCAGGAAGGGTCGAGCGCGTAATCGCCGCGCGTGGTCTTTTCGTTGGCGAGAAAAAAGGTCGCCCGCACCTGGTGCCGGCGCAGCGTGGCGGCGATCAGGTCGGCCTGCGACTGGCTGCCGGTGTCGAAGGTCAGATAAATGGTGCCGGCGCAAGCTGGCGGCGCGGCGGCCGGGCCGGCCGACAGCGCCGGCGACGCGGCCAGCACGGCCAGCGCGATCGCCGCCGCGGCGAGCGGTTGCGGCAGGCGGTCCATGCGCGTCGTCAGGTGCGCGGCGCCGCGTTGGCGAAGTACACGCCGTGCGGCGAGCGGCCGACCGGGATCAGTTTGAGTACCTTGCGCGTGGCCAGGTCGATCACGGCGACTTTCTTGATCCAGCGCAGCGTGACCCACATGGTCTTGCCGTCCTGCGTGATTTCCATGCAGTCCGGGCCGCCCGGCACCTTGATCGTGCCGACGTTTTCCAGCGTCTTCTGGTCGATGATGTTGATCGTGTTCGAGACCCGGTTCGACACATAGGTCAGCCGGTTGTCGCCGTGCGCGCGGAAATTGTGGGTGCCGTCGCCGGCCTTGATGCGCTTGACGGTCTTCTGGGTTTTCCAGTCGATCACTTCGACGTAATCGCTGCCCATGATCCCGACCAGCAGGTATTTGTCGTCCGGCGTCATCGCGATGCCAGCCGGCAGCTTGCCGACCGGGATGGTCCACTTGACCTGCTGCGTCGCCAGGTCGACGGCGCTGACCTGGTCGCTGCCCTGTTGCGTAATAAATGCCATCGTGCTGGCCGCGTTGAAGGCGATGTGACTCGGCAGCTTGGGCATCGGGATGCGCTTCGACAGCGTCAGGTTGCTGCCGTCGTATTTATAGATATCGATCCGGTCCAGGCGCAGCGAAGTCGCGACAAACCATTTCTGGTCTGGAGAAAAGCCGATCTGGTAAGGATCGAGGATATCCTTGATATGGCGCTGCACCTGGCCCGATTTCGGGTCCAGGAACACCAGTTCGTTGCCGACCGAACTGGCGACGATCAGCGACTTGTTGTCCGGCGTGGCCATCAGGTGGTGCGGCTCCTTGCCGACCGAGAAGGTGGAAAGGCTTTTGAAGGTGTCCTGGTCCAGCAACTGGACGGTGGCGTCGCGCGAGTTGAGGACCACGACTACGTTCGCCTGCGCCGGACCGAGGGCGGAAACCAGGCAGACACTGGAAATGAGGATACGGCGGAGACTGCGGAACATGACGAAAATCGCTTGTAGGAGCAAAACCCTATTTTAAGTGCAAAGTGCCGGCAAGAACGGCCCGTCTGGACATAATTCTGGGTTTTTCCCAATAAATAGGATGCCGCCGGCCTATCGCGATTTCATGTTTCTGGCAAGCATGGACTACAATTAATCATTCAACACCCTCCAGTCACCCATTCATCGTCAAAAAGGAAGATCATGTCCATCACCACCACCGAATCCGGCCTGCAATATGAAGAAATCACCGTCGGCGACGGCGCCGAGGCGAAAGCCGGCCAGAACGTCACCGTCCATTACACCGGCTGGCTGCGCAACGACGATGGCAGCAAGGGCGCCAAATTCGATTCCAGCAAGGATCGCAACGACCCGTTCGAATTCGCGCTGGGCGCCGGCATGGTGATCCGCGGCTGGGACGAAGGCGTACAAGGCATGAAAATCGGCGGCACGCGCCAATTGACCATCCCGGCCGAACTCGGCTACGGCGCGCGCGGCGCCGGCGGCGTAATCCCGCCGAACGCGACGCTGATCTTCGACGTCGAACTGCTCGGCGTTTAATCGCGGACCAGTCCAGGCAATAAAACCCGCGCGCCGCGCGGGTATCGTCTTCAGCGCTGCCAGCCGCGGCGCATCGCATCCTGTTCGGCGCGCGCGTCGAGCAGGGGGCCGGCGCTGCGCTGTTCGATCGCCGTCAGCACGGCGGCCGGCAGTTCGGCGCCGCCCTGGCGCGGCAGGCGCGTGCTTTGCTGCAGCAGCGTCATGCGCCACAATTCCCCATATTTGCAGGCCAGCCCGGCCAGGTCCTGGGCGCCGCCGCTGGCGATAAAACTGCGACAATAACTGCCGTCGGCGGCCACCAGCGACGCGCCCATGCGTACCCCGCCACCGTAGACGCCGGCGCCGCCCGGCGCCTGTTCCAGCGCCACCGCCAATTGTCCCTGCGCCACCAGCGCACCGTCGCGCCAGGCTACGCCGGCCGGCGCCGTGGTCACCGGCTGCCAGCTGGCCAGGCCGAATTTGCCGATCGCCACGCCCACCACCAGCATCAGCGTCATCGCGCCCCATTCCAGCCACGACCAGCGCTGCGCCTTGCGCGCCTTGCGCGCCGCGCTCTGGGTCGCCGCGCGCGTGGCGCGCACCGCGGCCAGTTGCACCACTTTGGCGCCGCGCCGCGGCGCCGACATGCCATGCCGCACCTGCTCGCCGGCCTGCGGCGCGAAGGCGGCGCGCTGCGCCTGCAACTGCGCCACGCGCCGGGCCAGCGCGGTATCGGCGTGCAGCGCCGCGTCGACCGCGTGCCGGGTCGCCTCGTCCAGTTCGCCATCGGCATATGCCGTCAGGATTTCGTCGGAAAATCTCATGATACTGTCCTCGCTTGCTTCGATCATACCTCGTGCCGCGCCGCGCGTGTACGCCGTCGCATCAGAAGCCAGAAAGCATATGGTTTGCTTCAACAAGAATCCCACATCTGGCAATAAATTGTGCTAATCTGCGCGCTCTATTAACCAAGGAGGTAGTAATGAAAAAAGGCGAACTGATTGCAGAATTTGCGAAACGCACAGAGATGTCCGGTGCTGCCGCCAACGACGCCGTCAACATCCTGCTTGCGATCGTGACCGAGCGCCTGAAAAAAGGCGACACCGTCGGCATCACCGGCTTCGGCACCTTCTCCGTCGCCAAACGCGCAGCACGCAAGGGCCGCAACCCGGCCACCGGCGAAGCGATCAAGATCGCCGCGTCGAAGACCCCTAAATTCTCGGCTGGCGCGACGCTGAAAGCGGCAGTAAACCCGAAGAAGAAGTAAGCAATCATGGCCCCGCCGAGCGGCGGTTCAGGACGAAGGCGGCGACTGCCCTTTTCTCCTGAACCGCCGTTTTTGTTTCAGCGCCAATCGTCCATCAGCGCCAGCAACACCAGCTTTTCGAATTCCGGCGCGAAGCGGCCGATGATGCTGTCCGGATCGCGCACCAGCGCGTCGTCGGTGACGATGCCGAACTGGACGCCGCCGTTGTAACTGAGAATCGACACGCCGACGCCGATGTCGCCCGACTGCGGCACCCAGAACATCACCTGGTCGAGTTCGCTGCCAGCCAGGTACAGCGGGGTTTGCGGCCCCGGCACATTGCTCATCACGGCGCTGGCCTTGCGCGCGAAATAATTCTGTATATCGTTTTGCACCTGCCGCGGCGTCGCGCCCAGCACGCCGAGCACCGACATCGCCACCAGCGCCGTATAACCGCCTTTTAATTCATCCATGCGCCGGCGCACTTCGAACAGGCGCGCCACCGGGTCTTCCAGGCCGACCGGCAATACCAGCGGCACCAGCCCGAAGGCATTGCCCAGCTTTTGCTGGCGGCTGGCCTTGCGCAGGTTGACCGGCACCATCACCCGCAACGCGCAATCGGGAGAAACATCGTCGCCGCAGGCGCGCAGGTAAGATCGCAGCGCGCCGGCCACGCTGGCCATCAGCACATCGTTGATCGAACAGCCGTACGCCTTGCCGACCGCCTTCACGTCGGCCAGCGGCAGCGGCTCGCTCCACGCCACGTGCTTTTTACCGTTCGGCTTGCCCTTCAGGCGCGTCATGCTGTCGTCCGGCATCGTGCCCAGCTTGACGGCATCGGTGGCCAGCCGCGCCGCCGTGTGGCCATAGCCGGCCAGCCGCTCGCCGAGGGCGGCCAACCCGGGCAGGCCGTCCAGCATGCCGAGCGACTTGAGCAGCGCCGACGACGACAGGTCGATCGCCTTGACGGTGGTGGCGGTGATCGGATTGAGGATCTGCTGCCACGGGTTTTCCTCGGCCGCCGCCAGCGCGCTGTCGCTGGGCTGCTGCGGCTGCGCGTCCGGATGCTGGCCGAACATCGACATGAACACGCCGACCAGCGCCACGCCGTCGGCGATGCAGTGGTGGATGCGCACGATCAGCGCCTGGCGCAGCTTGCCGTCTTCGCCGATGCAATTGTCGACCAGGTGCATCTGCCACAGCGGCCTGGCCTGGTCGAGTCCCTGCTGCGACAGTTCGCCGACCAGGCGCTGCAGCGCCGGCTTGTTGCAGCCGGCGGCGCCGTTCAGTTTTAAATGCACGACATGGTCGTCCAGGTCGACCGCCTGCTCTTCCCACCAGCAGCCGGCCAGGTCGCGCACGACGCGGCTGCGAAAACGGCTGTAGACGAGAAAACGGGCCGCCAGCGCTTCCTTCAATTCCGCCACGCCGATCGCGCGGCCCAGCATGGCCACGCCGACGATCATCATCTGGTTGCCGTCAGAATCCATGCGCAACCACGCCGTATCGACGGTCGACATCTTCTTCCGGCCCAGGGCCGACAAGGCTTGAGACAACATTTCGAGCATCTCCTCTACAGTTTCAGGCCGGCGGCGGCGCGCTTTTTTGTATTATGTCGCCAACGAGCATGTCATTGCGCTGTTTATCTGGTGACAGTACTCTAAGCAACAGTTCCCCGCCCCGCGACATTTACCCTGAAGGAGTAGTGATGAGTCTGCAAGCACAGTTTGACCAAGCCATGGCCGATTCCAAAAACCTGCCGGAACGCCCGGACAACATGACGCTGCTGAAGCTGTATGCGCTGTTCAAGCAGGGTTCGACGGGCGACGTGGAAGGTTCGCGTCCCGGCTTCACCGATATGGTGGGACGCGCGAAGTTCGATGCGTGGGCGGCGCTGAAAGGCACCGCGCAGGAACAGGCGCAACAGCAATACGTGGACTTGATCGAAGAATTGAAGACAGCCTGACGGCTCGATGCCCGCGCCGCCGGCAACGGAGCGGGACGATGGCGCAAGGCGGCTTACGCCTTGGCGCCGAAGACTTTTTTCATGTTTTCCGCGACCTTGCTCTCGATCTTCGATGAAAACATACTGTAGAGAAAACCCAGCTTGATCTGCATCTGCGCCTGGTGCTTGGCCAGGGTCAGCGAGCCGACCACGCCGCTGCGCTCGAAATGCAGCACATTGCCTTTCCATTCACATTCCAGTTCAAATTCCTCAGCCAGCTTGTCGGCCACCTGCTGGGCCGCGTCGCGCGCTTTTTTCAGCGTCAGGCTGTGTTCCTGAACGATGTTGATGTCAGCCATGGGCTTCCTTTCCGATAGTGATAGCCGGCGCCATTCTACAGCAGACGGAAGGCCAGTATCGCCACCAGTGTCGGCGCCAGCGCCCCCAGCAGCAAGCCGAGCGGGCTGACGACGCCGTCGTCGAAATACCGTCGCAGGATGGCCACGCCGGCCGGATTCGGCGCGTTCGCGATCACGCTCAAGCCGCCGCCACTGACCGCTCCCGTCACCAGCGCATATTTAAAACCGTCGGACAGGCCGTCCACCAGCGAGCCCAAGTATGTCAATGCTGCATTATCGGCAATCGCCGTCAACGCTGTCGCGCCGTAAAACACCGCGTCGCCGCTCATGCCCATCAAGGCCGGCTGCAACCACCATTGCTGCTGCCCGCCCAACACTACCAGGGAAGCCAGGAACAGCGCCACCATCAAGCCTTCGCGCAACATCAGGCGGTCCTGGTGCCGTTCATACGCGTGGGCCACGCCGAGGAACAGCAGGAACAGGCCGATAAAAACCGCCGGGTGGTGCGCAAACACGACGACGCCGGCAAGCACCAGGAAGTGAAACAGCACCAGCGGCAGCGGCGGCACCGGTGCGCTTGCCGCTGCCGGCGCGGGAATCGGCGCTGGCGCCGGCAGTCGCCCCAATTCGCGCGCGAACAGCAGTGCCGCGCCGAGCGCGTTGACGGCCACCGCCAGCGCCGCCTTCCAGCCGATCGTTGACGCCATGAAGGCGGTGTCCCACTGCCACTTGGCCGCCACCATCAAGACCGGCGGCGCCGCGAACGGCGTCAAGGTACCGCCGATCGAGACATTCACGAACAGCACGCCGAGGGTGGCGTAACGCAGCCGCGCCGAAATGCCGGGCGCGAAGATGCGCTCGGCCAGGATCAGCGCGCCCAGCGTCATCGCGGCCGGCTCGGTGATGAAGGAACCGAGCAGCGGCACGACGGCCAGGATCGTCACATAGATCGCCATGCTGCCGGGCAGCGGCACGGCGCGCGCCAGCAGCCGCAGCGCAGCCTTGGCGCTGTGCAGGATCGGGCGGGTGGCGGCGATCACCATGATGACGAACACGAACATCGGTTCGGTGAAATCTCGGCTGTCGAGGTAGTCGAGGGCGCGCTGGCGCCCGTCCAGCGCGAACATCAGCGACACCAGCAGCAGCGCCCAGCAGCCGAACGCCACCTCGACCTCGCCCAGCAGGTGCCAGCTGCCGGCATGAGCAGGATGCGCGCGCGCCAGGCGCTCGAACAGCCGGCCGGAAAAGGTGTGGACAATGGCGGCGGCAAACAGGGCCGCGCCGAGCAGTTCGATGGGGCCAGGCGCCACGCCATTTCCTCTGTTAAATGCGATAGCGGCGATTGTACGTCAGCCGGACTGGTTCACGGGGCGTGGACCCGCTTTGCGCCAGCGCAAAGCAGGCCGCGCGCCGCGGGCCACTATTTCCATTCGGCGCCGGAGCGCCGGCCGCCGCCCAACCTAATGGAGTACCGCCATGGATCAAACAGTGATAGTCCCGGTCGACACCGTGCTGAGCAACGTCACGCCTCCGCCGCTCAGTTATGTCCCCACCCCGTCGGCGCCCTACCGCATGCACCGCAAGACGGCGCAACTGACGCAGCAGCCAGGCCGGCCGCACCTGAACGGCAACGCCCTGGCGCAATCGACCTTTCCGCCCGGCTCGCGCGTACTGATCTGGAAGCAAGACCCGTCGGTGATCGAAATGGGCACGCGCAAGACCTTCCTGCCCGGCGTGATCCTGGAAGGCCCGCGCGACGCGCGCATCGCCAGCGGCACGCCGGGTATCGCGCCGGTCAGCCCGAACGCCTTCGGCGACTTCATCATGACGCCCGGCACCGCGCAGTTCGACGCGGTGCACACCTTCACCGTGGTGCGCCAGACGCTGACGATGTACCAGCGCGCGCTGGCGTCCGGCGGCGATGGCGCGCCGCTGCCGTGGCAGTGGAACGGCGCCAGCGACACGGCGCCGCTGAAAGTGTATCCGCACGGCTTGCCGGACGTGATGAACGCCTATTACAGCCGCGACGAACGGGCGCTGAAATTCGGCGACTTCGTGCCGAACGGCGCCAACGCGCGCCTGTACACCTGCCGCTCGTTCGACATCGTCGCGCACGAAACCGGGCACGCGGTGCTCGACGGCCTGAAACCGCGCTGGCTGCTGAACAACAATCCGCCGCAGACCGGCGGCCTGCACGAATCGTTCGGCGATCTCACCGCGATCTTCCTGGCGCTGTCGCAACTGGACCAGGTCGAAGCGGTCATCGCGCAAACCAAGGCCGACCTGCACGACAAGACCTTCCTGGCCGACATGGCCGAAGAATTCGGCCTGGCGCTGGGGCGCCCGAACGGCTTGCGCAACGCCGACAACGACCTGACGCTGTCCGACGCCGGCACCGAGGTGCACGCCATTTCGCAAGTGTTTACGGGGGCGATTTACGACATCCTGGCCGACATCTTCGCCTTCGAACGCCACCCCGGCGTGGAAGACGACGCCGCGCTGCTGCACCGCAGCGGCGAATACCTGTGCGGGCTGGTGCTGCGCGCGCTGATGGCCGCGCCCGATTTCGGCGCCACCTACGCGCAGGTGGTGAACCAGATGCTGCACCTGGCCGGCGCCGACGACAAGCCGGCCGAGTACCTGGATTTTATCCGCCACCGCTTCACGCTGCGCGAAGTGGTGGTCGCGCCCGGTCCCGGACTGGCCGCCGGTGACGCGCCGCTGGCGGCGGCCGTCGAAGATGCGCCGGGCGCGCGGCAAGACCGGCGCACCTGTTGCGGCACGATGAACCATGCCGAGTATTTCGAGCTGGAAGACGTGCTCGACGAAGAACGCCGCGCGCTGGCGCAATGGTGCCAGGATTACGGCGCGCGCCACGGCAACGGCCAGGAACCGGCCAGTTCGGAAGAGCTGGCCGGCGCCAAATAAAACCCGCCGCGCCGCGTTGTCTTTCCTCCGAGCCCGCGTGCGCGCGGGCTTTGCCGTTTCGGGCATGCATTTGCTTATTTGGATTGTATCTAAGGCTCAATTGTGAGAAAGGGAGAATTACCTTAAAATACAGCACTTTGCTGTCGTGAGCGTGGCCTGAATGGCAGTACCGGCGGCGCCGCAAAACCAATATAGATAGGACTGTTATGACCCACGTTGTTACCGAATCTTGCATCAGCTGTCGTTATACCGATTGCGTCGATGTTTGCCCGGTAGATTGTTTCAGGGAAGGCCCGAACTTCCTGGCAATCGATCCGGACGAGTGCATCGACTGCGCCGTGTGCGTGGCGGAATGCCCGGTCAACGCGATTTTCGCGGAAGAAGACGTGCCGGCCGACCAGCAACAGTACATCAAGCTCAACGTCGACCTGGCGCGCAACTGGCCTTCGATCACGAAGACCAAGCCGGCCCTGCCGGAAGCCGAGCAATTCAAGGATGTGAAGGAAAAAGCCCACCTGCTGGTGCGCTGATACGGACAGTCCCCGTCACACCCGACCGGCCGCAGCACGCTGCGGCCGCTTGGCGTGTGACATGGGCGCGTCCATCCGGCCAGTGCGCCGCCCGGCCGAAATCCCACAACGACCAGGGCCGAAAGTCCCACTTCGTGGCCGATCTGGCAATGCCTCGGACGTATCCTACACAAAAGCAGCGGAAACGCTGCTTTTTTTGTTTGTTCTCCAGTATTATCGTTGTAACGTATAGCAAACGGCTTGACCCGAGATCTTTCTTATGGTTATCGCAAAGTGCTTTACGTCATGTATAAATATCCTATAATGGATTCATGATTTCCGCATCGGTGGACACACCTTGCTCACTACCAGGAATATTTTATGCTTTACCAACTGCACGAAATGCAACGTACGTTCCTGACGCCCCTGATGCAATGGGCGGAAGCCTCCTCCAAACTGTTCAGCAACCCAGTCTCTCCTCTGGCGCATACGCCGTTTTCGCAGAGGATCGCAGCAGGTTACGAGCTGATGTACCGATTGGGAAAAGATTACGAAAAACCGGCGTTCGAAATCACGAGCGTCCCCGTGGGTGGACAGGAATGCAATATTGTCGAACAGGTCGTCATCACGAAACCGTTCTGCCGCCTGATCCATTTCAAAAAAGACTTAAGCGATGACGCGATCGCCGCGTTGAACCAGCCGGTGGTATTGCTGGTGGCGCCATTGTCCGGCCACCATTCGACGCTGCTGCGCGATACTGTCGCCGCCCTGTTGCAGGAACACGACGTATATATCACCGACTGGACCGATGCGCGCATGGTGCCGCTGTCGGTCGGCCCGTTCCACCTGGACGACTATATCTTCTACGTGCAGGAATTCATCCGCCACCTCGGCCCGGACTTGCACGTCATTTCCGTCTGCCAGCCGACAGTACCGGTGCTGGCCGCCATTTCCCTGATGGCCAGCGCCAAGGATCCGAAACTGCCGAAGACGATGACGATGATGGGCGGCCCGATCGACCCGCGCAAATCGCCGACCCAGGTCAACAACCTGGCGACCGAAAAGAAATTCTCGTGGTTCGAAAACACCGTGATCTACTCGGTGCCGCCGAACTACCCGGGCTTCGGCCGCAAGGTCTATCCCGGCTTCCTGCAGCATGCCGGCTTCATCGCGATGAACCCGGGCCGCCACGCGCAGAGCCACCGCGAATTCTATATGCACCTCGTCACCGGCGACGATGAACCGGCGGAAAACCACCGCCAGTTCTACGACGAATACAACGCCGTGCTGGACATGCCGGCCGAATACTACCTCGACACCATCAAGACCGTGTTCCAGGAATTCTCGCTGCCGCAAGGCACGTGGAAAGTCGGCGGCCAACTGGTGCGTCCGCAAGACATCACGACGGTGGCGCTGTTCACCGTCGAAGGCGAGCTCGACGACATTTCCGGCGCCGGCCAGACCCAGGCCGCGCACGAATTGTGCGCCAACATCCCGGCCAACATGCAACAAGACTTCGTGGCGCCGGGTGCCGGCCACTACGGCATCTTCTCCGGGCGCCGCTGGCGCGAGGTGATCTGTCCGAAGATCGGCGAATTCATCCGCAAGCACCAATAAACACCTGCCCCGCAAACGCGGGGCTTTTTTTTGGCCAAAACCAGAGGCAGAATCCGGGGTCAGACCCATGGGTCTGACCCCAGGCTTTGCATCTGGTTTTGGTCGGAATTTCTGGCAATCCATTAAGAGTCATTTTTTGAGCGCCAGTCACCGCGCGCTACCGCGCCGCACGCAAGGTTTTTCGGCTTGGTTCGCGCAGATATCGGATAATGGCGCTTTATCGTTTTTGAACCGAGCACCGTGGCCCATTCCCTCGCCGACCGCATCGAAGACGTCCTGCCGCAGACGCAATGCACCAAATGCGGCTACGCCGGCTGCCGGCCATACGCCGAAGCGATCGCCGCCGGCCAGGCCGGCATCAACCAGTGCCCGCCGGGCGGTGCCGAAGGCATTGTTCGCCTGTCGAGCGTGACCGGCTACCCCATCATTCCCTTAAATCCCGTCAACGGGCTGGAGCGCCCGCGCGCCGTCGCCTATGTCGATGAAACCCTGTGCATAGGCTGCACGCTGTGCATCCAGGCTTGCCCGGTCGACGCCATCGCCGGCGCGGCCAAGCAGATGCACACGGTGTTGCCCGAGCTGTGCACCGGCTGCGACCTGTGCGTACCGGCCTGCCCGGTCGACTGCATCGTCATGTACCCGGTCACCGACAACACCGGCTGGCAGGCGTGGAGCGAGGAGCAAGCCGGCGCCGCGCGCGAACGCCACGATTTCCGCCTGCTGCGCCTGCGCCGCGAACGCGACGAGAACGATGCCCGCCTGGCGGCCAAGGCGGCCGCGAAAATGCAGGAAGTCGACGCGCTCGATCCGGCCACGGCAGCCGACGCGGCGGAAAAGGAACGCAAGCGCGCCATCATCGCCGCCGCGATGGAACGCGCGCGCCTGAAAGCCGAAGCGGCCAAGGCCGCCACCGACAACGACCCGACAATCAAAGAATGAACGCAGCCAAACGCCACGAAATTTTCAGCCGCCTGCGCGCGGCCAACCCTTCCCCCAAGACCGAGCTGGAATACACGACGCCGTTCGAATTGCTGATTTCCGTGCTGCTGTCGGCGCAGGCGACCGACGTCGGCGTCAACAAGGCCACGCGGCGCCTGTACCCGGTGGCGAACACGCCGGCCAAGATCCTGGCACTGGGCATCGATGAACTGACCGACTACATCAGGACCATCGGCCTGTACAAGACCAAGGCGAAAAACGTCATCGCGACCTGCCAGTTGCTGCTCGAGCGGCATGGCGGAGAGGTACCGCGTACGCGGGAAGAACTGGAAGCGCTGCCCGGCGTCGGCCGCAAGACCGCCAACGTCGTATTAAATACCGCGTTCGGCGAACTGGCGATGGCGGTCGACACGCACATCTTCCGCGTCTCGAACCGCACCGGCCTGGCGCCGGGCAAGAATGTCGAGATCGTCGAGCAAAAGCTGATGAAATTCGTGCCGAAGGAATTTTTGCTCGACGCGCACCACTGGCTGATCCTGCACGGACGCTACACCTGTATCGCGCGCAAGCCGCAATGCTGGAACTGCATGATCGCCGACCTGTGCGAATACAAGGACAAGACGCCGGCACCGGCGCTGCGCTAAGACCATCCACAGCCGGCGCCGCTTCAGGGTCAGACCCCGCAAGCGGCGCCGGCCGCAAGGTGACGCCAAGGCTGTTCATGGCTGACGCCGCCTGGGGTCAGACCCCGAAGCGGCGTCAACAGGGTTAAAGCGTCAGATCAGCACGAGGTTGTCGCGGTGGATCAGTTCCTGGCCTTCGAGGAAGCCGAGGATCGCTTCGATCTCGGCCGACGGGCGGCGCATGATTTTTCTCGCTTCGGCGCTGGTGTAGTTCGACAGGCCGCGCGCGATCGCTTGGCCTTCTTCGTTCAAACACGTGATCACGGCGCCGCGGCCGAATTCTCCCTTGACGCCGGTGACGCCGATCGGCAGCAGCGACTTGCCTTCCTGCGTCAGCTTTTGCACGGCGCCGGCATCGAGTACGACCTGGCCGGCCGTGTGCAGGTGATCAGCCATCCATTGCTTGCGCGCCGTCAGGTGACCGGTCTGCGCCACCAGCTCGGTGCCGATCGCTTCGCCATTGGCCAGCCGGGTCAGCACGTCACTGTCGCGGCCCCAGGCAATGATCGTGTGCGCGCCGGACTTGGCGGCGCGCTTGGCCGCCAGGATCTTGGTCAGCATGCCGCCGCGGCCGATGCTGGACCCGGCGCCGCCGGCCATCGCTTCCAGTGCCGGGTCGCCGGCGCGGCCTTGCGCGATCAATATCGCATTCGGGTCCTTGCGCGGATCGGCGCTGAACAGGCCGTGCTGGTCGGTCAAAATGATCAAGGCATCGGCTTCGATCAGGTTCGCGACCAGCGCGCCCAGCGTATCGTTGTCGCCGAACTTGATTTCATCGGTGACGACGGTATCGTTCTCGTTAATGATCGGCACCACGCCCAGGCGCAACAGGGTCGTCAAGGTCGAGCGCGCGTTCAGATAGCGTTCGCGGTCGGCCAGGTCGGCGTGCGTCAGCAACACCTGCGCCGTGCCGAGTTGGTGCGCGCGGAAGCTCGATTCATAGATTTGCGCCAAGCCCATCTGGCCGACCGCGGCGCACGCCTGCAGTTCGTGGATATCCGTCGGGCGCTGTTCGAAACCCAGGCGCAGCATGCCCTCGGCGATCGCGCCGGAACTGACCAGCACGATTTCCTTGCCCAGTGCGCGCAGCGCGGCGATCTGCGCGGCCCAGCGTGCGATGGCGGCGTGGTCCAGCCCGCGGCCATCGTTGGTGACCAGCGAAGAGCCGACCTTGATAATGACGCGGGTGGCTTTCTGTATAACGGAATTCATGGTGCGGCGATTCTCATCTCAAAGCGCGCGGACACGATACGCCCGCGCAAGACTGACAAAACCTGGCCGGTGCCAGGACGTGCATTGCTGTGATTTCGAAGGGCGGATCGCCCTGCCTTGCCGCTGGTGGCGCCGGCTCCCGGATAGGGTAGCGGCACCGGGGAGAATGCATCAGCGGCGGTAGCCGATTATGCCGGTGTTGCAGTTTTTTATCGAGGTGCAAGACTGAAAATATTAAAAAAAACCAGCGGCAAAAGCTGGGGTCAGACGGGGACGCCGAGTCCCATGGGTCTGACCCCGGCATTTGCCGCTGGTTTTTAGTGCCTTTTTAGTGCCTGTCAGTCCAGGATCTTGAAACGCGGATCGTCCGGGTCGATCGACGAAATGCCGCGCGCCTCTTCCGTCATCTGGGTTTCCTCGGCACGCTGTTCGCTGTGCTTTTTTTCTTCCAGGTGCTTGTAGATGGCGTTGACCAGTTCCGGGCAGCCGTCGTGGCTCAGTGCGGAAATCTCGAACACAGGACCCTTCCAGCCGAATTTCTTGACGAAATCCTTGACGGTCTTGGCGCGCACTTCGGGCGGCACCACGTCGAGCTTGTTGAGCACGAGCCAGCGCGGTTTTTCGACCAGCGATTCGTCATACTTTTTCAATTCCTTGACCAGCGCCTTGGCTTCCTTGACCGGGTCGACGCCGGTTTCGAACGGCGCCAGGTCGACGATGTGCAGCAGCAGCCCGGTGCGCTGCAAGTGGCGCAGGAACTGGTGACCGAGGCCGGCGCCTTCGGCCGCGCCTTCGATCAGGCCGGGAATGTCGGCGATGACGAAACTTTTTTCATGCGATACGCGCACCACGCCCAAGTTCGGGTGCAGCGTCGTAAACGGGTAGTCGGCGATTTTCGGGCGCGCGTTCGAGACGGCCGAAATGAAGGTCGACTTGCCGGCGTTCGGCATGCCCAGCAGGCCGACGTCGGCCAAGACCTTCAGTTCCAGGCGCAATTCTCGCCGTTCGCCTTCCTTGCCTTCGGTCTTTTGACGCGGCGCACGGTTCGTCGACGTTTTGAAGTGGATATTGCCCCAGCCGCCTTCTCCGCCCTTGGCCAGCAATTCGATCTGGCCGTGCTCGGTCATGTCGGCGATGATCTCGCCGCTCACTTCGTCGATGATCAGGGTGCCGACCGGCATGCGCAGGTGGATATCGTCCGCGCCCTTGCCGTAGCAGTCCGAGCCGCGGCCCGGTTCGCCGTCGCGGCCCTTGTGCATCTTCGAAAAGCGATAGTCGACCAGCGTGTTGACGTTGCGGTCGGCCACGGCCCAGATGCTGCCGCCCTTGCCGCCGTCGCCGCCATCCGGGCCGCCGAAGGGCCTGAATTTTTCACGGCAAAAAGAGGCGCAGCCATTGCCGCCGTCGCCGGCGATGACTTCAATTTTTGCTTCGTCGATAAACTTCATATGTGCCGCCATAAAACTAAAAAGGCTCTACCTTGGGCAGAGCCTTTCGATTGAAGGCTTGCGCCTTACAGGGTGCGTCGTACCGAGGTACGAATTACGCTGGTACGACGGTCACGAACTGGTGCGAGTTCGGGCCACGGACGATGAACTTGACCTTGCCTGCCACCAGGGCGAACAGGGTGTGGTCCTTGCCGGTGCCGACGCCTTCGCCGGCGCGCACTGGCGTGCCGCGCTGACGAATGATGATGCCGCCGGCATTGATTGCCTGGCCGCCGTACACTTTAACGCCGAGGCGTTTTGATTCTGAATCACGGCCGTTGCGCGTTGTGCCGCCGCCTTTTTTGTGTGCCATTTATATACTCCTGAGAATAGCTGGTTCGGGCAAACGGCAATTAGCCGTTGATCGAGACGATTTGGATTTCGGTGTAGTTCTGACGATGACCCTGATGCTTTTGGTAGTGCTTACGACGACGCATCTTGAAGATCGTGACCTTTTCGTGACGACCTTGGGAAACCACTTTCACCTGAACCGTTGCACCTTCAACCAGTGGCGCACCAAACTTGATGGTGTCGCCCGCGCCTACCGCGAGTACTTGATCGATGGTGAGTTCGGAACCAATGTCTGCCGGTATCTGTTCTACTTTAAGTTTTTCGCCAGCGACA
>JAZJZT010000027.1:0-60268 GCA_040389645.1 Pseudomonadota bacterium | reverse complement strand
TGCGCCGTTATTTTTTAGCGCCATGCCTCGGATTGCCAGTAATTCGAGGTCCCCTGAAGGATGGCGACGGCAACGATACCGATGTCGCCGCCTACTTCCTGTGTGCCAACCGCAACAAGCGCTCGGTGGCGATCGACATCGCGCAGCCGGAGGGGCAGGCGCTGGTACGCCAGCTCGCGCTGCGGGCCGACGTGGTACTGGAGAATTTCAAGGTCGGCGGCCTGGCGCAGTACGGCCTGGACGCGGCCAGCCTGATGGCGCTCAACCCGCGCCTGGTGTACTGCTCGATCACCGGCTTCGGCCAGGACGGGCCGTACGCCGCGCGCGCCGGCTACGATTTCCTGATCCAGGGCATGGGCGGCCTGATGAGCATTACCGGCGCGGCCGACGGAGAACCGGGCGGCGGCCCTCAAAAAGTCGGCGTCGCGCTGACCGACGTGATGACCGGCCTGTACGCCGCCATCGCGGTACAGGCCGCGCTGTTCGAGCGCACCCGCTCCGGGCAGGGACAGCATGTCGACCTGTCGCTGCTGGACGTGCAGATCGCCGGTCTCGCCAACCAGGCATCGAACTACCTGGCTGGCGGCGTTCTGCCGCGCCGCATGGGCAACAGCCATCCGAACATCGTGCCGTACCAGGATTTTCCGACGGCGGACGGCGACATGATTTTGGCGATCGGGAACGATGGCCAGTTCGCGCGCTTCTGCGCCGTGGCCGGGCATCCGGAGTGGGCGGCGGACGAACGGTACGCGACCAATCCGCAACGGGTCGCGCATCGTGCGGAGTTGATCCGCTTGCTGCGCCAATTGACGATCCTGCGCGGTACCAACGAATGGATCGCCGCGCTGGAGGCGGCCGGCGTGCCCTGCGGGCCGATCAACCGCATCGACCAGGTATTCGACGATCCCCACGTGCGCGCGCGCGGCTTGCGCATCGAGATGCCGCACCCGGAAGCGGGCACGGTGCCGCTGGTGGCCAGCCCGATGCGCCTGTCGGCGTCGCCGGTCGCCTACCGCATGCCGCCGCCCGCGCTCGGGCAGCATACCGGCCAGGTGCTGGCCGAATGGCTGGACATTAGTCGGGACCAGCTGCACCAGCTGTATCTGAAAGCGACAATCTGAAAGAAACGATGGAGATGCAAATGAAACCGAACGTTATCGGCGGCACCTGGCAGCAGGGCCGCCACGCAGTCGAATTCCATATCGCCGTCAAAACCGCGTGCACGGCCTGCTGATGCGAGAGGCGGAAGTCGTCGCGCCGGGGGAGCGCTTCGGCATGTCGAAACTGACCGATATCGGCAAGGAAAAGCGCTGTATCACCTGTGGCGAATACTGGCCGGCGGACACGGAATTTTTCGAAGTGTCGCATAAAACGCGCGACCGTCTTTCCGCGCGTTGCATCGCCTGCATCAAGGAAAATACCTGGTCATCGCTATGGATCGGCGCGCGGTGACGACCAGGCCAGGCATCACGCGCTAGGATTTTAGCCAACGCGCGCCGAACCAGGCTCCCCGCTGTACCGCATTTTGCGCGCATTCCTTCAGCAGTTCCACGACGCGGCGCACGTGAGTGCTGACGGCGCGGTTGGCCGGCAAGGCCAACGCGATGGTGCGGGTGAGTTCCGGAATTAAAACTCTTCCCATTGCGAATCGCTTGCCACCTTGGCGCGCCCGACGCGGGCCGGCGCCGGTTTGCGCGGGACATGGCGCGCGGCTTCTTTGGCCGGAGAGGACGACGTGGCAACCAAGGCGATGGCCTGGTGAGACCGGCTTACCCCTGGCGCGTTGTCGCGCGCGCCTGCTTGCATCTTGAAAACGCTGACTGCATCGACCAGGCGCGCCGACTGTTCCTGCATGGCGGCAGCGGCGGCGGCGGCTTCCTCGACCAATGCCGCGTTTTGCTGGGTGACCTGGTCCATTTGCGAGATCGCCTGGTTGACTTGCTCGATGCCGGCCGATTGCTCGGCGCTGGCGGCGGTAATCTCGCTCATGATGTCGGCCACGCTGCGGATACTGTTGACGACGACTTCCATTGTCTTGCCCGCTTCATCGACGAGCCTGGTGCCGTTTTCCACGTCGCCGACCGAATCGTCGATCAAATGCTTGATTTCCTTGGCCGCGGCGGCGGAGCGCTGTGCCAGGTTGCGTACTTCGCTGGCGACAACGGCGAAACCCCGCCCCTGTTCGCCGGCCCGGGCCGCTTCGACCGCCGCGTTCAGCGCCAGGATATTGGTCTGGAACGCAATGCCGTCGATGACGCTGATGATATCGACGATCTTGCGCGACGACTCATTGATCCTCCCCATCGTCGTCACCACCCTGGCCACCACCGCGCCGCCCTGGGTCGCGATATCGGAAGCCGACACGGCAAGCTGGTTGGCCTGGCGCGCATTGTCGGTATTGTGCTTGACGGCCGATGTCAGCTCTTCCAGCGAGGATGCGGTTTCTTCGAGCGAACTGGCCTGCTGCTCGGTGCGCGCGGACAAGTCCATGTTGCCGCTGGCGATTTGCGCGGAAGCGGTGGCGATGGTATCGGTGCCGGTCCGTACTTCGCCGACGATGCGCAGCAGGGCCGTATTCATCTCCCGGAGCGCTTCGAGCATCTGGCCCGTCTCGTCACGCGAGGTGACATGGATCTGCGCCGTCAGGTCGCCATTGGCGACGCGGCGCGCCACCGCGACCGCTTCGCGCAAGGGCAGAACGATGGCGCGCGTGGTCAGCATGGCCAGCGCGACGGCGAACACGATGGCGCCGATGGCGATCGCCACGATCATGATTTCAGTGCGCCCGGCCTGCGCCGAGGATTCGTCGCCCGACGCTTTCATCAGCTGGCTCTGGAACGCGGCCAGCGCGCCGAGCTTGTTCATATAGTCCAGCTGGAGTGGGCGCACATCCTTGATCAGCATGGCTTTTGCCCGGTCCGCCCCGCCGGCCCGGGCTTCGGCCAGGAAGGCGGTGCGGGCGGCGACAAAGTTGATCCGCACCGCCTCGATCGCCTTGAGTTCCGCCTTGCCTTGCGCCGTCGTGATCCGCGCGTCCAGCTTGGCCAGCGCATCGCGAATGGCGAGCGTGCTGTCATCGATATTGGCATATTCCTTGCGCAGATCTTCCGCGTCGCTCATCAGCAAGAGGTTGCGCATGTTGCGCGCCTGCTCGTTCAATTCATCCTTGATTTCCTGCACCAGCACTATCTTGGGGTAGCGGTCTTCGTTGGTCAGGCGAATGGTGTCATTCAGGCCAGCGACGCGCAGATACGCCAGCGTGGCGAGGATGACCAGCAGTCCGATGACGATGGCGAAACTCAAGCCCAGTTTTTTCCCAATTCCCAGTCGCAAGATATTCATTTTTTCTTTTCCGGATAAAGTTCAAAAGGGTCCGATCGAGCCAGTTGCCGCGCATATGGGCCAGCTTGACCTTGAGCAGTCCTTCAGTCACGTCATCCAGAGCGGCCAATTTGACGATGTTCAGCGCCGCGCGCAAGACATGCAGGACAGTGATGATTTCTTATGGGAAATAAATGCATGATAGTTCTCCTGTGAAGAAAAAATTTGATCCAAATCAAATTCATCGCAATCCTGATAACTATCCGCTTGCCACGCGACTGAACGGGCTTGAACGCCATGTCGTCGGCATGATGTCGACGTATTTGATCTGGATCAAATACTTCCGGAATGCCCAGCGACCATAATCGCGGCACCCTCTGTCAATTTTGCCCAGGGGAACGCAGCAATTCCTGAGAGGCGCAATGCATGATATGGTTGTCATATATAAAAGATGGTGGCTGAATGAAAGAAGACCGGTGAACAACCTGCACATCGAAGGACAAAGCCTGGAGTGGCTGCTGGTCTCGGCCACCGACGCCATGTTGATCATCGACCGCGACGGCCGTATCGTGCTGGCCAACCCGGCGTTGGAGCGCTTGTTCGGCTTGAGCCATGAAGAGTTGATCGGCCAGCCGGTCGAGATCCTGATCCCGCGGCGTTTCGGCCACAGCCACGCCGGCCTGCGCAGCGATTATTTCGTCCAGCCGCGTGCGCGCACCATGGGCGCCGGCAGCGCGCTGTTTGGGCTGCACCGGGACGGCCACGAATTCCCGGTCGAAGTCAGCCTGTCGCCGCTGCAAACTTCGCAAGGCTTGCCGCTGGTGCTGGCCACGCTGCACGACATCACGCACCGCAAGGAAGCCGAATCTGCATTGCAGGAGAGCGAGGCGCGCATGCGCGCGGTGTTCGAAACGGCGGTGGACGCCATCCTCACCATCGATGAACACGGCATCCTGGAGCGCCTCAATCCTGCCGCCGAGCGCCTGTTCGGCTATCGCGAGGACGAGGTGGCCGGGAAAAACGTGTCCATCCTGATGCCGGCGCCGCACCGCGCGCTGCACGACGGCTACCTGGCGCACTACCTGCAAACGGGTGAAAAAAAAATCATCGGCAAGGGCCGCGAAGTCGAGGGTTTGCGCAAGGATGGCAGCGTGTTTCCGATGGACCTGGCGGTGGCCGAAATGCGGCTGGGATCGCGCCGCATGTTCACCGGGGTGGTGCGCGATATCAGTGCGCGCAAGGCGGCCGAGCACAAGAACCGTGTGTTGTTGCAAGAGTTGAGCAGCGCCAACGAGGAATTGACCAACTTCGCCTATGTGGTGTCGCATGACTTGAAGGCGCCGCTGCGCGGCATCGGCTCGCTGGCGGACTGGCTGGCCACCGACTATGCCGAGCAGTTCAACGATGAAGGCAAGGAGCACATGCGCCTGTTGATCAACCGGGTCCATCGCATGGGCGCGCTGATCGACGGCATCCTGCAATACTCGCGCGTGGGCCGTGTGCGCGAGGCGCAACTGGCGGTGGACTTGAACCGCCTGCTGGCCGACGTGGTCGACCTGCTGGCGCCGCCACCGGAGGTCGAGATCCGGCGGGCGCCCGGGCTGCCGCTGGTGGTGGGCGAGCCGACCCGCCTGCAGCAAGTGTTCCACAACCTGATCTCGAACGCCATCAAGTACATGGACAAGCCGCAAGGGCTGGTACAGGTCGGCTGCGAGGACGGCGGCGCGCACTGGCGCTTTTACGTGCGCGACAACGGTCCCGGCATCGAGCAGCGTCACTTCGAGCGCATCTTCCAGCTGTTCCAGACGCTGGCCGCACGCGATCGCATCGAGAGCACCGGGGTCGGCCTGGCGCTGGTGAAAAAGATCGTCGAAATGTATCATGGGCAAATTTGGCTGGAGTCGGAGGTGGGCGCCGGCACCACCTTCTGGTTCACCCTGCCCAAGCAAGCCGGAACCCCGCATGAAAATCAATAACAAACCGATACTGCTGATCGAGGATGACCGCGTCGACGTGATGACCATCCTGCGCGCGCTGAAGGAAATCCACGTAGTCAACCCGGTGGTCAACATGGAGCACGGCGAAGCCGCGCTCGACTACCTGCGCGAGCCGGCCAATGAGCGGCCGTGCATCATCCTGCTGGACTTGAACATGCCCATCATGAACGGCATCGAATTCCTGCACCAGGCCAAGCAGGATGCGATGTTGCGCAGCATCCCGGTGGTGGTGCTGACCACTTCCGAGGAGCAGCAGGACAAGGTGCGCAGCTTCGACCTGGGCGTGGCCGGTTACATGGCCAAGCCGGTCGACTACCGCCGCTTTGTCGAGATGATGCGATCGATCGACCTGTACTGGACCCTGAGCGAAATGCCGTGAGCACAGCAGCATGAGCACCAACACCATCCCCGGCCCGCTGCGCGTCCTGATCGTCGAGGACGACCTGGTCGACCGCATGGCCTGCCGGCGCGCCTTTGCCGCCGATCCGGCCGCCGCCTTCGCGTTGATCGAGGCCGACAGCGGCCAGCAAGGCCTGGCGCTGGCGCAATCGGCCGCGCCCGACTGCATCCTGCTTGACTACCATTTGCCGGACGTGACCGGGCTGGAGTTCCTGGCGCGATTGCAGGCCCAATGCGGCGCCGCCGCGCCGCCGGTCATGATGCTGACCGGCGCCGACAGCGCCACCGTGGCCGCCGAGGCGATGCGGCGCGGCGCGCGCGACTACCTGGTCAAGGATGTCGACGGCGCCTACCTGCAAGCACTGCCGGCGGCGATCCATCGCATGCTGCGCGAGCACCGCCTGCTGGAAGACCGGCGCCAGGCCCAGCAGGCGCTGCTGCAGTCGCAGCACGCGTTGCAGCGCTTGTCCGCGCACCAGGAAAACATCAAGGAGCAGGAGCGCAAGCGCATCGCCCAGGAAATCCATGACGAGCTGGGCGGCCTGCTGACCGGCATCAAGGCCTATATCTCGGTGGCGATCGAGCGCAATATCGCGGCCTGTGGCCAGGCCGACCCCTTGCTGACCGAGGCCGCCACGCTGGCCCAGGACGCCATCGCCACGGTGCGGCGCGTCATCACCGACCTGCGGCCCAGCGTGCTGGACCAGCTGGGCGTGTGGGCCGCGCTGGAATGGCACGCCGGCCAGGTCGCCCAGCGCAGCGGCTTGCAAGTGCAGTGCCACATCGCGCCGGCCGTCGCCACGCTGGAGCTGGGCCAGGAGCGCGGCACCATGCTGTTCCGCGTGGTGCAGGAAGCGCTCACCAATGTGGTGCGGCACGCCGAAGCGCGGCAAGTCCGGCTCGAGGTGGCGCTGGAGCCGGGGCAACTGGTCTTGACCGTCGCCGACGACGGCAAGGGCATCGCTGCCGAGCGCCTGCTCAACCACGAATCCTGGGGCATCCTGGGCATGCATGAACGCAGCCGCCATTTTGCCGGCGTGCTGACCATTACCGGCGCGCCGCCGGGGCAGGGCACCACCCTGCAACTGCGGCTGCCACTGGAGAACCACCGTGACGCTTGAACCGATCCGCGTGCTGCTGGTGGACGATCACGCGATCGCCCGCAACGGCGTGCGCCTGATGCTGGGTACCGCCAGCGATATCGCCGTCACCGGCGAAGCCGGCAACGCGCATGAAGCCCTGCAATTGCTGGCTTCGAACAGCTACGACGTGGCGCTGCTGGACATTACCATGCCGGGCAAGAACGGCCTCGACTTGCTGAAGCAGTTGCGCGGCGAACAGCCGCGGCTGGCGGTGCTGATGCTGAGTACTTATTCGGAAGAAATCTATGCGGTGCGGGCGCTCAAGCTGGGCGCGGCCGGCTATCTGACCAAGGATGCTCCGACCGCCACGCTGGTGACGGCGGTGCGCAAGGCCGCCGCCGGCGGCAAGCACGTCAGCGAGGCGGTGGTGGAAAAACTGGCAACGTTGATCGGCGGCGGTTCCAGCGCCAACCACGAAGCCCTGTCCAACCGCGAGCTGGAAGTGTTCAAGCTGATCGCGGCCGGCGAGTCGCTGGTGCGCATCGGCGAAGCGCTGCACTTGAGCCCGAACACGGTGACCACCTATCGCAGCCGCATCCTGGAAAAAATGGGCCTGGCCAGCAATGCCGAGCTGACCCGCTACGCGCTGGAGCACGGCATCATCTGAACCCGCGCCATGGGCGTGTCACGGATCCCCTACACCAAGTCGCGGACATGCCCGATGCCGTGACACGGCGCCGTCGCCCATACTGCTTCCTGTGATCTCAACTTCAGGAACCCGCCATGAGCACCAGCACCATTTCCTTGCACCCCCAGCCTGCGCTCGATGCCGCCAGCGAGGGCAAGTGCGCCGGCTGCCGTTTCCGCGAACTGTGTCTGCCGGTCGGCCTGAACGAATCGGAACTCGGCCGGCTGGACCAGATCATCGTGCGCCGCCGCCGGGTGTCGCGCGACGAACCGCTGTTTCGCACCGGCCAGCCGTTCAGCAAGCTGCATGCAGTGCATTTCGGCCACTTCAAGACCGCCCAGGTCAACCTGCGCGGCCAGCAACAGGTGACCGGCTTCCAGATGGCCGGCGATGTCCTGGGCCTGGACGCCATCGCCAGCGGCCACCACAGTTGCACCGCGGTGGCCTTGGACGATGCCGAAGTGTGCGAGATCCCGTTCGGCAAGCTGAATGAGCTGTTCAGCCAGGTGCCGGCCCTGCTGCTGCACTTCCATCGTATCTTGAGCCAGGAGATCATGCGCGAACAAAACGTCATGCTATTTCTCAGCAATATGCGGGCCGAGCAGCGCTTCGCGCTGTTCCTGCTGAACCTGTCGGGCCGCTACGCGGCGCGCGGCTATGCCGCCGCCGCCTTCTCGCTGCGCATGTCCCGCGAAGACATCGGCGACTATCTGGGCTTGACCATCGAGAGCATCAGCCGTCTGCTGTCGCGTTTCCGCCGCGCCGGCTGGGTCAAGGTGGAGAACCGCGAAGTGACACTGCTGGACCGCGCGGCGCTGGAGGCGCTGGCGAGTGGCGCCGCCGAGGACGAGGCGGAACGCGCCGCCGCCCTGGCCGAACGGCCGCAACTGCGGGCCGCCTGAACCGGCGATTGTCGCTATTGCGGCTGCGGCGCACTGCCGGCCGGCGCAGTCTGGCGCACGATCTGGCGCAGCCAGTCCGGCGCCAGCAATTCGATTGCGCGGTTGCTGACGTGCATGGCACCGGCGTGCTGGAACGCTGACAGTAAGCGGCTGATACTCTCCGCCGTCAATCCCAGGTAGGTGGCAATGTCTTCGCGCGACATGCGCAACTGAAACCGGATTCCCGACTCGCCGCGCAACTGGCACCTCACCGACTGTTCCAGCAAGAAGGCGGCCAGCCGCTGCGGCGCCCGCGTGTTTCCCAGCATGAGCATGGTGGCTTGCTGGCGTGCGATCTCGCTGCTCATGAGGTGATGGAATTGCAGCTGCAGCCGGCTTTCCTGGGCCAGCAGGCGGGTCAGTGGCGCGTACGGCAGCACGCACATCACGCTGTCGGTCAGGGCCACCGCGTCGCAGCCGTAGCGGCCATCGTCCAGCGCCTCCAGGCCCAGCAATTCTCCCGACATGTAAAAGCCCAGCACCTGGCTGGCGCCGTTGGGCACGCCGCGCTGGGTCTTGAACTGCCCCTCGCGAATGGCGTACAGCTGGCAGCCGGACTCGCCGCGCCGGAACAGCACTTCGTGCCGCGCCAGCGACAGGCGGCATGCCACGCTGCGCTCCAGCCGGTCTAGGCTGGCGCCGTCGGCGCCATCGGGCAGGCAGCGTGTGCGCGCGGGGCAGTTGTGGCAGGTCGCGGCGCCAGGGGCGGCGTGGCTGTCGCGCGCCTGAGTCAGGGAAATGGAGTGCATGGTGGGCCGCCGTGTTGAGAGTCAGATCGCAGCTTAGCGATGCGTCCGCGCAAAACCTTTGATTCAGGTCAAATCTCGGCCACTGCCACGGCCTGCCCGAGCGCCGCCGACATGGGCCGCAGTCGGAAAAATTTTGACATGGATCAATTTTATTTTTGATTTAAATCAATATGATTTGTGGCATCTTTTGACGATGCCAGTGAGGCGACCATGACCAAAGCTTTCCAGCCGATCCAGCTAGCGGCCACCTGCGGTGTGCCGCGCACCAACCCCTGCACCTTTGCCAGCGGTGAAGCAGACGGCGCTACCTGCCCGGCGCGCCTGGCCCAGCCCAGCGACGCGCCGCCTTTTGCTCTCGGGCCTGGCGCCGCGCCGTTGCAGGCGGTACAGGCCGGGGTCTGCCACAGCTTTGCCTGTTCGATACTGGATGCCTTGCCCGAGCAGATCGCAGTATTAAATGCGCAAGGTATCGTGGTGGCCGTCAACGCTGCCTGGCGCCGCTTTGCACGCGACAACCAGCGCCCAGGCTGCCCGGCGCCGCATACCGACATCGGCACCGATTACCTGGCCATCTGCCGTGCGGTGCGCGGCAGCGGCACGGCCGACGCCCAGGCCGCCGCCGACGGCATCGCCGCGGTACTGTCCGGCGCCGTCGCCTGCCATGAACAGGAATACGCTTGCCATTCTCCCCAACAGCATCGCTGGTTCCACATGTCGGTCACGCCGCTCAGTTACGGCTGGGGCGGGGCGGTGGTCGCGCACAGCAATATCACCACGCGCCGCGAGGCCGAGGCCGACCTGCGCATTGCCGCCATCGCTTTCGAGTCGCCCGAGGGCATGATGGTGACCGATGCCGACGGCCGTATCTTGCAAGTGAACCAGGCTTTCTGCGACATCACCGGCTACCGTCGCGAGGAGGTGGTGGGCCAGCGTTCTAATCTACTCAGCTCGGGCCGCCACGATAGCGCGTTTTACCAAGCCATGTGGGAGCGCATCAACACCTGTGGCAGTTGGGAGGGCGAGATCTGGAACCGCCGCAAGAATGGCGAAGTGTACCCGGAGCGGCTCAGCATCGCGGCCGTGCACGACCGCGATGGCAGCGTCAGCCATTATGTGGCCTCGCTGACCGACATCACCGTCAGCAAGGCCGCCAGCGATGAAATCAAGAACCTGGCCTTCTATGATCCGCTGACGCGGCTCCCCAACCGGCGTCTGCTGCTGGACCGGCTGCGCCAGGTGCTGGCCGCCAGCGCCGGCAGCGGCCGCTATGGCGCGCTGATGTTCATCGACCTCGACAATTTCAAGACGCTCAACGATACGCTCGGCCACAACATGGGCGATTTGCTGCTGCAACAGGTGGCGCAGCGCTTGCAGGGTTGCCTGCGCCAGGGCGACACGGTGGCTCGGCTGGGCGGTGATGAATTCGTGGTGCTGGTTGAAGGCTTGAGCGGCCACGCGGTGGAGGCCGCCGGCCAGACGGAAACGCTGGCGGCCAAGATCCTGGCCATGTTGAACCAGCCATATGTGCTGGGGCCGCATGATTGCCACAGCACACCCAGCATCGGCGTCACGCTGTTCCATGACGGCCGGCCGCCGCAGCCGGACGAGCTGCTGATGCAGGCCGACATCGCCATGTATCAAGCCAAACAGGCAGGCCGCAACGGCATGCGTTTTTTCGACCAGGGCATGCAAGACAGCATCAGCGCGCGAGCCCGGCTGGAAGCGGATCTACGGCTGGCGATCGAGCAGCGCCAATTCCAGCTGTACTACCAGGTCCAGGTCGACCAGTATGGCCAGGCGCGCGGCGCCGAAGCCTTGCTGCGCTGGATACAGCCGGACGGCAGCTTTGTGTCGCCGGGCGATTTCGTGCCGCTGGCCGAGGAAACCGGCTTGATCTTGCCGCTGGGGAGCTGGGTGCTGGAAGAAGCCTGCACGCAGCTGCAATCCTGGCAGCAGGATGAGGCGATGTGCGATCTGGTGCTGGCGATCAATGTCAGTGCGCGCCAGTTCCACCAGGCCGGCTTTGTCGAACAGGTGCGCGCGGTGGTGCGCGCGCACGGCGTGCGGCCGGACCGCCTGAAGCTGGAGTTGACCGAGGGCATGCTGTTCGAAAATATCGAAGAGACGGTGGCCAGCATGCGGGCACTGAAGGAGTTCGGGGTGCGCTTTTCGCTGGACGATTTCGGCACCGGTTATTCGTCGTTGCAATATCTGAAGCGTTTGCCGCTGGACCAGTTGAAGATCGACCAGTCCTTCGTGCGCGAACTGGCCAGCGATCAAAACGACCAGGCCATTGTGCTGACCATCATTTCGATGGCGCGCAGCCTGCGGCTGGACGTGATCGCCGAAGGCGTGGAAACGGATGCCCAGCAAGTCTTGCTGGAGCAGCTCGGTTGCACGCGCTACCAGGGCTATCTGTACAGCCGCCCGGTGCCGGCTGCCGCGTTCATGGCTCTGCTGAAGCGTGACGATGCCTGGGCTCGCCTGGCACAGGCCAATCCGAGAGATTTGATCTGCATCAATAAATTTGCCGGCAGGGCTGATTAAACTGCCTCTAACTTGCAATACAGCAAAACAGGATCCTGGAGTGAAATGCATCATGCCGAACACCATGCTCGCGGCACCTGCCGCCGCCTATTTCCCGCCGCTGCAGTTTGACGCCGACGTCATCGCCCGGCTCGGGCAAGCCGGGCCGCGCTACACCTCGTATCCGACGGCCGACCGCTTCGATCCGGGATACCGGTACGCCGATTACCTGGACGCGGTGGCGGCGCTGCGCACCTGCGGCGCGCGGGCGCCGTTGTCGCTGTATCTGCATATCCCGTTCTGCGACACGGTCTGCTACTACTGCGCCTGCAACAAGATCGTCACGCGCGACCGCGGCAAGGCCGCCACCTACCTCGGCTACCTGAAGCGGGAAATCGCGCTGCAAGCCTCGCTGCTGCGGGACATCAGGCAGGTCGACCAGCTGCATCTGGGCGGCGGCACGCCGACCTATCTGAGCGACGCCGAGATGGCCGACCTGATGGCGCATGTGCGCGGCCACTTCGACTTCGCGCCCGACTCCGCGGGTGAGTACGGCATCGAGATCGATCCACGCACGGTCACGCCGGCCCGCGTGCACACCTTGCGCGAGCAAGGTTTCAACCGCATCAGCCTGGGCGTGCAGGACTTCGACCCCGCCGTGCAGCGGGCCGTCAACCGCATCCAGCCCTACAGCGAAACGTTGGCCGTGATGCAGGCCGCGCGCGACGCCGGCTACCGCTCGGTCAGCATCGACCTGATTTACGGCCTGCCGTTGCAGACCATGGACAGCATGTGCGCTACGCTGGACAAGGTGATCGCGGCCAATCCGGACCGCATCGCGCTGTACAACTATGCCCACATGCCGCACCTGTTCAAGCCGCAGCGTCGCATCGCCGAAGCGGCGCTGCCGCCGGCGCAGGTCAAGCTGGAGCTGCTGGCCTTGTGCATCAATACCCTGTGCGCGGCCGGCTATGTGTACATCGGTATGGACCACTTTGCGCGGCCCGGGGATGAGCTGGCGGTGGCGCAGCGCCAGGGCCGGCTGCACCGCAACTTCCAGGGCTATTCGACGCGCGCCGGCGCCAACATGCTGGCCTGCGGCGTATCGGCCATCGGCAGCATCGGTGCCAGCTACAGCCAGAACGAGAAAACCCTGGAGGCATACTATGCCGCGCTGGAGGATGGCCTGCTGCCGGTGGCGCGCGGCATCCGCCTGAATACCGACGACCTGTTGCGGCGCATCGTGATCCAGGCCCTGATATGCAATTTCGAACTGTCGATCGGTGCCATCGAGGAATCCTATCCGATCGACTTCTGGCATTATTTCGCCAAGGAGCGCGAGCAACTGGAACAGATGGAGGCCCACGGCTTGCTGATCCTGGAGCCAAAGTGGATCACCGTGACCCTCAAGGGCCGCCTGCTGATACGGAATGTGTGCATGGTGTTCGACCGCTACCTGGCGCACGCGCGCGAGCAGGCGCCCCAGCCGCTACGCTACTCGAAGACGATATGAGGTCGCCATGGCACTGTCCTTGACGACGCTGTTGCCGCCATTCCTGGTGGGACTGGCCGGTAGCATGCACTGTGTCGGCATGTGCGGCGGCATCGTCGGCGCCATGAGCGCCGCCAGTCCGGCGCCGGTGCCGCCGCCGGCGCGCGCCATGGCCAGCGTGATCCCGATCCGGCCGCTGGTGGCCAGGGTATCGGCGCTGCGGGTGCTGGCGTACAACGGTGGCCGGGTCGGCAGCTACATGACGGCTGGCGCGCTGGCCGGTGGGCTGGCCGCGGGCGCGGTGCGCCTGACGCAACTGGCGTCGCTGCAATTGGTCTTCTACTGGATCGCCAATCTGATGCTGGTGGCGCTGGGCCTGTATTTGATGGACGCCTGGCGAGGCCTGCTGCGGCTGGAGGCGGCCGGCCAGCATGCCTGGCGGCGTCTGATGCCTTTGCTGAAATGGCTGCTGCCGATGGATAGCGCCGCCAAGGCGCTGGCGCTGGGCGCGCTGTGGGGCTGGCTGCCATGCGGCATGGTCTACAGCGTGCTGATGACCGCCCTGATGAGCGGTTCCGCCTTCTCGGGCGCACTGGTGATGCTGGCGTTCGGGCTGGGAACCATGCCGATGCTGTTCGGCCTAGGCATGGCCGGCGCCGGCCTGCGCCGCTACGCGCAAGGTCCCGGCGTGCGCCTGGCCTGCGGCCTGCTGGTGCTGGGGTTCGGCATGCTGGGACTGGCGCGCGCCAGCCTGGGCGTGTCGCTGGGATGGCTGGATGCGCTATGCCTGACGGTACACTGAACCCGGCGCTGGCGGCCACCGCTTGCTACCACTGCGGCCTGCCGCTGGAGCGGGACGGCCAGCGCCGGCAGGTGAACATTGGCGGCCAGTGGCGCGACATGTGCTGCCCCGGCTGCGCCGCCGTGGCGGAAACCATCGTCGGCCTGGGCCAGCAGGATTACTATGCCAATCGCAGCGCCTTTGCCGGCCGTGCCGAGGGCGCGCAACTGGTGCCGCCCGAACTGGCGCTGTATGACAACGCCGATCCCCGTTTCGCGCGCGATGCCGACAGCTGCGAGGCGACGCTGGCGGTGGACGGCATCCGCTGCGCGGCCTGCGTGTGGCTGATCGAGCAGCGCCTGGCGCGCCTGCCGGGCGTACTGTCGGCCACGCTGAATGTGGCCACCGAACGGCTGCGGGTCCGCTGGGAACGCGCCATCTGCACCCCGGGCCAGATCCTGGCCGCGCTGCGCCAGGTCGGCTACCACGCTTATCCTTATGACGCTGCCCGCCATGGCGAGCAGTTGCGCCGCAACACCCGCACCCTGGGCCGCCAGCTGTTTGTGGCCGGCCTGTCGATGATGCAGGTGATGATGTATGTGGCGCCCGCCTACCTGGCGGACGACGATGGCACATTGGACGCCAGCATGGCGTCGCTGATGAACTGGGCCAGCCTGCTGTTGACGCTGCCGGCCTTGTGCTATTCGGCGCAGCCATTCTTTGCCGGCGCCTGGAACAGCCTGCGCGCGCGGGTGCCGGGCATGGACGTGCCGGTCACGCTGGGCATCGGCGCCGCCTTCGGCGCCAGCGTGGTGGCGACGGTGCGTGGCAGCGGGGCTGTGTATTTCGATTCCGTCACCATGTTCATCTTCCTGCTGCTGGCCAGCCGCTATTACGAGTTGCGCGCGCGGCGCCAGGCCGCGGCGGCGCTGGAACGCCTGCAGCGCGCGCTGCCGGCATCGGCGCACCGTCTGCCTGACTATCCCGCCAGCCGCGCGAGCGTCACGCTCGCCGCTGGCGCGCTGGCCTGCGGCGACGTCATACTGCTCAAGCCCGGGGAGACGGTGCCCGCCGATTGCACGATCATCGAGGGCGACAGCAGTTTCGACCTGTCGCTGCTGACTGGCGAAAGCGCGGCCCGGCAGCGCGTCACTGGGGACGAGGTGCAGGGCGGCGCCATCAACGCGCGCAACCCCGTGCTGGCGCGCGTGGTCCGGCCGGCGGCCGAGAGCACGCTGGCCGACCTGGTGCGCCTGGTCGAGCAGGCCGGGCAGCAAAAGCCCCGGCTGGCGCAGTGGGCCGACCACGTGGCCGCGTGGTTCGTGGCCGGTTTGCTGCTGTTCGCGCTGGCGTGCCTGGCCTACTGGCAGCTGCACGATCCGGCGCGGGCCTGGCCGATTGCGATCGCGGTGCTGGTGGTGTCCTGCCCCTGCGCGCTGTCGCTGGCGACGCCTTGCGCCCTGGCCGCCGCCAGCGATAGCCTGCTGCGGCGCGGCGTGCTGGCGACCGGCCCGCACACGCTGGAAACGCTGCGGCGCGCCACCCACGTCATTTTCGACAAGACCGGTACCTTGACTGAAGGGCGGCCTGTCCTGCAGCACATCGACGCGCTGGGCGGGTTGCCGCCGCAGGCATGCCTGGAGATCGCCGCCGCGCTGGAGCAAGGCAGCGCCCACCCGCTGGCGCGCGCCATCGTCGAAGCGGCTGCGCGGGCGCCGCGCGGGCACCGTGCGAGCCATGCGGAGCGGGTGGCCGAAGTGGCGGGCATGGGATTGGAGGGCTGGGTGGACGGACGGCTTTACCGCTTGGGCAATGCCGCCTTCGTCGCGGAATTTGCCGTGCTGGACGACGGCGCGCCGGGGGACGACGGCAGCGGCGTGATGACGGTGCTGTACCTGGCGGCGCCAGGCCAGCCGCTGGCGCGCCTGTCGTTGCGGGATGCGCTGCGCACCGATGCGCAGCCGACCGTCGATTACTTCCGCCGCGCCGGCAAGCAAGTGCTGGTATTGAGCGGCGACGCCGACGCGCTGACCAGGTCCGTGGCCGCGTCGCTGGGCATCGCGGATGCCCGCGGCGCCTGTCTGCCTGCCGACAAGCTGGCCCGGGTGCAGCAGTTGCAGCGGGCCGGCGCGGTGGTGGCGATGATCGGCGACGGCATCAACGACGCCGCCGTGCTGAGCGCCGCCGATGTCTCGTTCGCCATGGGCGCTGGCGCCGCGCTGGCACAGGCCCATGCCGACGCGGTGCTGTTGTCGGGCCGTCTGGGGGCGGTGGCCGACGCCGCGCGCGTGGCCGGCCGCACCATGAGCGTGATCCGCCAGAACCTGGCCTGGGCCATGCTGTACAACCTGGTCGCGATTCCGGCCGCCGCGCTGGGCTGGCTGAATCCGTGGCTGTCCGGCGCCGGCATGGCGCTCAGTTCCGCCGTGGTGGTGGCCAATGCGCTGCGCCTGCGCCGGGCTTGAGGGGGAATCAATGGAAGCCTTGTATCTGCTGGTCCCGCTGAGCGTGCTGCTGGTCTTCGGCGCGCTGTGGCTGTTCTTCCGCGCCGCCGACCACGGCCAGTTCGATGACCTGGTCGGCCCCGGCATGCGGGTCTTGCAGGACGACGATAAGGTCGACCTGGACAATTTGTCCCAGCCCTGAGCCATCTGGTCGTACTTGATCCAAATCAAAGTTTTTTATAGTGCCCCCACGTAACCTTTGGCCCACATCATCAAAGCTTTAATGGGAGAAAACAAGTGGAACGAGCACTGAACTACAACTACAAGATCGTGAAGCAATTCGCGGTCGCCACTGTAGTCTGGGGCATAGTCGGCATGCTGGTGGGCGTCGTCATCGCCGCCCAGCTAGCCTGGCCGGCGCTGAACCTGGACACACCCTGGCTGACCTACGGCCGTCTGCGGCCTTTGCATACCAATGCCGTGATTTTCGCGTTCGGCATCTGTGGCCTGTTCGCCACCTCGTACTACGTGGTGCAGCGTACCTGCCAGGTGCGGCTGTTCTCGGACCGGCTGGCCGCCTTCACCTTCTGGGGCTGGCAAGCGGTGCTGCTCGGCGCGGTGATCACGCTGCCGCTGGGTTATACCCGCGGCAAGGAATATGCCGAACTGGAGTGGCCGATCGCGTTGCTGATCGCGGTGGTATGGATTGCCTACGCCATCGTGTTCTTCGGCACGCTGGTCAAGCGCAAGGTGCAGCACATCTACGTGGCCAACTGGTTCTTCGGCGCCTTCATCCTGGCCGTGACCCTGCTGCACGTCGTCAACGGCGCCAGCATGCCGGCTTCCTGGTTCAAGTCCTACTCGGCCTATTCGGGCGTGCAGGACGCCATGATCCAGTGGTGGTACGGCCATAACGCGGTCGGCTTCATCCTGACCGCCGGCTACCTGGGCATGGTCTACTACTTCATCCCGAAACAGGCCGAGCGCCCGGTGTACTCGTATCGCCTGTCGATCGTGCATTTCTGGGCGTTGATCTTCACCTACATGTGGGCCGGTCCGCACCACCTGCACTACACCGCGCTGCCCGACTGGACCCAGTCGCTGGGCATGGTGTTCTCGCTGATCCTGCTGGCGCCATCGTGGGGCGGCATGATCAACGGCGTGATGACGCTGTCGGGCGCCTGGCACAAACTGCGCACCGATCCGATCCTGAAATTTCTGATCGTGTCGCTGTCGTTCTACGGCATGGCCACCTTCGAAGGCCCGATGATGTCGATCAAGACCGTCAACTCGCTGTCGCACTACACCGACTGGGGCATCGCCCACGTGCACGGCGGCGCCCTGGGCTGGGTCGGCTTCATCACCATGGGTTCGATCTACTACCTGTTGCCGCGCCTGGCCGGCCAGCAGAAGATGTGGAGCACCAAGCTGATCGACGTGCACTTCTGGGTCGCCACCATCGGCATCGTGCTGTACATCGCCGCCATGTGGATCGCCGGCGTGATGCAGGGCCTGATGTGGCGCGCGGTGAATCCGGACGGCACCCTGACTTACGCCTTCGTCGAAAGCGTGAAAGCCACTTATCCCTATTACGTGGTGCGCTTCGTTGGCGGACTGTTGTACCTGAGCGGCATGTGCCTGATGGGCTACAACACCTGGATGACCCTGCGCAACCGCGCTACCGCGACGGCGCGCATTCCCGTGCTGGCCGCCGGCCACGCCTGACATTGGAGCTGACCATGAAATTTACCCACGCCTGGATCGAGAAGAACCCCTGGCTGCTGATCGTGCTGGTGACGCTGGTGATCAGCATCGGAGGGGCGGTGGAAATCGTGCCCTTGTTCTTCCAGCATTCGACCACCGAACCGGTGGCCGGCCTGAAGCCGTATTCGCCGCTGCGCCTGACCGGCCGCGACATCTACGTGCGCGAAGGCTGCTACAACTGCCACTCGCAGATGATCCGTCCGTTCCGCGCCGAGACCGAGCGCTATGGCCACTATTCGGTGGCCGGCGAATTTGTCTACGACCGCCCGTTCCAATGGGGTTCCAAGCGCACCGGGCCGGATCTGGCGCGCGTCGGCGGGCGCTATTCGGACGAATGGCACCGCATCCACTTGAACAACCCGCGCGACCTGGTGCCGGAATCGAACATGCCGAACTATCCATGGCTGGCCGAGACCAGGCTGGCGCCGGACGAGATCGGGCCCAAGATGCGCGCACTGCGCCGCCTCGGCACCCCGTACAGCGATGCCGACATCGCCGCCGCTCCGGCAGAGCTGAAGGACAAGACCGAACAAGACGCCCTGGTGGCCTACCTGCAAGGTCTGGGCACGCTGATCAAGACAAGGAACTGAGATGAGCATCGAACAAATTTTTGACAGCGCCAGCAGCGTGATGACGGTGCTGTCCTTCATCACCTTCAGCGCGATCCTGGGCTGGACCTATTGGCGCCACAGCGAACGTGATTTTGCGGTAGCGGCGGCGTTGCCGTTTGCCGATGAGGAGAACGGCGATGTCTGACTTCACCAACGGTTTCTGGAACCTGTACATCATCGTGCTGACGCTGCTGGGCGTGGCCGGCTGCGCCATCCTGCTGTACACCCAGGCCACCGCGCGGCTGGAACCGGGCCAGCAGGCCGACGGCACCACCGGCCATGTCTGGGACGAGGACTTGAGCGAACTGAATACGCCGATGCCGCGCTGGTGGATGTGGCTGTTCTACATCACCATCGTGTTTGGCTTGGCTTACCTGGCGCTGTATCCGGGCCTGGGCGACTTCGCCGGGAAGCTGGGCTGGAAGTCCAGCGGCCAGTACACCGAGGAACTGGCCAAGGCCGAAGCGGACTACGGTCCCCTGTTCAACCGCTACCTGAAGCAAGACTTGAAAGTGGTGGCGGCCGATCCGCAAGCGAACGCCATGGGCCAGCGCCTGTTCCTGACCTATTGCGCACAGTGTCACGGTTCCGATGCGCGCGGCAACAAGGGTTTTCCCAACCTGACCGACAAGGACTGGCTGTACGGCGGCGCGCCGGAAACCATCAAGACCACGATCCTGCACGGCCGTAACGGCGTGATGCCGTCAATGGCGGCGGCGCTGGGTTCCGACCGGGACGTGGAAAACGTCGCGCATTATGTCATGAGCCTGTCCGGTTCGACTGCCGATCCGATCAAGGTGGTGTTCGGCAAGACCAGGTTCGGCGCATGCATGGCTTGCCACCAGGCCGATGGCCACGGCAACCAGGCTATCGGCGCGCCCAACCTGGCCGACAAGATCTGGCTGTATGGCGGCAGCGCCGCGACCATCATGGAAACCATCAGCAAGGGGCGCAACAACACCATGCCGGCGTTCGGGGACTTCCTCGGCGAAGGCAAGGTGCATGTGCTGGCGGCCTATGTGTGGAGCCTGTCGAACAACCCGGCCATGATGCCGCAGTCCACCGTTGCCAGCAGTGGCACGGACAAACCATAAGCGGGAGCAGGCCATGAATGCGCCCCAGGTAATCAAGATGTACGCGGCGCGCGAGGAAATCTATCCACGCGAAATCAGCGGACGCTATTCCCGCCTGCGCTGGCTGTGCCTGTGGTTGACCCAGCTGGTTTTCTACTGCACCGCGTGGATCAGCTGGAACGGGCGCCAGGCATTGCTGTTCGACCTGGCGGCCCGCAAGTTCTACATCTTCGGCCTGGTACTGTGGCCGCAGGATTTCATCTACCTGGCGGCGCTGCTGATCATCTGCGCCTACGGCCTGTTCATGGTGACGGCGATCGCCGGCCGGGTGTGGTGCGGTTTCGCTTGCCCGCAGACGGTGTACACCGAAATCTTCCTCTGGATTGAACGCAAGTTCGAAGGCCGGCGCAGCGCCCGCATCGCGCTCGATCGCCAGCCGGCATCGCTGCGCAAATATGCCCGCAAAGGCGGCAAGCATCTGGCCTGGGGCCTGGTGGCGCTGTGGACCGGCTTCACCTTTGTCGGCTATTTCACGCCGATCCGCCAGCTGGCCGGCGAGGCGCTGAACCTGACCTTTGGGCCTTGGGAGTGGTTTTGGGTCGTGTTCTACAGCTTCGCCACCTATGGCAATGCCGGCTGGATGCGCGAGCAGGTGTGCAAATACATGTGCCCCTATGCGCGTTTTCAGAGCTCGATGTTCGACCGCGACACGCTGATCATCAGCTATGACAGCGGCCGCGGCGAGCCGCGCGGCGCGATCGGCAAGAGCGCCGGCGGCGACTGCATCGACTGCAAGATGTGCGTGCAGGTGTGTCCGACCGGGATCGACATCCGCAACGGCCTGCAATACGAATGTATCGGCTGCGCCGCCTGTATCGATGCCTGCGACAGCGTGATGGACAAAATCGGGCGTCCGCGCGGCCTGATACGCTACAGTACCGACCACGCGCTGGATGAGCATTACACGCCGACCCAGATCCGCCAGCATATCCTGCGGCCGCGCGTGCAGATCTACGGCGCGCTGCTGGGGCTGATCGTATGCGCGATGGCGGCCGCGCTGTGGCTGCGTACGCCGCTGAAGATGGACGTGATCCGCGATCGCGGCGCCATGGGGCGCGAGGTGGAGGAGGGCATGATCGAAAACGTCTACCGCTTGCAGATCATGAACACCACGGAACAGCGCCATACCTACCGCATCTACGTCGATGGGCTGGCTACGCTGAGCCAGGCGAGCGCTGAAACGGTAGCGCTGGGGCCGACCGGGTCGATGGCCTATCCGATCCGGCTGCGCGTGGCCCACGGCGTTGGCCGGCCCGGTTCCAACAAGATCAATATCGTGCTGCAGGCCGAAGATGAACCTGGCTTGCGGGTCAGCGAACGCGCGGTGTTCTTTGTGCCGCGCTGAGCGCAATCAATGAGGAGAACGCAATGAACGACACGCTGACGATACCGGCCGCGGCATGGTGGCGCCACCGCTGGCCATGGTTGCTGATGCTGGGACCGGCCGTGGTGCTGGTGGCCGGCGGCTACACCAGCTACCTGGCCTATTCGCGCCAGGACGCACTGGTGGTGGGCGATTATTACAAGCGGGGCAAGGCCATCAACCAGGATTTGCGGCGCGACCGTGCCGCGTCGGCGCTGGGCTTGCATCTGGCGCTGCGCCATGACGCCGGTGCCGGCTTGCTGTCGGGGCGCATTGCCGGTACTGGCCATGCCGCGCCGGCTGGTACGCTGCAACTGCATCTGGCCCATGCGACCCAGCCCGAAAAGGATATCCGCCTGTTGCTGCAGCCTGACCGCGACGGCCATTTCAGCGTCAAGCTGGCGCAGCTGGAACGCAGCCGCTGGACCGTATTGCTCGAGGACGAGCAACGCGCCTGGCGTCTGGAAGGGCACTGGGAATGGCCGCGGCAGCGCGAGCTGTGGATCGAGGCTGAATAATATGCCGGCCCGCACGGAATTGTTCCCTATTTTGATCTGGCGCACTTTTCGCCGCTGACATGGCAAGCGGCGCCGCTTAGTATGGCAGTTTGATCGTGACGTTCGTCATGATCGCCACTTGCATCAGCATAGGGGAATCTCATGGAAATATTGACTTGGTCCGATGCGATGGCGGTTGGCGTTCCTGAAATCGATGATGCGCATCGCGTGCTCATCGGCGAACTGGCGCGGCTACAGGCGGGGCCGGATCGCGACTTGCCATCCGGCGTGGCGCGCCTGCTGCTCATGCTGGAGGCCGATTTCCAGGGCGAGGAAGCGTTGATGACGGCGATTGCCTATCCGGACCGCCGCCAGCATTGCGCACAGCATGCGCGCGTGCTGGAATCGTTCCGCCAACTGGCGCCCGGCGATTGCGCCAGCATGCGGCGCCTGCTGGCGCTGATGCCGCGCTGGTTTTGTTTTCACCTGACCGGCATGGATCGCGCGCTGGCGCTGGCTGCGGCGCTGGCGGGCCACGTCGAGCGGCAGGGCGCGCCGGCATGAGCGATCTGGCTGGGCATGTCGGCATACCATTTACGTGAAGCACTATTGTTCCTGACCCTGGCTGGAATCCTGGTGCCGGTGCTGCGGCGGCTGGGCGTCAACCAGATGCTGGGCTTTCTGATGATCGGGATCTGTTTTGGTCCGCATGGCATTGGCAGCTGGGCAAACCAGGTGCCTTGGGTGGCGCTGGTGGCTTTCCAGGACGTCGACCGGATCAAGCCGCTGGGGGAGCTGGGCATCGTGTTCCTGATGTTTTTGATCGGCCTGGAACTGTCGCCGACCCGGTTGTGGGCTGTGCGGCGCGACGTGTTCGGCACCGGCGTCGCGCAAGTGACGATCACGGCCGTGGTTATCGGCCTGATCGCTTTCGCATTCGGCAACCGGCCAGCCGCCGCCATGGTGATCGGCATGACGCTGGCCATGTCCAGCACCGCCGTGGCGATGGCGCTGATGAGCAAGCAGCACGCCCTGAAAACAGCGCTGGGCCAGAAATGCTTCGCCATCCTGATCTTGCAGGACTTGGCCGTGGTACCGGCCTTGATCCTGGTCGAGGGACTCGCCGGCAATAATGGCAAGGCGCTGTGGTGGGCGCTCCTGGTGGCGGTCGCGAAAGCGGCGGCGGCCATCGCCCTGCTTTACGTGGTGGGGCGGCGCCTCGCCCGGCCCTTGTTTTCTTCTGTCGCAGTGCAACGGCAGCCGGAAGTGTTCGTCGCGCTCATCCTGCTGTTGACCTTGGGGATGGCCGCCTTGACCGCGGCTAGCGGCCTGTCGCTGGCGTTGGGGGCCTTGCTGGCCGGCCTGCTGCTCGCCGACACGGAATTCCAGTACGAGGTCGAGATCATCGTCGAACCGTTCAAGGGGCTGTTGATGGGCTTGTTCTTCATGTCGGTAGGCATGGAGATCGACTTGCGTCTGGCCGCCGAGTTCCCCCTCCTGTTGCCCGCGTCCGTGCTGGGGCTGCTGGCGGTGAAGGCGCTGGTCGTCATGCTATTGCTCTTGCCGCTGGGCTGGGCGAGCGCATTGCAGGGAGGGCTGTTGCTGGGCCAGGGGGGCGAATTCGCCTTCATCATCCTGGCCTATGCCGTGAGCATGCAACTGCTGACACCGGCCAGCAGCCAGTTTTTCCTGCTGGTGGTCAGCATGAGCATGCTGCTCGCCCCTGGCGCCGCTGCGATTGGCGCCGCCATCGCCCTGCGGGGCGAGGGCGGCCGGGATCCAGCCGCCTCCGCGCAGACGCAGGAGTCCGCGACTGTGCAACTCACCGGGCATATCATCATTGGAGGTTACGGCCGGGTTGGCCAACTGATCGCCGATGTGCTCGGACGCCAGGGCATCAGGTACGTCGCTGTCGAAAGCGACCGGCGTGTGGTGGAGGATGCCAGGCGCAGGCGGCACGAGGATTGCGTGTTTTCCGGTGATGCCTCTCTGCCCGAGCTATTGCAGCGCCTGGGCAGCACGCATGCCGCCGGCGTGGTGCTGACCATGGACGATCCGCGCGCGGCGCTGCATGCCGTCAGGGCATTGCGCCGGCACTATCCGGGACTATGCCTGCTGGCCAGGGCGCGCGACCAAAAACATGCGCGGGCCTTGACGGCGGCTGGCGCGACCGAAGTGGTTTCCGAAGCGATCGAGTCCGGTTTACAGCTTGCCTGTTTCGCCTTGAACGCGGCCGGCATGCCGATGGGGGCAGCGGGATTCCACATCGAACAAGAGCGGGCCGAACTCCTGGCCCGGATCGCCGAAGGGACACCGGATTGAGGCCGTGGACATATCCGTGCACTGCGCGCTGCCGCCTGATGGCTCAACCTCCCAGCCATACCCGGATCAGCGTCAACAATTGCGCGACATCGACCGGCTTGGTGATGTAGTCGCTGGCGCCGGCGGCAATGCACTTGTCGCGGTCGCCCTTCATCGCCTTGGCCGTCAGCGTGATGATGGGCAGGGCCTTGAATTGCGGGATTTGGCGGATCGCGCGCATCGTGTCGTAGCCGTCCATCTCCGGCATCATGATGTCCATCAGTACGATCTCGATGCCGGGAATTTCTTCCAGCATGGCGATGCCGTCTTTTCCGTTTTCCGCGAAATGCACCTTCATCTGGTAGCGTTCGAGCACCGTGGTCAGCGCAAAGATATTGCGCAAATCGTCATCGACCACCAGCACGCTGCGTCCGACCAGGTCCGGCGCGGCCGACTGCACTTCTTCCAGCATGCGGCGCTGCTGTTCCGGCAGGTTGGCCGGAGAACGGTGCAGGAACAGCGCCGTCTCGTCGAGCAGGCGTTCGCGCGAACGCGCATCCTTGAGCACGATGGTTTTCGCGAAGCGTTTCAGCTTTGCGACTTCTTTCCGGTTCAGTTCCGCCGCCGTGTAGACCACCACCGGCAGCGCGCCCAGCGCCGGGTCCTTGCTGATCGTGTTAAGCAAGGTAAAACCATCCATGTCCGGCAGGCTCAGGTCGAGCACCATGCAATCGAAGCGCCGGCTTTTCAGTAATTCCAGCGCCTGCGCGCCGCTGTCGACAGCCACCAGTTCGAGGTCCGACTCTCCGATCAGTTCAATCATGTCGCGGCGCTGTACCGGATCGTCCTCGACGATGAGCAGGCTGCGCTTGGCCTGGTTCATGAATTGCTGGATGCGGTTGAATTCCTCGTCGAGGCGGTCCAGCTTGACCGGCTTGTTCATGTACGAGATCGCGCCCTGGCGCAGCGATTTTTCGCGCTCGCGCATGCTCGACATGACGTGCACGGGGATATGCCGCGTGGCCGGATCGCGCTTCAGGCGGTCCAGCACGACAAATCCATCGGTGTCGGGCAGGTCGAGGTCGAGCAGGATCGCGATCGGCAGGTAATCCCGCGCCAGCGGCAGCACGGACTCTCCGCTGAAGGTGACGATCCCTTTCAGGCCGCGGCCCCGCGTATGGGACAGTAAAATGTTGGCGAACTTGTTGTCGTCTTCGACGATCAGGATCGACTGGTCGCCGTGCGCGATCAGGTTCCTGTCGTCGATTTCCGGGACATACAGGTTGTTGCCAGGACTGTCGGTGACGAACGATACCGGCGGCGGCGGTTGCATGTCGAGCATGATGGCGCGGCTGGTCGAGCCGGCCGGCGGCGTGGCCGGCGCATAATCCCTTTCCCCGCCATTGGCGATCGATGCAAAACCGGCGTGGCTGAAGGGCAGGAACAGCGTGAAGGTGCTGCCGCTGCCGACCACGCTGGTGACGCGGATCTCGCCGCCGAGCAGGCGCGACAGCTCGCGGCTGATCGACAGCCCCAGGCCGGTCCCGCCGTAGCGCCGCGCGGTGCTGCCGTCGGCCTGCTGGAACGCTTCGAAAATCAGTTGCAGCTTGTCGGACGAAATGCCGACCCCGGTATCCGTGACGGAGAAGGCGATGACCGCGTCGGCATTGCCGAGGACCTGGTGGTCCGTGCTCCAGCCGGATGTGACGACGCCGATATTCAAGGTCACCTGGCCGTGGCCGGTGAACTTGAAGGCGTTCGACAACAGGTTTTTAAGGATTTGCTGCAGCCTGGTGGTATCGGTCATGATGCCCAGCGGCAGGCTCTGGTCGAGGTTGATGATGAATTTCACCAGTTTTGCTTCGGCCATGTGGCGGAAGGTACGCTCGACGTAGGTCGCCAGCACGCGGAAGCGCGTCTCGCTGACATCGAGCGTCACCGTGCCTGATTCGATTTTCGACAGGTCGAGAATGTCGTTGATCAGGGTTAGCAGATCGCTGCCGGAGCCGTGAATCGTTTTCGCATATTCGACCTGGCTGGCGGACAGGTTGCCGTTCGGGTTGTCTCCCAGTTGCTGGGCGAGGATCAGCAGCGAATTGAGCGGCGTGCGCAATTCGTGCGACATGTTGGCGAGGAATTCGGATTTGTATTTCGATGACAGCGCGAGCTGCGTCGCCTTTTCTTCCAGCGCCAGTTTCGCCTGTTCCACCTCGCGGTTTTTCCGTTCCACCTCGCTGTTCTGGTCCGACAGCAGGCGCGCCTTTTCCGCCAGTTCCTGGTTGGTTTGTTGCAGTTCCTGCGCCAGCGATTGCGATTGCGTCAGCAGCGATTCGGTCCGGCTGTTCGCTTCGATGGTGTTGAGCACCGCGCCGATGGAACCCATCAACTGGTCGAGGAAGCCCATGTGGGTCTGCGTGAACCGGTCCAGCGATGCGATCTCGATGACGGCCTTGACTTCCTGTTCGAACAGGATCGGCAGCACGACGATATTGGTCGGCGGCGCCGAGCCCAGGCCGGAAGAGACGACGATGTAATCGCGCGGCACATTCGTCAGCCACATGCGCTGCTTCTCGATAGCGCACTGTCCGACCAGGCCCTCGCCGGGCGCGAACGAAGTCGGCAACTCGCGCGCCGAGCGATAGCCGTAGCTGGCGATCATTTTCAGGCGCGGCTGTTCCGCGTGCGCGTCCATCATGAAGAACACGCCGTGGTGCGCCGACACCAGCGGCGCCAGTTCCGACAGGATCAGGCGGGTCACGGCGTCGATGTCGCGCTGCCCTTGCAGCAGGCCGGTGAAGCGCGCCAGGTTAGTCTTGAGCCAATCCTGGTCGGCATTCTTTTGCGTGGTTTCCTTCAGGTTGCGGATCATCTCGTTGATGTTGTCCTTCAGGTCAGACACTTCGCCGCGTGCTTCGACCTGGATCGAGCGCGACAAGTCGCCGCGCGTCACGGCGGTCGCCACTTCGGCGATCGCGCGCACCTGGGTGGTCAAGTTCGCCGCCAGCTGGTTGACGTTTTCCGTCAAATCCTTCCACGTGCCGGAAGCGCCCGGCACGCTGGCCTGTCCGCCCAGCTTGCCCTCGACGCCGACTTCGCGCGCCACGCTGGTAACCTGGTCGGCAAACACGGCCAGCGTATCGGTCATCTCGTTGATGGTGTTGGCGAGCGAAGCGATTTCACCCTGCGCGGCCACCGTCAGTTTTTTCTTCATGTCGCCTTTGGCCACCGCCGTCACGACGCCGGCGATGCCGCGCACCTGGGCGGTCAAGTTCGCCGCCATGAAATTGACGTTTTCCGTCAAATCCTTCCAGGTGCCGCCGACGCCTTTCACTTGCGCCTGCCCGCCGAGCTTACCCTCGGTGCCGACCTCGCGCGCCACCCGCGTCACTTCGGAAGCGAACGAGGACAACTGGTCGACCATCACGTTGATCGTGTCTTTCAGTTCCAGGATCTCGCCCTTGACGTCGACCGTGATTTTCTTCGACAAATCGCCGTTCGCCACTGCCGTCGTCACCTCGGCGATGTTGCGCACCTGCGCCGTCAGGTTCGACGCCATGAAGTTGACGTTATCCGTCAAATCCTTCCATGTGCCCGACGCGCCGGGCACGTTGGCCTGGCCGCCCAGGCTACCCTCGGTGCCGACCTCGCGCGCCACCCGCGTCACTTCGGAAGCGAAAGAGCGCAACTGGTCGACCATCGTGTTGATCGTATCCTTCAGTTGCAGGATCTCGCCGCGTACATCGACCGTGATTTTTTTCGACAAATCGCCGTTGGCAACCGCCGTGGTGACGTCGGCGATGTTGCGCACCTGCGACGTCAAATTGCCCGCCATCGAGTTGACGGAGTCGGTCAAGTCTTTCCACGTTCCCGCCACACCAGGCACATTCGCCTGGCCGCCGAGTTTACCCTCGGTGCCGACCTCGCGCGCCACCCGCGTGACCTCCGAGGCGAAGGAGGACAATTGGTCCACCATCACGTTGATGGTGTCCTTCATTTCAAGAATTTCGCCTTTGACGTCGGCCGTGATTTTTTTCGACAAATCTCCGTTAGCCACCGCGGTCGTCACTTCGGCGATATTGCGCACCTGGCCGGTCAGATTGGACGCCATGAAGTTGACGTTATCCGTCAAATCCTTCCACGTGCCGGCCACGCCTTTTACCTGCGCCTGGCCGCCGAGCTTACCCTCGGTGCCGACCTCGCGCGCCACGCGCGTGACTTCCGAAGCGAAGGAGGACAATTGGTCCACCATCACGTTGATCGTGTTTTTCAATTCCAGGATTTCGCCCTTGGCGTCCGCCGTGATCTTTTTCGACAAGTCCCCGGTCGCCACCGCCGTCGTCACGTCGGCGATGTTGCGCACCTGGCCGGTCAGATTGCCCGCCATCGAATTGACGGAGTCGGTCAAATCCTTCCACGTTCCCGCCACGCCCGGCACGTTGGCCTGGCCGCCCAGTTTACCCTCGGTGCCGACCTCGCGTGCCATCCGCGTCACTTCCGATGCGAACGAATTCAGCTGGTCGACCATCACGTTAATCGTATTCTTTAATTCCAGGATTTCGCCCTTGGCGTCGGCCGTGATTGTCTTGGACAAGTCTCCGTTCGCCACCGCCGTCGTCACGTCCGCGATATTGCGCACCTGCCCGGTCAGATTCGACGCCATGAAGTTGACGTTGTCGGTCAAATCCTTCCACGTGCCGGCGACGCCTTTTACTTGCGCCTGTCCGCCAAGCTTACCCTCGGTGCCGACTTCGCGCGCCACCCGCGTCACCTCCGAAGCGAAGGAGGACAATTGGTCCACCATCACGTTGATCGTGTCTTTCAGCTGCAAAATCTCGCCCTGGGCGTCGGCCGCGATTTTCTTCGACAGGTCGCCATTGGCCACGGCCGTCGTCACCTCGGCGATATTCCTCACCTGGCCGGTCAGGTTACCCGCCATCGAATTGACGGAGTCGGTCAAGTCTTTCCACGTGCCGGCGACGCCGGGCACATTCGCCTGGCCGCCGAGTTTCCCCTCGGTGCCGACCTCGCGCGCCACCCGCGTCACCTCCGAAGCGAAGGAGGACAATTGGTCCACCATCACGTTGATCGTGTCTTTCAGCTGCAAAATCTCGCCCTGGGCGTCGGCCGCGATTTTCTTCGACAGGTCGCCATTGGCCACGGCCGTCGTCACCTCGGCGATATTCCTCACCTGGCCGGTCAGGTTACCCGCCATCGAATTGACGGAGTCGGTCAAGTCTTTCCACGTGCCGGCCACGCCGGGCACGTTCGCCTGGCCGCCCAGTTTGCCCTCGGTGCCGACCTCGCGCGCCACCCGCGTCACTTCGGATGCGAACGAGGACAATTGGTCCACCATCACGTTGATCGTATCTTTCAACTCAAGGATTTCTCCCTTCGCGTCCGCGGTGATTTTCTTCGACAGGTTACCGTTCGCCACGGCCGTCGTCACTTCGGCGATGTTGCGCACCTGGCGCGTCAGGTTACCGGCCATCGAATTGACGTTTTCCGTCAAATCCTTCCACGTGCCGCCGACGCCTTTCACCTGCGCCTGGCCGCCGAGTTTCCCCTCGGTGCCGACCTCGCGCGCCACGCGCGTGACCTCGGACGCGAAGGAAGACAATTGGTCCACCATCACGTTGATGGTGTTTTTCAATTCGAGAATCTCGCCCTTAGCATCGGCCGTGATTTTTTTGGACAGGTTGCCGTTGGCGACCGCCGTGGTCACTTCGGCAATATTGCGCACCTGGCCAGTCAAGTTACCCGCCATCGAATTGACGGAATCGGTCAAGTCTTTCCACGTGCCGCCGACGCCTTTCACCTGCGCCTGGCCGCCGAGTTTCCCCTCGGTGCCCACTTCGCGCGCCACCCGCGTCACCTCCGAAGCGAAAGAGGACAACTGGTCCACCATCACGTTGATTGTATCTTTCAACTGCAGGATCTCGCCCTTGGCATCGGCCGCGATTTTCTTCGACAAGTCCCCGTTCGCCACCGCCGTCGTCACCTCGGCGATGTTGCGCACCTGTCCGGTCAGGTTCGACGCCATAAAATTCACGTTGTCGGTCAAGTCTTTCCAGGTGCCGCCGACCCCTGGCACGTAAGCCTGGCCGCCCAGCTTACCCTCGGTGCCGACTTCGCGCGCGACCCGCGTCACCTCGGAAGCGAACGAGCGCAACTGGTCGACCATCGTGTTGATCGTATCCTTCAGCTGCAAGATCTCGCCGCGCACGTCGACCGTGATCTTTTTCGACAAGTCTCCGTTGGCGACAGCAGTCGTCACCTCGGCGATGTTGCGTACTTGCGACGTCAGGTTACCCGCCATCGAGTTGACGGAGTCGGTCAAGTCTTTCCAGGTGCCGGCGACACCAGGCACATTCGCCTGGCCGCCGAGTTTGCCCTCGGTGCCGACTTCGCGCGCCACGCGCGTCACTTCGGAGGCGAAGGAGCCGAGCTGGTCGACCATCGTGTTGGCGGTCGTCGCCGCGCTCAGGAATTGGCCGCGCAACGGTTGCCCGTCCACTTCCAGCGCCATGCTCTGCGACAGGTCGCCCTTGGCGACGGAGCCGATCACGCGCGCCATCTCGGTGGTCGGGCGCACCAGGTCATCGATCAGCGCATTGACGGAATTGATGATCGTGGCCCATCCGCCGGCCACCGACGGCGACGCCGCGCGCTGGGTCAGGCGCCCCTCGTGGCCGACCACGCGGCTGACGCTGACGATTTCCTGGGCGATTTTGTCGCTGTTTTCAATGATATCGTTCAGCGTATCGGCGATCTTGCCGTTCAAGCCAGTCAGATCGGAAGGCAGCCGGATGGAAAAATCCCCCTTGCGCAGCGCGACCAGGGCGGTCAACAAAAGCTTGGAATCCAGTGTCTCCGGCATTTCTTCGATCGCGATCATGGTGGGGATCCTCAGTTGTGAAGTCCCATTCTGAAGCGGCGCAATAAGTCATGCAAGAAATGTTTAAAAAATAAATGGCATGCCGATTCACGATGCCCGGACCGGTGAGGGCAACCCTTACGATACCCGGCCGTCCTTGCCTGCCGAGGCCGCCGCGCGGCGGACCGGTTGACAAGCCGCGAACCGCTTACTACGATGGCGCTTCGATCACCGCAGCCGTCGGCGCCGGTGCGCTGCTACGCTTTCAGAAGGAACCGTCTTGACCTGGGACTACCCGAATCCGTTCACACTAAGCGTCGTCCCGCAGCCGCAAGACATCGATGGCCTGGATCACACCAACAATGCGGTGTATGTGCGCTGGTGCGAACAGATCGGCTGGAGCCATTCGGAAGCGCTGGGACTGGGCCTGGAAGATTACCGCCGGCTGGACCGTGCCATGGCAATCCGTCGCGGCGCCTATGACTACCTGCTGCCCACCTTCGCCCAGGAACAGCTGACGCTGGCCACATGGCTGGTGTCCAGCGACGGCAAGGTCGGGATGGAGCGCCGCTTTCAGTTGGTCAGGAATCACGACCAGGTCACGGTATTGCGCGGGCGCTGGGACCTGGTGTGCATCGAGATCAGCAGCGGCAGGGTGCGCCGCATGCCACCGGAATTCCTGTCCGCCTATTTGCCGGAAGTGGTGCCCGCAATCTCAGTATCGGACGCATGCATTTCAACGTGACGTCATCTAATGGCATCGCAGACCGAAGTGCTCAGCCGAGCGCAAATCCGGTCCATTGCTAACGCGGTCGTGCACGCCACCGGAAAACGCTTGCGCAGCTTGCCGCTGACGCCGGAACGGGGGCAACAGGCGCTGGCCTGATCGACGCGGGTATTGCCAAACAGCTTTTCCCTCTGCAATTCCATCGAGGCCCCCGTTCGGGCGCCGGGCCGACATAAAAATCTATCGTGCCGTTTTTCAGGCGTGCTTCGACCATCGGATACACCTTCTCAATCATATGCAGTTGCAGGTGCGGATAGCGCTGCGGGCCTGGCCGTTTGGTCTTGGCCACAACTTCGGATGCCTGAACTTGAAGCCGATGGCAGGGAGATGCCCAACAGGCATGGAAAGATCAAATTTGCACTCTGCCTGAACGCAGGAAGCACTCCTACAATCCATTTCGACATAAAAATAAATAAAAATGTCACTATGACAGTGTAGTTCAGATAAATAACCGATAGCCCGATAAGGGCACGAGAGGAGACCATGAACACCATCCCACGGCATACACTTGCCGCCATGACTGCCGCCCTGTCCGCCGCCGCGCTGTGCGGCTGCGGCTCGCACAGCGACAGTCCGAACCCGGCCGAGACGGCCGGCGCGGCGACGGTCGCCACGGCGCCGGGCAGCGCCAGCGTTCCCTGCGCATCGCTGAAGTCGCTCAACCTGCCTGACACCATCATCACGTCGGCCGAAGCGATTCCCGCCGGTAGTTATAAACCGCCCGGCAGCGATACCACCTACGACAAGCTGCCCGCATTTTGCCGCGTGCTGGCGACCACCACGCCGGTGCCGGGTTCGTCCATCAAACTGGAAGTATGGCTGCCCAGTACGACCTGGAACGGCAAGTACCAGCAGTCCGGCAGCCACGGTTTTGCCGGCACCCTGTTCTGGGGCGAGATGGCGCCGCAACTGCAGCGCGGCTATGCCACCGGCATTACCGATGACGGCCACACGCCGCTGGCGTCCGGCTTCGACGTCAGCTGGGCCTTTGGCTATCCGGAACGCATCGTCGACTTCGCGTGGCGCGGCGTGCATGAACTGGCGGTGAAATCCAAGCTGCTGATTGCCGCGTATTACGGCCGTCCGCAACAGTATGCGTATTTCCACGGCTGTTCGGATGGCGGACGGGAAGGCATGAAGTCGGCACAACTGTTCCCCAAAGACTTTGACGGCATCATCATCGGCGGCACGGCAGCCTACTGGACGCCGGCCTCGACCCAGTTGCTGCAACTGTCGAAAAACCTGATGAAAGCGGGTATCCAGGGAAGCAGCGGCGCCGCCATCCTGACGCGGGCGCAAAATGCGGCGACCGCCGCCTGCGACGGCAACGATGGCGTGGTGGACGGCATCATCAATAACCCAAGTATGTGCAAATGGGACCCGGCCACGCTGGTGTGCAAGGCGGGACAAGACCCGGAAACCTGCATCACCGCACAGCAGGCGGATGCCATCAAAGCCAATCTGGCGCCGGTGCTGGACCCGGCGACCCGCAAGTGGGTACACTCGGGCATGGCGATCGGCTCGGAATTCGAGCAAATCCGGCGCGGCTGGCACAACGGCATCAACAAGTTCGGCCTGGCGAACTACCAGATGGCTTTTAATAATCCGGGGTGGGACAGTTCCACCTTCGACCTGGCCACCGACATGCCGCTGCTCGACAGCAAACTGGCCGTCATCAACGCCATCGACCCGGATTTGACGCCGTTCCAGAAGGCTGGCGGCAAGCTGATTCAATGGCATGGCTGGTCCGATTCATCGTTTACGCCGGGCTGGACGGTCGATTACTACCGCCAGGTGGTCGAGCGCACCGGGCGCAGCGAACTGGAAAACGTGCAGGACTTTTACCGCCTGTTCATGTTGCCGGGTGTCGGCCACTGCGGCACAGGTGTCGGGCCGGACAACATCGGCGCGGAAAACCAGGCCGCCGTGTCGCGCGATCCTGAGCACGACATCGTCAGTGCGCTGGAAGCGTGGGTGGAAAAGGGCGTCGCACCGCACAAGCTGATTGCCACCAAGTTCAATGGCGGCGACCCAGGCAAGGGCATCGCCATGCAGCGTCCAATTTGCCCGTATCCAAATGAAGCGATTTACCGCGGTTCCGGCAACACCAATGACGCCAGCAACTTCTACTGCGGCAAACCGTAAGGAGCGACCCATGAATACCTGCACCAAAGCGGTATTGGCTGCCGCGGCCACCGGAAGCGTTCGACCTGGTGCGCAAGGTGGTGCTGTCCACGCACTTGCTGCCATGGAGAGCATCCTGCGACATTGTTTAATGGAACTGATATCTGAGGGTGAATTTTTTCAGGTCAAGCATGCGCTAAAATAGAGGCAACAATACCCACCGCCACGCTCTCTGAGAAGACATCCATGCGACCATCCACTGCGCTCGAACTGAATCGAATTGCCGTGCGCGAAGCGGCTAGCCGCTTTCGTACTGCGAATCCGCGCATTTTCGGGTCGGTGCTGCGTGGCACCGACAGGGATGGCAGCGACCTGGACTTGCTGGTTGACGCACTTCCTGGCACGACGCTGTTTGACCTTGGCGGCTTGCAAGACGAGTTGGAATCCTTGCTTGGCGTCCACGTTGATCTGCTTACTCCGGCTGATTTACCTTCCAAGTTCCGAGCCAATGTGCTTGCCGAAGCGTTGCCGGTATGAGCGAGAACAGACTGCCCGATTACCTCGACGGTGCGGTAACGATTTGCCAATAGCCCAGCTTTTTGATGAGTCGCACAGTGCTTTGCCAGCGCAAAATAATGTGCGACGCAGTACCCTCAGGGCAGCGTCAAAATCACTTTGACACTGTCGTCGACGGCAGATTTGTCGATATAGCCGATGGCCTTGGGGTCCTCGGCGATGGCCTTTTTCACTTCCGCGTTGTTTTTATATTCCCTGGGCGGCGTGGCTTTGCCTGTAAATACCAGCTTGGCCCAGATCGCCTTGACCTGGGCGACATCCTTGTCCGCCGCCTTCCGGTAAAAATCGGCGCGGATGGCGGAACCCTCGGCCTGGTCGATGGGGGTGAACATCGTCGATTTACCGAGGAAGAATTGGGCCGCCTGTTCTGAAAACATGCGCGTGGCCGGATTGGCCGGGTGCACGATCACCACCGTCTCGGCTTGCGCGGCTGCGGCGGCCAGCATGGCGGCGATCAGCATATTGAGTCGTTTGTTCATGACTGCTCCTCAGAAGACAAAATCGAGCGCGACGCCAAGCACGGTGACGTCGCCAATCGCGGCGCCCGGCTTGGGGAAACTCAGGAAGCCGGTTTTCTTGAGCGGATGGACCCGGTCCACTTGCACCTTCAGCGCCATCGACTTCGCGACATCCCAGCGCACGCCCACCAAATGGGACGATTGCTCGCTCGGTGCCAGCAATCCGCCGACCGCGGCCGCCAGCGGCGGGGCCTTGGCCAGGGCGGCGGGGATATTCACCGTGGACCCTGCGTTTGAGTAGGCGGCATGGGCGTAGTAGGGCATTATCTTGCCGAAGCGGTAGCCCGCGAAGACATACCAGGCGTCGGTGGCGGCGGCGTAGGTCGCTTCCTGTGGCCTGCGGCGCCCGTATTCTCCCTGCAGCACGATGCTGTTCCAGTCCATGCCCAGCGCGACCGACGTGAAGTGGATACGTTTTTTTTCCAGCGTGATGTCATCGCCCAACTGGGAAAAACCGGCCGAACGCAGCGCACCGGCCAGCGCCGTGACCGGCGCGATCCGGCTGTCGAAGCGCGAGCGAAGGTGGGCGAAGCGCACCGTGAACGGCTTGTATTCCGCGCTCAATGCGAGGCCGTAGCCGGGGGCGGTGAACTTTGCCACCTGGCCGCCGCCGGCTTGCAAAAACAGCTTGCCGCGGCTGACGCCGGCGTAAGCCTGCGCGGTGAAGTCGACGCCGCCGAGCGAATGTTGAAAATTGACGTCGACACCGTCGGTGCCTTCGATCGGGTCTTGCCCATACAGTTCCACCGGCGGGCGCATCATCGTGTTGGCATAGCCGACATTCTGGTAATCCGAAATGGCGAAGGCCGGCACCACGATACGCCCGACCCGCACGCTGGTTTCGTCGCCGACTTTCATTCGGAGGAAGGCCCAGGTCAGTTCGGTGGTGAATTCCGGGCTGGTGCTCTTGCGCGTCAACACCTGCGCCGTCGCCGACAGCCAGTCGTTGGCCTGATACGTGACTTGCAGCCCGAGGTTGCTGTCAAGGCCGATGCGGGGCGAGTCCTTGACGCCGACGGCCTGGTTGTAGCGCGCAAACTGCACGTCGCCGGTATCGCTGACGGCGGCGCCGAGCGTGCCGAAGCCGCCGATGCTCAGGCTGGACGCATCGGGCGCGGCGGCGTGCGCCATTGCCAGCGGCGCCGTCATGGCGGCTGCCAACAAGGTTTTTTTCATCTGATTTTGTCTCATGGTTATGCTTGTCCCAGCTTGGTTTTTTTCCAGTAGCCGACCGTGGCGGCGACGGCTTCGTCCAGCGCCGCCGGAATGAAGCCGGTGGCTTGAGCGAATTGCGCGCCCGAGGCTTCGAACGGCGCCTGGAACTGGTACAGCATTTCCTGCCGCGCCTTGATCACCGGATTGAACCAGCCCAGCACTTTCAGCAGCCAGCCCGGCACCGCGCTCGCCTTGCGCGCGGAGGCGCCGGGCAGCACGCCCTGGCGGTCCAGTTCGCGGAACAGCAGTTGCGACAGGTCGTTCGCCGGCAGTTGCGTCACGTGCGGCAGTATCCAGTGACGGTCCAGCAGGCGCGCATCCTGCGTCAGCGCGAGCAGGGACATGGCGCGGCCGATGTCCGGCGCGTACGCCCAGGCGTGGCGCAAGGAAGGATCGCCGACGAAGCGCACCGGCTTGCCCTGCAATGCCGGATCGATGAACCAGTCGCCGAACACGCTCTGGGCGCCCGCGCCGGGACCGAAATACTGCGATGCCTGGACCGTGGCCCAGACCAGGCCGCGTTCACTCTGCATGGTGCGCATCATGTCCAGCAAGTCCTTGCGCACCTGCCCCTTGCCGCTGGGCGGGATTTCGGGCGACTGTTCCGTCAGCGGGCCGGACGCCGGCGCCGCGTAGGCGTACAGGTTGTCGGCGCAGATCAGCCGCGCGCGGCCGGCCAGCGCGGCCTCGATGACGTTGCGCTGGATAACGGGCAGCTTGGCCGCCCATTCATGGTATTGCGGCACCGCGGTCTGCACGATGGCGGTGCTGCCGGCGGCGAAACCGTGCACGCTCTGCGCGTTCAAGGCGTCGAGCGCGTGCCACGTGAGCCGCCCGGACAGCTGCGCCGAGCGTACCGCTTCCGGCACCCAGGCCGGCGCCTTGCCGCGCGTGTTGCCCATGCGGATATGCAGTGCGGGGGCGGCGGGGTCGCCGGCCAGCGCGGCGGCCGTCCAAAGGCCCAGCGGGCCGGTGCCGATAATGGCGATTTGCTGTTTGTTCATGACGCTTTCCTTGTTACTGAGGTTGATGCTTTCGTTGACGCCGCGGCGTCGGCGGCCACGCGCCGCACGTCTGCCGTGAAACTGCGCGATCCCATCCACAGGGCCAGGCCGGCAAGCAGCATCGCGCCCGGCACCAGCGCCGCCAGCGCGCGTTGCAGGCCGACGCCGCGCAGCGTCTCGGTGATGGCGCTGCCGCCGGCGGCCAGCTGCGCGCTCGCGGCGTAGTAATCGGACAGCATGCCGGTGGCCAGGGCGCCGGCGCCGCCGCCCAGCACATAGGCGAAGAACACGTAGAGCGCGGTGGCGGTGGCGCGCAGCCTCGGATCGACCACGTCCTGCAGCGCGGGATAGGCCGACACGAAGAAGGAAAAATACAGCAGCCAGCCGGCCGCCAGCAGTGCGGTCAGGCGCGCGCCTGCGCCCTGCGCCTGAGTCAGTCCCAGCCACAGCAGCGGCGCGGCCAGCAGGAAGCAGACGGCGCCCAGCAGCAGCCTGGCATGCGGCGCGCGCTGCTGCAGGCGGTCGGCCAGCGGCCCGCCTGCGAGCAGGCCAAGCACCCCGGTCAATCCCAGCACCACGGCCGAGACGCCGCCGGCCTGCGCCACGTTCATGCCGTGGTAGCGGGCCAGGAAGGCGGGCAGGAAGCTGGACATGGCGTAGGCGGCGAAGTTGGCGCCGACGCCGGCCAGGATGATCCACCACACGGTGCGGATGCGCATCAGTGTGCGGAACGGCCGCGCCACCGGCGCGTGCTGGTCGACATGGTAGCTTTCCTGCGCGCCGCGGCGCGGTTCGCGCATGCGCATGACGAGCACCGCCAGCAGCGCGCCGGGCAGCGCGGCCAGGACGAAGGAGACGCGCCAGCCGTAATGCTGCGCCAGGTAGCCGACCAGCGCGAAGCAGGCCAGGCTGCCGGCCGGGAGTCCCAGCATGAAGATGCCGAAGGCGCGGGCACGCTGGCGCGACGGGAACAAATCTCCGATCAGAGAAGTGGCCGCCGGTGTGCAGCAGGCTTCGCCGACGCCAACCCCTAATCGCACCATGAAGAAGGACCAGAAGCCCGTCACCATGCCCGAGGCGGCGGTCAGCGCGCTCCACACCAGCACGCCGCCGCCGAGGATGCGGTTGCGCGGCAGGCGGTCCGACAGCCGGCCCAGCGGGATGCCGGCCACCGCGTACACCAGCGTGAAGGCCGTGGCCAGCAGGCCCAGCATGGTGTCGGTCAGCCCGAATTCATGGCGGATCGGTTCCAGCACCACGGCCGGGATGGTGCGGTCGAAGAAATTCAGGAAGTTAATCGCGAACAGCAGCCACAGCGCGCGCCATGCGCCCGCGCCAGCCTGTGCCTGTATGGTCTCAGAACGCATGGCGGATCCCCACCGAGATGATCGACGTGTGGGCGTCCATGTTCGAGCCGGCGCCGGAGAAGGTCGGAATTTCCACCGAGCCGAATGGCAGCAGCACGGAACCGGGGCCACCGGACAGCGGCAACGGCGTCAGTTCGCCGCGTACGATATCGCCGCGCCGGTCGCGCAGTACGCCCGCGCGGCTGTACAAGGTGGTGCGCGCCGACAGCTGGTAATCCAACGCCAGCATCAGCCCGGTATCCTTGCCGTGGGTGAAATTGGTAAATCGCTGCACCAGGGCTTCCGCACCGACGCTGAAGGCGCCGACCGGGTGTTTGACGCCCACCGTGTACGTCAGCACCCGCGGATCGCTGGCGCCCGCGGTGGCGAAGCGGCCCGCGTGCACGTTGGCTGCGAGCAGGGTGCCGGCCTCGTTGGCGCGGTATTTCACGCCCGCCATCACGCTGCCATAGTGGCGCAACTGGAACAGCGGCACAAAACCGCCGGCCGCGGTGGGTATCCCGCTGGGCACGCCGAAGCGGTTGTAGTGCAGCGCCAGCGTGGCGGTCAACGGGCTGCCGTTCCACGCCAGCAGCGCGCCATAGGTCTGGCCGCGCAGTGTGTTCGATTCCGCGCCCGCGCTCAGGCCACCGAGGATCTGGCCGGTGGCGGCGGTAGCGGACGGCGTGGTCGCCGTGGCGCCGGCGCGCGCGCTGCTGACGGCGCTGGCCACGCCGGCATTGGGAGAATACGACAGCGATCCGATCCAGCCCTGGCGGCTGGCGATATAGGTGATCGCGTTATCCTGGTAAGTCTGCAGGTTGTTGACGACGATGCCGGCGCCCATGAAATCGGTCGAGCCGATGCGTTCCACCGAGTTCAGGTAATACGCGACAAGCATCGGCGAAGCCTGCCGTCCAAGCCGGAATTCTCCCACCGGCGTCGCCAGCCCCACGTACGCCAGACGGCCAAACAGGCGGCCATCGTTGGCGACTTGTCCGTTGTCGCCTTGCAGGCTGCTTTCCAGCACGACCTTGGTGGCATAGCCGCCGCCCAGGTCTTCCGTACCTTTAAAACCCAGATAGCTTTGCTGCGACAGCGACGGCGTCAGCCGCGTGATGCTGGCGGACGGCGCGGCGAGCGCGTTCGGTACGGCGCCGGCCGCGCCCAGGCCGAACAGCGTGCCCTGCACGTTGCCCTGCGCCTTGTGGACGTGATCGATGCCAAGGTCGATATTGCCGTACAGGGTCAGCGACGATTGGGCAAAAGCCGCTGGCATGACGATGGCCAGCGCCAGCGCGAGGGTGGTTTTGTTGGTGTTCACTGTGGTCTCCGTTGTTTTTTTAATGGTGTAGTGAATCGTTGCGGCAGCTCAGCCGGCGGTCTCCGTCTCGCATGGCTGCGCCAGCACGTATTTGCCGGCGCTGTATCCCAGGCCGCGCCGGTTGTGATGGCCGATGCTTAGCACGCGGCCGATATACAGCACGTGGTCGCCGGCCGGATAGACTGCCTCCTTGACGCATTCCAGGTGCGCCGCGCAACCTTCGAGCACCGGCACGCCGCCGACGCCGGTGTGATGGGCGATGCCCTTGAACTTGTCGTCGCGCGACTGGGCGAAGTGGTTCGAGATGGCGACCTGGTGGTCGGCCAGGATATTGATGGCGAAATAGCCGCTTTCGTCGAAAGCGGGATGACTGCGCGAGGTCAGCGACTGGCTCCACAACACCAGCGGCGGGTCCAGCGACAGGGAGCTGAAGGAGTTCGCTGTCACGCCGTGGCAAACACCATGCTTGTCCTGCGTGGTGATGACGGTGACGCCGGTCATGAAGGTGCCGAGCACGTCGCGCAACTGGCGGGGATCGATTTTAGGGGTGTTCATGACGGTCCTTTCAGGATTGGGTGGCGGGAGCGGGCTGCGCGTGGCCGGACAATGCGAGCAGCGCCTGGTAGACCTGTTCCGGTATTTCGATGACACCTTCTTCGAGGCGACGCCGGCGTTCGGCGCTGGAGCGCTCGAACGGCACGCGCACCGGGCGGGAAGCGTCGAGCGGGCGCGTGGCGCGCAGCGTGGCGGCGTAGGCGGACACGCGCTGGCGGTAGTCGCAGCCGGATGTGAGCAGGCCGGGATCGACCACCAGCAAAAAGAAACCGCAGTCGCGCAAGCCCTCGGGCGCTGCTGCGGCGCCGCACATCATGCCGAGCAGTTGCACCACCATCGCCAGGCCGGAACCCTTGTGGCCGCCCCACACCTTGAAGGCGCCGCCCAGCGCCGCGGCCGGATCGGTGGTCGGCCTGCCGTCGGCGTCGTAGGCTTGTCCCGCGGTCAGCGGCTGGCCGAGGCGCATTTTGAGCAGCACTTCGCCGAGCATGACGTCGGAGGTGCCGATATCCCAGATCACCGGTTCGCCTGCGGACGGGAAGCCGAACGCGATCGGGTTGGTGCCGTAGCGCGCCTCGCTGCCGCCGGCCGGCGCCACGATGTGACCGCCGCTGCCGGCGATCATGCCGGCGTAACCGGCCGCGGTGATCATCTCCAGGTAATACGAGAACATGCCGGTATACCAGGTCTGGTTGGCGCCGACCACGGCGATACCGCTGCTCTTGACCTTTTCGATGGCGATCTCGGTGGCGCGTCGCGCCACCAGGTAGCCGGCCTGGTCTCCGCCGTCCAGCGTGGCCGACACCGGCGTCTCGCGCAGCAGCGTGATCGGGCGCCGTTCGCCGTCCGACTGTTTAATCCGTTCCGCCACCGACAGGGCGCGCGCCAGGCCGCCGAAGGACAGGCCGCGCAGTTCGCAATCGATCAGGTGATCGGCAATGATGGCCGCTTCGCCATCCGTATGGCCGAGCGTGGCCATGCACGCGTGGGCGAGCCCACGCGCGTCGTCTATCGACAACTTCATGTTTTTTACTCCAGGTTGTGGCCAGCCTTGGCTGGCGGGAAGGGGACTAACGCGGCACGGTCAGTCCGTGCGCGACGTGGTCCCAGGTATCGACGGTGACGCCGGCCTGGCGCAGCCCGATCTTTTGCACCTTGCCGGTGGGCGTGCGGGGCAGGGCCGGCGCCAGCCGGTAGTAGCGCGGCACCATGAAGCGCGGCATATGTTCCACGCAGTGGCGGAACAGGGAAATGAAATCGAAGCCGGCGGCGTCGGGCACTTCCAGCACCACCAGCACTTCGCTTTCGCCGAGGTCGGAGGCGACGCCGACAGCGGCCGCGTCGCGCACGCCGGGGAAGGCGGCCAGCACCGCTTCCACTTCGGGCGACGAGATGTTTTCGCCGCGCCGGCGCAAGGCGTCGGATTTGCGGTCGAAGAAATAGAAAAAGCCGTCGTCATCCTGCGAGCCGAGATCTCCGGTATGCCACCACAGGCCGTGCATGTTTTCCAGCGTCTTTTCCGCTTCGCGGTGATAGCGCTTGAGCATGATGTTGGGGATGCGCGGACGGTAGACGATTTCGCCGACCTGTCCGGGCGGCAGGCGTTCGCCGTTCTCGTCGTGGATCTCGATGATGGAGCTGGCGGTGGGCAGGCCGATCGAGCCGATTCTGCGTCCCTCCAGCGGGTTGTACAGCACGTTCTTGATCTCGGTCGAACCGTAACCCTCGACGATGTGCACGTTGTAGCGCCGCTCGAAGCGGTACAGCACGTCGGCCGGCGCGGGCGCGGCGAAGATGCGCGTGAGGCGGTGTTCGCGGTCCTGGTCCGACGGCGGCGCCGACATCAGCATGTGCAGCATGGAACCGAGCGCGCTGGCCTGGGTGGCGCCGGAGGCGCGGATCTCTTCCCAGAACTGGGTCACGCTGAAGCGGCGCGACAGCACCATCGTGGCGCCGGCGTACAGCGCGGCCACGCCGGTGGTCACTTGCGCCATGCCGTGGAACAGCGGCATGCAAGTGTAGACGCGGTCGCGCGGCGTCAGGCCGAAGGCGACGGCCGCTTCGCGTCCCATGACGACGCCTTGCAGGTTGGGAGACACGACGCCCTTGCTGCCGCCGGTGGTGCCGGAAGTAAAACTGATGGCGCAGGTGTCTTGCGGCTGAAGGACCGGGAATTCCGGCGCATCGCTGGCGCTGGCCAGCATGTCTTCCCACGACAGCAGGCGAACTTCGCCTGCCGGCATGGCGTCCAGTGCGGGCGGCACGCCGTCCACGAACACGATGGCGCGCAGCGCCGGCGGCAGTTCGGCCAGGGTCAGCAGCGCTTCCGCCAGCCGCGCCTCGGTGATCAGCACCTTGCTGTCCGAATGCTGCAGCGCGAATTGCAGGAAGCTGCCCTTGTAGGCGGTGTTGACCGATACCTGCACCAGGCCGGCGCGGTTCACGCCGTGGCTGGCGAACAGGTGTTCGGGGCGGTTGCTCATGAAAATGGCGGCGGAGTCTCCTTGCTTCAGTCCCAGCGCCATCAGGCCCGCGCCGGTGGCGGTGGCTTGCCGGTCCATCTCGCCGAAGGTGTAGCTTTGCTGTTCGAACATCAGCGCCACATTATCCGGCGCCCAGGCCGCGCGGCTGGCGAGCAGGCCGCTGACGGTGCCGCCGCCCAGGTCTTGCAGTTCATGCTTGTTCATGCTTGTCTCCTTGTTTCTGTCTTATTATTGCGCCGGCCGCCACTGGAAGGCGCCGCCGATGGCCTGCTGCGCCGCCAGTTCGCGCACGTTCACCGGCACCGCGCCGATGCGCCGCGTAAAGCCGAGCGCCGTTCCGCCCAGTATGTCATCGAGCCAGTTCGCCGTCTCGATCAATAAGGGCAGGTCGATCCCGGTGTCGATGCCCATCAGGTGCAGCATCTGCACGGCGTCCTCGCTGCAGACGCCACCGACCCGTATCCCCGGCGCGGCCGGATGGGCGCCGGAACCGGCCAGCGAGACGTCGACATTGCGCAGGCCCAGGCGCGCCAGTTCCGCCACGTTCGCCAGGCCCATGCCGCGGCTGTCGTGCACCTGCACCGTCAAGTGTTCGGCGCCGTTCAGGCCATCGGCGAAAGCCACCATTTCCTGGATCTGCGGCGGCGCCGCGTAGCCGCAGGAATCGGCCAGGATCCAGTCGCGCACGCCCATGCGCATCAGGCGCTGCGCCACGCCGCGCACTTCTTCCGGTCCGCGCGCCAGGCCGATCGGGCCACCGAACGCGCCGATCAGGTAAGTGCCGAGGCGGATGCCGGAAGCGGCCGCCACGTCCTGCATCTGCGCCAGTTCGGCCAGAGACTCATCGATCGTGCGGCCGATATTGGCCTTGCTGAAGCCTTCGTCCGCGGCCAGTAAAAACCAGGCCGCGTCCGCGCCGGCGGCGATGGCGCGCTTCAAACCGGCCACGTTGGCCACGCAGCATTCCAGCGATACGCCGGGGCGGCGTTTTACCTGCGCGAACACCTGCTCGGCGTCGGCCAGTCCCGGCACCAGCTTGGGATGGACGAAGGAAGACACTTCGATGGCTTGCAGGCCGGCGGCCATCAGCCGCTCCACCAGTTCCACCTTCTGCGCCGTGCTGGCGGGATGGGCCTGGAATGCCAGGCGCGGAGAGATGTCGCGTAAACGTATAGTCGTCATGATGTTTCCCTTACAGTGTGCGTTTGACCTGGACCACGAAGTCTTCCAGCGATTCGTGCCAGAAGCCGTCGACGCCGGTGGTGAACAGGAAGGCGTCGACTCCCAGTTCGCGGTACTGGCGCAGCGCGGCCATCACGCGCTGCGGCGTGCCGACCAGCGCGGCGGAGTTGGCGAAGCCGCCCAGCAGTTTCACCAGGCCGCTCCAGTAGCAATCGTCGTGCACTTCCTGGTCCACGGTGGCGAGCTGGCGGTCGCGGCCCACCGATTTGTCGGTGGCCGCCGAGCGCAGGAAGCGGTTGCTGCCTTCGGCGTCGAGGATGGTCTGCTCGGCCTGGCGCGCGGAGGCCCAGGCCTGCTCGTCGGTCTCGCCCAGGAACAGGCGCAGGCTGAGCGAGAATTGCGGCGTGCGGCCGTGTCTGGCGGCGGCTGCCTTGACACGCTCGATGCGCTCGCGGGTACCGGCCAGCGGCTCGCCCCACAGCATGTAGACGTCGGCGTGTTTTGCGCCGAATTCCACCGCCTCGGCGCTTTCGCCGCCCATGTAGATGGGGATGTGCGATGCCATCGGGCGCATCAACTGGCGCACGCCGTCGGCCTTGTAATACTCGCCCTCGTGGCTGAAGGATTTGGCTTCGCTCCAGCACTGCTTCATGCATTCGACGTATTCGGCGGCGCGGGCATAGCGTTCCGCCTTGGGCAGGTAATCTCCCTCGCGCGCCAGGTCCTTGTCCGACGAGCCGGACACCAGGTTGACGGCCAGGCGCCCACTGCCGGCCAGGAAGTCCATGGTGCCGAAGGCGCGCGCCGCGACCACCGGGTGCATCACGCCGGGACGGTGCGCCACGATCAGGCCCAATTTGCTACTCATCGAAAACAGCAGCGGCGCCGTGACGAGGTTTTGCGGCCACAGCGCCGAATAGCCGATCAAGACCTGGTCGATCGCCTCGGACGCTTCCCAGGCTTCGGCCTGGCGTTTCAAGGCTGACAGGTCCGGCATGCCCGGCGCGAAAGGATTGCCTGTTGTAAAAATCTTTACCATTTCTGTTCTCCGTTATTCCCACAGCGCGTCACGCGTCTGGTATGAATGCAGGATGCCAAGGAATAGCAGAAAGCGCACTCGAATTGTATTTCAAGGCGTAAAATGATACTTTAGGTACGGATTTCGATACTTCATGAATGCTTCCACGCAACTGATCGCCACCATCAAGCGCCTGCTCAAAAGCCGGCAGATGACGTACCGCTCCGTGGCCGAGGCGCTGGACATGTCCGAAGCGAGCGTCAAGCGCCTGTTCGCCAGCGAACGTTTCACGGTCGACCGGCTGATGCAGATCAGCGAGCTGCTGGGCATGACGATGGTGGAACTGCTGCAGGAGGCGGAGGCAAGCGTGCCCCGCTTGCACCTGTTGACGCGTTCGCAGGAAGACCGCCTGATCGCGGACGTCAAGCTGATGCTGGTGACGGTGTGCGCGCTGAACCACTGGTCGATGACGGACATCATGGCGGCCTATGAACTGACCGAGGCGGAATGTGTGAAATACCTGCTGGTGCTGGAAAACATGGGCATCATCCGGCTGCACGCCAACAACCGCATCCGCCTGCTGGTGGCGCGCGACTTCGACTGGCTGCCGGACGGGCCGATCCGGCAGTCGTTCGAGACACAGGGCGTGCTGGAATTCCTCAACAGCCGCTTCAGCCACGCCAACGACGCGATGGATTTCGCCTACGGCATGCTGACCGAAAGCGCCGCCGCGCAGTTGCGCGCGGAGATGCGCAAGCTGCGCGGCAGGCTGGCCGCGCTGCACGAGGCGTCGTCGTCGGCGCCGCTGTCCGAGAAGCGCGGCATGGCCGTGCTGCTGGCCCAACGCACCTGGGAACCGAGCGCCTTCAGCCAGTTGCGGCGCCGGCGCTGAGCGCCGTGCCCGGGCGGCACCGCATGGCTGGCCGCTAAGGGGCGGGATCGATGTCAGCGGTATTCGAACGCAGCATCGCCTTGATCCTGCCAATATGAACGTCGGACTGTTCGACGCGTTCGGCATAGGACGGACTGGCGCTGCCTTCGGCGCCCATCTGGAGCAGCAGATTCTTATGTTCCTCGAACATGCGCAGCGCGACCCACAGGGTTTCCTCCATCTTGGCCGACTGTTCGGCAAGCAGCGACGCCGCCGTGTACGCATGGCCGGTATGGCAGCGGAAGCGCAACTGCCTGCCGTGCTCCATCTGCCACAGCACCCCGCCGCAACCCGGGCAATTGAAGGGCACCTGCTTGCCGAGAAACTCCACCGCCGCCAGGTCGCTCAGCACGCGTTCGGCGATCCTGGCTTCGACCGCGATATCTTCCGGCACCGGCTTGCTTGCTCCCCGTTCGCGCACGGCGAGCCGCGCCAGCAGTGCTCCCATTTCCGCCAGCGGCACGCAATAATCGACCTTGACGTGCTTGAGCACATGCTGCGGCATGTCGGGATAAGTCGCGTCGGCCGGGTCCTGCACGATGCACGTCCCGCCGCAGCGCCGTATCACTTCCATGCCTGCGGTGCCATCGTTCAGGTAGCCGGTAAGGATGACGCCGATGACGCGGTTGCCGTATTCGACGGCCGCCGACCGGAATAACGGATCGATACCGGGCCGCGAGCGGTTTTCGCGCGCGCCCTTGGTGACCAGGGTTCTTCCCTGCGAAACCATCAGGTGCTTGTCCGGTTGCGCCACATAGATATGCCCGGCCTTGATCGCGCCGTGGTGGATCGCCTGCCTGCACGGCAATTTCCCCTTCAGCGCCAGCACGCGCAGCATCGCCTCGCTGGAACTGGTCGCCGCCATGTGCTGGACGATCAGGATCGCGGCCGGCAGGTCGGCCGGCAATTGGGCGACCAGGTGGCCCAGCGCACTGAGGCCGCCGGCGGAGGTGCCGATGACGATCACTGGAAAGTCGGACGATGCCGGCGCAGCGGCTGATCTTGCCGGTTTTTTTGTGGGCGCTGTCGTCATGCTGATTCCGGTGAGTGCGGCGCGAAGGTGCGGTCAGCCATGATGACACGGATGACGTGCAGGCAGCGCGCCGCAGGCCGGCATGTGGCGGATACGCCGGGCGCACCGATGCATGAATTGATTTCGCGTCTGCCTGAGTTTTCTTCGTTTGTGGCCGGCGGCGCCATCCGCGAAGATGGCATCACAACGTCAAACACAGGAGAACGACATGTTATTGAATGAACGCGTAGCGATCGTCACCGGCGGAGCCGGCACCAATGGACTGGGCTTTGCAACCGCGCGCATGCTGGCCGCGCATGGCGCCAAGGTCGTCATTCTCGACCTGGCCGGCGCCAATCCGGCCGGTGCGGCTGCGGAATTGGGACCCGGGCACCTGGGCCTGGTCGCCGATGTCACCAACCAGGCGCAGTGCGAAGCGGCCGCCAAGGCCGCGCTGGAGCGCTTCGGACGCATCGACATTTTGTTCAACAACGCCGGCATCACGCAAGCGCGCAAGACGCTGGACATTTCCACCGCCGATTACGACGCGGTGCTCGATGTCAGCCTGCGCGGCACCCTGCTGATGTCGCAGGCGGTGCTGCCCGCCATGCAGCGCCAGCGCCATGGCAGCATCATCTGCACGTCGTCCGTATCGGCGCAGCGCGGCGGAGGAATATTGGGCGGGCCGCATTATTCAGCGGCGAAGGCCGGCGTGCTGGGACTGGCGCGGGCGATGGCGCGCGAATTCGGCCCGGACGGCATCCGGGTCAACTCGCTGGCGCCGGGCCTGATCGCCACCGACATCATCAAGGGCAAGTTGACCGAGGAGCGCAAGGGTGAAATCGCCGAGCAGATCCCGCTGGCGCGACTGGGCCATGCGAACGACATCGCCGGGGCGGTGGTCTTCCTGGCCAGCGATCTTTCCAGTTACTGCACCGGCATCACACTCGATGTGAACGGCGGCATGCTGATCCACTGATTGATCCACCGATGCTTGACGCCAGGCTGTCGCAGGCCGCCATTTTCGCGCAAGCGGGAAGGGCGGCCTTCGGCGTTGCGGCTGGCCGCCCCCGGCGCCGGCCGTTCAAGCTTATTCTCCGCTCACCCACGCCTCCACCTCGTCCTGGTTCACGAATCCCCTGAGCCACGCCAGCACGGTCTGCACCCCCTGCAAATGCTCCTTGTTCTTGGGCACCGAGATATAGTGCGCCATGACGTCGATCGCCAGGTCGCCGAAGGGGCAAACCAGCTTGCCCTGTTTTACGTAGTCCTGTACCAGCACGGTGCTTTCGATGCACATGCCCAATCCATTCTCGGCCGCGCTCAAGGTCATGAACGCGCGGTCCAGCCGCAATCCCTGCACGGCCCTGTCGTAACCGGGCGCGAAGCGGCCGATCCATTCATCCCATGAAGTCAGCGACACGTCGTTCTGGATCAGGTAAAACTGCTCGATGTCGCTCGCGGGCAGCGGCAAGGTCCAGCCATCGACCAGCGCGGGACTGCACACCGGCAGATAGCGTTCGCGCCGCGAGACCGGCTCGCTGTGCACGCTGCCGGAAGGGGGCGTGCGCCCGTACGTGACAGCGACATCCACGCCGCCATTGGAAAAATCGGGCGCCTGGTGGACCGCCCACAGGCGCACGTCGAGGTCGGGGTGCGCGCGCAGGAAGGCGGGCAGGCGCGGCATGATCCAGATGGCGGCAAAACTCGGCGCGCTCTGGATCGTCACCACCTGCTGCACCGTGCTGGCATCGAGGATGGTGCGCAATTCATCGTCGATGTCGCTGAACGAGCGGCGCGTCACTTCGAACAGCCGCGCGCCGGCCGCGGTCGGCACCACGCCGCGCCGCTCCCGTTCGAACAGCACCGTCCCCAGCGCTTCCTCAAGCGTCTGGATCGCGTGGCTGACCGCCGACGCGGTGATCGACAGTTCCTGCGCCGCGCTGGCGAAGGAGCGGTGCATGTAGGCGGCTTCGAACGCCTGCAAGCCCTTGAGTGATGCGCGTCGCAACGCGCGGTATCGCTGAACTGGTTTCATGTATCGCTCAATATTCCTCGCTATACCGCTTACCCGGGAATTCATACACTGGTCCTGTCAGCGCTGCATCGACAGGCGTTTGGATTCGACAACCACATTGGAGACATTACACATGGAACATCAGCATTCCCTGGCCGCGCTGAAAGGCGCCGCCCACCGGATTCGCCGCTATGCCCTGCGCATGGGCGAAGTGCAAGGACAGGGTTACGTGGGACAAGCCCTCGGCATGGCCGACATCCTCGCGGTCGCCTATCGGCACGCCATGAATTATCGGCCAGATGATCCCGAATGGGAAGGCCGCGATCGTTTCCTGCTGTCGCACGGCCATTATGCGATCGCGCTGTACGCCGCGCTGCTGGAAGCGGGCGTCCTGCCGGAAGACGAACTGGACACCTATGGCAGCGACGACAGCCGCCTGCCGATGTCCGGCATGGCGACTTACACGCCCGGCATGGAGATGTCCGGCGGCTCCCTCGGCCAGGGCTTGAGCATCGCGGTCGGCATGGCGCTGGGCTTGCGCCACAAGGGTAACCCGGCTTTCGTCTACAACTCGATGTCCGATGGCGAACTCGACGAAGGATCGACCTGGGAAGCGGCCATGTCGGCCGCCCATCACGGTCTCGCCAACCTGATTACACTGGTCGACATCAACAACCAGCAGGCCGACGGGCCGTCGGGCAAGATTCTCGGCTTCGAGCCGCTGGCCGACAAGTGGAGCTCCTTCGGCTGGTTCGTCCAGCGCGTCGACGGCAACGATATCGCGGCGGTGAGGGAGGCCTTCGACCGGGCGCGCCGCCATCCGGAACGCCAGCCGCGCGTGATCCTGTGCGATACCCTGATGGGCAGCGGCGTGCCTTTTCTCGAAGAACGCGACAAGAACCATTTTATTCGCGTCGAAGCCGACGAGTGGCAGCAAGCCATCGCCATACTGGACACCCATTTCGCAGGAGAGCAGCAATGAGCGCCACCACCGTGAACAAGCCGCGCCTGACGACGTCGGCGATGATCGCTTCCATCGCCACCGAAGGCCAGCGCACGCAGAGCGCGCCGTTCGGCACCGCGCTGATCGAACTGGCAAGACAGCGCCCGGAAATCGTCGGCATGAGCGCCGATCTGGCGAAGTACACGGACTTGCACCTGTTCGCTAAGGAATTCCCCGAACGCTTCTTCCAGATGGGGATGGCCGAACAACTGTTGATGGGCGCCGCCGGCGGCATGGCCAAGGAAGGTTTTGTTCCCTTCGTCACCACCTACGCGGTGTTCGCGGCGCGCCGCGCCTACGATTTCATTCACCAGGTGATCGCCGAGGAAAACCTGAACGTGAAAATCGTTTGCGCGCTGCCGGGGCTGACGACCGGCTACGGCCCGAGCCACCAGGCCACGGAAGACATCGCGATCTTCCGCGGCGTGCCGGGTCTGACCATCGTCGATCCCTGCGACGCGCTCGACACCGAGCAGGCGACGGCGGCGATCGCGGCGCACCAGGGGCCGGTGTACATGCGCCTGTTGCGCGGCAAGGTGCCGCTGGTGCTGGACGAATATGACTACAAGTTCGAGCTCGGCAAAGCCAGGCTGTTGCGCGACGGGCGCGAGGTATTGATCATTTCCAGTGGCATCATGACGATGCGGGCGCTCGAAGTGGCCGAGGCGCTGCGCAAGGACAATATCGGAGTCGCCGTGCTGCACACGCCCACCATCAAGCCGCTCGACGAGGAGGCGGTGATCCGCGCGGCGTCGCTCCCCGGGCGCCTGGTGGTGGTCGCGGAAAATCACTCGGTGGTGGGAGGATTGGGCGAGGCGGTCGCGGGCACCCTGCTGCGCGCCGGCGTGGCGCCCGCCTTCCGCCAGGTGGCCTTGCCGGATGCCTTCCTCGACGCCGGGGCCTTGCCCACGCTGCACGATCGCTACGGCATCTCGCTGCAAGCCATGGCGGCGCGCATCAAGAGCTGGCTGGGCTGATTTTTCGCCCGCCGAGAAGGCATCAAGACCTTCGCATCATGTCCGGGCGCGGCCGTGTGCCGCGCCTGAATCGGAATAATTGGAGACCACATGAAATCGCATATCGTAATGCCCGCCGGGGCGGCCGCTGCCGGCCTGAGCCCCGCCGATGACCTCGAATCGCGCGCCTATGCCAAGGTCACGCGCCGGCTTCTGCCATTCCTGATGTTGTGCTACCTGAGCGCCTACCTGGACCGGGTCAATGTCGGATTCGCCAAATTGCAAATGCTCAGCGACCTGCACTGGAGCGACACCATGTACGGCCTGGGCGCCGGCATTTTCTTCATCGGCTACTTCATCTTCGAAGTGCCCAGCAACATGATCCTGCACCGTTTCGGCGCCCGCAAATGGCTGGCGCGGATCATGATCACGTGGGCGATCATCTCGGCCAGCTTCAGCGTGGTGACGACCCCCACCTCGTTCTACGTGCTGCGCTTCCTGCTCGGCGTGGCCGAAGCCGGCTTCGCGCCTGGCGTCATCCTCTACATCACCTACTGGTTCCCGGCGGCGCGGCGCGCCAAGGTGATGGCGCTGTTCTTCATGGCCATTCCGCTGGCGAGCATCGTCGGCGCGCCGCTGTCGGGCTGGATCATGCAAGCCTTTGCCGGCACGCATGGATTGACGGGCTGGCAATGGCTGTTCGTGCTCGAGGCGATTCCGTCGATGGTGCTCGGCATCGCCATCCTGTTCTACCTCGATGACAGCATCGCCGCCGCCAAGTGGTTGAATCCCGAAGAAAAAGCCATCCTGCAGCGCAATATCGCGCAGGAAAACGACGGCAAGGTGGCGCATCACTCGGTCGGTGCCTTCCTGGCGGACCGCAGGCTGTGGCTGTTGATGGCGATTTACTTTTGCATCGTCATGGGTCAGTACGGCATCACCTTCTGGCTGCCGACCATCGTCAGGAACGCCGGCGTCAGTGGCGTCGGCACGGTGGGCATGCTGTCGGCCATCCCGTATCTTGTGGCGCTGGTCTGCCTGCCGATCATCGGCCGCAATTCCGACCGCACCAAGGCCCGCCGCCTGCATTGCGGCGGCCCGATGGTCGTCGCCGCGGTCGCCCTGTTCGCGCTGCCCCATACCGAAGGTGTCGGCCTGGCGCTTGCGTTGCTCAGCCTGGCGGCTGCCGGCGCCATCTGCGGCACCTCGCAATTCTGGGCCTTGCCGACCGCCTTTCTGGGCGGGATGACGGCGGCGGCAGGCATCGCCACCATCAATTGCGTCGCCAACCTGGCCGGCTTCTTCTCTCCCTCCCTGGTCGGCTGGCTCAACGACGTGACCGGCACCCAGGGCGCCGGCCTGATGCTCACGTCCAGCACCTTGCTGCTCGGCGCCTTCCTGCTGCTGCTCGTGCCCAAGAGCGCTGTCAACCGCTAGGCATGACGTATATTGGAAGCCGTCTGGATTATCATTGGCGGGAAAGATGCTTTTGGCGGACAGTATCCTGCCCGGGGTGGGGTCCTGTCGTACACCGCGATTGACGAAATCGGGCGTTTCGCGCTCGAACGGTATCAGGATGCCATGCGGCGCGCGTGGCGTGGAATCGATTGACAACCGACTGGTCGGTCGGTATTCTTTCCCTCTTGAGACGGCGCGCATCGCCGGGCACTGCGGCATGCATGTCCGCGGTACCCGTCACCGGGGCAAGCCGAAATCCAATCGTCTAAACAAGAGGTCGCCATGCACGTCGAGCAAACACGCAAGGAAGTCAGGGAGCGCCGTTACGTTCTGTTTCTGCTTTTTCTTGTGTCGGTACTGAGTTATATCGATCGCACCATCCTGTCGATCCTGCAGGTGCCGATCAAGGCCGACCTGGGCTTGTCCGATGCGCAGCTCGGGGCGCTGACCGGCCTGTCCTTCGCCCTGTTCTATGCGACGCTGGCGCTGCCGATCGCCCGGCTGGCCGACCGCACGGTGCGCACGCGCCTGGTGGCCGGTTCGCTCGCCATCTGGAGCGGGATGACCGCGCTGACCGGGCTGGCCGGCAGTTTCGCCGGCCTGGTGTTCTTCCGCATCGGCGTGGCCGTCGGCGAGGCCGGCAGCATTCCCGCCACACACTCGATCATCGCCGACATTTATCCGCCCAAGTCGCGCGCCACCGCGCTGGCGTTCTGGGGACTGTCGCTGCCGGCGGGCCTGATGCTCGGCTTTTCCTGCGCGGGAGCGCTGGAGCATGCGGTCGGCTGGCGCGTGGCGTTCGCCATCATCGGCGGCGCCGGCCTGGTGCTCGCGCCCATCGTGTTGCTGACCATGCGCGAGCCGCGCCGCGGCCGCTATGATCCGGCGCCGATAGTGGATGCGCAGGCGCCGACGGCAATGCAGGCGCTGCGCCATTTGTGGCAGTTGCGCACATTCCGCTACCTGACGGCCGCCGGCGCCTTTCACGCGTTCGCCTGGTATTCGGTCAATGCCTGGAGCGCGCCATTTTATGTGCGCGTGCATGGCATGACGCTGGGCGAAGTGTCGTACTACCTGGCCCTGCTCAACGGCATAGGCAGCGCCGCCGGCATGTACCTGGGCGGGCGGCTGTCCGACTACTTCGGCCAGCGCGATCCGCGCGGCCGCCTGCGCGTGGTCGCGCTGGCCTTGCTGGCGATGGTGCCGGCGGCGCTGGCCCAGTACCTGGTGGCCTCGGCCACGCTGTCGCTGTCGCTGGCCGCCATGTCGCTGACCATGATGCTGGTCTATTACGGCCCGATCATCGCGGTGGCGCAAATGCTGGTGCCGGCCAATATGCGCGCCTTCACCTCGGCCGTGCTGATGCTGGTGCTCAATCTGTTCGGGCTGGGCTTAGGTCCGCTGGCGACCGGCATCATCAGCGACCTGCTGGTGGCGCACTTTGGCATGGCCGCCGATTCGCTGCGCTACGCGCTCAGCTTCGCGGTCATGTTTTCTCTGGTGGCCGCATGGCTGTTCTGGCGCGCCGCCGACTGGCTGCCGCGCGAGATGCCGGTCGTCGACGCCGGAGAAGAAGCCCATGCAGCCGTGGCGCGCGCCGCGGCGGCGGTGCGCCGGCAGGGTTGACGCGGCATTGATGCCTGGCCGGCATGCCGGCCGGGCATCGTTTTCGTTGGTAGAGCGGTAGGGCGGCGCCGCGCAGGCAGTCGCCGCCCGGGTGCTCGCTAGCGCAATTCCAGCACTTGCGCGGCGATGATGCTGCGCTGGATCTCGTTCGAGCCGCCGTAGATTGACGCGGCGCGGCTGTTCAGGTATTTCGACATCAATATGGTCGGCTGCGTATCCGCATCCGCATCCTGCGCCGGCGCGCGCAGCGCCTGCCCGCCGGCGATCCGCATCGCCAGCTGCGCCGTGTCCTGTTCCAGGTCCGAGGCTGCCAGTTTCAATACCGACGATTCCTTGCCCGGAGGGTGACCCGCCGTCATCGCCGACATCACCCGCAACTCCGTCACTTCCAGCGCCAGCAGGCGGATTTCAAGCCGCGCCAGTTGCTGGCGCGCGATCGCGTCCGTGCGGCCGGCGCCTGATAGCAAGGCCGTGCCCAGGTGTTCCAGTTCGCGCCGTATCATGCCCGAGGCCGAGGCGCCGCCGCGTTCGAGCTGCAGCAGGAACTTGGCATACTCCCAGCCGCGCCCGGCCTCGCCGACCAGGTTCTCCAGTGGCACCTCGACGTCGTCGAAAAACACCTGGTTGACTTCGTGGTCGCCGCCGATGGTGACGATCGGTTCGACCCGGATGCCGGGAGTTTTCAGATCGATCAGCAGGAAACTGATGCCTTCCTGCGGCTTGCCGGTCTTGGCGGTGCGCACGATGCAAAAGATCCAGTCGGCATAGTGGGCATGGGTGGTCCACAGCTTGCTGCCGTTGACCAGGTAGTGGTCGCCGTGCTGTTCGGCCCTGCATTGCAGCGAGGCCAGGTCCGATCCGGCGCCGGGCTCGGAAAAACCCTGCGCCCAGTAATGCCGGCCGTCGAGGATGCGCGGCAAAAAATAGGCCTGTTGCTGCGCATTGCCGAACGTGAAGATGACCGGTCCGACATAGCGCAAGCCCATCGGGATCAGCCGCGGCGCATCGGCCAGTGCGCATTCGCGCTCGAAGATGAAGCGTTGCACCGGCGTCCAGCCGGTGCCGCCCCAGGCCACCGGCCAGTTGTAGGCCAGCCAGCCCTTGGCGTGCAGGATCGCCTGCCATTGCCGGGCGACCTCCTTGCCGACGAAGGTGGCGCTGTTGCGCCGGTTGGCCGAGCGTATCGACTCCGGCAGTTCTTGCGCCAGGAAGGCGCGCACCATGGCGCGAAAGTCGCGGTCCTCGGCGCTGTAGGCAAAATCAAGTGACATAGGGTTTTATCCTGGACGGCGCGCGCGGCGCCGTCGATGGTGGTGGTCCAATCCGGAGCGGCGGCCCATGGCGGCACCGCCGTTCCGGCCCGATTGCAGCTGCCCGCGCAGTGCGCGCGGGGGCATGGCACACCTTAGCAGACTTGGATTCCGTTAGTCAACCGACTGGACGGTCGAAAAAATGACGCGACCGGATTGACAGCGCCAACCTTGTCGACTAAGCTTGATCTGTATCAACCGTCCGGTCGGTCGCTATTGCGCCGGCCTATACATTGAGGAGCACTATGAACCATACCGCGCGACAAATCGCCATCGCCGAGGGCCTGTTTACCTGGCCCTCGGAAGACCCGCACCTGATCGGCAGCATCTGCCGGACCTGTGCGGCCATCGCCTTCCCGCAAAAAAAATCCTGTCCCAAATGTTGCAGCCAGGACGTGACCAGCACGCCGCTGGCGCAGCGCGGCACGCTGTGGAGCTGGACCGTGCAAGCTTTCGCGCCCAAGTCGCCGCCCTACGCCAGCGGCGAAGCCGAGGGCCAGTTCGCGCCGTTCGGCATCGGCTATGTCGAGCTGCCGGGCCAGGTGCGGGTCGAGGCGCGCCTGACGGAAAGCGATCCGGCCAGGCTGCATATCGGCATGCCGATGGAACTGGCGATCGTGCCGTTCAGCCGCAATGCCGATGGCGATGAATTGATGAGCTTTGCCTTTCGTCCCGTGGCGAGACCAACCCAAGCAAACAAGGAGTCGGCATGACTGAAGTAGCGATTATCGGCATCGGCATGCATCCGTTCGGCCGCACTCCCGGCGTGAGCGGCGCGGAGCAGGGCGTGGTCGCCGTGCGCCGCGCGCTGGAGGATGCCGGCGTGACCTGGAACGATGTGCAATTCGCCTATGGCGGCAGCCTCGATGCCGGCAATGCCGACACCATGGTCGACAAGCTGGGCCTGACCGGCATCCCTTTCACCAATGTGGCCAACGGTTGCGCCACCGGCGCCAGCTCGCTGATCGCCGCCGTCAACGCGATCAAGGCCGGCCAGTACGACCTGGGCATGGTGGTGGGATTCGACAACCATCCGCGCGGCTCCTTCCTGCTCGATCCCGAGAAATGGGGCCTGGGCAGCTGGTATGGCGAAATCGGGTTAGCCATGACGACGCAATATTTTGCGATGAAGATCCAGCGCTACATGCACCAGTACGGCATCACCGACGACGCACTGGTGCGGGTGGCGCTGAAGGCCTTCCGCGGCGGCGCCAGGAATCCCAATGCATGGCGCCGCGAGGAAATGACGTACGAACAGATCGCCACTTCTCAGATGCTCAACCCGCCGCTGCGCAAATTCATGTTCTGTTCTCCGTCCGAGGGCGCGGCGGCGATGATCGTCTGTAACGCCGACAAGGTGCGCCAGTTCACCTCGCGCAAGCCGATCCGCATTGCCGCCAGCATCCTGCGTTCGCGCCGCTACGGTTCCTTCGAGGTGCTCAGCCCTGGCCAGCCGATCGAGGATGCCGACAGCCCCACCGTGGAAGCGTCGAAGGCGGCCTACGAGGCGGCCGGCATCGGTCCGCGCGACGTCAGCCTGGCGCAGATCCAGGACACGGAATCGGGCGCCGAGATCATCCACATGGCGGAAAACCAGTTCTGCGAACACGGAGAACAGGAACAATGGCTGCGCGACGGCGTCACGGAAATCAATGGCCGCTTCCCGATCAACACCGATGGCGGCTGCCTGGCCAACGGCGAGCCGGTGGGCGCCTCGGGCCTGCGCCAGGTGTACGAGATCTGCACCCAGCTGCGCGGCGAAGCGGGGGGAAGGCAGGTGGCCGGCAAGCCGAAGGTCGGCTATTGCCAGGTGTACGGGGCGCCCGGCATCGGCGCGGTGCAAATCCTGACGCTGTGACACGGCGCCGTCCACACCCTTCATCCATGCAGTATTCACAGCCGAGGATATCTTGAATCTGGAATTGAACGAAGACCAGCAACTCATCGACCATGCGCTCGAACGTTACCTGAAGTCCGCGGGGGACTATGCGGCGCGGCGCGCGCTGGCGCAAACGGCGCCGGGTTATGCGCAGGAAGACTGGCAATTCTTCGCCGACATCGGCTTGCTGGCGATGTCTTTCCCCGAGCAGTTCGGCGGCCAGGACGCCGGTTTCGGCGACACCGCGCTGGTCATGGAACGCTTCGGCAAGGAATTGCTGACGGTTCCCTACCTGGCCGGTGTCGTCCTGGCCGGCGGCGTCCTGCGGCGCGTGGCGGCTTCGCCGCTGCGGGCGGAATGCCTGGACGCGCTGGGCCAGGGGCGCATGCTGCTGGCGGCCGGCATCGATCCGGACACGACGAATCTGCGCGCGCAAGCCTGCGAAGGCGGTTACCGGATCGATGGCGGCGCCCAACTGGTCATGCACGGTCCGGCGGCGCAGCGCTACATCGTGACGGCGGAACTGAACGGCGCGCCGGCGCTGCTGCTGGTCGATGCCGGCCCGGCCGGACCCGTCGTCGAACCTTATCGGCTGATCGATGGCTCGCCCGCCTGCGACCTGGCGTTCGACGAGGTCGTGGTGGCGCGCGAACGCTTGCTGGCGCATGGCGAATCCGCGGCGTCCATTGTGCAGGATGTATTGGCCGAGGCCAGGGCCGCGCTGTGCGCCGAGGCGGCGGGCTGCATGCAGGCGCTGTTCGGCATGACGCTCGATTATGTCCGCCAGCGCAAGCAGTTCGGCCGCGCCATCGGCAGCTTCCAGGTGATCCAGCATCGCCTGGCCGATGGCTATACCGCGCTGGAGCAGGTCAAAAGCATGGCGCTGCTGGCCGCGCGCAGCGTCGGCAGCGGCGCGGCCAGCCGCCACCGCGATGTCGCCGCCGCCAAGGCGTTTATCGGCGAAGCAGGAATCCGCATGGGACATGATGCGATCCAGCTGCATGGCGCGATGGGCATGACCGAGGAGCTGGCGGTGGGCGGCTATCACAAGCGGCTGCTGGTGATAGATGCGCTGCTGGGCGATGCATGCGTGCAGGTCGGGCGCTTCATCGCCATGGAACCGGAGTGCGCCGGTGCGGCGCTCGCCTAGTCACGCGCTGCCGCCAGCCACGGACAGTCATGACAGCGGAATGTGTTAACTGTGATGGCATCCCATCCGATGCCTCGGACGGGGTGGAAGTGTATCGGCAAGCTTGCGTCGCGGACGTCGATGACGCCGTGGCAGCCGCCAGCGCGGCTTTTCCGGCGTGGTCGCGCACGATGCCGCAGGAGCGGGGCGACCTGCTCGGCAGGGTGGCGCAGGAACTGTTCGCCCGCCAGGACGAATTGGGGCAGTTACTGGCGCCGGAGCAGGGCAAGACGCTGTGCGCGACGGTCGGTGAGGTCGTGTGCGCGGCGCAGGTGTTCGACTTTTTTGCCGCCGAATCCGTGCGCATCCATGGCGACCTGCCTGCACCTCTGTATCCGGATGCCGACGTGGAGGTGACGCGCGAGGCGCGCGGCGTGATTGGCGTCATTGCGCCCTGCAACTTCCCGATGGGTATGCCGGCGTGGAAGATCGCCGCGGCGCTGGCGTTCGGCAATTGCATCGTGTTCAAGCCGGCCGAACTGGCGCCGGCTCCGGTGTTCGTCCTGGCCCGGATTCTGGCCGCCGCCGGCTTGCCGGCGGGCGTGCTCAATCTGGTCATGGGAGAAGGCAGCGCGGCTAGTCAGCGCATGCTCGAGCACCGCGATATCGTCGCGATCGATGGCCTCGACCGGCGCCGGCCCAGGCGCCGCCGTTTTCATGTCGACGGACAAACGTACGCGGCGCATCCGCTGCTGCTGGTGCGCGTGCTCCATGCGGGAAAGATGCGCTTGCAGCACCCCACGCATGTTGAAATGGATGATGCCGGGATGGCGGCAGGCAGCGGGACCGAGGAGCAGCCGGCCGGGCCGATGGAGCCGGTGCCGGCCTGGTGACCCGCTAGTTGCCGCCGGCGCGCGGCGGGCGGGTAAAACGTGGTTCGCGTTTTTCGAAGAAGGCGTTGACGCCCTCCTGGAACGTGGGCCTGTCCAGCAGTTCCCGCTGGCGTTCCATTTCGTAATCGAGCTGGCCGGCCAGGTCGTTGCGTTCCGACGCGGCCAGCGCGCGGCGAGCTTCCAGCGCACTGTGCGCCGGTGCGCAGGCAAGCTGACGCGCCAGTTCGCGCGCGCGTTCCAGCAGCATGGCGTCGTCGGCGCATTCCCAGATCAAGCCCCATTGCAAGGCCGTTTCCGCAGGCAGCCGTTCGCCCAGCAGCACCAGGCCCATGGTGCGCGCGCGGCCGGCCAGACGCGGCAGGAACCAGCTCGCGCCCAGGTCGGGCACGATGCCCAGGCGCGGCAGGAATGGCGCGATAAAGAATGCCGAGCGCGCCGCGATCGTAATATCGGCGGCCAGCGCCAGACTGATGCCGGCGCCGGCGGCGGCGCCATTGACGGCGGCGATCACGGGGAATGGCAATTCCTGCAAGGCCAGGATCAGCGGATTGGCGTATTTCTCCATCATCCGGGCGCCGCGCTGGCCGAGCGTGGCGCCGCTATCGGCATTGTCGTCGAGCTGGCCCAGATTGGCGCCGGCGCAGAACGACTGGCCGGCGCCGGTCACGATCAGCGCGCCGACGTCGTCGCGCAGCGCCAGTTGCGCCAGCGCCGCCAGCATTTCCTGCTGCATGGTCACCGTCAGGCCGTTGCGGCTGGCGGGGTCGTTCATGGTCAATGTCGCGATGTCGTCGGCGACGTCGACCTGGATCAGGGAGAATTGCATGGGGGGACCTCGATGTGGTGGAGGGGGGGGCAGGCGGTCAATACCATTAAGTTGGCGCTAAATTTGTCATTCCCGCGTAGGCGCACTAGTGTCCGGAATAATTTGATTGACATGTAAAGAAGGGGTTGCAGGT
>JAZJZT010000026.1:0-94406 GCA_040389645.1 Pseudomonadota bacterium | reverse complement strand
GCCACCTGTCAATTTATTTATCCCGGACGGTAGTGCGCGCAGGCGGGAATCCCATCTTTTTGCACCGCTTGCGACTCTAAATGGGATTCCCGCTTTCGCGGGAACGACAAATTTGGCGCTAACTTAACGGCATTACCGTCTGACCCCAGCCTTTGCATTTGGTTTTAGTTCACCCGCGCCGGTGTGCGCCCGATCGATTCGTCCATATTGGCCAGGTACCACGACAACATCGACATCAGCGCCACGTGGCGGCGCAGGTTGTCCGGGTTGACCTTGTCGAAGGTGTCGGCCGCCGTGTGGTGATAGTGGAAATAATTGTGCGTGTCGACATGGGGTTCGAAGGTCGGCACGCCGTCGTCTTCCATCGCATGCAGGTCGCCCGCTCCCAAGCGGTCGCGCCGCGTAAAAACGCTCGCGCCGATCGGCAGCAAGGCTTTTTGCAGCGGCGCGAACAGTTTTTCGGCTTGCGGGCCGACGCTGGCGAGGATGCCGAACGGGCGCCCGCCGCCGCTGTCGCTTTCGATCGCGGCGATCTGTTTTTCCAGTTGCGCCTTGTGCGCCGCATGATAGGTGGCGCCGCCGCGGCCGCCGTTTTCCTCGTTCATCCACGCGATCATGCGGATCGTGCGGCGCGGCTTCAGGTTCAGCCGCTGCAAGGTCTGCAGCACGCCCATGGCGCCGGTGACGCCGGTGGCGTCGTCGTTGGCGCCGGTGGCCAGGTCCCAGGAATCGAGGTGGCCGGAGACGATCACCACTTCGTCCGGCCGCTCGGTGCCGGGCAGGTCGGCGATGACATTGTAACTATCGGCGTCGGGCAGGATCTGCGGCGTCAGCGTCAGGTGCATGCGCACCGGGCCGCGCTTGGACAGGCGCGCGATCAGCATCGCGTCCTCGGCCGTGACTGCGCCGGCGGGAATGCGGTCGGCGTCGCTCAGGCCGGTGGCGCCGGTGTGCGGCAGCCGGTAGTCGGCGCCGCCGACCGAGCGCACCAGCGCGGCGGCCGCGCCCAGTTGCGAGGCGATTTTCGGCCCGCCGACGCGGAAGCCGGCGCCGTGCACATAGGCCGGGCCGGCCAGGCCGCGCTCGGCCATTTCCTGGTCAAACGGGATGTCGAACAGCACGATCGCCCCTTTTACCTCGGCCGCGCGCCCTTTCAATTCATCGAAATCGCGCACCACGATCACCGGCGCGGTGAGCCCGGCGGCCGGCGTGGCGCCGGAGCCGCCCAGCGCCGTCAGCACCACGCGCTGGCTCACGCCGGCCGGGCGGCCGGCGTAATCGACCAGTTCGGCCGTTTCGGCGCCGCGCACCCAGTGCGGCACCTTGACCGGCTGCAAGGTGACTTTCGCGCCGAGCTTGCGCATCTGATCAGCCACCTGTTCGACGGCCGCCGCCGCGCCGGCCGAACCGGACAGGCGCGGGCCGATCAAGTCCGTCATGTCGGCCAGACGCTCGTAGGCGTAATCGCTCGCCATCGCGGCGTCGCGGATCTGGCCCAGCGTGGCGGGGTCGTTGGCGGGCGCGGCCAGTACGCCGGCGCTGATCATGCAGCTCATCAAAACGGTCAAAACGGATTTCATCAAGCACAGCCTATGATTGGTGGGAGGCAAACGATAGCGCATTTGATGCTGTTGCGCAGCAGTTTTTCGGCGTCCGCGCGTCCGGTGGCAGTACGTCCGGGCAGCCGGCGTCCAAGTGTCCGTGCGCGTTGATTTGTCGCCGCCATTGTCTTAATATAAACACCTCGACTCCGCCTCGAAAGTTGCCATGCTCAAGGGACAACTGTGCACGGTGCGCCACCTGCTCACCGCCGACCTGAACACCTTCATTGCGCTGGTCAACGACCTGCCCTCGCGCGGCGACTATTTTTCCAGTTATTTCAAGTCGCCCGAAGCGATGCGCAAGGAATTCATGCAAAACGCCTTTGTCACCGAGGACAGCGAACTGTTTGTCGTCGAAGACCGCGCGCACCACCTGGTCGGCGCCATCACCCATTTTAAAAGCCGCACGCCGACCAGCCGCGAAATCGGCTACCGGCTGCTGGAACCGGCGCTGTCCGGGCACGGTTACATTTCCGAGGCGACCCGGCTGCTGGTCGACTACCTGTTCAAGGCGCATACCTGGCACCGGCTCGAACTGTTGACGGCGCCGGAAAACAGCGCGTCGGTGCGGGTCGCGCAAAAGTGCGGTTTCAGCGAAGAAGGGACATTGCGCCAACTGTTTTTCATCAATGGGCATTATCAGGATGTCAGGGTATTCGGCCTGTTGCGGCCGGAATGGGAGAAACACCTGTTACCGCCGCGCGCCGCTTTGTAATAATGTGTGTAAGGAGTGGGCGTTTTGCCGGACGGCAGCTATAGTTCAACTCATACGACGGCGACAGCACCATTCCGGTGCCGGCCGAGCAAAGGGGAACACATCATGTTGCGTACAAAATTCCTGGGTGCGATCGCTGCGCTGGCCGCTGTCGCCATCTCATCCTCGGCCATGGCCGCGGGCGACCGTGACTTCAATACCGCCGCCGGCGCCGTGATCGGCGCGGCAATCGGTAGCCAGAACGGTTCCGGCGGCGCCGTGGTCGGCGGCCTGGTGGGTGCGGCAGTGGGCAACAGCCTGGGCGGCGGCTACCATCGCGGCGGCGGCTACGTGCAGACGCGCGTGTATTCGCAGCCGGCGCCCGTCTACTACCAGCCGGCCCCGGTGTATTACGAGCCGGCGCCGCGCTACTACGCGCCAGCCACGGTCTACGTGGAACCGGCCCGTCCATATTATTATCGCGAATACCGCGGCCGCGACCATTACTATCGCGATGAAGGCCGTCACGGCGGCCATCGTGGATACTACGGCCGATAAGCCGACGTTATCCGCCTGACAGTTATAAAAGCCTGACGCCTCCCGGCGCCAGGCTTTTTTTATGCCAAATCAGAACCAAAATCCGGAGTCAGACGGTAATGCCGTTAAGTTAAGCCACCGACCTTAAAGTTGTCATTCCTCCCACTGGGAGAAATGACTTCCCGCGAAAGCGGGAATCCCATCTTTTTGCGCCGTTTGCGACTCTAAAATGGGATTCCCGCCTGCGCGGGAATGACAAATTTGGCGCTAACTTAACGGCATTAGAGTCAGACGGGGACGCCGAGTCCCGGGGGTCTGACCCCAGCCTTGGATTTTGATTTTGGTTTAACCCTTTTCCACAGCCCCCCGCTACACCGCCATAACGGCATGCCGCCGTGGGGGAGCATCATGACAGCCGGCGATACCATCATCACACTGGAACTGGGCCATTACCGTCTGCGCGAGCAGATCGGCGCCTCGGTCTACGGCGTCGTCTGGCGCGCGAGCGGACCGCGCGGCACACAGGACGTCGCGCTCAAGCTGATCAACGAGGAACAGATGGCGCGCGCCCTGGCGCCGCAGCGCGAACGCTGGATCGCCAGCGCCAGCAATGAAATCGCCTTCCTGCAATCGCTGGAAGCGTGGGATGAACGCCATATCGTGCGCCTGCTCGACAGCGGCTGGCACCGCGGCCTGCCGGTGCTGGCGCTGGAATTACTCGGCGGAGATCTCGGCAAATACATCGCGGCGCTACGCGCGCGCGGACAAACGCTGCCGCTGGCGCGCGCGCTGGAATGGATGGCGCAACTGAACCAGGCGCTGGCCAAGGTGCATCAATACGGCTGGCGCTACCTGGATTTGAAACCGGCGAATATCCTCGTCGATCCGCAGTGGAACACGGTAAAACTGGCCGATTTCGGCACCAACCGGCGCCTCGACGCGGGGCAGGCACACTCGTACGCCGGCACCGCCAACTGGCAGGCGCCGGAACAATTTTTCCCGGCCGACGGCGGCGGTTACGCCACCGGCATCCACAGCGATTATTTCGCGCTCGGCGCCCTGTTTTATTTTCTCGTCACCGGCAGCCAGTTGCGCTTTTGCGGCGCCTGCGGCCAGGCTTACCGCGACCACCACACGGCCGGCGCCGCGGTCTTGCTTGGTCGGCATGACGGCGCCATTCCCTCCACGCTGCACGCCGACGAGGAAGCGCATTTTAAACAGGCGATCGGCAACGATGCCGCCGCGCGCCCGGCTGTACAGCTGTTGCGCCGCCTGCTCGACGCCGATCCGGCCGCGCGGCCGCGCCACGCGATCGACATCAGCCGCCAATTGGCGGCGATCGGAAGCGCCGCCGCCGTGCCGCTTGCGCCTGTAACGCCCTGTCCATACGGCCGGCCGGGCGCGGCCAACGGCTGGCAACGCGGCGCGGGGGCATGATGACGACGCGCCGTTCCCTGTTTGCCGCCACGGCGGCGATGCTGTTGCTATTGACGGCGCTGCAAGCCTGGAGCTTATGGCGCGCGCCGCCAGCCTGGATGCCGGCGGCGATCGCACTGCGCCTGTCTCCCGGCGAAGCGCTGACGCTCGGTTCGCACGAACTGGCCGCGCCACAGGCCGAGCGCGCCCATGTCACCGTGCGGCGCGATGCGCAGGGTAAATGGCTACTGCTTAACCTGAGCGCGACGCGCGCACCGCTGATCAACGGAGCCGATGGCGAAAGACGCATGGGCAGCGCGGCGCCCGCCGCGCCATATCCATTCCAGGTCGGCGCCGCCGTTTTTGATGTGACGGTGGCGGACGGCCGCTCGCTCGATTTCAAATATGGCGCGGAACACTGGCGCTACGACGGCGCCACGCTGTACCGCGACGGCAGCGCGCAGGCACCGTGCGCGGACAGCCGCCTGGCGACCCGGCTGGCCGCACTGTGGAATGGCATCGCGCCGCCGGTGCTGACGGTCGCGCGCGCATTGAGCTTTGGCGGCAATGTCCATTGCGGCAACCGCCTCGGCGTACCTGGCCTGGCGCCTGGTGTCGTCACGATCAGCCGGATCAACGGCCGCCTGCTGCTGGCCCCCGGCGGCCAGGACGACGGCCACGCCGCGCTGCGGCTGGGCGGAGCAGGCGGCTGGCTCGATTTGCGCAGAGAGGAACGCGCGCTGGCCGATATCTCCAGTTTTATCGCCGGCCGCACCCGCTACCAGGTCAACCTGCAAGGCAGCGTGTTGACGCTGACGCCGTCGCGCCACGTATCTCTGTTCGGCGCGCCGGACGTGCGGCTGGCGCCGCAGATCACGTGGCAATGGCAACAACGCGCGCTGTGGCAAATACAATCCGGCGGCGGCGCGTGGATCGCGCTGGCCGCGCTGGCGGTATTGACATCCGTTCTGGCCGGCGCCCTGGCATGCCGGCAGGCGGACGTCCGCTCCCTTGGCGCAGTCGAAGCCCGATCTCTCGGCGAAACCGGGGCGCGTCCCTTTGGCACAACCGGCGTCCGTTCCCTCGGCAAGACTGGAGCACGCCCCTTTGGCGCAAGCGGTATCCGGGCTCTTGGCACGGCCGGATTCCGCTTCCTTGCCGCAGCCGGATTCCGGTCCCGCGGCACGGCCGGCATCCGGCCCGCTAGCGCGGCAAAAACCTGGCCCTCCGGCGCGGCACGAACCTGGCGCGCCGCCGGCATGCCGCTGGCGGCGGCCGTGCTACTCGGAGCCGGCCTCGCCGCGCTATCCATGCAGCGTGCCGGCCATGCGCCCGGCGCGGCCTGTTCTCTGCTTCTCGGCAGCGCGGCGCTGGCATTGTGGCTGATATTGCCGGCGCGCCTGTCTCTGCTCGGCGGCGCGGCTTTGGTCCTGCTGGCGGCGGGGTTGCTGGCGCAACTGGAACTGGGACTCGGCGCGCACGAATCGTCATGGCTGCGCTATTACCAGAAAAATGCCGCGCTGCTGGCCATCGGCAGCGGCACCGGCGCGCTGTGGCACTGCTGGGCGCTGGCGCGGCGCGCGCTGACGCATCAACGCACCATCGAATGGTTGCTCGCGCTGCTGGCCCTTATTTCTCTGGCCGCGCTGGCCGCGCAAGTGCTGTGGGGCGATGAAACCGGCGTGTTCGACCTGCAACCGGTCGAACTGGCGAAACTGGCGCTGACGGCGCTAAGCGCGCACTGCCTGGCGCTGCGCCTGGGCTGGCACGACGGCTCCCACCGGCAGGCCGGGCACGGCATGCGCTGGCTACAGTTGCTGGCGCCGGCGCTGCTGTTTCTCGCCCTGCTCGGGCTGGCGCTGGTGCAGGTCGACGATTATTCGCCATTGATCCTGCTGCTGGTGTGGAGTTGCGCGATGGCCTTCGCCTATGCCATCGCCGCGCGCAACCGCGCGCTGGCGGCGACGATGGCCGGCGTGGCGCTGGCCGCCGTCGGCGCCATCGCGCTGGTGCGCGGCGCCGGCGCCGACAGCCTCGCCCAATGGCCATTGACGGGCGCCTTCTATGCCGACCGCTTCCAGGTCTGGCTGGCGCCGGCCATGCACCCGCACACCGGCCAACAATTATTACTGGGCGCGCGCGCGATCGCCGACGGCGGCTGGTGGGGCGCCGACAGCCTGCTCGGTCTGAGATCACTGGGACAGTCGGCCGGCAGCGCCGTCAGCATCCCCGCAGTGCAGGACGACTTCGCGCCAGCCTTCTTCCTGAACCGCCACGGCCTGCTCGGCGCCCTGCTGTTGTGGATGGCGCAGGCCGGCTTCGTCATCGGCGTGCTGCAACTGGCCGCGCAAGCCCACGGCGCGGCGGGCGCGGCGCGCGACTTCCGCCACGCCTGGCTCGGACGCTTCCGCTATTTCGCCATGTGCGGCGGCGCGGCCTTCGTCGCCGGCCATTTGCTGCTGTCGTGGGGGACCAATCTCGCCATCTTCCCGATCATGGGGCAGCCGATGAGTTTTCTGTCCGCCGGCGGCAGCCACCTGCTGTTTTTCCTGTGCCCCCTGCTAGCCTTCTGTGCGGTCAGCGCGCAATCTTTAGAGGAGAATTTACCATGCCGATCTACGTCCAACACGCCGTCCTAGGCCGGATTCCGGATGTCTTCAACGCCGAGGCGATCTGGCAGACGCCGGGGCTGGCGCTGTTCTCCCGCCGCCCGCTGCTGCGCGACCTGCTTGAACGCAGCCCGCGCGAACAGCGCGGCCGCGCCGCCACGCGCTGCTTCTCGCACGTGACCCTGATGCTGCCGCAGGAAGACGTCGACGACGACTACCACCTGACGCGCGGCGCGCGCGCAAAAGAGCTGGCGCAGACGCTGGCCGCGCTGCACCAGAAGGATTTCGGCGACCTGCTCGGCAGCGACCAGGTGCGCTACGACGTGCTGGGCAAGGATGAACTGGCACCGGGCGAGATCGAAGTGCGCTTCGGCCACGCCGTCTATTTGCCGGCGCCGGGCGAAAAAGTGCTGTTCAACGTCAGTGTCTCGCGCGACGGCGCGGTATGGAAACCGGTCTGCCCGGTCTACCTGAACCAGAGACTGGCGCTGATCGGCGGCGACGCTGGCGCGGCCAGCAGCATCGCCAGCGGCTGGCCGTTCGGGCCGGACGGCGCGATCCTGCTGCTCAACGACGGCCCGGACGCGCAAGCAGTCGTGCAGATGCGCCCGAAAGCCGATTTCGATTGCGCCTACGATGTCAAAAACGGCTATTACGTGATCCGTTCAAAACGCGGCGGCGCCGACATGCGCCTGCTGTTAAAAGTCACGCGCAGCAGTTCCTTCCCGGAGTCCGCCGCGCCAATGCGCCGCGATGCCGAAAAAACCAGAAGCGCAAACCCGGGGTCAGACCCCAAGGGTCTGACCCCAGCCTTTGCCATGGATTTACAAGCCAAATTATCCGCGTCCAGCAAATCAATGGCACAGGAGCCGGCGCCAGAGCACACCAAACCCGCCGTCTGGCAAACCCGCCCCCTCGCGCAGGCCGCCGACGAACCGACCGCCGCACCGCTGCCGGTTAGCCATCGTCCAATTTCCCGCCCCGGCGACGGCGACGCGACCTATGCGCCGCTGGCGCAGCGGCGCGTCAGCCTGGTGGCGCTGGCCTTGCCGCGCCTGAGCCGCTACCGCGACACCGGCGCCACCGCGCTGGAAGTGCCGTTCAACCGCGCCTTGATCCTGGGCGGCACGCCCGGAACGGCCGACCAGGCCATCAGTTTTATCGTCAACGCCAGCGACGAACTGTATGCGTGCACGGCGGCAGGCCGCCAGCGCATCACGGCGCCGGCCAGTTTTTCGCCGGTCGACCAGCGCGTGCTCCACGTGCTGGCGACGGCGCCCGAAATGGCGGAACGCTATTGCGCCACGCTGCTGCTGGCGCAACCGCTCGCCGCCGCCCTCCCCGGCGGCGCGCGTTTCACGTTCGGCCGCAGTTCGCAGGCGCTGGCGGCCTTGCGCGTGCTGGACTCTCCGCGCTTCCTGCAGCGCAGCGGCGGCGCCGACGGCGCCAGCCCGGACCGCATCGGCCTGTCGCGCAACGCCTTCAGCTTCGAAGCGGCGCCGCAGGGTTTTCATATCGGCAGACTCGCATCGAGCCAGGCGCTGTACCACCTTGACGAGCAGCTTGCCTTCGTCGCCAGCATCCCCGACGCCGATACGCCATACCTGCTGCCTCCGGGTCACCACCTCGTCGCGGGCCATTACGTGCTGCGCTTCGACGCCTGAACGGCAGCGAGGACGCGATGCACATTGCTCAATTCCACGGCGCGCCGGCCTACGCCATCGGCCTGGCCGTCACGCTGGTGCTGGCGAGCTGGCTGACGCCGCGCCACTGGTGGCGCCGGCCGACCGCGCGCGGCTTATTGATCCTCGGCGGCGGCGCCTGGGCCGGCGGCAGCCTGCTGCTGTTGCTGGCGCAAGCGCCGCTGCGGCCGTTCAGCCAGGCCTGGAATGGTAGCGGTTTGCCGGCGCCGCTCGCGCTCGATGGCGCCGGTGCGCATATCGACGGTGTCGGCGCAGGTTCCGACGCCGGTGGCGGTGCCGGTATCGGCGCGGCCGATTTTGCCGGCGCCCCCGCGTCTGGCCTCGCCTCTCGCCCCGCGCGCCCCCCATCATCCCGATCCCTCACCGCCGCCACCGTCACGCCACCCGCGCCGCCGCCCGAAGCCATACCGAAGGCCGGCCGCTCGTTTTACGCCCACCGCGACTTGAACCTGCGCGCCGCCGCCGGCGTCGGCGCGGCGCGGCTGGCCGTGGTCCCGGCCGGCGCGGCCGTCACGCCGACCGGCGCGCGCGATGGCGACTGGTGGCAGGTGCGCGCGCGCGCCGACGGCAAGGTCAGCACCGGCTGGGTCAGCAGCCTGTGGCTGCGCCGCGCAAACGAGTGAATGAATCGTCCACCGTGGAGAAGCCGAATTCGGCTAAGCTGTGGCTTACACGACTCCACGCATCCACTATGACATCACAGCTCGCCACGCTCAATTTCGGTCCCGCCCTGGACGTGGCCGCGCGCAGCCTGGCCAGCGCCGGCGGCGACGCGGCGCTGGAAAACCAGGACAACTTCGTGCTGATCGATACCGAGGGCCGTGCCGTGATCCTTCACGCGCAGATCGAGCGGACCTTAAAATTACCGAACTGGCCGGCCGGCCACGCGCGCTTGGCAGTACTGGACGGCATGGGCGGCCATGGCCACGGCAGGCAGGCGGCGGAAGCCGTCGCCGCGGGACTGCTGCGCATGCCGGCCTGCGACACGCTGGAAGAATTGAGCCGGCACCTGGACGAACTGCACCACCAGTTACAAAGGCAATTCAATTCGCCCGACGATCCAGACCACGCGCGCCGGCCCGGCACGACATTGACGCTGCTCGAACTGCCGCCCGGCCAGTCTCCGCTGCTGTACCACGTCGGCGATTCGCGCCTGTATGAAATCACGCCCGAACAGGCGCAGGCGCTGACGATCGACCACGTGCCCGCCACCAGTTTTGCGTTGCACGGCCTGCTCGGCGCGCAGGAATGGTGGCAGCAGGTGCACGGCGAACACCGTTCGCAGATCGCCCAGGCTTTCATTCTTGGCAATGCCTTCGTCCACCCGCAGCAACTCGACAACGACCTGTATGAACTCGACGCCGATAAGCTGCCGCCGTTCCTGCGCCCGCTGGCCGACCGCCGCGCGCTGACGGTGCGCGGCGACGCCTTGTATCTGCTGGCGACCGACGGCTTCTGGGCGTGCCGCCGTCCGCAGGAGTGGATTGCGCAATGGCCGGCGCTGCTCGGGGCGGCGCCTTGCGCCGCCGACGCGCTCGATTCCCTGTTTTCTTCCTTCGTCGGTGCGCCGCCGCCCGGCCTGCACCTGGATAACCTGACGGCGATCGCGCTGCGCTTCCCGGCCGCCGCGCCGCATCGCAACGTTGACGAAACGGCACTGCCGCAAGCGCTGTTGCAGCCGTTTTTTTGACAAGGACTGTTGCGCCGATGGTGCGGCGGCGGCCCGCACGCAAAAAAAACCGCGCGCACTGAGCTGCACTGTTGCCACGGACCACGAAAGGCGCGTAAGCTCTTGCTTATGCCGCAGGTCCAACAACCATGAAAAAATGCAGTAACACGGAACATCCGCACTGCACATTCTGGGTTATGCCAGGGGAAGACACTTGCGCCGGCGGTCACCGCCAGGACGCCGCCCCGATGCCAAGCAGTTATGAGTTGCTCAGTGCGAAACGCCATGCCCGTCCCGCCCCAGCGGCGACGGCGCAGCCGCTCGCCCCTTCCGCCCATCACGCGGCCGCCGCCGCGTGGGGCAAACTGGCCGACGCCAGCCCCGCCGCGCATTCCGCCCCGACCTATCCTGCCCAGACCTACCCGCCACAGTCGCACACCGCCCAGCCGCGTCCCCTGCCGGCACGTCCGGCCCAGGCGCGGCCGCAATTGCACATCAGCGGTTTCGATCCGCGCGCCGCGGGCGGACGGCAGACGCTGAAAATGGAATTGCGCGGCATGCCGGACGATTGCGCGCCGCAATTGACGATCCAGTTGCAATCCGAATTGATCCCGAACGGCGCCTATAAGCAGCACTTCGTGCGCGCCACCGACGGCGACTGGCGCCCGGTCTTCGTCGAATTCTCGTCGCGCAACAAGGAACACGGCCAGTACCAGATCGCCGCCGAACTGCAAAGCGCGCACGCCGGCCTGGCCACGCGGCGCTGGGAGTGCACCTTCGTGATCCTGGTGCCGCGCCTGGACGCGACGCTGACGGAAATCCACCGCATCTTCCTCAGCACCCATAAAAATGTGCGCGTGATGGCCGACGACGCCTCGATCGCCAAGGTCAGCGCCCAGGGCGGCGACCGCGTCGACATCGACGTCACCGCGCGCAACGCCGGCATCGCGCACGTGAACCTGGACGCGCCGCAGGGTAAAGTCGACATGGGCTTTTCCACCATCGCGTGGGACGAGGACTTGATCGAGATCGACGTGCCGCGCGCCGCGCCGGCGCACCCGCACCCGAGCCGCGCCGCCAGTTTCGTCAACGCCGCGCCGGAAGCCGGCGCGCAGCGCCAGATCCGCCTGTTCGCGCTCGACGAATGCATCCTCGGCCGCTTCGAACTGGTCGATCCCGACTGCGACATGCTGCTGACCCATTTCGGCCCGGACGGCCAGGATACCGGCGGCCTGACGCGCCGCCTGTCCGGCCGCCATGCCGTGATCCGCCGCGGCGCGCAGGGCGGCTTCGAAATCGAAGACGTCTCGCGCTACGGCCTGCTGCTCGACGGCGTCTGGCCCGGCAAACACAAGCCGGTGCAACTGCGCCTGGGCATGCGCATAGAACTGAGCGCGAGCATCAAGGGCATCGTCGTGCTGACGGTGACGGCGATCATGCCGCACGGCGTGATCCTGCACCGCGCCGACCAGGGTGCGCAGGCCGAATGTTTTTATGTGCTGGCGCCGGACTGTCATCCCGGCTACCCGATGCCGGCCTTCGCCGCCGCGCCGCAGGCGGCCGTGCTGCCGCTGCTGATCCACCATAACGGCGGCTTCTGGCACCTCGACCAGTTGAGCGGCAAGGAAACCGCGCTGGCCCCGGCCACGACACTGGAAAAACTGAGCCGCGTACCGCATCACACCCGCTTCGCCGCCGAACCGTATCCGGAAAGCTGGATCATCCGCACCGGCGCGCACGACGCGCACAGCACCATCACCGCCACCGACATGTCGACGGCGTAGCGGCATGGCAGCGCGTCCCGACACGCCACAGCGCCGGGAGCGTATCGCTTTGATCGTACTCGCCCTGCTGCTGGCCGGTTTGCCGCTGGCGGTCTGGCTCGACATGAAACACATGGCCTCGGCCAGCCTGCGGCGCCAGGCGGGCGACCTCAATGCCATGATTTCCGGCATCCGCGGCTACTACGGCAGCGCCGTCGTGGCGCGCGTGCTGGCCCATCCCGCCGGCCAGACCGCCGTCACGCACGATTACGAAGCGGTGCCGGGCGCGATCCCGATCCCGGCCACGCTGTCGCTCGAACTGGGGCGCGTGATTTCCGAAAAACAGTCGAACGTCAGCTACCGCTTCATTTCCGACTACCCGTTCAAGGGCCGCGCACCGCACGCGCTGGACGCCTTCGAAAAAAACGCGCTGGCCGAACTGCGCGCCCGCCCGGAGCAGCCGCCGATCGTCGACGCGACGTCGTCCGGCCTGCAGAGCCGCGTGCGCCTGGCGTCCCCGGTGGTGATGAGCACTTCGTGCGTGCAATGCCACAACAGCCACCCGGACAGCCCCAAAAAGGACTGGAAGGTCGGCGATGTGCGCGGCTTGCAGGAAGTGGCGATCGACGACGCGATCGGCACCAATTTATGGTCGTTCAAATACAGCGTCGCCTATTTCCTGGCCGTCGCCGCAGCCGGCCTGGGATTTATCGTGCTGCAGCGGCGCCAAACCGCCACCATCCGCCACATCAATGCCGAACTGGAAAGTGCGAACGGTTTTCTGGCGTCGGTGTCGATGAAGATTTCGCATTACATCTCGCCGCAGATCTATAAAAACATCTTCAGCGGAGAAATGGACGTCGCGCTCAGCACGCAGCGCAGGAAACTGTCGATCTTCTTTTCCGACATCAAGGATTTCACGGCGCTGAGCGAATCGCTGCAACCGGAAGCGCTGACGGAACTGATCAACGAATATTTTACGGAGATGTCGACCATCGCGCTGCGTCACGGCGGCACCATCGACAAGTTCATCGGCGACGCCATCCTGATTTTCTTCGGCGACCCGGAAACGCGCGGCGCGGCCGAAGACGCGAAAGCGTGCCTGCGCATGGCCGTCGAGATGCAGCAGGCGCTGGCGCGGCTGAACGTACGCTGGCGCAAACACGGTATCGAGGCGCCGTTCCGCGTGCGGATGGGCATCAATACCGGCTTTTGCAACGTCGGCAATTTCGGCAGCGCGGACCGGATGGATTACACGATCCTCGGCGCCGAGGCGAACCTGGCCGCGCGCCTGCAATCGATCGCCGACGCCGGCGGCATCGTCGTCAGCTATGAAACCTATGCGCTGGTGCGCGAACTGGTGGCGGCCCACGCGCTGCCGCCGACGACGATGAAGGGTATCGCGCGCGAAGTGGTGCCGTACGCGATCGACGGCCTGCTCGACAAGGATGGCGGCGTGGTGCAAGTGTTCAGCGAACACGCATCCGGCGTCGACCTGTACCTGGACATGGGACGGGTCGACGCCGACGGCGCCCACTCTCTGCGCAAGGTATTGCAGCAGGCGATGCACGCGCTGGACAAGAAGGCTTGAGCCGGCGCCGCACCGCCCACCGTTATCAGAACATGTGCATGATCCCGGCCGACATGCCGGTCTGGCGCGACTGGTTCAACTTCGTCGTGCCGCCGGTCGCATAACCGCCATCGAGTTTGTTGACGTCGACCTCGGCATACAGGTTGGTACGCGCCGAAAAGTTATAGGTCAGGCCGGCCATGTACAGATTCTTCTTCGCATCCCCCGCCGCGACGGCGGCCGTGGCGGCGGTATTGAACGCCTTGTTCTGGTACCACGCCCCGGTCACCGCCAGTTGGGAAGTGAGCGCGTAGTTCAAACCGGCCCACGACCATTTGTTCGTCGTGTCGGTGGTGGCAGTCTTTTGCACCGAACTGACATAGCCGGCGGCGAATTGCGCGGCGCCGACGGTGTAGCTGCCGCCCAGGTTGTAGTGCGAATAATCCATGTACCTGGCCAGCGTCGCCGTGCCCACGTTCTGTTTGGCGGACGTGTACGACGCGCCCAATTTCAGCGGGCCGCGTTCGTAGATCGCGCCGAGCGCCCCGGTCGAGCCGTCCCTGGTGCTGCCGGCAATTTCTCCGAGCGCATATTCGGCCATGGCGGTGACGTCGCCGAATTTGCCGGTGTACTGGATATCGTTGGTCTTGCGCGTGCCGGCGGCGGCGGACAAGGCGTAGGTGATGCTCGGATAACGGTACAGGAAGGGATCGAACTTGAGCGCGGTTTTATAGGCGATCGTGTACTGATTACCTAAGTCCACCGACTGTCCGCCAAGACTCAGGCCGACGTGCGATTCGCGCTGGAACAGGATGTTGGTGGTGTTATTGAGCGCGCCGGTGCCGGTATTGAAACCGCTTTCCAGCACAAAATTCGCGGCCAGGCCGTTGCCCAGGTCTTCCACGCCCTTGAAGCCGAGCCGGTTTGAGCGGAATGTGCCGTTCGAACCCATGGTCAGCAGGCTGTCGCCGGCAGCGTTGGAGTTGCTCAGATTTCGCAGGCCACCGTCGATGGATCCATAGACCGTCACGCTCGATCCGGCGGCACTGGCGTTGGCGATGGCGACCAGCGAGGCAATGATGGCTAATTGGTATTTCATGGTTCTTCCCTTGTTTTGATTTATTTGTCGTACCTGGTTTTTTTACTGCTTGCTGATTGATTCCCCCGCCAGGACGGGAGACACAAATTCCCTACACCAGCGCTTGACGCTAATGCCGTTAAATTAAGGCCACAGGCCGTAGATCTGTCATTCCCGCGAAGGCGGGAATCCCATTTTTTTGCACCGTTTGCGACTCTAAATGGGATTCCCGCCTCCGCGGGAATGACACGGCATCAGCGCTTGACGCCCAATTCGAAATAGCCGCCCGTACTGAAGCCGTAGATGCCTGCGTTGAACAGCAAGGCTCCCGCATACCCGCCGCTGGACGTGACCACGCCGGCGACCGGATTGTTGTAGGCCAGCGTCCCCTGCGACGCCGCGCCGTGCGCGACACTGCCCGCGACATTGAGGGCCGAATTGATGCCGCTCGAAGCGATCGACGCATAGCTGCCGTCACCCGCGCCGGTGGACAGGCTCGCTTGCGGAGCCAGCATCCGCAAGCCGTAGCTCGTGGCGGAGTTGCGCATCAGGACCAGCGGAACGACGGTCCCGTTGACCACGCCGCCGATGACGGAACCTGCCAGCGTGCCGCCGGTGGTGACAGCCGCCCCTGTCGATGGCGTCGTATACAAATCGAATGCGGCGCGCGTGGCGTTGTACGCGATGTAACCCTTGGTGGTATTGGCGCAATTGGCGTCGTAGACGATGAAACCGCCGCCGCTGGCCTGGCAGGTTTGCCAGGTCGGCGCCGAAGAACGGAAACGCAGCACGCCGTTCCACGCATTCAATCCACTCGCGCCATCGCCCTGCGTGCCGCTGGCGTTATGGATATTGGCCAGCGCAAGATAGTCGCCGGTGGTGGAACCGAAGGCCACGAACGGCAGGAATTTATTGCCGCTCGGCGCCGCAACAGCCCCCTGCACCACGCCGCCCGCGCCGAAGGTAAAGGTCGCGCCGTTTTCGCCACTGGCATAGGTGCAGGCGCCGCGCGCTTGCAGGGTCCCGCTGCGGACGGTGCCGGCGCTGCGCTGCAGGCTGGCTTTCACGTTGATGCTGTAGGCAAGCGTGGCAGGATCGACGGTCACATTCAATTCTTCGCCCCAGATATCGCCGCCCCGGAACGTGGTGACGCTGCCTGGCAAATTGTCGCAAGCCGGAGCGGGATCGGGCGCCTGCGAACAGCTGTAGCTGGCGGCGCTGTTGACGGAGCCGCTGCCGCTGTATTTCGGCCAGCCCGGATATTCGCAAAGCGGGCGGCTGCGTCCCTTGGTGGCGGAGGCGGTATCGACGACGACCGGGTTCGCCGGCGGCGTGGCGTTTTCGACCCACGCTTCGAGCGCGCCGAGCGAGTCCCACGACGGTTTGAAGACGCCGCTGCCGTGGCCCATGCCGGGCACGGTATAGAAGCGCACGTTGGCCGCGACCGTGCTGGCGCCGACGGTGTCGAGCATGCGCTGATAATAGGCGATCGTGCCGTTGGTGCTGATCACTTCATCGGCCAGTCCATGCACCAGGATCAATTTGCCACCGTGCGCAAAGAATGCGCCCAGGTCCGGATTGCTGGCGTCGGTCAGAGCCGAGACAGTCTGGATGCGTGCCTGGTAACTGCCCGGGTTGACGGGGTCGAGGTTGAGCGAATCGAAAGCGGCATTACGCGCGATAAAATACCGCGCCCACTGGTCGCCCGTGAAGTACAGGCTGGCGTCGACATCCTTGGTCGGCGGCGTGGATGGAACGGCGCGCGTACCGAAGTGGCGGTCGCCGTTGGCGATCTGGCTGCCTTCGAGGAAGTTATAGCCGCTATTGCGCACGACACCGTTGGCCAGCGTGAAGTTGCGCAACTCCATCGGCGCTTCGACGACGCGCACGGTGTCGATCTGGGCGTCGGACAGGCAGCTGTCACCGAGGTCGCTGCCGTCGCTGCAACGCAACGCCGCGAGGATTTGCTCGTTGCGCATCCGGCATCCTTCGACATTGCTGATCACGCCGTCGGCGACGCCATCGAGCGTATCGCAGGTGGCCAGCACGGTCTGCTGGACCAGCAAGGTCTTGGCGAGATTGATCCAGCCGGCGCCGCCATTGCGGTACAGGGCGCGGCCGATCGCCACGTTCGACATGCGCGTCGCCGTGTAATTGAGCGCGGGCTGATTCACGATGGCGCCGTCGTAGTCGGCCGGCCAGTGCTGAAGATAGGTCAGCGCATCGCGCCCTCCGGTGGACGTGCCGAGGAAATACGCCTTGCTCGCGCCTTCGCCGTAACGCGCATTCATCAGCACATAGGCGACATCGTGAGTTTTCTTCAGCGCGTTGCGGCCGAAATTGGCCAGTGCCTCGTCGTTCATCGCAAAACTGCCGTCGGTGATCTCTTCCGCCTGATGGCCGGAATCGTCGCCATAAGTCGCGTACCCCTGCGTCAGCGGCGGCACGCTGTTCGAGCCGCTCAGGCGCACCTGTTCGGTACCGTCGATGACGTGGCCGTCGAAACCGCTGCCGCCGAAGTGAATGGCCTTGCTGTTCCAGTTATTCGGCAGGTTGACGGCAAAATAAATGTCCGGCGCCGTCAGGTCGACGGATTTGATATGGCCGCGCAATTCGCAATAAGCGCCATACGGATTGCCCGCCTCTGTGCTTGAATGAAAGGTCGCCGTATCGACCACGGCACCGTGCGTCGGCAGCGCGATCGCCGCGGAACCGATGCTCATGCCCTCGATCGAAGCGCAGGTATTGGGGAAACTAACGACGGTCTGCGCCAGCAGCCTGGCCGCGGGAGCGGATTCGGGAGCGCCGCCGGTGCCGCCGCCGCAGCCGGCCAGGCCCAGGGTCAGTGTCAATGCAGCGTAATGGAATGGGTTGGAGCGCAAAACAATGCTTCTCATAGTGCTTCCTCGTTTCGGATGGATGCGCGCAGCCCCGCCGCCCCTTTGCGGGATGGCGAGTACTGCGCTGATGGGAATGCGGGATTTACTTACTGCGTGCAGGCGAAGCTGGACGCCAGGTTCGGATCGTTGCCGACGCCCTTGTATTGCGGGTAGCTCGGGTAGCGGCACAACGGCCGTTCGGCAGAACCGGCCGGCGATTTGTCCGCCGCCGCTTTTACGCGCGTGTTCTTGACGATCTGGCCGTTGGCCGGATCGGCGCCGTTTTCGACCCAGCCCGACAGCATCGCCAGCGAATCGAAAGTCGGCAATACCGGCCCGGTGTCGCCGTGGCCGTTACCGAAAATGAGGTAGAAGCGCACATTCGCATCGATCTTGGCCTGTCCATATTTGGCGACGAGCTGCTTGTAATAATCGATCGACGAATCCGTGCTGACGACTTCGTCGGACGAGCCATGGGTCCAGATGATCTTGCCGCCCTTTTGCAGGAAGGCGTCGAGATTGAGGCTGGTCGCATCGGTCTGCTGCGACACATCGACGATGCGCTGCTGCCACTGGCCCGGTGTGGCCGGATCGACGAGGAGCGAATTGATGGACGGATTACGGGTAATAAAATACTTCATCCACTGGTCACCGGTGACGTAGGCGTTCGGCGCATTGGCGCCGGTGCCGGAACCGACGGCCAGGTAATTCGGCGCGACAGGCCCCGTGCTGTTCGGACCGAAATTGCGCGCAGCGGCATACGGGGGACCGAACACCATGCCGGCCATGATGTTGTAGCCGCCATATTGCGTCACGCCGTTGGCCAGCGCATAGTTCAATTTAAGGGGATTGGCCATCGTCCTGACGGTCGCGATTTGCGGATCGGACAGGCAAGCGTCGCCGGTATCGGCGCCTCCGGCGCAACGCAGCGCCGCCAATGTCGCCTCCGACTTCGCCTTGCAGGCGGCGAGGTTGCTGATGATGCCATCCTCCACGCCATCGAGCTTGTCGCATGACGCCATGACGGTGTTGAGCAACAAACTGGTCTTGGCCGGGTTGATCCAGCCGGTGCCGCCGTTCAGGAACAGCGCGCGGCCAAGCTGCAGGTTACTCAGGCGCAGGCCGGTGTAATTCAGGGCCGGGCGGTTGATGAAGATGGCGTCGTATTCCTCGGGCCAGGTTTGCGCGACGGACAAGGCATCGCGCCCGCCGGTCGAACTGCCAATAAAATATGACTTGACCGGCTTGTCCACTTTATAGAGGCGCTTCATCAGCGCGATCGCCACGTCGTGGCTCTTTTTAAGACTCAGGCGGCCGTAGTTGGCCAGCGCCTCGTCGTTCGTCGCGAAGGTGCCGTCGGTGACGCTGCCGATATGGCCGGAATCGTCGCCCAGCGTGACGTAACCTTGCGCCAGCGGCGTCGTGCTGCCGGCCGGCGCGAAATTCATCGGATCGAGCCCGGTCACCAGCGTGCCATCGAAACCGCCGCCACCGATCTGCAGCAGCTTGCCGTTCCACTTGGTCGGCAGGTTGATTTCGACATTGATCACCGGTGCCAGCGCGCCGACCGGCAAGACCGTGCCGAGCACCTTGCAGAATTCTCCGTTGGCGTTGCCCGCGTCCGCCGCCTTGACCAGCGTCGCCGACTTGAAGGTCGCGCCGCCGCTGGCCAGGCTGATTTCACTACCCGGGATGGCGGCACTGGCGATGGCGGCGCATGCCTCGGATGAAATGATTTGGGGGGCAAACACTGGCGTTGGCGGCGTCGTCGCTGGCGCCTCATAATTGCCGCTGCCGCCGCATCCGGCAAGGGTCAAAAGAGCCAGGCAAATGGCCGGTTGATTGTTCATGATGTCTCCGAGATTTTTTGATTTCTAATTGTTCGCTGCCCGCGCCGGTACGCGGCAACAGGCAGCAAGACGATGCTATCGAAGCAGATCAGAAATGTAAAATATCTCGAAAATGCATTTACAATACTTAAAACATATCCCTAGCTCAAATCGGGGCGCTCGGACATCTCTTGCGCCTGGCGCAAAAACTGCTGCATCACCGGTTCGTCCACCGCTTCGCGCGACACCATCGTCAGCGGCGCGCGCATGCCGGGCGCGTCGTCCTGGATGCCGCAATACACCACGCTATCCTCGTGAAAGCCCTTCATTGACGCAGGCACGGCCGATACGCCGGCGCCGGCCGCCACCAGGCTGATGTTGGTCAGCATGCGGTCGACCTCGACGGCGATGTTCGGCGTAAAGCCGGCGCGCACGCAAGCATCGACCAGGTCCGCATACATGCCCGGCGCGCCGCGCCGCCGCACCAGGATGAACTGTTCGTCGCGCAGCGCGATCAGCGGGATCGACGGCATGCCCTTGGATGCATATTTTTTCAGGCACGTGTGTCCAATTGGCAACACCAACAGCATTTCCTCATCGAGCAGGTGGCTGAAGGTCAGGCCGGGCGGCTGTCTCACCGGTTGTCGCAGGAATGCGACATCCAGATCCCCCGCTTCCACCGCATCGGTCAGTTCGGCGGCATTTCCCTCCTTGAATTCCAGGCTGACGCCGGGACGGGCCGCGCGGTAGGAGCGGACGATGCGGGGAATCAAGGGATGCGCGGCGGCCGAACTGGTAAAACCGATGGAAATACAGCCTTCGATGCCCTTCGCCACCCGCGCCGCGTGGGCGGCGGCGTGGTCGACGCGTTCGAGGATCGCCCGGGCTTCGCGCAAAAACACTTCACCGCCGGCGGTCAGCGCCGCGCCTTTCGGATGGCGACGAAAGAGGTCGAAACCGAGTTCCGTCTCCAGCGCGCGGATCTGCTGGCTGAGTGGCGGCTGCTGCATTCCGAGCCGCTCGGCCGCGCGGGTAAAGTGCGCTTCTTCGGCCACGACCAGGAAATAACGTAAATGGCGCAGTTCCATGACCATCCTTTATGGATACTTAAAAAGTATCATACTAGCATAGTCAAGATATTTTACATTTATACTCCGACTCCATAGAATCGTTCCTGACACTCCCGCCATGTGCCGGGGGTCCCCATCAACCATCGAGGATTCAATGACATTTATCCGGTCCCGCCTTTTCGTGTGCCTCACCGCGCTCAGTGCAGCCATGCCTGCGCTGGCACAAACGGTCACTCCCTGCCCCGCCGAACTCAAGCCGCTGGCCACCTGCTATGCCGGCGCCGACCAGAATGGCGCGACCTACTGGATCGCCATTCCGGCCAAATGGAACCGGATGCTGGTGATGCACGCGCACGGCGGACCGCGGCTGGCCGCCATCGCGCCCGATAACGCGCTCGAAGATTTGCAAAGGTTTGCCGTGACGGTCAAGCAGGGCTATGCGTGGGCCGGGTCGAGTTACCGGCGTCCCGGCTACGGCGTGCGCGTCGCGGCGGAAGACACGGATAATCTGCGCAAACTGTTCATCGAACGTTTCGGCAAGCCGGCGCTGACGATTTTGCACGGTCAATCCTGGGGCGGCAACGTGGCCGCCAAGGGACTCGAACTGTATGGCGTGAATCCCGACGGCAGCCACAATTACGATGGCGTGGTTTTCACGAACGGCATGATCGCCGGCGGCACACTCAATTACCTGCACCGCGCCGACCTGCGCGCGGTCTACCAGTATTACTGCAAGAACCATCCGCGTCCCGACGAGGCGCAATACCCGCTGTGGCAAGGTTTACCTGCCGGTGCCCGGATGACGGGCAAGGAGCTGGAAGCGCGCGTCAACGAATGCACGGGCATTTCGCTGCCTGCCGCGCAACGCAGTGCGGCGCAAGCGCACAACCTGGCCAATATCCTGGCCGTGGTGCCGGTGCCGGAACGCACGCTGGTGTCCAACCTGAACTGGGCCACGTTCATGTTCCGCGACCTGGTGCAGCGCGTACTCGGCGGACGCAATCCGTTTTCGAACCAGAACGTGGCCTATCGCGGATCGGACGATGACGCCGCGCTCAACCGGGGCGTCGCACGCTTTTCCGCCGACCCGCAGGCGCTGGCGCAACTGGCCGAGGATTCGAATGTGAGCGGGCGCCTGCCGCTGCCTGTCATCAGCCTGCATGCGATCGACGATCCCACCGCCCTGGTCGAATACGAGACGCATTACCGAGACCTCGCGGCCGGCGCGGGCAGCGCGGGCAACCTGCTGCAAACCTTCAGCAACGAGAATGAACACAGCAAGCTGGCCGATGCCGAATATGCGGCGCTCTTCGACGCGCTGACGAAATGGATACGCACCGGCGTCAAGCCCGCGGCACGCGACATGCCGGCATTGTGCGCACAGCAGCCATTCGGCGGCGGCTGCCACTTCGTGCCGAACTATGTGCCAGCGCCGCTGTTTTCCCGGATTGCTCCGCGTAATTGAGGGGTGAAAAAATGCAGTGAGCGGGTGCGCATCGAAAAAATGGTTTTACATGTATTGCCGGGAATAGTGTCAAAAATCAAAGGCAAAATCTGGGGTCAGACCCATGGGTCTGACCCCGGCCCTTGCATTTGATTTGGCAAAAAAAAATTGGCCGTAGGACATTCGGCTATCATATCCTCTCTAACAAGATGCGCGGCCAGCCTGAGGTTCCGTGCCATGCCATGCGCAAGCCGCCGCTCCTGAATTCGTTCGCATTATTGATGTTCGCCATCGTGGCCGGCGTGCTGTGCGGCGTGTTCGCGCCGGCTGTCGCGATTCAAACAAAGCCGCTGAGCGACATCTTCATCGATGCCTTGCGCTGGCTGGTGCGCCCGATCGTCTTTTGCAGCGTCACGGTCGCCATCGCCACGATGGGCAACCTGCGCCAGCTCGGCCGGCTCGGACTGAAAGCCGCGCTGTATTTTGAATTATTGACGCTGTTGACGCTGGCCGCCGGACTGGCCGGCGCCTGGCTGCTGCAACCGGGCGCCGGCTGGCATGCGGATGCCATTCCGGCGATACACGGCGCGGCAATTGCCGGCGCTCCCGTCTCGCTGCTCGACACGCTGGGCGGCGTTTTCATGAAAAGCCCGGTGCTGCAACTGGTGCTGTGCGCCATCGCCTGCGGCATTGTGCTGGGCGCAAGCGGACCAAAAGCCAGGCGCCTGGTCAAGCTGCTGCAAACATGCCTGAGGTGCCTGTTCACCCTGGTCGGATGGATCCTGCTGGCCGCGCCACTCGCGGCCTTCGGCGCGATCGCCTGGACAGTCGGCCATTACGGATTCGGCTCGATCGGACCCCTGTTCCAGCTGCTGTTCGCCTTGTACGCCACCACGATCGGGTTCATGCTTGTGCTCATAGTCGTGATCGGACGCTGCTGCGGCGTCAGCCTGTGGAAACTGATCGTCTATCTGAAGGAAGAAGTGCTGATCGTCTTCAGCACCACTTCGTCCATCGCGGCGATGCCGAAGCTGATCGAAAAATTGCAGCAAGCCGGTTGCCCGGCGCCGGTGGTCGATATCGTCATCCCGGCGGGTTACTCGTTCAACCTGACCGGATCGAACATCTATATTGCCGTCTGCATGGGTTTCCTGGCGCAGGCTTATCACGTGGAACTGGACTTCGCGCGCTGCGTATCGCTGATACTGGTGCTGATGGTCACCAGCAAGAGCGCCAGCGGCGTCGCCGGATCAGCCTTCGTGGCGCTGACGGCGAGCTTGGCGGTCATGCCGGAAGTACCGGCGGAAAGCATGGCGTATTTGCTCGGCATCGAGCGCCTGCTGAAATGCCGGCCGCTGGCCAACATTCTCGGCAACGCCGTCGCCTGCATCGCCGTCTCGGCATGGTGCGGACAATTGAAGCGGGACGACTTGCGCGCGCAACTCGCGGTGACGCCTGCGAGCTGATTGATAAAGGATTTAATTACTTATTTTTTGAAAATAAAGTATTTTCAAAAAAAATAGCACGTGTATTTTTTGGCGTGACTATTCAGCGCCATACTCAAGGTATTACAGCATGCCTTCGCCGCTATTCTTTTGCACGCAATCGTTCGGCGGATTATCTCCAGCAGCGTTCATTGGAAAACTCAGCGTAAAACGAACACCTGCCCCGGATTCACTCTCGAGCGCAATCGTTCCTTTGAACATGGTGGTCACGAGATGGTGGACAACGGACAGGCCAAGGCCGGAGTTACCCTCGCAGATGGCCGTCGAATGGAAGGGGTAAAAGATTTTGTGCTGAAACGGCTTTTCGATCCCGCGGCCATTGTCTTCATAAATGAGTTTCACGCACTCGCCGTGGCGGCTGGCGCCAATCCTGATATGACCCTGCCCGATTCCGGAAAAACCATGTTGCACTGAATTTTCCACCAGGGCGGCCAGCACCTGGTCGAGCGCCCGGGGATAGCTGCGCATCGCAATATCCGGGGCAATATGCAAATCGATCGTTACCCCTGCCTGGCGGATCAGCGGGCAGAGCCCGGCAACGGTTTCCTCGACCTTCGTGTGTAAATCGAACGGAGACAGGATCTGCCCCCGCTCGTCGATTTCCAGGCGCTTGTAGTTGATCATCAACTTGCCAAGTTGTGCGCCATTACGTTCGATCAAATCGCTGACAAGCCTGCAATTGTCGAGGCACTGGATTAATCTGCGCTCACTCAATTGCTTGTCCTGCACCAGTTGCAAGACCTTATCTATCTCATCCTTCAGGCTCGACGAAGACAGGATGATGTTGCCGACAGGCGTATTGAGTTCGTGCGAGATCCCCGTCACGATACGGCGCAAGGCGCCGAGCGATTCGGCCGACATCACCTGCCCGGGCACCGGCTGGCCAGCGGCCCGGCGTTCCTTCTCAACTTTGACGAGACGATACCGGATTGCGTTTGCAATTTTTTCCAACCCGCATGCACGCATGCCACATCCCTCCATTGAACTTCGACGATGCGCGAGCGGCGCTTGCGCCGGACTTTTGCACACGCCCGTGGCGCCCCGTCGAACTATTCAACAATGCCCTGTCGCGGGCCGATTGCGTCACGTTGTTTATTCAACGAACTTGCAACTCAGGATGCTATTCGGCATAGACGCCGGCTTTTTTGATGATCTGGGTCCACTTGCCGCTCTCCGATTTCAGCAGGGCCCGCAAGGCTTCCGGCCGCGCGCCATCGGCGGGCACGATATCGGCGCCCAGCTCGGCCATGTGCGTCTTGAACGCCGGTTCTTTCAGGCTCAGTTGCAACGTCGCGGTCAGCTTGTCGATGATCGGCTTGGGTGTCCCCTTGGGCGCATACAAACCGTGCCAGACAATGACTTCGAAACCTTGCAAGCCGCTTTCGTCCAGCGTCGGCACGCTTGGCAGCGCGTCAATGCGCTTGTGCGTCGTCACACCATACACTTTGACTTTGCTGGCCTTGACCTCGCCCATGGTGTTGGTAACTTGATCGCACATCACGTCGATATTGCCCGCTTGCAGGCTGGCCATGGCCGGCCCCGTGCCCTTGAATGGAATGGTTTGCGTGGCCAGATTCAGGCGCGACAGCAACTGCAGCCCGCATAAATGCGATGCCGAACCGATGCCGGCGTTGCCGATCTTCGCCACGGCCTTGGCCTGGGTCAGGTAGGTGGAAAGCTCCTTGAAGTTGGACGCGCCCAGCGATGACCGCGCGATCACGGTCATCGGCACATTCACGATCAAGCCGATCGGCTCGAAGTCGCCGACCGGATCGTATGTCAGCTTCGGATACAAGGCCGCCGCGGTGGCCTGGCCTATGTGGTTCAGCAACAAGGTATAACCGTCCGGCGCCGACTTCGCCACCTTGAGGGCTCCATACGTGCCGCCCGCGCCGCCCACGTTGACAACTTCCACCGGACTTTTCAGTGTATTCGCCAGGGCCGAGGCCAGCGCGCGCGCAACCACGTCGGTCGGACCGCCGGCCGCGTACGGGACGATGAGCGTGACAGGCTTGGCCGGATAATTTTGCGCGACGGCGTTGCCCGCGACAAAACACAATAACAGTGACGTCAAACCTGAAATGCGTCCCATAAGATCTCCTTGATTGTAATAAGCGATTATTTTTTTCGACCCTGGATTTTTTTCGTCCTGCCTGCCAGAGGCTTTATTTCATTGGCGCCACACAAGCATAGTGTTTATACCGGCGCACCGAAATAAGTGCTTTCCCCAATAGCCAGTCATGTATGCAACACCGGTCCGGCACGCGACATCGTGCCAGCCCCGGAAAGGCGTTTGGAAACCGATTTTTACGTAGATATACCTATAGAAATTAAATTGAACTAACGATAAATTCTCGAGTTCGTTGTTAATTATTGTTGTTACAAGACAACTTATCAAAGATCGAAAACCGGTCGAGTCGCTCCTGATTTCTAAAAAATAAAGTGAGGTTCTTCATAGGGAAAACAGTGTATTTCCATCTGCAAAATTAGTATCGCCAGCGCGTCGATTGAGAGGAAAACAAAAACTATGGTGCTCCAATGAACTGCTCCAACTGGGTCGAACTGCTGATGTGGCGTGCTCGCGACATGCCTCAAGGGATTGCATTTGGCTTCACACCCAATGGAGTCGAAGATGAAATCTGTTTCACCTATGCGCAGCTCGATCATGCCGCCAGGAAGATAGCGGCGGCGCTTCAACACGCAGGACTGGCCGGCGAGCGCGCCGTCATCCTGTACCCGCCCGGACCCGACTATGTCTGCGCCCTGATGGGGTGCCTGTATGCCGGCGTGACCGCTGTGCCGGTTTACGCGCCGCGCCAGAATGCCTCTTACGCCCGTGTCATGCAGATTCTCAGCAGCGCACGCGCGGCCGTGTTGCTGTCGTCCGACAAGGTGCTGGCCACGCTGTGCCAACCGGAATGGGTAAAAATGGAGCAAGCCGGTTTGCGCCGTCTTGCGACCGACACCTTGGCGTCGTCGCTTGCCGAACAGTGGCGCATGCCCGACATCTCCGCCGATACGCTGGCGGTATTGCAGTACACGTCCGGTTCGACCGGCCGTCCGAAAGGCGTGCGCTTGTGTCACCGGCATTTGCTTGCCAATTCGCGCGTGATCGCTCGCGCCATGGACTGCAATCGCGAATCGGTGATAGTCAGCTGGTTGCCGCCCTATCACGATATGGGACTGATCGGCGGGGTGCTGCAGCCGATGTACTGCGGAGTCCCGCTGCATCTGATGTCGCCGGCCACCTTTTTGCAGCGGCCCGTCCGCTGGCTTGAAGCGATCGGCAGATATCGCGGTACGCACAGTCCGGCGCCGAATTTTGCGTACGAATTGTGCGTCAAACGCATTCGTGCGGAACAACTGTCAACGCTGGATTTATCCAGCTGGCGGGTGGCCGGCAACGGCGCCGAGCCGATTCGCGCTGCCGTGTTGCGCGAATTTTGTGAAGTATTTGCGCCGGCCGGTTTCGATCCGCGCGCCTTTTTCCCCTGTTATGGCATGGCAGAAGCCACGTTGTACATTGCGGGCAGTGCGGTGTTTTCCGGCGCCCATACGCTGCAAGCGTCGCGCGATGCATTGATGGCCGGAGTGATTCAAGCGGGTGACGCGGGAGACAAGATCGAGCTGGTCAGCAGTGGCGCAATCGACGCCGATGCCGCGGCAGGCGCCGACATCCGCATCGTCAATCCATCGTCGCATCAACCTTGCGGCGCGGGCCAGATCGGCGAAATCTGGATCGCCGGCGACTCGGTCGCGGACGGCTATTGGGAGCAGCCTGAAGCGAGCGCCGATACCTTCCACGCCCGCCTGCCCGGCAGCGACTGCAACTGGCTGCGCACCGGCGACCTTGGCGGCATTCGCGATGGCGAACTGTATGTCACCGGCCGTATCAAGAACCTGATCATCATTCGCGGCCAGAACCACTATCCGCATGACATCGAAACGACCGTGGCCGGCCTTCATCCGGCGCTGCGCGCCAACGGCGCGGCGGCATTCAGCATCGACCATGCGGATGGCGAGCGCCTGGGCCTGGTGCTGGAACTGGAACGGCATGCGCTGGACGCCGACCTGGTATCGCTCGCCGCGATCGTGCGCGATGCGGTGTCGCTTCATCACCAACTGCAAATCGATCGCCTCGCGTTCGTCCGTGCCGGCGACATTCCGCGCACATCCAGCGGAAAAATCCAGCATTACCTGGCGCGCCGGCTTTTATTGCAGGGGGATTTGCCGGTCATCGAAGCGCACCAGAAAGACGTGGCATGCCAATGATTCCTGCCCAATATCTGGCAGCGCTGGCCCTTGAGCAGGCCTTGGGCGATCCGGAGCGGGCCGACAATTTGCTATCGTTTCGCAACGCCGTTGCGCTCGACGAAGCCGATGCGTTCCCCGAGGCCGCCGTCGGTTTCCTGCACAATCTCGGCCTGCATCGCGCTTATGTGCCGACATCGCTGGGCGGAAGTTTTCATTCCAGCGAAACCTTCGTCGCGCTTGGGCGGGTGCTGGCGCGGCGCAACATGTCGGTCGCCGTCAGTTACAGCACCATGCTGTGGACCATGCTGGCGTGGATTGGCGGCTCCAGGGCTCAACAACAACGCATTGCCGCTTGGGTGCTGAAGTCGGGCGAATTTCCCTGTCTCGCATATTCCGAACCGGACCATGGAGCCGACCTGGTTTCCAACCAGCTGGCCGCCCGGACGGGCGAGCGCGGCGGCTATCGGCTGACGGGCGAAAAATGGCCGATCAACCGCGCCACGCGGTCGGGTTTCGTGGTGTTGTTGGCGCGCACCGACGCCGCAGCGCATTTGCGCAATCACTCCCTGTTCATCGTGAATAAACGCGATCTCGATTGCAGCCGGTATTACCATCTGCCGCGCGTAAAAACGCATGGTTTGCAAGGCTGCGACATTAGCGGTATCGGCTTTCGCGAGTGCGCCATGCCGCCCGATGCCTTGATCGGCGCGCAAGGGCACGGCCTGGAACTGGCATTGAAAGGCTTTCAGATCACGCGCACTTTTTGCAACGCGCTGTCGTTGGGCGTGGGCGATTCCGCGCTGCGCCTGGTGACCGATTTTGCGCTCAAGCGCAAGCTGTATGGCGGCACCGTCTGGGACTTGCCGCACGCGCGCGAAGTGCTGGCCAATGCCTACCTGTCGCAGCTGATCGGAGAGTGTTCATCCATCGTCGCCGCGCGCGGACTGCATTTGTATCCGGCCCACTATTCGTCATGGTCGAGCGTGGCGAAGGTGCAAGTCACGCATCTGGTCGACCACGCCTGCCAGCAACTGGCCGGCGTGCTCGGCGCGCGTTACTACATGCGCGAGGGGCATCACGAAGGCATGTTCCAGAAAATCCTGCGCGATGGCGCCATCGTGTCGGTGTTCGACGGCAGCAGCATCGTCTGTCTCGACAGCCTCGCCACGCTGCTGCCGGGCATGGCGCGCAAGCGCGAGCAGCCGGAGCGGGAAGCCGATTATGCGCCGCTCTACGATTTGCGTTTGCCGCTGCCGCCGCTGCCTTTCAGCCAGCTTGACCTGTTCGGCCGCGGGCGCGACACCGTGACCGAGAGCCTGCCCTGCCTCATCAGGCAACTGAGGCAGTTGCGCGCCAGCGCTGCCACGTCCGGCGACACGCTGAAGCAATTGCGCCATGCGGCGCTGGCGTTGCAAAAGGACCTGGCTGCACTGATGCGTGATGTCCGTGCCCATCCCCCGCAGCGCGGCGAGCGCAATTCATCGGCGCAAATCCATCGGGCCGAGCGCTTCTGCGCGCTGCATTCGGCGATCGCCTGCCTCGGCATCTGGCTGTTCAATCGCGATCGTCTCGGCTCCTTTTTTGCCCGCGGCAGCTGGCTCGCGGCGGTGCTGGCGCGGCGCGGCGAGCCCCATTTCCGCACCGGTTCCCTGAATGCCGCGCATGCCGAATCGCTGGCCGCGCAATTGTTGCATCAGTTCGATGCACACCAGATGTTTTCCCTGCTTCCGTGGCCGCTTGCCGCCAAGGATTCCGTCGAAGTCCTGCCCGAGCTTGATCCTGATAATTTGGAGACCGAACATGATGCCACCCCTGCCTGACCGTACCGCGTTGAGCACCAGGATTGTTGAATTACTGAGCAAGGAATTGAAACTGCCGGCCGACGAGATCAAGCTCGATGCACCATTGACGTGGTACGGCCTCGACTCCATTGCGGCATTGACCATTTCAGGTGAATTGGAAGACGAACTGGGGCTGGAACTGGCATCGACCTTGCTGTGGGATTTGCCGACCATTAGCAAGCTGGTCGACTATCTGTTCGAAACCTTGACGGCCCGCGACCTTGTCGCTTCGCCAGCATGAGCAGCGCAGCAAGCCGCCTCCCCCTTGCGCCGCCCGGCTTGCCCTTGTGCGAGGTCCGCTTTCCGCTGGCCGCTGAGCAGCGCGGCTTGTGGTATGTGCAACAACTGGCGCCGGACTGCGGCGCCTATCACCTGGTGTTCAGTTTCGAGGTGGACAAGACTGGCGACTGCCCGGTCAACCATGACGCCGTGCTGGCGCAATTGATCGAGGATTATCCGGTGTTGCGCACCAGCCTGCCGGCGACGGAAGACGGTCCCGTGCAGCATGTCTGGCCTGTCTTGGGCGCCGATATTCGCCACGGCGATGGACGCGGAATCGAGGCGGACCAGTTGCGGGAACAACTGCGCAGCGATACGCGCCTGCCTTTCGACCTGGCGAGGCCGCCGTTGTGGCGTATCCATTGTTACCGGACCGGCGACGCGCGCTGGGCGGTGGCGCTGGTGGCGCACCACGTGTTGCTGGACTTCTGGTCGCTTGGCCTGTTGCTGCAAGAGGCGGCCGTGCGCTTCGGCCTGGCCGCGACGGCCGTACCGGCGCTCGACGGTTCCGGCTTCGGCGAATATGCGGTGCGGCAGGCGGCAAGCTTATCGGACCCGGCCGGCATGTCCGCGTCACTTGCCTATTGGCGCGCCGCGTTGCGCGATGCGCCGCCGGTACACGGCCTGGCGCTGGACCATCCGCGGCCGGCGCTGCAAACCCATGAAGGACGTACGCTGTCCTTCGCATTGCCGCGTGACGTTTCCGACGGTATCAAGCTGCTGGCGCGGACATCGGACGCGACGCCTTTCATGGTTTTACTCAGCGCGTATTACGTGCTGCTGCACCGCTTCTCCGGCGATACCGATATCGTCGTCGTATCTCCGGTCGCCGGCCGGCTGGAGCGCGCGCAGCGAAGGATGCTGGGCCAGTTCGTCAATACCGTCGCGCTACGCGCGCAGGTTGATCCGGCCGCGCCGTTTTCGCAGTTGCTAAGTATGGTCAGGCACCGGGTGATCGAGGCGCTGCGTCATCAGCAGTATCCGTTCTCGCGCCTGGTGGAAGAACTGGCCCCGCAGCGCGATCCGAGTTATGCGCCGCTGGCGCAGCTTGGCTTTTCGTGGGAGCGGTTGCCGCTGCTGTCCGATTTCTCCGAGTTTTTCATGGCGAATCCGTCCTCGGTGGAGCGCGAAGGGCCGGGTTTCATGCTGCGCCCCTACGCGCTGCCGCAACAGGAAGGCCAGCTCGACCTCTTGCTTGAAATGGGTGGCGAACGCGATGGCGCGCTTGTCGGCGTGTTGAAGTATCACGATCAACTGTTCAACAAGGAGTCGGTTGCGGAACTGGTGCAGGCTTTTGTCGCCCTGGCCGGTGCGATCGTGGCAGCGCCGGAAAGTAACATCGGCGATCTCGCGCTGGTCGAACCGGCCCGCATGACATCCTGGCTTGAGCGTGGCGCGGGGCTGGAACTGGCGTTGCCAAGCATGACGGTACTGGCGCAAATCCGCCACCAGGCAGCCATCACGCCCGACGCCGTTGCGGTGCAGGATCAACGGACTAGTTTGTCCTACCGTGCACTGCTTGAACAAGCCGACCAACTAGCACTGCGGCTGCGACAAACCGCGCCGCAGCCGGAAAGCCGGATCGGCGTGATGTTGGAGCGCCGTTGCGACTTGCTTGTCGCCATCCTTGGCGTGTGGGCTGCGGGGGCGGCGTATGTACCGCTCGACCCGACTTTTCCGGCGGATCGGCTGAGAATGATTGCCGACGATGCGCAGCTTGCGGCTATTGTGTCCGACACCAGCCTGAATGCGCTCTGGCCGGCCGTGCCGGTCGTCTGCATGGACCACCCGCTGCCGCCGCTATCGCAGTGGCCCGCGGAAGCCGTACTGGAAAGCGGCGCAACGGCCTATCTTTTGTACACCTCGGGATCGACCGGAAAACCGAAGGGCGTGCGCGTCGGCGAATCTTCCGTGCGCAATTTCCTGCATTCGATGCAGGAGCTGCTGAAGTTCGACAGCGGCACGCGCTTGCTGGCGGTGACGACACACGCCTTCGATATTTCGGTGCTGGAACTGCTGCTCCCGCTGCTGTCCGGCGGTACAGTCGTCATCTGCGACCGCGCGGACACAATGGACGGCGCGCGACTTGCCCACCGCCTGGAATCGGACCGGATCAATGTACTGCAGGCGACGCCCGCTACCTGGAAGCTGTTGATCGACACCGGCTGGCAAGGGACGCCGGGCTTGACCGCATTGTGCGGCGGCGATTCCTTGCCGCACGCGCTAGCCGAAGCGCTGCTGCAACGCGTGGACCGGCTGTGGAATATGTACGGGCCGACGGAAACCACGGTCTGGTCCACCGCGGCGCGCGTAAAGGCCGGCGAACCGGTGCATCTCGGTGCGCCGATCGGCAATACCGACCTGTATGTGCTCGACGAGCGGCAGCGCCCGACACCGCCCGGCGTGCCGGGCGAATTGTGGATCGGCGGCGCCGGGCTGGCGCTCGATTATTGGGGCATGCCTGAGCTGACCGCCAGGCAGTTCACGACATTGGCCAGCCTGCCGCATGCCGGCCGCCTGTACCGCACGGGCGACAGCGTGCGCTGGCGCGCCGATGGCTTGCTGACGCACCTTGGCCGCCTGGATTTTCAAGTGAAATTGCGCGGTTACCGCATCGAGCTGGGCGAGATCGAAACCGCGCTGCGTCGCCAGCCCGGCATCGGCGACGCGCTCGTCGTCGTGCGCAAAGACCGCGCCGGCGATGCGCGCCTGGTGGCTTACCTGGTCGGCGCGCACTGTTCGTCCGCAGTACTCGGCGCAGCCTTGCGCGAATCGCTGCCGGCTTACATGGTGCCGTCGGCCTTTATCTTCCTCGATGCCTTCCCGCAGACCGCCAACCGCAAGATCGACCGCAAGGCCTTGCCGGCGCCCGGCGACAGCGGCGCGCCCGACACCTTCGAAGCCCCGCGCGATACCACCGAAATCCAGCTCGCACACCTGTTCGCGCAAGCGCTGGGCCTTGCACAAGTCGGCATCCATGACGATTTCTTTGCCATCGGCGGCCACTCCCTGCTGGCGGTGCAGGTGATGGCCGGCGTCAAGCGCCTGTTCGGCGTCGAACTGCCGGTATCGACGATGGTCCAGCATGCCAGCGTCGCCGCCCTGGCGCTGCGGCTGCGCGGCGAGTCCGGCGTGGAGACGCCGATGCTGCTGACGCTGCGCAGCGGCAAAGAGACGCAGCCGCTGTGGCTTTTCCACCCCATCGGCGGCAACGTTTTCTGTTACCTGGAACTGGCGCGCCAGGCCGATCCGCACCGGCCGGTGCTCGCGTTCCAGGCGCCCGGCCTGGATACCGAAGGCGAAGCGGAAGTGACGGTGGAAAGAATGGCGCAACGTTACATTCAAGGTCTGCGCGAACGCCAGCCGAACGGCCCGTACCTGCTGGGCGGCTGGTGTTTCGGCGGCGTCATCGCTTTCGAAGCGGCGCGGCAGTTGCGCGACGCCGGCGAAACGGTGACGGGGCTGGCGCTGATCGACACGCGCGCGCCAATTTCCTCCAACGTCCCAAACGATGCCGACGATGCCACCCTGCTGTCCTGGTTCGCCCGCGACCTCGCCACGCCGTTCGGCAAAGCGTTACGGATTGCCCCGGAAGCGTTGCGCGCCTTGCCTGCGGAAGACATGTTCGCGCACGTACTGGCGGCGGCCAGGGCGATGGAGGTGGTCTCGGCCGACGCCGACATACACCTGTTGCAGCGCTATTTCGAAGTCTATCTCGCCAACGGCATTGCGCTGCAAACCTATTTTCCGAATGCCGACAGCTTGCCGGTCCTGCTGCTGCGCGCGACAGACGAGCCGGAAAATTTTGGTCCCGCGCTGGGTTGGCAGGAACTGGCACCGGCATCGCTGACGATGATCGAGCTGCCCGGCGATCACAACTCGATCATGTATGCGCGCCACGCCGGCGCAGTCGCCAAGGCCATCGACAGCCACTACCGCCCTCTCCCCATGCCAGGATTTTGCACATGATACATGCCGATTACAGATACACCCTGCCGGTCACACCGGCGCGCGTGTTTTCCTATCTGTCCAATCCCGCCAACGACAAGCAGTGGCAGGCGTCTTGCGTCAGCGCCGAGCTGCTCGGCGCGGCGCCGCAGGTCGGCTGCCGTTACACGATCGTGTTCAATTTCCTGGGACGGAAAATGGCGTTCACCGGCGAAATCACCGAACTCGAAGCGGACCGCGAATATGCTTTCAAGGTGATCGAAGGCGCTTTCCATTACGCGGGCCGATACAGCCTGCGGCCCCATGTCGATGGAACCGAACTGCACTGGCAGTTCGCCGCCGAACCGGGCAAATTCTTCGGCATCCTGCCCGTTTCCCTGGTGCGCAAAGTGCTGCTCAGCCAGATCGAAAAAGACATGGTCACGCTGGCGCGCGTGCTGCATCCGCACGGTGCCGTTGCCGCCTGATGGCGCAACGGTGCCTGCCTTGAATTGACTATTTACCGGATAGAGACAATATGAACCGCTATGCACATTGGCTATTGCGTTACCGTGTCTGGGTGATCGCCGCGACGCTGCTGATTACCTCCGTACTTGGCTTTTTTGGTTCCGGACTCAAGATCGTCATCGATCCCGCCGCGCTGGCGCCGCAAGGACATCCCTATATCCAGGCCACCAACCGGCTGGACAAGATGTTCGGTTCCAAATACCTGATGCTGGTCGGGATCACGCCCAGGCAAGGGGATATTTTCCAGCCCGCGGTATTGGGACGGATCGAGCGCATCACCCGGAAACTGGAAACCACGCCGGGCGTGGTGCGGGCAACCCTGGTCAGCCTGGCGGCGCATCAGGCCAGGGCGATCAAGGGTAGCGCAGAAGGATTCGAAGCGCGGCCGCTGCTGGACCGGATGCCGGTCAGCGAGGCCGACAAGGCAGCGCTGAAGGCTGCCATCCTGGCCAATCCGGTCTACCTCAATACGGTGGTCTCTCCCGATTTCCGCACGGCCGCGATCCTGGTCGAATTGAAAGAACGCTCGGACGGTTTTCAGAACATGGTCGCCCCGGTCAAGGCCGTGGTGGACGCCGAGGCGGGGCCGGACGTCGAGATCACCCTGGGCGGCAATCCGGTCTACCTGGACAAGACGGAAAAATTTGCCGCGCGCATCGACCTGCTGTTTCCGATTGCGCTGCTGGTGATCGGCTTGCTGCATTTTGAAGCTTTTCGCACCAGGCAGGGTTTGATCCTGCCGCTGGTGACGGCATTGATGGCCGTGATCTGGGGCACCGGCTTCATGGGCGTGCTGCACCAGCCGCTCGACATCTTCAATTCGCCCACCCCCATCCTGATCCTGGCGGTGGCCGCCGGGCACGCGGTCCAGTTGTTGAAGCGGTATTACGAAGAATATGAACGACTGCGCAGCGCCGGGAAGCTGTCGCCGGTGGATGCCAACCGCGAGGCGGTGATCCGTTCTCTGGTCGGGGTCGGACCGGTGATGATGATCGCAGGCGGCGTCGCGGCGCTTGGCTTCTTTTCCCTGATCGTGTTCGACATCGCCACCATCCGCACCTTCGGCATGTTTACCGGCGTCGGCATCTTGAGCGCAGTGGCGCTGGAAATGACGTTCATTCCCGCCGTGCGTTCGCTGCTCAAGCCGCCGTCCGAACGCGACCGCGCAGTTGAAACCAGGGAGCGCATATGGGACCGCATCCCGCGCTGGATCGGCGACCAGGTCATCCCGGTTGCGCGCCGCCACCGCCTGATGCTGGTGCTGGCGGTGTTTGCCGGCCTGTGCGCGCTGGGCATGCGCGCCATCGTGGTCGACAACGCCACCCGCAATTTTTTCGCCGGCACGCTCGATATCCAGAAGGACGACGATTTCCTCAACCGCCAGCTGGGCGGCACCAACAGCCTGTATATCATGGTCGAAGGCACGGATGCCGATGCGATGAAGTCGCCCGAAGTGCTGCGCGCCATCGAAAGCACGCAGCGTTTCGCGGAACGTCAGCGTTATGTCGGCAAGACGGTGTCGCTGGTCGATTACCTCAAACGCATGAACATGGCGATGCATGGCGACGCCGCCGGCGCCAACCGGTTGCCCGACAGCGCCGAACTGGTGTCGCAATATTTGCTGTTGTATTCGATGTCGGGTGAGCCGGGCGATTTCGATTCCTATGTCGACTACCAGTACAAGGCGGCCAAGATCACGATCCTGATCAAGACCGGCAGCAACGCCTACATCAAGACGCTGGTCGATCAGCTCAAGGCGCATGCCGATAAAGCATTCGGTCCCGGCATCAAGGTCAGTTTCGGCGGCGACGTCGCGCAAACCATCGCGCTGACCGACACCATGGTGAAGGGCAAGGTGCTCAATATCGTGCAAATCGCATTGGCCATTTTTGTCGTGTCGGCGCTGGCCTTTCGTTCTCTCACCGCCGGGGTGATCGTCCTGCTGCCGCTGGCGATGGCTGTGCTGAGCGTATTTGGCGTCATGGGCGCGTTCGGCATTCCGCTCAACATCCCGAATTCCCTGATTTCGGCGATGGCGGTCGGCATCGGCGCGGACTATGCCATCTATCTGCTGCACCGCATGCGCGAACAGGTCGCCGCCGGTTCAGGCGCCGAACAGGCCACGCGCGAGACGCTCGCCACCGCCGGCAAGGCGGCACTGTTCGTCGCCACCGCGGTGGCTGGCGGCTATGGCGTGCTGGCCCTGTCCATCGGCTATAACGTGCATCAATGGCTATCGCTGTTCATCGTGCTGGCGATGGCCGTCAGCGTGCTGGCGTCGCTGACGCTGGTGCCGAGCATGGTGCTGTACCTGCGGCCAAACTTCATCTTCAACCGCGGCCGCCGACGCTCCATGTGGCAGCTGGCCAGCCTGCTGCTGGTCGGGTCCGGCCTGCTGCTGGTGGTGGCGCGCATGGCGCAGGCAGAGACGCTGACGCCGCTGGCGATCATGCAAAAAAATCTCGCCGCCACCAAAGTCAAGGATTCGGCCGGCGACGCGACGTTCACGCTGACGAACAGGGATGGCGTCAGCCGCGTGCGCAAGACGCGCGGTTATACCCGCCTGCAGTCGAACGGCAGCGACAACATGCGCCTGGTGCGCTTTGTTTCCCCGGCCGATATCAAGGGCACGGTCTCGCTCCTGATCGAACATGCCGGCAGCGACGACGACATGTGGATTTATCTGCCGGCGTTGGGCAAGGTACGCCGGCTGTCCGCCTCCAATAAAAAAGATGGCTTCGTCGGGACGGATTTCAGTTATGGCGATGTGATCGGCTACAAGGCGGAAGAATGGAGCCACAAGCTGCTCAAGGAGGAGGCGCTCGATGGCGTGCCGGTATATGTGATCGAGTCGATTCCGGCCAGCGACGCCGTGCGCCAGAATACCGGCTACAGCAAGCGCCTGTCATGGGTGCGCAAGGATAGCTTCGTCTCCAGCCGGATCGAGTTCTGGGATATCGCCGGCCAGCCGCTCAAGCGCATCGTTGCCAGCGATATCCGCCAGGTCGGCGGCAATGGCCGCTGGCAGCCGATGTTGACCGAAGCCGAGAATTTACAGACCGGCCATCGCACCAGCATCCGTTTCGACAATTTCCAGGCTGAGCAAAACATCGCGGAAAGCATGTTCAGCGCAAAGGAACTGGAAAAGTGAAGGGTTTCGCCGGGACGGGGGCGCATCGTCTCTGGCTGCTGTTGGCCACCTGCCTGCCCGCGCAGGCGGCGGAACTGGCGGAGCGTCTCGACACCACATTGACCTTGCGCACCGATGCCTGGAGCGGCTCCCGTCAACTCGACGACACTGGCGGCATCGTTCAAACCGCCGCCTGGGGACGTCTCGCACTGGATCTGGGAGAAGGCGGCGGCATCGTCGCCAGCGGCTGGCGGGGCGACCGTTCTGGCGCCCACGTCGCCGGGCCGCGCGGGCGTGTGCGCGAATTGTACTGGCGCGACAATCTGGGGCCGCTTGAACTCAAGCTCGGCCGGCAACTGGTGGTGTGGGGGCGTGCCGACGGCGTCAATCCCACCGATAATTTGTCGCCGCGCGATTTTACGCAGTTGGCGCCGGACGATGGCGACCAGCGTTACGGCAATGAAGTGGCGCAACTGCGTCTGAACACCGGCATTGGCAGCGTGAGCGCATTGTGGTTTCCGCATGCGGCCAGCCACACCTTGCCGCTGCCAGCTCAGCCAAATCTGCGCTACACGGTGCAAGCGCCGCGCGCCTCGCAATGGGGCATCAAGTGGGAAACCGTCGCGGAGGGAGTCGACGGGTCCATCTCGTATTTCCATGGTATCGATCCGATGCCTGATCTGGCGCTCAGCGGCGTCGATGAAAGCGGCGCCAGCATCGCGGTGCGCAATCACCCGGCGCGCGTCCTTGGCGCCGATATCAGCTTCACGCGCGGCGCGATCGTCTGGCGCGCGGAAGCGGCAGCGATGCAAACCGGCAGCGGCGGCAGCGCCGATTTCATGCACAAGAAACCGCAACTGTGGCTGGTCGCAGGCGGCGAATACGGCTTGGACAACGGAACCACGGTCGGCCTTCAGGCAACGATCTTGCAAGTAAAAAATTTCCTGACGCCGGACAGCATCGCCGATCCGTTGGCGCGCGCCATCGCCTGGCGCCAGGCGGCGACGAGCAACCAGACTTCCACAAGCCAGAAGGGAATTACCTGGCACCTGGCGCGTCGCTGGTGGAACGACACATTGATGGCGGAAACCAGCGGCATGCTGGTCTGGCCCTCGGGCAGCGGAATCTGGCGTACCAAGATCGATTATGCAATCGACGACCGTTGGCATATGCAAGCCGGATCGGACCATTACTTTGGTCCTAAAAACAGCTTTTTCGGACAGCTTGGGAAAAACCGGTTGATGTATGTGCAGTTGCGCTATGGCTGGTGATGGGTATGCACGACACGAGCTGAGTGTCGTGCTTGCGCTTATTGGCTTGCACCGAATGCCATCATTGACGCCGAAACGGTATTTTCAAGCCCCCGGTTTGCACCAGCCCGATTACGGAAAACACCAGCCAGACGATATAAAACGGCACCCAGAAGCCGGGTTGCTGCTCTTTCACAAAGTAAGTCGACAAAAGCTGGATTGACCCGGTTACGGCCATGCCGACCAGCCCCATGAAGAAAAATATATTTAATTTTTTCACATATTCCTTTATACGTGCACAATCTGAACCAGCGGCCAGCGCTGCGCATATCGCTTCTGCACGATGCGCTGGTGGTATGTTTCAATACTGACGCGGCAAGGATTGCGCCTGACTGTCATGGAAAACAGGTCATCCAGGCCATGCGGCGCGATCACTTTCAAAGAACCGTCCCTGGCCAGGGTGATACCGACCGATGTTGCGTATTCAGGCCAGGAAGCGACGGCGTTTTCCAGCGAAACGAAGGGCTCGACGCGCTGGCCAAAATACTGCTCGAACCAGCAATGAACGCTGGCCTGGTTCGTGACTTCCCACGGAATTTCCGGCATCAGCACGGATAATTTTTCCTGCAATGCGGCCTCGTCGTGCCTGTCCGGATATTCCGCATCAAAATACGCGACATCGATATCCGGCAAGCTCGATGGCACCTTGAATCCGTGCAGATAATCCCAGGCCAGGTTCCGTACCGCTCCGGCGCCGATGCACCATGAATCCAGGCCCAGCGTTTCGACTGCCGACAATGCATTCATGAACCACGGCGTGCCGCGGGCGATATCAATGAGCAGGGCTTCGGGATTTTTTTCAGGAATATTCACGTTCTTTAATTACCGGCCCTGCCGGTGCTGATGCCGCAGCAAAGCGGGCAATATCGCGGCCAATCATAGCGTGAATAAATCCAGGAAAATGCGCGGATTGTCACTTGGCGAAAATACAATCGCCGCTATGGGCAAGCCACCAAATTAGGACCACAGACCGAAAATCTGTCATTCCCGCGCAGGCGGGAATCCCATTTAGAGTCGCAAGCGGCGCAAAAAGATGGGATTCCCGCTTTCGCGGGAATGACAGATTTGGCGCTAACTTAGCGGTATTAACCACTGTAGGCGAAAGCAGGGCAGCATGCCGAGACACGAACGGGGCAGCTTGTCCTACACCGGATTGGCGAGCACACCTACAGAAATTCCCGCATAAAAAGCTAAGATGAAAGCATCCACCCACATCACTGCGAGGAGTACCGTATGTTGCAATCAGACACTCAAAATATTCCCGATGAAGACATCAGCCCGATCAAGAAAACTCCCCCTGTCACATCGGAGGACAAGGAAAAAGAGTCAGACGACAAGGACAGCGACGTCACCAACGAACCCGGCTACGATCCCGCGCTTGTGCGCGAAATCGCAGCCGATTAACTGTCCAGCATAAATTCACAGCGGCGGCGGTTCTGTCGCCGCTGGTTTCTTCGGCAGCGGTATCCATTCCGTCTCGCCCGGCACCTTGTCGAACAATTGCTTGTCCCAGTCGTCGGCCGCCTGCTGTATGCGCTCCTTGCGCGACGAGACAAAATTCCACACCATGAAGCGGTGCCCGTCCAGCGGCTCGCCGCCGATCACGACGAATTGCGCGGCCGATTTCGCCAGCACGCGCTGCGAACTGCGCGTATCCAGCAGCGCCATCGTGTGCAGCGCCAGCGGCACGCCGTCGATTTCCACCTCTCCGCTGATCGGATACAGCGCCGCTTCTTCCGGCAAACTGGCCAGGCCGATTTCCTGACCCGCCTGCAACGCCACGTCCAGATATAAGGTCTGACTGAACGTCGCCACCGGGGAGGTCTTGCCGAAAGCAGTGCCGATCAACACCTTGACGATCGCGCCATCGACCTGAAACACGGGAATCTCGGCGGCCGGCGTATGGGAAAACGATGGCTCGTCTTCCTCGTTCGCCCGTGGCAGCGCGGCCCACAGTTGGAGACCGTGCGTGCGGTGCGGCTGCCCGGCAAGATCCTTCGGCGTGCGTTCGGAATGGACGATGCCCTTACCCGCCGTCATCCAGTTGATCGCGCCTGGCTCGATGCGCTGGAAGGTGCCGAGGCTGTCCCGGTGGTCCATCGCGCCTTCGAACAGATAGGTGACTGTCGCCAGGCCGATGTGCGGGTGCGGACGCACGTCGTGGTTCGCGTCCGGCGCGACGTCGATCGGGCCGAAGTGGTCAAAAAAGATAAACGGGCCGACCGCCTGCTGCGCCGCCGACGGCAAGTAGCGCCGCACGATAAAGCCGCCGCCGAGGTCTTTTTCGTGGCCTTTCAATACAGTCGATATCGTCATCTGTTACCCCAGCGCGGTGGTCACTTCGGTGGTGACGGCGGTCATCAGCTTATGGACCGGGCATTTCTGCGCGGCCGACAGCAGTTCGGCGCGCTGCGCCTCGGTCAGGTCGCCCGTCAGGTGCAGCGTCGCGGCCAGGCGGTAGACGCCCTTGCGTTCTTCGCTGTCGTCGCGCTCGGTCGTCACTTCGACGTTTTCCAGCGGATAGCCTTTACGCTTGGCATACCACACCACCGTCAGCGCCTTGCACGCACTGAGCGCGGCATCGTACAGGTCGTGCGGCGACGGGCCGGCATCGCTGCCGCCCTCTTCCAGCGTGCCGTCGACGGAAACCAGGTGGTTGCGCACGTGCGCGATGTGGCGCATCGGCAGCGATTGATCGCGGATCACTTTGACAGTCATATCTTTCCTTCAGAGCAATAGAGTCATCGAAACCACAATTTACACCTTTTGTGCGTTTTGCGCATAGGCAATTTACGCCAGCCGGCGCGCCACGCGGAAGCCGACGATGTCGTTCGCCAGCACGGCGGAAAATCCGTTGCGCAGCGCGGCGCGCAGGTAGCGCGGCTGGTATAGCCAGGAGCCGCCGCGCAGCACGCGCCGCACCGGGTCGCCGCCAGTTTCCCAGGCGCGGCCGTCGTTCGGCGCGCCTTCGTAACTGTCGTGAACCACGTCCTGCACCCATTCCCATACATTGCCGTGCATGTCGAACAGGCCCCACGGGTTCGGGGCGAAGGCGGAAACCTTGCTCGTACCCTGCCGGAACGCTCCCTTGGCGCCGCCGTTATACGTGAAATTGCCGTCGTAATTGGCCAGTTCCGTGCTGATCGCGTCGCCGAAACTGAAGGCGGTATGGGTGCCGGCGCGGCACGCGTATTCCCATTCGGCTTCGCTCGGCAGGCGGTATAGCTGCCCGGTCTTGTCCGACAGCCAGGCCAGGTATTTTTGCGCGTCGTTCCAGCTGACGCCGACCACCGGGTGATCGTCGGCCTGCTGGAAACCGGGCGCTTTCCAGTCGGTGTCGGACATCGATTCCCAGCCGGTGGCGCGCACGAACTGACGCCACTGCGCCACCGTGACGGGATAGCGTCCCAGCGCGAACGATTCGGCCACGCCGACCCAGTGCTGCGGCGTCTCCCGTTCGAGCCAGGATTTCTGTGCACCGGATTTGATGGCGATGCCGCGTTCATGTTCCGATGACCCCATCTGGAAGCGGCCGGTCGGTATCAGCACCAGGTCGGGACCGGCGCCGGTGCCGTCCAGAAAACGGTCGCGCAGCACGCCGCTGGCGTCGGCTACAGGACTGCCGGGACCGGGCATCAGCGCCGCCAGTTCGGCCGCGTTGCGCTCGGCCTGCTGCTTGCGGTGGCGCTCCTGCTCCAGACGGTAGGCCGCTTCGGCCTTCAGTTGCGCCGCCTTGCGCTGCTGTTCTTCCTGCGCCTGCCGCGCCTTCAAGGCATCAGCCTCGCGCCGCGCCAGCAACTGTTCGCGCAATTTCGCCTTGCGCTCCTTGGCCGCCTGCTCCGCCTGCAAGCGCTGCATCTTTTCCAGTTCGCGCCGCTGCTGGTCGATTCTCACCTTTTCGATCGCCGCCGCCTGCGCCTCGGCCTTGCGGCGCGCGGCCAGTTCCACCTGGCGCTGCTGCTCCAGCAGGCGCGCCTGTTCGGCCTGCACGGCGCGCTCGCGTTCCCGTTCCTGCGCGCGCTGGCGTTCCTGCTCGGCCTGGGCCGCCAGCTCTTCCTCGCTCGGCCCGACGGCGCGCTGCAAGGCATCCAGCAAATCCGCCACCGATTCCGGGCGCTGTTCCTGCGCATAGGCGAAGCCGCGTTGCAGCACCTGCCATTGCAAGGGCGTCAGCGCGGCCGGCGCGGCCGGCAGGAATTGCGGGCCGCGCGTTTCATCGAACGGCAGCCGGCCTTCCAGCATCTGGTAGATCATCACGGCCACCGCGTAGACGTCCAGCTTCTGGCTCGGCTGGCGCTGGTTCGTGCCCGCTTCCGGCGCGCGGTAACCGTTGGTGCCGGCGTTCGGCGTTTGCAGTCCCAAACTGCTGCCGGCATTGCGCGCGCGCGAGGCGATGCCGAAGTCGAGCAGCTTGATGTCGCCGCGCTGCGTCAAAAACACGTTGCCGGGTTTCAGATCGCGGTGCACCAGCTTGTACTTGTCCCACGCATATTGCAGCGCGTGGGCGACGGGACGCAGCAGCGTTTCGACCTGGTCCAGCCCGATGGTGCCGTTGTGCGCCAGCCAGGCGTCGAGGTCCTGCCCTTCAAGGCACTCCATGATGATGAAATAGCTGGACGTGGCCGGGTCTTGCGCCCATTCATAGACGCGCACGATGTTTTCGTGCGCCAGGCGGCGCGCCTGCGTCGCTTCCTCGATCAGCAGCTTGGCGTGGGTGGGACTTTGCGTCAGTTGCGGCGGCAGGATTTTCAAGGCCACCTGGTCGCTGTGACCCAGTTCGGCCTGGGTCGCCATGTCGGTCGCTTGCCAGACCTGCCCCATGCCGCCCATGCCGATCAGGCGTTCGAGCCGGTAGCGGCGGTTTTGCGGGCCGATTTCCTGGCCCGTCATCAGGCCCAGTTCCGTGCCTTGGCGCAGCTGGATCGGAGAAGCGGACGGCGCGGCGCTGCCTCCCAGCGGCGAGATTTCGGCGTCCAGGATGGCGTTCTTGCGGCGGTCGAACTCTTGCAGACTCAATAGGCCATCGTCGTGCAAGGCGCGCAGTTCGCGGATCTTGTCTCTAGCTGTCTGCATCGTCAGGAGGGAATCGGCACGCCGCATTCGGCGCAGAATTTCATGTTGGGTTCCACCTTGTGGCCGTTGATGCAGTATTTAACGGCCGGCTGCGGCGGCGCATGGTGATGGTGCACCGGCGCGCCCGCCTGCGCCACGCCGACGCCGAGCTGCATCTGCGAACTGAGGGCGTTGGCGTGGGTCGCGTTCTGCAATTTCAGCAATTCCAGCTGGTGCTGTTTATCCTTCTGCTCCTGCGCGTCGCGGTGGGCGCGTTCTTCCAGCACCCGTTCCTGTGCCAGCCGCATCGCGTCGAGCGGGCTGACGCTGTGTTCCGCGCTGACGACGGCGGCCATCGCGTGGATCTGTTCCGGACTCATGCCGGCGCGCACCTGCTCCTTCATCAACTGAGCCAGCGCGGCGGCGTTCGGCCCGGCGGCCAGCGCCACCTTGCCGGTGTCGCTCAGGTTGCCGATGGTAGCGATGCGCTCGATGTCGATGCGCGCCAGTTCGGCGCTGTGCGCCTGCTGCGCCAGCAGCGTGTCGTACTCTCCCTTCCAGCGCGCGAACTGTTCATCGCGCTCGTGCGCCATTTTTTTCAATTCCCTCTGCCAGTCGGCTTCCTGCTCGCGCTGTTTCAGGCCGAGGCGCTGTTCGTCCACCGCCAGTTGGTCGAGCATCGCCTGCTTGTTCAGCGACTGCGCCTGGCGCGCATGGATGCCGTCGGCCTCTATGGTGCGCAACAGTTTTTCGTACTGGGCGATGGCGTCGGCCGCCGCGCCGGCGCGCCGCAATTCGTCCAGCTTGACGTTGATCTCGGCCACCTGCACGCTGTTCTGCGCATCTTTTATCGCGTCGCCGCGCAGCAAATCTCTCTGGTGCGCCAGTTGCTGCTGGTCTTCCCATTCCTGCACGCGCTCGGCTTCTCGCTTGCGCGCGGCGTTGGCCAGCGCCAGCCCCTGGAAGCGCGCCTTGTGGTGCTCCGCTTCCATCTGCGCTTCGCGCTGTTTCGATTCGGCTTCGCTCTGGCGCAATTTCGCCAGTTGCGCGCGGCGATAGGCTTCGTCCTCGATGGTCAAGGCCTGTGCCACCTGGTTCTGGATCTGCTGCTGGTGCAACTGGTGCGAAAAGCGCTGCTGCGCCAGCTGGCGCTGTTCCAGCGAAGCCTGCTGCGCCACTTCCAGCTCGGTGCGCATCTTGATTTGCGCCAGCTGGCGCACGTGCTCCCATTCGACGGCGGCGCCGGCGCGCAGCGATTTCTTTTTCGCCAGCTCGTGTTCCAGTTCCGTCAGCGTGTCGCCGGCGCCGCGCTCGAACGCCTGCTTGCGGCTGGTCGATTCGATGATGCGGCCGTACAGATCCACTTCGCGCGCGCGGATCGCCTGCACCCTTTCCGCTTCGCGCAGCGCCAGTTCGGCCTGGTCCACGGTCGCATCCTGGCGCAGTTCGGCGCGCCGGTGCTCGCTGCGCATCTTCTGTTCCTGGCGCCAGATCGCCTGCCACTCTTCTTCGTCATACAGCTGGTCAAGCTGTTTCACGTGTTCGAGCTGCACGTGGCGCTCGTCGGTCACCAGCCATAAGGTGCCGATGCGTTCACGGTTGCTGTCGTATTTGTCGTGGCGCAGCGCCAGCGTTTCGACCTGCGCTACGGCCAGGCCGAATTCGGCCAGCCGCATTTTGAGGGCGGCCTGCAGGCGCTCGTCGAGTTGCGGGCGCAGGTCCGTGTTCTTGCTCATGTCGCGCATCGAGCGCGCGCCGATGAATTCGGCCGCCACCTGCCGCACCGACGGCGCCAATAAATCGTGCAGATGCAAGGTCGTGACGGTGCCGGGCACGGTCATGAAATGCTGGGCAAAAGCGGGGACGTTTTCCACCTTGATGCCGACCGTGAAACGGGCCGCCACCTTCAAGTGTTCTGTCGTCAGCAGGTCGCTGAACGAGAATTCGACCGGCAGCGGCGTGGTGCGGGTGATCAGGATTTCGGCGTGCTGGTCGCGCAGCAGGTGGTTCAGCCGCGTAAAAAAGCCCTCGATTTCGTATTCGCCCTGCGGCACCTCGGTCGCCTTGTCGGCTTGCAGGATGTAGGCGCGGGTGGTGGCCGGCACGCGCAGCGTCTTGGTAAAGATGCCGGACAACTGGCGCACGCCGAAATACACCGCCAGTTCATCGTTGGCGGGAATCCAGCGGTTGTCGCGCAGCACCGGCTCATTGCGGGGCGCGCCCAGGATCGTGCCGCAATGGCTGCAATAGCCCGATTCGTCGCCGCTTTTATGCTCGCAACGCGGGCACTTGACGCCGCCAAAACCAAACATTTGGAACATGTCGAACTCCTTTAGCTACTCATTCCGGCTGCCCTGCATGGTGCTACTGCCGTTAAGTTAGCGCCAAAGCTGTCATTCCCGCGCAGGCGGGAATCCCATTTGTGTCCCCGACGGCGCAGCGGAATGGGATTCCCGCCTGCGCGGGAATGACAGCTCTACGGCCTGTGGCCTTAACTTGACGGCATTACTGCATGATGCCGATTTTAGCAGGGGCGCAGCGTTATACGTTCACACACAATACAATGCCCCTGTCGTTGCACGTCGGCGGACCGCCGATGCGCAACGACAGAAATTTTGCAATTGCCTCTTAAATCACGCCTATCCGGTCAATACACGCCAGCGTCGCCCCTTTTGCGCGCAGGGACAGGGCGAAACCGGGCGCGATGTCATCCTGCCAATCCATGGGCAACAGCACGCGGTCGCCCGGCGCAGCTTGTTTTAATATCAATTCCGTCTTGGCCGCGCATCCTTCCACCGTCTCTACCCGCCCGGCATGCCAGGCGCTGGAACAGCCGGTGGCGATGATACGCCCGCGCGGCACGAATTCGCGGCCGCGCGCCAGCCGGTCGGCCATCACCAGCGCCAGCTGATAGGAACTGCCCTGGAATTTCGGCTGACCGAAACGCACGACGGTGCGCCATCTTCCCAGGCCGCGCCCATCAAAATGGCGCGCTCCGGCTAGCGCCTGGCGGATCGCCAGTTGCACGGCCACGCCCAGGCCCGGAGCGGCGATCGTGTCTTCCTCGTCGGCGCCGCCCTGTTCAAGCGGGTGCACGCTGACTTCGACCCAACTGAGGCTGTCGTTGATGCCACCGCTGTGCAGCGGGAACCAGGCGCGCGCCGACGAGACGCAGGCCGATGGATCGGTATGCCCGGTCAGCGCACCGAGATGGGATAGATTGAAGCTATCGGCAATTTCCACTCCTTGCGGGTCTTTGCAGTCAACCGTCGCCACGCCGGCGCGGCCGGTGACGCCACCCAGGTGCCAGGCGTCGGACCAACCGTGGGCACGCACTTGCGCTTGCGCCGGTTGCCAGGCGCCGCGCACGATGCGGTCGGCCAGCACGGCGGCCAGTTCCCAGCCGCGTTCCCCGGCCGGCGGGGCGATGTCCATGCTCAGCACGACCTGGTCGCGGCTGTCGAAACGGTGTTCGGTGTGGCGCGCCAGGCGCACCACTTCCTGCATCCTTTCGCTCAGCGCGGGCGCGCCGGCCACCGCGCACTTGACTTCGGCGCGGTTGGCGCGCGCGCGGCGGCTGGCGGTGATCGTCAATTCCCGGCCGTCGTCGAGCAGGCAGCGGCATTCGGCGTTGGCCGGCAGTTTGGTCACTGGCGTGCTCATAACGATGGCTCCCGGCGGGTGTCGCCCTGGTGTTGCGGTGACGCCGGCACGTCGGCGGTGCGGCGTTGGGCGAGATGGTGGTCGAGATTGGAGATAATGCGGTCGGCTTCGTCCAGAAGAGCGGCCAGTTCAGGTTGCGGGGCTGCTGCCGGTAATTGAAGCCGGGCCAGCAGCGCCCAGGCCTGGTCGAGCGCCTGGACGGCCGTCACGCTGTGCTGCGCGCGGCGCGTTTGCTGGTTCAGTGCCAGCGGCCGGTCGGGCGCGGCCCAGGCTAGCGAGGGCATGGTGCCGACGTCGAGGCTGAGCAGGGCGACGCGCTGCAACAGGCTGCGGTGTGCGATGAATATCTCATGGCCGGGCGACAGCGCGATCAGGCGCAGGCCGCCGGCCAGGGCGGGCAGTTCGAGGAACAGGCGGCGCAGCGCGTGGGCGTCGGCTGTGGCGGGCGACTGCTTGGGAGCGGTTGGCATCGGTGCGGCCGCGTTGTTGGGCGGGCACGGTGTGGGGCCGGCCGCTCCTGGGGAGTTTTCCACTTTATCGCTGGGGTGATGGGGTCCCCGCCTGCGCGGGGACGACACGCTAACGTCATGGTGAGTGCGGTGGTCCGCTTGCAGGGGCGCCGCCGATCCTGGGGAGTTTTCTGCTGTATCGCTGGAGTGATGGGGTATGGGTCCCCGCCTGCGCGGGGACGACATGCTAACGTCGCGGTGAGGGGGTTGGTCCGCATGCGATGAGGGCGGCTGGCTGGAAAGTAAGCCTGCGGCATCGCTTTTGGGGGGGGACGGCGGTTGGCGGACGGACGGACTTTCGGCTTCGCTGATCGATGGCGCGGCCTCTGCGACGGCGATTTCGGCGGGTGCGGTGGCGGCGCGGGTGCGCAAAGTAGTTGCGTAGTCAACCTTGTCGCCCAGGTCGACCGGCACGCAATCATCGACGGTCACGCCGAATCGGGTGTAGAGCAACTGGTTGAAGCCGGCGCGGAAGGCGTTCCATTCGTCGATCGACGTGCATGGCGGCAGGTCGAGCGTGCCTTGTTCCAGCGCGTTTTGCAGTGCGACTTCGATCGCCGCGCCCAGAGCGGTGACACTGAGCACGTCGCCCGCTTCGCTGAACAGGTACAGGTCGAAGCGCTGCTGCGCCACGCGCGGGTCGGCTGCGTCGATCACGAAGCGGGTGCGCAGGCCCAGTTCCGGGGCGGCGGCGAATGGCGTCAGATCGACATTGTAGGGACCGGGATGAAAACAGTAGGCGCGCTCGCCGGGGCCGTGCATTTTTTTGCCGGGCGCGACGACGGCGCGTTCGGCCGCGATGCGGCGCGCCTGACCGTTTTCGCTAAAGACCACCAGCATACATGCCGGCGGCGCTTCGGCCAGATGCTCCAGCCGCAGCGCGACCAGAGCATAGCCCAACTCGCCGCCATCCTGGCCGGCAAGGCGGCCGGCGCCTGCGCGCTTGCGGGAGAAAAGTCCCATGCGTCAGATCACCACGGGTTCGACGGCGAAGCTGGCGCCGTACAGCTGGAAATGCGGCAGCGGCGCCATGTCGAATGGCCAGGTGCGCTCGCATTCGCCATCGGCGTCGAGCCGCCCCTGCAACAGGATCGCGCCGCCGCCGTCGACCACGCGCAACAGCGGCTGCTCGCGCAGCACGCGCGCGGCGAACGGCGCTTCGGCGTCAAGTTTTAATATCAGTTGCCAGCCGCCGTCCTGCTCGCGCGGCAGGAAGTGCAAGGTCCAGCAACCGTCGTCGGTCAGCAGTTCGTCGAGCGCGGTCTCGCTGGACGCGGCGCGCAGCATGCCGCCGCTGCCGCTCCACGCCGGATCGTTGGCCGCCTTCGGCGCGGCGCGACGTTCCAGAGCCAGTTGCCGGAAACGGCGCAGCGTCAGCGGCGACGCTTGCAGCGCATGGCGCTCGTTCGGCGTCAGCGCGCGGCTGCCGTCGAGCGCGGCCAGCAGCGTGGCGTCGGCCAGCATCAGGCGGTCGCCCGGCGCCGCGCGCGACAGCAGCAGGCTTTGCTGCAATTTATGGTCTGGCGTCGTCATATTCGCTCCCCTTGAGCCGCGTACAGTTTGTCGATAGCTTCGTTGCGGCGCTTGCGCAAGGTCGGCATCGAGATCCGGTCCAGCGCCGCCAGTTGTTGCAAGGTCGGCAGCTCGCCGCTGGCCGGGTCCAGCCAGGCGTCCGGGTAGCTGTCGTCGGCCGCGCCGAGCAGCTTATGGTAAACCGCCAGCCGGATCGGCAGCGTTTCATCCTTCAGCACCCGCAGCGTCCAGCTGGCGCCGTCCTGCGCCGCTGCTGCCAGTTCCATAAAGCGGAGGGGCAAGGAAAGACTGGCCGCAAGCGCTTCGTCGGCCGCCAGTTGCACCGGCGTGCGCACGGAGGAGATAATCGGCGCGCGTACGGGCGATGCACGATTCGTCTCCGCGCCATCGTCACCATCGACATCATCGGCATCGGCATCGGCATCATCGTCGCCGACTTCGGATGCGATGTCATGCCCATCTTCGGTCGCCTCTTCCGGCGGCGCCTGCAGGATCTGGTCGACGACATCCGGCAGCGGCGCTTCGTCTCCCTCTTCGCCTTCCGCCTCGCGCGCCTCGGATTCGCCGATCACGCGCCAGTAATCTTCCAGCCAGGCCAATGCCTCGTCCTCGTCGCCGCGCCAGCCGTCATCGCCGCCGCCGTTGGCCGACAGCGCCTCGTAGTCTCCGATCTCGGCGAGCATCGCGGCGATCTTGTCCGGGCTGTTCTTCAGGCTGGAGAAGCGCTTCGATTTCGTGTGCAGCGGACCCGGCGAACCGGCGAAGCGTTCCAGCGTCTCGCTCCAGCGGATCACCCATTCCGCCTTGCAGCCGCCGATGTTTTTCATCTGGCGCGCTTCGATCGGTATGCCCTGCGCTTCGCGCCCCAGGATCGCCGCGACCCACTCGGGCCGCTGCTGCCAGTTGGCGAACACCTGTTCTATCTCGTGGTAGGCGGTGTCGAGCATCCGGTAAGTGTAGATTTTATTCGGCGTGCAGTGGCGGCCGGTGGCGACTTGGTAATTGTCCGCATCGACCTTGTCGCGCAGCCCTGCATACATGTCGTTGACCTTCTTGCGCAGCATGCCGTCGCCGCCGCCACCGTGCCAGAAGGCGCCGGCCTTCGCGTGCTCTCCGGCGATGGCCGCGACCAGTCCGAGCCAGTACGCGGGCTGCGCCTGCAGTTCGAACAGCAGGCTCAGTGCCAGTTCGGACACGCTGTCGCCATAGCTGTTGCCAGCCGCCTCGGCGCGCGCCGACGCGATGGAGCGGCGCAGCTCCACCGCCACCGCGCCAATGTAATCTTCGAGCAGTTCCGCTTCCTGGCCGGGCAGCAGCATGCGCCCGATGTCGATCTGCCGGAAAGCGTGCAGCGAACAGCGGCCCAGCAGCTTGCGCACCTGTTCCCATCCATGTTCCTGGTACCGCGTTCCTGGCAGCCGCATACAATCCTGTGGATTCGATCGAATAGCGCGCCGGGCCATAGGGGATCGAACGGCTGCCGGCGCACTCTTTAAAATCATGCCACATGCGCGGCCGGGTCATTGTTCCGTTTATACGGCTATTTACCCTTCTGTTCCGGCTTCTGCGCCGCCAGTGTCGACAGCAACGCCGCCACCACGGGCGCGGCGTGTTCTCCGCCGCTCGCTTCCGAATGGCTGACGAAGACGGCCATCGCCAGGCGATGCGCCTGCCCCGGCAACCGGCCCGGTTCCAGCCAGCCTGTAAACCAGACCGTGGCCGCGCTGTCGCTGACGGGCGCCGTGCCGGTCTTGCCGTACAGGCCGGGGCGCAACTGCGCCAGCACCGGCGCGCCGAACGCGCCGGCGGCCGTGCCGGCATCGACCACGCCCTTCATGCCGGCGCGGATGCGGTCGAGCCGGATGCCGAGCGGCTGCGCCGGCGCCAGCTGGCCGGTTTTGCCGTCCAGCGCCAGCAGCAGGCGCGGCGCGACGATATTCCCTTGCCCGACGGCGGCCGACACCAGCGCCATCTGCAAGGGCGTCACCTGCATCCGCAAGCCGATCGCCATCTGGCGCAGTTCGTGGCGCGTGTGCGTCGCATCCATGTGGGCCGGCGTGGCTTGCAGCGCATCGTAGGAGGACCACATAAAATCGGGCGGCAGCAGGCCGCCGTCGAGGCGCAAGCCCTGTTCGAAGCCGAGGCGGTGCGCGGCGGCGACGATCGGGCGCACCGGGTCCAGCGCGCCGGCTTCCAGCGCCTGCACGTCCGGCGCGCCGCCGTCCGCGCGGCCGAACAGGCTACGATCGCTCAATTCGCTGGACCAGGCGAACCAGGTGTTCAGGCTGTAGGTCAGCGCCTGCGCCAGTCCCAATTTCCCTTCCTGCGCACGCCGGTCCAGGCCCTGGTCCTTGTAATTCGTGATATGGGCCAGTTGCCCGCCGGCCGGATAGGTCGCGGCGCCGGTCTCGAACGCGAAACCGCGCTGGCGCGCCACGCCGTTGATCGCGCCCAGCGGCATACCGCCCAACAGCGCATCGAGTTGCGCATCGTTTTTCGCGGCCAGTTCCAGCCCGAGCGCGCTGACGATCTTGAAGGTGGAGCCGGGGCTGTGGTGGGCGCCGCCGTCATGCTGCAACGCGGGCAGGCGCAGCGGGCTGCGCGCGGGATCGGCGCGGTCGAAATCGCGCACTTCGGCCCAGTTGGCGCTGCCGACGGCGCCAGCGCCCGAACCGGCCGCCACCAGCACATCCCCCGTTTCCGTGTCGAGCACGACCAGGCCGGCGCGCCGTCCCGGCGGCGGCGCCTGGCCGCCGACGCAGGCTTGACCGTCCCAGCGGCCGCGCCGCATGCCGATGCAATCGAGGATATGCTGGCCCAGCGCCTGCAGCGGCAGGTCGAGCGCGAGCGTGCCGTCGACCGCCGCGCCCGACGCGCCGGGCAATCTCGCCAGCATGCCGGCGATGCTGCCGGCATGGTCCGGATGCACGCCCAGCATGGTGGCCAGGCCGGCATCGCGCGCCGCTTCGGTGGCGGCGCCGTCGGCCCACAGCAGCGTGCCGTTACGGTCACGCAGTTGCACCGGCGTCGCCGGCCGGGCGCGCGCGACGGCGCCGTTACCGTTCGCGTTTTCCAGCGCCTGCCATGCCAGTCGCCCGGCGACGATGCGCAGATGGCGGTATTGCTGGTCGCCGGGACCGCCCATCGCGCTGATGTCGAGCGCCTGCACATCGACGGTAATCGCGCGCGCGCCGGGTTCAGCATGCAGCGTCAATTGCTGCACATCGGCCGGTGACGTGCAGGCGCGCCCGGTGCAGGCCGCGCTTATGGTTGCCTGCGCGCCGCGCACGGCCAGCACGCGCCCCGCCACCAGCAGCGGAGACAGCGCGCGCGGCGCGCCGCCCGTCAAATCCAGCGTCAGCCGCACCGTATTGTCGGCGCCGGCCGGCGGCCAGTATGCGACCCGGCTCCACGCCTGCCAGCCCTGGGGCAGTTCAGAGAACAGGCGCGCGGCGGTGGGCGGCATGTAGGAAGCGACCGGCGCAGGGCCGGCGGCGGTGCCGGCCTGCCAGTCCGCGCCGGACTGCACGCGCCACGCGACCAGCCGGCGTTCGCCGTTATAGATATCGATCTGCTGGCGCACGTAGGCGCCGTCGGCCTGCTGGTACAGGCGCTTGAGAAGCTTGACGGCGCCGTCGTCGAGCGTCACGTTTTTCCAGTTTTCCAGTTCGGCGGCGCGGCCGGCCGGCGCCGTCGCGGCCCACAGCGGCAGATCGCGCGGCGCGATGTCGATCATGCCACCGGCGGTCAGCCGCAGCAGGCTGCGCGCCTGCAATGCGGTAAACAGCGCCTGGTCTTCCAGCGCGGCGCGCGGCGCGGCCGGGACGATATAGCTGCCGGGCGCAAGGTATGCCGCCACCGCCGCGCCGCGCGCCGGGAAGGCGACCGTCAGCGCCCTGGCGCCGGCCGCCGGGTTTCTGTCCGGCGGCGCCGGCCGGTACACTTGCACCAGCAATTCCCCCGCCTGTGGACAGGCCGTGCTGGCGCGCCGTTCGATGCGCAGCGCGGCGGCGTCGCCCCAGGTCAACCAGCCCTGGCGGCGAAACGCGACTTCGCCGGTGGCGCCTTGCTCGACCTGGCCGAAACTGGCGTCGCTCAGCCAGCGCACCTTGCCCTGCGCGCTGCGCCAGCTCAGTTGCAGCGGTTCGCCTTGCGGATCGGCGAAATCCGGCCGCGCCATGCCGGCGATGCGCACTTCCGGCATCGCCTCGGTAGCGGCGGATGCGCCGCCGACCAGCAGCACGTTGCGCAGCAAAACCGGCGCGGCCGATGCGCGGCCCTGCTCGACCCAGCGCTGCACGTCGTCGAAACGGTAGCCCAGGCGCAGTGGCAGCAGGCGTTCGCCGCCCGGCTCGCGCAACTGGCTGCACAAATCCACTTTTACGAGGCCCATGCCCTGCATGCCCGGCAGCGCCAGCAGCGCGCCGCCCTGCGCCACGGACATGTGCACGCCGGGCTGCGCCGGCACGCTGAACACGGCGCCCGGCAGCACCGGCTGATAAACGTTCGCCGCGTGGTCGGCGCCGGCGGCATCGGCAGTGGCGATGGCGGATTCGCCGAGATGGCGCGCATGGCCGACGATGGCCAGCGCGCCCGCCACGACGGCGAATGCGGCCAGCAGCGCCAGCCAGCCGGGACGCGCCGTGCGCGGCATACCGCCCGGCGCAGTGCGGACAGGCGCGCGCGGAGAACCGCCGGCGCGCAGATTCCAGCCTCGCCGCAACGCGCGGCGGCGCTGCGCAATGGCTTGCATCAGGTCAGTCAGTAAGCGTGGCATCGGCCCCTCGCGCGGGTGTGGTCGGTCTGCCCTCACCTAGCCGGGGGAGCGGGAAAAGCGTGTCGTTCAGGCGGCCGTTTTATCGCCGGATTTTGCAGCTCGCGCCGCAAAAATAGCGGCCCGTCGCAATACTATGGCAGCGCAAGGAGTGGCCCGATACAGTGCATACATCGACACACCAATCACCGACCACTCCACCACCGGAAGGAATAATAAAATGAACGTCCTGAAAAACTTTGAAGCCCTGTTCGTCGTCACCCTCGGCCTGGCTTGCGCCGCCACTTATGTCGCCGAGACGGATGGAGAAATGACCGGCCAGCCGGCCGCCCGCGTCGCCGCAGCACCGGCTTACGCCGCGCCGAAAGATATACAGGTGGTCGTCGTCAGCGCCAAGCGCCTGACTTCCGCGCAAAAAGCGCAATCGCTGCTGGAAGAACAAAAATCGGCCAGCGCCTCGATCGCCGCCAGCGCACCGAGCAAGATTTGATCACGCAGGACATTCGCCTGCACGCAAAGCGCCACAACGGCGCGAGCGCGTGGCAGGCGAACCTTTACTCTGTTCGCTAGCGAACATTTGCTTGTCGCACTCCTGTGTCAGATGTAATGAATTGCATCTTTTTTTCTCCCCGCGTTGTCCGCTTGATATATTGAATTCAGCGTCACTACATTGAATTCAGCGTCACATCAGCGCTTTATCGGAGAACACGGAGAACAATATGAACAAGCCTAGTTTTTACGCAGCAGCCCTACTGGCGATCAGCTCAGCCGCCTTCCTCCCGGCGCAAGCGATGGCCCAGGTCGATTTCAATATCGTGGTCGGCAACGCCCCCCCTCCTCCCCGTTTTGAAAGTGTGCCCGTCGCGCGGCGCGGCCACGTCTGGGTGCCAGGCTATTGGAACTGGGATGGCAACCGCCATGTCTGGCTCGGCGGCCACTGGGAAGCGGAACGCGTCGGCTATCAATTCCGCCGCGCCGAATGGGTGCGCGACCGCGACGGCTGGCGCCTGGACCGCGGCGGCTGGATCGTCGTGAACGCGCAGCCGGTGCCGGTCGGCTATGTCAACATCGCGCCGCCGCCTCCCCGCCATGAAATCGTGCCGCATCCGCGTCCCGGCTACCTGTGGTCGCCCGGCTATTGGGAATGGCGCGGCCATCGCCACGAGTGGATTACCGGTAGCTGGGTGCGCGAACGCCCGGGCTATGCCTACAGCCAGGCGCGCTGGGAACAGCGCGACGGCCGCTGGGTGCGAGAAGAAGCGCGCTGGGAACGCCATAACGGCTACCGCGACCGCGATCACGACGGCATCCCGGACCACCGCGATCGCGACCGCGACAATGACGGCATTCCCAACCGCCGCGACCACGACCGCGATGGCGACGGCGTACCGAACCGCTACGACGAGCGTCCCGACAATCCGCGCCGCCGTTGAGGCATAGCAGCGCCGGATGCGATAATCAGTGGATGTACACAGATGAACAACTGATCGCGGCGGCCTATCACGGCGAACGCGTGAGCAGCCGCCGCCTCGCCGGCGCCGCGGGTATCGGCGAAATGGAAGCGCTGCGGCGCACGCTGGAACAGGCCGCCGGCCCGGCAGGGTTGGCGGCCTTGCTGTTTACGCGCGCAGCGGCGGTGCAACGCGATGCCGAGCGCCGCGCCGCCAAAGCGCAACAGCAAGCGGCCAGGCTGGCGCTGAAACAGGCCGGCTCGACGCTACCGCCCGGCGCCTGGCAAGCCTGGTTCGACGGCTCGGCCCATCCGAATCCTGGCAAACTCGGCATCGGCGCGCTGCTGTCCGGGCCGGACGGGGAACAGATCGAGATCAGCCGCCGCGCCGGCCACGGCAACAGCGGCGAAGCGGAATACCTGGCGCTGATCGCGCTGCTGGAGGCTGCGGTCCACGCGCGCGCGCCGCAACTGGTGATTTATGGCGACAGCCAGGTCGTCATCAATGATGTCCTTCACGCCGGCGCGCCCGGCGCGAAGGGGCTGGAAATGCACCGGACTCGCGCCCTGCAACTGATGGCGCAATTGGCCGACGTCACGCTGCGCTGGGTGCCGCGCCACCGCAACGGCGCGGCCGACCGCCTGTCGCAACAGGCGATCGCTTCCTGGCGCGCGGAAATGGAAGCGGATTAATACTTGCGATGCAAGCTCACCTTGAATGAATATTCCTGTGTGCACGGCACGCCCTTGCACAGGGCCGGCTTGTATTGTTCCAGCGACAATACTCCCGCCATGAACCTCGCCATTTCCTGGCTCGGCGTCTCATAAATTTTCACTTCGGTCACGGCACCGGTGGCATCCACCACGGCCGCCAGGTGCAATACGCCGGCATCCTTCAGCTTGCGGTTACCCTCGTGCAGCGCGCGGAACAGGTGGGCCGTGCCCTTGGCCGGAAACGGCGGTTCATCCCCTTCTCCCATGCTGACGTATTCCGCCTTGACGACGCGCTGCTGTTCCTCGCTCAATTCCCGGTACGGTTTATCGAAAGGCAGCGTCGAATAGGACGATTCGCGCCGTATCGATGAGCCGGTGTGCGGATCATCCTTCAATACATAGCGCTCCGCCTTCACATCCTCGGCCTGCGCCGCCGGCTGTCCCAGTCCTGCCAGCACCATCACGGCAAATATCGCTGCACGCATCGCTTACTCCACTTTATCGCAAATCACTATTTTGAATAATAAACAATAAATTATCAAGAAAATAATATTGAATAACCGTTCTGGTTCTGCAAGTGTGCCGAAATACCGCATGCGCCCCTGTTGGTTCCCCCGTGATTCATGCCACAATTGCGCAGCGCAGACAAAATAGCCACAGGAGAACAATTGAATACACTGCTGAGCAGCTGGCACCCGCGCCTGGTGGCGCTGGCCAGCGCCGGATTGGAAGACGACGGCGCGCACGATACCAATCATTTACACCGCGTGTGGCGCAACGCCACGCTGCTGATGGACGATCACCCGGAAGCCGATGCCCTCGTCGTACTGGCCGCCTGTTACCTGCACGACCTGGTCAACCTGCCGAAAAACCACCCCGAGCGCCATCTTGCCTCGCGCCAGTCGGCGCTGCTGGCGAGCCGGCAACTGGCCGCGCTCGATTTTCCGAGCAGCCGCCTGGCCGCCGTCGCCCACGCGATCGAAACCCACAGCTTTTCGGCCGGCATCGTGCCCGAAACGATCGAGGCGAAGATCGTGCAGGATGCCGACCGCCTCGACGCGCTCGGCGCCGTCGGCCTGGCGCGCATGTTTTATACGGCCGGGCGCATGGGGTCCGCGCTGGCCCATGCCGACGATCCGATGGCGCTGCAGCGGGAACTCGACGACAAGGCGTATTCGCTCGACCATATCGACGTCAAGCTGGCGACCCTGCCGGCCAGCATGCAGACCGCCGCCGGGCGCCGCCTGGGCCAGAACCGCCTGAACGAACTGATCGCCTTCCGCGACAATTTCATCGCCGAATGGGCCGCCAGCCCTGCCACACCGTAATAAACCTTCGATTTCCTCATGACCAGCACCAGCGAACCGGCTCCACTTTCCACCACGTCCAGCGGCAACCTCAATTTCGTCCTGGTCTGCATCTTCATCGACATGCTCGGCATCGGCCTGGTGGTGCCGGTGCTGCCGATCCTGGTCGGCGAATTCGTCCACACGCGCGACCAGCAAGCGCTGTGGTACGGCATCATGGGCGCCGTGTTCGGCCTGATGCAATTCATTTGCATGCCGATGCTCGGCGCCGTCAGCGACCGTGTCGGACGCCGCCCGGTATTACTGTATTCGATGGCCGGCATGTGCATCAATTTCCTGTCCACCGCGCTGGCGCCGAACCTGGCGTGCATGTTCATCGGCCGCGTCATCGGCGGCATGTCGTCGGCCAGCATGTCGGTCGCCTCGGCTTACGCGTCCGACATTTCGACGCACGACAACCGCGCCAAGAGTTTCGGCAAGATCGGCGCCGCCTTCGGCATGGGCTTTATTGCCGGCCCGATGCTGGGCGGCCTGCTCGGCAGCGTCAGCCTGCATTTGCCCTTCTACGTGGCGGCCGCGCTGTCGGCCTCCAATTTTATTTACGGTTATTTCTGCGTGCCCGAATCGCTGCCCGAGGCGCGCCGTTCGCCGTTTAAACTGACGCGCGTCAATCCGCTGGCCGGCCTGTTCAAGCTGGCGCGCCGCACCGACATCCGCGGCCTGATCATCGCCTACGCGCTGTTCACCTGCGCGCAGATGATGCTGCAATCGACCTGGGTGTTATATACCCATTTCCGTTTCAACTGGAGTCCGCGCGAAAACGGCCTGGCGCTGTTTTGCGTCGGCCTCGCCGCCGCCGTGGTGCAGGCCGGCCTGCTCGGCATTTTCATCAAGCGCTTTGGCGAAGTCAGGCTGACGCTGCTCGGCCTGGGTTCCGGCTGCATCACCTTCATGCTGTACGGCCTGGCCACGCAGGGCTGGATGATGTACGTGTTCATCCTGTGCAACCTGCTCGCCTTCGCCGCCGGCCCGGCGCTGCAAGGGATCATTTCGAAAAGCACGCCGGCCGGCGAACAGGGCGAGTTGATGGGATCGCTGCAATCGATCAGCAGTATCGGCATCATCCTCATGCCGCTGCTCGGCAGCGCCATCCTGGGCGAGGTCAGCCACCTGCCGCCGAACGACTGGCGCATCGGCAGTTCCTTCTTTGTCTGCTCGGCGATGCAGGCCGCCGCCATCCTGGTGGCGCGCCGCTATTTCCGGCTGCACCAGCTGCGCACCGCCGCGCCGGCGCAGGGAGCATGAAGATGACTCCCCGAAAGACCATGGCGGCGCTGGCCGCGACACTGTCCCTGCTGCTGCCGTACAGCGCCGGCGCCGCCTGTTCGCGCGACATCCTGGTGCCGGTCGCGCCGATCGGCGCCAGCGTCACGGTCACCGGCAATACGGTCGCCGGCATCTACCCGGAAGCGCTGCGCCCGCTGGCCGCGAAGGCCGGCTGCAATATCGTCTTTTCCGTGGTGCCGCGCGCGCGCCTGGAATTGCTGTTCGAGAGCGGCAAGGCGGACATGCTGCTGCCGGCCACGCGTACGGCGGCGCGCGACCAGCAAGGCATCTTCGTACCGATGATCGGCCACCGCGCCACGCTGATTTCCATCGCCAGCGCGCGCCCGGCCCTGCTCAGCGCGCAAGACTTGCTCGACCACCGCGAATTGCGCGTGGCCGTGGTGCGCGGCTACGACTTCGGCGAGCATTACCAGCAACTGATCCAGGAACTGGGCCGGCAGGGCCGCCTGTTTTTGGAAGTCGACGCCACCGCCGTGGCGCGCCTGATGCATGCCGGCGCGGTCGACGTCACCATCATGGGACCGACCATCCTGGCCGGCGCCATCGAGCGCGAGCCGCGCGTGGCCGGCCTGCTCGACCGCCTGCGCATCGAACCGATTCCGGAATTGCCGTGGGGCATGAGCGGCGCCTATGTCTCGCGCCAGTCGCTGAAACCGGAAGACCAGGCCGCGCTGCGCGAACTGATCGAGCGCATCGCCCGCTCCAGCGCCGTGATGGAAGGTTTCCAGCGCTACCACCGCGCCGACATCCTGAACGACAGCGTGCGGCCACGCTAGGCGCCGGGCCGCGCGGGCGGCCCAACTTATGCTTGTTATGAGCGTCTGCGCACATACAGGATGGCCGAGGCAGCTTAAAGTTAACTCACATACACCAAAACAGGAGTTACCATCATGAAAAAGCTGCTGATTGCCGCAATGCTGGCTGGATCGCTGGGTAGTGTCACCATGCCATCGAGCGCGGAAGTGATCGTCGTGCGCACGGCGCCGCCTGCCCCGCGCAGCGAACGCGTGCCGGAAGCGCGTCGCGGCTATGTCTGGGCACCCGGCTACTGGAACTGGAGCGGCAACCGCTACGTGTGGAAACGCGGCAGTTGGGTGCGCGAACGCCATGGCTATGTCTACCATGCACCGACCTGGCAAGAGCGCGACGGCCGCTGGGCCATGCAGCGCGGCAGCTGGGAACGCGGCCCGAACGGCGACCGCGACCATGACGGCGTGCGCAACCGCGACGACGCCCGCCCAAACAATCCGAACCGCAATTAAGCAACGTTACCAGGCCGCCTGAGCCGGCCCGTATCGCAGTGCCGCCGCCGCGCACCTTGACAGCGCGGCGGCAAACTGCAACCATACGGGCATGAAATTTATCAAACCACATCGCTCCTGCCTGAATTGGTGGCCTCGCTGACAGCGAGCGGCCACTGCAAAGTGATGTGATTTTTTATCAACGCCGCCTCCACAGGGTGGCGTTTTTTATTGGCGCATCATGCGGGGGCAAGCTAAAGGAAGCCGTATGAACCAGCCCGCACCGTCCACCTCCCCCGCCGTGATCCTGACCGGCGACCGCCCCACCGGTCCGCTGCACCTAGGCCATTTCGTCGGCAGCCTGCGCAACCGCGTCGCTTACCAGCACGACTATCAACAGTTCATCATGCTGGCCGACTCGCAGGCGCTGACCGACAATATGGACGATACCGGCAAGGTGCACCGCAACGTGGTCGAGGTGGCGCTGGATTACCTGGCGGTCGGTATCGACCCGGCCAAGTCGACTATCTTGATCCAGTCGCAGATTCCGGAATTGGCCGAACTGACGTTTTATTACCTGAACATGGTGACCGTGGCGCGCCTGGAGCGCAATCCGACGGTGAAGGCGGAAATCGTGCTGCGCGGCTTCGAGCGCGATATTCCCGCCGGCTTTCTGACTTATCCCGCTTCGCAGGCGGCCGACATTTCCGCCTTCAAGGCTTCCATCGTCCCGGTCGGCGAAGACCAGATCCCGATGATCGAGCAGACCAATGAAATCGTGCGCCGCTTCAACCGCCTGGTCAACCGCGACATCCTGGTCGAGTGCAAGGCGCTGGTGCCAGAAATCGGCCGCCTGCCCGGCACCGACGGCAAGGCGAAAATGAGCAAATCGCTCGGCAACACGATCAACCTGGGCGCCACCGCCGACGAAATCACGGCCGCCGTCAAGAAAGTGTACACGGACCCGCTGCACCTGCGCGTGCAAGACCCGGGCCACCTGGAAGGCAACGTCGCCTTCATCTACCTCGATGCCTTCGACCCGGACCAGGATAGTCTGGCCGAGATGAAAGCGCATTACGTGCGCGGCGGCCTGGGCGACAGCATCGTCAAGAAGCGCCTGGAAGGCGTATTGCAGGACATGCTCGCGCCGATCCGCGCGCGCCGCGAAGAACTGGCCAAGGACAAGGGCCACATCATGCAGATCCTGAAGGAAGGCACGATGAAGGCGCGCGAAGTGGCCGCCAAAACCGCCGATGAGGTCAAGGCCGCGCTGGGCCTGAGCTACTTCTGAGCCGCGCCATGCTTTTACGCACCCGCATGCAGCGCCGATGACGCGGGCACCGCGCAAGCCTGACGCCCCCGTCCCGCAGGCGCGCCCGCAGCCGAAAGCCCGAGCGGCGACGCCGCAGCGCAATCCGGGCGCGACGCGCAAGGCGTCCGCTGGCACCGCGCGCGCGCCGGCCGGCGCATCGGGCTCATTGTCCTATCTCGCCATCGGCGCCCTCGCCCTGCTGTACCTGGTCGCCATCCTGCTGTGGCGCCTGCCCGCCTGGCCGGGCATCGTGTATGCCGGCGCCAGCGTCGCCTGTTTTATTGTCTACGCGATCGACAAGTCTGCCGCCAAGGCCGGCCGCTGGCGCACGCCTGAAAGCACCCTGCTGATACTCGGCCTGCTGTGCGGCTGGCCCGGCGCCATCCTGGCGCAGCAACTGCTGCGCCACAAGTCCAGCAAGACCGCATTTTTGATCCTGTTCTGGGCTACCGTCGCCATCAACCTTGCCGCCTTCGGCGCGCTGGCCTGGCTGCAAGCCTGATTCACACGGCCGCCCCGCGCGCGGGCGCCGGCTGTGAGACACTGTCGCCCTTCGATTTTGGAAAGCATCACGATGTGGAATGGCGTACTGTGCGGTTTGCTGGCGGGAGCGATGTGGGGCATGGTTTTTATCGTCCCGGAATTGCTGTCGGCTTTTACTCCGGTCGAGATGGCGGTGGGCCGCTATATCTCGTATGGCGCGATCTCGTTCAGCCTGATGCTGCCGCGCCTGTCCGGCCTGTGGCGCCGGCTTGACGGCAGCGATGTCGCGGCGCTGCTACGCCATGCGCTGTCGGGCAACATCGTCTATTACATGTTATTGGCGCTGGGCGTAAAACTGGCCGGCGTGGCGCCGACTTCGCTGATCATCGGCGTGCTGCCGATTTCCGTCACGCTGATGGGCCGCAAGGACCACGGCGCCGTGCCGCTGCGCCAGCTGGCGCTGCCTTTGACGGTGGTCGCGGCCGGCATCGTCTGCATCAATATCGACGTATTTACCCATGCGCGGGCCGGCGGCGGCACGCTGGCGCAGACGCTGCTCGGCGTGCTGTGCGCGGCCGGCGCCCTCTTGTGCTGGAGCTGGTACACGCTCGACAATGCGCGCTACCTGAAACGCAATCCGCATTTCAGCAGTGCCGAATGGTCTGCCCTGTACGGGCTGTCGAGCGGCCTGATCGCGCTGCTGATCGGAGGAGCCGCCTTCGCCATCTGGCACGGCGACATCACCGGCGCGGCCGGCGTGTCCAGTGGGCGCGACTGGGGCATGTTCTGGATCACCAACGCGCTGCTGGCGCTGGGCGCGTCGGTGATCGGCAACCACCTGTGGAATATCGCCAGCCGGCGCGTGCCGGTCACGCTGTCGGGCCAGTTGATCCTGTTCGAAACGCTGTTCGCGCTGCTGTACGGTTTTATCTACAAGCAGCAGTTCCCGCGCACACTCGAAATCGCCGCGATCGTGCTGCTGGTCGCCGGCGTGCTGTGGTCGGTGCGCGTGCACGCGCTGGAAGACGAGGTCACGCCTCCCTGAGCAGGAGTTAACCGAGTAAACCGTTTTCGCTCAACACGTCCTGGATCAGTTCGAGCCGCAGCACGGGATTCTGTTGCGCCAGCAGCAACTGCTTCTGACCCTGCTCCAGCCGCAGCAATTCGCACCAGCGGTTGGAGACCCAGCCGCAATCATCGAGTTTATAGGGCGGCAGCATCGGCATCTGGTTGCCGGGCAATTGGCGTTTTTGCAGCGAGCGGATCACCGAACCGAGGGCGTTGGCCACATCCTGCTGGTCGGACGGCACTGCCACGTCCATATCCGGTTCCAGCATCTCGACCTCGGCGGTCCACAAACCGTGCTTGAGCTGGGCGGCCGTTTCGATCCGGAAGCGCCGCGTGCCGACGCAGGTTATCTGCAACAGGCCGGGCTGCGGCGCCGTCCAGTCGACGATTTTGGCCATGGTGCCGACCGTCGTCAATTCCTCTTTCTGTTCCGGGCGCTGCACTTCATCGCCCGCGGCGAGCGCGACCACGCCGAATTCTTCCGAATTGGCGATACATTTTTTCACAAGATCCAGGTAACGCACTTCGAATACTTGCAATGGCAGATAGCCATCGGGGAACAACACCGTGTTCAAGGGAAATAAAGAAATGGAAGACATCTCCCATCATCGCACGAATAGCGTCGAAACGTGGCGCAAATTGCTCAGCGTGGCAGCCGGCAATCAAGCCGAATAGGTGCTGCCGGCGCGCAAGGCAGCGCCGCCGCAAAGCAATCCTTGCTAGGCTCGATGACCTGACATCAAATCCGACAGGGGGACAATATGCTTGCAGATAAGGAAGTGATGGCGACGATCTCCGTCAGCGATATCGCGCGCGCCAAGGTTTTTTATGGCGAAACGCTGGGCTTGCGGCAAAGCGGAAGCGAGGGCGAACAAGTGGTTTCATACAACAGCGGCAATGCCACGCTGCTGATCTACCAATCGTCGTTCGCCGGCAGCAATAAGGCAACTGCCGCGACCTGGACGGTTGCCGGAGAACTGGCAGATATAGTGCAGGCGCTGAAAGCGCGCGGCGTGGCGTTTGAACACTACACGATGCCAGGATTAACGCTGGAAGGCGACATCCACATCGGCGACCATATGAAACTGGCCTGGTTCAAAGACCCGGATGGAAATATCCTGAATATCGTCGGCACGTAGGCAACGACAGCCCGCATATTCCACCCGTATGGCGGACTTGCTTATTTAATCAGGAAGTCTGCCTTGTCCTTGCCTTCCAGCCATTTCGGTGCGCGGCCGCGGCCGGTCCACGATTGGCCGGTGGCTTCGTCGCGATATTTCATCGGCACTGGCGCGCGGGTTTTAACGGCCTTGGCCGGCTTGTTGGCGCCGCCCAGGTCAGCCAGCGTCAGGCCGGTTTCGCGCATGATCGCGGCAATTTTTTCCTTCGCGTCGCTCAGCTCCGCTTTGCGGGCGCTTTCCGCCAGGTTTTGCAGTTCGGCGATCTTGGCTTGGTATTCCTGGTAAGTCGTCATCTCGGTTTCCTTTATTGGTTGGGGGTGAATTTCCAGACCGGAGCACTGTAAAACTCTTGCGAGAAAAACCAGTGTGACAATCTGTGAGAATTATGAAACGCAATTTACCATAAGAATGCCAGAATATTCCAGTTATATATGCAACAAATTAAAATATTCTCCGCGAATGATTATATTTGACAACGCATGCGGCCCGGCGGGCGCTCCGCCGGGAGTATGGTGGAAGCTCCGGCGCGGCTGCACCGGGGCAAGGATTCAAGGCCCTTACTTATTATAAATTCAGAATGCCGTGCGCAGTTGCGCATACACCATGCGCGACGCGCCCGCCAGTTTGCCCAGGTTGCCGTCGGCGATACGGGTATAAGTGCGCTTGTCGGCCAGGTTGTTGACGCCGACCTGCATTTCATAGCGCGGCTCGCCCGGCAGGATAAAACTCAGATTGGCATTCCACAGGCGGTAACCGGGAATGATGCCATTGGCGCCGTTGGCGCTTTCGGCCACCGTATTGGCCTCGTCCGCATACTGCTTCGACTGGTGGCTGCTGCTCAAGTCCAGCACGAAGTTCCCGACCTTGTAGCGCGCGCCCTCGGTATCGACATTGCGCGAATAAAATGGCACATCGTTCCCGGAGAATACGCCCTGGCGCTGGACCGCTTTCGTATACGCATATGTCGCATACGCGCTCAGGCCGGCCAGTTTACCGCTCTTTTCGAACGCATATTCGGCGCGGGTTTCCAAACCCCGGTGCCGGGTTTTACCGATGTTTTTATAAAACACCGGGGCCGTATTGACCACCACGACCTGGTCCGAGAAATCCAGGTTGAACAGCGTGCCTTCCAGCTGCCACTGCTGCTTGCGGTAACGGGCGCCCAGTTCCATGCTGCGCGCCGTTTCCGGCTGCAGCGCATCGGCCGAAGCCTGCAAGTTCAACTGCGCATGCTGCACGCTGCCGAGCGACGTGTTGTAGTTGGCGAACACGGTGGTGGAGCCATCGAGCAGGTAGGCCACGTTGAGCGAAGGCAGTACCTTGGCATTGCCGACCCTGGTCTCGAAATTGGTCGCCACATTGGTGCGGTCGAGCGCGATATGTTCGTAGCGCAAGCCCGGTGTCACGCGCCACTGGCCATAGGCGACCTGGTCATCGATATACAGCGCATGCGCGTCGGTGTTGTTGGCCGCGTTGCGCGATATCGTCGAGGTACCGCTCTTTGGCACCAGGATCAGTTTTTCGGCGCCGCGTTCCTGCAGGTAGCGGTAGCCGAGCGTGACATCGTTGCGCACCGCGCCCCACACCAGGCGCTGGGTATATCTCGGTTCCACGCCCAGCACATTGTAGTTGCGCGGATGGTTCGAGAGCAGCGTGGCGGCGCCATCGAAACCGTTGGCCAGCACGCTCTGCATCGAACCCTGGTTGAAATAGCTGCGCACTTCGACTTGCCGCGTGGCCGACAGCGTATTGACGTAATCGATATCGATACCCGTGCGGCTGCCGTTCCAGAAATCCACGCTGCGCTTCGACTGGCGCGGGTCGGCGTCGAACTGGACCACCGTCAGGCCGCCTGGCAGTTGCGACTTGACATCGTAATACGACAGTTTTGCCGTGATGTCCGACGATGAAGATAATGGGTAATTAAATTTCAGCACGACATCGTTGACCTGGTCGCGGCTGCGCATTTGGTAACCGTCGCCTTGCTGGCCCGCATACATCAGGGCCACGCCCAGGCTGCCTTCGGCGCGGCCGGCGACGAAGGCGCTGTACTGCGCATTGGTGTTGCCGCCTTCAAAATGGTTGTAGCGCACCGAGGCATCCATCGCCTGGTCGCGGTCCGGGATCGCCCGGGTCTGGAAATTGACGATGCCGCCCATGCCTTGCGGGCCGTAGCGCACCGCGCCGCCGCCACGCAACACATCGACCGATTCGACATTGGCCAGTGACACCGGCACGAACGACAGTTGCGGCTGGCCGTATGGCGCGAGCGCGACCGGCACGCCGTCGACCAGCACCGTTGTATGCGGCGAGAAACGCCCGTCGAGGCCGCGCACACCGATATTGAGCGAAACGGCGCTGCCGCCGCTGGCCGAATTGTCGCTCACCTGTACGCCCGGTATCGTGCGCAGCACGTCGCTGATGCTGTCGGCGCCGGACAACTGGAAATCGTCGCGCTTGACCACGCTGCGCGCGCCGCCGAAATTGTAGACAGCCTGCGGCCCGGCAAGCAGCCAGTTTCCGCTCGCCTGGATGGTTTCGCCCTGCCCCGTCGCTTGCGCGCAAGCCAGGCTGGAGATCAGGAGCGTGCAGCCGGCGGCGATGGCGCTGCGGCGGAAAAATGTTGCTTTGGACATGATAAACCGTCAAGAATTCAAGGAAAGCGGATTATATAGTCGTTGTTATTAGGCAAAATATTTCCAATGAAACACTTTGTAACCGTGCGCTCCATGGCACTCATGCGTGCCACCTTATGTCGTGGCGCACGGTTTTCGTCACAATAAAAAATGGACGGCCGGTTTCAGATGCCAGCCGGCGTGCCGATTCAATCCAATAAGAACCAAGGAACAACAATGAAAACTGTGCGATTACCTTCTGGCCAGCAAGTGCCGGCATTGGGACTGGGCACCTGGAACATGGGTGAAGATGACTCGGACAAGGCCGGCGAAATCGCGGCCTTGCAACTGGGCATGGACCTGGGCATGACGCTGGTCGATACCGCGGAAATGTACGCGGATGGCGGCAGCGAGGAAGTGGTGGGCGCGGCGCTGGCCGGGCGGCGCGACCAGGCTTACCTGGTCAGCAAGGTGTATCCGCACAATGCCACCCGCGCCGGCGTGCAGGCCGCCTGCGAGCGCAGCCTGCGCCGCCTGAAAACCGACCGCCTGGACCTGTACCTGTTGCACTGGCGCGGTTCCGTCCCGCTGGCCGAGACACTCGAAGGTTTCCAGGCGCTGAAACAGGCCGGCAAGATCCTCGATTACGGCGTCAGCAACTTCGACCAGGACGACATGCAGCAGTTGCGCGGCTTGCCGGGCGGCGATGGCGTGGCCGCCAACCAGGTGCTGTACAACCTGGCCAAGCGCGGCATCGAGTGGAATCTGCTGCCCTGGTCGCAGCAGCAGGGCATGCCGATCATGGCCTATTCGCCACTGGAATCGTCGGCCAACGAACAGCGTTTCCTGCTCGGCAATAAAAGCCTGAAAGCCGTCGCGCAGCGCCACGGCGTCACGCCGGCGCAAATCGCGCTGGCGTGGTTATTGCGCCAGCCGCAGGTGATCACGATACCGAAGGCGGCGAATCCGGCCCACATCCGCGAAAACCGTGCCGCACTCGATATCGTGCTGACGGCCGCCGACCTGGCCGAACTGGACGCCGGTTTTCCACGCCCGCGCCGCAATATCCCGCTGGAAATGCGCTGAGCGGCGCCGGCGGCGTCAGATCTCCGGGCAGCCGCCGCCGTGGTCGCGGCAGTGACGCGCGATGACGCTGCGGATGATGCTGACCAGCTGGCAGGCCGCCGGCCCCGGGCGCTCGGCATTGGCGATGATCAGGGATAAGGACATCTTGCGCGTCTGCCCGACCCGCAAGGGCAGCGCCTTCAACTGGCCGGACGCCAGTTGCGCGCCGATCTTGTGGGTCGCCATCCAGCCGAAACCGAGTCCGGCGCAAATCATTTCCAGGCGCGTGGCGGGCGTCGACACGGTCCAGCGATGGGCCGTCCCCATCCAGCCCAGGCCGCGCGGGTTGATCGTGCCGGCGTCGTGCACGACGATGTGCAGGTAGCGGTTCAAGTCGTCGTCGTTGACGGCGCGTCCCAGCGCGTGCAAGGGGTGGTCCGGGTGGGCGACGGCGACGAATTCGACATCGAGCAACTGGTCGCCCAGGAAGCCGCTCGGCACATAGTGGGCGATGACAATGTCGGCGCGCTTTTCGTGCAGCACGTCGTCCGACACGGACAGCACGGTTTCCTCCAGGTTGACGCGGGTGTGGCGCGCCAGAGGTTCGAACTGCTGCAGGATCTTGATCAGCAATTCGGTGGGGAACAGGCTGTCGACCGAGAAGCGCACTTCCGATTCCCATCCCGCATTGAGGCTGTGCGCGAAGTCCTCCAGCTCGAAGGCGTCGTCCAGCAATGCGCGCGCCTTGTCCAGCAAGGCTGCGCCGCTTTTCGTCAGGCGCGCGCGGCGGCCATCGATTTCCAGCAATTCCACGCCCAGTTGTTCCTGCAGCTTGGCCACCATGTAGCTGACCGACGACTGGCTGCGGTGCAGCGCCTCGGCCGCCTGCGCATAGCCGCCGCAATCGACGATGGCTTGTAGTACCTGCCATTGTTCCAGGGTGCTTTTGGGGATTTTCATTGTTGAGTCAGTCTTGGCCGAAAACCAGAGGCAAAGGCCGGGGTCAGACCCATGGGTCTGACCCCAGTTTCTGCCGTTGATTTTTGCATGCTACTTGCTCTGCATGACATACGTGCCATCCCAATCGTCCGGCGGCGGATTTTCCGCCAGGCTGACGCAGCGCTCGATATACAGCCCGGCCGCCTTGTCGTTCGGATTCATCGCCTTGACTTCCTCGAACAGCCGGCGCGCCGCATCCCACTTGCGCTGGCGGTAATTGATGAGGCCATTGCGGAACAGGCCCATCGCATCGATCAGGTGCGGATAACTGTCCTCGGTGTGGTAATCCATCACCTCGTAGATCGACACAGGCTTGGTCTTGCCCTGCACCACGACGATATCGAGTTCGCGCACGCGGTAGGTGCCGCGCAGCGCGCGATAGGTAAATTCGCTGATCAGGATATGCGCGCCATACTGCTTGCAAGCCGATTCCAGCCGCGCCGCCAGGTTCACGCCATCGCCGATGATGGTGTAATCCATCCTTTTTTTCGAACCGATATTGCCCGACACGACGGAATCGGAATTGAGGCCGATGCCGATATCGACCGGCACCTTGCCGTCGCCGATACGCACCTGGTTCCAGACGCGCAACTCGCGCATCATCGCGATCGCCGTGCGCACGGCGCGGTCCGGATCGTCCGGGTGCGCCACCGGGATGCCGAACGCGGCCATGATGGCGTCGCCGATGAACTTGTCGAGCATGCCTTCTTCGCGCTGGATGCAGTCGACCATCAAGGTGAAATATTCGTTGAGCAAGGCCACCGTGCCCTGCGCGCCCAACTGCTCGGTGATGGTCGTAAAACTGCGCACGTCCGAGAACAGCACGGTGGCCGTGACGTTTTTGCCGCCCAGCATCTCGGCGCCGTTGGCCACCATCTGGTCGGCGATGCCCGGGTCCATGTAGCGCGACATCGTCGAGCGCAGGCGCTTTTCGCTGGAAATATCTTCCAGCATCAGCATCCAGCCGATGCGTTTCTTTTCCACCGACAGCAGCGGCTGCACGCTGAAGTTGACGGAAATCGTGTCGTCGCCGACGATCAAGGGAGCATCCATCATGTGCTCGGCGGACTGCTTTTCCTCGACATGGCGCAATTTATCGAGCACCCAGGTATTCGGCCCGGTGAAGAATTCGACGGCCGGCTGACCCAGCACCCGCGCACTCTCGGTGCGCAGGATGCGCAGGCCGGCCGCGTTGCAAGTTACGATCTTTTCCTGGCTATCCAGGGTGATGACGCCGTTCGACATCGATTCGAGCATCGCCTCGTTGTAATTCTTCATCTGCTGCACGTCGGCGAACAGCTTGGCGTTTTCCAGCGCGATCGAGATTTGCGCGGTAAACGCACGCAGCCGCGATTCATCTTCGCTGCTGAACGGCCCGCCGCGCTTGTTCAGCACCTGCGTGACACCGATGGTCTTGCCGTGCTTGTTGACGATCGGCACGCACAGGATCGAGCGCGTAAAATAACCGGTGCGCTTGTCGAATGCCGGGTTGAAGCGCAGGTCGGCATAGGCATAGGGGATGTTGATCGTTTTGCCGGACGTAAAAACGGCGCCGGCGATACCGGCATTGTTCGGCAGCCGGATCTGCATCGATTCCAGGCCCTGCCCCACTTCGGACCACAATTCCCCCGTCTTTTCATCGTTCAAAAACAGCGTCGAACGCTCGGCGTTCAACAGCCGAGTCGCCTCGCCCATCACCCTTTGCAGCAGAGAGCCGAGCTTGATGTCGGCCGTCACCTCGGAGACGACATCGATGAATTCCATTTCCTGGCGCCGCACCTTTTTCATGCTTTCCAGGAAGCGCGCGCTTTGCAGCGCCAGCGTGCCCTGCGTGGTCAGCGCTTCCAGCAGCACCAGGTCGTTGCGGGTGAACTTGCCGCGCCGCTTGTTCAGCGTCTGCGACACGCCGATGATCTCGCCCTTGAAGGTACGGATCGGCACGCACAGGATGTTGCGCGTGACAAAACCGGTCTGTTCATCGATGGCGCGGTTAAACCGCACGTCGGCGTAGGCGTCGGCGATCAGCAACGGTTCGCCGGTGGTGAACACGTGGCCGGCAATGCCGGACGAATTGAGGAAGCGGATTTCGCGCTGGATCTCGCCCTGCGCCACGCGCGAAAACAATTCATTGGTTTCGGAATCGTTGAGGAACAGCGTGCCGCGTTCGGCGCCCAGTTCCTCGGTCGTCACTTCGACCAGCGCGGTGAGAATTTCATCGAGCGTATCGTAGGCGGCCATGCGGCGCGACACTTCCAGCAACAGCTCGACCTGGCGCAGGCGGCGGGTTTGCGCACCGGCGGCGTCCGGCGCAGCCTTGCCGGCGCGCGGTTCGGGGCCTGGTTTTTCCATGTAGTTCATGCGGAGAGGGGGTCAGTCTGCGCCTGCTGCTCTTCAAGCGCGTCGCGCAGCGCGCGTATGGTTTCATGCAATTGCACCACTTCGCTGCGGTGCGCGGTGCCGGCCTGCTGCAACTGTTCGCTGTTTTCCAGCGCCTGCCGTTCCAGCTCGCCGCGCAACACGGAGACCGTTTCGCGCAACTGCGTGATCTCGGCCAGCGTGGCCGCGCCGGCCACCTTGACGGCGGCCTCGCGTTCCAGTTGCGCCTGCTCCAATGTGTCGCGCAGCGACATCACCGTGGCGCGCACCTGCTGCGCCTCGTTGTGCGCGGCGGCCAGCGCATCCTGCACCTGCCGCTGGCGTTCCTGGTGCGCCGCTTCCAGTTCCGAGCGCAACACGACGATCGTGCGTTGCAAATCGCGCACCTCGGCCAGCGCCAGGTACAGGGCATCCGGCGCCTGCTGCACCAGTTCGGGTGGTTTGATCTTTGTCTTGATCTTTGTCATTCAGCAATCATACCATCCCAGCACGCGTCAGAATTTCATTTCCAGCGTCGCCCTCGCCTGCAAGGCACCCGGATAAGTCTGTCTGTGGCGCAACACACCACGCTCATCCGCGTACGTCGTCTCGGACAGATAATCCTGCGCCAGCAGGTTCGACAGCGTCACGCGCAACTGCAAGGCGGCGTCGTATTTATAGAGTGCATAGATGTCGAGGTCGCGCCGCACCGACTGGTCACTGCGCTGCTGTTCATCGACGCGCACCGGGCCGCCGCTGCGGAAAGCGAAACTGCCGCCGGTGGTCAATACGCCATCGGGCGTCTTGTAGTCGAGGCCCAGCGTGGCCGACAACGGCACTTGCCGGTCGAGCCGGTTGTCCGGCCCCGGCACCGATTCCACGCGCGACCAGTTGCGGCTGACGCTGGCGCGCAGGTCGAGCGCGGGCGCCGCCGGCACCAGCACGCGCAAGGGGAATTTCGCTTCCAGCTCGATACCGCGCGTGACGGCGCGGCCATCGTTGACCGGGGACGAGAGCCAACGTCCGTTTTCCCGCACCAGTTGCTGGCGCGTGTAACCGTCGATGCGCCGCAGCGACGCGCTGGCACTCAGCAGCGCGCCCTCGGCCCAGTAATTTTCATACGAGGCATCGAGCCCCAGCGCCAGTTCCGGTTTCAGATATGGATTGCCGCGCCGGTCCGGATCGCTCTCGCTGTTGTTCGTCGACGTAAAACGGCGCGGGACCAGGCTGGCCGTCGACGGCGCCTTGTAGGTGCGCGTCAGCGCCAGCCGCAACTGGTCCTTCGACGCCGGCAATTTCCACAATGCCTGGAACAGCGGGCTCCACACGCTGCTGCGGTTGCGCACGGCATCATAGGTATTGCCGGCGCTTTCCGTATCGAGTCCTTCCCAGCGCAGGCCGGCGTAGACCGACAGGCGCGGCGCCAGGTTCCATTCATCCTGCGCATACAAGGCCATGCGGCTGACCGTGGCATCGAAGCCTTCGTCGCTATTGTCCGGCAAGGTGCCCGGCAGCGCCGCATCGCGCTGGCGCCGTTCATCGGCGCGGCGCTGAATGCCGCCATCCCAGCCCAGCGACAGCGCGTGATCGTCGAACAGTTGCGTCGCATATTTGCCGGTCGTACTGTACGCGTGTTCGGCCGAGGTGGAATCGATGACGCGGTCCAGCCGCGACACGCCGCCGTTGAAACCGGCCTGGCGCACCTGCTGCGTGTTACGGCTGGCGCTCGCGCCAATTTTCAATTCCAGCCGCGAGCCGCTGTCCAGCTTGTGCACCCAGTTCAAGTCGCTGCGCCCGTAAGTACTGTCGCCCGCCGTCGCGCCGCCGGTGCTGTCATAGTTGGGCGCCTCGCCCAGCAGCGTGGCGACCGGCGTGCTTTCCCGAAAAGAAAAACGGTTCGTATTGATGAAATTCTGCGACGTCAGCGTATCGCCGTTGTCCAGCGTCCAGTTCAGCCGTGGCGACAGGTTCACCCCCTGCGAATGGCCTGCATAATGCTCGGTCGAGTCGCGCAGCAGGTCCGGCGTGCCGCCGGCATCGGTGCCGGATTCCTCGTTGCGCGTGAGCCGGTCTTGCCGGTAGCGATAGGCGTTGCCGCCCAGAGAATAAGAAAAACCGCCATCGCGGTCCGACAGTTGGACGCCGACGTTCGGCGAAATGTAATCCTTGCCCCGTCCATAACTGGCTTTTATTTCGCGCTGCGCAGTCTTGACCGCCCTTTTCAGCACGATATTGATCGTGCCGGCGATCGATTGCGTGCTGAATTCCGCGCTGGCCGCACGCAGGATTTCGATGCGTTCAATGACGTCCGGAGATAACTGGTCGATCGAAAAGCCGGCCGGCGCGCGCTCGCCGTTCAGCAGGATTTGCGTATAGCCGTTGCCCAGCCCGCGCATGCGGATATCGGTGCCGCCGCGCCCGGCGCCACCGACGGTGATGCCCGGCAAGCGTTTTAATACATCGCTGACCGACGTATCGCCGTAACGCTGGATTTCCTCACTGCCGACGACGATCTTGCTGGCCGTGTCGTCGCGGCGCGGATCATAGGCCGCCGCGGCCGCCTTGATTTCGACGCGCTGCACCGGCGTTTCGCGCGCGGCATCCCGCGCTTCGGCAGTTTCGCCGGCCGGTTTGGCGGAAACAACGGGGACGGCCCAGGCACCGCAGGCGGTCAGCGCGGCAGCGGCAATGCCCAGGCGCAGAGCTAAATGTGAAAATTGCATCAATCAACAGGTTTATTTACAAAAAGGACATCATTTTCGCGCAATTTTTACTGTAAGTCGTATCTAAATAGTCATATCGATATGCGCAATAGGCAGCGAAATTGGCGTCGTACTTTCACGCACCGCTATAATGCGTATTCGTCTATGTTTATAGGTTTCCATCGTGTCCGACCGCCTTGCCGTATTGCCGCAGTACTTGCTCCCGAAGGGCGCGCTGACCAACTTCGCCGGCCGTGTCGCCGGCGCAAAAGGCGGCGCCATGACCACGCGGCTGATACGCTGGTTCGTTGGCCGTTACGATGTCAACATGTCCGAAGCGCTCAATCCGGACATCGCCAGTTACCACAGCTTTAATGAATTTTTTACGCGCGCGCTGCGTCCCGACGCGCGCCCGCTGGCGAACGCCGATTTTATTTGCCCGGTCGACGGCCGCATCAGCCAGTTCGGCGCGATCGAGGATGACCAGATCTTCCAGGCCAAGGGCCACAAGTTCAGCACCACCGCGCTGGTCGGCGGCGACAAGGCGCTGGCCGACCGCTTCCGCCACGGCAGCTTCGCGAATTTGTACCTGAGCCCGCGCGACTACCACCGCATCCACATGCCGTGCGACGGCAAGCTGACGCGCATGATCTACGTGCCGGGCGAACTGTTTTCCGTCAATCCGACCACGGCGCGCGGCATTCCCGGCCTGTTCGCCCGCAACGAGCGCGTCGTCTGTGTATTCGACACGGCCAGCGGGCCGTTCGTGATGACCCTGGTCGGCGCGACCATCGTCGGCAGCATGGCCACCGTCTGGCACGGCGTCGTCAACCCGCCGCGCCTGCCGCGGATTTTCGAATGGACGTACGCGGAGCGCGATATCGTCCTGAAAAAAGGAGATGAACTGGGACGCTTCCTGCTCGGCTCCACCGTCGTCATGCTGTTCCCGAAAGATACGCTGCATTTCAACGATGCGTGGCAGCCGGCCGGGCCGGTGCGTTTGGGTGAAACGATGGCGAACTTGAAGTCAAAGTAAAACCTGTTTGGTTCTCGGGGAAACGGAGAACCATACCGAATACAGTTAAATTGGCGGCAAGCTTTGTCATTCCCGGGCAGGCGGGAATCCCATTTTGTGTACGTGACGGCGTAGCGAAAATGGGATTCCCGCTTTCGCGGGAATGACAGTTTTGCGGTCTGTGGTGTACGGCATGCGTTCTACGGTTTTAAATTAACGACATCAGATATCCACGCCGGGTATTTTATTTTCACGGCAGCGCCGCCGACAGTTTCGCACCGAACGTGGTCGCCGACCATGCGCGACGGTCGCCGATCACGTACAGCCTGCGCTTGGCGCGCGTCACCGCCACGTTGATCAGGTTCGGGCGGCTGCCCGCCCAATTTCTCGCGCCGGCCGTCGCGCCGCCCAGCACCAGCACCACGGATTCACTTTCCTTGCCCTGGAAGGTATGCACGGTGCCCACGTGTCCCTGCAGCCAGGTCGCCAGCGTATCGTCGCTGGCCCCCGCAGCCCATAGCTCCGCGCAGTCGCGCAGCATCGCGCTCAAGCCGACTGCCACCGATTTGAACGGCGTGATCAAAAACAGGTCGGGCATGCCATGTTTGCCGTCGGTCCAGTCCTGCCGGCTGTATTCGCAGACGATGTCGAGCGCCGCCTGTCCCTCGACTGCGCTGAAATGCTCGTCGAAACGCTCCGTGCGCAGGTCGCGCCAGCAGGACTGGCCCAGCAGCGGGCGGATTAACGACGTTTCCGCCTCCTGCCGCGCATCCAGGCCCAGCACCATCGTCCCGTTATAGGCAATTTCGTTCGATATTCCAAACATCGGTTCGACGCAGCGCCGGTGCACGCGCAAGGGTGCGCCCACCCACAGGTCGGCGCCGTCGAATTGCATGACATGAGCGCCGTAGCGGTTCGCGCGATCGGCCAGGTGCTGCGCCGAATACCGGGTCAACTGGTGTTCCGGCGGCGCCGCGTGATATTGCAGCATGCTGTAGTCGAGCTTGCGGTCCATCTTGATGACCGGCTCGACCTGCAAGGGATCGCCGACGATCAGCGCGCGCTTGGAACGCCAGATCGCGCCCAGCGCATGCGAGGGCACCGCCTGCCCCGCCTCGTCGACCAGCAGCAAGCCGATTTGCCCCTGGCCCAGGTCCGCATAGCAGCGGGAAAACGATGCGAACGTGCTCGACACCACCGGCACCGCCAAGAAGAACGTGGCCCACAGGTGCGGCGCCAGCTCCGGCAGCATCGGTTGCAGATAGGCTTGCTGTTCCAGCATCGCCAGCGCCAGCCGGAAATTGGTTTCGAAAGGTTTGCCGGCGGCTTTCAGGAACGCCTTATGTAAATGCATCGCCGCGACAAACACCGCGGCGCGCGCCTCGTGGTAGGCGACGTTACTGCGCGGCAGCGACATTTGTTGCTGTTCCAGCGTCATGCGCGCGAATTCCAGCGGATCGAATGCCGCCGGCCCCAGCGTGCCGGCCAGTCCGGCCAGTTGCGCCCGGACGCGGCCGGCTTCGACTTCCTTCGCGCTCGCCGCGGCTTGCGCGGTCTGCAATTCCGCCGCCGCCGCATCGAGCGCGATGGCTGCGCTGGCGCGCTCGCGCCTAGCTTGCGCGCGGCCGGCGCGCAGGCGGTCATATTCGTCCGACAGTTCACGTTCTCGCTCGCGGCAACGCTCGAACTCGGCCGGGCGGAACAGGCGCGCGAACAGTGCTCTCCACCACGGCCACTCTTGCGTATGCAGTTCGCGCTCGCGCAGATTGCCCTGCAATTCGCTGTCGATGTCCTGGCCGCTGCGCTCCAGCGCACCGAACGCCGCCTCGGCTTCGCCATGGCGCAAGCCGGCGGCCGATGCGGCGGCCTGTGCCGCGTCCGCCTGCTCCAGCGCCGCGCGCAAGGCTGGCCACGCTTCCTCGTAAGCCGCGATCTGTTGCTGGATCGCCGACACCCTGTCGACGCAAGACTGGAACGTCGCCTTGGCGGCGGACCAGTCCAGCGCCGACGCGGCGATGCCGTCCAATTCCCTGGCCAGGCCGAATTCGCCGAATTTACCGAGCCGCTTGGCCACCAGGTTACGGTTGGTTTTATTACCCAGGGGGACCGATATCAAGCCCCAGCATTTTAATAATTCGTGTTCTTCTTCCGGCTCTTCCAGTTCGGACAACAGGTCGGGCGGGCTTTTTTCCGGATTCAGGATCGATTCGGCCGCCGCCGAAAAATAATCGAATGGCGCGCCATCTAAAGACAATGGTTGCGGAAACACCTTGTCCAGGCTGGGCAAATCGAGCGTGATGTTTTCCACCGCCTTGTTGTTGGCGCTGGCGACCACGATGCCGCAATCGAGCAATGCCGGGGCGACGCTGAAACAGGGACCGCTGGCCGCCGACCCGGCCGCATTGGCGGGATATGTAATCGTTTCCGCGCGCCGGCTAAAAGCGTTTGCCGGCTGATCGAATTGCGCCAATAAAGTGGCGCGTTCGACGATGCGCGCGGCAATGACATCCATCAGCAAGGTCGTCTTGCCGGTGCCCGGCGGGCCGTTGACGGAAAATATGCCGCCATCGGCCAATGTACTCAAGCCGGTATTGACCGCGAGCTGCTGCATTAAAAACAGCGGGAATCGGCTCGGCCATCTCCCCGCCGGAAATAAAGGCGCCTTCAACAAATTATCGATGACGTCCAGCGACGTCACATCGGTGCGCGGCGCCGTGTCTTCATGACCGCACAGGTAAATACCGATTTGAGACGATTCCTCTCCCCGTTCGGCTTGCGCCAGCATGCGTTCCAGGTCGGTCAAATAAAAGGAATTGACCGGCTCCATTTCGGGCACGCGTGACAGCCGCTTGCCGTTTTTGCCGATCAGGGTCACCTGGTGCACGCATATCTGCTCGCGCGCCATCAATTCGCGCGGTTCCCAATCCAGTTCCGCGACGATAAAATCGATCACCTGTCGGAACCAGCCGCCGTCGGCCACGCCCTCCTCCGCCGATTGCACATCCTGCAGCTTGTCTTTCAAGGCATCGAGCAGCAGCGAATAAGCGATACGCTTGCCGTTCTTGCGCTCCGCGAAGGCGGCGGCGAAAGCGGCCAGTTGCAGCGTCGATGCTAGCGGCTGGCCATCGGCGCCGACTTCGATCGCGCACAAAAAAGTTTTACCTTGCACATCGCGCACGTGGTTGCCGCTATAACTGCCGGTTTCGGCTTCCACCTGGAACAGATTCACCAATTCCGCTTCCAGCACCTTCTTTTCCACCAGGCCGAAATAAACGAAGAATTTATGATCGTCATTGACCGCTTCCGCCGCCCGCCCGGACCATGGCAATTTATCGCCGAAGCGCAGCATGTAACTGCGGCGTTTTCCCGGCTTGGGAAGATCGGGATACATCAATGCCTCTACATCGAACCAATAGCGCAGTGTGTTGATATATTTGGCGGGCATGTAGCAGCTGGGACTTTAAAAGAAGACAGATGATATGCGCAAACCGCCGGGCGCTACAAACTTTGCCACCACGTGGCGGCTCCGTTATACGCTGGAGCGCGCACCCGCATCAAAGGTCGATTCGAGCATGTCCAGGAATACCCGCGTCTTGGCCGGCATCAGGCGCCGCCCCGGAAAAACAGCCCAGCCGGTCACCACCGGAAACGCCCATTCCGGCAACACGCGCACCAGCGCCCCACTGCGCAAAAAACTGTTGGCGAACAATTCGGTGCTGGCCGCGATGCCGATGCCGGTGGCCGCCATGCGAATCAGCAGTTCGGGAGAGTTGGCCATCATCCGCACCGGCAAATCCCGCTCCCAGCTTGTTTTTCCGCGCAATAAGGTCCAGCGCGTCAAACCGTTATGCCTGGGCGGCAAGCTCAATAAATCATGCTTATATAAATCGTCCGGATGCTCGGGCAAGCCGCGCAAACCCGTGTAGCTGGGCGACGCATACAGCGCCAGCTTGCTCAGCGCGACCGGCCGCGCGGCCAGGGTCGAATCGTCCGGCAAGGCCCCCATGCGGATGGCGAGATCGAAATTCTCGGCCAATAAATCGACGCGGCGCGGCGACAGGTCCAGTTCCAGGGAGATGGCCGGATATTGCTCCATGAAACGCGCCAATAACTGGTCCATCGCGTAATTGGCGAAGTCTCCTGGCATCGAAACGCGCAGCAAGCCGCTGGGCGCCTGCTGGCGATGCTGGGCCAGCGCGCCGGCCGCTTCCGTCTGTTCCGCAACTTGCCGCGCATGTTCGAGCAGGCTGGTGCCGAACTCGGTCAATACCAGGCGCCGCGTGGTGCGCTGGAGCAGGCGCTCGCCGAGCCGCGCTTCCAGCAGGGAAAGACGGCGGGACACCGTCGATTTCGGCAAATTCACGCGTTCGGCCGCCAAACTGAAACTGCCGCATTCGACGATGCGGGCAAAAAGCAGCAGGTCCCCTGGGTCGATATCCATCGCATTGTTCCATTATTGGATTAATGTTATCCATTTTACCGGCTTAATCAATGATTTTGGAACTGTTAAAGTTCTCCCATCGCAGCAGAAATACCTAACCCCAACATCACGGAGCTCACAATGAACATCTTGCAAATCAATTCCAGCGCCCGCAGCAACGGTTCCGAATCGACCCGCCTGGCCGATGCCATCGTCGCCAAGCTGAGCGCCAGCGCCGCCGACGTCAGCGTGACCCGCCGCGACCTGGCCGCGCAACCGCATCCGGTCATCGATGAAGCGGCATTGCAAGCACTGTTCACGCCGGCCGACAAGCGCACCCCGGAACAGGCGGCCCGCGTCGCGCTGGACGATGTCTTGATTGCCCAAGTGCTGGCCGCCGACGCGATCGTCATCGGCGCGCCGATGTACAACTTCGGGATCACCGTGCAATTGAAATCGTGGTTCGACGCGATCGCCCGCGCCGGCGTGACGTTTAAATATACCGCCACCGGCCCGGTCGGCCTGCTGACCGGCAAGAAAGCTTACGTCGCCGTGGCACGCGGCGGCATGCACCGCGGCGCGCCGAGCGACACCCAGTTGCCGCACCTGAAAACTTTCCTGGGCTTCCTGGGGCTGACGGACGTGCAATTCATCTACGCCGAAGGCATGGGCATGGGTCCGGAAGCGGTTGCCAAAGCGCAGGCCGAAGCAGACGAACAAATCAACGCAGTTCTGGTTTAATAATGCAGCAACGGGGCGGCGCCCCGATCAATCGGGAGAACAGCATGACTCAGACCAACGTGACATCGGATAACGTGCGGCAAGCGCGCGGCGTGGAGCGCATCATCAACGGCCAGGCCGTGATGGATGGCGCCGGCGTGAAGATCAACCGAGTGCTGACGCAAACCTTGCAGCGCCGCCTCGACCCCTTCCTGATGCTGGACAATTTCGGCAGCGACCAGGCCAACGATTACATCGCCGGCTTTCCGGACCACCCGCACCGGGGCTTCGAAACCGTGTCCTACATGCTGACCGGGCGCATGCGCCACAAGGATAGCGCCGGCAACGAGGGTTTGCTCAGCAGCGGTGGCGTGCAATGGATGACGGCCGGGCGCGGCGTGATCCACTCGGAAATGCCGGAACAGGAAGAAGGCCGCATGGAAGGTTTTCAATTGTGGCTGAACCTGCCGGCGAAGGACAAGATGCGCAAGCCGTGGTATCGCGATTTCACGGCCGAGCAGATTCCCTCCTTTAATACCGACCAGGGTGCGGCGGTGCGCGTGATCGCCGGCAGCAGCCACGGTATCGATGGCGCCGTGCAACGCGAAGTGACGGAACCGATTTATATCGACGTCGAACTGCCGGCCGGCGCCAGTTTCAGCCAGCGCTTGCCGGTTGGCCATAACGCCTTCATCTTCACCTACCGCGGTGAAATCAAGGTCGGCGACAAGCCGCTGGCCAGCGGGAAGATGGCGATCCTGGCGAATACGGCCGACGCCGACGGCGTGCAGGTGCAGGCGAACGAGGCGAGCCGCTTCATCCTGATCGCCGGCCATCCGCTGAACGAGCCGATCGCGCAATACGGCCCGTTCGTGATGAATACGCAGGCCGAGCTGCATCAGGCGGTCGAGGATTTCCGCGCCGGCAAGCTGGGTGAGGAAGCACAGGTCTAACATTCAAACCAGCCGCCAAAGCCTGTCATTCCCGCGAAAGCGGGAATCCCATTTCAAGCGGCACCAGGAAGGGTCCCTTTTCCCGCCATGCGCGGCTCAGCGCAAACGGCTAGAATGCCGCCATGACCTCCCCACTTTTATCGTGGCTCAAGCACCTGAGCCGGATCTGCGGCTTCGACACCGCCGATTCCTTCCCGCCCGGCCACCCGCACGCGCGCACGCGCTGGGAAGCAGCCTATTTCGACATCGCCTCCGACGTCAAACCGGACGACATGGAACGCCGCATCTGCGACGCCATCAGCAACACGCCGTTGGTATTCGGCCGCATCACCAATCCGACGCCGCGCATGCAGCGCGCGCTGTTCGGCGTGATCGAAGAACGCATCCGCCGCAACGACGCGCGCGAAGCGGCGCAAATGGCGGCGTTGCTGATCGCGGCCTATCGCAGCCCTCACGTGGTCGAAGCGATCCCCGGCCTGCGCGCGGCGATCGACAGCACGCTCGACGACGAAGCGCCAGCCCGCATCCGCGCCGTGCTCGCATTCCTGAACGGGATGCAGTCGCCGTTTGACGTCATTGAAATGCGCTCGTAGCGTCTACGTCGAACGAAATACCCCGCCTCGCATGTCGATTTCACCGCGCTGCTGTTGAAATCGACCATGCCGCGCCACATCCTGTCCGCGAACGTGGCCGCCCCCTTCCCTGTGCGAACGAAAAGTGACAATCCACGCATTTTTCATTTCGGCAAGATGATATCCTTCGAAGCGAGAGCGCCGTTCGGCCCACATCTTGCGTGTGTATGACGCTTGTGGCATTTTAAATTCCATGGGCTGACACACGTCTGGGAGTACATGAATTTCCTAAATCTGCAATATGCCTGGAAAAACCGTCAGGTCAGCACTGGGCAGTTCATCGGGCTGGCAATTGTGTTCGCATGGTTTTTCGTCGGCGGTATCATGCATTTTGTCGCGACCGATACCGAGGCCAGTATCGTCCCGCCCTATATTCCGTGGCCCGTGGCGGCGGTGCTGATTAGCGGCGTCTTTGAATTGCTGGGTGCGGTCGGCCTACTGATACCTTCGGCACGCAAGGCGGCAGGCATCGGGCTGTTTTTGCTAACACTGGCGGTGACGCCTGCGCATATTTACATGCTGCAACGCCCTGAACTGTTCCCGGTGCCGATATGGGCGCTATGGCTGCGTTTGCCGATACAGGTAGCGCTGTTATGGCTAATACTATGGAGCACCTGGCGTCTGCACCGCCGTCGCTAATCCTATTTCTGGAGAACTGCAAACGACCACGACCGGCCACCTGGATTTAAATGGGCTGATGTAATTATGTGACTCGTGAAGGAATGCACCACAGTTAGCAGGCGCCGAAGTACCTCGCTTTGCCCCTTTTGAGAGACCAACAGGAGTCAATATGAATTCAAGACATTTACATCAGAACGCATTCGCGACCATTTTAATTGCAATCGCGATGTCCTTATTTACCCTATCGGCTTCCGCTGCCGACGAACCTAACAATCAAGGCTCAAGCAAATTCCATCCGGTCGACGAAACCAAGAAGGCTGCCAAGGCAGTGGGCCACGGAGTCAAGAAGACCACCAAAGTGATTGGCCACGGCTTCCGTGATGGTGCGCGCGCCGTGGGACATGGAACAAGGAAAGTTACCCGGGATGTGGGGCATGCATTTCGTGACGGCGCGCATAAGATAACGGGCAAGAAAGATTAAAATTTGGTGAATCCCATCTAAATTAATTCATTCAAAACGATGTAAACGGCTGTTCTCATTGAACCTATTGACGTTGGAGTCGGCGAAAATCGTAGAATGGTTTCTTAATCGTCCTCAATCGACCAGGAGGCGCCGTTCGGCTGTGAAGTCGTTTTAATATAAAAGGAATGTATGCTCGACCGATTTCTTCCGATGATTGATGAAGTTCAGGCGGACGGCGCGATTGTTATCCTAAAGTGGGATGGACAACGCTCCGTGAATCGATTTACGGTGGTTATTACAAAATCCCAAGTGGACTACGCTTGGCGGCAAGATTCCGATGATATTGCAGAGTCACTTCAGACGGCGTTGACTGACTACAGATCAACACAAGGCTTATAGAGCAATTGTGGCTAACGGCCAGGAGCGGCCATTGCAACAATCTAATATATATTTATTTGAATTTATTATTTATCTGACAGGTTAAGTATGAAGATTAATCGTCTTTTAATATTAGCTCTCATGCTGGTGTGTTTGAGAGCCTTTGGTGTCAATTGTGACCAGTTAGACCAAGCCGGAGAGGGGGGCGCAAACATTGTTCCAGATTTCGGCTCTGGTCGCGATATCGTGGGTGCAGGTCGATTGCAATTCTATTCTGCGCCGCATATAAGTTGCAAAATGGACGGTTGGTTTGTCGTTTCCGGAGACACACTTTTTGCGAAATTCACGTACGCGGGCTTCACCAAAGTTTCATTCATAAAAATGAAGAAAAGCGACCGAGAGATTACAGCTTGGGTCATATCATCACGACTTCGAGAAAATGAAAAAGGTATCGTGCCAGGTCACTCCCCAGACAGCGAGGAAATAGGTGTATTGCTCAAGGATGGTAAATCCGCCATTTCTCAGCAAAAATTTGGAGCTGCCATTGGTAAATGTCAGAACGGTCTTGAGGGACTCGGCGATGCTTACTGGAGCAATGATATTGAGGATGACACCGATGTGAAATTGATAGCTGCTGGAGCGCTCCGACGAGAAGGTAAACTTGAGAACTCAGCATCAATGTACTGCCGAGTCTTGGCCAATCGCCTTGACCTATACAATAAAAAGTAGCGCAGATAGCCTTATCGTGGGCGTCTATCGGCCAGAAGCCGCCCGTCAGAAAGTGCATTTCATGAAGTACAAATTAATACGCTCAATGGCCCACAACTGGTCTCACTCGTTCATGAGCGACATGAACTACGCTGATGGAGGCTTCGTGTACGAGGACATGTATGAGATGACACGAGAGCGGCGCGGTGCGAAGGTAATCATTAATTGGATTCCTGCGACAAGCGAGGAATTATTCGGACTCCCTCCCCGAGTAAGAAAGTGCGTGATGGCCTACCGGACTGGATTGGCAGAGCATCTAAGGCGTCATAGCATTGATGCTGCTGCACTTATTGAATTCCGCACGGAGGTGTATGTGGCAGAAAACTTCCAGATGTATGTCCGCGCTTTTGTTCTCGATGACAGGAAGAAAGAGCACATCGTGTTTGTTTGGAGTTAAGCAATGCGGTGTCGCCAGTCGGCTTCTGGTTCCAAAGTGTAGCCGGGTGGCCGATGCGAGCGGGTACTATCGGCCAATAGCGGACGGTTGAATATGTCTGTGACGAGTCAAGATTGCCCTTTGCAGGAAAAAACATGCGTTTGTCGCTAAATTTTATCGTAAGGGCCGTAGGAATCACCCTTGGAGCCGCCGGAGTAATATATTTTTGTGTTTTTTGGAGAATGGTTTATTCCGCGCCTCTCACATATGCAGAAATTGACCTCAACCATGACGGAACGGTATCGTTTGCTGAAGCAGATTATGCATCGTCCTACGGTGAGAGAGTAGTGCTAAAGGATGGTAGGAAGTGTATTGAATATTTCGCATACAAAGATGGATTGCCTTTAAAATTCAAATGCGGCCTTGGCTCTTAAAGAGCTTGGCACGCCCCCTTTGGGCGCTAGCGGCTAGTGGCAGTATTCGGCCAAATGCGGACGTTGATTGTAACTGAAGGTGTGGGAATTGATATGGACCAGCGTGCTCTTGTCGTTCGACTTCAAACCCCGTTTGCAGACTACTGCGCGGATGATGCCACTGCGCGAGATGTTATTCTTGCCGGACTGAGCTGGCCCACTGACACCCCAGCCGGTTATTGGCAAGGCTTGGCAGTTGACTGGATTGAGCAAGGCGCGGCCGTAGATGTTGAAATGGCTGAGTTCCTTAAAGTAGTCGCGACAACGGTAAAGCTCCCTCAAAAGCTGCGCCACAAGGCTCGGGCAATCGTGCGACGGCGGCAAACCGAAGAACAAGCGTTTCAGACTTGACAGTAATATCGGCACCTACCGGCCATTAGCAGACGTTCTTTATGAAGGAGATGCGTCGCCTTAAAAAACTGCAATCTGCCGGAGGAAGTCGTTCGCTAGGGTTTCATCTAAATTAGACGTGAAGAAATGAAAATTAGAAAACAGGTCTATGACCTTACCCTCAACGACTTGCAACTCACTCCAATCTGGGAGTTTGCTCATGACGAAGAGGGAGAGGAGGGGCAAGATGAGGTAACGGTACGTCCACTTCCACTATTTAAGTCATTGGAAACAATAGAAGTCATGTGTGTCGCAAGAGCTCAGTTTCATCTTGCAGATGGAACCATGATGGGCGGATATTTGAGTCCAGGAGTCCCGGGTGATGCTGATATTGGCCATTTACAGCCAACAATAATAGCTGAAGAAGGCCAAGTTTGCTTCTGGTGTGGAATTGTTGAGCCAGAACGCGAAAATCTTGAAGAGTCTTACAAAATTTTAGGAAAGCGGCCTAACGATATTTTCCCAATATCTTTTTCATTGGACGTCCCCACAATTCATCCACTATCAGGAACCATTGCCGGATTTCTTGTTGTGAGCGACGTCAATTTTCAGAGTGTCCGAGTAGTTCAGTAGTAAATAGTAAAGGTCCACTACGGAGCGCTAGGAGCTGCGAGCAGCAGTCGGCCAAGAGCAGACGGTTGGGACGAGTTGCCTGGACAATCTAATGCTGGAGCATGGGGAAAACGTGGGTTACTCGATTCAAGCTATTGTGGCACTCCGAGGAGTTTATACGGCTGAACTTCCTACGGGTTTGGCGGTGGTACAGCTGAGTGACGACGTGCAGATGATTCCACTTGGGGCAATGGTGCGGAAGCATTTTGGAATTCCGTTCTTGCCGTTGACGGACGAAGGGCATGTTGAACTGCCCCTAGCAATACAAAACCTGTGTGCTCTACTGAGCGCAAGTGGCGACCTTGCTTACATCGAGGCAGAGATTTTCGGCGGTGCGGGCGTCCAAGCTCATGTTTTAGTCGGAGCGGGCGGCGCATTCGGTCCGGTGGTTGTAGCGCACGACGCCATAAATGCAGCCCTTCGGTCGATTGGTGTTCGGACTGGAAACGAGAGGGATGAGTTTGAATCAGTTGGACTTGGCAGGTGTCGGGAAACAGATGCTTGGATAGATGACTCTGAAGATTAGTCATCCGGCACGAACCGGCCATTAGCAGATTTTCATAAAAATCTAGAAGATATGAATACAAAAGTGGGACAAATTTCCACCACATCTATCGGTGAAGGCTTAGACTTTGCTTGAAGCCTCGCGTCAACAGCAATTGCGCGGGCAGGTGATTCCAACCCCGAAAATTGTGGCGAACTGCTCAATGCGCTTACCGCCTATATTCAATTTCGATATGTCGGCGAAGAAGGTTTGGCAATAGAGCAGCTATCGTGGCTTGGACATCGCTGTGACGCAGAAGAATTCCGGAGTGAGCAATTCTGGTTGCAGATGAAATGGGTTGCGGCTGCGATGAAGCTAGTAGGCAATGACCTCGCCAGCCTAGAATTACCTGAATAGGATGTCAAGCTGGTTCCGGCCAACAGCGGCCATCCGAACTTAATAAGTTACCACACGGTACACACTGGAAAACACCTCATGCACGAAACAGAATTTTGGAGACTAGTTGCGCTAATCGATGTTGAAGCGCTCGATGATGGTAACGAAGATGTAGCGATTCGCCCCCTGTACGAGGTCCTGGTTAATAAGACAGAAGAGGAACTTTTCGCATTTGAGGAACAACTTGCGCAGCAGCTATACGAAATCGACGGCGAACTTTACGCGGAGAACGCCGGGGATTCAGGTGGCTCAGACGACGGTTTCCTCTATGCTAGGTGCTACGTTGTGGCGAAGGGTCTGGATTTTTTTAAAGCAGTAAAAGGTGACCCGACACGGATGCCAAAATCGATTGAGCAGTGGTGCGAAACTCTTCTTTATCCGCACCGGGAAGCTTGGGCGCTTCTCACCGGTCGAGATTCATCGGAGTGGCCATTTTTTTCTTCTGTCAGCTACGAATCGGGTAGTAACTCGGACCTTTGGTGAGATGCCCTCGGTACTCACCGTAAAATTCATCTGCGTTAGGCGGAAGACGGCCAGAAGCAGCCATCGCAATTTTATGCCACCGAACAATAGATGATATGAAAAATGACGGAAAACGTGAAAAGAACTGGAAAGACTTGTATATCAGGTCGACAAAGCTTGCACGCGCAAAACAACTTGGTATGGAGTATCCTAGAATTTCCGAAGTTGAGTTAAGAAAAAACTCTGTTTCCGAGGTCAGTGAACGAACAAATGTTCTTTTTGTTTGCAGCAAAAATCAATGGCGAAGTCCGACGGCAGAAACAGTCTGGCGCAGTCATCCAAAATTGAATGTGCGGTCTGGAGGAACAAGCCCTAACGCTCGGCACCACGTTTCAGAAGATGACATTCGATGGGCTGACGTAATCTTGGTTATGGAAGAGAAGCATAAGTCGCGGCTAAAAGCAGAATACACGCGAGTTCTGGATTTTAAGCCTATCCACGTGCTTGATATTCCTGATGAATATAAGTATATGGACGCCGAACTGGTTGAGCAGCTAAAGCTGGCAGTACCATCGATTCTGATGATAGAGTGATGTCCGAAATCGGCCAAAAGCTGCCATTGGCCTCGAGAAAAAACTTGGACGAATTTTGAAAATTGATGCTGCGCCTAATTATCTAAATGAGAATTATGCACTTATCCGAATTTATAAAAGCTCCGAATGGAATGTACTCCTTCAATTTCTGGATTCATCCGATTTCTATTCCCAGCGTGTTAGGGGTTTTTAGCGTTGAGCTTCGTCCGGACACTGGAGAGCCAGATTTTCGAATGGTTGATGAGGCAAAGACGTTGGCCTTATTTATGCGAACACATCCTGAAGAACTACAAGATAAAGTCTATGAGCACTATAAGCGCCTCACCGCATACCCAGATTGGCTGACTGAGTGCAGCGTACCAGGAAATCTAGAAAAAAACGAAATGATGCCGTATCTTGAAGTGCGGAATATTGTCATAATTCGAGAAGATAGCATCCAAACACTCAATTCATGCTTTTATATTTCCCCGCAATGGGATGTGGAACATGCCATTTATCTCAAGATTGATGGAGTGAAATTGGAATATTGCGAACCTTAATTTATAAAGAAATTTCCGCAGTCATTTATTTATTAGAGGCACATCCGCTATGGGGCGACTGCTGGCGTCGCCCTTGTTCTTAAGCGTCTGTATGCTCGGCCATTTCGAGTGCGTCATCGACTTCGATGCCCAGATATCGTACGGCGCTCTCGAGGCGCGTATGGCCCAGCAATAGCTGCACCGCACGCAAATTTTTTGTACGCCGGTAGATGAGTGTTGGCTTCGTCCGGCGCATCGTGTGCGTGCTGTATGCCGTCGGGTCTAAGCCTATTTCGTCGAACCATTGGTGAACAATACGCGCGTACTGCCTAGTCGAAATGTGCGGCGATTCTGAGATTCGACTTGGGAAAAGAAAGTCGCCGTGGCGCAGGGCTGCGGCCACTATCCACTCCCCCAAGCTTTTCCTGGTTCCTGCGGTGAGTTCGAACTGGACGGGGCGCTTGGTTTTCTGCTGCATCACGCTGGCCCGCGCTGCCACATGGCCTCCATGGCATACATCGTTGACACGCAGCTGGACCAAGTCGCAGCCACGCAATTTGCTGTCGATGGCCAAGTTGAAGAGTGCCAAGTCCCGGGCCCTGCCGAAGATTTCCAGGCGAACGCGAATTGCCCAGATTTCGCTTATACGCAGCGGCGATTTTTGCCTGACCACCTTGCCCTTGTTCCACGGCGTGGATTGGCCAAAACCTTTCACTTGATTATTCATGATAGACCTCCTGGATGGGAGCTCTACTATGCGCCTTGCCCGCTATGGCGCGGGGCCGCAGGTGATGTGATAATTGATGAGTTTTTCATTTGGGCAGGATGGTATCCTTGCTCATTGGCGGAGTTCGGCCAACACCGGACCGTCGGCACTACCTGATTGGTAAATTTAGTATGAGCATTAGGAATTTATGACTTCCACGCGGCTTATAAAATTGAGGCTCCTTCCACTGATAATGCTTATAAATTCTCCAGATATTGCATCGGCAGATACGAATGGTGTCACCTTGTCAAACAGACCGGCGGCGTGCGCATCGAGCACAAAGGCGAGCTTGCGACAAGAAATCTATGGGCTTACTAAGCAACAAGCTGAAAGTGCTTGGAAGCTCGTGGAGACATTCCTATGTGTAGGCAAGACAAGGGCACGTCGAACGTTTGAAAAATCTCATTCCGAGACTATTGTTTTTAGGATTGCAGCGCCAACAGGAGTCGAAGAGAAACCGGTGGCAGACATCAGCCATGAACTCGAGCAACAGCTTCCTGCCGGGAAAGCTTGGGGGCCGTCAGTTTGGAAAGAGGAAGAGGATTTGGTCATCTACTACTCTGTCAATGACACTTGCTGGGATTTTTTCGGGCTGCGATTTATCGACAAGAAGTGGCAGCTCGTAACATTGGGCGGTGGATGCGATTGACCTCTCCCAGGTGCGACATCTGCTTGTCGTGACAATTTGTGATTTTTCCATCAAGGCAAAATGCTATCCTGACTCCTTCGGCTGGGTTCGGCCAATAGCTGACGTCCGCACAGGCCATCAGATGCCTACATGTGTCTGCTAACCGTCGAGTTCGAACATTTTTGGTTTTTAACATTCAGTAAGAATTTATTGACGCAAAACGGACCGCTCACCAACAAGGCATCAATCCTCAAATGAACAGACTAGCGATATTCTCTGAAAACAGTGTCCTATCCCAAAAGACACTCAAGTTTTCCTTCATCGCGTTTAGTGCCCTTGTAGGGCTAGCCGTTCTTCACTTCATTGGACTTCGAACTGAGCAAGAGTGGACTTCAGAAGTAAAGACCCTCAAGATTCTGGCGTTCGTAACGTTTCACATTCTTCTCGGACTATCTGCTAAGCAGTCCGGGAGAAGCTTCCTGTTATACGGACTTTTTTCTGTGTTTCCTCCAATTCTTGGAGGCTCGGTGGCTCTTGCTATCCTGTGGAAGAAACTACGGGTAGCCGATTGCAGGGAATTCTGACCAATGCACATCTGCCTAATGTCGACGCCTGATGAATGCTGTAGAGCTGGCGGCATACTTGAGTTTCAGCATGGCGCCTAGCGGCCAAAAGCTGCCGGTTACAAACACTCAAACATACGATAGATTTTATGGAACTTGAACTATCCCCCGCAGTACACAAGCAAGTAGTCGCACTGTCTGCGTCAGGCGACTCCTTGGCTGAGGTTGGAGACTGGAATGGCGCTCTTTCAAAATATAACGATGCGTGGAAAATAATCCCTGCGCCAAAAAATGAATGGGAAGCTAGCACTTGGGTGCTTTCCTCAATCGCTGATGCTTGTTTCTTCTCTGAAAATTTTCAGTCAGCGTTAGACGCTCTTCGCTATGCAATGGTCTGTCCTGGGGGCGCAGGAAATCCTTTCTTGCATCTTCGCCTCGGTCAATGTGCGTTTGAGAAGAATGAATTGAATGAGGCAGTAGAACACCTTGCGCGCGCGTATATGCTTGAGGGAATGAAAATTTTTCAGAATGACGATTCCAAATATTTTGATTTCCTAAAGAGTAAAATACCTCCACCTGCGTCCGGGTATTGGTAATTTATTGCAGCGGCTAAATCCCCACTTCCGCCTTGGGGTGAAAAGAGTTGATTAAATATGGTCGGCATCCGGCCAGAAGCAGCCACTTTGTTATAACGCGAATCAACACTTTACATATGACTGCAACAGAATCCATCAAAGCACGAAATGAAGAATATCTACGGAAGTTGGGCGTAGAAGTTAACCCAGCACTTCCGTGTATCGAGCCTCTCGACGAAGTCTCTCCTAGAAGTCCAGTCGAAGTCGCTCAAATATTTGTCGCCTTGTCGTACATGATTCGTATAGGCTATGACTTCCCGATTCCGGAAGCAAGAGAGTACCTGACGAAACTAGGCGTAAACGACGTGCTCGGTAGTACTACATTGGAAATATTAAATAGTGGAAAACTCAGCGAACAACAGAAGGTCGACATTGGGTGGCAGGCGGAAGCCGCGCAAGCCATCGCTTGGGCATTAGGATTGGCAGAGATTGATAATACTCGACACTGCGATGAGGACCTTGCTGTGCGCCTTCCATTTGGTGATGGCGAACACGGATTTATTCAGGCTGTGCAGCTTCGCTCTATTTCCGAAATCCAAGAACAAGTGGACTTGATTTACCGCATGCACTGGTATACCGTAAATTGCCGCCTCACCGGGAAGGATTGTATTCTGAACGAGAGCATCATCCGAGAGCGGCGTCGTGCGTTAGACTGGATTTATGGCATTGACGAGGATTGGGATGAAATTCCAATGCACACTTGATTGTCGCACCTTACAGTTGGCCTAATGTGACTACGACGGCATGCGGCCAGGAGCGGTCATTAATTTTGATAACAGGTGCTCAATGGCTATTTGGCAGTTCGCAGTAGGGCTAATACCACGGGAATGGGCTGAACTAGAAGGGAATAGCTCTGAAATGCTGTACGACGGCGACGGTTACAATAACATGTCCATGGCATGGAGGCAAAATCAACCCACTGCAAATCTAATTGCCTTGATTTCGCAAGTGTTGCCTCCAACGAAATCGTGGAGTGACGAGATGAGAATTTGGGGTGACCAAACAAAGAGCGATATCCAGGTTAGCTATGAAGGCAATAATGTCGAGTCAGTCATGGCTTGTATTGACACTCGATACGATACAGTGCACATATGCTCAGAAATTGTTGAGCTCGCACGTGTGCTGGATTGTTGTTTTTTTCTCTTGGCAACGCGTTCGATAATCATGGTGGATGCAATGGTCCTCAGCACCGCTGTTCATGGCTCGACGGCAGCGCGTTTCTCTGCGGCACCACGTGAATTTATTGAGCAGCTTAGCCCGTCATCGTCCAGCGAGAGCTAGTCGGCATACGCCCACTAGCGGACCTTCGAATAACCTACAGGATGAATAAAGTCTTGATGAGATGAGTGGAAGAGAATTTTACCAGAGCAATTTGTTCGCCATTCCGGGATTGCGCAGGACTATACTGAATTCTGAAGGTGGCTACGCTCTTGGCCTTTGAACTTGAGTTGTTTGCTAGTTATGCCCGAAGTAGGTAAGCAGAGAGGAAAAATGTTGAATGAAAAATGCATCGTAGATGGAATTTCTCAAGCTCTAAAAGACCTTGAAGAACAAGGTGAACTCGTCATTACCTCCACTACACCGGAAAAGCTTGCGAGGCTAATTTTTCATGCGGCATTAGAGAATTGGTTCAAGGAAATGGGGGAAATTGAGGAGCCTATCGAATGCACTATTACCCATCTCTTGGGGCGAACCGTCGCCGAAACTGAAGCGAAGTTTGATTTGCAAAATTCTCGTGCCCGAGAAGTTGTAAACTCTTATTATCGCGAATGGCTTAAGACTCGAAGTATAAAAGAGATTGCGGAAATATTTTGGCACGAGACGCCTCAAGAAATGGCCAATCGGGCCTATTATCATATAGAGCTAGGCAAGCCAGACAATCGAGACCTTGAATATTCAGCATGGGCTTGGCGGCCGAAGGTCGCAGAATAAAGCTCGCTTATGCTCGCTCAGTGTCAGCAAGCGGCCAAGAGCGGTCTGTCGTTATAGAAAAACTATATGAATTCGCGTTCGCTAGAAGGCTATACGCCACCCCAAAACCGTGCTGAGCTCGAACGGCGATATGCAGCTGGTGAGCGTTGCTTTCCGAATTCCGACCTTAGTAACGCAAACCTTGCTGGAATCAAACTGGATGGTGCTGACTTCGAGAAGCATTCTTGGTTTCCTGATGTAGATTTCTCTGGGGCGAGCTTGCGCGGCACGAGCTTTAGAGAATGTAATCTTAAGTGCGTTAATTTCTCGAATTGCGACCTTACAGGGGCTATCCTTGAGCTCGCCGCAATCGAGTCGATAAAGACAAACGGTGCGGCAGTAGAGGGAGTCAAAGTCCGAGGAGCGACCTTCTACGGATGCGAACTCGCCGAGGGCGACGAACTTCCGTCGTGGGAATGGTAGTTGACGCCTGAATTCGGCCAGGAGCAGCCGCTCGCTAAGGGACTGAAGTAGTTACTTTTCGATAGGTATAAAGGAGCGTCTCGTGTTCAAGCGCGATGGAATTGATATATACGACGAGAATGGAATGACGCAGCTTCTATATGCGGTATTCAGAGGTGACCCTGCTGAGGTTCAATCCCTACTAGAACAGGGCGCAGATTGTCATAGGCCGCAGCGCGATGACTCCACGGCGACGCCACTCTGGCATGCCGAAGAAGACTTCGGGTTGGTAGAAATTGCTGAGATTCTACGGCGTTACGGCGCACGGTAGATTGGGCCGATTGCGGCCAAAAGCGGACAGCTTGAAGTCAATTCTAAGATTCGGAGATTTCATGCATCGGATGAAAAAATTCATTTTAATAAATGCCGCTTTCATCTGCGCAATCACGCTGGCGTTTTTATCGGTATATATCGAGCGAATAGGACCTGAACTGGTCGAGTATGGAAATATGTGTGGTTCAAGCGGGGCCGACTCCTGCTACAAGCCAGTATTAAAAGGCGGTTTTCCAGCCGCCTATTTGTTCGACGCACCGGGCATTTCTGTAGAGCGACAGCTAGCGTTTGTTGAAGACAAGCTGTATGTAGGTGCTCTCGTTCTCGACATTGCCGTCTATTTTGCGATTATCCTGCTCGCCATGTTAGTTGTTTCGCGTCGCCCGTCCACCCGACTGCGAGCCAAAGGTGGTACTGGAGCGTGACCTAACCCGCTCGTCCCCAGTATTGTAGGATTCGAGGTACAGCCTGTTGACGGCAGCAATCGGCCAGGAGCGGACATTTTTTTCTATTCCTCACATTTGAAAAAAAATGTACACATCATCTATGAACCCTACCGAATACGCGAAACTTCCCCGTGACTCCCACAGAGAAAATGAAATATGTAAATTACTTCGGGCTGCACACGAACATGAAAAATTCGAGTTCGTATGGCGGGTTCTTAGAATTAATCCTGGTGTTGGCATCCCGTTAGTGCGAAGCGTTCAACTTAAGACAGGGCGGTTTCAAGAACCAACTGCAACACTGGATTAATGAACAGCGATGGCT
>JAZJZT010000025.1:0-114222 GCA_040389645.1 Pseudomonadota bacterium | reverse complement strand
AGCCACCTGTCAATTTATTTATCCCGGACGGTAGTGCGCCTGCGCGGGAATGACAACTCTACGGTCTGTGGCCTTAAATAGCTAGTTTTGGGGTCTCGTTTTTTGCCTGGGTGGGAAGTCCAGATTCCGATGGCGGGGCGGCAGGGTGTTGCACAAAACCGAACCGGGCGGCGATGTCGTCGTGGCGCAAGTGCTGTACTGGCACCGCGCCGCCGGGCAGGCGCAGGCTCAGGACGCCGGCGCCATCCTCCGCTTCCAGCCAGGCCAGCAGCGCCTCATCTCCGGCGCTTTCTCCGTCGAGTTCCAGCCACGCCACCGCTTGTGAGACATCGCGGTCGTCCAGTTGCGCGACGATGTCGCCGCGCACCAGGATCAATTCTCCGGCTTCCGTAAAATAAGCGGTGTCTGGCATCCCCAGCGCGGCGCCGGTATGCAATGCAAAACCGTGTTGCGGATCGGTGCGCGCGACATGCGGCGTGGTTTCCAGGTCCAGGTAGACGCGCTGCGGCCCGTTCTGGAAATACCAGCAGCCGCGCTCGTCGCTGTCGTAATTGCGCACGATGAAGCCGACCAGCGCCGGATTCGTCAACCTGTCGCCGGCCAAATTCAGATGCTGGGCGCGCTCGTCGCGCATGCGCCAGTTGCCGCGCGCGTCCAGTCCCAGCCAGCCATAGCAGTGCGGCACGTTCGGCCATTTCGCAATCGCTTGCTTGACGATGTCATCCATAGGTTTTCAGGCTTCGCATAAGTGTTGCTGGCGCGGCGGGCGGCTGGCCGCCCCGCCTTCCAGGAAGTGGATCAGCCGCCGGGGCAGCCAATCGAGATGGCCGGGCAGGCCGCCGGCGGCGAAGCCGACATGGCCGCCATGTTTAGGATAGTCGAGTTCAACGCAGGGCGCGGCCTTGCTCGGCAAGTGGATGCCGGGCAGGAAGGGATCGTTTTGCGCATTCAGCACCAGCGTCGGCACCGTGATGTCGGGCAGCACGTGCCTGGCGCTGGCGCGGTGCCAGTAATCGTCGGTGTCGCGGTAGCCGTGCAGCGGTGCCGTCACGACATTGTCGAACGCATACAGGTCGCTGGCCGCCATCAGCGCGTCGCGGTCGTACAGGCCGGGGAAGTGTTCGAGTTTCGCCAGGCATTTCGGTTTCAGCGTATTGAGGAACATGCGCGTATAGATGCGGTTGAAGCCGCGCGACAGCGCGCTGCCGCCCTGCACCAGGTCGAGCGGCGCCGAGACGGCGCAGGCAGCATCGATGAATTCGGCCTGGTGCTGCGATTCGCCCAGCCAGCGCAGCAGCGCGTTGCCGCCCAGGGACACGCCGGTCGCATAGAATTTGCCGCCGGCGGCGCATGGACGCAGGCGGCGCAATATCCAGTCGATTTCGGCGGCGTCGCCCGAGTGATAAAAACGCGGCGCACGGTTCGGTTCGCCCGAGCAGCCGCGGAAGTGCGGCACCGCGCCGGACCAGCCGCGCGCGGCGACGGCGGCCATCAGCGCGCGGGCGTAATGGCTATCGGACGAACCTTCCAGGCCGTGGAACAGGACGACGAAGGGCAAGCCCGGCTGGCCGTCGACGAAATCGACATCGATGAAATCGCCGTCCGGCGCATCCCAGCGCTCGCGCCGGTACGCCACCGCCGGCTTGGCGATGCAGGTGGCCGGATAAATCGTTTGCAGGTGGCCGTTCGGCAGCCAGAGGGGGGCGGTGTAGTTCATGGCGGGGCAAAACCCGGGATAGACGGTAATGCTGTTAAGTTAAAAAAAACCAGCACACTGTTGGCATTGGTTATTGCCAAAATCAGATGCAAACCCTGGGGTCAGACCCATGGGTCTGACCCCGGCATCTGCCGCTGATTGTTGCATGCTTATCGATACGTTAACTTAAAACTTAACGGCGTTAGGGTTTCCGCAGTTTTCCGGTTTTTCAAAATCAATGCAAAATCTGTGAAGGGTTGTCGATCGGCACCGGTCCCGGTGCGACTGAGACGTGGTGCAGCACGATGCGCCAGCCTTTCGGCGTCTTGATGTAGACGTTGCTGGCGACCAGGTGCGCCGGCTCGCCGCTGGCGGCGGTGACGCCTTGCACCACGGTGTGCACTGAACTCATCAGGTTGTGCGTCTCATGTAACTGGGATGGCATGATGTGCAGGCCGCCGTGTTCGAGGATGATCGACCACGATTCGCGGATCGCGCGGTGCCCGACCAGGCGCGGACCGCCCGGGTGGATGCAGACGATTTCCTCGTCGTCGGCCCACAGCGCCATCAGGGCTTCCACGTCCGCCCGGTTCAGCGCGTCATAAAAAGCGGCTTCCACTTCGGCGGCACTGCCATTTAATTGCTTTCTTTTCATGGAACGCTCCGGGGCCTGGGGTTCAAGTTAGTGGTGGGATACGACCGTACCTGGTTTCAAACGGTAGGCGGTGCCGCAGTACGGGCACTTGGCGATGCCGTCGTGGTTAAACTCGAGGAACACGCGCGGATGCGACGACCACAGCGTCATGGCCGGGTTCGGGCAGTGGGCCGGCAAGTCTTTTCCTTCGAGTTCGACGGCTGGCGTGGTGGCGTTGGTCATCTTGGCGTTCTCCGTGTAACAGTGGCTTAAAACACCGATTTTAACGGATTCGCGCAGCATACAAAAATCGTCGGTAAAATAGCGGCCTAATAATGCCTTGGCCGACAGCGATAGTTTTCATCAAAACAACGCGGGCGTGGCAGGAAACCCACATGACTGAACTGAATCGCGCGCCATCTCCCCCCCTCGATGTCGACCAGCACGACGAAGCGTCCTGGCGCGAAGGCTTGAAAACCGGTATTCCCACACTGTTCGGCATCGGCGCCTGGGGCCTGGTGGTGGGCGTGGCCATGGTCAAGAGCGGGCTGACGGTGCCGCAGGCGCTGGGCATGACCTTGACCGTGTTCGCCGGTTCGGCCCAACTGGCGTCGCTGCCCCTGATCGCGGCCGGCGCGCCGATCTGGGTCATATTTGCGACGGCCTTCGCCGTCAACCTGCGCTTCGTCATCTTTTCCGTCGTACTGGCGCCACATTTCGCGCACATGCCGTGGCGCCAACGCTTCCTGCTCGGCTATGCTTCCGGCGACATGACGGCCGCATTATTCTTGCAAAAATATCCGAGCGAGCAGCCGCAGGCGGGCAAGTTATCGTATTTGAAGGGGCTGATGTACCCGAACTGGGCGGCCTGGCAGATCGGCTCGATCGCCGGCGTGTTCCTGGGCAGCACCGTGCCGGCCGAATGGGGACTCGGTTTTGCCGGCACGCTGGCCATCATTTGCATCATGGTGCCGCTGGTGGCGAGCCGTCCCGCGCTGTGCGGCGTATTCGTCGCCGGCGCCGTGGCGGTATTCGGCGCGGGCTTGCCTTATAAACTGGGTTTGCTGGCGGCGGTGGTGCTGGGCATGATCAGCGCGATGCTGGTCGAGGAATTGACGGAAAAGAGAAAACATGGCTGACTGGGAAATCTGGATCACGATCGCCGCGCTGGCGGTGGCCACTGCCGCCACGCGCAGTTCGTTCTGGCTGATCGGCCACCACATCACGATCCCGAAACGGGTGCACGAAGTGTTGCGCTATGCGCCGGCCTGCGCGTTGGCGGCCATCGTCGCGCCGGACTTGCTGCTGACCGAAGGTCAGTTGCCGGTGCAACTGGCGAATCCGAAACTGGTGGCCGGCGTGCTGTCGATCGGATTTTACTTGCTACGGCGCAATATGCTGGAAACCATCGTGGTCGGCATGGCGCTGTTTACGGGGCTGCGCCTGTTGCACCTTTTTTAATCAGCGGTTTTTCGGCGGCGGCCTTGCGGTAAAATAGCGATCTTTCTTCCACTCGTCCCGTTGGGTAGCCATGCAAGCTGTTCTGAACTTCATTCGTCTGCAGGATCTGGTCGCGCACAATGCGCTGCAAGGCAAGCGCGTGTTCATCCGCGCCGATTTGAACGTGCCGCAAGATGACGCCGGCAACATTACCGAAGATACGCGCGTGCGCGCCTCGGTGCCCGCGATCCGCGCCGCGCTCGACGCCGGCGCCAAGGTCATGGTCACGTCGCACCTGGGCCGCCCGACCGAGGGCGAATTCAAGCAGGAAGACAGCCTGGCGCCAGTCGCGCAGCGCCTGTCCGAGCTGCTCGGCCAGCCGGTCGAACTGAAACGGGACTGGGTCGACGGCGCCGGCCTGGCAGATTTGCAGTCGGGCCAGGTGGTATTGCTGGAAAACGTGCGCGTCAACAAGGGCGAAAAGAAGAACAGCGACGAGCTGGCGCAAAAGATGGCGGCATTGTGCGACATCTACGTCAACGACGCCTTCGGCACCGCGCACCGCGCCGAGGCATCCACGCACGGCATCGCGAAATACGCGAAGGTCGCCTGCGCCGGCCCGCTGCTGGCGGCCGAACTCGATGCGCTGGGCAAGGCGCTGGGTGCGCCGGCCCGTCCGCTGCTCGCCATCGTCGCCGGTTCGAAGGTGTCATCGAAACTGTCGATCCTGAAAGCGCTGTCGGAAAAAGTGGACAACCTGATCGTCGGCGGCGGCATTGCCAACACCTTCATGAAGGCTGTCGGCCTGAACATCGGCAAATCTCTGGTCGAGAACGACCTGGTGGCCGAAGCGAAAACCATCATCGACATCATGGCCGCGCGCGGCGCCGAAGTGCCGATCCCGGTCGATGTCGTCTGCGCCAAGGAATTCTCGCCGACGGCAGTGGCCACCGTGAAGGATGTCGCCGACGTCGCCGACGACGACATGATCCTCGACATCGGCCCGAAAACGGCGCAATTGCTGGCCGAGAAAATCGCCGGCGCCGGCACCATCGTCTGGAACGGCCCGGTCGGCGTGTTCGAGTTCGACCAGTTCGGCGAAGGCACCAAGACGCTGGCGCTGGCCATCGCATCCTCGAAAGCCTATTCGATCGCCGGTGGCGGCGATACGCTGGCGGCGATTGCAAAATACGATATTACCGATAAAATCGGGTATATCTCGACCGGTGGCGGCGCTTTCCTGGAATTCCTGGAAGGCAAGACTTTGCCGGCCGTGGAAATTCTGGTTCAGCGTAGCAAATAAGTACTAATTAGTACTATTGCATCAGTACTACTTCAAGTAACACTGTCGTTCCGCATCGGCGGACCGCCGCGAAGGCGGGAACCCATGCTTCGCATGACAGGAAGCGCACTATGGGTCCCCGCCTTCGCGGGGACGGCAGTTCGCGCAACCTCACGCTAAGGAATCCTATGCCCCGTGGCACCAAAATCGTCGCAACGATCGGCCCCGCCTCCACCGATTTCGGCATCCTGGTCAAGATGATACGGGCCGGTGTCGATGTCGTGCGGTTGAATTTCTCGCACGGCAAGGCGCAGGACCATATCGACCGTGCCGCGCTGGTGCGTCAGGCGGCGGCCGAGTGCGGCCGCGAAGTGGCGATCATGGCCGACATGCAGGGACCGAAGATCCGCATCGGCAAGTTCGAACAGGGCAGGATCGAACTGGCCAACGGCGACAAGTTCATCCTCGATGCGAAATGGGGGGCGAATGGAGAACTGGGCAACCAGGAACGGGTTGGCCTCGATTACAAGGCATTACCCAGCGACGTGCGCAACGGCGACGTCTTGCTGCTGAACGATGGCTTGATCGTGCTGATCGTCGAGCGCATCGCCGGCAGCGAGATCCACACGACCGTGAAAATCGGCGGAGAACTGTCGAACAACAAGGGTATCAATCGCCAGGGCGGCGGCCTGACCGCGCCGGCCCTGACGGCGAAGGATATGGAAGACATCAAGACGGCGATGAGCTTCCAGGCGGATTACCTCGCGATCTCGTTCCCGAAATGCGCGACCGACATGGCGATGGCGCGCCAACTGGCGAATATCGCCGGCGAGCCGTATCACCACAAGCCGATGATGATCGCCAAGATCGAGCGCGCCGAGGCGATTCCGGCGCTGCAGGAAATCCTCGACGCGTCCGACGGCATCATGGTCGCGCGCGGAGATTTGGCGGTCGAAGTGGGCAACGCGGCCGTGCCGGCGCTGCAAAAGCGCATGATCAAGATGGCGCGCGAATCGAATAAACTGGCGATCACGGCGACGCAAATGATGGAATCGATGATCGTCAACGCGGTGCCGACGCGGGCCGAAGTGTCCGACGTCGCCAACGCCGTGCTGGACGGCACCGACGCAGTGATGACGTCGGCTGAGACGGCGTCCGGCAAATACCCGATCGAGACCGTCGAGATGATGGCCGCGATCTGCGTCGAGGCCGAACAGTCCGAGTACAACAAGCTCGATGCCGATTTTTTGAATGTGCGTTTTACGCGTATCGACCAGTCGATCGCCTACGGCGCGCTGTTCACGGCGCACCACCTGCGCGTAAAAGCGATCGTGGCGCTGACGGAATCCGGTTCGACCGCGCTGTGGATGAGCCGGCACAGCATCGACACGCCGATTTTCGCGCTGACGCCGAGCGTGACGACGCAGCGCAAGGCTTCGCTGTACCGCAATGTGCGCGCTTACCAGTTGCGCCAGGATGCCGACAGCGCGCTGGTGCTCAAGCAGGCCGAGGATTTATTGGTCGAATACGGCATCGCGAAGAAGGGCGACATGATCGTCGTCACCTGGGGCGAGCCGATGGGGCAGGTGGGCGGCACCAATGCGCTGAAGATCGTCAAGGTCGGAGAATTTGCTTAGTTTAATTTAGATAAGGTAACAACAGCGTTGTCATCCCCGCGCGAGCGGGGATCCATACCGAGCTTCCGATGGGTAGCGCCTGTGGCCAGGCATGCCCGGTATGGATTCCCGCGTGGCGGGAATGACAAATTTTTGGCCGGTGGCGACAGTGCCCCGCCTGACACCGTTTTTCTATTGTTTGGAGTATTACCATGTCCCTCGTATCCATGCGCCAGTTGCTGGACCACGCCGCTGAAAACGGCTATGGCATCCCTGCATTCAACGTCAACAACCTCGAGCAAGTGCAAGCCATCATGGCCGCCGCCGATGCCCTGAACAGCCCGGTCATCATGCAAGCCTCGGCCGGCGCCCGCAAGTATGCCGGCGAAGCCTTCCTGCGCCACCTGATCGACGCCGCCGTCGAAGCCTATCCGCACATCCCGATCGTCATGCACCAGGACCACGGCCAGTCGCCGGCCGTCTGCATGGCCGCGATCCGTTCCGGTTTTACGTCCGTGATGATGGACGGTTCGCTCGAAGCGGACGGCAAGTCGGTCGCGTCGTATGACTACAACGTCGAAGTGTCGCGCGAAGTGGTGAAATTCTCGCACGCGATCGGCGTCACCGTGGAAGCGGAACTGGGCGTGCTCGGTTCGCTGGAAACGATGAAGGGCGACAAGGAAGACGGTCACGGCGCCGAAGGCACGATGACGCGCGAACAGTTGCTGACCGACGTGGCGCAAGCGGCCGACTTCGTGCAGCGCACCCAGTGCGACGCGCTGGCGATCGCGATCGGCACCTCGCACGGCGCCTACAAGTTTACGCGCAAGCCGACCGGCGACATCCTCGCCATCGACCGCATCAAGGAAATCCACGCGCGCATCCCGAACACCCACCTGGTGATGCACGGTTCCTCGTCGGTGCCGCAAGACCTGCTGGCCATCATCCGCGAATTCGGCGGCGACATGAAGGAAACCTATGGCGTGCCGGTCGAGGAAATCCAGGAAGGCATCCGTCACGGCGTCCGCAAGATCAACATCGACACCGACATCCGCCTGGCGATGACGGCCGCGATCCGCAAATACCTGTTCGAAAATCCATCGAAATTCGATCCGCGCGATTACCTGAAGCCGGCCCGTGCCGCCGCCGAGGAAATCGTCAAGGCCCGCCTGCTGGCGTTCGGCTGCGAAGGCCAGGCCGGCAAGATCAAGCCGCTGTCGATGGAAAAAATGGCCGAGCGTTACAAGGCCGGCGCCCTGGCGCAGATCGTCAAGTAATACCCTGTTTGGATCGGGCCGGGGCAATCCTCCGGCCCGGCTCTCCCGACCGGCGGCGCGGCTTTTCCTTGCCGCCGGTTTCGCTTACCTAGATATCCCTCCGCTATGAACAGCCTTTACCAATCCTCCATCCAGTCCCTGCCACTGCTCGGCCACGGCAAAGTCCGCGACAATTACGCTGTCGGCGACGACAAGATCCTGATCGTCACCACCGACCGCCTGTCGGCCTTCGACGTCGTCATGAACGAGCCGATTCCCGGCAAGGGCATGGTCTTGAACCAGATGAGCGACTTCTGGTTCGAGAAACTCGGCCACATCGTGCCGAACCACTTGACCGGCGTGGCTCCGGAATCCGTGGTCGCTGCCGACGAGGTGGAGCAGGTCAGGGGCCGCGCCGTCGTCGCCAAGCGCCTGAAGCCGATCATGGTCGAGGCGGTGGTGCGCGGTTACATCATCGGTTCGGGCTGGAAGGATTACCAGGCCACGGGCAGCGTCTGCGGCATCGAACTGCCGACCGGCCTGCGCCAGGCCGACAAGCTGGCCGAGCCGCTGTTCACGCCGGCCGCCAAGGCGGACCTGGGAGAACACGACGAAAACATCAGCTTTGCAGAGATGGAAAGCCGCATCGGTGCAGAACTGTCGGCGCAGATGCGCGACATCAGCATCGCGCTGTACAAGACCGCGGCCGATTATGCGGCCACGCGCGGCATCATCATCGCCGACACCAAGTTCGAATTCGGCCTGGACGACAACGGCGTATTGCACCTGATGGATGAAGTGCTGACGGCCGATTCTTCCCGCTTCTGGCCGGCCGATTCGTACGCGCCGGGCATTTCTCCGCCATCGTTCGACAAGCAGTTCGTGCGCGACTACCTGGAAACCGTGACGGCCTGGGGCAAGACCGCGCCGGCGCCGGCGCTGCCGGCCGACGTCATCGACAAGACGCAAGCCAAGTATTTTGAGGCCATCGAGCGCCTGACCGGCGAGAAAGTGAAAGTTTGATATGAGCGACCAGAACAAGCCGCTGGTCGGCGTCATCATGGGTTCCTCGTCGGACTGGGACGTGATGCAGAACGCGGTCTCCATCCTGAAACAGTTCGGCGTGCCGTTTGAAGCGCAAGTCATTTCCGCGCACCGCATGCCGGACGAAATGTACGATTATGCGAAAAGCGCGCGTGCGCGCGGCCTGCGCGCCATCATCGCCGGCGCCGGCGGCGCCGCCCACCTGCCTGGCATGGTGGCCGCGATGACCATCGTGCCGGTGCTCGGCGTGCCGGTGCCTTCCAAATACCTGCGCGGCGAGGATTCGCTGCTGTCGATCGTGCAGATGCCGAAAGGCGTGCCGGTCGCGACTTTCGCCATCGGCGAAGCCGGCGCCGCCAACGCGGCGCTGACGGCGGTGGCGATTATCGCCGCCAACGACGACGCCCTTGCCACCAAGCTGGAAGCGTTCCGCGCCCAGCAGACCGCCGCCGCCAAGGCCATGACATTGCCGCTGGATTGAAATGAGTAATTCGAAGTCTTCCGCGCAGTCCGCTGCGCACAATTCCCCCTTGCTGCCCGCCGCCACTCCGCCAGCCTGGTTAGGGGTGATGGGGGGCGGCCAGCTTGGCCGCATGTTCGCCCAGGCCGCGCAAGCCATGGGTTACCAGGTCGCCGTGCTGGAACCGAGCGACGATTGCCCCGCGGGGCAGGTGGCGCAGCGCCTGGTCAACGCCGGCTACGGCGATGCCGACGGGCTTGACGCGCTGGCCGCGCAGTGCCTGGCCGTCACCACCGAATTCGAGAACGTGCCGGCCGACAGCCTGTCGCGCCTGGCGCAGCAAGTGTTTGTCGCGCCGGACGCCGCCGGCGTCTCGGTGGCGCAGGACCGGATCGCAGAAAAACGCTTCTTTGTCGGCTGCGCGCCGGCATCGGGCGTGATGCCGGCACCGCACAAGGTCATCGCTTCGCAACAGGATATCGACGCCATCGGCGACGACCTGCTGCCGGGCATCCTGAAAACCGTGCGCATGGGTTACGACGGCAAGGGCCAGGTGCGCGTGCAAACGCGCGACGACGTCCGCGCCGCGTTCGACGGCATGGGGCAGGTGACGTGCCTGCTCGAAAAAATGCTGCCGCTGGCCTACGAGGTGTCGGTGCTGACGGTGCGCGGCGCCGACGGGCAGTCGGTGGTCTATCCGATCGCCGAGAACGTGCACCGCGACGGCATCCTGTTTACCACCACCGTGCCGGGTCCGAACGTGTCGGACGCCTGCGCCGCGGCGGCGCAGCGCGCGGCGCAGGCGATCGTCGCAGAACTAAAATATGTCGGCGTGCTGTGCATCGAGTTCTTCGTGCTGGCCGACGGTTCGCTGGTCGTCAACGAGATGGCGCCGCGCCCGCACAACAGCGGCCATTACACGATGGATGCCTGCATCACCAGCCAGTTCGCGCAGCAAGTGCGGGCGATGGCGCGCCTGCCGCTGGGCGACGTGCGCCAGCATTCGCCGGCCGTCATGCTCAACATCCTGGGCGACGCCTGGTTCGCGGGGGATGACGACACGACGCGCGAGCCGGCCTGGGACCGCATCCTGGCGCTGCCGGGCGCATGCCTGCACCTGTACGGCAAGGACGATCCGCGCCGCGGCCGCAAGATGGGCCATTTGACCTTCGTCGCGCCGACCTTGGCGGACGCGCAGCGGCAGTTGTCTGCCGCCTGCGCCATCCTGGGGATCGCGCCGTGACGGAAGTAACACAGGCGGCGGCCGAGCAGGCCGCCATCATTGCCGCCGCCGCGCTGCTGGAAGCGGGCGCGCTGGTGGCGTTCCCGACCGAGACCGTCTACGGCCTGGGCGCCGATGCCGAAAATCCGGACGCCGTGGCGGCGATCTATGCCGCCAAGGGCCGTCCCAACGACCACCCGGTGATCGTGCACGTGGCGCCTGGCGCCGACCTCGATTACTGGGTGACCGACATTCCGGACGAGGCGCGCAAGCTGGTCGCGGCGTTCTGGCCCGGCCCGCTGACCCTGATCCTGAAGCGCGCCAGCCACATTCCGGACGCCGTCTCCGGCGGGCAGGACACGGTGGGTTTGCGCTGCCCATCGCACCCGGTCGCCATCGCGCTGCTGTCCGCCTTCAAGGGAGGGAAGGGCGGCGTCGCCGCGCCGTCGGCCAATAAATTCGGCAACGTCAGCCCGACCACGGCGCAGCATGTGCGCGACGAATTCGGTACCAGTCCGCAGCTTACCGTGCTCGACGGCGGCTCCAGCGAGGTCGGCATCGAATCGACGATCCTCGACCTGTCGCGCCTGGCCACGCACGGCCCGGTGCTGCTGCGCCCGGGGCATATCGGCGCGCAGGACATTTTCGAGGCGATCGGCGTCATGCCGAATTTGCCGGACCTGGGCGCGCCGCGCGCCTCGGGCACGCTGGAATCGCATTACGCGCCGAAAGCCCCGGTCGCGCTGGTGCCCGGCGCCGCGTTGCCGGATACGCTGGACAGGCTGGCCGCGCAGGGCCGCAAGGTCGCCGTGATCCATTACACGGCCCAGCCGCAAGCCAAGGCCGGTCCGCACCAGCAGATGCCGGCCGACGCCGCCGGCTATGCCTTCGGCCTGTACGCGTCGCTGCGCGCGATGGACCGCAGCGGCGCCGAATTGATCCTGGTCGAAACGCCGCCACAGCAGGCGGCATGGTCCGGGGTCAATGATCGTTTGCGGCGCGCAGCGCACGGTTCTTCTGGTATTGTTGAGATGTTGCTGCAATCCTAGAATCACGCCGGAATCCGGCCGGCGCGCATGAGCCAGAGGAGGTCGCATGACCCGCATCCTGTCTGCATTGCTGGCGCTCGCCACGAGCGCCGCCTGGGCCGCCGAGGGCAGTCCCGTTCCCGCGGCGGCGGCCGTCGCCTTGCCTGCTGCGGTGGTCTCGGCGTCGTCGGGGCCGCCACCGCCGCAACGCGGCACCCTGCTGTCCGGGCCGACGCTGGTGCCGATCGATATCGTCAGCGAAGTGGTCGATCAGCTGGAACCGCCGGTCTTGCGCAGCCTGCTGAAACGGCGCGACGGCCTGCTGAAAATTACGGGTGAACCGCGCTGCGCGATCGGCATCCAGGCGATCCGCTATCAGACAGTCGGCGGCCACGGCGAACCGACCGACGCCGGCGCCGTCATCATGCTGCCGTCCGGCAGCCACCCGCAATGCACCGGGGCGCGCCCGGTCTTGCTGTATGCGCATGGCACCGTGCTCGACAGGAGTTTCAGCATGGCGCGCCTGAGCGGCGAAGCGCGCCTGATGGCGGCGATGTTCGTGGCGCAAGGTTATATCGTCGTCGCGCCCGACTATGCCGGCTACGGCAACTCGTCGCTGCCGTACCACCCCTATCTGAATGCCGAACAGCAGGCCGGCGACATGGTCGATGCCTTGCGCGCGGCGCGTGTGGCGTACGCGGCGCTGCACATCCGGCCGGCGCCGCAACTGTTTTTGACCGGTTATTCGCAGGGCGGCTTTGTCGCGCTGGCGACGCAACGCGCGATCCAGCAACAGTATGCCGGCGAATTTAACGTCACCGCCGTGGCCGGGCTGTCCGGCCCGTACGCGCTGACGCAGATGGCCGACGATATCTTCAGCGGCCGGCCATCGACCGGGGTCACTGCCTACCTGCCGCTGTTGACCACGTCCGGCCAGCAGGCCGGCGCCGCGTTGTACGCGTCGCCGGACGACCTGTATGAAGAACGTTATGCCTCCGGCATTGAAACGCTTTTGCCGGGCAAGACCAGGCTGGACGACCTGGTCAGCAAGGGCAAGTTGCCGAAGGGCGCGCTGTTCGCGCGCGATTCGCAACCGCAGGCGGCCGATGCCGCGTCCTTTTTCGCCGACCGCAACCTGGTGCGCACCAGTTACCGCAACGCCTACCTGCAAGACATGGCGGCCCATCCGTGCGAGCGCAGCGCGGCCGACCCGCTGGCCTGCGCGCCGCAGCAGGGCTTGCGGCGCTGGATGGTCAAGAACGATCTGCGCAGTTACCTGCCGGTCAGCCCCTTGATGCTGTGCGGCGGCGGCGAAGATCCGGTGGTGCCGTTTTCCAACGCGGTCGCCACGTACGCCTATTTCACCGCGCACGGCGCGGCGCCGCTGCTGGTCGACCTGGAAACGACGCTGCCGCAAGACCCTTACCTGTCATATAAACAAGGCTTCGCGCAGGCGCGCCAGGCGCTGCGCGCCGAGGCCGTGAAAAAAGGTGGCGATCCTGCCAAGGCGGTGTCGGACCGTTACCACAGCCGGCTGGCGGCGCAGTTCTGCCTGATGGCTGCGCGCGACTTTTTTAACAGTGCCCTGCCATGATTCTGCTATGCTGATTTTTTGCATGCGGATTCAATGGAGTTGTCAATGTCTTACCGTACCTGCCTCGCCCCTGCTTTTGTGTTGACCCTGTTGCTGTCCGCGTGCGGCGGCGGCAGTGGAACCGGGAGTGGGAGCGGCGGTACGGCGGGCGGGACGCAGGGCGGCGGCGTTGTCACGACGCCGCCGGTGCCGCCTCCTCCGGTGCGCGGCGCGCTGGTCGGCAACGCGACCGTGGTGCCGGTGGCCGCCAGCGGCAACACGATTGCGACGCTGCCTCCGAACCTGTTCCAACTGTTACTCGAAAGCGCGCAGCCAGGCACGAGCACGCTCACCAGCACGCCGGTATGTTCGATCACCAATTACACGGTGCGTTACAACACGCTTGGCGGCGCCGGTGAAAGCACCGAGGCCAGCGCCGCCATCATGCTGCCGTCCGGCAGCGACCCGGCCTGTTCCGGGCCGCGCCCGGTGCTGCTGTATGCACACGGCACGTCGCCGTTGAAAAATTACGACATGGCCGACCTGCGCGGCACCGAGGCGCGCCTGATCGCCGCCATCTTCGCGGCCCAGGGCTATATCGTCGTCGCGCCCAATTACGCCGGTTATGCCGGTTCGACTTTGCCCTATCACGCTTACCTCGACGCCGAGCAGGAAGCCAATGACATGATCGACGGACTGCGCGCGGCGCGCCTGTCGTTCGCGCGCATCGGCGCCGCCGATTCCGGCAAGCTGTACGTGACCGGTTATTCGCAGGGCGGCCACGTGGCCGTGTCGACCCAGCGCGTGATGCAGGCGCGTTATGCGAGCGAATTCAAGATTACGGCCGCGGCCGGGTTGTCCGGTCCGTATGCGCTGCTGAAATTCGGCGACGCCATCTTCGGCGGCGCGCCGACGTCCGGCACCACCGTCTTCCTGCCGCTGCTGATCAACGCCGCCCAGCACGCCGGCGCCGGCCTGTACGCGAACAGTAGCGAAATCTATGAAAGCCGTTACGCGAGCGGCATCGAAAGCCTGTTGCCGGGCACGCTCACGCTGGGCGAACTGGCCGACAAGAAGCTGTTGCCGAGCAGTGCGCTGTTCGCCAAGGATTCGCTGCCGCAGGCGTCCGGCGCTTCCGCCTTCTTCGGCGACGGCAACCTGATCAAGACCAGCTACCGCAACGCTTACCTGAACGACGTGCGGGACCGTCCTTGCGACACCAGCGCCACCGACCCGCTGAACTGCGCGCCGCAGCAGGCCTTGCGCAAGTGGCTGCAAAAGAATGATTTACGCAATTTCACGCCAGCGTCGCCATTGCTGCTGTGCGGCGGAGATGAAGATCCGATCGTCCCGTACTACAACACCGAGGCGGCGGCGGCCTATTTCAAGAGTAAAACCGGCAGCGCGGTGCAAGTGCTCAATGTCGACGATACGCCGGGCTTGAACGATCCCTATCTCAATAACAAGCTCGGCTTCCTGGCCGCCAAGGCGGCGGTGCGCATCAATGCCGCCACCAGCGGCGGTTCCGGCGGCGACGCCGTGCGCGATGCTTATCACGCCGGCCTGGTTGCGCCATTCTGCCTGCGCTCCGCGCGCGAATTTTTCCGGGCGCATTAAGGTCAAGCGCCCGGCGTCCTTCTGTTACCTTGTCGTCGTTTTCCGGATAGCGCAATTGGCTGCCGCCTTCCCGTGAAGGTCGGCGCCAAGTCAAGCTATCCTGGAAAAATTAGAGGCTTATTTCTACAATACTGCTCGTCGGCAATATCTCCCTATACAATAATGTGACTTGAAATAGCACGTACGTTCGTGTTAATAATTATTGTTGAGGAGACACCATGCGTCATACCACATTGGCGGCGGCTGCACTGAGTCTGGCCATCCTGGCCGGTTGCGGCGGCGGCAGCCCGAGCGCGGGCGACCAGTCGCCCAAGGTCAAATTCAGCGCCCAGGTATCGTTCGGCGACAGCCTGTCCGATGTCGGCACCTATGCGGTGGGAGGCATCAAGGCTGCCGGCGGCGGCCACTATACGATCAATGGCAACAATACCGGCGTCAACGAGACGCTGACGGGTAAAAACTGGACCGAATTGACGGCGACCCAGTTCGGCCTGCCGGCGCCGTGCGCGGCACAAACCGGCCTCGATGGCAATGCCGCGCTGGGTTTCTCGGTGCCGGTCGCCAATCACGCCGGTTGCTACGGCTATGCGCAGGGCGGTTCGCGCGTCAGCGACCCGGTCGGCCTGGCCAACAAGTTGACCGGGTCCCCGCTGGGCCAGTTGACGGTGCCGGTCGCGCAACAGATCAAGAACCATCTCGCCGCTGTCGGCGGCAAGTTCAAGGGCGATGAAATCGTGCTGGTGATGGCCGGCGCCAACGACCTGTTTATCCAGTTGGCGCTGTTGTCGAGCGACGCCACCGCGGAAGGAACGAAAGCCGGCGCGACCGCCTTCGGCACCACGCTGGCCGGCCTGCTGGCCGCCGGCGCGAGCAATCCGGCCGTCGCCGCGCAGGCGATCGGGCTGGCACTGGCGACTGAAAGCGCGCGTCCCGGCCACACCGACGCCAGCGTCGTCGGCGCCGCCGTGGCCGCCGCCGCGGTACAGCCGGGCAATGCCGCGGTCGCCGCGCCCGCCGTCTACGGCCCGCTGGTCGCCAAGGCGCAAGCGGCGGCAACGGCAGCCGGCGCCAAGGCCGGCGCCGATTACGCGGCCGCCAACGGTGCGCGCGCCGTCAAGGCGATGGGTGTTGCCGCCGCCGAACTGGCCAATCTGGTCAAGAACCAGATCGTCGGCAACGGCGCCCGGTATGTCGTGGTCAACAACATGCCCGACGTGGCGACGACCCCGTTCGGTATGGGCAAGAGCGCCGACGTGCAAGCCTTGATCAACGCGATGGTCAAGACTTTTAATGAACAGCTGGCCGCCGGTATCGCCAATGACGCGAACGTGCTGCAGGTCGACGTGTTTGCCGCCAGCCATGACCAGGCCACCAATCCGGGACCTTACGGCTTGAGCAATGTGACGACCCCGGCCTGCGATCTGACGCCGTCGAAAAATGCGCTGGGCAGCTCGCTGATCTGCAATGCCGGCAACCTGGTGGCCGGTGACGTCAGCCATTATTCGTTCGCCGACGAACTGCACCCAACCCCGTTCGTCAACCTGCTGCTGGCGCGCTATGTGTCCAAGTACATGGTGGCCAAGGGCTGGCTGTAAGACACGGCGGCGCCGGCCGCCGCGCCGGCGAGTCGCACCGCATTCAATCATTCACGGAGACAAAATGAATATTCGTACCAAGTATGCCGTCACGGTGCTGGCGCTGGGCGCCGCGCTGGCGGCCAGCGGCGGCGCCTCGGCGCAGGCGGCCGGCGACTGGACCGTCAAGGTCGGCATCAACCGCATCACGCCGAAAGTCAAAAGTGGCGACATCAGCGCGCCGGCGCTGCCCGGCACCAAGGCCGCGGTCGGCGCCGACACGCAGCCGACCCTCAGCATCACGCGCATGTTGACGGACAATTTTTCGGCCGAGCTGGACCTGGGCACGCCGTACAAGCACAAGCTGTATGGCGCCGGTGCGCTGGAAGGCACGGGCCAGTTGGGCACGTCCCAAGTGCTGCCGCCGACGCTGTTCGCGCAATACCGTTTTTTCCAGCCGGACGCGATGGTGCGCCCGTATGTCGGCCTGGGCCTGACCTATGCATATTTTCGGCGTGAAACCGGGTCCGGCCAGTTGACCGCCGTACTGAACACCGGCGGCGCGCCCGCCACCTTCTCGCTGGACAACCAGTGGGCGGCCAGTTTCCAGCTCGGCGGCACGGTGGCGATCAACCAGCGCTGGTATGCCGACCTGGTGCTGGTCAAGACCAAATTGAAAACCACGGCCCATTACTCGACGCGCCAGACCAACGATATCGCGCTCGACCCGCTGGCCGTGAGCATCGGCATCGGCTACCGGTTTTAAGCCGGCCGCATTCCAAAAGCTTCTTCACGGGCTGACGGGATTTTCAGCAAAAACCAGAGGCAAAATCCGGGGTCAGACCCATGGGTCTGACCCCGGCCTTTGCACTTGGTTTTTGGTCGCGTTGCATAAATGCGCATGTTGTCTCTGAAATGCCGCACGCCTGTCCTTGTAGCTATGCAAGAAGAGGGCGGGATGGCATATTGGCAAGGCAGGAATGGCACGTCCGTGCGGTTCATCCGCATCCCTACCTTGAGGAGACACAATGCGTCAAACAACAACCCTCGCAATGACCGTCATCGCCGCGGCGATCCTGGCCGGTTGCGGCGGCAGCGACTTCCAGCCGAAACCGAAATTCTCCGCCCAGGTCTCGTTCGGCGACAGCCTGTCCGATGTCGGCACCCACGCGGTCGGCGCCGTGAAGACGGCCGGCGGCGGCAAGTACACGATCAATGGCGACAATACGGCCAGCAATCCGGAATTGACCGGCAAGAACTGGACCGAATTGACGGCCGCCCAGTTCGGCCTGCCGGCGCCGTGCGCGGCCCAGACTGGCCTGCAAGGCGACGCCAGCAAAGGTTTTAGTGTGCCGATCGTCAACCATGCCGGTTGCTACGGCTATGCGCAGGGCGGTTCGCGCGTGACCAACCCGATCGGTGCTGACAACAAGGCGACCGGTTCGATTCTCGGTCAGTTGACGGTGCCGGTCGTGCAGCAAGTCAAAAACCACCTGGCTGCCGTCGGCGGCAAATTCAAGGGCGATGAAATCGTCTTCGTCATGGCCGGCGGCAATGACGTGTTGAGTGGCCTGACCGAACTGAACACCGCTGCCACGGCGGCCGGCACCACGGCCGGCGCCAATGCCTTCGGCGCCAGCCTGGTGGGCCAACTGGCCGCCGGCGCGCCGAATCCGCAAAGCGCGGCGCAAGCCATCGGCCTGGCGCTGGCCACCGAAAATGCGCGGCCCGGCCATACCGACCAGACGGTGATCGGCGCCGCCGTCACCGCCGCCGTCGTTGCCGGCAATGGCGCGGTGGCATCGTCGGCCGTGTACCTGCCGATGGTGGCGAAGGCGCAAGCCGACGCCAACGCCGCCGGCTTCAAGGCCGGCAACGATTACGCCAATGCCCACGGCGCCGACCTGGTCAAGGCGCTGGCGCAGGCCGGCGCCGAACTGGCCGTCATCGTCAAGAGCCAGATCGTCGCCAACGGCGCCAAATATATCGTCGTCAACAACTTGCCAGACGTGGCGACCACGCCATCCGTCACGGCCCAGTCGCCATCGATCCAGGCCTTGACGGCCAACATGGTCAAAGTCTTCAACGATGCGCTGGCCGCCGGGCTCGCCGGCGAAACGACGGTCTTGCTGATCGACGTGTTTACCTTCAGCCACGACCAGGCGCTCAACCCCGCCGCCTACGGTTTCACCAATACCAAGGATACGGCGTGCGACCTGAGCCCGGCGAAAAACCTGCTATCCAGTTCGCTGACCTGCAATGGGAGCAATCTGAAAGCCGGCGACGTCAGCCACTATGAATTCGCCGACGGCGTGCATCCGACCCCGTTCGGCAACAAGCTGCTGGCGCGTTATGTTGGCGACAAGGTGGCGGCGAAAGGGTGGTTGTAAGCGGGTGAGGCAATCGCTGGCCGGCTGACGCGCCGGCCATCAAAATCAAATGCAAAGGCCGGGGTCAGACCCATGGGTCTGACCCCAGATTTTGCCTCTGGTTTTTGCTTGCTCTCTCGATAATCCTTGAAAAACCTTTTTATCGCCTGCCCAGCGTCAGCGCAAGCTGCCGAACTGGCCGCCGTGGAAGATCAGCGGGGCTTGCGGCGCGCAGGCGCAATCTTCGACTTCGCCGACGAAGATCACGTGGTCGCCTTCCGGGTAGCGGCTGCGGTTGTGGCATTCGAACCACGCGCTGGCGCCTTTCAGGATCGGCTGGCCGGTGCGCGACAGCTCGTATTCGGCCACGCCGAACGGGTCTTCGCCGCGCGTCGAAAACAGTTTCGCAAGGTGGGCCTGGCTGGCGTTGAGCACATTGATCACATAGTGCGAATTGCCGGTGAAAATCGGCAGGCTGTTGGCGCCGTTGCCCAGGCTCCATAGCACCAGCGGCGGGTCGAGCGAGACCGAATTGAAGGAACTGGCGGTCAGGCCGCGAAAGCTGCCGTCGCCGAGGCGGGTCGTGATGATCGTGACGCCGGTGGCGAACTGCGACAGCGCTTGGCGAAAATGCAGGGTATCGAATTCGCGCACGGGCGCGCGGGGAGAGCGAGTGTTCATGGTGGACCTGTGTCTTTCCGTCATTATGCCAAAGAATGCGCCCCCATAGCATTTGCAGGTGCACGCGGCACCGGTTTTGCGTTACATTAGGCAGCATGGAAGCTATCTCTGTGCAGGGGGCGGTATGACAACGAATGCGGCAACCGAGATCGCGGTGCTGGGCGGCGGCTGTTTCTGGTGCCTCGAAGCGGTCTACCTCGAAGTGCGCGGCGTCACCCGCGTCGAATCGGGTTATACCGGCGGCCAGCAGCCCGATCCGACCTATGAACAGGTCTGCAGCGGCGATACCGGCCATGCCGAAGTGGTGCTGCTGGAATTCGATCCGGCCCTCATCACCTACCGCGACCTGCTGGAAATTTTTTTCACGATCCACGATCCGACCACGCTGAACCGGCAGGGCAACGATGTCGGCACCCAGTACCGCTCCGTCATTTATTACCAGTCGCCCGAGCAGGAAGCCACCGCGCGCCAGGTGATCGCCGAGATGGCGGTGGTGTGGGATGCGCCTATCGTCACCGAACTGTCGCCGGCGCAGCCGTATTTCAAGGCCGAGGATTATCACCAGAATTATTTCGCGCAGCATCCGCTGCAAGGCTATTGCGCCTTCGTGGTGGAGCCGAAAGTGAGCAAGTTCCGCAAGACCCACGGCAAGCACCTGAAATAACACGCAGCGCAGGCGGCGCCGACCACGCGCCGCGCCGACCAGAACAGAAAAGGAGCGCGGCGGCCCATGAAGGTAGCGATCGTCGACGATACTCATATCAACCTGGTGCTGATGTCGCGCCTGATCGGCCAGCTCGATGACGTCGACACCGTCACGTTCCAGTCGGCGCGGGATGCGCTGGACTGGTGCAACGCCAATCCCTACGACTTATTAATCATCGATTACATGATGCCGGACCTGAACGGCCTGGACCTGATCGCGCGCCTGCTGTCGGACCCGCGCGAACGCCCGCCTGTGTTGATGGTCACGGCCAGCGTCGATGTCGAAGTGCGCCACCGCGCGCTGGAAAACGGCGCCAGCGATTTCCTGATCAAGCCGATCGACAAGGTCGAATTTTTGGCGCGCACGAGAAACATGCTGCAACTGCGGCGCGCCAGCGTGGCGCTGCAGCACCGCGCCAGCTGGCTGGCCAGCGAAGTGGGCAAGGCCACCGCCGAACTGCGCGCGCGCGAACAGGAAACCATCATGCTGCTGGCGCGCGCCTCCGAATACCGCGACCCGGAAACCGGCGCCCACATCCAGCGCATGGCGCATTATTCCCGCCTGATCGCGGCCGAACTCGGGCTGTCCGAGGCGGAACAGGAAGACATCCTGAACGCGGCGCCGATGCACGACGTCGGCAAGGTCGGCACGCCGGACCACATCCTGCTCAAACCGGGCCGCCTGAACGACGAGGAAATGGTCATCATGCGCCAGCACGCGCAGGTCGGCTACGACATCCTGAAAGGCAGCCAGGCGCGCATGCTGCAACTGGCGGCCGAAATCGCGCTCACCCACCACGAGCGCTACGACGGTACGGGCTATCCGAACGGCTATGCCGGCGAACAGATCCCGCTGGTCGGGCGCATCGTCGCCGTGGCCGACGTGTTCGACGCGCTGACCAGCGTGCGGCCTTATAAACAGGCGTGGAGCATGGACGATGCGCGCCAGTTCCTGCTCGATAACCGCGACACCCATTTCGATCCGCGCTGCGTCGCCGCGCTGCTGGCGCGCTGGGATTCGGTGCACGCGATCCGCGCGCGCTTCCACGACCGGGGCGATCCGGCCTGAGGCCGGAGGCGGCATGCAGTACGCCCGCTTGCTGAACCTGATGCAGCGCGCGCTCGGCGCGCTCGATGGCGAGGAAATGGAACACCGGCTGGCGGCCTTGCGCGCGATCGGCGAAACCACGCTGGCCAACGGCCTGACGGCGATGCTGCGCGAGGGAGAGCGGGCCGACACCGGCCTGCGGCTGCGCTTGCGCGAAGCGGAAGCCGAACTGGCGCGCGTGCGCGCCGACAAGCTGCCGCGGCGCGACGGCAAACAGCGCCGCGGCGGCCTGCGCCTGAAAAAACTGCAGCACCTGGCCGGCAGCATGCCGGCGCGGGCGCCGGCCGCGCCGGACGATGCGCGCCAGCGCCAGCAATTGACGGAGCAGATCCTCGACCAGTTGCCGATTCCCGTGTTCCTGAAAGACCGCGAGGGCCACTTCCTGCGCTTCAACCACCGCTTCGAGGAGTTCACGCAGCGCACGCGCGAGGAAATCCTGGGCCGCACCATCGAGGATTTCGCTTCCCCGCGCTGGGCCGCGACCACGCGCGCCGAGGATGAACTGGCCTGGAGCAGCGGGCGCATGGTCACCAGCGAGCGGCGCCTGATGAGCTTTGATCCGCCGCGCGACGTGCTCGTCAGCCGCTGCGTGATCCACAGCGCCGGCAATGCCTACATGCTCGGCTACTTCATCGACATCAGCGAACAGCGCGCCGCGCGCGACGCGATGGAGCGCGCGGTCGAATCGGCCGAAACGGCCAGCCGCGCGAAAAGCGAATTCCTGGCCAACATGAGCCATGAAATCCGCACGCCGATGAACGGCATCCTGGGCATGACGGAACTGGTGCTGGAATCCACGCTGAACGAGCAGCAGCGCGCCGACATCGCGCTGGTGAAAGCCTCGGCCGACGCTCTACTCGCCATCGTCGACGGCATCCTCGATTTTTCCAAGATCGAGGCCGGCAAGCTCGATATCGAGGACGTGCCGTTCGACCTGCGCCAGATGGTCGAAGACGCGGTACGCGTGATGGCGCTGCGCGCGCGCCAGAAGGGGCTGGCGCTGGCATGCGAGCTGCCGGCCGCGCTGCCGAGAACCATGCGCGGCGACCCGGGCCGCCTGCGCCAGGTGTTGATCAACCTGATCGGCAACGCCGTCAAGTTCACCGCCAGCGGCGGCATCACCGTCGCGCTGGCCGCCGGCCACGACGCCGGCGAGCGTTGCGACATCACCTTTTCGGTTAGCGACACCGGCATCGGCATTCCGCCCGCCAAGCAGCAATTGATCTTCGAACCGTTCGCCCAGGTCGACGGTTCGACCACGCGCCAGTATGGCGGCACCGGCCTCGGTCTGACCATCTGCCGCCGGCTGGTGATCCTGATGCAGGGGCAAATCACCGTGCACAGCCAGCCCGGCGCCGGCAGCACCTTCAGTTTCACGGTGCCGCTGCGCCGCAGCGCGCTGGCGCCGCTGCCGCCGCCGCATGCGGGCGGCGCGATCGGCGGCCCTATCCTCGGCGAGGACGACGTGCCGCCCGTCGCCGCGGTGGTGGCCGCGGCCGCGCCCGGACCGGGCGGCATGCGCATCCTGCTGGTCGAGGATAATCCGGTCAACCAGCGCCTGGCGCTGCGCCTGCTGGAAAAACTGGGCCACCGCGTCAGCCTGGCCGACAGTGGCGTGGCGGCGCTGGAATGCGCGAGCCGGGAAATCTATGACCTGATCCTGATGGATGTGCAAATGCCGGGACTGGACGGCCTGGCCGCGACGCGCCATATCCGCCAGTGGGAGCAAGCCGGCGGCGGCCACGTGCCGATCGTCGCGATGACGGCGCGCGCGATGACGGGCGACCGCGAACGCTGCCTGGAAGCGGGCATGGACGATTACCTGTCGAAACCGATCGACATCGCGCGCCTGCGCCAGACGCTGGCGCGCTACGAGCCGGAACCGGAACGGCCGGTGCTGGACTGGCCGGGCGCGCTGTTGCGCCTCGACGGCGACGCCGAACTGTTGCGAGAACTGGCCGCGCTGTTCCTGCACGACGGCCCGCAGTTGTGGCGCGAACTGGACGACGCGCTGCAGCAACACGACGCCGAACGCGGCGCGCGCGCCGTGCACAGTCTCACCGGCGTGCTGGTGAACTTCGGCGCGGCGCGCGCGATCGCCGCCGCCGAGCGCGTGGGCGCGGCCTTGCACGCTGGCGAACCCGCCGACGCGGCCTCGCTGGAGGCGGCGCTGCGGCAACTCTATGATGCGCTCAGGGCCGCCTTGCCGGCATAGATGTAATCTCGCGACCAGGGCAACTCTCCGGGATGGCGCCCGGCCTTGCCGCAGACGATCTGGTACAGGCTGATCCAGTCATGCTCGAACGCGTAGCTGCAGCCGGCCAGGTAGACGTGCCAGATGCGGAAGCGCCTGTCCCCGGCCAACTGCTTGATGCGCTCGGCGCGCGCCTCGAAATTCTCGGTCCAGATCGCGCAGGTGCGCGCATAGTGGCGGCGCAGGTTTTCCACGTCGTACGCTTCCAGCTCACCCTGCTGCATCGCCTTCAGCACTTCGCCGACATGCACCAGTTCCCCCTGCGGAAATACATAGCGGTCGATGAATTCGCCGCCGCCGTACGGCGTTTCGGCGCTGTCCGGATCGGTCGACGTGATGCCGTGGTTCATGGCCAGCCCGTCCGGCGCCAGCAGGCGGCCGATGCTGCCGAAATAATCGGCCAGGTGTTGCCGGCCGACGTGTTCGAACATGCCGACGCTGGTGATGCGGTCGAACTGGCCGCGCACGTCGCGGTAATCCTGCAGGCGGATGTCGACCAGGTGTTCCAGCCCGGCCGCACGCACGCGCAGGCGCGCCAATTCGTACTGGTTTTCCGACAGCGTGATGCCGACGCAGCGCGCGCCATACTGTTGCGCCGCGCGCAGCACCAGCGCGCCCCAGCCGCAGCCGATGTCGAGCAGCGTCTGGCCCGGTCGCAATCTGATCTTGGTCAATATATGGTCGATCTTCTTGCGCTGCGCGCTGGCCAGGTCTTCGTCGCCCTGTTCGAAATAGGCGCAGGAATACACCAGGTCGGGATCGAGGAACTGGGCGTAGAACTCGTTCGAGACATCGTAGTGGTAGCGTATCGCTTCGGCATCCCTTTTGCGGTCGTGGCCGAAGCGGCGCGCGATGCGGGCGAAGCGCCCGCGCGGCGGTAAAGTTGCGCGCGCCAGCGCGTTGACGACGGAAATCATGTCGCACGCCGCGCCGCGCACCTCGATCGCGCCTTCGACATAGGCCGCACCCAGGTTCGACAGCGAAGGCGTCAGCAGGTAGCGCGCGGCCGACGCGCGCGGCAGGCGGATCGTCACGCGCGGCGCTTCGTTGGACAAATCGAGCTGCTGGCCATTCCACAATTCGATGCGCAGCGGCAGCACGTTGTGCCGACGCACTGTCGCCATCCAGGCACTGAGCCGGTTTTGCAGGAACACGATCGCCTCCCGTTTCGAAGGCCGCCGCCGCGCGCAGGCCGCGTGCGCGACCTTGCCGGCCTTGGCCGCGACAGCCGGTGGGCTGTCACGGTTTCGACCCGTTATGGTTGCAAACGTTCCTTCTTCCAGCTGCCATCGGCCTGCAAGGTAAACACGATGCGGTCATGGAAGCGCGAGCGGCGGCCCTGCCAGAATTCGACCCTTTCAGGCACCACGCGGTAGCCGCCCCAGTGCGGCGGGCGCTTCGGCTGGCCGCCGCTGGCCGCTTCGGTAGCCGCGAAATTGGCTTCCATCTCGGTGCGGCCAGCGATCCATTCGCTTTGATGCGACGCGATGGCGGCCAGCTGGCTTTTCACGGGACGGCTATAAAAATAAGTGTCGCTATCCTCGGCCGACGTTTTTTCGACGCGGCCCTCGATGCGCACCTGCCGTTCCAGTTCTCGCCAGAAGAACAGCAGCGCCGCGTGCGGATTTTCCGCCAACTGCTTGCCCTTTTGGCTGTCGTAATTGGTGTACCAGGTGAAGCCGCGCTGGTCGTATTGCTTGATCAAGACGATGCGCGACGTCGGCTTGCCATCGTGGCCGACGGTGGCCACGCTCATCGTGTTGGCTTCGAACACTTCGGCGCGCATCGCCTCGTCGAACCACTTGGCGAACTGGTCGACCGGGTTATCGAGTACATCGCTCTCGTCCAGGCTGGCGCGCCCGTAATCGAGGCGCAGATCGGCAATGTTGGAACCGCCGGATTTCGGTTCCGCCGTTGGCTGCGCGATACCGCGCCGCTGGCGCATCGCGTCGCCCAATTCTTGCATCTGCTGCGGGTTGAACAGGCGCTTGGCCATCGGCGCGATATGCTGTTCTTCCTGTTCCATGTGGGCCGTATAGTCGGCGATGTAGCGCTGCACCGCATCGCCGGACAGGGCTGTGCCCGAGCCGGCGGCGATGGCGTCGAGCTGAGGCTTGATGGACAGCCAGTCGGCATCCATTTCCTGGTGCTGGCGCAGGATGCGCGGCACCATTTCCGCCAGCAGTGCGGCATCGGCGCCCTGCGCCGTCGTCTGCAACATCGGCAGCAGGTTTTGTTCTTCATCGTCGTGGTGCAAATGGGCGGCGTTGCCGAAATATTTCAGCACCGCCTGCGCCGCTTTGCGCGCATCGTCGTCGGCGCCGTGCACGGGCAGGTGGGCCGGCAGCTTGCCCAGCGTGTCGAGCTGCTTGCGGATGCGGTCGTGGCAGTGCTTGAGGACGGCAATCGGCTGGTCAAAATCTGGCGCCGTATCGATCAGGGAAGTGCTCATGTGCATGCTCGGAAAGGGGGAGGAAAACCATTCTAGAATAATCTCCGGTGCCGCGTCCGTTAAAATGGCGATATGAATGATATCAATACCCCAGATTCAAACGGCGCCCCGGTCGCCGGCCACGACGAGATCGACTTCGAACGGCGCTTCGGCGGCATCGGCCGCCTGTATGGCGAAGCGGCGCTGAGGCGTTTTCGCGACGCCAATGTGTGCGTGGTCGGCGTCGGCGGCGTCGGTTCGTGGATCGTCGAAGCGCTGGCGCGCAGCGCGATCGGCCGCCTGACGCTGATCGACCTCGATAACGTGGCCGAATCGAACATCAACCGGCAGATCCAGGCACTGAGTAGCACCATCGGCCAGGCCAAGATCCACGCGCTGGCCGAACGCATCGCGCAGATCAACCCGCATTGCGTGGTGACGCAGATCGAGGATTTCGTCGATCCGGACAACCTGGACACGATGATCGGCGCCGGCCATTACGATTACGTGGTCGACGCGATCGACAGCGCCCAAGCCAAGACGGCGTTGCTGGCGTATTGCCGCGGGCACGCGATTCCCGTGGTGACGATCGGCAGCGCCGGCGGCCAGACCGATCCGACCAAGATCGCCGTGCGCGACCTGGCCAGGACGGAGCAGGAGCCGCTGCTGAAGAAGGTGAGAAGACGCCTGCGCAGCGATTACGGTTTCCCGCGCGGGTTGAAAAACAAGTTTCATATCGATGCCGTGTTTTCGATGGAACCGCTGCGATTTCCTGACACCGGAGAGACTTGTTCGGTCGATGGCGACGAGCGCGGCGTCACCGGCCTCAATTGCGCCGGTTTTGGATCGGCGATGGTCGTCACCGCCACCTTCGGCATGGTCGCCGCCGGGCACGTATTGAACAAGCTGGCGGAGCAGGTGGCGCCGGTTGTGGCCGAGATTGGCGATACCAGTGACGTTAATTAAAATCCACGGCAACTGCTGGGGTCAGACCCATGGGTCTGACCCCGGATTTTGACTCTGATTTTAAGACCGCCGCGTCGCAATCGGCTGATAGATCCCGGCCCCGGTCAGCGATTCGACCAGCGCCACCTCGTTCACCCGCCACGTGATCGGCTCGAATTGCGCGGCAGGCGGCGCGTGCGGCGCTTCGCGCGCGAGCGTGACGTGCGGTTTGAATTCGCCATGCGTGGCCGCCGAAAACCCGGCCGCTTCCAGTTGCCGCATCAGCTCGGCCTGCATTGAAAAAAGCGCCGCAGGCGGCTGCGTCATGCCGGCCCAGGCGATGCGCGGGCGGTTGAAATAATCGAGGCAATCGATCCGCAGCGACAGCTCCGGTATCGTCAATCCATCCAGGATGCCGCGCAGCAGCGCCAGCGCGCCGGCCGGTTGCCGGCCGAGGAAGGCCAGCGTCAAATGTAATTTGTCGGCGCCGATCGCGCGCCCGGGCGCGAGCGGTTGAAGGCGCGCCAGCGCGGCGCGCGTGGCGGGATCGGGCCACAGCGCGAAAAAAAGCTTGTGTTCAGTCATCGACATCGGCACCGGGACAAGTGATTTGCTATCATGAGGCCGCACCTGGCCCGGTTCGCGGGCAGGGACAGACCCATTTCATTCATCGAAAGAATACACTATGAGCCGTAGTTCCATTTTATTCGCTTTCCTTTGCGCGATGGCCGCTTCCCTGGCGCAGGCGGCCGATCCGGCGCCAATCGTGGCGGGCTCCGCCCAGCCCGGCCCGGCGGCCGATACGCTGCTCGTCACCGACACCAAGGTCGGTACCGGCAAGGAAGCGATGGTCGGCGCCGGCGTGCGCGTCAACTACACCGGCTGGCTGTACCGCCCGCTGGCCAAGGATCACCACGGCAAGAAGTTCGACAGTTCCATCGGCCGCGAACCGCTCGAATTCACGCTCGGCAAGGGCCAGGTCATCAAGGGCTGGGACCAGGGCGTGCAAGGCATGAAAGTGGGCGGCAAGCGCACCCTGATCATCCCGGCCGAACTGGCCTACGGTCCGCGCAGCGCCGGCGAAATTCCGCCGAATTCGGCGCTGATCTTCGACGTGGAACTGGTCGACGTCAAATAAAACCGGTCCGCCGCGCGCCATGGCATGTCGCGCGGCATGCAAATCGGGGTAGACTGAGGTTTCCAGCCACTCGTGCGGAGACCACGCTACTATGAAAATTGCCAACGACGTCACTGAACTGATCGGCAACACGCCGCTGGTTCGCATCAACCGGATGGCGGCCGGCGCCCCGGCCCAGATCCTCGCCAAACTCGAGTTTTACAGTCCCGCCCACAGCGTCAAGGACCGCATCGGTCTTTCAATGATCGAAGCGGCCGAAGCGGCCGGCCAGATCCGTCCCGACACCATCATCCTCGAACCGACCAGCGGCAATACCGGCATCGCGCTGGCGATGGTGTGCGCCTCGCGCGGCTACCGCTGCACGCTGGTCATGCCGGACACGATGAGCAAGGAGCGGCGCGTGCTGTTGCGCGCCTATGGCGCCGAACTGATCCTGACACCGGGCAGCGAAGGCATGCTCGGCGCGATCCGCCAGGCCGAGCAACTGGCCGAGTCCGACCCGCGCTACCTGATGCTGCAGCAATTTAATAATCCGGCCAACCCGGATGTGCACCGCCGCACCACGGCCGAGGAAATCTGGCGAGATACCGACGGCCGCGCCGATATCCTCGTCGCCGGCGTCGGCACCGGCGGCACGATCACCGGCGTGGGTGAAGTGATCAAGGCGCGCAAGCCGGAATTCCAGTGCATCGCCGTGGAACCGGAAGCGTCGCCGATGCTGTCGAAAGGGACCAAGGGGCCGCACCCGATCCAGGGCATCGGCGCCGGTTTCGTGCCGGCCGTGCTCAATACCCGCGTCTACAACGAAGTCATCTGCGTGAAAAACGAGGATGCGTTCGCCACCGCGCGCGCGGCCGCCGCGCAGGAAGGCTTGTTGGTCGGCATCTCGTCAGGCGCCGCGCTGTGGGCGGCGCTGCAAGTGGCGCGCCGTCCGGAAAACGCGGGCAAATTGATCGTTACCATCATCCCGTCGTTCGGCGAACGTTACCTCAGCACGCCGCTGTTCGCCGGCCTGCACGATCAGTGATGCAGCAGGCTGCAACCGTGCTTGGTGGTGCCCATCGCCACTTGCAGCGTGCAGTGGTGGATCGCGAACTCGGCCTTCAGTAAGGCCGTGATCTGGTCCATCGCCTGGTCGCCGGGATAACCGCCCGGCATCACCAGGTGCGCCGTGAGCGCCGTCTCGGTGGTGCTCATGGCCCAGATATGCAGGTCGCGCACTTCGCTGACGCCGTCGCGCGCGCGCAGGAATTGCCCGACCTTGCCGGCATTGACATTGTCCGGCACGGCCGCCATCACCATGTTCAGCGACTGGCGCAACAGCGACCAGGTGCTGAACATGATGATCGCGACGATGGCGATGCTGACCAGCGGGTCGAGCCAGTTCCAGCCGGTGTACATCACGGCCAGGCCGGCCAGCAGCACGCCGAGCGAAATCGCCGCATCGGCCGCCAGGTGCAGGTAGGCGCCGCGGATATTGATGTCATCCTTGCTGCCGGCCATGAACAGCCAGGCCGAAAAACCGTTGACCGCGATGCCGACCGCCGCCACCACGGAAACAGTCACGCCCGTCACCGGCGCCGGTTGCAGCAATTGCTGCAAGGCTTGCCATGCGATGGCGCCGCAGGCGGCCATCAACAGCATCGCGTTGAACAGCGCGGCCAGCATCGAACTGCTGCGCAAGCCATAGGTAAAACGCGCGTTTGGTTCGCGTTTCGCCAGGATCGCCGCGCCCCAGGCCAGCATCAGGCCGAGCACGTCCGACAGGTTGTGGCCGGCGTCGGCCATCAGCGCGGTCGAGTGCGCGATAAAACCGTAGGTGAATTCGATCGCGACAAAGACCGCGTTCAGGCCGATCGCGATGGCGAAGGCGCGGCCCTGGCTGTTCGGATCGCCGTGATGGTGATGGCCGTGGCCATGCGCGTGGTCGTGACCGTGGCCGTGTCCATGGTCGTGGCCATGGTGGGCGTGGGCCGAGTGGTCGTGGTGGGCATGGTCATGCCCGTGCTTGTGATCGCTCATGCATCGTTTCCGTTCGAAGGTTCGGCGATATGTTCGAGCATATCGCGCAGGACGCCGCTGATGTGGGCATCGGCGGCCGTATAAAACACTTGCTTGCCCTGGCGCTCGGACTTGACGATGCGCGCCGCGCGCAGCAGGCGCAGGTGGTGGCTGACCAGCGAGCTGCTCAACTGCAGCGAAGCGGCGATATCGCTGACGGCGATCGGCGCCGCCACGCAGGCCAGCACGATGCGCAGCCGGGTAGGATCGCCCAGCAAGTGAAACAAATCAGCCAGTTGCGCAATCGATGCGTCGGATTCGGGAAGGGTAGTCATAGTCAACAAGTGAACAGGTATTCACATGTTAGCACGTAACTGTGGGGTCAGGCCTGCGTTATTGACTTCTTTCTCAACAATTGTCGGGAAAGAAGTCAATAACGCACGCCTGACCCCACTCGGCCAATAACGCATCCTCGGTGGCCCCGCCTGACCCCACGCATAACTCGGGCAGTGTTTATTTTTGCAGTTCGGCCTGGATTTGCTGGCGGATTTTCGGGTCTAGTTTCTCGATCGCGCGCGCCAGCTTCTCGCCTTGCGCGATGGCGGCGCTTTGCGCCGGTGTCAGCGCCGCTGCGGGAGCGGGAGCGGGCTTGCTAAACAGGGAGTGAACGCCACCGGCCAGCAGCGCGCTCAGCACGGCGATGCCGGCGGCCGCGCCCAGCAGGCGCCATTCGCGCGGCGTGACGGAGGAGGGGGGCGCTGCGCCGGGCGGCCCCGACGCTGGCGCAGCGGCCGTATCATGGACCGGCATGCCGGCTGCATCGTGCACCGGCGCTGAGACCGGCAAGCCGCCGGCGGCGCGCGCGTGGCGCGCCAGTTCCTGCGAGGCCGCGTCGATGCGCGCGATGTGGCGCTCGACCGCTTCTTCGAGCACCGCTTCATTGAGCGCGACCAGCGCGAACACCGGGTCGTCGATGTCGATCTTGACGCCGGTCTTGTCGAACACCAGGCTGCGCAGCTTTTGCTGGTCCATGGCCGCTTACCAGGTCACTTTGTCCAGCTGCTCGAACAGGTCGCGGAACACGACCTTGATGCGCTGCTTTTCCATCACGTTGAACTTGTCGCTTTCGCGAACTTCGGTCGCGGTCAGGCGCGCCGTGTTCATTTTCTTGATGTCGGCGCCGAAGGTGTCGACATTGCGCTGCGCCAGCACGACGCGCCCGACCACGCGCGTGGCATGGTCGGCATAGGTCTGCGATTCGATGAACGACTTGCCGGACGCCGACTGCAGCAGCCCGAAATGCTCGTTTTCCCACAGCACCAGCGGCACGCTGGTCGATTTCGCCGTCGACAGGAAACCCATCGCCGTATCGTGCAGCGTGTCGCCGCCGCCGACGATGGTGTGGATATAGACTTTGCGGCCGGATTCCTGCAACAGCGAAAAGCAATCGTTTTCGATCAGGTAGGCCACCAGCGGCGAAAAGGTGTTGGCGCCGTTGTCGATGACGCAATTGCCGTCTTCTTCCAGGATATCGATCATCAGGCTGTCGAAGCGTTTCGGGTCGATCGTCCGCGCATCCGTCATCACCGGCACGTGCTTGACGTTCATCGCCTTGTAGCGCGAGAAGGTCGCGTTTTCCTGGTCGGTGTCATAGCAGCGCAAGGGGGCCTCGTCCTTGCCCGCGAGCCATTGCGCGAGGATGGTCGACACCAGCGTCTTGCCGATGCCGCCCTTGCCCTGCAGGATGAAATGTACCGTGTTGCGCATCGATCTACTCCCTGATTCTTTCAATATGAATGGCAGCGTGCGCTGCCGCTATCGTTTTCCTGTGGCTCCGGGAAGTCCGGCGCCGGCCCGGCGGCGTCGGCGGCCAGGAATTCCCAGCTGTAACTGCCGGCTCCCAACACCAGTTTCAGCACGCCGTGCCGGCGGTTGTCGCGCGCCGCGCTGTGCGCTTCGGTCCAGCGGAACGGCGTCAGGTAGGCGCCGCCGGTGCCGACGACGAACTGGCGCAAGCCGCCGGCATCGTCGCGCCGGCCGTCGGCGTCCTGCGGCGCGAAGCGTTCATAGCCGTGGTCGTGCCCGGACAGCACCAGGTCGGCGCCGGCCTGGTACAGCAGTTGCCAGGCCGCGCGCATGCGCGCATCGCCGCCGTGCCCGCCCGAACTATACAGCGGCGCGTGCCAGTAGGCGAGTGTACAACGGCGCGCATGCCGCGCCAGGTCTTCTTTGAGCCACGCCAGCTGGGCGTCGGATTCGGCGCCGCGCACCTGGCTGTTCAGCGAAACCAGGTGCCACGCTCCCAGGTCGAAACTGTAATAACCGCGCCCGCGAGGCCCGGCGGCGTTACCAAAATAATCGTAATAACCGTCGGCCTTGCCGCCCAGGTATTCATGGTTGCCGGGAGAAGGATAAGTGCGGTCGCGGTAACGGCCCCAGGTCGGCGCATAACAGTCGCGGAATTCGGCGGCCAGGCCGTGCGGGTACGTATGGTCGCCCAGCGTCAGCAGCGCGCTGCCCGGATCTTGCTCCATGCCGGCATCGAGCAGCGCGGCGGTGCGCGCCGCGCCGGCATATTGCGCGCGGCTGTAGCGGCAGTCGGCGATATCTCCGGCGGCGTAGACGGTGACGCTGCCGGCATCGGCGCCCCGCGCGCCGGTGCAGCAGAGTAGTAGCGCCAGGCAGCACCGTGGCGCCGCGCCTATCGTCATCGGGAAAACGGGGCGCCGGCGCACGGCGCGCACGGCCTCATTGGATAAAGCGCAGCAAGCCTTGCAGCGCATGCCGTACCGCCTGTTCGCGCACGGCGCGCCGGTCGCCGCCGAAAACCAGGCGCTCGGTGTGCACGACGCCGTCGCGCGCCCAGCCGAAGCAGACGGTGCCGACCGGCTTGCCCGGCACGGCGCCGCCGGGGCCGGCGATGCCGGTGGTCGACAGGGCCACTTGCGCATTGGCGCCGGCCAGCGCGCCGCCGGCCATGGCCGCCGCCACTTCCTCGCTGACGGCGCCGTGCTGCGCGATCAGAGAGGGGGGCACGCCGAGCAGGGTATTTTTAGATTCGTTCGAATAGGTGACGAAGCCGCAGTCGAACCAGGCCGACGAGCCGGCAATCTCCGTGACGGCTTGCGCCACGCCGCCGCCGGTGCACGATTCGGCCGTGGCCAGCAGCCACCCTTTGCTGTGCAGCGCCTGGCCCACGCGGGCGGCCAGGTCGTCGATATCGTTGCTCACTTGCGGCTTCTCCCTGCCTGTTGCGTTATGGACCGGCCCCATTCTAGCGCGCCGGCCGCGGCGCCGGGCGCGGGCGCGGCCAAAATAATTTGCCCAAGCAGATTGAAAATGCGTACACTCGTTTGGCCGATATTGCCCCGGAGGAGGGGAACCATGCAGTTTGCAAGCCTGCAGGGGCAGGACTGCCGGGTCTTTTCAATGTTGCGCTCCCTCCACAAACTGGACGATACAATACGACTGCAGGCGGCCTTGCCGCGCAGTTCATTCGATCGCAATCCCTTGGTCCGCTCGTCATGGCGTTTTTGAACCCGGCACGCTTTCTATTCCTCCCGCTGCGCTGGCGCATCTTGCTGCTGCTGGCGCTGGTGCCTGCGTGCGCGCTGGCCCAGGACGGTGTGCTGGAGCGCCAGGTCAAGGCCGCCTACCTGTACAAGTTCGCCGGCTTCGTCGAATGGCCCGAGGGCAGTTTCGTGCGTCCCGACAGCGCGCTGGTGATCGGCGTGATGGGCGCCGAAGCGCTGGCCGAGCAGCTCGAACAGACGGTGGCCGGGCATACCGCCAACGGCCATCCGCTGCTGGTCAAGCGCTTGCGCAAGGGCGAATCGCCGGCCGGCGTGCATATCCTGTTTCTCGGCGCGCTGGATCGCGCCACCTTGCAGGACGTGATCGCCGCCACCCGCAGCCAGCCGCTGCTGACGGTGTCGGATTCGGAGGAAGCCTATGCGCTGGGCAGCATCATCAATTTCGTCGTGGCCGATGACCGCCTGCGTTTCGAGGTGGCCCTGAAACCGGCCGCCACCGCGCGCATCCGCATCAGCGCGCGCATGCTGTCGGTCGCCTACAAAGTCCAGCCGGGGGCGTCATGATCAAACTGCGTTCATTGCGGCAGAAACTGCTCGGCGTGGTGATGCTGTCGACGTTGATGGCGCTCTTGGTGTCGCTGGCGATGATCGTCGGCTATGACTTGCGCGCCTACCACCACAGCGTGACGGGCGACATGAGCACGCAGTCCGAGCTGATCGGCCACATGAGCAGCGCCGCGCTGGCCTTCGACGACCAGCGCCTGGCCAAGGAAACCCTGGCCTTGCTGCGGCTGCGGCCGAAGGTCAACGCCGGTGCGATCTACAATGCCAAGGGCGTGCTGTTCGCCAGTTATGTCGCGCCGGGCCAGGACGACGCCTTCCCGCGCCGCGCCGCGCCGGACGGCGTGCATTTCGAGAACGGCAAGCTGATCCTGTTCAAGCGCATCGTCGACAATGGAGAGTTACTTGGCACCGTCTACCTGCGCGCCGAATACGAAATGCTGGGGCGCACCGGCGATTATTTGATCATCGCGCTGCTGGTGATGCTGCCGGCCATGGGCCTGGCCTACCTGATCCTGCGCCGCGTCGATTTCGTCATCACGCAACCGATCCTGGCGATCCGCGACATCGCGCGCGAAGTGGTCAATACCGGCGATTATTCGCGCCGCGCCGAGCGCATGAGCGAGGACGAGGTGGCGCAGCTGGTCGATTCCTTCAACACCATGCTCAGCGAGATCGAGACGCGCACGCGCGACCTGGAGAATTCGAACCGGGAAATCGCGCGCGAGGCCGAGCAGCGCAGTTCGGCGCAGCAGGAAGTCATGCGCCTGAACGAGGAACTGGAAGAGCGCGTGCACGAGCGCACCATGCAGCTCGAAGTGACCAACGGCGAACTGGCGATGGCGATGGAAGAGGCGAAGAGCGCGAACCAGGCGAAATCGGCCTTCCTGTCGTCGATGAGCCATGAATTGCGCACGCCGCTGAATGCGATCCTCGGCTTCGCGCAAATCCTGACGTCCGACAAATTGCCGTCGACCCTGGTGCAAAAGAAGGAATTCGCCAACCACATCCTGAAGTCGGGCCGCCACCTGCTGACCCTGATCAATGAAATCCTCGACCTGGCCAAGATCGAATCGGGCGCCGTGGCGCTGTCGATGGAGCCGGTCGCGCTCGACGAGATCCTGCAGGAATGCCACAGCATGACCGGGCCGCTGGCCGGCAACCGCGGCATCCGCCTGCTGTTCCCGGAAGCGTGCCAGATCAATGTCGTGGCCGACCGCACCCGCCTCAAGCAGATTTTATTGAACCTGCTGTCGAACGCGATCAAGTACAACCGCGATGGCGGCGCCGTCGTCGTCGACTGCAGCATGAGCGCGCCGAACATGGTGCGCATGTCGGTGCAGGATACCGGCATGGGCCTGAAGCCGGAGCAATTGGCGATGCTGTTCCAGCCGTTCAACCGCCTGGGCCAGGAAAGCGGCGCCGAGGAGGGGACCGGCATCGGCCTGGTGGTGACCAAGCGCCTGGTCGAGCTGATGGGCGGCGTGATCGGCGTCTCCAGCAGCCAGGGTGTCGGCAGCATGTTCTGGATCGAGATGCGCGCCACCGTCCCCTTGCCGTCGCTGCTGGTCAGCGAGGCTGGCAAGGCGCTCAGCGTGGCGTCGGCGCTGCCGCTGCGCGAGACTCCGTTGACCTTGCTGTACGTGGAAGACAATCCGGCCAACCTGAAACTGGTCGAAGAGATCATCCGCTTCCGGCCGGATCTGCGCCTGCTGTCGGCGCCGGACGGCCACCTCGGCGTCGAGCTGGCGCGCGCGCACCGGCCGGAAATCATCCTGATGGACATCAACCTGCCCAGCGTGAACGGTTACGATGCGCTCAAGCTGCTGCGCGGCGATCCGCTGACGTCGCACATCCCGGTCATCGCGCTGACGGCCAACGCCATGCCGCGCGATGTCGAAAAGGGTTTGAATGCCGGCTTTTTCCGCTACCTGATCAAGCCGATCAACATCGATGAATTCACCGAGGCGATCAACAGCACCATCGGCTACCTGGCCGAACTCAGGTCGAGCAGGGCGGCGTCATGATCAGCCAGGACGACGTCCTCAATGCGCGCATCCTGATCGTCGACGACCAGGCCGTCAACGTGCAACTGCTCGAATACCTGCTCGTCACCAGCGGCTACCTGTCGGTCAGCTCGACCACCGATCCGCGCGTGGTCGCGCCGTGGCACGAGCAGCACCGCTACGACCTGATCATCCTCGACCTGCACATGCCGGGCATGAGCGGCTTCGACGTGATGAATGCGCTCAAACCGCTGGAAGCCGAGGCGTATCTGCCGGTGCTGGTGGTGACGGCCGAACCGGACAAGAAGCTGGTGGCGCTGGAGGCCGGCGCGCGCGATTTCATCAGCAAGCCGTTCGACCCGGTCGAGGTGCTCACGCGCATCCGCAACATGCTCGAAGTGCGGCTGATGCACCGCGAAGCGAAGCAGTACGGCACCTTGCTGGAACAGACGGTGCGCGAGCGCACGGCCGACCTGCAGCGCTTCCGCAGCGCGATGGACGCCACCGCCGACGCCATCTTCCTGATCGATACCGAGAGCCTGGCGCTGGTCGACGTCAACGACGGCGCCTGCCGCATGCTCGGTTACGGCCGCGCGCAACTGCTGGCGCAGGAACCGGCCCGCATCGGCCTGGGCACGCGCGAGCAGCTCGATGCGCACGGCGACCAGGCGCGCATGGATAGCGCGCACGCGGCGCGCGCGCCGGCGCTGATCGAGGCCGACCTGACGCGGCACGACATGGCCGAGGTGCCGGTCGAACTGTACTGGCAATTGCAGCAGGAGGGAGATAGCGCGCACCGCACCCTGATCTGCGTCGCGCGCGACATCAGCGAGCGGCGCCTGGCGCAGGAACGGCTGCTGCACATGGCCCATTACGACAGTCTCACAGGGCTGCCGAACCGCACGCTGTTCTTCCGCACGCTGGCCGATGCGATCGAACTGGCGCGCGACAAGGAATGGCGCATCGTGGTGTTGTTCATCGCGCTCGACCGTTTTAAGAACGTCAACGATTCGTTCGGCGCGGCCGCCGGCGACCAGTTGCTGCGCCAGTTCAGCAACCGGCTGGTGCAGTGCGTGCGCATCCGCGACACGGTCGGACGCCTCGGCGGCGACGAGTTCGCGCTGATCCTGACGATGACGCGCGACCAGCAGGATGCAGTATTGGTAGCCAACGAGGTGCGCGAAGCGCTGCGCGCGCCGTTCGACCTGGACGGCCGCGCGGCCGCGCTGACGGCCAGCATCGGCATCGCGATGTACCCGGACGATGCGACCGACCCGGAAACGCTGGTGAAATATGCCGACACGGCGATGGAGCGTGCCAAGCAGGCCGGGCGCGACGGCTACCGTTTCTTCACGGCCGGCATGAACGTGCAGGTGCTGGCGCGGCTGGACCTGGAAATGGCGCTGCGGCGCGCGCTCGACGCCAATGAACTGGTGCTGTACTACCAGCCGAAAGTGAACCTGACGACCGGCCGCATCAGCGGCGTCGAGGCGCTGCTGCGCTGGCTGCGTCCCGGCTACGGCCTGGTGTTCCCGGCCGAATTCGTGCCGGTGCTCGAAGACACCGGCCTGATCGTGCGCGTCGGCGCCTGGATCATCGACACCGCCTGCCGCCAGATCGCGGCCTGGGGGCGCTCGAAGGTCGGGCCGGTGACGGTGGCCGTCAACGTGTCGAGCCGCCAGTTCGTCGAGGGCGACCTGGAAAACGAAGTGACGCAGGCGCTGCAACGCTACAACGTGCCGGCCGAATTGCTGGAACTGGAATTGACGGAAACGGCGCTGATGTCGAACGCCGAGCGCACCATCGGCGTGCTGGGGCGCCTGAAGGAGCTGGGCATCAAGATCGCGATCGACGATTTCGGCACGGGTTATTCGAGCCTGGCCTACCTGCAGCGCTTCCCGATCGACAAGCTGAAAATCGACATCGCCTTTGTGCGCGACATCACGACCAACCCGAACGACGCGGCCATCGCGCTAGCCATCATCAGCATGGCGCACAGCCTGAAGTTGCGCGTGATCGCCGAGGGTGTCGAGGCGCGGGCGCAACTCGAATATTTAAGGCGCAACCGCTGCGACGAGATCCAGGGATATTTTTTCAGCCGCCCGCTGCCGGCCGACGAACTGGGGCAATTGGTCGAAGCGGGCAAGTGCCTGCCGCCGGACCCGAACCAGGCGGCCGACCCGCCGCAAACCCTGCTCATCGTCGACGACGACGTCAACGTGCTGTCGTCGCTGCACCGGCTGTTCCGCAGGGATGGCTACCGGATATTGACGGCGGTCTCGCCGGCCGAAGGGTTTGAATTGCTGGCGCTGTACCCGGTGCAGGTGATCGTCTGCGACCAGCGCATGCCGATCATGAGCGGCACCGAATTTCTCAGCAAGGTCAAGGAAATGTACCCGGAGACGATCCGCATCATCCTGTCCGGCTACACCGGCCTGGAAGCGGTGCTCGATTCGATCAACCGCGGTGCGATCTACCGTTTTTATACGAAGCCGTGGGACGATACCCAGTTGCGCGACAACATCCGGCTCGCCTTCCACCATTACTGGCTGATGCACGGCAGCGGGCGGCGCGTCGGCGATCCGGGGGAAGATCACACGTCGCTGGTGTGAGTAAGGGTACAGGCGGCGCGGAGAAAAATCAGAGGCAGATGCCGGGGTCAGACCTATGGGTCTGACCCCAGGGTTTGCATCTGATTTTCAGGCAGCGAAATGGTCGAAGCCAGCCAGTTGCAGGTCCAGCGGCGCGCCGTTCGCGTCGACCAGGCGCAGGCCTGCTTGCGCTTCGATGCGGCCGACCCGTGTCACCGGCGTGCCGCTTTGTACACTCGCCGCGAGCACCGCGGCGCGCGCCGATTGGGGCGCCGTGAAGCACAATTCGTAATCGTCGCCGCCGGCGGCCGTGAACGCCCGCCGCAGCGCGCGCGGGTGCGTGGCCAGCACGGGACCGGCCGGCAAGGCGTCGACATCCATCGTCGCGCCGACACTCGACAGTTGCAGGATGTGGCCGAGATCGCCGACCAGCCCGTCCGAGATATCGATTGCCGCGTGCGCGATGCGCCCTTCGGCCAGCAGCGTGCCGAGCGCCACGCGCGGCGTCGGCGTGTGCAGGCGCACGCCGGCCGCGCGCAGGCTGTCGGCGTCGAGTTCCAGTTCGTCGCGGTAGCCGGCCAGCGCCAGGCGCGCGTCGCCCAGCGTGCCCGAGATCCACAGGTCGTCGCCGGCCAGCGCGGCGTCGCGCCGCAGCGCGTGGCCGGGCGCCAGTTCGCCGAACACGGTGATGCAGATGTTCAGCGGACCCTTGGTGGTATCGCCGCCGATCAATTCGCAGCCGTGCGCGTCGGCCAGCGCGAACAGGCCTTGCGCGAAGCCGGCCAGCCACGCGCGTTCAGCCGCCGGCAGCGCCAGCGCCAGCGTAAAGCCGACCGGGCGCGCGCCCATCGCGGCCAGGTCGGACAGGTTCACGGCCAGGCTTTTGTGGCCGAGCCGCAGCGGGTCTTCTCCGGCGAAAAAATGGCGGCCTTCGACCAGCATGTCGGACGAAATCGCCGTCTGCATGCCGGGTTTCGGGGTCAACAGCGCGCAATCGTCGCCGATGCCCAGCGTGGCGCGGGCCGGGACGGGACGCTTGAAGTATTCTTTGATGAGGTCGAATTCGGAGAGCATGGCGCCATTGTACCGAATTGCGGTGCGCATTCCGTCGGGCCTTATATATAGCCTTCATTCCGGATTGGCGGACCGCCGCGCAGGCGGGATTCATGGGGCGCCAGCGGGGAGGGACAATAATTCCGCCAAGTTGGCGCCAAATTTGTCATTCCCGCGCAGGCGGGAATCCCATTTCGCGTCCCGAACGGCGCAGAAAGATGGGATTCCCGCCTGCGCGGGAATGACAAGCCGGCGATATTGGGGCCATCGTCAGCGTCCCTTGCCCCTTGCCTTGCGTTCCAGTTCCAGGTGGGCGCTGGCGCGCCGTATCATGTCGCAGAAATATTCGGCGGCCGGGGTCAAGGGCAGGTCGGCGCGGCGCACGATGCAGATCGGCGCCGCCGGCAGGGTTTCCTCGACGCGCACGATGTCGAGCGCGTTGCGCGTGATTTCAAACTCGGCCCACTGCACCGGCAGCATCGTCAGCAAATCCGAATAGGCGATCGACGTGATATAGGTCAGCGCCGAATGCGCGCGCAGCACCAGGCGCGGTGGCGGCAGGCCATGCTGGGCGAACAGCGGCCCGAGTTCTTCCTCGGCCTTGTGGGTGACCGAGGTCGTCGCCCATTCGGCGTCGACCAGGTCGCGCAGCGAGTGCGCCGCGCTGAGCGGGTGGCCGCGTCGGCACAGGATCACGCGCGTATTGTCGAACAGTTTTTCCACCAGCAGGTCGGAACTGGGCGTCTGCGCGGGCGCCGGGCCGATGTAGCAATCGAGCGCGCCGGTTTTCAGGAACTGCTCGGCGCTGGGAAAGACGCCGTCCAGCACATCCATCACCACGTTCGGGTAGCGCGCGCGGAATTCCTTCAGCGCGTACGGGAACAGCGCGATGTGCGCCACCGTCGACAGGCAGACGAACAGCGACCCTTCGGTTTCACCCTGCCACTGCGCGATTTCATCCTGCGCGCGGCGCACCTCTCCCTGGATGGTCTGGGCCCGCGCCAGGAAACGCGATCCCATCGGCGTGAGCGTGATGCCGCGCGCGCCGCGCTCGAACAGCGACACGCCCAGTTCGTGTTCGAGTTCCTGCATGCTGCGCGTCAGCGCCGGTTGCGCCAGGCCGAGATGGCGGGCGGCGGCGCGCACGCTGCCCTTGTCGGCGATGGCCATCAGATTGCGTAATTGGCTGAGTTTCATGGTGATACTATTATAGTATCGCTGACGATACTTTGTCATCTTTGGTAATCACTGTCGCCTGGATACACTCATTTCAACAAATCCAGTAACGGGTGGCCCAGCAAGCCGCCCCAGTGCCACCAGGAGATCGACGATGTTGAACAGCTTGAACAGCCACCCGGCGGGGGAGCAGCCATGAGCCCATCCGCCATTACCCGTACCGAAGTCTTGATCGTGGGCGCCGGTCCGGCCGGCCTGGCCATGGCCATCGAACTGGGCAGCCGCGGAATCGCCTGCATCGTCGTCGAACGCAACGAGCGGGTCGGTTATGCGCCGCGCGCCAAGACCACCAATGTGCGCACCCGCGAACATCTGCGGCGCTGGGGCATCGCCGGCCAACTGGCCGCCGCCTCTCCGCTGGGCCTGGACTACCCGTCCGACGTCGCCTTCGTCACCCGCCTGGCCGGTTATCCGCTGGCGAAATTCGACAACGCGTTTTACTGCGCGCCGGAGCGCAACCCGCTGTATTCGGAACACGCGCAGTGGATCCCCCAATATACGCTGGAAGAAGTGCTGAAGGCCCATGCCCAGACGCTAGCCTGCGTGCAATTCCGTTTTAACAGCGAACTCGAATCGTTCATCCAGGATGCACACGGCACGCAGGCGGTGATCCGTTCGCTGACCGACGGCACGCTGCACGCGATCGAAAGTGAATACCTGGTCGGCGCCGACGGCGCGCGCAGCACGGTGCGCACGGCGATCGGCGCGACGATGGAAGGGCATTACGGCCTGTCGCGCAATTACAACATCGTGTTCCGCGCGCCGGGCCTGGCCGAAGCCCATTCGCACGGCCGCGCCATCATGTACTGGCAAATCAACGACGAGGTGCCGAGCCTGATCGGCCCGATGGACAGCGGCGACACCTGGTTCTTCATGCCGACCGGCGTGCCGCGCGATTTCACCTTGTCGAAAAGCGCCGCCGCGGATCTGATCCGCAAGGCCACCGGCATCGACCTGCCGTACGAAATCCTCAGTTCCGACGAATGGGTGGCCAGCCGCCTGATCGCCGACCGCTACAGCGACCGGCGCGCCTTCCTGGTCGGCGACGCCTGCCATTTACACCCTCCGTTCGGCGGCTACGGCATGAACATGGGCGTGGCCGACAGCGTCGACCTGGGCTGGAAACTGGCCGCCGTGCTGCGCGGCTGGGGCGGCGCCGGTCTGCTCGACGCTTATGAAGCGGAGCGGCGCCCGGTGCACCACCGCGTGATGGATGAAGCGGTGGCCAATCACGCGCTGCTCGGCACGCAGCTGTCGCAGCCGGGCATGGAAGCGCAAGACGAAGCCGGCGAACGCCTGCGCAGCCAGGTCGGCGCCGCGATCCAGGAATGCAAGGGCCGCGAATTCAAGACGCTGGGCGTGGTGCTGGGTTACCGCTACGACGATTCGCCGCTGATCGTCTCCGACGGCAGCGCGCCGCCGCCGCCCGACGTATTGAACTTTACGCCGAGCGCCTGCCCCGGCTCCCTGGCGCCGCACGCCTGGCTCGACGACGGCAGTTCGCTGTACGACGGTTTCGGTAGTGGCTACACGCTGCTCGTCACCGGCGACGAGGATGCGGGCGATATCGAACAGGCGCAGCGCGACGCCCGTGAGCTCGGCATCCCGCTGGTGGCGCTCCTGCCGCGCGCCGACGGCCTGGCCGACTTGTACCAGGCGCGCCTGGCCTTGATCCGGCCGGATCAACACGTCGCCTGGCGCGGCAACGCCTGGCCGCGCGACGGCGCCGAGCTGCTGCGGCGCGTGGCTGGGCATTGAGGGAATACCCGGGCCGCACTGGTCGACGACGTGGACCGACGATGCCGTCAAGTCAAGCCACAGACCGTAGATCTGTCATTCCCGCGCAGGCGGGAATCCCATTTTGTGTCCGGGACGGTGCAACGGAATTGGATTCCCGCCTGCGCGGGAATGACAGGTTTGGCGCTAACTACGGGCATTACGGGCTACCCCGCACTTTTACATCGCACATTTAATCAAGGAATCCATCATGAAATTAGCACGCTACGGCGCCCCTGGCGCGGAAAAACCGGCCGCGATCGATGCTCAGGGCCGCTTGCGCGACCTGTCGCTGTTGGTGCCGGACTGGACGCCGGAATGGCTGGACCCTGAACGCTTGAACGCCCTGGGCGCGATCGACCTGGAACGCCTGCCGCTGGTCGATGAGCACGAACGCATCGGCGCGCCGCTGGCCGGCGTGCGCCAGTTCATCGCGATCGGCCTGAATTACCGTCGCCATGCCGAGGAATCGGGCTTGCCGATCCCGGCCGAACCGATCGTCTTCAACAAGGCGATCACTTCGATCAGCGGCCCGAACGACGACATCGTCATGCCGAAAGGTTCCGAGCAGACCGACTGGGAAATCGAACTGGGCATCGTCATCGGCAGCACCGCGCGCAATGTCGCGCCGGAACAGGCGCTCGATTACGTGGCCGGCTATTGCCTGGCCAACGACGTCTCCGAGCGCCACTGGCAAATCCAGCGCAACGGCCAGTGGGGCAAGGGTAAAAGTTTCGATTCGTTCGGCCCGATCGGCCCGTGGCTCGTCACGAAGGAAGATATCCCGGACCCGCAAACGCTGGAGATGGAATTGTGCGTCAACGGAGAAGTGAAACAGCGCAGCAACACGTCCGACATGATCTTCCCGGCCGCGCAGATCGTCTCCTATCTCAGCCAGTTCATGACCCTGCTGCCGGGCGACGTGATCGTCACCGGCACGCCGGCCGGCGTCGGCCTGGGCATGAAGCCGCAGCAATTCCTGCAACGGGGCGATGTCGTGACCTTGCGCATCGACCAGCTCGGTACGCAGACGCAGCGCGTGGTCTGACGCGGCCCGTGCCGCGCTGAAGGGAAGGGGACGAGGATGACAACGACAGACAAGACAGTACGCGCCGCCGTGCCCGGCGCCGTGCATTCGGTGCATGAATTCGTGTTCAGCGTGCCGGACCTGGAACAGGCCGCGCATTTTTATACGAGCTTCGGCCTGGACGTGCGCCGCGAAAACGGAGAGATCGGCCTGTACACGGCCGGTCACCCGCAGCGCTGGGCGCGCGTGCTGCAAGGAGAACATAAAAAACTGCTGTGGGTGACGCTCGGCATCGATGAAGCGGACGTCTCCGTGTTCGAACAGCGCTTCGCGCGCCATGGCGTGGCGCGCATCGCGGCGCCGGCCGGCGCGCCGGACGGTTTCTGGATTTGCGCGCCGGACGGCTTGCCGCTGCGGCTGCTGCCATCCATAAAATGTTCGCCCAGCGCCAAGACGGTACGCGTGTTCGCTCCGGAACACAGCGAGTCCGGGCGCGCGCCGCGGCGTTCGCAGGCGCAGCCGGTGCGCCCGACGCACCTGTCGCACATCCTGCTGTTCACACCGGACGTGGCGGCGAATATCCGTTTTTATACCGACATGCTGGGCCTGCGCCTGTCCGACCAGTCCGGAGAGATCGTCGCTTTCCTGCACAGCGCGCACGGCAGCGACCACCATCTGATCGCGTTCGCCAAGTCGGATCATGTCGGCCTGCACCACAGCAGCTGGGACGTGCCCTCGTTCGACGCGGTCGGTGCCGGCTCGCAGCAGATGGCGCAAGCCGGATATCGCGACGGGTGGGGTATCGGCCGCCATGTGCTGGGCTCGAATTATTTCCGCTACGTGCGCGACCCGTGGGGAGCTTATGCCGAATATTCGTTCGACATCGATTTCATTCCGCCGGGCGCAATCTGGCCGGCGGCCGACTACCTGCCAGAGGATGCGCTGTACGTCTGGGGGCCCGATTTACCGGAGGATTTTATTCAGAATTACGAACCCGCCTAAGGACCCATGGCCTTATGGGGGCCCGCATGCAACACTTGATAAAACTATAAATATGGAGATGGCATGAATGCGCAACTGAAAACACCCGCGATGCTGCTGAATCAGGACAAGACCAGCACCTTGCAAAAACTGACGCTGTTCTTATGCTTCCTGGTGGTGGCGGCGGACGGCTTCGACCTGGCCTCGGTCGGCTATGTCGCGCCACTGCTGAAGAAGGCATGGGCGCTGACGCCGGCACAAATGGGACCGATCTTCGGAGCCGGCCTGTTCGGCCTGACGATCGGCAGTTTTATTTTCGGCCCGATGGCCGACCGCATCGGCCGCCGCCGCGTGATCGTCATGTCGATGGTCTTGTTCGGCATCGGCAGCATCGCCAGCGCCTACGCCGACTCGGCTTCCTCTCTGGCGGCGATGCGGCTGTTGACGGGCATCGGCCTGGGCGGCGCGATGCCGACCGCAATTACACTGTCGTCCGAATTCAGCCCGGAACGCAACCGCGCCTGGCTGGTGACGCTGATGTTTTGCGGCTTTACGATCGGCCTGGCATTCGGCGGCGCGCTGGCGGCCGTGCTGATTCCATCCTTCGGCTGGCAGGGCGTGTTCATCTTCGGCGGCATCGCGCCGCTGTGCCTGGCGCCGGTGATCTGGGTCTTCCTGCCGGAATCGCTGCGCTTCATGGCCGGCAAAAAGAAATATGAAGAGGAAGCGCGCAGCGTCATGCGGCGCCTGAGCGGTCGCGATGACATCATGCTCGACAGCGTGCTGCCGCCGGAACCGGTGGTGGCAACGGACGAGGCAGGCATCGTCGCGACCCTGTTCAGCAAGCATTACCGGGCCGGCACGCTGCTGCTGTGGCTGGCCTTCTTCTGCACCTTGTGGGTGTATTACCAGGTCAGCAGCTGGTTGCCGACCGCGATCACCGACGCGGGCCTGGCCGTCACGCAAGCCGCGACCATCGGCGCGATGATGCCGCTCGGCGGCACCATCGGTTCGCTGATCAATGCACGCCTGATGGACCGCCACAATCCCTTCCTGGTATTGACCTGTTCCTACGTCGTGGCGGCGCTGTCGATCGCCTGCATCGGCGCAGCGATGCAACACCCGGCCTGGCTGTACGTGGTCGTGTTCTGCACCGGCCTGGGTCTGTCCGGTGCGCAGACCGGCGCAAATGTGCTGGTGTCGGGCTTTTATACGACGGCGGCGCGCGCCACCGGTGTCAGCTGGGCGCTGGCGGTCGGCCGCGTCGGTTCCATCGTCGGCGCCATGACCGGCGGCATGATGCTGGCCGGGTTGCCATCGCTGCAAATCGCCTTCATCGTGTTCGCGCTGCCGACCATCGTGGCGGGAATTGCGATGCTGGCCACCGGCCGCCTGTACTACCGCAACAAGTAAGCCATTCATATCCATTCATAGCGAAACGGGAGAACAGGATGAATAACTGGATCAAGTCGGTGGCGCTGGCCTGCCTGCTGTCGCTCGCCGGCGCCGCCGGCGCCGGCGAGCTGGGCACGGCCGACGAGGCGGTGGCGATGGTGAACAAGGCGGTCGCCTACTTGGCCGAGCATGGCCGCGAGCAGGCGCTGGCCGAGATCAACAAGCCGAAAGGCCGCTTCGTCGACCGCGACCTGTACGTGGTGGTGCACGATATGCACGGCACCGTGCTGGCCAACGCGCAGCTGCAGCGGATGGTGGGCAAGGACGTGTCGGAGGTGAAGGATATCGACGGCAGGCAATTCGTCAAGGAGCGCCTGAAAATGCTCGCTACGGCGAAAAGCGGCTGGAACGAGTTCCAGTGGCCGAACTCGGTGACGCAGAAGATCGACCGCCGGTCGACCTATTTTGTCCGCGAAGGCGACCTGGTACTCACTTGCGGCATCCTGAAAAAGACGCCGTGAGATCGCTGCGCATCGCCACCCCGGCCGCGTTCAGCGGCATCGGCGTGGCGATGCGCGGCGCCGCTTGATCAAGACTGTGTGAAAGGAGGGCGGCGGTGCTTCAGGAGCCGCCGCTTTCGCTACGTTCGGCTTGCTGTCGGGGACTTTGGGTATAGGGCAGGCGGCGCCGCACCGACAGGCGTCCGGCGCAAAAGGCCCAGATGCCGGTCGAGACCACGGCGATGATCGCCAGCATTGCGGCTTGCTCGGTGCCGCGCGGCGCGAAGAACAGGCATAACGACGAGATCGGGAAAATTATGCCGGAAATGTTTAAGCCGTGGTGCAAGGTTTGGTAGTTCATCGCGCGCCTTTCATGGAAGACAATGTGTGCAGTCTATTACGCGTTTCCCCTATTTGTCTAGCAGAAATAATGCTGGAAAAGTCCTTTTATTCAAGGGTTTGCACAACACTAGCTTGATTTTTGGACACATGTTTTTCTGCTGTGAAATATATGTTGTTTCGTATAATTATTATGGATAATTCGGTGCGGCCACAGTCAAGGAAAAGTGATGGGAAATGGGCGCGTTGTTTTGTTCAAATCAAAGGCAAAGGCCGGGGTCAGACCCGAGGGTCTGACCCCAGATTTTGCCTCTGATTTTAGAGTGATGCGCAACAGGATTCATTCGCCAGTCAGTGCCGGCGCCGCCTGGAAAGGCCGCTGGTAACCCATGTCCAGCAAGCAATTTGCGCAGGTCGCCATGCCATAGGCAAAGAAATTCTCTCGATAAGCGTTATGTATAGCTATATATAGCGATATTTTTGCATTCAGCCTATTCTCCTTTTCGGGCGCCGCGGTCTGCACGACATGGCGCCCGCCAGGCGGTATTCAATTGCCTGGACTTGAACAGTAAACACGTTGTGGCCATCCCGGCGCGCACCATCAAATGGAGAATTGATGTCTTATGCAACTATTAAAATAGCAACGCAATCCCAGCAACAAACCGAGCGCCAGCCGGCACCGCCCGTACCGCCGAGGGACTGTACCTTCGATCCGGAAGACTGGGCGATCCTGAGCCGCTTCTGGTACCCGGTGGCCTTCTCGGCCGATCTCAAGGAAAAACCGATGGCGGTGCGCCTGCTCGACGAGCGCCTGGTCGCATACCGCGCCAACGGCCAGGTCGTCATCGCGAAAGACATGTGTGCGCACCGCGGCGTGCCGCTCAGCCTGGGCTGGGTCGAAGGCGAAAACATCGTCTGTCCGTACCACGGCCTGCGTTACGGCCCGGACGGCAAGTGCAACCATATCCCGTCGCAGCCGGAAGGCCACATTTCCGACCGCCTGAAAATCTGCATGTACCCGGCGCAGGAGCGCTACGGCCTGATCTGGACTTCGCTCGGCGGAGGGCACGAACCCTTCCCCGAGTTCCCGAACTGGGACAACCCGGACTTCCAGCAGATCCTGCCGCCGTCGATCGACATCGCCGCCTCGGCCGGGCGCCAGGTCGAAGGCTTTATCGACGTCGCGCACTTCGCCTGGATTCACGAGGCGACCTTTGCCGACCGCGGCAACCCGTTCGTGCCGACCTATACCGCCGAGCGTACCGAGCGCGGCATGCACGCCGAATACGTCAGTTCCGTCAGCAATTTCCCGAAGCGCATGCAGCACCGCGCGCCGCCCGACTACCTGTGGCGCCGCGTGTTCGACATCGAACTGCCGTTCACGGCGCGCCTGTCGGTCGATTTCCCCGAGGGCGGCAAGCTCGGCATCCTGAACGCGGCCAGCCCGCTGTCGGCACGCGAGACGCGCCTGTTCGTGCCGATCCTGCGCAATTTCGACAAGGACCAGCCGCTGCAGGACGTGTATGACTTCAACCGGCAAATTTTCGAGGAAGACCGCGCCATCGTCGAGACCCAGCGTCCCGACGACCTGCCGCTGGACAAGGGCATCGAAGCGCACATTCTTGCGGACCGCTCCTCCGGCGCCTATCGCCGTTCGATGAGTTTGCTCGGCCTGGGCAAAGCCTATTCAGCCTGACAGGCCAGGCTCCGGGTTGCCGGCGCGACAGCGCGCCGGCAACCCGGAGACCATCTCATCCAACAGGAAAATGTCATGCGGACGAAACCGTTTTTAACGTTTGAAGATGTCCAGGAAATCGCTGCCGCCGCGGCGTGAAGTCCAGCGAGGACGCGCAGATCGCCAGGGCGGGCATCGCGGCACTGTTCGACAAGGCGCACAGCCACTGAGGCGCGCCGGCAAGGCGGTGACGGAACAAGGAGAACAAGATGCGCAAGTGGGAATGTGTCGTGTGCGGTTTTTGCTACGACGAGGCCGAGGGCATGCCGGAGCATGGTATTGCGCCGGGCACGCGATGGGACGACGTCCCCGAATCATGGTTTTGCCCGGATTGCGGGGTTGGAAAACTGGAGTTTGAAATGATATTAGTGGATCCGACATGAAGCCGGTCATCATCATCGGCAGCGGCACCGCCGGCTATGCCGTCGCGCGTGAATTGCGCAAGCTCGATCACCAGGTGGCGATCACCATCATCAGTCGCGACAGCGGCGATTTTTATTCGAAGCCGATGCTGTCGAACGCTTTCCACCTCAAAAAGGATGCGGCCAGCCTGGTCAATTTTACGACGGAACAGATGGCGGCCCAGCTCAACGCCACCATCCTGTCGCATGCGGAGGTGGAAGCGGTCGATACGCACAGCTACACGGTGACGGTCAAGGCGGCCGGCGCCAGCACGGTGCTGCCTTACCGGTCACTGGTGCTGGCGCTGGGCGCCGATCAGCGCCGCATCGAACTCGGCGGCGACGCCGCCGGCGATATCCTGACGGTCAACGACCTCGATGATTACGCCCGTTTCCGCGCCGCGCTCGAAGGTTGTCGCCGCGTCGCCATCCTGGGCGCCGGCTTGATCGGCTGCGAATTTGCCAACGACCTCGTCACCGGCGGCTTCTCGGTGTCGCTGGTCGATCCGGCCGCCTGGCCGCTGAGCCGCCTGCTGCCCGAGGCGCAGGGCAGGGCGATGGCCGCCGCGTTGCACGGACTCGGCGTCGGCCTGCACCTGGGCCGGACACCGCAGTCGGTCGAGAGAAAGGACGGCGCCTGCCTGGTGCGGATGTCCGGCGGCGAAGCGCTGGAGGTGGACCGCGTGGTGGCGTCGATCGGCCTCGTGCCGCGCACGTCGCTGGCGAAATCCGCCGGCATCGCGGTCGCGCGCGGCATCGCGGTCGATGGCTGGCTCGGCACCAGCGCGCCCGACGTGTATGCGCTCGGCGATTGCGCCGAGGTGGAGGGAACCCTGCTGCCATATGTGATGCCGATCATGTTTGCGGCGCGCGCGCTGGCCAGGACCTTGTATGGCGAAGCCACCCGCGTGGCGTATCCGGTGATGCCGGTGCAGGTCAAGACACCGGCGCTGCCGGCGCTGGTGGTTGCGCCGCCCGATGTGGTCGAGGGCAGGTGGCAAGCGACGGCGGCGGATATCGCCCATGACGGCACCGGCGTCTGGGAGTACCGCAATGCGCGCAATGAAATGCACGGTTTCGCGCTGCTCGGCGAGCACGTCAAGCAGAAGGGAACCCTGTTGACGGCGATGGCGCCGTGGCGGCGCTAGCCTGTCGATGACGTCGAGGCGCGCGCTCGTCCATAGGTGAAACCGGCGGCGCGCGCCAGTCCACAGGTAAAACAAGTCATAGTCGAATTCGAATATATCAGCAATCATATTGATGAATTTCAGACATATTGGTAAAAATACCTAGCTAAATGAAAGAATCAGTCTGATAGAATCGGAGGCTTTCCGTAGACAAACAGGAAGGCCGTACCAGAATGGATTCGTCATCTGATAAAAAAGAGGAACTTCGTCAACAACTGCGCGTGGCTGCGCTTGAATATCACGAATTTCCAAGACCCGGCAAGATCAGCGTCACTCCCACCAAGCAATTGACCAATCAGCGCGACCTGGCGCTGGCCTACTCCCCGGGCGTTGCCGCCCCCTGCGAAGAAATCGTCGCCGACCCCTCCAACGCTTATAAATACACCGCGCGCGGCAACCTGGTCGCCGTCATCACCAACGGCACCGCCGTCCTCGGCCTGGGCAACATCGGCCCGCTGGCCGCCAAGCCCGTGATGGAAGGCAAGGGCGTCCTGTTCAAGAAGTTCGCCGGCATCGACGTGTTCGACATCGAGATCAACGAATCCGATCCCGACAAGCTGGTCAACATCATCGCCGCGCTCGAACCCACCTTCGGCGGCGTCAACCTGGAAGACATCAAGGCGCCCGAGTGCTTCTATATCGAACGCCAGCTGCGCGACCGCATGAAGATCCCGGTCTTCCATGACGACCAGCACGGCACCGCGATCATCGTCGGCGCCGCCATCCTGAACGGCATCAAGGTCGTCGGAAAAAATATCAAGGAATGCAAACTGGTGGTCTCTGGCGCCGGCGCGGCCGCGCTGGCCTGCCTGGACCTGATCGTCGATCTCGGCTTCCCGCTCGAAAACATTTTTGTCACCGACCTGGCCGGCGTCGTCTATAAGGGCCGCACCGAGCTGATGGACCCGGACAAGGAACGCTTCGCGCGCGACACCCCGGCCCGCACGCTGGCCGAAGTGATCCCCGACGCCGACATCTTCCTCGGCGTCTCGGCCGGCGGCGTATTAAAACAGGACATGGTCAAGCAGATGGCGCCGAACCCGCTGATCCTGGCGCTGGCCAATCCGAATCCGGAAATCCTGCCGGAAGACGTCAAGGCGGTGCGCGGCGACGCCATCATCTGCACCGGCCGTTCGGATTACCCGAACCAGGTCAACAACGTGCTGTGCTTCCCGTACATCTTCCGCGGCGCGCTCGATTGCGGCGCGACGACGATCACGCGCGAAATGGAAATCGCCGTGGTGCACGCGATCGCGGATCTGGCCCACGCCGAGCAGTCCGACATCGTCGCCACGACTTACGGCATCAACAACCTGTCGTTCGGCCCGGAATACCTGATCCCGATGCCGTTCGACCCGCGCCTGCTGACGATGATCGCGCCGGCCGTGGCAAAAGCCGCGTTCGAATCGGGCGTGGCGACGCGTCCGATCAAGGACCTGGAAGCCTACGCCGACAGCCTGCAGCAATTCGTCTACCGCAGCGGCACGTTCATGAAGCCGCTGTTCACGGTGGCCAAGAGCACGCCGGCCGAACTGAAACGCATCGTCTACGCCGAAGGCGAAGAAGAGCGCGTCTTGCGCGCCGTGCAGGTCGTCGTCGACGAGCGCCTGGCCCGCCCGATCCTGGTGGGACGTCCGGCCGTGCTGGAAGCGCGCGTGCAGAAATTCGGCCTGCGCCTACGCCAGGGCAGCGATTACGACGTCATCAACCCGGATTACGACGAGCGTTACCGCGATTACTGGACCGCGTATTACGAGCTGACCAACCGCCGCGGCGTGACGCAGGAATACGCGAAACTGGAAATGCGCCGCCGTCACAGCCTGATCGGCGCGATGATGATGAAGAAGGGCGATGCCGACGGCATGATCTGCGGCACCTTCGGCACCACGGACTTGCACCTGAAATACATCGATGAAGTGCTGGGCAAGCGCGCCGGCGCCAATGTCTACGCGGCGATGAACGTGCTGGTGCTGCCGGAACGTCAACTGGCCATCGTCGACACCCACGTCAACGAAAATCCGGACGCCGCGCAGCTGGCCGAGATCACCATCATGGCGGCGGACGAGATGCGCCGCTTCGGCCTGTCGCCGCGCGCGGCGCTGCTGTCGCATTCGAATTTCGGCTCGTCCGACAGCGCCTCGGCGCAAAAGATGCGCGCCGCGCTGGCCATCATCAAGGACAAGGCGCCGGACCTGGAAGTGGACGGCGAGATGCACGGCGATACCGCGCTCGATTCGAAGCTGCGCAAGAAGATCATGCCGAATTCCTACCTGGAGCATGACGCCAACCTGCTGGTGATGCCGAACATCGACGCTGCCAACATCGCCTACAACCTGCTGAAAACGGCGGCCGGCAACGGCATCGCGGTCGGCCCGATCCTGCTCGGCTGCGCCGCGCCGGTGCATATCCTGACGCCGTCGGCGACGGTACGCCGCATCGTCAACATGACCGCGCTGTGCGTGGTCGACGCGGTGGCCCAGCGCAAGGATTGATTCTTGCCGGGTGAATAAAAGGCAGGTCCGGTCGCCGGACCTGCCTTTTTTTATTAAAACCAAGGGCAGAATCTGGGGTCAGACCCGTGGGTCTGACCCCGGCCTTTGCCCTTGGTTTTCGCTGGCGCTCCCGGCCCGGTGGCGCCTGTAACGAGGTGTAACTGTTGTAATCCCGGCAGGCATCGCGGCCGACTTGTCAATGCCTCTGTTACAATATCCGGCTATTTCTAAAGTTTGTTGGGAACGTTACTACCATGCAAAAGATTAAAAAAGCGCTCATCACGGGCATCACCGGCCAGGATGGCGCTTATCTCGCGGAGTTGCTGCTGGGCAAGGGATATCAAGTCACCGGGACGTATCGCCGCTCCAGCTCCGTCAATTTCTGGCGCATCGAGGAACTCGGCATCCAGGCTGATCCCGGCCTGACGCTGGTAGAGTACGACCTGACCGACCTCGGTTCGAGCATCCGCCTGCTGCAGGCCGGCGATTTCGATGAAATCTACAACCTGGCCGCGCAAAGTTTCGTCGGCGTCTCGTTCGACCAGCCGGTGACGACGGCCTGCATCACCGGCATCGGCCCGGTGCATTTGCTCGAAGCGATCCGCATCGTCAATCCGAAGATCCGTTTTTACCAGGCATCGACGTCCGAAATGTTCGGCAAGGTGCAGGCCATCCCGCAGGTGGAAGACACGCCGTTTTATCCGCGCAGCCCGTACGGCGTGGCCAAGCTGTATGCGCACTGGATGACCGTCAATTACCGCGAATCGTACGGCATCTTCGCCTCGTCCGGCGTGCTGTTCAACCACGAATCGCCGCTGCGCGGACGCGAATTCGTGACCCGCAAGATCACCGACTCGGTGGCCAAGATCAAGCTGGGCAAGCTCGACGTGCTCGAATTGGGCAATATGGACGCCAAGCGCGACTGGGGCTTCGCCAAGGAATATGTGGAAGGCATGTGGCGCATGCTGCAGGCCGACGAGCCGGGCACCTATGTGCTGGCGACCAACCGTACCGAGACCGTGCGCGATTTCGTCACGATGGCGTTCAAGGCGGTCGGCATCGCGATCGAATGGCAGGGCACGGCCGAGAATGAAACCGGCCACGACGCCCACAGCGGCAAGGTGCTGGTGCGCGTCAGCCCGAAATTCTATCGTCCGGCCGAAGTCGAACTGTTGATCGGCAATCCGGCCAAGGCGACCAGCGAACTGGGCTGGACGCCGAAGACCACGCTGGAAGAGCTGTGCCAGATGATGGTCGACGCCGACCTGCGCCGCAACCAGGCCGGTTTCTCGTTCTGACATGGGCGCCCGACTGCAACTGTTGTCGTCGGCGCAGGAAGGCGCCGGCAAGCGTGCGCTGGTGACCGGCCTGGCCGGCTTCACCGGCCATTACGTGGCGCAGGAATTACGCGCCGCCGGCTACCGCGTGACCGGCACCGCCGTGCCAGGCCATGCCAGGCCGGGTGCGGACGCGGCCGATGACATGCTCGCCGTCGACCTGACCGACCGCGCCGCCGTGGCCGCGGCGGTGGAACAGGTGCGGCCCGACGTGGTGGTGCACCTGGCGGCGATCGCCTTCGTCGCGCACGCCGACATCGAGCAGTTTTACCGCGTCAACGTGGTCGGCACGCGCAACCTGCTCGAAGCGCTGGCCGCGTCGCAGCACAAGCCGTCGGCCGTGCTGCTGGCGTCGAGCGCGAACATCTACGGCAACACCGAACTGCCGCTGCTCGACGAGGAAGTGCGCCCGGCGCCGGCCAACGATTACGCGGTCAGCAAGCTGGCCATGGAATACATGGCGCGCCTGTGGAGCGAGCGGCTGCCGATCATCATCACGCGCCCCTTTAACTATACCGGCGTGGGCCAGCACGAAAACTTCCTGCTGCCGAAGATCGTCTCGCATTTCCGCCGCAAGGCGGCCGACATCGAGCTGGGCAACCTGCACGTCTGGCGCGACTTTTCCGACGTGCGCATGGTCGCCGCGGCCTACCGCCGCCTGCTGGCGCTTGTGCCGGCCGGGCAGACCTTCAATATCTGTTCGAGCACCGGTTATTCGCTGGGCGAGGCGCTCGACATGATGGGCCGCATCGCCGGCTACCGGATCAATGTGCACGTCAACCCCGCCTTCGTGCGCGCCAACGAAGTGGTGCGCCTGGTGGGAGACAACACCCGCCTGGCCAGTGTCGTCGGCGCGCTCGAACCGGTGCCGCTGGAGCAGACCTTGCGCTGGATGTACGAGGCGTGAGCGCCCTGCGCATCGGCCTTTCCACCACAACGACAGAACCGGGCCTGACCGGCGGCCAGCTGGATGGAATCGGTGTCTACAGCCAGGCCCTGCTGCGCCACCTGCCGCAGCAGGGCTGCCAGGTGCAGCCGTATTCTTTCGCGCCGCGCGGCGCTGCCGCCCGCCTGAGCGTCGGCCGCGCGCTGCCGCATTCCTTCCCCTTTAATATGCTGCGCGACCTGGCGTTGCCGGCCGCGGTGCGCGCCCGCCTGCCGGTTGACGTGTTCCACGCCACCGATTACCGCATCGTGCGCATGGATTGCCCGGTGGTGGCGACGCTGCACGACGCCTTGCCTATCCTGCACCCGGAATGGTGCAACCCGCGCCTGCGCCTGCTGAAGAACTGGCTGCAAAAGAAGGCCGCGCAAAAGGCCGACCACGTGATCGCCCATACCCGTTTCGCGATCGCCGAACTGGTGCAGTGCTTCGGCATCGACGAGCGCCGCATCAGCGTGGTGCCGTGCGGCGTCGACGAAGCCTGGCTGACGCCGCCGGCGCCGGAAGCGGTGGCGGCCACGCTGGCGCAACACGGCTTGCGGCCCGGTTACTTCCTGTTCGTCGGCACGCTGCAGCCGCGCAAGAACCTGGAGCGCCTGCTGGCGGCCTACCTAGGTTTGCCGCCCTCGGTGCGCGCGCAGCGCCAGCTGGTGGTGGTGGGCGCGGCGGGCCGCCGCTCGGAAGACTTGCAGCGGCAGCTGGCGGCGGCGCGCCAGAACGGAGAAAACGTCGTCTGGATCCGGGACTTGAGCAGCAACGAGCAGTTGCGCCACGTGTACGCGGCGGCCGGCGTGTTCGTTTTCCCCTCGTTATATGAAGGCTTCGGCATCCCGGTGGTGGAAGCGTTCGCCTCCGGCGTGCCGGTGGTGGCGGCCAACACGACCTCGCTGCCGGAAGTGACGCGCGGTGCGGCGATCGACGTCGATCCGCTGTCGGTGCCGGCGCTGGGCGCGGCGATGCTGGAACTGGCGCGCGACGAGGCGCTGCGCGCGCGCTGCATCGCCGCCGGGCGGGCCCGCGCGGTGGCGCTGACGTGGGGCGAGACCGCGCGCCAGACCGCCGCCGTCTATCAATCCCTACGCTAGGTTTTTATGCGCGTTCTCCATTTTTGCAAGACATACTATCCCGATTCCTGGGGCGGTATCGAACAGGTGATCCGCCAGATGTGCGTCGGCACCGGGCGCCTGGGCGTGACCAACGAAGTGCTGACGCTGACGCGCAACGGCGGCCCGGACAAGATCGAGTTCGAAGGCCACACGGTGCACCGGGTGCCGCTCAATTTCGAGATCGCCTCGAACGCGTTTTCCTTCGCCGCGATCCGCAAGCTGGCGCGCCTGGCGCGCCATGCCGACGTGATCCACTACCATTTCCCGTGGCCGTTCATGGACCTGGCGCATTTCATGGCGCGCATCAACAAGCCGAGTCTGGTCACTTACCACTCCGACATCGTGCGCCAGAAAATGCTGCTGCGCGTGTACACGCCGTTAAAACGCCGCTTCCTCGGCAGCGTCGACATGATCGTCGCCACATCGCCGAACTACCTGGCTTCGTCGCCGGTGTTGAAACGCTACCAGGGCAAGACGCGCACGATTCCGTTCGGCCTGGACCGCGCGATCTATCCGCGGCCGCGCCAGGAAACGCTGGACAGGTGGCGCGCGCGCTGCGGCGAACGTTTTTTCCTGTTCGTCGGCGTGCTGCGCTATTACAAGGGGCTGCACATCCTGCTCGACGCGATGGTGCGCAGCGACTATCCGGTGGTGATCGTCGGCGCCGGCCCGATCGAGCAGGAATTGAAGGAACATGCCGCGCGGCTGGGACTGGCGCACGTGATGTTCGTCGGCGCGCTGGAAGAGGAAGACAAGGTCGCGCTGCTGGAACTGTGCTACGCGATGGTGTTCCCGTCGCACCTGCGCTCGGAAGCGTTCGGCATATCTCTGCTGGAAGGGGCGATGTACGGCAAGCCGATGATTTCCAGCGAAATCGGCACCGGCACCACGTACATCAATATCGACGGTGACACCGGGCTGGTGGTGCCGCCCAGCGATCCGCAGGCGTTCGAGCAAGCCATGCGCACCTTGTGGGAGCAGCCGGAACTGGCGGCGGCCATGGGCAAGCGCGCCGAGGCGCGCTACTGGGAACTGTTCACGGCCGAACGCATGGCGCAGAATTACGCGCATTTGTACCGCGAGCTGAAGGCGGCCGGGCGCGGCGGCAAGGCGCATGCGGGAGAGCCTTTGAAGCCGGCGGCGTGAGGCCGTCAAAATGCTGATGAATTAATAAAAACCAGCGGCAAATGCCGGGGTCAGACCCCCGGGTCTGACCCCAGTTTCTGCCTCTGGTTTCTGTATGCGTATCACTTCTCCGCCCATCTCTCCCTGATCTCCCGGATCGCCGGCAGCTGCGCCAAGAACAGGTCGACCAGCGCCGCGTCGAAGTGCTGGCCGCGCTGCTGCTCCAGGTACTGCACCGCGTCTTCCACTGTCCAGGCTTCCTTGTAGGGGCGGGCCGAGGTCAGCGCGTCGAACACGTCGGCGATGGCGACGATGCGCCCTTCGAGCGGGATCTCTTCACCCGCCAGCCCGCGCGGGTAGCCGCTGCCATCCCATTTTTCGTGGTGCGTGAGCGCGATGTTGCGCGCGATGGCGAGCATGCCGTGCGCATGTTCTCCTATGATGTCGCCGCCGATCGTCGCGTGCGACTGCATGATGGCCCATTCTTCGCGATCGAGTCCCGACGGCTTTTGCAGGATGCGGTCCGGGATGCCGATCTTGCCGACATCGTGCATCGGCGCCGCGTGCAATAGATCGTCGGCGTCGGCCTCGTTCATGCCGGCCGCCACCGCCAGCAGGCGCGCGTAGTGGCTCATGCGGATCACGTGCAGGCCGGTTTCGTTATCCTTGTATTCGGCCGCCAGTCCGAGCCGCTGCACGATCTGCAGGCGGGTTTCCTTCAATTCGTCGATGCGCACCAGCGACAGGTGGGTGCGTACCCGCGCCCGTACGATGGGGGGACTGAGCGGCTTGGTGATGTAGTCGACCGCGCCGGCCTCGAAGCCGATCACTTCATCTTCCGGGTCGCTCAGCGCGGTGACGAAGATGACGGGGATGGCGCAGGTGGCGGGATCGGCCTTCAGTATGCGGCACGCCTCGTAGCCGGTCATGCCGGGCATCATCACGTCGAGCAGGATCAGGTTCGGCTGTTCCTGCGCCGCCAGTTCGAGCGCGCGCGCGGCGTCCTTGGCGAACAGCAGACGGTAGTGGTCTTGCAGGATCTGGCGCAGCAATTGCAGATTGCTCGCTTCGTCGTCGACCGCCAGGATCAGTGGCGCCAAGGGGACCTGGTTCATTGCGTACTTTCTTGAGCGGGGGCCAGCGCATCGGCCATCACGGCGTGTAAGCGGGTTTGCGCCAGCGAAAAATCGAAATCGGCCAGCGCCAGGTGCAATTGCGCCAGCGTGCTGTCGGCCACGCGACCCTGCACGCCCGCCGCCAGCCTGGCCAGCGCCGCGTCGTCCAGCGCACCGCGTTTCAGCGATTGTAACAAAGCGTTGGCGGTATTCTGCAACGCGTCTGCATCGAACGGGGCGGCGGGGGCCGGCGCCGGTGTCGCCGTCGCCGGGAGCGCGGGCCGGCGCTGCGCGCGGATGGCCTCCAGCGCGGAGGGCAGTTGCGCGGACAGCAGGGCGAGCGCGTTGTCCATGAGCTGCGTCGTCTGCGCCGTTCTCGATGCAAAATGGGATTCCCGCCTTCGCGGGAATGACAACTCTACGGTCTGTGGCCTTAATTTAACGGCATTAGTCTCTTGCACCGCCACCGCCACCGCCACCTCCGCCTTCGCCGTCACCTCCGCCATATCCGCGCCGGCGCAGGCGTCTTCCAGTTCGGCGAGGGTCCGCGCCAGTTGTTCCAGGCCCAGGTTGGCGGCCACGCCGCGCATGCGGTGCGCGAGCGCCTGCATTGCCGGGCCGTCGCCTGCCCGGTGCAGCACCGACAGGCGCTGGACGCCGTCGCCGTAGGCGTCGGCGAAACGGTGCAGCGCCCCCTGGTAGGCTTCCAGCTTGCCGTCCCAGCGCTGCAAGCCGGCGGCGCGGTGCAGCACGCGCCGGCCGGCGTCGGACGCGGGGGCCGGCGCGGTAGCGTCCGACAAGCCCAGCACGCGCGCGATTTCATGCGACAGCGCCGGCCAGTCGACCGGCTTCGATGCGAAACCGTCCATGCCGGCGGCGCGGCTGGCTTGCCGGTGAGCTTCGAGCACGCTGGCCGTCATCGCGATCACGGGCACGCGGGCGCGCCCATCCTGCGCGCCGGCGGCGCGCAGCGCGCGGGTCGCGGCCAGCCCGTCAAGTCGCGGCATCTGCACATCCATCAGGATCAAATCGAAATCGTGTTGCGCCGCCAGCCGCACGGCCTGCTCGCCGTCGCCGGCCGTGGTCAAGGTGTGACCATCCTTGCCCAGCAACAGGGCCAGCAATTCCAGGTTTTGCGGCACGTCGTCGGCCGCCAGGATGCGCAGCGGCGGCAGTTTATGGGCGCCGCGCCGCTCGACCGCAAGCGGATACGCAGGCTGCCCGGGTTGCGCCGCCCGCGCCACGGCCGCTTGCAGCGGCAATTCGATATGGAACGAAGTACCCTGGCCGGGAGCGCTCTCGGCCCAGATGCGCCCGCCCATCAATTCCACCAGCTGCTTGCTGATGGTCGTGCCCAGACCGGTGCCGCCGTAGCGCCGCGTCATCGATGCGTCGGCCTGCGTAAACGGGTCGAAAATGGCGGCCAGCCGGTCGGGCGGGATGCCGATGCCGCTATCCTGCACCAATAAATACAGTTGTCCGTCGCGCAGCGCCGCCTGCAGCCGCACGCTGCCCGCCGCCGTGAACTTGATCGCGTTATCGAGCAGGTTAGTGAGTATTTGCCTCATGCGCAATTCGTCGCCGTGCAAGCGCGCCGGCAATGGCGGCGCGTAGGCGATGTCCAGCGCCAGGCCCTTGCCGCGCGCCGTCGCGCCGTAGGTCGACGACAGTTCATCGATCAGCGCCAATAAATCGTAGTCGGCCAGTTCCAGTTCGACGGCGCCCTTGTCCAGCTTGGCCGTGTCGAGGATTTCGTTGAGCAGGCGCAGCAGCGAACGGCCGGCGTTGCGCACCGTGTCCAGGTGGCGCCGCTGTTCGGCTTGCAGGTCGCCGTCCAGCAGCACGTCGGTGAAGCCGAGGATGGCGTTCATCGGCGTGCGGATTTCATGGCTCATGTTGGCGACGAAGGTGGCGCGCGCGGCGGCCGCCTGTTCGGCCCTGTCCTTGGCTTGCAGCAGCGCCTGTTCCATCTGGCGCCGCTCGGTGATGTCGAGCATGACGCCATCGATCCAGCGCACGTCTCCCGCCGCGTCGCGCACCACGGCGCCGTGTTCCCAGATCCAGCGCAGCGTGCCGTCGGCGTGCTGCAAGCCGTATTCGATCAGGTAGGGCTGTTCGGTCGCGATGCACTGGTCGAGCGCGGCGTGCATGCGCTGCACATCGGACGGCAGGATCAGGCCGGTCAATGTGCGGAAACTGTCCGCGCCGACGAAATCGCGCGCCGGAAAACCGGCCACGTATTCGACGCCGTCGCTGAGGAATACCAGCGGCTTGTCGCCGGCGGTCAAACAGCGGAACGAGATGCCGGGGATGTTGCCGATCAGCGAGCGGAATTGCTGCTCGCTTTCGCGCAGCGCCTGTTCCATCGCGCGCCGTTCGCTGATGTCGGTGACGAACAGGACAAACCGGTCCTGGCCGCCCATGCGCGCGTGGCCGAGCGCGCGCCGGATCGGCACGTGCGTGCCATCCTTGCGCAGGCCGAGCAATTCCGTGCCCTCGTGCGTCAGGCTGACGTCGCGCCGGCGCAGGTAATACAGCAATCCGTCCTGCGCCGAGCGCAGCGGATCGACTACCAGCAGGCTGATGTTGCAGCCGACGATGTCGGCGCGGCGCCAGCCGAAGATACGTTCGGCAGAGCTATTGAATTCCTGGATCACGCCATGGCCGTCGACGGTGATGACGCCGTCGATGGTCGTCGTCAGCAGCGCGCGCATCCAGTTTTCGCTCTGGCGCAGGTGGCGGTACAGTTGGCGGTAGCGCAGCAAGCCGTTGGCGGCCATGACCAGCACGCCGAAGGCGACCGTCAAAATGGAAATGGTCAAGGCCAGGAAAGTGCTGCCGCCCGCCGCGCCGGCGCCGGGCGGCGGCGTGCCGACGAAGCGCGCCGCCGCCATGCCGGTATAGTGCATGCCGGCGATCGCGCAACCCATGAAGATGGCGCTGCATGCCTGGCGCTTGCCGTTGCTGATCTGCCACGGCAGGCTGCGCAAGCCGAAGCGCACCCACAGCGCGGCCGTGGCCAGCACCACGGCGACCACGATCGAGACGGCGAACATGAGGGGATCGTAGCGCAACTGCAGGCTGGTCTGCATGGCCGCCATGCCGGCGTAATGCATCGCGCCGATGCCGGCGCCGACCAGCAGGCCGCCGCCGGCCAGCGCCGCCGCGCTGACCTCGCGGCGGCGCGTGACCGTCAGCGCCACGCATGACGCGGCCAGGCTGGGCAACAAGGACAATAGCGTCAGGCCGGGATCGTAGCTGATCGTGACGCACAATTTAAAAGCCAGCATGCCGATGAAATGCATGGCCCAGACGCCGCTGCCGAGCGCCAGGCTGCCGGCCAGCAAGGCCACGCCGCGCAGCATCGGGTTGCCGTTGCTCTTGGCCTGGCCGGCCAGGTGCAAGCCCATCCACGATGAAAAGATCGCCACGCCGACCGACAGCGCCACCAGCGCCGGGTCGTACACGCCATAACTGAGCAGCGCCGGGTCGGACGGCGGCGAAAACAGGTGTGACAGGGAAATCTGGTCCATGGCGGTGCGGGCGGGATGGTTGGGCTGGCAAGCTTGTTGCAAAAAAGAATAGCAACAATACAGTACCACATTTCCATGTGGCAATATGCGCTTTCGCGGCCGGCCGTCGCGCAGGAGCCGATTGCCTCAGGCCGCCGGGCTGTCCGGCGAGCGCGCCAGCGCGGCGCGCCAGGCGCTCGGGCTGCAACCGTGCGCATGGTGGAAGGCGTGGCTGAAATTGGCGACGTCGGAATAACCGAGCCGGTAGGCGATCTGCGACACCGGCAGCGCGCCGTCGGCCAGCATGGCGCGCGCGCGCTCGGCGCGTATCCGCAGCGACAGCGCGCGGAAAGTCGTGTCTTCCTTGCGCAGGTGGCGGTCCAGCGTGCGCGGCGAGATGTTCAGGATGCCGGCCAGTTCTTCCAGTTTCGGCTGGCAATCCTCCGCCTCGGACAGCATCATGCCGACCCAGGCTTTCCAGCTGCCCCGCGTGCGCAGGCTGTGCAGCAGCGCCGCGCAGCGGTCCTCGGCCAGCTGGCGGGCGCGCTCGTCGGCCATCTGCAAGGGCCGGTCGAGCTGTTCGGCATCCATCACCAGGCGCATCATCGGCAGCGCCGACGCGCCGAAGTGGACTTTTGCCGGCGCCAGTTCGCGGTAGCGCGCCGCGTGCGGCGGCGCCTCGATCGACAGGTAGATGTCGCAGCGGGCAGGATGTTGCTGCAACAGCGACTTGACGTGGCGGTACGACGCGACGACGACCATTTCCTGGTAGACGCGCATGGTCGCGCGCGGCATCGGCAGCAGCGGGCGGAACAGCATTTCCGCCAGGCCGTCCTGGCGCCGGTAGGTCAGCGAAAACATCGGCGTCATCAGGCGGTAATAGCGCGACACCAGGCGCAGCACGTGGTCGCAGCTCGGGCTGCTGAGCATCGCGTAACCGAGGATATCGTGCGAATTCAGCTTCATGCCGCGGCCGATCTCGAAACCGAGGTCGCGCCGCCCGCTGGCACGCTCGGCTTCGGCCAGCAGCGCGTCGACCTGGCGTGTGCTGATGGCCGCGTGCGGCTGGTTGAATTGCACCGGGTCGATCTGCGCCGCGCGCAGCACGGCGGCACTGTCGATGCCCTGGGCGTCGAGCAGGTCGCACAGCAGGGCGAAATAGCGCACCGGGATGATCGGCAGCGTCGACGTTGCCGTATCCACGCCGTGCGGGGCTGGTTCGAGGCTCATGCGGCATCGTGTCACCGAACGGCACTGCTGTCCAGAAATAACAACTCACTGTCTATAAATAACAAGTCATAAAGTCCCTGCGTGCCGAGAATGGCATATCGCCGCCGGGTCCGGCGGAAAAAAACAGGAGGAGCAACGCGATGCTGAATTTGAAGAAAAATGTGACGATGCCGATCGTCGGCCTGTCCGGCTTCGAGCCGCCGCTAGGGGAAGAAGTGCGTGCCGTACAGGATGGCGTGCACCGTTTCGCCAGGGACGTGCTGCGCCCGCTCGGGCGGGAACTGGACCGCATGTCGGCCGAGGACGTGATCGCGCCTGGCTCTCCCTACTGGTCCGTGTTCGCCGAAGCGCAAAAACTGGGGCTGGACCCGGCGCTGTTTTCGCAATTCCCGCCCGACGTCGCGATTCAGCTCGAATCGCTGATCGGCGAAGAGATGGGATGGGGGGATGCCGGCCTGGCCGTGTCGCTGGCCGTGGCGAGTTTTCCGCAACAGATGGCGGTGGCGGCCGGCAACCGGGAATTGGCCGACCTGTGCGCCGGCAAGATCGGCTGCTGGATGATCACGCAGCCGGACAAGGGCAGCGACATGGGCGCCTTCGGCAAGGCCGACTGGCCGGCCGGCGTGCCGGGCAACAAGGGCAACCTGTCGGCCCGCTTCGACGGCGACGAGATCGTCATCAATGGCCAGAGCTCGGCCTGGGTGTCGAACGGTTCCGTGGCGCAGGTCGCGATCTGCTACATGAGCGCCGACTACGGTGATGGATATTACGATGCCGACGGCATGCCGAACGGCCTGACGGTGATCGTGCCGCTCGACCGGCCGGGCGTCTCGCGCGGCAAGCCGCTCGACAAGGTCGGCCAGCGCGCGCTGCCGCAAGGAGAAATTTATTTTGACCAGGTGCGGGTGCCGAAACGCTTCGCCGTCGCCCTCAAGGATGAATACAGCGGCAACGTCGCCTCGTCCTGGTCGTACGCCGGCACCCACATGTCGCAATTGTTTACCGGTGTCGCGCGCGCCGCGTTCGAACTGGCGCTCGAGTATTGCCACGAGCGGCGCCAGGGCGGCGCGCTGTTGATCGAGCACCAGCTGACGCAGTTCCGCCTGGGCGAGATGATGCGCCGCGTCGAACTGTGCCGCGCCGTCGCGCGCCGCAGCCTGACCTATGCGCGCCAGTCGCCGCAAACCCACCCGTGGGTGACTGCATCGGCCAAAGTCACCGTGACGGAAGAGGCGATGAAGGTGACGACGGAAGCGCTGCAATTGTTCGGCGGCTGCGGCACGTCGCGCGAATACCCGATCGAAAAACTGTTCCGGGATGCGCGCGCGGCGCAGATCGAGGATGGAGAGAATTACATACTCACCATGCGCCTCGGCGCGCTGTGCGGCAAGCTGTACCAGGATGGCTGGGCGCGCAATGGAGGCGCATGACCAATCTCCTTATCGATCCTGCGCGAACGAAAGCGCGATCACCACGCTCATCTTGCGCGGCGGCTTGCCGAACGGCGTGCTGGCTTGCACGGCCTGCATGGCGTTTTCGTCGAGCACGTGATAGCCGCTGCTCTTGTGGACCGCCAGCGTGCCCGGCACGATTTCGCCATTGTCGGCCAGCGTGAAGCGCAGCGATGGCGAACCGACATAGCCGGCCTCGCGCGCCGCGCCCGGGTACACCAGGCGCGCCTGGATCGCCTTGCTCAGCGCGGCGACATAATTGCGGATCCGGTTCGCTTCGGTTTCCTGCGATTGCGTGGTTTGCTGGACCCGTTCATAGTCGGCGCCGTCGACCGGTGCCGGAGCGATGGGCGCCGCTTCCTGTTTGGCTATGGGCGGCGGCGCCGGCGGTTCGATCGCGCGCACCTGCACCGGGCTGGGCGCGGACGTCCCCCTGATCCGCGCTACCGGACGCGCTTCCTGCTTGACGGGAGCCGGTGCCTTTTTCTCCTGTAACTTTTCGACTTGCCGGTTGCTGACCATGCCGAACAGTTCCAGCGCCAGTTGTTGACTCGGCGGCGCCGGCGGCGTCCACATGTCGCGCATCAGCCAGGGCACCACCAGTGCCCCGTGCAGCAGCAAGGAGATGCCGAGACCTTGCAGCAGACGGCCGTTGCCGGCCGGCGTTTTCGATGCCGGCCCGCTCACGATTTGCCGGTTTCCGTCTGCACCGCGACCTTGGCGAAGCCGGCCTGTTTCAACAGGTCGGCCGCGTCGATAAAGCGCTGCAATTGCACCGCCTTGTCAGCCCGCAGCACGAACGGGGTCTGCTTGTCGATGGTCGCCAGGCGGCTTTTCAGCGCCGCCGCCGTCACCGGCTCGCCGCCGAAAAACATCGCGCCGGCCGCGTCGATCTCGATGGTTTCCACCTTCAGCGTATCGGGCGCGCTGGCCGACGCCTGTGGCAGGTGCACGGGGATGCGGCCGGTGGCGATAAAGCTCGACGTCGTCAGCACGATCGTCAACAACACCAGCATGATGTCGATGAACGGCACCATGTTCAGGCTTTCAAACTGGCTTTCGTCCATTGGCGATCTCCCATTCCAGCATCATGACTTTCACTTTTCTCAACAGCGTGTTGTAGACCACCACCGCCACCAGCGCCACCAGCAGGCCGACGGCCGTGGCTTTCAAGGCCAGCGCCAGTCCGACCATGATCTGGTTCGTGTCGATGGCCGCGTTCTGCCCCATTTTATAAAACGTCAGCATGATGCCGAACACCGTGCCGAGCAGGCCAAGGTAGGGCGCGTTGCTGGCGACGGAACCGATGACGAACAGGCGCCGGGTCAGCACCAGTTCGAGCGACTTGATGTCGTCCACGCCGTCGGTGTTGATCGTGCGGTACAACAGCACCCGTTCGATGCAGATCGCCACCACCAGGATGCTCAATAACACCAGCAAGCCGATCACACCGTAATCGATTGCCGCGGTCAGCCATTCCATATTCATGTCGTTTTCCTCAGTTTCTTAAAAAACCATGCCGAGCTGCGCCAGCACGCGCGTCTTGCCACTGGCGCCCGGCGGCCGCGATCCGACCCCGTGCGCAAATTGCAGTTGCCCGAACAGCGCCTGGCGGCTGGCGTAATACCCCAGGCCGGCGTCCGACAGGCGGGTGCCGTTGCTGGTCGTGTAGCTGCCGTTTTGCAGGTGGACGCGGCCGATATCCGTAAATACGCCCAGCGCCTGCGTCAGGCCGGACCAGGACGGCAAGGCATAGCGCACTTCCACGTTGGCCAGATAGGCGTTGTCGCCGCTGACCGCTTCGCGGTAGGCTTTTACGCCGCTGCGTCCGGAAATGCTCATCTGCTCGCTGCTGTCGAGGTTCTTGCCGCCCAGCGCTTTCTGCGCGCTGAGTCCGGCGTTGAGTTTCCAGTGCGGCGTCAGTTCGATGCTGGTGGTGGCGTCGAAGTTGACGTGGCCATAATTGCCCACCGTATCGGCGCCGGCCCGGTTTTGCGCGGCCAGCGCCGGGTCCGTGATGTCCAGGTGGCCATAAGTCACCGTCGCGCCCAGCGTGCTGAACGCGGCGCGCCCGGCCACTTCTCCCCAGGCGTCGTACTGCGCGCCGAGCGAGCCGACTCTGACCTTCTTCGGATTGACCGACTGGCTCAGCGCGATCTCGTCGCGCAGGCGGCGCGCCGACAGGTTCAAATTGACATACAGGTTTTGCTGCTGGCTGCGCAGCAGCGGATAACTGAGTCTCCCTTCCAGCGAGCGCGCCTTGCCGGTGGCGCCCAGGTCGGCATAGGCGCCACCCAGTTCATAGGTCGTCTGCGCCGCGGCCACTTCGGCGCGCAAGCCGTCGCCAAGAATCGGGAAGGCATAGGCAAGTCTCCCGTTGAGCAGTTGCGAATCGCGCCCGCCCATCATGTTCAGCGACAGCTTGTCGGCCAGGCCGAACGGCGAATTGATTTCCAGGCCCGCGCTCAGGCGGTACTTGCCGGTATATTCCGAATCGAGGTTGTCCAGTCCCACCGAACCGGCGATGCGCGGGCCGGCATCGATGTCGACCTCGAAATCGGACAGACCCTGCGCCTGGCCTGGCGAGATGGTCAGGCGCGGCAACTGCGCGCCGGGCATGTCGCCGACGACGAGCATCGTGCGTTCCAGACTGGCCTGCGACACGGCCACGCCATCCCGCAGCGGAGAGAACGCCTGGCGCAGCACGCTGTCGCGCACCAGCGACTGGTTCTTCAGCGTCACCTGCCCGAACTTGCCGATCAGGATGCGGATCGTCAGCACGCCGTTTTGCGCATCCTGGCGCGGCACGTAAGCGCGCGCGACCATGTAGCCGCGGTCGCGGTACAGCGCCGTCACGCGGCCGGCCGCTTCTTCAATTTCCGCCATCGTCAGCGCGCGGCCGCGGTAGGGAGCGAGCGCGGCCTGCAATTCCTGCTCGACGATCAAATCGGCGCCTTCGAAGCGGAAGGATTGCACTTGCAGCACATCGCCGGCCGGCAGGTTCAACGGACGCTGATCCTGCCGTTCGATCTGCAACGGCGGCGGCGGTTTGCGCGGCGGAGGTGCCGGCGGTTGCGTTTCCTTCAGCGCATCGCCGATGCCGAAGCGGGGCGCCGGTTGAGGCTGGACCGGTGTCTGGGCCTGGCTCGTGGTGGCGATGGAACACAGCACGGACAGCGAAGCCAGCGCTTGCAGCGGCAGCCGCGCGCGGACGGCTGGAGAATTCTGTTTCATTGTTAACAATTTCAATAGGAATCGGGCGCAGAGCCTAATGCCGTTAAGTTAAGGCCACATACTGTAGATCTGTCATTCCCGCGAAGGCGGGAATCCCATTTCGCGTCCCGAACGGAGTAAAAAAATGGGGTTCCCGCCTGCGCGGGAACGACAGAATTTGGCGCTAACTTAACGGCATTAGGCACAGAACCGGATGGTTGGTCCGGCACATGCGCCCTGGTTGATCGGACTGCGGAATTGCGGCGGCGGCCCGGGAAGGCGCCGCCTTCTGCTTCACTGGTGTTACTTGGTCTGGGTCTTGTTCTTGTCTTTTTCGAGATCGAACACTTCACCATCGACCTCGATCTGGCTGATGTTGGTCGAGAAGCTGCGGCGGTCGGCGAAGACGATGTTCGACGTTACCGGGTTAGGACGGTTGGTCAAACTGACGCTGTCTTTCGGCACGATCACCTGTTGCGACGGTTGCTGGGTAGCGGCCACCACGGCCGCGGCCTGGGTCGCGCCGGCATCGGCACGCTGCTGGATCACGGCCTCGGTCTTGGCCGCTTCGGCGACTTTGGCATCTGTCGCCGCTTTCGCGACAGCCGCGTCGCTGGCCGCTTTCGCGGCGGCGGCGGCATCGGCGGCGGCCTTGGCGGCAGCGGCACTGGCCGAAGCTTTCGTGGCAGCCGCATCGCTTGCCGCTTTCGCATCGGCCGCGGTTTTTGCTGCCGCGGCATCGGCGGCGCTCTTCGCGGCGGCCGCATCGCTGGCCGCTTTGGCTGCTGCCGCGTCGGCCGCCACTTTCGCCGCCGCCGCATCGGCTGCCACTTTCGCCGCGGCGGCATCGCTTGCCGCCTTGGCGGCAGCCGCATCGGCGGCCACTTTCGCGTCAGCCGCAGCCTTCGCGGCGGCCCGGTCGGCGGCAATCTTGTCGGCGGCAGCCTTGTTCTTGGCCGCGAGTTCGGCCGACGCTTTTTCGCCAGCGGCCTTGTCGGCAGCGGCCTTGTTGGCGGCTGCCAGGTCGGCGCTGGCTTTGGCGGCGGCGGCATCGGCGGCGGCGCGCAACGCGGCAGCCTCGGCGGCCGCTTTCGCATTGGCGATCGCTCTTGCCGCCGCTTCCGCTTCCGCCAGGCGCTCGGCGGCAGCGGCGGCCGTGACCTGTTCAGCCTCGGCGCGTTCGGCGGCGGCTTTCTCGGCCGCGATCCGGTCGGCAATTGCTTTTTCGGCGGCCGCTTTGGCGGCAGCCGCTTCAGCAGCGGCTTTCTCGGCAGCGGCTTTTTCGGCGGCAGCCTTGGCGGCGGCATCGGCGACGGCCTTGTCGGCGGCGGCTTTGGCATCGGCAACGGCCTTGGCGGCGGCGCGCTCGGCGTCGGCTGCCGCCGCCGCAGCTGCCGCTGCACTGTCGGCGGCGGCCCGGTCGGCGGCATCGCGCGCCGCAGCCGCATCGGCAGCAGCCTTGGCCTCGGCCACCAAGTCGTGATAGACGCTGCTGGCGACCGTCCCGAAGTTGGTAGAGACCAGGCCGCTACCCTTGCCGTCCGCGCTGGTCACGACACCGCTGGCGCTGCCATTGCTGATGGCGCCGCTATTGTCGCCGGCCAGGCCGCCGACGTGATTTGGACCTGACACATTGCCGGTGGCGCTGATCTGGTCGACTTTGCCGGCCGCATAATTGTTCCCGACGGCGCCACCGACAACGCCGGCGACAGCGCTGACATTGCCTGATGCACTGATCTGCGTAGCTTTGCCGTAATTGCTGCCAATCGCGCCGCCTACGCCGCTGAGACCGGACACATCGCCGGTGGCATAGGAATTGGTAATGCTGCTGCCGGCCGCCGTGCCGCCAAAGTTGTAGCCAACCAGACCGCCGACGTTGCTGCTGTTATTGGCCGTGACACTGCCGGTGGCGTAGGAATCGTCGATGACGCTCCAGGTAGTGGTGCCGTTGGCATTGGAACCAACCAGGCCACCAATGTTTAAGAAGGGATAGCGGGTATCGACCAGCGTCGCGATCAGCGTGCCAGTGGCGTGAGACGAGAGAATCTTGCCGCCGGCATTTTTCCCCACCAAGCCGCCGATATCCTGCCCTGCCTTGCTGATCGTCATCGCCACCGTGACATTGCCGGAAGCATAGACATGGTCCAGCGTGCTGCCGGTGTTGGTGCCGACCAGGCCGCCCACCGCCGTGCTGTTAGTGACCGACACATTGCCGCTGGCATGGGAGTTGGAGATCAAGCCTTTCTGTTTGCTGTTCGAATTGCCGCCCACCAAACCACCAATACCGGCACCGCCAATGGTCGTTACCGTGACACTGCCGCTCGCATCAGAGTTGTTGATGTTACCCAGGTTGCTGCCGACCAGGCCGCCGATAGTCTGCGCGGAAGTAGCCGTCACCGTTATCGAACCACCCGCATGGGAACGCTCTATCGTGCCATCGTTGCGCATCGCGAGTCCGCCAATGTTGCCGTTGGTGGCCGATATCGCCACTTGCGACGATGAATCGACAAGACTGCCGTTGTTCATGTTGACTATCCCACCCAGGTTCGAGACGCCGCTGAGTTTACCGTCCACATACGCATTGCTGATGGTGCCGTTATTTGTAAAAGCCAGTCCGGCGCCGACGACGGCCTGAATATCAATATTGCGCAGTCCGATATCGCGTACCGTCGAACCCAGCGGTATTGTGCCGATCAGGGCTGGCTTGATTGTGTCCAATGCCGTCGTGATCTTCAGGTCGCTGATGGAATGACCGAGCCCGGCCAAGGTGCCGGTCAGAGTGCCGACAACGACATTATTGTACGGTGTGGCCGGTGCGGTCAGGTCGCCAGCCAGCGCATACAGGCCTGGCGTGGCGACGGCGCCCAGCGCGGCCAGATCGCTCATGCTGCGGATCAGCGTGTAATTGTTATTGTTGAGTTGCAGGCTGGCATTGGCGCCGGCCAGCGTGAGCGCGCCCTGTTTGCTCATGTCAAAGGTATAGGCGCCGCCATACGTCATCGACACACTGGCATGGTCTCCGCTGGCCCCGATGCCGCCGCCGATATTGATATTTTTGGCCCCATTCAGTGCCAGCACGGCGTGGTCGCCACTGGCGCTGATGCCAGCCAGGTTGATATCGTTTGCCGCAGCCAGCGTCAGCGTATTGTCGCTGGTCCAGGCCACCGTGCTGGTCGATTGCAGGTTCCCGCCTTCGCCATTGAGCGCGGCCGATGTCAACGTGACATTGCCATGGTCGAGCGCATTGCCGAGCATGGTGGCGCCGATATCGCTGCCCGTGCCGATGCTCAGGGTCGTGGAATTCACATTCCAGCTGCCGGCCGCGCCAGCGGTGGAGTTGGCGCTGACAATGGCGGCATCAGTGGCCTTGACCTTGTAGCCCGAGGTGGCGATAGTGCCGCCGTCGCCGCTGTTTTCCAGCGCCTGGGCATCCAGCGTGCCGCTGAGATTGACGGTGCCGCTATAGGCGCGCAAGGCGATATCGCCTTTCAGGTCATCGACCGTCTGTGCGCGCACGATGCCACTATTATTGACCTGCCCATCGAGCAGGTCGCCGGCCGCTTTTGAGGTCAGGATCACCTTGCCGCCGTCGGCGTGGATCGCACCACCATTGTTGACCAGCGCCTGCAACGCCCCTTCGTCGACGCTGATGGCGAGCAGCGAATCGCCATTGAAGTTGAGCGTGATCTTCTCTCCGCCGCCGAGTGCGACCGTGCCCTTGGTCGCCTCGATCAAGCCGTTGTTCTGGACCTGCCCACCCAGCAATGCGACATAGCCGGCGTCGGTTGCCTTGATGGTGCCAAGGTTGATGACGGAAGCGGCATGGCCATTGCCGTTGAAGGCATAATTGCCATTATTAAAATCCGTGTCGCTGATCGCCAGCGTGCTGGCCACCAGTCCGGAAGTACTGACCTGGCTATCCTTGTTGAACAGGATGCCGTTGGAATTGACCAGGAAAACCTTGCCGTTGGCATTCATTGCGCCATCGATGACGCTGCGCTCGTTGCCGGTCACGCGGTTGAGCGTGATCGAGGAAGCATCGGGCTGGTTGAATTTGACCGTTTCACCCGCCGCGATACCGAAACTGTTCCACTTGATGACTGCTTTGGGGGTCGTCTGGTTGATATTGGTGACAGCGCCGGATTGCGTGATAGCGGCCGTACCGCTGACCACCGTACCGCTTTGCGGCGCTGCCAGCACCACGGGCGGACAAAGCAACGCGGAGATCGCGATGCAGATTTGTTTTCTCCTGACTATCTTGTTTTGGCACTTGCCCGTGGTTTTTTTCATGATTTAGATCTCGATGGTATTACGAGTAGCAGTATTGTTGAATGATGGCTTGCGCATTGGAATTGGTGCGCAGGTAATTGATAAAATCAGACAACAGCGTGTCGTCCGCACCCGAACGGCTGGTGCGTTCGATCGCGACGCCAGCCTGGACAATTGGGCTACCGGTATACACGTAATGCGACGTGCCGCTGAATGTTTCACCGGCACCAAGGTTTTGGCAAACCTGAGATTTGGCGACAAAGCCGATCTGTTTGCCGGGAGTATTAACTGCCTGGAAAGTCGTATCGATATTGGTATATTCAGCGACCTTGGAATCGGGCAGGGACGTGATGTTATGCGGCGAAGCCTGCAATACCGTCCAGGCGGCGGCGCCATAAGGTGCGGTGATATGGTCGGCGATCGCTACCTGGCCATAAAGCGAATAGAAATTGGACGGCAGGCCGCTGCTGACGTTAACGCCGCTGGTGTTGGACCACAGTGTCAGATAGCCGGTCGCGTAGGTGAACGAGGAACCTTCCACCAACGAGGAATAATTGTTCACGAGGTCAACCGGCGCAGCCTGGTTGGCAGCCAGGAACAGATCGTATGGACCGTTGGTACTGCCGCCAGAGATGATTGCCGCTTTCAGCGTACCGGTCGCGCCACCGGTAACGGTGATGGTATCGCTGCTGGAAAAGTCAAACTTATAGGCATCGACGATAGCACGCAGCGGGATTTCAAAATTGGATGCGACGCCAATTTTGAGCGTGGCAGCCATAGAAGAACCCATGGCCAGCATCAGTGCCGATGCGATCAGCGTTTTTTTACCCAAAGTGATTTTTTGCATTACATTTTCCCATTGTTAAAGACCAAATGCGTACGGAAGCGCATCCGGAAATTGATGAATTAAATTGCTGAAGATGATTAAATAAAAGTCGTGTCTATCTTGTGAATGCGTGCCCCTTGTTTGTTTTCGTTATATACAAAGTAACATAACGGTAACAAAACGAAACATAAGCGGTTTCATATATGTGTTATCAGATATCGTGGAGATCTTGTTGGTGCAGGTAACTACAGGGAAAACGCGAAATATTGAGAATTACATATAGCTAGTATTGAAAATCTGTTCTTTGCTGCGGCAGAGCAACAGGCGGTCATTCTTGTGTGAACATACTGATTGCCGATGGGAATGTGAATGACATTGGATTGCAAATATATCGATATCCGCTCTCGATAAATGTGAGGCAAATTCGGACTGTGGGATGTCGCTCAGGAGGCTTCCAGGAGTGCCCGGAACGCACACTTCATGTGCGCGTTCGGGCGTGCTGTGCAGCGAGGTTGGCGATGGAGGAGAAACTGAGGAACGCAGTCCGGCGGGGCCGATACTGCGCTTTTAGGAGAAGGGGGAGTGTGCGCCGGGGTTGAGATGAGCCGGCACCAGCATCAGTTTTGCTGATTTTTCTTGGCGATCTCGTTGCCGACATAACCGCCGCCGATGGCACCGGCGATGGCGGCCAAGGTCCGGCCCTTGCCACCACCGATCCGGCTGCCAACCAGGCCGCCGACCAGCGCGCCGACGCCGATGCCAAGCGGGCTGTTCTGCGCGACCGGGGCCGCTGGCTGATAGGCCGGCGCCTGCGCATATGGCTGGCCGGTTTGTGCCTGGGCCAGTTGAGTGCCGTTGCTGTTATGTGGCGCGGGATGATACTGGTGATGGACCACGGTTTTGTGATGGACGACCTGTTTGACGACCGGCGCGGCCACCGGCTGCTCGATGGCTGGCATCGCCGCTGGCAGTTGGGCCAGTTGCGGTGCGGCCGGGAGTGCCGCCGCTTGTTGCGCAAGCATTGCTGGACTGTTTACGGTCGCATTGGCAGGTGTGCCGGTGGCGGCGCCATGCGAGTTGGGCAGCAGTCCGGCAATGGCGGCCGCGCCAACCAGGCTGACCAGCGTCAGCGAGACTGCGGCGGTTGCGACTAAAGGGTGGATGCGGTTCGAGGTCGTCGTGTTGTCCATGTCATTCTCCAGTAAGGCGCAAGATATGCGCGGATGTACTGATAACGGTCGGGAAACGATATGGGATGTACTGCAGATGTTTCCTGGGTAAGCATCTGTAACGGCCGAGATGAAATGCGATGGAAGCGGCTGCGCGGCCAGGGTTTTCAAGCTGCCGGTTGAGTGGAGCTGGTTTGTCAAATGTTCTGATATTCATATTTGTGATACATCTCATTACAAATATAAATTGGAAAAATATGCTGCGAAGCAGCATAATTCACCTGTCTCCTCCAACTCTTCCAAGAATTGGATTTAGCCCACCGCACTGGTGGGCTTTTTTTTAGCCCAAATTTCGATGTCATGTCGGTACAAGTAGGGAGCTACTGGCTAGCGATCGCGTTAACGGATTACATCAAAAATACCGTCAAATCTTGGCGTCCCATGGGTGACGCATTATTGTGCAAGACAACAAAAAACCCGCTATGCCTGGGAGACATGCGGGTTTTGAGCTTTGGTAACACTGGGTGATACGTGTTCATGGTGCCGGGAGCCGGAATCGAACCGGCACGCCTTGCGGCGCGGGATTTTGAGTCCCGTGCGTCTACCTATTCCGCCATCCCGGCAACGCGAGTCGCATTATCACTGATTTGTCGCGTTCAGGCAAGTCTGCCAACCTTTTATAATTGTGTCATGATTCCGTCTCTCTTCCGCTCCAGCCGGCCACCGGCGTTTCCCACGCATGAAGAACAAGAAAATACGCGAGATTATCTTAGGCAAGGCGCTGGACCCGATGAAGAGCGAAACCCGCCATTCGATGGCGCTGGTGGCGTTTCTCGCCTGGGTCGGCCTGGGTGCCGACGGCCTGTCCTCGTCGGCCTATGGCCCGGAGGAAACCTTCAAGGCGCTCGGCGCGCATACCCACCTCGGCCTGTACATGGCGATCGCCACCGCCGTCACGGTGTTCATCATCGCGCTGGCCTACAACCAGGTGATCGAACTGTTCCCCACCGGCGGCGGCGGTTACCGTGTCGCCACCAAGCTGGTCGGGCCGTACATGGGCTTGATTTCCGGCTGCGCGCTGATCCTCGATTACGTCTTGACGATCGCCATTTCGATCGCCTCCGGCGTCGATGCGCTGGCCTCGTTCTTGCCGCTCGGCTTCCAGCCGTGGAAACTATGGGCCGAGGCGTTTTTTATTGCACTATTGATCGTCATGAATCTGCGCGGTCTAAAAGAGGCGATCCAGATCCTGCTGCCGATCTTCATCGGCTTCGTCATCACCCATTTGATCCTGATCGTCTACGGCCTGTATGCGCACGCGTCCTACCTGCCGGGCCTGGTGCCGGGCACGCTCGATGAAACCGTCAAGCTGGCTGGCGGCATCGGCTGGACCGGCGTGGCGGGCATGCTGTTGCTGGCCTATTCGCAGGGCGGCGGCACGTATACGGGGCTGGAAGCGGTGTCGAACAATGTCAACCTGCTGGCCGAGCCGCGCGTGCGCACCGGCAAGATGACGATGCTGTATATGGCGCTGTCGCTGGCGATCACGGCTGGCGGTATCATCTTGCTGTACCTGCTGTGGCAGGCGCAGCCGACGCCGGGCGAAACGCTCAACGCGTCGACCTTCAAGAGCATCATCGACAGCATGAACCTGGGCGGACCGTTGCTGAATCAGGTGTTGCTGGCCGTGGTGCTGGCGTTCGAGGCCGGCCTGCTGTTCGTCGCGGCCAACACCGGTTTTCTTGGCGGGCCGTCGGTACTGTCGAACATGGCGTCCGATTCCTGGGTGCCACACAAGTTCCGCTACCTGTCGACCCGGCTGGTGACGCAGAACGGCATCCTGGTGATGGGGCTGGCCGCGCTGGCGATCCTGTTCTGGACCGGCGGCAGCGTGACCTTACTCGTGGTGCTGTATTCGATTTCCGTCTTTTTGACCTTCGCCATCTCCCTGTTCGGCCTGTGTCTGTATTGGGCGCGCAACCGGCGCAAGGGCAGTCACTGGCTGCGCCGGCTGCTGCTGTCCCTGGTCGGTTTCACGATTTGCGCCGGCATCCTGGCGATCTTGCTGGTCGAGCGCTTTGCCGAGGGCGGCTGGGCCACGATATTGATCATCGGCGCCATCGCCGGGCTGTGCATCTTCGTGCGGCGCCATTACCGCGAAACCAAGCAGGCGATTCACTCCGTCGATGACGTGTTCGCCAGCCAGCCGTTCGGCCCGAACGCGGAAGCGGTCGAGCCGAACCCGGACGACCAGACCGCCGTCTTCATCGTCGGCACCTCGCGCGGCGGCGGCTTGCACGCATTGCTGTGGGTGCAGCGCATGTTCCCCAGCCACTTCAAAAATTTTATCTTTGTCAATGCGCGCACCGTCGATTCGCACGCTTATGGAGGAGAGGGCGCGCTGGAGCAGATGCGCAGCGATGCCGAACGCACGCTCGAATATTTCGTCGATTTCTGCCACAGCCACCGCATGGCCTCGTCGTCCTATCTCGGTTTCGGCACCGACGCGGTGGACGAGGTGACGCGCATGTGCGAAGAAATCAGCAACGAATTTCCGAATGCGATCTTCTTTACCAGTAAACTGATTTTTTCCAGCGATAACTGGCTCACGCGCGTGCTGCACAACCAGGCCGCGCTGGCGGTGCAGAGACGGCTGCACCTGGAGGGGTTGCAGATGGTGATTCTACCCATGAAAGTCTAGGCCGGCGCCGCCAGCAGCTTGCGCATGCTGGCGTTGGCCAGCACTTCTCCGCGCACGGCGACTTCGTTGCGCGTTTCGACGATGAAGCCGTGGTGCCTGAAAAACGCTTCGGCCGTCAGGCTGACGTCGGAAAACAGTTCGCCGATGCCGCGCGCGGCGGCGGCCTGGAAGATGTGGCGCAGCAGCGCGCTGCCGACGCCGCGCCGCGTATAGGCGGGCGCGACGAAAAACATGTCGATATAGCCCGACGGCTGCAAATCGGCGAACGCGGCCGGCTGGCCGTCGAGCTCGGCCACCAGCGCCTGGTTGGCGCGCATGCGCTGGTTCCACAGCGCGACATCGTAGTGCACCGGCGCCCAGGCGCGCAACTGCTCGGGCGTGTAATCGCGCTGCGCGATGCCATGCACCGACGCGTGAAAAATGGCGCGCAACAGCGCTTCTTCGCCGGGGAGATAGGGACGTATCAGCATCGCATCATCTTACCCGGCCGTTGCCCGCTTGTCAGCGGCCCGGCCAATACCATCCATCTGCGCATCATGCATTCTGTCACGCCGAATTGACCGTTTGTCGCGCATTGCCTGCAATTACGCTGTCGTTTTGCTATCTTGCAATTGTCCCCGCGAAACTATCAATGGCGGAGACGGCCAGGACCCACCCCCACATTTCGGAGCACACCATGAAAACCTCGTTATTCGCCGCCGCCGCCTTCGCGCTTGCCACCATGTCCGCCGCCCATGCCGCACCGCAGGTGCTCGGCGACGCGGCTGACAGCGTGCAGATCCACGCCAGGGCGAATTACAAGGTGGCGCCGAACGAGTTCAACGATTACGAATATGCCTACCGCCTCGACGACGGCAAGGTCATCAAGTTCAGCCAGCGCGTGACGAGTTTTTATGTGCAGTTGAAGGGCGAACCGAAAGTGCAGATCTTTGCGCGCGCGCCCGGCGTGTTCGTCACCGAGGCCGGCGCCCGCATGGAATTCCGCGACGCCGGCGAGACGGTCGCCATCAGCCGCCTGGAGCGCTTGCCGATGGCGCAAGCGATGCCGGCCTCCGATCGCGTGTATGTCGCAGCGCGCTAATTGACTGTTTTATTCGCAAGCTATGAAGGTGCGCCGCAGCATAGGAATTATCAGTAAAGTTGCCCCTTACACAAAAGCGGTGGCCTGCTAGTATGGAGTGATCGCTGCCGCGTTGCGGCATCGGTATTTCCACGACGAGTGCTGATGATTTCGGAGGTGAAATCATGCGATTTTCTGCGAGCGGCGTGTTCATCGCGGTCGTGCTGGCTGGCTTCCCTGGCGTTGCGCCAGCCCAGTTGGCCCCGGCGGAAGAACCCGCCATCATGACGGAGAGTATCCAGATCAAGGCAAGTGCAGCAACGGCATACAGGCTGGCGCCACAAGAGTTCGACCAGTACGCCCACCCGTATTTACTCGACAACGGCATCGTGCTCCAGTTCCACCAGCGGCGCCGGCAGGCTTACACGCAACTGTATAACGAAGCACCGGTCGAACTGTTTCCCCTGGCGCCAGGCAAATTCGTCACCGCGCTTGGGGCGACCATAGAATTCAAGGATGATGGCGACACAATCGCCGTGACCCACCTGGATCGGATGCCGTATTCCGGCACCAACCCGATCTCTCCCGACCGCGTCTACAGCGCGAGTCGTTAAGCGACATCGAGAACGGGCGGCCCGCTGTTGCAGGCCGCTAACGTCGCCCACCCACTATTTCGGGATGGCCGTGGCGCCAATGCCGGCGCGGCGGCCAAGTATCACCTACCAACTACTCAGGAGTCACAAATGAAGACAACGTTACGCACGATCGCGCTTGCGGTCGCGTGGATGGGCATGGCTTGCGCCCATGCGGCGCCACAGGTCATCGGCGGTTCCGCCGATGGGGACAGCGTGCAGATCAAGGCCCCCGCCGATTACCGGGTGGCCCCGGGCGAATTCGACGATTACGCCTATTCGTATCAACTGGAAAACGGCCAGCGCATCAAGTTCAGCCAGCGCGTCCACACCTATTACACCCAGTTGCAGGGAGAAGCGAAGACGGAAATCTTCGCCCGCGCACCGGGCGTGTTCGTCACCGCGTCCGGCGCCCGCCTGGAATTCCGCGACGATGGCGAAAGCGTCGCGATCCGCAATTACGAAAAGCTGGCCGTCGCCTCGAAATCGCCGGCCAACACGACGATGATGGCGTCGCGCTAAGGCCCGCCGCGCGCCACCGGTGCGGACGGCGTCAAGCCGCCTGCGCCACCGGCGCCATTTCCAGCCGTTCTTCGAGCAGCGCGAAGATGGCATCCTTCGACAGCACGTAGCGCTCCAGCAGGATTTCCTTGATCTCTTCCATCGCGACCCGGTAATCGCCGATCGATTTCAATGTATAGCTGTACAGTTCGTCGGCCTTGGCCTCGACCTGGTTCAGCGTGTGTTCGCCGCTGCTGTCATTCTTGAACTGGCTGTAGTCGAGCTTGGAGCGCGAATACATCGACAGCCGGTTGACCATCATGTCGAGCATCGATGTCGCCTTCTGGATATCGTTCTGGCTGCCGACCGAAATGCCGCGCGCCCCATAAAACAGTTCTTCGGCCGCGACGCCGCCGTATAACTGGATCACATCCTGTTCCATTTCCTCCAGCGTGCGCAGCGACATGTCGTCGCCGGCCGACAGCACGTAACCGAGCGCGCCGAGTTTCGACACGGATTCCGTACTGATTTTCAATAAATGCGATTTTTCCTTGACCTCGGCCAGCGACATGCCGGCGCGCAGATAAGGATCGATCTGCATGAAGAAGTGGCCGAGCTCGTGCAGCGCGATGCGTTCGCGCTGGCGGGTTTTTTCGGCCGTCGTGGCGCGGTCGGTCAAGCCGATCGTGGCGCGCTCGAAGGCGCGGAACATCAAGTCCGTATTGATGATCGTCTTGTCCTGGATCGAGATCATGCTGGCCCGGTCGACCACGGTTTCCAGCAGAGCAGGGCTCAGATTGGCGGTGATCTCGGCCACCTGGTTCAAGTCCAGGTCGTTCCAGTCGACGCAACCATCCTGTTTGCGCGCCAGGAAGGTGCGCAGCAGTTCGCTGCGTTCCTGTTTATTCGGCAAGCGGAAATTGATTTTGACGGAGAAGCGGCGCAGCATCGCTTCATCCATCTGCGACGAGGCGTCGTCGAAGTTCGACGCGACAACCCAGATCACGCCGGCGCCTTCTTCGCTTTTCACGCCGTCGAGCAGGCCGAGCAGCGTATTCGCGGTATCGTCTTCCCATTTCTTTTCGCCGCGCCCGCGCGGCATGAACAGCGTCTGCGCCTCGTCCAGGAAAATGATGCAGCTGCCGCGTGCGCAAGCCTTGCGGTACAAGGCGTTCAGCGCCTTCGAGCCGCCGCCGATATAGCCGGATTCGAGCGCCGAGCCGGAGGCCTGGATCAGCGGCAGGTTCAATCGTTTGGCGAGGTAACCGGCCAGCTTGGTCTTGCCGGTGCCGGCCGGACCGGTCAGCATCACGTTGAACGGCTTGTCGATATTGTGCGATTTATAGATGCTGCGGTTGCGTATCATGTCTTCCAGGTGCAGCACTTCCTGCTTGATGTCGTCCATGCCGATCAGGTCGTCCATGCTGCCTTTCAGCTGGTCGGGCGTGATCACCGTCGCGCTCAAACCCATGCCGGGAATGCCGAATTTTAAGACGAACAGCAGCAGGACGACGACCAGGATGTCGAACGCGTGGCGTTTCAGGAAAGCTTGACTTTCGGCCATCGCGCCGTCGCCGTCATCCTGCAGCACGGCCTTGTGCGACGCCAGATACGCATCTTGCGCGATTGCGTACGGGATGCTGTTGCGCAGCAGGATTTCGCGTTCCAGGCTCAGGTGCGAGGTGCTCGGCACTTTGACCACGTGCAATTCCGGCGCATCCTTGAATTTATAGATATAGCGCGGCGCGTCCGACAGCGGGCGCGCCACCAGCAGGTAGTCGAGCCGCTCGCGTTGCGCCGCCAGCGCGGTGATTTCCGAAATGTTTTGCGAACGCACGACGGGGCTGCCGTCTTGCGCCACCTCGCCGTGCCAGGCGGTCAGGCCCAGCACCAGCGCAACGGTGGCCAGCAGGGCGAGGCGTACCCAGGTATTCCTGAGCGCGAGTTGAAGTTTATACAGATTGAACATGGGCGTGACTTTACAGGTGACGGACAGGTATCGACTAATGGCGGGCTGGGGCGCGATGCTGGGGCGCGACAGCCTGGGGCCGGGGACGCCAGTGCGCAAAGTAGGGGGCGCAGTCAGGCGGATCTCGTGGCGCTATGCATGCAGGCTGCCTGGGAGACAGCTTTCTTGTGTTGAAATGCCGAGCGGCAACGCGTTATATAGGGACTATAACGGGCTGTGCAAGGTTTGTGTGCAATCGGCGGAAGAAAAAAATGCGGCGCGCAACAGCTGTAGACAAGGCGGCAATGCAGTAAATACAAGGCTTACTTGCGATTTTCCCATTCGGCATATTTGCGTTCGAGGCGCGCGAAAGTGCCGTCGCGCCGCATCGTGTCGAGTGCCGCATTCATGCGCTCGATCAGCGCATCGTCGACGGCCCGGTTGCAGGCCAGGTAGACTTTCACGCGGTGAAAGGTGAGCAGGGGGACGATTTCTCCGCTGTGCGTCAACGGCGCCAGCGTGTGGCTGCCGGCGCGCATGCCGACCGCCCATAAATCGATCCGGTTCAACAACAGTTTTTTCGGGTTCGACGCATCGCTCAATACGGGTTCGACGTTGAAGCCGCGCGCGCGTAAAAATTCGTCGCGCGCATCGCCGTGGTAGGTGCCGATGCGCAGCGTGCGCGCATCTTCGAGCGTGCGCAACTGGAAGGTGTGGTCGGCGCGGCCCATGAAAATCCATTCCGCCTCGTCGGTCGGGCCGACCCATTTGAATTGCTGTTCGCGCTCCGGCGTGCGCGAAGTCGAGTAGACGCAGGTATTGGCTTGCTGCTGCGCCAAGGTGTAGGCGCGCTTCCATGGCAGCAGGTCGATTTTATAGGGGATCGCGGCGCGCGCCAGCATGTCGCGGATCTTGTCGGTTTCGCGGCCGACGATCTCGTCGCCTTCCTTCATGCTGGACGGCGGCGCATGTTCGGTCGTGATCAGCAGGGGCGCGCCGCGCGGCGCGTCGTCGGCCAGCGCGCCGGTGGCGGCGGCCAGCAACATTGCCATCAAAATATGCTGCTTTGCCATAGCTGCTTTCGTGGTTCGCCAGCGCAACATCCGCATGCAGACAGCATAGCAGTATTGCCGGTTGCGGCAAGCGCAGGCGCTGCCTATTCGGTGCGGCGGTACAGGCGGAAACGTTCGCGCCGGTCGGACGCGCGCCGGCCTTCCCATAACAGCGTCCATTGCTTGCCGCGGAATTCGGGCTGAATTTCTTCTTCGTCCGGAATCCGGATGCTGTCCTGCAGCAGCAGCAGCGAGCAGCGCTTGCCGTTCATGCCGGCGAACGGCAAGTGGCCGAAATAGGCGAACGAGGCGCGCTGGGCCGGGCCGACATTGGTGACGATGCAATCGACGTCCTTTGGCAAATTCTGCGCCGCCTGGCGCGCCACCGTCGCATAGCTTTTACTGTAATTCACCGCCGGCAGGAACAGCGTCATCATCAGGATCCAGTTCAGGATCAGGCCGCCGGACGACAGCACCACGGCGCGCCACAGCACGGCCGGGCGGCGCGACAGGCGCCAGTGCACCAGCACGAACCAGCCGGCCGTGGCGGACACGGCGACCAGGAAGGCCAGCGCATCGAACTGCGGCGTGAAGCCGGGGATCAGTTTCAAGGCGTTATGGGCGGCCTTGGCCGGCCATCCCGTAAACATCGCGCCCCAGAAAATCCATAAAATGGCGCCGCACAAGGTCAGCACCATCACCGAGAACCAGTCGATCGCGTTGATGGCACCGCGTTTCATCGTCAGCAGGCCGAAGGCGGCCATGATCGCCAGCGGCGGCAGCAGCATCAGCAATTGCCCCGGTTCCGGAGACGGGTGGAACAGCGCCAGCATCGCGGCCATGCTGACGAAGGTCACCGGCACCACGATATGCAGCACGCGGTGCTGGCGCCGCCACGCATAGATGGCCCAGCCGGCGAACGGCCAGGCCGGCCAGAAGAACCAGACGCCGACGCGGAAGAAGGTGCGCAGCGACACCACGCTGGGCAGGGCCAGCAGCGACAGGTTCCAGTGCATCCAGCCGATCAGCGGCGTCATGCCGTACGGGTGCAGCGCGTAGGCCGGCAGTATCCACGGCAGCGTGACGAGCGTGCCGGTGGCCAGCGCCAGGGCCAGGTCGCGCAGCGTGCGCCAGGCCGGCATCGCCAGGAAGCGGCTGCACAGGAACAGCGCGACGACGAGGAAGACCGGCGTCACCCAGTCGCGCGTCAGCGTCAGCAAGCCCAGCGCCAGGCCGATCAGCGCGGCGTTGCGCGGCACCGGCAATTCCATGTAGCGCACCGAGCGGTACAGCAGCAGCGACAGCAAGGCGATCTGCCACGCTTCCGACGTCGATTCGTGGCTGTGCAGCAGCAGGCCGAGGCAGCCCAGGTAGATCAGCGCGGCAGCGTCGGCCAGGGTGCGGCCGAAATTGTCAGGCTCGGGCTGGCCGCCGAAGGCCAGCCGCATCGGTTGCGCATCCTGGCGCCGGCCCAGGTGGTACGTTGCGTACCACAGCGACATCAGGCCGAGCACGAAGGCGCCGACGGTGGCCACGCGCGCGCCGAGCACGTCGCCGAGCAATCCGCCGAACAGCTTGATGCCCAGCGCGCCGAGCCAGAACGCCAGCGGTCCCTCGTCCGTCATCGACTGGCCGGCGATGTTCGGCCACAGCCAGTCTTGCCAGTTACCATGCGCCATGGTCCACATGACGCCGAAACTGGCGGCATCATCGTTTTTCCACGGTTCGCGGCCGATCAGGCCGGGCAGGATGTACAGCAGGCCGAGCGCGTACAGCGCCCAGCGGGGCAGCGCCAGCGTGGCGGCGGCGGGAAGGCGGACTGGCTTCATGGGCAGGCGGATGGACGCAATGACAGGCGAAATGAAAGTCGGCTTAAAAAAAAAGGCAGCCGTAGCTGCCTTTTTTCGCACTGGGGCAGATTAGCCTGCAGCGACGGCGGTCTTGGAGCCGACGGCGCCGAATTTCTGACGGAATTTCTCGACGCGACCGGCGGTGTCGACGATCTTGTGCTTGCCGGTGTAGAACGGGTGCGATTCAGCCGAAACCTCGATCTTCACCAGTGGGTACTCGGTACCTTCGTGGGTGATTTTTTCGCGGGTCTGGATGGTCGAACGGGTGACGAATTTGAAGTCGCACGACAGGTCGTGGAACACTACTTCGCGGTATTCTGGATGGATTTCTGGTTTCATCTGCTTCTTTCGATAGGTAGGTAGCCAAACAGCACTTCGTCGGTCGTCCCGCTTCTTGACCCGATTGCCGCTCACTTGCCAGGGGTGGTTAAAATCAACCGGGGATTATACAGCGAACGGCGGTTTTCAGCAAACCAAAATCCAGTGCAAAGGCCGGGGTCAGACCCATGGGTCTGACCCCAGGTTTTGCCTCGGATTTTGGTTTGCTGAAAATCAGCCCCCGCGGTAAGCAGGGGCCAAGGGATTTATCCCCCGCGACGCATCATGTCGAAGAATTCCAGGTTGGTTTTCGTCGCCTTCATCTTGTCGAGGATGAACTCCATCGCTTCGATCTCGTCCATCGAGTACAGCAATTTGCGCAGGATCCAGATCTTTTGCAGCTGGTCCGGCTTGATCAGCAATTCTTCGCGGCGGGTGCCGGACTTGTTCAGGTTGATCGCCGGGTAGACGCGTTTTTCGGCCAGGCGGCGCTCCAGGTGCACCTCCATGTTGCCGGTACCCTTGAACTCTTCGTAGATCACGTCATCCATGCGCGAACCGGTCTCGATCAGCGCGGTGGCGATGATCGTCAGCGAGCCGCCTTCCTCGATATTGCGCGCCGCGCCGAAGAAGCGTTTTGGACGCTGCAAGGCGTTGGCGTCGACGCCGCCGGTCAAGACCTTGCCCGATGCCGGGATCACGGTGTTGTAGGCGCGCGCCAGGCGGGTGATCGAGTCGAGCAGGATCACCACGTCTTTTTTCATCTCGACCAGGCGCTTGGCTTTTTCCAGCACCATCTCGGCGACCTGCACGTGGCGCGTGGCCGGTTCGTCGAAGGTCGACGCCACCACTTCGCCGCGCACGGAGCGCTGCATCTCTGTCACTTCTTCCGGGCGCTCGTCGATCAGCAGCACGATCAGGGTCACGTCAGGGTGATTGGCCGTGATCGCGTGGGCGATGTGCTGCAGCATGACGGACTTGCCGGACTTCGGCGACGCCACCAGCAGGCCGCGCTGGCCTTTGCCGATCGGAGAAATCAGGTCGACGATGCGGCCGGTGATGTTTTCGGCGCCGTTCATTTCGCGTTCCAGGCGCAGCGGCTCGTTCGGGTGCAGCGGCGTCAGGTTTTCAAACAGGATGCGGTGTTTCGACGCTTCCGGCGATTCGCCGTTGACCTTGTCGACCTTGACCAGCGCGAAATAACGTTCGCCGTCTTTCGGCGTGCGCACTTCGCCTTCGATGGAGTCGCCCGTATGCAGGTTGAAGCGGCGGATCTGCGATGGCGAGATATAGATGTCGTCGGTCGAGGCCATGTAGCTGGCGTCGGGCGAGCGCAGGAAGCCGAAGCCGTCCGGCAGCACTTCGAGGGCGCCGTCGCCGAAGATCTGTTCACCGGATTTCGCGCGCTTTTTCAGGATCGCAAACATCAATTCCTGTTTGCGCAGACGCGCCGCGTTGTCGATATCAAGACCGATCGCCATCTCCAGCAGGGCTGAGACGTGTAAGGCCTTTAATTCAGATAGATGCATAGTGGTTGAGTGTCCCGTGACGGGAAGTATAAGGTAGGGGAGGGGACTGCGTGGGGTTGATCAAGTGGGAACGGGGATGGCCCGTTTCCCGGCCAAGCAGGCGGCTGCTGCGGGCGCAGCGCCGCCTATCTTACTTAAATATTGCTGTCGATGAAAGAGGTCAGCTGGCCTTTTGCCATCGCGCCCACTTTCTGCGCGGCTGCGACGCCGTTCTTGAACAGGATCAGGGTCGGGATGCCGCGGATGCCGAACTTGCCGGGCACGGCCTGGTTGGCGTCCACATCCATCTTGGCGATCAGGATCTTGCCGTCGTATTCCTTGGCCACTTCTTCCAGGATCGGGGCGATGCTCTTGCACGGACCGCACCATTCGGCCCAGAAATCGACCAGTACCGGACGGTCGGATTTCAGCACATCGGCTTCGAAGGAGGCATCGGTAATATGTTTAATGTTTTCGCTCATGTTTTCCTCAGAAGAGGTGTGGGATTAATTACGCCTGGAGATTATGCCATGCTTGCCAGTCATCGTCTCTACGCCGCCGGGGTTACAGGCTGCAGATGGAGACTGTGTCCACTAATTCAACGGGTTTCGACTGAATCGGGAATGTGACAAGAGGATGACAGGCGGGAGATAGCGCAAATAATAACCCATTTTGCGCGCCCGTGCGGTTTTTTGCTGTGCTTCACGGCGCGCCGGCGCGGCGCGGGCGGCGGTACATCGCGGCCAGGTTGACCAGGTCGCCCAGTTCGGCGCTGGCCACCGGCTTCTTGCACGCGCCGAGGATCGTCAAACCCTGCGCCATCGCCAGCCGCTCGGCCGCCTTCAGCACGCCGGCATCCATGCCGGACAAGAGCACCACGGTGCCGTCGTAACCGCTCTCGGCGAGCAGGCGCAAAAATTCGATGCCATCCATGTCCGGCATGCCCAGGTCGCAGATCAAGAGGTCCGGCGCCTGCTGTTCCAGCACGGCCAGCGCCTTCCTGGCGCTGCTGGCGCCGGTCACGTCCTCGTAACCGAGGTCGTCGAGCATGTCGGCCAGCAGCGCCAGCATGAAGGTGTCGTCATCGAGCAGCAGTACGCGCAGCGGCGGAAGGGAGGGGGCGCGTTGGTTCATCATTCAGTCATCGTTGGCAAAAGTAGTGTTGGTCATGATTTGTTCGGTCACCCGTTCCAGCAGCGGCCACAGGCGGGCCAGGATGGCGCGCGCGCGCGCCACCTCGTCGGCAGTCTCGCCGGCGGCCAGCAATTCCAGCGCCTGGCACAGGTCGGCCATGCCGAGCGCGCCGACGGTGCGCGCCGACGACTTGATGCGGTGGCCCAGTTCGCGCACGCGCTCGACCTGGCCGCCGGCCAGCGCCGTTTCCATGTCCTGGAAACCGGATTGCGTGGTTTGCAGGAACTTGAAGGCGAACTTGCGCACCTTTTGCGGATTGTAGCCGAGCAGCTTGGCCAGGATCGACAGGTCGATGATGGCGGGGTCGCCGCTGAGCGTGGGCTTGAACGCCGGCAGCGCGTGCGCGCGCGGCGCCGGCTCGTCGTCGGGCTGGCGCCGCGGCAGCCAGTTGGCGATGGTCTGGTACATCAATGCCGGCTGGATCGGCTTCGAAATGAAATCGTCCATGCCGGCGTCCAGGCAGCGCACCCGGTCTTCGCTGGTGGCCGTGGCCGTCATCGCCAGCACGCGCAAGGCCGACAGGCGCGGGTCGGCGCGGATGCGGCGCGTCGCTTCGAGCCCGTCCATCAGCGGCATTTGCACATCCATCAGCACGCAATCGAAGCGGGCCTGGTTCAACAGCGCCAGCGCTTCGGCGCCATTGTTGGCCAGGCAGACCGAGGTTCCCGCCTCTTCCAGCATTTCCAGTGCGATTTGCTGATTGAAAGTATTGTCCTCGACGAGCAGGATGCGGGCATCCTTCAGCGCGCCCATGACGGCGGCGTTGTGGGCGCCGGCCAGCCGCTCTGCGTCGTCGCCGCTGAAGCGGCTGACCAGGTCTTGCGCGGCGCGCTGCGACACGCCCAGTTGCGCCGTAAACCAGAACGTGCTGCCGGCGCCGGACGCGCTGCGCACGCCGACCTCGCCGCCCATCAGCTGGGCCAATTGCTTGCAGATCGCCAGCCCGAGACCGGTGCCGCCATATTCGCGCGTGGTCGACGTGTCGGCCTGCTGGAACGACTGGAACAGTTTATCCATTTCCTCTTCCGTCAGGCCGATGCCGTGGTCGCGCACCTCGAAGCGCGCCAGGCAATGCCGCTCGTCGCTGACGGCGTTGACGACCTTGATGATGATCTTGCCGTGCTCGCTGAACTTGATCGCGTTATTCGTGTAATTGATCAACACCTGGCCCAGCCGCAGAGGATCGCCGCGCAATACCGGCGGCAGCGTCGGGTCGAGTTCGAACTCCAAGGTCAAGCCCTTGCCGGCGGCTTTCGGCGCGACGACGGTGGTCAAGGTCTGGATCACGTGGTCGAGCGCGAAATCGACTTGCTCGATTTCCAGCTTGCCGGCCTCGATTTTCGAAATGTCGAGGATGTCGTCGATGATGCCGAGCAAATGTTCGCCGGCAAAACGGATCTTTTCCAGGTAATCGCGCTGGCGCGGGTCGAGGTCGGTTTTCAATGCGAGATAAGCCATGCCGATCACGCCATTCATCGGCGTGCGGATTTCATGGCTCATGTTGGCCAGGAACTGGCCCTTGGCCTGGCTCGCTTCCTCGGCGATCTGCTTGGCCTGGTCGAGCTGCCCGGTGCGCTGTGCGACCCGTTCTTCCAGGTGTTCATTGAGTTCACGCAGCGCCTGTTCGGCCTGTTTGCTGTCGGTGATGTCGATCGACATGCAGATCAGGTAAGCGGGCTTGCCGCGCTCGTCGAACACCGGTTTTTTGAACGTGCGCAGATGGCGCTGCTGGCGCAGCGTCGGGTTCCACACCAGTTCTTCGTAATCGATCAGCACGCCGCCGTCGAACGCGGCCCGGTCGCGCCGGCGTAATGCTGCCACTTCGTCGGGCGAGTGGAAGGGGCTGTCGTCGCCGCTGTTCAATTCATTGAAGACGAAGCCGAACTGCGCTTCGCTGGCCGGATTCATCAGCAGGAAACGGCCGTCCGGCGCCTTGATGAACAGGCCGGTCGGCATCATCTTGATGATTTCCTGCAAGCGCTGTTCGCCCTGGCGCACCGCGTCCTCGCTGCGCTTGCGGTAACTGATGTCGGTCAGGCTGGCCACCGCCATCGGCGTGGCGCCGAGCTCGTCGCGCATCGGTTCGGCATTTACGGACAGCCAGCTCAGCACGCCGTCGGCCTGCGTCACCCCCATCACCACGTCGCGTACCGACTGGCCGCTGACGAGCGCCAGGTAGACCGGGTGTTCGGCGCGCGCGAACGCTTGCCCATCCTCGTGCATGCCGGGCCACAGGCCGGCGCCGGCATTGGCGGCAAGCCCCAGCATGCGCGAGGCGGCCGCATTGCTTTCCAGGATCAGGCCGTCGCCGTTGAGCACGACCAGGCCGTTGGTGACGGCGTTGAACACGGACGCCATTCTCCGGTTCGAATTGCGCAGCGCCAGGTCGGCCAGGCGGCGGTCGGTGATGTCGGTGATCATCGCCAGCGTGCCGGCGTAGGCGCCATTGTCCGCATTGATCAAGGTGGTCGACAGCAAGCCCCACATCGACGAATGGTCCTTGCGGAAGAAGCGGACGTCGTCCTGCTCGGCCTGGCCGGACTGGCGCCGCAAGTGCTGGCGCAGCAGCGTTTGCCCATCGTCGTCCATGAAGGCGCTGATCGGCCGGCCCAGCATCTCGTCCGGTTCATAGCCGAGCATGCGCGCCATGGTCGGGTTGACGAAACTCGTGTTGTCGCTGGCATCGGTCATCCAGATGCCTTCGGCGGCCGTCTGCACGATCAGGCGGTAGCGCTCGGAACTGGCGTGCAGCGCTTCTTCGGCGCGCTGGCGCTGCGTCATGTCGCGCAGCGACACCACCGATAAGCCCTGGCCGGCCATCTGGATCGGCGACAGGTGCACCATGGCGGGAAAATGGGTGCCGTCGTGGCGCCGCGCCGTCAACACCCGGCCCGGCAGGCCGGGCCTTGAAAACAGTTCGCGCGGGCGGCCCGGCGTGCTGCGCATCGTGTCGGGCACCAGCAATTCCATCGACAAGCCCGCCATCTTGTCCGGTTCGTAGCCGAAGCAGCGCGCGCAGGCGGCGTTGGCTTGCCGGATATAGCCGCCGCGGTCGGCCAGCAGCATGGCCGCCGGCGTCGCTTCCAGGATCGCCGCCACGCGGGTTTCCTCGGCGGCGGTGCGGTCGCTGATGTCGCCCAGGGTGCCGGTCATGCGCAGCGCGCGCCCGTTGCCGTCGCGCGCCGTCACCATGCCGCGCCCGAGCACCCATTTCCAGCTGCCGTCGCGGCAGCGGATGCGGAATTCGCACGACAGCGCCTGCTTGTCGGTATTGGCCTGGCTGCTCTGCGCGATGAATTCATCGTTGACGCGGCCCTGGTCGTCCGGGTGCACCAGCGCCAGCACTTGCGCCACCGTCGGCTGGAACGTGTGCGGGTCGTAGCCGAGGATTTCGCAATAGCGCGCCGACAGCGTCAGGCTGTCCTGCAGCAGCAGCCAGTCCCACGCGCCTTCGCCGGAACCGTCGAGCGCGAAGCTGGCCAGGCGTTCGGCCTTGGCGCGCCGCTCGTCGGCGTGGCGCAGCGCCGTCGTCAGGCGGCGCACGCGCGCGGCGCCGAAGCCGGTCAGCATCAGCACGAGCAGCCCGATGCCGGCGCCGTATTGCCAGACCAGGTAATCGCGCGGCGGTTCGTACAAAAAGCCGTCGAGCTTGAAATTGGGTGGCATCATGCCCAATTCGGCATAGCTGGCGGCGATCGCGCGCCAGCGTGCCGGGTTGCTGTAACCGAGCTCGATCAGGCGCTGTTCCAGCAGCGGCACGGTCTGCTGCGCTTCGAACATCAAGTGTTCGCGGCTGTGGCTGTTCGGATAGCGGGCCCGGATCAGGTCGGCGATCTCGCCCGGATGGCTCATCGCATATTGCCAGCCGCGCAAGGTCGCCGCGCGCATCGCCGCCGCGCGCAGCGGATGTTCGCGCAATTCGCTTTCCGTCGTATACAGGTTGTCGCCATAGAAATCGATGCCGGCCGAGCGCGGCGCCAGGATGTCGTAGCGCAGGTTGCTGCGGTCGAGCTGGTATGGCGCCTCGGTGATGTAGGCGCTCATCACGTCGACCCTGCCATTGACCAGGTCATCCAGGTTGTAGCTGTGCGGCGCGCGCGGCATGGCGTCCGGCGCGATGCCGCGCTTTTTCAGGTAGGCCAGCAATTCCTCGTTGTTCGGCGCCAGCATCAGGCGGGCACCGGCCAGCTCGCGCGGCTGGCCATTGTCGGCGCGCCGCACCATCAGCGCCGCCGCCGAATGCTGGAAGATCGACGCCAGCACCACCACCGGCTGGCCGGCGGCGCGTTTCAATAACAGCGTGCTGTTGCCGACGCCATATTGGGCCTTGCCATCGAGCACATTTTTCACCGGGTCGCTGCCCGGCACCGATTCGCGCAAGGTCACGTCGAGGCCTGCGTCGCGATAAAACCCCTTGTCCTGCGCCGCGTAATAACCGGCGAACTGGAACTGGTGCAGCCATTTCAGCTGGACCGTGATCTGTTCCGCCGCGCTGGCCCGGACCGCCGTACAGGCGAGCGCCAACGCGGCGGCCCACGGGGCGAGCCGGCGGCAAGCCGGCAGCCAGCCTGCGGCAAGTCTGGACGGAGGACTGCGGTGCTGCAAGAGCTTTCCTTTCTATCGACCAATGGACGGTTCCAGCGCCGTTGTTCAAGCGTCGTGCCGTTTTTGTCCAAGCCACTATAGCATCGAAATTTTATGCGTAGTGTTAACTTTTGTTCTGGAAATAATGACTAAAAAATGACAGGTTGATAATGAATCGGCGCCGGCAGGAGGGGCGTGCCCCGCGGCTGCCGGATGGGTCTTGCTCATGTGAAACTGCCGGCGAACTGGTAACGGTGGCCCGGATGCCACATCGTGGCGATCGACGCGACCTGGCCGGCCGAGCGGGTTTGCCGTTTCAGCACGAGGCAGGGCTGGCGCGTGTCGATGGCCAGCATGTCGGCGATCTCGCGCGGCGCGCTGAGCGCCTCGATACTGTAGGTCGCGCCCTGCAGCGGCGCGGCGGCCATCAGGTATTCATTCGGCGTGATGGCGGCGAAATCCTGGTCCATGTAGTCCGGCGCGCACAGCGGGTTGACCCAGCGGTCTTCCACTTGGATCGGCACGCCGTTTTCGAAGTGCACGATGACGGAGTGAAACAGCGGCTCGGCCGGTCCCAGCTCGAACTGCTTGGCCAGCAAGTCGCCGGCCTTGCCCTGTTCGAGCAATTGCAGGCTGCTGCGGTGCACGTGGCCGCGCGCGCGCACCTCGTCGGCGATGTTCTTGATTTCAAGCAAGGTTGCCTGGTATTTTTGCTGGGCGACATAGGTGCCGGAACCCTGGCGGCGCGTCAGGATCTGCTCGGCCGTCAGTTCGCGCACGGCGCGGTTGACCGTCATGCGCGAAACGCCGAACTGCCGCACCAGCGCCTGTTCGGACGGAATGACGTCTCCTTCCTTCCACTGGCCGGCGGCGATCTGGGCCAGCAGATAATCCTTGATGCGCTGGAAAATGGGGGTAGTGTCTTGTGCTTGCGAATCGTCCAAACCAGTCTCCGAGGCGGCGCCGCAGCGGTGCGGCGAATGGCAATTTTATCATCGCCGCCCGGCGCCCGGCGGGCGCGATTCAAAAGCAAGCGCCGGAGTGTCGCGCCGGCGGCGGCCTAATATGATGGCATCACCGACTACCCGACCGATGGAGTACGCCATGCAACAGCCACTTTTCCAGACCGATGAACAGCGCTGGGCCGCCGTGCAGCGGCGCGACAGCGCGGCCGACGGCCAGTTTTATTACTCGGTGCGCAGCACCGGCGTGTATTGCCGGCCATCGTGCGCTTCCCGCCCGGCGCTGCGCGCCAACGTGCGTTTCCACGCCAGCGCGGCCGAGGCCGAACAGGCCGGATTCCGGCCCTGCCTGCGGTGCAAGCCCGACCAGGCGCCGCTGGCCGAACGGCACGCCGCGCTGGTGGCGCAAGCTTGCCGCGTGATCGACGCCGCCGACAGCGAGCCGGACCTGGCCAGCCTGGCCGAGGCCAGCGGCATCAGCCGTTTTCATTTTCACCGCCTCTTCAAGGCGCAGACCGGGCTGACGCCGAAAGCGTATGCAAAAGGCGTCAAACAGCGCCGCATGCAGGCCGGGCTGGCAGAGCAGGCCACGGTGACGGATGCGATCTACGCGGCCGGCTTCAATTCCAGCGGCCGTTTCTATGCGCAGTCGGACGGGGCGCTGGGCATGACGCCGTCCGCCTACAAATCCGGCGGCAGCGGCGCGGCGATCCGCTTCGCCGTTGCCGAGTGTTCGCTGGGCGCCATTTTGGTGGCCAGCACGGACAAGGGCATCTGCGCGATCCTGCTGGGCGACGAACCGGACGCGCTGGCGCGCGATTTACAAGACCGTTTTCCGAAGGCGGAGCTGATCGGCGCCGAGCCGGCCTATGAACAGGTGGTGGCCGCCGTGATCGGCATGGTGGAAGCGCCCGGGATCGGCCTGGACTTGCCGCTGGACGTGCGCGGCACGGCCTTCCAGCAGCGCGTGTGGCAAGCGTTGCGGGAGATCCCGGCCGGGCGCACCGTCAGCTACGCCGAGCTGGCCGAACTGGTCGGCGCCCCGCGCGGCGCCCGCGCCGTGGCCGGCGCCTGCGCCGCCAACGCGATCGCCATCGCCATCCCGTGTCACCGCGTGGTGCGCAACGACGGTGCGCTGTCCGGCTACCGCTGGGGCGTCGAACGCAAGCAAGCCTTGCTCGAGCGCGAGGGGGCGAAGTGAGTCGGGACGCCACTGCGGCCGGCGGCGCGAATCCGGAGCCGGCGCCAGCGGCATCGGCCACCGGTGCCGGCCAGCGCCGCGCCTATGCCGATCTGGCGGAACGCTGCGCCGCCCTTGACTGGCCGCGCATCGCCTCCGACCTGGACGAGCACGGCTGCGCCATCGTCCCCGGGCTGTTGACGGCCGAAGAGTGTGTTCGCCTGGCTGGCGCCTATGCCAATTCCGGCTTGTTCCGCAGCCGCGTCGTCATGCAGCGGCACGGTTTCGGCAAGGGCGAATACCAGTATTTTGCTTATCCGCTGCCCGGACCCGTCGCGGCCCTGCGCGCCGCCCTGTATGGACCGCTGGCCGGGATCGCCAACCGCTGGTACGCGGCGATGGATTTGATGCCGCGTTTCCCCGCGTCGCACGCCGATTTCATCGGCCGCTGCCACGCCGCCGGCCAGTTGCGCCCGACACCGCTGCTGCTGCAATACGGAGCCGGCGACTACAATTGCCTGCACCAGGATTTATATGGAGAACATGTCTTTCCGCTGCAAGCGGCGATCCTGCTGTCGGCCCCGGGCGCCGATTTCAGCGGCGGCGAATTCGTGCTCACCGAGCAGCGCCCGCGCATGCAATCGCGCGCCGAAGTCGTGCCGCTGGAACAGGGAGACATGGTCATCTTTCCCGTGTTCCACCGGCCCGTGAACGGCACGCGCGGCGTCTACCGCGTCAACATGCGGCACGGCGTATCGCGGCTGCGCAGCGGCAGCCGCCACACGCTGGGCATTATCTTCCACGACGCCACGTAGCCAGGCGCGGCCTTCGCCGCGCTTTTCTCCCTTTATGCTGCCATCCGCCCACCGCCCATTTCATGGCGGCCGGGCCGCTTCGCCGATATCATTGGTGCACGCCGGCAGTCTGCCGCGGTCAAAAAGCGGTTGACTCAATTGTATATACAACTTATTCTTGGCATGTGCACGCAATTAAAATGGGAAAAACCATATGAAACAGCAGCAACTACATGGCTGGACCTTGAAGCCCGGCGCCATCACGCTGGTCGAATTGCGCGCCGCGTGGACCGCGCCGTCCCGGCTGACGCTGGCGACCGAAGCGTATCCGGTGATCGAGGCGTCCGCCGCCGCGGTGCGGGCGATCGTCGCCAAGGGCGATGCCGCCTACGGCATCAACACCGGCTTCGGCCTGCTGGCCAAGACCCGCATCCCGGATGAAAAACTGGAGCAGTTGCAGCGCAATTTGATTCTGTCGCACTCGGTCGGCACCGGCGAATTGCTGTCGGACGCCGTGGTGCGCCTGGTCATGCTGATGAAGATCGGCAGCCTGGCGCGCGGCTATTCCGGCGTGCGCCCGCTGATCGTCGACACTTTGATCGCCCTGTATAACGCCGGCATCATGCCGGCGATCCCGGCCAAGGGTTCGGTCGGCGCGTCCGGCGACCTGGCGCCGCTGTCGCACATGACGCTGGCCATGCTGGGCGTCGGCGAAGTGCGGATGAATGGAGAGTTGATGCAGGCGGCCGATGCCTTGACGTCGGCCGGCATCGCGCCGGTGGTGCTGGCGGCAAAGGAGGGGCTGGCGCTAATCAACGGCACGCAGGTGTCGAACGCGCTGGCGCTGCACGGCCTGTTCATGGCCGAGCGCCTGCTGGAGGCGGGCATGGTGACAGGCTCTCTTTCCCTGGACGCGGCCAAGGGCAGCGATGCGCCGTTCGACGCGCGCGTGCACGAAGTGCGCGGCCAGCCGGGGCAAATCGCCGCCGCGTCGATTTACCGCCAACTGGTGACGCACAGCGCGATCCGCGCCTCTCACCTGGAAGGCGACGAGCGCGTGCAAGACCCGTATTGCCTGCGCTGCCAGCCGCAGGTGATGGGCGCCTGCATGGACTTGATCGCCAACGCCGGGCGCACGCTGCTGATCGAGGCCAACGCGGTGACGGACAACCCGCTGATCTTCCACGGCGACGAGAAGATCGAAGTCGTCTCGGGCGGCAATTTCCACGCCGAGCCGGTCGCCTTCGCGGCCGACACATTGGCGCTGGCGATCGCCGAAATCGGCAGCATCGCCGAGCGCCGCATCGCGCTCTTGATCGATGCGACGCTGTCCGGCCTGCCGCCGTTCCTGGTGCGCGAGCCGGGCATCAATTCCGGCTTCATGATCGCGCACGTGACGGCCGCCGCGCTGGCGTCGGAGAATAAGTCGCTGGCGCATCCGGGCAGCGTGGACAGCATCCCGACTTCGGCCAACCAGGAAGACCACGTCAGCATGGCGACCTACGCGGCGCGCCGGCTGGACGACATGGCGCAAAATACGGCCGTCATCATCGGCATCGAACTGCTGGCCGCGGCGCAAGGCATCGATTTCCACCGGCCCTTGAAAACCTCGCCGCACCTGGAGCACGTGCATTCGCAATTGCGCCAGAAGGTGCCGTTCTTCGATGCCGACCGTTTTTTTGCGCCGGACATCGAGGCGGCCAGGCAGATGGTGCTCAAGGGTGAGCTCAGCGCCACCTGCAAGAGCTTGTTTACACCGTTGCATCCGTAAGCGGCGACGCCGCAGGGAGCGAACAGATGGATTTTGAATTCACCCCGGGCAGCATCCCCTTGCTGGTGTCGATGCCGCACGTCGGCACCGACATCCCGGACGATATCGCGGCCGGTTTCGCGCCGGCCGCCGCCGTCAAGACCGACACCGACTGGCATCTTGTCAAGCTGTACGGTTTTCTGAAAGAGATGGGCGCCTCTACGTTGTCGGCGCGCTGGTCGCGCTACGTGATCGACCTGAACCGGCCGCCGGAAAATACGAACCTGTATCCGGGCCAGGACACCACCGGCCTGTGCCCGCTCGACACTTTTAATCGCGAACAGTTATACAGGGAAGGCCGCGCGCCGGACCAGGCCGAGGTGCAGCGCCGGCTTGCGCTGTACTGGCAACCGTACCACGCGCAGTTGCGCGCCGAACTGGAACGCCTGCTGGCGGCACACGGTCACGTCGTACTGTGGGATGCGCATTCGATCGCGTCGCACGTGCCGCGCTTTTTCGAGGGCAAGCTGCCGGACCTGAATTTCGGCACTGCCGACGGCGTCACCTGCGCTCCGGGTCTGTCCGAGACCGTGGTGGACCTGGCGCGCGTGCACAGCGATTTCACGGTGGCCGTCAACGGCCGCTTCAAGGGCGGCCACATCACGCGCCATTACGGCAAGCCGCAGCAAAACATACACGCGCTGCAACTGGAAATGTGCCAGTCGACCTATATGGATGAAACGGCGCCTTACGCCTACCGCCCCGACCTGGCGGAAAAGGTGCAGCCGCTGCTGCGCAAGATGACGCAGGCCGCGGCGGACTGGGTGCGCCAATGAGTGCGCTGTTCGCAAAAAATGCGCTGCTGCCGTCCGGCTGGGCCGGCGATGTGCTGATCGAGTGGGATGCGGACGGAAACCTGCTGGCCGTCACGCCAGGCGCGATACAAGCGGCCGGCGTCGAGGTGGCCGATTACGCACTGCCTGGCATGGTCAACCTGCATTCGCACAGTTTCCAGCGCGCGCTGGGAGGATTGACCGAAAAGGCGGGACAAGGTAAAGACAGCTTCTGGACCTGGCGCGACCTGATGTACCGTTTCGCGCGCAACATCACGCCGGAACAGATGGAAGCGATCGCCGCGCAACTGTTCAGCGAGTGCCTGCGTCACGGTTACACCTCGATCTGCGAATTTCATTACGTGCACCGCGCGCCGGACGGCGCCATGTATGCGCGCGCAGCCGAGACGGCGCGGCGCGTGATCGACGGCGCCAGGCTGGCGGGCATCGGCATCACGATGCTGCCGGTGCTATACAGCTACGCCGCTTTCGGCGAAAAGCCCTTGACGCCCGAGCAGTGCCGCTTCAAGACCGATGCGGACGATGTATTGACCATCATCGGCGAACTGGAAGCGCTGCGCGACGGCCAGACCGAAATCGGCGTGGCGCCGCATTCGCTGCGCGCGGCGTCGGCGGCGCAGATCCGCGAAGTGTTGAAAGCGCTGCCTTTGGGACGCCCGGTGCACATCCACATCGCCGAGCAGCAGGGAGAAGTGCGCCAGTCTCTCGACTTCAGCGGGCGCCGCCCGGTGCAATACCTGTATGACCAGGTCGACGTCGACAGCCGCTGGTGCCTGGTACACGCGACCCACCTGGACGATGACGAAATCGGCACAATCGCGCGCAGCGGCGCCGTCGCCGGCTTGTGCCTGACGACGGAAGCGAACCTGGGCGACGGCCTGTTCCCGTTCGAACCCTTCATGGCGCAGGGCGGGCGCTTCGGCGTCGGCAGCGACAGCCATATCTCGCGCAGCGCCGTCGAGGAATTAAGATGGCTCGAATATGGCCAGAGATTGCAGCAGCAGCGCCGCAATATCGCGGTGTCGGACACGCAGCGCCATGTCGGCGATTTCCTGTGGCAGGGCGCCTTGACCGGCGGCGCGCAGGCGGCCGGGCGCCCGGTCGGCGCGCTGGAAGCGGGTAAGCGGGCGGACCTGGTCGTGCTCGACAGCGATCACCCGAATTTGCACGGGCTGGCGCTGGACGACATCCTCGGCAGCTTTATTTTTAACGGCAACGACAACCTGGTCAAGGATGTCATGGTGGGCGGGCGGTGGCAGGTGCGCGACGGCCGGCACGCGGCGCAACAGGCCATCGCCGCGCGTTTTAAACAGACGCTGGCCGAACTGCGGGAGTTTCGATGAGCAAACTGATACAGTACGCCAGCCTGCATGCCGCGCCGTGGAAGAATGGCGGCGGCAGCACGACGGAAATCGCCATCGCGCCGGCCGGCGCGAACTTCGACAATTTTGACTGGCGCATCAGCCTGGCCACGATCGCGCAAAGCGGACCCTTTTCCACCTTTGCCGGCATCGACCGCACGCTGACGCTGGTGGACGGGCCGGGTGTCGTGCTCGACGTCGGCAACGAGCGCAAGGTCGCGCTCAGCGCGCGCGAACCGGTGATCGCGTTTCCTGGCGAGGTGGCGGTATTCGCCACCGTCGGCGCCGGCGCCACTACCGATTTCAATGTGATGACGCGCCGCGCCGTCTGCAGCCACCAGCTCGAACGCCGGCACGTGCGCGACTTTTCCACGCTGGAGCGGCGCAGCGAAACCACCGTCATTTTCCTGGCCGACGGCGAAAGCCTGGTGCTCGGCAGCGCCAGCGAACGCGTCGCCATGGTGCGCTACGATACCGTGGTGCTGCATGCCGAGCAGACCTGGACGATGGAAGCGGGGCAGGCCACGGTGTTCATCGTCGACATCTTCGAAGAAGAGGAAGTATAAGAAATGGGCGCGACATGGGATGCGTTGATCACCAACGTGCAACTGGCGACGATGGTCGGCGGATATGGAGAACAGCGCGACGCGGCGATCGCGGTCAAGGATGGCCGCATCGCCTGGATCGGCGCGAGCGCCGACGCGCAGGCGGAAGGAATGGCCGCCGTGGTGCACGATGGCGCCGGCCGCTGGCTGACGCCGGGCCTGGTCGATTGTCATACCCACATCGTCCACGCCGGCAACCGCAGCGATGAATTCGAAGCGCGCCTGAACGGCGCGGGCTACGAGGAGATCGCCAGGGCCGGCGGCGGCATCATGTCCACCGTGCGCGCCACGCGCGCCGCGTCCGACGACGAATTGCTGCGGCAAAGCTTGCCGCGCATCGCCAGCCTGCTGGCCGAGGGCGTGACGACGCTGGAAATCAAGTCCGGTTACGGCTTGACGCGGGAATCGGAAGAAAAAATGCTGCGCGTGGCGCGCCGGATCGGACAGTCGCTGCCGGTGCGCGTGGCCACCACCTTCCTTGGCGCGCACGCGCTGCCGCCGGAATTTGCCGGCCGCTCCGACGATTACGTGGCCGAGGTGTGCGCGATGCTGCCGCTGCTGGCCGCGCAAGGGTTGGTCGATGCGGTCGACGTGTTTTGCGAGCGCATCGGCTTCAGCCACGCGCAGACCGAGCGCGTGTTCCAGGCCGCCGCGAAGCTTGGCCTGCCCGTAAAACTGCATGCCGAACAATTGTCCGACCAGCGCGGCGCCGAACTGGTGGCCAGTTATCGCGGCCTGTCGGCCGACCACCTCGAACATTTGAGCGAATCCGGAATCGCCGCGATGGCGGAGAGCGGCACGGTGGCCGTGCTGCTGCCTGGCGCCTATTACTTTTTGCGCGACACGACGCCGCCGCCGGTGGCCGCGCTGCGCGCCGCCGGCGTGCCGATGGCGGTGGCGACCGACTGCAATCCCGGCACTTCTCCGATGACGTCGCTGCTGCTGGCGATGAACATGGCGTGCACGCTGTGGCGCCTGACGCCGCTCGAAGCGCTGGCCGGCTGCACCGTGCAGGCGGCGCGCGCACTGGGATTACAGGACGAGATCGGCACGCTGGAAACCGGCAAGCGCGCCGATTTCGCGCTGTGGGACATCGCCCGCCCGGCCGACCTGGCGTACGCGATCGGTTTCAATCCCTGCCGCGCCGTGGTCAATGGCGGCGTGTTGCGCCAGCCCGCCATTCTGCTGCCGGATTAGAGGGCGGCCTCGGTTTTGCAGGGCCTGCGGTCCCAAGCATGTGGCTGCGCGGGTGGCGATCGTGTACATTAATACGATCGCCCAGTACCAGCCCGGAAACATCATGTCCACGCCGTCATCGCAGCCTCTCCTGAAACCCCTCGTTCTTTCCCTGATGTTCGTGCTGGCCTTGCAAGCGGGGGCGCAGGAACCGGTGCCGCCAGTGCCGCCGACGCCGCCCGTACCGCCAGTCCCGGCTCCCGCGCCGCCGGCGCCGGACACGCCGGCCGTCGTCGCCGCGCCGCCGTCGCCTGCCGCCGTCGCAGCCGCGGTCGCGGCCAAGCCGGACCCGAACGGCGCCAAGCCGTACGCCGAGGTCATCAAGGGCGCGCACCGGCTGGGCGGTTTTCTGACGCTGTACCAGAAGGATGAAAAAGTGTGGATCGAACTGCGCCCCGAGCAGTTCGACAAGCCTTTCTTCATGTCGGTGAACAATTCGAACGGCATCGGAGAGCGCGGCGTCTATGGCGGCCAGATGGGCCGAAGCGAAATCGTCATGTTCAAGAAGATCGGCGCCCTGGTGCAACTGATCGCCCTGAACACCGACTACCGCGCCAAGCCCGGCACGCCGCTGGCGCTGGCCGTGGCGCAGGGGTTTTCCGACAGCCTGTTGAGCACGGCGGCGGTCGTCAGCGCGCCGCACCCGCAAAACAAGGGCGTGCTGGTGGAAGCGAACGCGCTGCTGTTCAGCGACATCCCCGCCTACTCGACGCGGCTCGAATATGCGTTCCGCATGCCGTATGTGCTGGACCCGCGCAACACCAGTTTCAGCAGCGTGCGCAGCGACGACACGATGACCGGTTTCCACGTCAACGCCCACTTCGCCGTGCCGCGCATCGCCGCCGCGCCGCTGGTCGTGACCGCGATTCCCTATATTCCTCCGCCGTACACGCTGCCCGATGCGCGCAGCATGTTCCTCGGTTTTTATTACAGCTTCGCGCCGCTGCCCGAGCAGCCGATGCACGCGCGCCCGGCGGACGACCGCATCGGCCACTTCGTCAGCACCAGTTACGATTACTCGGACGATTTAAAGCCGAACATTTCGACCCACGTGATCAGCCGCTGGCGCCTGGAAAAGCAGGACCCGTCGTTGCCGCTGTCGGCGCCGAAGCAGCCGATCGTCTATTGGCTCGACAAGAACATCCCCGAAAAATACCGAGAATCGGTGAAGCAGGGCGTGCTGGCCTGGAACGCCGCCTTCGAAAAGATCGGCTTCAAGGATGCGATCGTCGTCAAGCAGCAGAGCGAACAGGATGCCTTCGACACGCTCGATGCGCGCCACGCGTCGATCCGCTGGTATCTCGGCAGCGATGCCGGTTTCGCCATCGGGCCGCGCCAGGTCGATCCGCGCAGCGGGGAGATCATCGATGCCGACATCGCCATGTCCGACGTCTTCGCGCGCGGCGCGCGCCGCATGGCCAGCGAAGATACGCGCTTCCAGCCGGAGCAGGCCTATAAAATGCCCGACCCGTCGCGCTGCGACTACGCGCTGGAATCGTCGCAGGAAATGGGTTTTGCGATGGAATTGCTCGAAGCGCGCGGCGATATGGAGATGGACAGCCCGAAAGCGGAAGCCGTGGCGCAAGCCTATGTGCGCTCGGTGATCATGCACGAAGTCGGGCATACGCTGGGCCTGCGCCACAATTTTCGCTCGTCGACCATCTATAAATTGCAGCAGTTGCAGGACAGCGCCTTCACCAGCAAGAACGGCCTGGGTGGTTCCATCATGGATTACACGCCGTTCAACCTGGCGCTCAAGGGAGAGCCGCAGGGAGAGTACGTGATGTCCGCGCTCGGCCCCTACGATTACTGGGCCATCGAATACGCGTATAAGCAGATCGACGAGGGCAGCGAAAAGGAGGAACTGGCGAAGATCGCGGCCCGCTCGTCCGAGCCGCAACTGGCCTTCGGCACCGACCAGGAAGCGTATGGCGGCGTGTCCGACCCGGACGTCAACATTTTCGACCTGGGCAGCGATCCGCTGGCGTATTTCCAGAAGCGCCTGGCGATGTCGCGCGAACTGTGGGACCGCGTGCAGACGCGCCGGCTGAAACCGGGAGAAAGTTATGCGACGCTGCGCCGCAGCTTCGAATACGGCTTCAGCCAGTTCGCGCGCACGATGCCGGTGGTGGTCAAATATGTCGGCGGCGTCACGCACCTGCGCGACCACGCCGGCACCGGGCGCGCCACGTTCACGCCGGTGCCGGTCGAACGCCAGCGCGCCGCGCTCAAAATGGTGACCAACAACCTGTTCAAGGCCGACAGTTTCAAGTTCAGCGCCGCCACCGTCAGCCGCCTGGGCAACGACCAGCTCGACAGTTACGGCAAGCCGGACGTGTCGGTCGGCAGTTATGTATTGGCCTTGCAGAGCGCGGCGTTGGACCAGTTGCTGTCCGACGCAGTGGCCGGGCGCCTGCTCGACTCGAAGGAAAAATCGGACGATCCGAGGAAAGTATTGGGACTCGACGAACTGTATGCCAGCGTGCAGGCGGCGGTGTGGAGCGAACTGAAAGCGGGCAAGGATATCAGCGGCATGCGCCGCAACCTGCAGCGCGAACACTTGAAGCGGGTGGTGACGATTTTGCTGCGACCGTCCGGCTTCATGCGCGCCGATGCGCGCAGCCTGCAGCGCCAGCAAGCCATCGCGCTGCAGGGAGATATTTTGCGCGCGATGTCCGGGCCGCTCAGCAATGAAGCCAAGGCGCACCTGGCCGAGAGTTACGAGACGCTGAACCAGGCATTGAAAGCGCCGCTGCTGCGCACGGGCGCCTGAGTTGCGCGGCGCGCCAGCGGGTATCGCGATACGGATCGCCGCACTGTGCTTGTGGATCGCCGCCGCGCTGCCGTGCGCGGAAGCGGCGGCGGCCGACGGCAAGGATGCCGGCGTGCTGCGCGTCGGCTCCAAGCGGTTTACGGAATCGTACATTCTCGGCGAAGTGCTGACGCAAACGGCCGCCTTGCACGCGCGCGCCGAACACCGGCAGGGACTGGGCAACACGGCCATCGTGCTGGCCGCGCTGCAGACCGGCGAGATCGATGTCTATCCCGAATATATCGGCACCATCGACCTGGAAATTCTGAAGCACGCGCAGCCGGCGCAGCTGGAGCAGATCCGGCAGGAGCTGGCGTCGCTCGGCCTGGGCGTGGCGGTGCCTCTTGGTTTTAACAATACCTACGCGCTGGCGGTGCGCGGCGACCAGCGCAGCGTGCGCACGCTGGGCGACCTGGCGCGCCAGCCGCGCCTGCGTTTTGGCTTGTCACACGAATTCATCGGCCGCGCCGACGGCTGGCCGGGACTGGCGCAGCGTTATGGCCTGAAACAGAAACCCGCCGGGCTCGATCACGGCATCGCCTATGAAGCGCTGGCGCAGCGCCAGGTCGACGTCATCGATATTTATTCCACCGACGCCAAGATCGGCCAGTACGGCTTGCGCGTGCTCGAAGACGACCAGGGATATTTTCCGCGCTACGACGCCGTGCTGCTGTACCGGCTCGACGCGGCGCAGCGTTTCCCGGCCGCCTGGCGCGCCTTGCAGCAACTCGAAGGACGCATCGGCGCGGCCGACATGATCGCGATGAACGCCGCCGCCGAAATCGGCGGCAAGCCATTCAATGAAATCGCGCGCAACTGGCTGGCGCGGCAAGCGATGGGGCCGGGCGAGGGGGCTGCTGCCGGCGCCGCTGTAAAAGCCAGGTCGCCTGTCGCCGCGCGTCCCGGCCTGTGGTCCAAAATGTTTGACGACAAATTGTGGACGCTGACGCGCCAGCACGTGACATTGGTGCTGCTGGCGGTGCTACTTGCTTGCGTGGCCGGCATTCCGCTCGGCGTGCTGGCAGCGTACGCGCCGCGCCTGCGGCAGGGCGTGCTGGCGCTGGCCGGCGTGCTGCAGACGGTGCCGTCGCTGGCGCTGCTGGCCATGCTGATACCGCTGTTGGGATCGATCGGCACGCTGCCGGCGCTGATCGCGCTGTTCGTCTACGCGCTGCTGCCGATCGTGCGCAACACGTGCACCGGCATCGTGCAGGTGCCGCAAGGTTTCAAGCTGGCCGCGCAGGCGCTGGGCTTGCGGTCCCGGGATCGGCTGGTGTACATCGAATTGCCGCTGGCGCTGCCGGTGATCCTGGCCGGCGTGAAAACGGCAGCCGTGATGAGCGTGGGCACGGCGACCATCGCCGCCTTCATCGGCGCCGGCGGCTTCGGAGAGCGGATCACGATCGGGCTGGCGCTGAACGATCACGACATGCTGCTGGCCGGCGCGATTCCTGCCGCCGTGCTGGCGTTGCTGACGCAGGGGCTGTTCGAATTGCTGGAACGGCTGGCGCTGCGCCGGCGCATGTAAAGAAAGCGCAGCGGATCGTAAATAATTGTAAGGAAAAGGGAAATTGGCGGCCGGCGCAACTATATTGAAACCGTTGCTTCACTCCCTCCCCAATTGACACTGGGTTCTAGCCCGCGCAGCGCTTTGACGCCTGACGCGGGTTTTTTTTGGCCAAAATCAGATGCAAAATCTGGGGTCAGACCCGTGGGTCTGACCCCGGCCTTTGCCTCTGATTTTGGCTGACAATCAGTGAAGAACTATGCCCGCGCCAACTGCTGTAGCGCCGCCCCAGTCACGCGACAAATGCGCCAATCCGGCAGCAAGTCCGCGCCGACGCCCTTGTAAAACCCGATCGCGCCCTCGTTCCAGTCCAACACCGACCACTCGAAGCGGCCGCAATTGCGTTCCACCGCCAGTTGCGCCAGTGCCACCAGCATCTGCTTGCCGTAACCCTTGCCGCGGCAGCGCTGCTGCACATACAAATCTTCCAGGTACAGCCCCTTCTGGCACAGAAAGGTCGAAAAATTGTGGAAGAACAGTGCGAAGGTCACGACTTCGCCATCTTCCACGCCGACTATCGCTTCGCCGCCCGGCTTGTCGCCGAACAGGCCCTCGTGCAGCATGGCTTCATTGGCCACCACCATGTGTTCGAGTTTTTCAAAGACGGCCAGTTCGAAGATCATGCCGAAGATGGCATTCACGTCTTCCGGCTGGGCGGGGCGGATGGTCAGGCTGTTCGAGTTCATATCGCTTCTTGTAAATTTTCTAAATGAGGGGCGGCGACAGGGGACGGCGACTTCAGCGCCCAGGCCACGCTGGACAGGCACAATACCATGCCGGCCCACTCCTTCAGGCCGGGATGAAAATGTTCGAGCCGGATCGACAGCAGCACGGAAATGACCGGCGTGACGACGCCGATATACACGGCCTTTTGCGAACCGATTCGATGGATCAGCGTGAAATAGGCGGCAAACGCGATCACGGAACCGAACAGCGACAGGTACACCAAGCCGCCCCAGTAATGCGGCGTGGACGGCAGCGCAAACGGCAAGCCGTTGACCAGCGCCCACGCCGTCACGGCCAGCGTGCCCCACAGCATGGCCCAGGCCAGGGTCAGCAGCACATTATCCGATTGTTCGCGGACCTTGACGACGACCACATTGCCGACCGTGCTGGCGATGGTCGCCGTCAGCGCCAGCGCCAGGCCGAACAGGAAATGGCCGCTGCCGCCGGCCAGGATATCCTGCCATGCGGCTTGGATCGCATCGTAAAACAGCAGGATCACGCCGGACACCGAGATCGCGGCCGCGCCCCAGATGCGCCAGGTCAGCGGCGTGCCGAAGAACAGGCGGTTGCAGATCGGCGTCCAGAACACCATCAGCGCGAACAGCACGGCCACCAGCGCCGACACCAGGTATTGTTCGGCCGTATAGGTGCAGATATAACTGAGGCCGAAGGTCGCCAGCCCCTGCAACAGCATCCAGCGCTGGATCTTCCACGGCATCGTCAAGCGGTCGCCGCGCGCCAGGCACCAGGCGAATAGCGCGGCCGAGGCCAGCGCGAAACGGTAGACCACGGAGACGGCGGGCGCGATGTCTCCCAGTTGCAAGGTGATGGCCCAGAAAGTGGAGCCCCAGATCAGGCAGGCGGTAACGAAGAGGATGGGGGAAGACATCGGGCCAGTATACGGACTTTTATAGACAATTGCTTAGAGGCCATTTTCTATTGTCGCCGCATTTCGGCCCGGCGCCAGCGTCAATACGCCAGGTTCAGGCGTCGGTACAGGAAGCCGAGCACGAACAGCGGCCCGATCAGCAGGAAGCGCAGATCGTCGAAGAATGACGGTTTCTTGCCCTCGATCTTGTGGCCGATGAACTGGCCGATCCACGCCAGCACGAAGATGGCGATCGACAGCGGCAGCACGGTGGCCGGCGGCAGCGCCGCCAGGATCGCCAGCATCAGTGCCGCCATCAGCAGCATGCCGATGGCGAAGGGTTTCGACAATTTCAGGTAATACACCAGAGACGCCACCGTCACCGCGACCGCCGCCAGCGGATGCAATGCCCACACCAGGCCGAGCAGCGTGAAGACGATGACCGGCACGCAGACAAAATGGATGATTTCGTTGGTGTGGTTCAAATGACTTTCACTGTACTGGGCCAGCAGCGTATCGATGGCGCGTGGTTCGCTCATGGCTGTTTCTCCGCGTGGATGTATTTAGCACTACCGTTCGATTCTACCGGAATTTTGCGCCGGTACAACGACGGTCGCGCGCGGTCGATCCGGTAGAATGGCGCCATGCCGAACGCCCCTGTCTCTTCCCCCGCGCTGACCGGCCTGGCGCCCGTCATCGACAGCCACACCCGCATATTAATCCTGGGCAGTTTTCCAGGCGCCGCCTCGCTGGCGGCGCAGCAATACTACGCCCATCCCCGCAACCTGTTGTGGCCGATCCTGTCGGCGTTGACCGGAGAGAATTTGACCGGCCTGCCGTACGCCGAGCGCCTGCCGCGCCTGCTCGCGCACGGCTTCGGCCTGTGGGACGTGCTGGGCGCCTGCGAGCGCGAAGGCAGTCTTGATTCCGCCATCCGCAAACCCGCCGCCAACGATTTCGCCCGGCTGCACGAATTGTGTCCGTTATTGGAAACGGTCGGTTTCAACGGCCAGACTTCCGGCAAGTTCGCCCCGCAATTCGCCGAAGCGGGTTATCGCACGCTGGTGTTGCCGTCAACGTCGCCAGCTTACGCCTCGCTGTCGTTCGAGCTAAAACTCGCGATGTGGCGTGGGTTGATAAATCAGGGCACTTCCTCAGTGGTAGACATGTAAGGTGCAGGAGAGAAGGCTCGCCATTCCTGCAGAGCAACGCCTTCCTTTTCCACCAAATTGTTGTAGGCCGCGATGAAGCTGGCATGCTGCTCATTCCACTGCTGCTCCTTGCGCGCCTGTATCTCTTCGCGCAATCTTTGCTCGCAAATCTGAGAAATATTGATGCCAAATGCCTTCGCATCAAGGTACACATCCATAGCCAGGCTGATGTTGGTAGCCTTTTTGGAGGGTGATTTTGTTGCAGGTGAGGTAAGGTGTGCAGGCTTCATGCTTGATCCAGTGCGCATCATTTATGTGCATTGTACGCACACTGCATGCCGATGTAGCGGCCTCGGTAAGTACGATGCTGATCAATATATTTTCGATGTTGCGAATCTTTTTAGGCGTTGCGGCCCTCTTGTCTGTGCAAGCGGGCAGGCCCTGCTTGCGTAGCCAAGCAAGATCCCCTCAACGACACCTAGCGAAAGAACATCATGTCCGGATACCAGCGCCCAGAAGATTTATCCCTTGCAAAAGACCTCGTCCAGCTCGCACCGGTGGAAGCCAAAGCGTTTCTTGGCCTGAAGGCGGCGGCCGAGCGCACCGATGGCGCCATTCCTGAAAAATACCGCGAACTGATCTCAATCGCGGTCGCGCTGACGACGCAATGTTCGTACTGTATCGACGCGCATGCAAAGAACGCGGCCAGGGCTGGGGCGACGCGGGAGGAAATCGCGGAGGCGGTGTTTATTGCATCGGCGCTGCGCGCCGGCGCGGCCGTGGGGCATGGACTGCTCGCATTGCGGCTGTTTGACGCGGCGTCTCCCGGGAATGATTGACGCCCGCTCAGCGCCGCGCCATCCGCTCCAGCAATTGCCGCGTCTCGACGATGGTCGCATATTCTCCGTCGAGGTTGGACAGGGCCATCGCGTGCACGTCGTCCGCGCTGCGAGGGGTGCCGGCGTAATCCGTTTTGGCGAAGGCGAAACAGGCGTCGGCCACCACCTGTGTCTCAAAACCCAGGTTGCCCGCCGTGCGCGCACTGGCTTCGACCGAATTGTTCGTGCTGACGCCGACGATGACCAGGCGATCAATGTCTCGCACCCGCAACCAGCGTTCCAGCCCGGTATTGATAAAAGCGTCAGGCACGTTTTTTTCGACGATGTGCGCGTCGGGCAGCGGCGCCAGCGCTTCCTGGAATTCGGCGCCCGGCTGCCCGGGCCAGAACAGGGAGCCGGGCGTTCTGGAAATGTGCCGCACGTGGACGACGCTCGCGCCGGCGTTTCTCCACGCCTGCAGCAGGGCGGCGATGTTGCGTTCCGCGTCCGGGTTGTTGCGCGGCCCGGCGGCGGCGCTGGCCATGCCTTTTTGCATGTCGATGACGATCAGCGCGGGCGTGTCTATTGGCATGGAATCGCTCCAGATGGTTCGGCGGTGGAGAAGGCGCTAGGCCGAGCGCACGCAGTTGCGGCCCGACGTCTTGGCCATGTACAGGGCGGAATCGGCGCGTTCGAGGATTTTTTCCAGCGTATCTCCGGCGCGCAGCTGCGTATCGCCCAACGAGATCGATAGCCTGGGCAGCGGCACGCCGTCCGCCGCTTTCGGTTCTGCCACGGCGCGCCGCAGGCGCTCGGCGATGGTGGCGGCCTGCGGGCCGGCCGTGTCGGGCAGCAGCACGGCGAACTCTTCGCCGCCGTAGCGCGCCAACAAGTCGCCGGGGCGCAGATTGTCGTTTAGCGCCAGCGCCACCGCGCGCAGAGAGCGGTCGCCCGAGACGTGGCCATAGGTATCGTTAAAAATTTTAAAATGGTCGATATCGATCATCAGCAGCGACAGCGGCTTGCTGTCGTGCAGGCCGCGTTCGACCTGGCGCCGGAACGCCTGGTCCAGCCAGCGCCGGTTGTGCAGCCCGGTCAGGCTGTCGACGAAGGCCAGGCTTTCGAACTCGCTCTGGCGGTGGATGCCATCCTTGACCGCCTCGTTGCCCAGGCGCAGGCGGCTCGACAGCGTGATGAGCATGTTGCGCGCCAGCGCGTGCGAGGCATTGATGAGCGACCACATCGTATCGCGGTCGATCACCAGCAGGCGGCTCTTGGCGCTGACCAGCACACAGGCCGAGGTTTCGCGCGCCTCGATCATCGACATTTCGCCGACGCACTCGCCGGCGCCCAGGCGCATATAGTAGGGTTGCGCCAGCGTCGTCAGGTGAATGTCGACTTGCCCGTCCAGCAACACATACAGATGGTCGTTGGGGACGCCCGGGTCCAGCAGCACGGTATCGGCCGGTACGTCGACCACGCTGCAGCTTTCCAGCAGGCGCTCGATCGCATCGAAACTGACGCCGGCAAACAGCCTGGTCTTGGCAATCTCATCATGAAGAGGGTTCGACATAACGGTTTCCGATGCCAGGTTGCAAATAAAACCGATTATACCGAGGAAATTGCTGCCGAGATTGCAGGGGGAGACGTGCCGCCGCCGTGCGGCGGCCACTGTCACTTGTTCTTTATGGCAATAAAGGCAAGACTTGCACGGCGATGCCGGACGCCGTACCCGGCGCGTGATAGACGCGTTGCGTGGCTTTGCGGAAATCTTCCATCCTGGCGGTCGGGATGTCGGTATAGGTTTGCGGGTTCAGGTCGATCAGCGGGAACCACGAACTTTGCACTTGCACCATGATGCGGTGGCCGCGCCGGAACGTGTGGTTGATGTCGCCGATGCTGTAGTCGAGCGTTTCGACCTGGTCCGGCACGAAGGCCCGCGGCTGCTCGAAGCCGTGGCGGAACTTGCCGCGCAGCGGATTGCCGCGCACCAGTTGCTGGTAACCGGCCATCGTCGTCGGCGGCGGGCCGACGTCGCGTTCCTTGTCCTTGTCTTTGTCCGCCGGCGGCTGCGGATAATCGTCGGGATAGACGTCGATCAGCTTGACGACCCAGTCGGCGTCGGAACCGCTGGTGGAGACGAACAGGCGCGGGCGCACCGGCCCGGCCAGCGTGACATCCTGCTCCAGCGGCGCGCTGCGGTAGACCAGTACGTCCGGGCGGGAGGCGGCGAAACGCTGGTCCGACACCATGTATTCTTTCGGCACGCCGACGACCGGATAGCCGACATACGGCACCGGCCGCGCCGGGTCGCTGACATATTCATCGTAGGGCGCGCCGCCGGCGGCCGGCTGTTGCCAGCCCAGGCTGCCGTCGGCGCCGAAATACAGCGTGCGTGGCTGCGCCTGCTGCGGCGGCCACGCGCTGTACTGGCGCCAGACATTGCTGCCCGTTTCGAAGGCGCGCACCGCCGGCGCCGGCGCGCCGGCCACCCCTTTTAAATGGTGCTCAAAAAAGGGCAGCAGCATGGTGCGACGGAAGTCGTCGCCGGTCTTGGCGTCGAATTGCACGTGACCCAGGCGCTTGCCATCGTCGTGCGCCCAGGCGCCGTGCGCCCAGGGACCGATCACCAGGCCGTTATAGATGCCGGGGTTGTAGCGGCCGATCGCGTGGTACGTCGTCAGCGGCCCTTGCAAATCTTCGGCATCGAACCAGCCGCCGACGGTGAGTACGGCGGCATGGATGTTTTTCAGGTGCGGCGCGATATTGCGCACCTGCCAGAATGCATCGTAGCTGCTGTGCTCGACGGTCGGCAGCAGCAGCGCGCGCTGCTTCGGCGTCATCGTCGCGGTGATGGCTTGCAGCGTGCGGTGGCGCAGGAAGAAATCGTAGCCGTCGCTGACGCCGTAATCGAAATCGGTCCAGCTGGCCGGCAGCGGCGTCGGATTCTGTTCTTCGTTGAACGCGGCGTAGAAATCGAAATTGGCCGCCAGCATGAAGGCGCCGCCATGATAGGAGTCGTCGCCCATGTACAGGTCCGTGATCGGCGCCTGCGGAGACGCGGCCTTAATGGCCGGATGTGAATCGATGATGCTGGCCGACGTATAGAAGCCGGGGTACGAAATGCCGTAGATGCCAACCTTGCCGTTGTTGCCCGGCACGTGCTTGAGCAGCCATTCGACGGTATCGTGCATGTCCTGGCTTTCATTGCCTTCGCCGGGCGCGCGCGGTGTTTTCAGGTGCGGCGTCATTTCCTGCCATTTACCTTCGGACATGAAGCGCCCGCGCACATCCTGCTTGACGAAGATATAGCCGCTGCTGTCGAATTCCGGCGACGGGCCGATCGTCTTCGGATAGTAATCCACGCCGTAGTGCAGCCTCTCGTCGATGGTCACGCCGGCGCTGTAGGGCGTGCGCTGCACCAGGAAGGGATAGGTTTTCGAGGCATCTTTCGGCACATAGACGGAGGTGAACAGGTGCACCCCGTCGCGCATCGGGATGCGGAATTCATACTTGGTGTAATGTTCGCGCAGCGAATACGGGGCGGTGGCGGGAGCGTCGCCGTGTACCGCCGAAGTGGCTGCTCCGGCGCCGGCCGTGGCCAGCAACAGGGTCAGGGTCAGCGCGCGCAATGGCGAGTGGAAAGTGGTCATTGGTGGCGCTCTACGCTGTCAGTGGCGGAACCGGCAGTGTAGAACTGTCTTCACGGAAAGACAACGATTAGCGGTTTCAGTTGGTGGCGCGCTTGCGTTCGTAGGATTTCAGGCGGTCCAGCTTGGCCGCATATAAATCGTGGTCGCCGCGCGTGGCGCTGTTTTCCAGAGCCAGTTTCATGTGCTTGTCGGCCGTTTTCAGATCGCCGAGATTGAACGCGGCGACCGCCATCCAGAAGTGGAATTCGTGATAATAGGGCGAACGTTCCAGCTCGCGCGCGAACAGGCTGCGCGCCTTTTGATAATCACCTTCCTGCATTGCCTGCCGGCCCAGGTTGAAATAGTAAAACGGCGGATTCGGCTCCAGCCGCGCCAGTTGCGCCTTCAGCGCGGCCGCTTCGCTCGAGCGGCCCTGGCTTTCCAGCACCTGCGCCAGGTTGAACATGGCGATCGTGCTGTCGGGCTGGCGCGCGTAGGCGTAGCGCAGCGCGCTTTCCGCTTGCACCAGGTTGCCGTGGTGCTGGTAGACGATGCCCAGCGTGTTATAGGTGTTGACGAAGGCCGGATCGTGCGCGATCGCCTGTTTCGCCCACCAGTAGGCGTCGTCCAGTTCATGCCGCGCCAGCGCTTCGGCCGCGCGGTTGTTCATGAACATCGCGATCACGGTCTTTTCCTCGATCTGCAAGGTCACCATGTTCTTGGTTTCTTCCGGCGGCTGGAAGTCGATGATCATGTACTTGTTGCGGTCGTAGGTGCGCCCGTCGTCGAAACGGTTCTTGCCCAGCACCAGGTTGACGTGGCCGCTGGCGAAATACAGCGAACCGCTGCGGCTCCAGGTTTCTTCCACCGACACGCTCTGGTATTGCACCGACATGTCCATCGCACGCGCCAGCGCCGCCGTCATGATCACCAGCGACAGGCAGTTGCCGCGCCGCGCGGCGAAGGTTTGCGCGGCGGTCCGGGTGATGGCGGAATCGTATTCGAGCTGTAATTTGTCCTTTTTGTACAGCGCGTCGAACAGCGCGGCCTGGCGGTCGCGTTTATCTTCTCCGTGCACCACGGCGTCGGCGTAGCGCTGCATTTCCGGCGTCAGCGCGAAAATCGGCCCGGCATCGCCGACCCCGGCGCCCGGGGGAGAGAACAACTGGTCCTGGAACAGGTAAGCGGCCGGCGGCGGAGCGACACTGGCGCAGGCGCTCAGCAGGATGGCTGTCAGCAGGATGAATAATCGTTTCATGGCGCACCTCGCATGAAACCAGTATCCTCGGCGCCCCCGTGACTGTCAAACGGGAAATGCTGCGCCACGCCCGTTGCGGCCGATGCCGGACGGGTGCCGGTGCCGGCCGGTTGGCATGCGCGGCGGCCGGCGCGATGGCGGCGCCAATGTGTGGCAGCTGACCGGATTATTTCTGCGCCTGATTAACGTGCGCGAGGACTACGGGAATTACTGCGCGTACACTGGTTGCGTCAAAACCGATTGTTTTTCTGAGAGGATATGTCATGAACCAGACTACGCGCTTGGGCATCCTGCTATCGGCCATCCTGACCGCGCCGCTGGCGCATGCGGCCGATGTACGGATGGGCTTTGGATTGTCGCTCATACCGTATGTGATCCAGGAAAGTAATAGCGGCTTCGAACTGGAAATCTTCCGCGAAGCGCTGGCCTTCAAGGGGCATGTGCTCAAGCCGGTGTATGTGGCGCAGAAGGCGATGCCGCAGATGCTCAAGGAAAAAAAGCTCGATGCGGCGCAGCGGGGCAGTCCGGATCTGGCCGAGGACGCCGGCGTCTACTATGCGAGCCAGCCGGCCGTGGTGTATGAGGATTATGCGGTTTCGCTGAAAAAGAACAAGCTGGCGATCAACACGATGGCCGACCTGAAGGGCAAGTCGATCGCCGCCTTCATGACGGCCAAGCAATTCCTGGGGCCGGAATATGCCGCCGCCGTGCAGGACAATCCTAAATACCAGGAAGTGGCGACATCGAAGCGGCAGGTGCTGATGCTGTATTCGGGGGGCATCGACGTGTTGATTTGCGACGCCAATATTTTCAAATATACGCGCGATGCCGAAAAAGGCCAGGTCGATATCTCGCCGGAAGTGACTTACCACAAGATCTTCAATCACACGCCGCTCAAGAGCAATAACCCGGTCTTTGCCGACAAACAGGTGCGCGACGATTTCGATGCCGGCCTGGCTGAGCTCAAGCGCAGCGGGAAATACCAGAAAATCATTGCGAAATACGTCAAGGATTAAGCCCGGCAGGGACGCATGGATTTAATGCCGTTAAGTTAGAGTCAAATCTGTCATTCCCGCGCAGGCGCACTACCGTCCGGGATAAATAAATTGACAGGTGG